>NZ_JAALFE010000013.1 GCF_011059185.1 Paragemmobacter kunshanensis | reverse complement strand
GCCGTCAACGCCATGATTTATATGCGAAATATCACGATTACGACAGCGAAATCAGCGACTTACTTGGAGAATGTGGGCTAGGGTCGTTCTACGCCAGCAATCAATCCGTTCTGATCGGCTGTTATGCCGAAGATGGGAACGGGGATAACGCCCAATGGAATGGCACGATGATCGGCTGCATGATCACCGATTTTTCGGCTGGCTTGGGCCAAAAGCTGATGACGGAACAAGCCAACGGCCCGCGCGCTTTGCGGAACGACATGGGTGGGTTTCGGGGGACAAATGCCACCTGTAGCGCCGACCTCGGCACCGAAAGCGGGAACATCGTCACATCGCGGCACACGACGACAGGGATCAGCTATCCTTGGCGGCTGCGGTATAAGACAGATGGCGTCGGCTTGGAAATGGGGTTCGGCTCGTTCTCCAGCCCGCTGATGAATATCAACAGCAACACCACCACGGCCACTTATGGGCGGTCTTCTGCTGTCGGGGAAAGCGTCAATTTTCCGGCGCTGTTCCTCGGCCTCAACAACTCGGCGCGGGCGCTCACCTATTCCAGCGCGGCCCCGACGACTGGCACCTGGGCGCGCGGTGATATCGTGTTCAACAACGCGCCGTCTGCGGCGGGGAAAATCGGCTGGGTCTGCACGACAGCCGGAACTCCGGGAACGTGGAAGGCGTGGGGGGTTATTGATCCGTAAGGGCGGCGGCTAGAACTTTCGCCACGTCCTCAAATTCCAAATACTCGCCTAGCTTCGCTTCATCCATGCCATTGATGCCGCCAAAATCGTAGCGTTGCAGCAGGTATATACGCGCGGCAATGCCTTCGACAATGTTGGCCCTTGCAGCCTTTGAGCAGAAGGCTTGCGCGTCATCTTTCGGCAGAATGGTATTCTCCGCAAGGGCGGCGCGGGCTTTGCTTGCCATCCAAGCCTTAGTCGCTTCTTCTGGGTTTTCCGGCCCGCCGAACCCATCCCATATGCCCTTATCCAATCCCTCTCGATATGCGGCCTCCACCTTCCACGCCACCTCATCGCGCAGGGCTTCCAGCGCGGCGGCGGCTTCGATGTAGAACGTAACAGGCTCTTCCGAATAGTCCGCGCCTTCGGGGCCAAGAATGGCATAAATCTCTCGGTTCAGCCGCGCGATCAGGTCGTCAAGGTTGGTCATGGCGTGTCCTCTGCGGGTTTCCAGTGGGTGGGTTGTTCAAGCGCGCTATCCCACCATCCGACACACTTCCGCGCGAGTGCGAAAACATGCGTTTCCCATCGGCGGTTGGGCTTGTTCCAGAAGAAACAATCTGTCGGGGTGTAATTCTCGCTTCTCAAGCGAACCAGCGTCCCATCCTTCGGCGGCGGGTGGTCGGGGTCGTCAATGCGATGCCACATGGTCAGGCTCCGGGGGGTGGGAATCCGGCATTTGCCAGTGCTGCCTTAACCGCCTCTTGCCCGTTCCGCGTCGCAGCAAGCCTTACCGCCGTGATCGCGTTGCAAATTGAAATTGGCAATCCGCAATCGTCACATTTGCGCTCCATCACTTCTCTCCATCTCCCGGCCCCTGCGGCCTGTTCAACACTGCGGCGATGGCGGCCCGCACAGCGGCAACTGCGGCGGCGTCACAGTTCAAAGCCAACTTCGCGCACCAAATCTGCGTGGATTTCGTTGAAGTCGTCACGCCACTTTTTGGCACGATCCGCCATTTCCGCCAAGGCGCGCAGCTTCTCAAAGTCCAGCGCAATCGGCTTGGCCTCGCCCCTGTAGATATACAGAAGGCCATCATCAGACCCTTCAAACCGCACATGCGTTTTCCAGCCAATGGCGTCATGGAACTTCGCGCCAAGCTTGGGTATGTCGCCGTCATACTCGCTTTCGTTGAAGCCATCAGGGAAGGGCATCCGAAGCTGGCCCTTCGGCACAAGCTGCTTGTTGTATAGCGGGCGCTCACGCTCCACCGCTTCGCGCTCGGCCTTCATGGCGGCTTCTCTGTCCGCATGGGTTTCAACCGTGATGCTGGCAATCTCTGCCGACCATCCAGACCGCGCGACATGCTGCTTTAGCCGCTCCACCGCGCTGAGAGATATGCCGACGTAAAGCAATCGGCCCTCTGCGTCGAAGTGGCGGTAAAGCTGACAAGTCATGATATCTCGCGTTTCAAGGTTGCTAGGGTGTTCGGCATTTGTCCGGGGGAAACAAAAAGCCTAACCGATTGATCTTCCACGTCAGTTTACACAATCCTGAACCACCTTTATGGGGGGATGGACGAGCCGGAACTGAAGATCATCGACGTCTTCATCTGCAAGCTGCGCAAGAAGCTGGCCGAGGCGACGGGCGGTGACAACTATATCGAGACGGTCTGGGGGCGCGGCTATGTGATGCGCGATCCGGTGCCCGAGATCGCGCATCGCCGGGTTTCCATCGCCGCCGCAAGCTGATCGGCGATCGAGCCTTCTGGACGAGGCCCCGGTCGCCCCCTAAACCTTGGGGGGCGATCGAAGGGGGCGGAGATGACTGGTGATAGGGATCCTGCAGCGCTGACCGAAGCGGAAGCGCGCGACGAACTGGCCCGCCTTGCGGCCGAGATCGCGGCGGCGAACCAAGCCTATCACATGCTGGACGCGCCCGAGATTTCGGACGCCGATTATGACGCGCTGAAGCGGCGCAACGCAGAGATCGAGGCGCGGTTTCCCCATCTGAAACGGGCCGATAGCCCCAGCGACCAGGTGGGTGCGCCGGTGTCGGACGGTTTCGGCCAGATCCGCCACGAGGTGCGGATGCTGTCGCTTGCCAATGCCTTTGATGATGCGGAAGTGGCGGATTTCGACGGGCGGGTGCGATCCTTTCTGGGGACAGAGGCGCGCATCGCCTATGTGGCAGAGCCGAAGATCGACGGGCTGTCGCTTTCCTTGCGCTATGAGGGCGGGGTTCTGGTGCAGGCGGCGACGCGGGGCGATGGCGAGGTGGGGGAGAATGTCACCGAAAATGCCCTGACGATTGCCGATATTCCGCGCCGGGTTGCGGGCGCGCCCGCCGTGATGGAGGTGCGGGGTGAGGTCTACATGTCGCATGCCGATTTCGCGGCGCTGAATGCGCGGCAGGCGGCGAGCGGGGGCAAGGTCTTTGCCAATCCGCGCAATGCGGCGGCGGGATCGCTGCGGCAGCTGGATGCGGGGATCACGGCGACGCGGCCCCTGCGGTTCTTTGCCTATGCCTGGGGGGCGCTGTCAGAGCCCTTGGCGGGTTCGCAATTTGCTGCAATCGCGCGGCTGAAGGCTTTGGGATTTCAGGTGAATCCGCTGACCGTGCTTTGCGCCGGGCCGGAGGAGATGCTGGCGCAGTACCGACGGATCGAGGCGATGCGAGCGTCCTTGGGCTATGACATCGACGGGGTGGTCTACAAGGTGGATGACCTGTCGCTTCAGGCGCGGCTGGGGTTCCGGTCGACCACGCCGCGCTGGGCGATCGCGCACAAGTTTCCGGCCGAACTGGCCTGGACGCGGCTGGAGGCGATCGACATTCAGGTGGGGCGGACGGGGGCGCTGTCACCTGTGGCGCGGCTGGCGCCTGTCACCGTGGGCGGGGTCGTGGTGTCGAATGCGACGCTGCATAACGAGGATTACATCGCGGGGCGCGACTCGCGCGGTGAGGTGATCCGGGGTGGCAAGGATATCCGTGTGGGCGACTGGGTGCAGGTCTACCGCGCGGGGGATGTGATCCCGAAGGTGGCGGATGTGGACATGTCGCGCAGGCCGGAGGGGGCGGTGCCCTATGTCTTCCCCCATCTCTGCCCGGAATGCGGGTCTGCTGCGGTGCGGGAGGAGGGGGATTCGGTGCGCCGCTGCACCGGGGGCCTGATCTGCCCCGCGCAGGCGGTGGAGCGGCTGGTGCATTTCGTTTCACGCTCGGCCTTCGATATCGAGGGGTTGGGGCGGAAGCAGGTGGAGATGTTCTTTGCCGACGACATCCTGCCGGTGCGGGAGCCTGCGGATATCTTCACGCTTGAGGCACGGGATGCGGCGAACCCCTTGCAGAAGCTGAAGAATCGCGATGGGTTCGGCGAGAAGTCTGTCACCAACCTTTGGGCCGCGATCCGCGAGCGGCGGCGGATCGGGCTGGCGCGGGTGATCTTTGCCTTGGGGATGCGGCATGTGGGCGAGGTGGCGGCGCAGGATCTGGCGCGGCATTACCTGACATGGGACGCGCTGGTTGCGGCGGTCGATCTGGCGCGGCCTGCGGCGTTGGCGCATCGCGCGGCGGATGAGGCAGAGTTGGAGGAGCGGGCGGCGGCCGTGGCCGAAGGGCGGCGCGCGCGGGTGAAGGAGGCGCGGGATCGGGCGGTGGCTTCGCTCGCGGTGCCGGAAGAGGCTGCGGCGGCGTGGCGTGAGTTGATCACGGGCGACGGGATCGGGCCGGTGCTGGCGCTGTCGCTGTCGGATACGCTGGCGAACCCCGAGGAGCGGGCGTCGATCGCGCGGCTGGTGGCGCATCTGGATATCCAGCCGCCCGAGGCGCGGGCGACGGAGTCGCCGGTTGCAGGTTTGACGGTGGTGTTCACCGGGACGCTGGAGAAGATGACGCGGGCCGAGGCGAAGGCGCGGGCGGAGGCCTTGGGGGCGAAGGTGGCGGGGTCGGTTTCTGCCAAGACGGACCTGCTGGTTGCTGGGCCGGGGGCGGGGTCGAAGGCGAAGGAGGCCGAGCGGCTTGGCGTGAAGATGATCGACGAGGACGGGTGGCTGGCCCTGATCGGGGACGCATGAGCAGGCCGCCCGAGCTTTTCCCGCTATTCGCGGGGCTGGAAACGCTGGAGGGCGTGGGGGAGAAGACGGCGAAGGCCCTGGCGGGGCTGGGGGTGGAGAGGCCGAAGGACCTGCTGTTCCTGTTGCCGCATTCGGGGGTGGATCGGGCGCGGAAGGCATCCGTGCGCGAGCTGGTGCCGCCTTGCGTCGTGACGGTGGAGGTGGAGGTGGGGGCGCATTTCCCGCCGCGGACCAAGGGGAAGCCCTATCGCGTGATGGTGCGGGATGCGGCTTTGGAGTTCACGCTGGTCTTCTTTCACGCGCGGGGGGATTTTCTGCAGCGGCTGTTGCCCACGGGGCAGCGGCGGCTGGTGTCGGGGCGGGTGGAGCTGTTCGACGGGATCGCGCAGATGGTGCATCCCGACCATGTGCTGCGGGTGGAGGAGGCGGGAGAGTTGCCGCTCTTCGAGCCCGTCTATCCGCTGACAGCGGGGGTGACGCAAAAGGTTGTGGCGAAGGCGGTGGCGGGGGCCTTGGCCCGCACGCCTGTGCTGGCGGAATGGATTGACGGGCCGCTGCTGGCGCGGGAGGGGTGGCCGTCCTGGCGCGAGGCGGTGGAGGCGATGCATCGGCCTGTTGGTGCGGCGGACCTTGCGCCCACGCATCCGGCACGGCAGCGCCTGGCCTATGACGAATTGCTGGCGCATCAGCTGACGCTTGCGCTGGCGCGGGCGACGCTGAGGAAGCAGAAGGGGTTGCCGACGGTTGGGGATGGCCGTCTGCGGGCGAAGGTGGTGGCGGGGTTGCCCTATGCGCTGACCGGGGCGCAGGCGCGGGCGGTGGCCGAGATTGCGGGGGATATGGAGGGGCCGTTCCGCATGAACCGCCTGTTGCAGGGGGATGTGGGGGCTGGGAAGACGCTGGTGGCCTTCCTCGCGCTGCTGATCGCGGTGGAGGCGGGAGGGCAGGGCGTGATGATGGCACCCACCGAGATTCTGGCGCGGCAGCATTTCGCGGGGCTGGAGCCGCTGGCGGCTGCGGCGGGGGTGCGGCTGGAATTGCTGACGGGGCGCGACAAGGGGGCGGAGCGGGCGGCTAAGCTGCGCGATCTGGCCGAGGGGCGGATTGCGGTGCTGGTGGGGACGCATGCGGTGTTCCAGAAGGATGTTCATTTCGCCGATCTGCGGTTGGCGGTGGTGGACGAGCAGCACCGTTTCGGCGTGGCGCAGCGGATGGAACTGGGCGCGAAGGGAGCGGCGACGGATACGCTGGTGATGACGGCGACGCCCATCCCGCGATCGCTGGCGCTGGCGACCTATGGCGACATGGATGTGTCCGTGCTGGACGAGAAGCCGCCGGGGCGGAAGCCCATTCGCACCGCGCTGGTGCCGACGGCACGGATGGAGGAGGTGGTGGGCCATCTGGCGAAGGCGGTGGCCGAGGGGCGGCAGGCCTATTGGGTTTGCCCGCTGGTCGAGGACTCAGAGGTGCTGGACTATGCCAGCGCCGAGGCGCGGTTCCAGCACCTGCGCGCGGCCCTGGGCGATGTGGTGGGGATGGTGCATGGCCAGATGCCGCCTGCCGAGAAGGATGCCGCGATGGCGCGGTTTGTGTCCGGTCAGACGAAGGTGCTGGTGGCGACGACGGTGATCGAGGTGGGGGTGAACGTGCCCAATGCCTCGATCATGGTGATCGAGCGGGCGGAGACATTCGGGCTGGCTCAGCTGCATCAGTTGCGGGGCCGTGTGGGGCGGGGGGCGGCGGAGTCGACTTGCCTGCTGATGTATCAGGCACCATTGAGCGAGGGGGGCGAGCGACGGCTGAAGGTGTTGCGGGATACGGAGGACGGGTTCCGCATTGCCGAGGAGGACCTGGCGATGCGGGGGGCGGGCGACCTGATCGGGACGGCGCAGTCGGGGTTGCCGCGGTTCCGGGTGGCGGATCTGGAGCGGCAGGGGGCGCTGATGGCGATTGCGCAGACCGACGCGCGGCGGTTGCTGGCCGATGATCCGGCGCTGGAAGGGCCGCGCGGGAAGGCGGCGCGGCTGCTGCTATGGCTGTTGGATCAGGACCGGGCGATCCGGTTGATCGGGGTGGGATAGGGCCGCCGTTGCCGGTTCTTGCGTGAAGCCGGCACGCGTTTTCATTTTGCGCCCAGGCAACCCCCTCCCCAACCCTCCCCCATGTCTGGGGGAGGGAGTGTTCTTGATATGAACGCGAATGTTCTTAAAAAGTTCTTTACACGAGTCGAGAATTATGAGAACAAATCAGCAACAAGTCATGGAGGGTGACGATGCTGACGGATATGAAGGACATTCTTTCCCGCTCTCGCGCGACGGTGATCGAGGATACGATCGGGGTGGTTGCGCTTTTCTCCATGCTGGTGCTGTCGCTGCACCTGTTTTCTGCCTGAGTTCTGCCTGCGCTTTCGGTTCCACGTGCCTGTCCCCAAGCGGCACCCGGATGGCAGCCCTGCCCATCCGAAGAACGAAACGCCACTGACCGCCGCCGTCGCAGGACGTGCGGCGGTTTTTTTCATGGCCAGGTTAAGGGCAGGTTGACGATCAGACCGCCGCGCGGGCCTTGAGCGCCTCGTCCATGGCCGCAAGGGTTGCGTCGAGGGCGAGGAGGATGGAGGCGTGGCGGTTGGCATAGTCGCGGGCGGGGAGCAGCACTTCCAGCCCGTCGAAGGGGGCGGCGGGGACAGCACCGCCGCGCTTGAGCATGGCTTCGAGTTCGGTGCGGGCCGTGGCGATCTCGTCCCGCGAGCGGCCGATCACGACGCGGGCGGAGACGGAGGCAGAGGCCTGACCCAGCGCGCAGGCCTTCACGTCCTGCCGGTAATCGGCGATACGGTCGCCGTCGAGCGTGACGTCCACGGTGACGGTGGAGCCGCAGAGGGGAGAGCGCTTCCTGGCTGTGCCGTCGGGATTGGGCAGGCGGCCCGTCAGCGGCATGTCGGCGGCGAGTTCGAGGATGCGGCCCGAATAGAGCTTGACGAGATCTGTGTCGCTCATGGCTTTTCCTTTTGCGGCATCCCTCTTAGATAGACCCCTCTGACGCCCCTGCCAAGGAGAGGACCGATGTCCTTTGACCCCGCAAGCCTAAAGTATGATGCCAATGGGTTGATCCCCTGCATCGCGCAGGACCCCGTGTCGGGCGAGGTGCTGATGATGGCGTGGATGAATGCCGAGGCCGTGGCGCGCACGCTGGAGACGGGGCGCGTGACCTATTGGAGCCGGTCGCGGGCGGCTTTCTGGGTGAAGGGCGAGACGTCGGGCCATGTGCAGCGGCTGGTGGAACTGCGGGTGGATTGTGATCGGGATTGCCTTCTGGCGCTGGTGGAGCAGGAGGGGCCGGCCTGTCATACGAACCGGCGATCCTGCTTCTACACGGCGGTTCGGGATGGGGGCGAGGTGGTGCTGAGCGCGCCGATGGCGTGAGGGAAGGGGGCGCTCGCGCCCCGTCTTGGTGCCATGCGCCAATTCACCCGCATCGAGGATATTTGAGAATGGATGAAGCGGCAGGGGTCAGAGGCCTGTCATGCGGCGGATGTCCTGCGGGGTGGCGCCGTCGGCGCGGTATTTGGCGATGGCGCGGGCATCGTCGCGTTTGGCGAGGCGTTTGCCCTGGTCGTCGCGGATCAGGCGGTGGTGGTGGTAGAGGGGGGTCGGCAGGCCGAGCAGGCGTTGCAGGATGACCTGAACGGGGGTGAAGTCGAAAAGGTCTTCGCCGCGGATGACATGGGTGATGCCCTGGTCAGCATCGTCGAAGGCGGAGGCGAGGAAATAGGCGACGATGTCTTCGCCCTTGCGCGACAGGACCACGTCGCCGATCTGCGACAGGGCCTTGGCGCGGTCGATCCGGTGGGGGCCTGCATGGGCGGGGCCGGTTTCGGTGAAGGAGGGCGCGTCGGGAAGGGCGTCGAGGGCGGCGGCGAGGTTCAGGCGCAGCGCGTCGCCGGGGCGGCGGTCTGACATCGGGCGGTGGCGGCAGGTGCCGGGATAGACGTTGAAGGCCACGCCTTCCTGCGGGGCGGAGAGGGCCGCGCGGATATCGGCGCGGGTGCAGGCGCAGGGGTAGAGGAGGCCGCGGTCTGCCAGCGGTTCGAGGCGGGCGTTGTAGGCGGCGATCTTGTCGGATTGGCGGTGGATGGGGCCATCCCATCTGAGGCCGAGCCAGCGCAGGTCTTCGACGATCTGCGCTTCCCATTCGGGGCGGCAGCGGTCGAGGTCGGTGTCTTCCATGCGCAGCAGGAACGCGCCGCCTGCGGCGCGGGCCATGTCATGGGCGAGGATGGCGGAATAGGCGTGGCCGAGATGCAGGGGGCCGGTGGGAGACGGGGCGAAGCGGGTGCGGAATGGCGCCATCGCGGGGCCTATTGCGCGGCGAGCCAGCGGGTGAAGCTGTCCTTCGCGCGGTCGGTATAGGCCTTGTAGCGGTCCTTGCGGCCGCGGCGGCCGCCCTTGGCGTCGATCGGGGGGAAGAGGCCGAAATTGACGTTCATGGGCTGGAAGGTCTTGGCATCCGCCCCGCCCGTGATGTGGGTGATCAGCGCGCCCATCGCCGTGTCGGGCGGCGGCGGGGGCAGGTCGCGGCCGAGGATCTGGCTTGCTGCCATGCGACCGGCCAGCAGGCCCATTGCGGCGGATTCGACATAGCCTTCGACGCCCGTGACCTGTCCCGCGAAGCGCAGGTTGGGGCGGGATTTCAGGCGCATGCGATCATCCAGCAGCGTGGGCGAGTTGATGAAGGTGTTGCGGTGGATGCCACCTAGGCGCGCGAAGGAGGCGTTTTCAAGGCCCGGAATGGTTTTGAAAACAGCGGTTTGCGCGCCATATTTCATCTTGGTCTGGAAGCCGACGATGTTGTAGAGCGTGCCGAGTTTGTTGTCGCGGCGCAGTTGCACCACTGCATGGGGTTTGACGTCCGGGCGGTGCGGGTTGGTCAGGCCCACCGGCTTCATCGGGCCGAAGCGGAGGGTTTCGCGGCCGCGTTCGGCCATGACTTCGATGGGAAGGCAGCCGTCGAAATAGCCCGCCGTCTCGCCTTCGTGGAATTCGGTTTTTTCGGCGGCCAGCAGGGCGTCGATGAAGGCGTCGTACTGGGCCTTGTCCATCGGGCAGTTCATGTAGGCGGTCTGTTCTTCGACCGTTTCGCCCTTGTCGTAGCGGGACTGCATCCAGGCGACGGACATGTCCACCGTCTCGGCATAGACGATGGGGGCTATGGCGTCGAAGAAGGCGAGGTGTTCGGCACCCGTTGCCGCGCGGATGCTTTGCGCAAGCGCGCCGGAGGTGAGGGGGCCGGTGGCGATGATCCAGTGGCCTTCGGTGGGGAGGTCGGTGATTTCCCCATCCTCGACCGTGATCAGGGGATGGTTGCGCAGGGTGCGGGTGACGGATTCGGCGAAGGGGTCGCGGTCCACGGCCAGCGCGCCGCCTGCGGGCAGGCGGTGGGCGCGAGCGGTTTGCATGATGATCCCGTCGGCGGCGCCCATTTCCCAGTGCAAGAGGCCCACTGCGTTACGTTCGTCATCATCGGAGCGGAAGGAGTTGGAGCAGACCATTTCCGCAAGGTGCCCCGTGCGGTGGGCGAAGGTGCCGACGGTGGGGCGCATTTCGTGGATCACGACGCGGACGCCCATGCGGGCGGCCTGCCAGGCGGCCTCGGACCCGGCCATGCCGCCGCCGATGATGTGGAGTGTATCGCTCATGGCGAGGGATTTAGGGGGTTTGGGGGGAAAGGGAAAGCCCCTCACCCCCGCCCTCTCCCCCTCGGGGGAGAGGGAGTGGCGCGTCAGGCCTTGTCGAGGGCGAGTTTGCCCGGGCCGTGGATGGCGAACATCAGAAGGCCACCGGCGATGGCGAGGTTCTTGAGGAACATGGCCATCTGCATCTGGTCAGCAGGGGCGAAGTGGTAAAGGACGCCCGCCACCACGCAGAAGGCGGCGGTGGCCAGCGCCACGATCCGGGTCTGGTAGCCGATGATCAAGAGGAGGCCCACGGCGATTTCGAAGATCACGGCAGGCCAGGCGAGGAAGGCCGGAAGGCCGCCGGAGGCGAGGTAGCCCGAGAAGCCTGCGACATCGCCCAGCTTGCCGAGACCGGCAAGAAGGAAGAGGAGGCCGATGAGAACGCGGCCGACGAGGGGGCCGAAGGTGGAAAGTGCTTGCATGGTGGGTGTCCTGTCCCGGTTCGTGCTGCGATCCCGGCTTCGAAGGCCGGTCGGCGAGGTGCTAACATTCCCTTCAGATGCACGAAATAGAGACTGGCGCGCGGGTGCTGTGCGCTGATGCAGGGGGCGTGCTTGCTCTGCGAGCAAGATAGCGGGCGAATTTTCTGCGAAAATTCAGGGGTATGGCGAGAGGGGTCACCATGCGTGTGCAATCAGGATCTTTGTGGAGGATCCTGCCAGAGGCGGCCGCGGGTTTCGCTGACATAGCTGGCCGGGTCGGCGGGGTGGATGCCGAGTGCGGCGAGTTTCAGGAAGAAGCCTTGCGCGGGCAGGCCGTTGGAGAGGCGCCCCTCCATCAGCGCCGCGCGCTGGGGGCGGCCTGCGGCGGCGTCTTCTTCCATCAGGCGTTCGAGGGCGGCGGTCAGGTCTGCGACGCGCCAGCCCAGATCGCGGGCCAGCGCGCCGTAAGTTATTGTCTTCCCTTGCGCGGCAAGGTCGGCCAGCCGCGCGGCAAGGTCATTCATCGCCCTGTTCGGCGACGCGGGCGACGGAGACGACCTCTTCATCCGCGCCAACATTGAAGACCTTCACCCCGCCTGCGGAGCGGGAGCGGAAGCTGATCTGGTCCACGGGGACGCGGATCGACTGGCCGGTGGAGGTGGCGAGCATGATCTGGTCGGACATTTCCACGGGGAAGGAGGCGACGAGCTTGCCGCCGCGCATCGCGCCGTCCATCGCCTTGACGCCCATGCCGCCGCGACCGCGCACGGGGTAGCCGTGCGAGGAGGAGAGCTTGCCCGAGCCGCCTGCGGTGATCGTCAGGATCAGGTCTTCGGCGGCGGACATTTCGGCGTAGCGTTCGGTGGACAGCTGGCCGACCGCTGCGGTGACGCTTTCTTCATCATCGTCAGCCTCGGCGTCATCGTCCACCGCGCCTGCCATGAGGCGGCGTTGTTTCAGATAGGCTTCGCGTTCTTCGGGGGTCGCTTCGAAATGGCGGATGATGGCCATGGAGACGACCTTGTCACCCTCTGCCAGCCGGATGCCGCGCACGCCGGTGGAGCCGCGCGATTTGAAGACGCGGATTTCGGTGGTGGAGAAGCGGATGGCGCGGCCGCCTGCCGTGACCAGCATGACGTCGTCGTTTTCATCGGCAATCGCCGCGTTCACGAGGGACACGCCTTCCGGCAGCTTCATCGCGATCTTGCCGTTGCGCATGACGTTGGTGAAATCGCTGAGGTCGTTCTGCCGGACGTCGCCGTCAGAGGTTGCAAAGACGATCTGGAGGTTGGCCCAGTCTTCCTCGGGCACGTCCACGGGCATGAGGGCGGCGATGGAGACGCCGGTTTCGATGGGCAGGATGTTGACGATGGCCTTGCCCTTGGCCGTGCGACCCGCGAGGGGGAGGCGCCACGTCTTCATCTTGTAGACCATGCCGTCGGTCGTGAAGAAGAGGAGGTGGGTGTGCGTGTTCGCCACGAAGAGCGTGGTGACGACGTCGTCTTCCTTCGTCTGCATCGAGGACAGGCCCTTGCCGCCCCGGTTCTGCGACCGGAATTCGGCAAGCGGCGTGCGCTTGATATAGCCGCCGGAGGTGATGGTGACGACCATGTCTTCGCGTTCGATGAGGTCTTCATCCTCCATATCGCCGGACCAGTCCTGGATCTCGGTGCGGCGGGGGACGGCGAAGGCGGCTTTCACTTCGCGGAGTTCGTCCGAGATGATGGCCATGATGCGGTCGCGGGACGACAGGATTTCGAGGTAATCCTTGATCTTGGCGGCGAGGTCTTCGAGTTCGTCGGTGACTTCCTTCACGCCAAGTGCTGTGAGGCGTTGCAGGCGGAGGTCGAGGATGGCGCGGGCCTGAGCCTCGGAGAGGTTGTAGGTGCCGTCGTCGTTCATCGTGTGCGACGGGTCGTCGATCAAGCGGATATAGGCCGCGATGTCGGCGGCGGGCCAGCGGCGGGTCATCAGTTTCTCGCGCGCCTCGGCGGCATCGGCAGAGGCGCGGATGGTGCGGACGACTTCGTCGACGTTCGACACGGCGACGGCGAGGCCACAGAGGATGTGGCTGCGTTCGCGGGCCTTGCGGAGTTCGAAGGCTGTGCGGCGGGCCACCACTTCCTCGCGGAAGGTGATGAAATGCGTGAGGAAATCGCGCAAGGTGAGTTGTTCGGGGCGGCCACCGTTCAGCGCCAGCATGTTGCAGCCGAAGGAGGTTTGCATGGGCGTGAAGCGGTAGAGCTGGTTCAGGACGACATCGGGCGTGGCGTCGCGTTTCAGTTCGATCACCACGCGCACGCCGATCCGATCGGATTCGTCGGCGACGCCGGAAATCCCCTCGATCTTCTTGTCGCGGACCATTTCGGCGATCTTTTCGATCATGGCGGCCTTGTTCACCTGATAGGGAACCTCGTCCACGATGATGGCGAAACGATCCTTTCTGATTTCTTCCACCCGCGTGCGGGCGCGGATGATGACGCTGCCGCGCCCTTCGAGATAGGCCTTGCGCGCGCCGGAGCGGCCAAGGATCACCGCGCCCGTGGGGAAGTCGGGGGCGGGGATGATGTCCATCAGCGCCTCGGTCGAGAGATCGGGATTCTCGATCAGCGCAAGCGTGCCGTCGATGACTTCGCCAAGGTTGTGGGGCGGGATGTTGGTCGCCATGCCGACCGCGATGCCGCCTGCGCCATTGACCAGCATGTTGGGAAAGCGGGCGGGAAGGACGGTGGGTTCGCGGTCCTTGCCGTCGTAATTGTCCTGGAATTCAACGGTTTCCTTGTCGATATCGGCAAGGAGGAAGGCGGCGGGTTTGTCCATCCGCACTTCGGTATAGCGCATGGCGGCCGCTGCGTCGCCGTCCATCGAGCCGAAGTTGCCCTGACCGTCGAGGAGTTTCAGCGACATGGAGAAGGGCTGCGCCATGCGCACCAGCGCGTCATAGATCGCGCTATCGCCGTGGGGGTGGTATTTCCCCATCGTGTCGCCCACCGGCCTTGCGGATTTGCGATAAGGTTTGTCGTGGGTGTTGCCGGATTCCTGCATCGCGAAAAGAATGCGGCGGTGGACCGGCTTCAGCCCGTCGCGCAGGTCGGGGATGGCGCGGGAGACGATCACGCTCATGGCGTAGTCGAGATAGGCGGTCTTCATCTCGTCCGCGATGGAGACCTGGGGGCCGTGCCAGGGGTTCCGGGGGGCGGAATCTTCGGTGTTTTCAGGGGTTTCCGGGGTATCGTTCACGTGAGCCTCTGACTTCCGGCGCGGGGCCTATATCTTGTTGCGGGCGACCTTACACCATCCTGCATATGGGGTGCAATGCGGGAAGGGGTGGGGTTTTGGCAGCAGGGGTGGATGAGTGCCAACATATTGAAATCGTTGCCAGATCGCGCGAATCGATGCAGCCTTTCCACAGGGGGGCAAGCATGGAGGCGCGCATGGCTTCACTGGACGGGCGCAGCGAGACGGAGTTGATGCTGCGGGGATATGGTCTGACGACGGCAGAATTTTTCTACCGGATGCCGGATTATCGAAATGTTCTCAATACCTTCGTGTGGCAGCACTATGATCTGGCGCCGGATTATCCGGAACTTTTCCGCTTCATCGAATTCTGGCAGGAAAAGATCGAGGGGCCGCTGCATTCGGTGCGATTCACCCATCGCAAGCTGATCTCGCCGGGTGAGTGGCGCAATGTCGTGGGGGAATTCCGGCTGCATTGATCGGGGCGGGGGGCGGGGTGAACCCCGCCCTACGGGAAGGGAGCGGCGGGCGGGGTGAACCCCGCCCTACGGGAAGGGTGCGGCGGGCGGGGTGAACCCCGCCCTACGGGAAGGGTGCGGCGGGCGGGGTGAACCCCGCCCTACGGGGCAAATTTCGCGTGCAGCGCGCGGTGCAGATGGCCGGTGCAGCAGGGCGTATGCACGCGGCGAACGGTGGGTTAGGGGCTGCTTGATGCCCTGCCTGGCGCCATTGGCCGGTCGCCGGGGGGTTGACACCCCCGGACCCCCGTCGGGTATCTGGTCCGAGACGAAGGGGCGCGGGGTTGGCCCGACAAGATCAGGCGGCGCGGAGCAGCATGCCGAAGAGATCGCGGGGATCGTCGGGATCGGCGATCATGTCGAGGTCTTCGTAGAGGCCGGTTTCCGCGAGTTTGGAGCGGATGTAGTTCAGGGCGGAGAAATCCTCGATCGCGAAACCCACGGAGTCGAAGAGGGTGACTTGGGCGGGGTCGGTGCGGCCCGTGGCGCGGCCTGCGATGACCTCCCAGAGTTCGGTGACGGGGTGGTCGGGGGGGAGTTGCTGGATTTCGCCTTCGATGCGGGTCTGGGGCGGGTATTCGACGAAGATCGACGAGCGGGTGAGGATGTCGCGGTGGAGTTCCGTCTTGCCCGGGCAGTCGCCGCCGACGCCGTTGATGTGGACGCCTGCACCCAGCATGTTGTCGGACAGGATGGTGGCGTTGGTCTTGTCCGCCGTGACGGTGGTGATGATCTGCGCGCCGAGGATGGCGTCTTCGGCGGTGCGGCATGGCGTGACGGTGAGGCCTGTGCCTGCGAGGTTCTTCGCGCATTTGGCAGTGGCTGTGGGGTCGATGTCGTAGAGGCGCACTTCGGTGAGGCCGCAGACGGCCTTGAAGGCCAGCGCCTGGAATTCCGCCTGCGCGCCGTTGCCGATGAGGGCCATGGTGGTGGCGCCGCGCGGGGCGAGCCATTTGGCGGCCATGGCGCTGGTCGCCGCTGTGCGCAGCGCGGTGAGGATGGTCATTTCCGACAGCAGCACGGGGTAGCCGGTTTCGACATCGGCCAAGAGGCCGAAGGCGGTGACGGTCTGCAGCCCGCGCTTCATGTTGGAGGGGTGGCCGTTGACATATTTGAAGCCGTAGGTCTGCCCGTCGGAGGTGGGCATGAGTTCGATCACGCCCACGTCGGAATGGGAGGCGATGCGGGGTGTCTTGTCGAACTGGCCCCAACGGAGGAAGTCGGTTTCGATTGCTGTGGCGAGGTCGGTCAGCATGCGCTCCACGCCGATGCGGTGGACGAGTTTCATCATGCGGTCGACGGAGACGAAGGGGACGAGATTGAGCATCACATATGGCCTCTGGTGGGGCGGTCGAAGACCTTGCGCCCCATGAGGGAGGCGACGAGGTCGACCATCAGGCGGGCGGTGCGCCCGCGTTCATCGAGGAAGGGATTGAGTTCGACGAGGTCGAGCGAGGTGACGAGGTCGGATTCATGGAGGAGTTCCATGACCAGATGCGCCTCGCGGAAGGTCGTGCCGCCGGGGACGGTGGTGCCGACGGCGGGGGCGATGGAGGGATCGAGGAAATCCACGTCGAGCGAGACGTGGAGCATGCCGCCCGCCTTGCGCACGCGGTCGAGGAAGGCGCGGAGGGGGGCGACGATTCCCGCCTCATCCAGCACGCGCATGTCGTTGATGGCGATGTCATGGGTGAGGAGGGCGGCATGTTCCGCCGGATCGACGGAGCGGATGCCGTAGAGGCAGATGTTCTGCGGCGGGATCGGGGCCGGGAAGGGGGGGAAGGCGTCGAAGCCGTCGCGGCCGGCGATATAGGCGACGGGTGTGCCGTGCAGGTTGCCGGAGGTGGTGGTGAGGGGGGTGTGGAAATCGGAATGGGCGTCGAGCCAGAGGAGGAAGAGGGGGCGATCCTGACGCCTGGCGAAGGCTGCCGCGCCTGCGACGGTGCCGAGGGCGAGGGAGTGGTCGCCGCCCAGGATGATGGGCAGGCCGTTCTGCGAGAGGGCGTCATCGACACGGTCGGCAAGGATTTCGGTCCAGCCCACGGTTTCGGGCAGGGAATGGACGGCGGGGTTGGGGCAGGTGAGGGGCTTGAGGTCGGGCAGGGCGACATCGCCCCAGTCCTGCAGCCCGTGGCCGAGGTCGCGGATGGCCTGCGCGAGGCCCGCCACGCGATAGGCGGCGGGGCCCATGAGGCAGCCCGGATAGCGTTGCCCGGAATCGATGGGGGCGCCGATGAGGATGGCGTTGGGCATGGGAAACTCCTTCGTTCGGGGCAGGGTGTTACCGGGTTGCGGCGAATCCTAGCGTTGTTATGGTCGATCTGGACAGGGGTTTGCGCGGATCGGCGGAGAAATTGGCCATGATGGACGATGTTGACCAGCGGTTGATGGCGGAGTTGCGGCGCGATGGGCGGGCGGCGCTGTCCGATCTGGCGGATCGGCTGGGGCTGAGCCGCGCCACGGTGCGGGCGCGGATGGAGCGGTTGACGGTGAAGGGGGAGATTGCCGGGTTCACCGTGGTGACGCGGGGGGATGTGACGTCGTCCCCGGTGCGCGCGCTGATGATGATCGGGATCGAGGGGCGCGGGGGGGAGAAGATCATGGCGCGGCTGGGGGGGCTGCCGCAGGTGCAGGCGGTGCATTCGACCAATGGGCGCTGGGATGTGATCGTGGAATTGGGGACGCAGACTTTGCTTGAGCTGGACGAGACGATTCACCGGATCCGGGCGATGGAGGGGGTCACCGTGTCGGAGACGAACCTTCTTCTGTCCACGCGGAAGGCGGGGCGGCGGTAGGGGGCGACCCCCACCCCCGGCCCCTCCCCCGTGAAGGACGGGGGAGGGGAGGGCGCCCTTGGGCGGCCCGGGGTGGGGGTGGTGCCGTTGGAATTGGGTATTTGGGCCAAGATGAAGGGCCGGGGCGATCAAGCCTGCGTCAGGGCCTGCGACGCGGGGGCGCATCCCCATTGGAGCGGGCGCGGTTTGGGCCTATGGTCTGGCGCAGAGACCGGGAGGGCCAACATGATCGTCGAGCTTGGGCATTTCGCGCTGATCCTTGCGCTGGCGGTGGCGGTGATCCAGTCCATCGTGCCTCTGGTGGGGGCCGAGCGGCGCAATGCGGCCTGGATGGCGGTGGCCGATCCGGCGGCGGTGGCGCAGTTCCTGCTGGTGGGCTTTTCCTTTGCGGCGCTGACCTATGCCTTCGTGGTTTCGGATTTCTCGCTGTCGCTGGTGGTGAGCAATTCGCATACATTGAAGCCCATGCTCTACAAGATCTCGGGTGTCTGGGGGAACCATGAGGGGTCGCTGCTGCTTTGGGTTCTGATCCTTGCGCTGTTCGGGGCCTGCGCGGTGTGGTTCGGGGGGAATCTCCCGCCGCAGCTGAAGGCGCGGGTGCTGGCGGTGCAGGGGATGATCGGGGTGGCTTTCCTTCTGTTCATGCTGCTGACGTCGAACCCGTTCCTGCGGCTGGCGATCCCGCCGCTGGACGGGCAGGATCTGAACCCGCTGTTGCAGGATCCGGGATTGGCGTTCCATCCGCCGTTCCTTTACCTGGGCTATGTCGGGCTTTCGATGTCGTTCAGTTTCGCGGTGGCGGCGCTGATCGAAGGGCGGGTGGATGCGGCCTGGGGGCGCTGGGTGCGGCCATGGACGTTGGTATCCTGGGTGTTTCTGACCATCGGCATCGCGCTGGGATCCTGGTGGGCCTATTACGAGCTGGGCTGGGGCGGGTTCTGGTTCTGGGATCCGGTGGAGAATGCCTCTTTCATGCCCTGGCTGATCGCGGCGGCCTTGCTGCATTCGGCCATCGTGGTGGAAAAGCGCGAAAGCCTGAAGGCCTGGACGATCCTGCTGGCCATCCTTGCCTTTGGCTTTTCGCTGATCGGGACGTTCATCGTGCGGTCGGGCGTCATCACATCCGTGCATGCCTTTGCCAATGATCCGGAGCGGGGGGTGTTCATCCTGCTGATCCTTGGCGTCTTCATGGGGGGCGCGCTGACGCTGTTTGCGGCACGCGCGGGGGCGATGGAGGCGAAGGGCGTCTTCGGCATGGTCAGCCGCGAAAGCGCGCTGGTGGCCAACAACATCCTTCTGGCGGTGGCGGCCTTCGTGGTGTTCTTCGGGACGATCTGGCCCCTGGTGGCGGAGCTTCTGTTCCAGCGCAAGCTTTCGGTGGGCGAGCCCTTCTTCAACGCGGCCTTCTCGCCCTTTGCGGTGGCGCTGGCGATGCTTTTGCCGCTGGGGGCCATGATGCCCTGGAAGCGGGGCGATGCGGGGCGGGCGATGCGGCCGCTCTGGCCCTTGCTGCTTTTGTCGGTGGCGCTGGGGGCGCTGGTCTGGGCGATGCAGACCGGGCGCAGCGCGCTGGGCCCGGTGGGGGTGCTGCTGGGGATCTGGGTCGTCGGCGGCGCGCTGGTCGATCTGTGGACGCGGACGGGGCGCGGCGCGATTTCGGGCCGCCTGGCGCGGCTGGCGCGGTTGCCGCGGGCCGACTGGGGCAAGGCGGTGGCGCATGGGGGGCTGGGCGTCACGGTCTTTGCCGTGGCGGCGATGCTGGCCTGGAAGACCGAGGATATCCGCGTGGTGCAGGTGGGGGGGAGCTATGCTCTCGGCCCCTATGAGGTGACGCTGGTCGATGTGCGGGAGGTGCAGGGGCCGAATTTCCGATCGACCACCGCCGAGATGCTGGTCCAGCGGGACGGGCAGGAGGTGGCGCGGCTCTTCCCCGAGAAGCGCATCTATCCCGTGGCCGGAATGCCCACGACCGAGGCCGCGATCGACTATGGCCTTTTGCGCGATGTCTATCTGGTGATCGGCGATCCGCAGGAGAATGGCGGCTGGGCGGTGCGATCCTATATCGAGCCCTTCGCGAACTGGCTGTGGGCGGGCTGTCTGCTGATGGCCTTCGGCGGCGTGCTGAGCCTGACGGACCGGCGTTATCGCGTGGCGGCCGGGGCGCGGCGCGCGCCTGCGGGGGTGCCTGCGGAATGAGGGGGGGCGCGAAGCTGTTCGGGGGGGGCGGCGGGCTGAAGCCCGCCCTACGGCCCGCCCTACGGCCCGCCCTGCAATCCGCCCTGCGGGTTGCCCTGATCGTGGCGTCGGTCTGGGCGGCGCCCGTTCATGCGGTGCAGCCCGACGAGATGCTGGCCGACCCGGCGCTGGAGGCGCGGGCGCGGGACCTGTCGAAGGGGCTGCGCTGTCTGGTCTGCCGCAACGAGAATATCGACGATTCCGATGCGCAACTGGCGCGCGACCTGCGGATCCTGCTGCGGGAGCGGCTGCTGGCGGGCGACAGCGACGCAGAGGCGGTGGCCTTCCTGGTGGAGCGCTATGGCGAATATGTGCTGCTGAACCCGCCCGCGACGGGGGCCAATATCCTGCTCTGGGTTGCGGGGCCCGCCATGCTGCTGGCCGGGGCGGGGATCGCCTTTGCCACCTTCCGCAGGCGCGGCCAGGCGGCGGTGGAGGATCTGAGCGAGGCCGAGAAGGCCCGGCTGGCGGAAATCCTGAAGGAGTGACGCCGGGTCGGGCTTTTCCTTTGCCCATCGCCCGTTAGGGTGGGGCAAAAGGGAGGCTTTGCCATGTCATACCAGACGATCACGGTGGCGGTGGAGGGCGGCGTGGCGACGGTCACGCTGAACCGGCCGGAGGTGATGAACGCGCTGTCCTCGCTTCTGCGGGCGGAGCTTCTGGAGGCCTGGCAGAGGGTGGAGCGCGAGGCGCGCTGTATCGTGCTGACGGGGGCGGGGCGGGCCTTCTGTTCGGGGCAGGATCTGCAGGATGCGATGGCGCTGGGCCAGATGGACCTTGGCCGCGTGCTGGCCGAGGAATATGAGCCGCTTTTGCGCGCGATCTATGATTGCCCGGTGCCGACGATTGCCGCGGTGAATGGCGCGGCGGCGGGGGCGGGGGCCAATCTGGCGCTGGCCTGCGATGTGGTGATCGCCTGCGAAAGTGCATCCTTCATCCAGGCTTTCACGCGGATCGGGCTGATCCCGGATGCGGGGGGCACGTACTGGCTGCCGCGTCAGGTGGGGATGGCGCGGGCCATGGGGGCGGCGCTGTTTGCCGAGAAGATCGGCGCGCGGCAGGCCGCCGATTGGGGGATGATCTGGGAGGCGGTGCCGGATGAGGCCTTCGCTGCCCATGTGTCGGGGCGGGCGGCGGCGCTGGCGCGGGGGCCGGGCGCGGCCTATCGGCTGGTCAAGCAGGCCCTGCGGGCGAGCCCAGCCAACGGGCTGGAGGCGCAACTGGCGCTGGAGGCACGGCTGCAGGCCGAGGCCGGGGCCACGGCGGATTTCCGGGAAGGCGTCGCGGCCTTTCTGGAAAAGCGCCCGCCTCGGTTCGAGGGCCGGTGAGACAAATCTGCGGCGGATGGCAGCTTTTCACCCTTTGCTTACCTTTTGGCGGTTGAGTGGCGGGGATCCGATCCCCATCCTTGAGGGAAGGTCGGTGTGGCCGGGGCCGGAGAAGGGGCAGAATGCGCGATTGGCTGAAAGGGTTGGGACGTCTGCGCCATTCCCTTGAGGGGAACCGCGTGCTGCGGCCGGTGGCCCACTGGCTTTCGGCGCCTTCGATCTGGCATGTCAGCCGGCGCAGCGTCTCGCGCGGGGTGGCGGTGGGGCTGTTCTGCGCCTTTGTCCTGCCGGTGGGGCAGGTCTTTCTGGCGGCGGTGATCGCCGCCTTCACGCGCAGCAACCTGATCACGGCCAGCCTTGCCACGCTGGTGACCAATCCGCTGACGATGCCGCCGGTCTGGTACATGGCCTGGTGGGTGGGGCGCGGCGTGCTGGGCCCGACGACCGAGATCCGGGATGCGCTGGAAGAGGGGCCGGTTGCGGCAGGCTTTCTGGCGGGGCTGTCTGATGCCTCGTTGCAGACGGCCTGCGGGTTGCTGATCTTTGCGGTGGCATCATCCGTGCTGGGCTATGTGCTGGTGCATCTGACATGGTCGGTCACGGCGGCGCTGAAGATGCGGCGCAGACGGCTGCGGCGGCTGGCAGCGGGGCAGGCCTGAGGCCGCCCCCCGCCCGGCATGCGGGGGACGCTTGCCGTTGGGCCGGATCAGGCGCCGCGCGACAGGGCGGCCACGCCGGTGCGGGCGATTTCCCGCAGGCCGAGGGGGCGCATCAGATCGGCGAAGGCGTCGATCTTCTCGGGCGTGCCGGTCATTTCGAAGATGAAGCTTTCCAGCGTGCTGTCCACCACATTGGCGCGGAAGATCTCGGCCAGGCGCAGCGCCTCGATCCGGGCATCGCCCTTGCCTGCCACCTTGAACAGTGCCAGTTCGCGCTGCACGGCGGGGCCTTCGGCGGTCAGGTCATGCACCTCGTAGACCGAAACGATGCGGCCGAGCTGCGCCTCGATCTGGTCGATCACGGCAGGCGTGCCCGAGGTGACGATGGTGATGCGCGAGCGGTGGCCGGTGTGATCCACCTCGGCCACGGTGAGGCTGTCGATGTTGTAGCCGCGGCCCGAGAAGAGGCCGATGACACGGGCCAGGACGCCGGGTTCGTTCTCGACGATGATGGCGAGCGTGTGGCTTTCCTCGACCTGCGAATGGCTGTCGCGAAGATCATAGGCGGAATGGCTGGTAGAGCCCTTCTTGATGTTGAGCGCGGACATCCGTCACTCCCTTTTCTGGCGTTTGCTTGTCGTGCTGAGGGGGGTCCGGGGGGGCGGTTGCCCCCCCGGTGCGATGGGGGTCAGACCAGAACCGCGCCCTTGGCGCCGATGACGCCCTGGGTATCTGCCTCGCCCAGCAGCATCTCGTTATGCGGCTTTCCGCTCGGGATCATGGGGAAGCAGTTCTCGTGCTTTTCCACGAGGCAATCAAAGATCACCGGGCCGTCGTAACGGATCATCTCCATGATCGCATCGTCGAGATCCCTGGGATCGCTGCACTTGATGCCCTTGCAGCCAAAGGCCTCGGCCAGCTTCACGAAATCGGGCAGGCTTTCGCTCCAGCTGTGCGAATAGCGTTCGCCGTGCAGCAATTCCTGCCACTGGCGCACCATGCCAAGGCGTTCGTTGTTCAGGATGAACTGCTTGACGGGCGCGCGGAACTGCATGGCGGTGCCCATTTCCTGCATGTTCATCAGCCAGGACGCCTCGCCCGCCACATTGATCACCAGCGCCTCGGGATGGGCCACCTGCACCCCGATCGAGGCGGGCAGGCCATAGCCCATGGTGCCCAGGCCGCCCGATGTCATCCAGCGGTTCGGATCCTCGAAACCCAGGAACTGCGCCGCCCACATCTGGTGCTGGCCCACCTCGGTGGTGATGTAGCGATCCATCCCCTTGGTGAGCGCCTCGAGCCGTTGCAGGGCATATTGCGGCTTGATCGTCTTGTCGCTGTTCTTGAAGGCCAGGCAATCCACGGCCCGCCATTCGGCGATCTGCTTCCACCATTTCTCAAGCCCGGCCTTGTTCGTGCGCGCGCCGCGTTCCTTCCACAGGCGCAGCACCTCGCGCAGGACTTCGGTCACATCGCCCACGATCGGCACATCGACGCGGATCACCTTGTTGATCGAGGACGGGTCGATGTCGATATGCGCCTTGCGCGAATGGGGCGAGAAATCCTTCACCCGGCCGGTGATGCGGTCGTCGAAGCGGGCGCCGATGTTGATCATCAGGTCGCAGCCATGCATCGCGAGGTTGGCCTCATAGAGGCCGTGCATCCCCAGCATGCCCAGCCAGTTCTTCCCCGAAGCCGGGTAGGAGCCGAGGCCCATCAGCGTGGAGGTGATGGGGAAATCCGTCTCTGCCACCAGATCGCGCAGCAGGGCGCTGGCGGCGGGGCCGGAATTGACCACGCCGCCCCCGGTATAGAGGATGGGGCGTTCGGCGGTTTCCATCATCTCGACCAGGCGCAGGATCGCCTCGGGGTCGCCCTTGGTGCGGGGCTGATAATGCTGGAGGCGGGTCTTCTCCATCGGCGTATAGGTCGCGGTGGCGAATTGCACATCCTTGGGGATGTCGATCAGCACCGGGCCGGGGCGGCCCGAAGTCGCCACATGGAAGGCCTGATGGATGGTTTCCGACAGTTTCGCCGTGTCCTTCACCAGCCAGTTGTGCTTGGTGCAGGGGCGGGTGATGCCCACGGTATCGGCCTCCTGAAAGCCGTCGGTGCCGATCATGAAGGTGGGCACCTGGCCGGAGAGGACAACCAGCGGGATGGAATCCATCAGCGCGTCCACAAGGCCCGTCACGGCATTGGTGGCGCCGGGGCCCGAGGTCACCAGCACCACGCCCGGCTTGCCGGTCGATCGCGCATAGCCTTCGGCCATATGGACCGCGCCCTGTTCGTGGCGGACGAGGATGTGGCGGATGTCGTTCTGCTGGAAGATCTCGTCATAGATCGGCAGCACCGCCCCGCCGGGATAGCCGAAGACGACATCGACCCCCTGATCCTTGAGGGCCTGAACCACCATCCGTGCGCCGGTCATCTGTTTCGTCATCTGCCTTCACCCTTCCGTGGGGCCTTTCGCCCCGTCATCACGTCCACCGCGCAAGAAAAAGCCCCCGGCGTTCCGTCCGGGGGCGCATGGGAGCCATATGGCAAGCGTCACCGCCCCATGCGCCATCGTCCAACTACAGCAAGATTGCCGGACATCGCCCATCTCCTTGTCGACGGGGCGGACACTAGGGCGGGCTTGTGGGGGCGTCAACCGCAAAAGCGGGCCTAAAGTGTCGCGGTGGGGGCAAAAATTGTAATTTCATTTCAAATGGTGGCGGCTGGACGCAATGTCCGGAAATATCTGCGGTGATGCACAGGCGATCCTGCAAGGATGAGTCGGCTTTCCACGTGCCTTCGGGCGCGGCTTCTGCTTTGGAAGGGGGCAAGGGGCGGCAAGGTGCCGCCTGCTTGTGACAAAGGGTGATGAGGATGAAGCTCTACTTCTCTCCGGGGGCCTGCTCGCTGGCCTCGCATATCGTGCTGGCCGAAAGCGGCGCGGAGTTTTCCATCGAGCGCGCCGATATCCGCGCCAAGACAACCGAAAGCGGTGCGGATTTCGCCGCGATCAGCCCGCGCGGCGCGGTGCCGGTGCTGGTGCTGGCGGATGGCGAGGTGCTGACCGAGGGCGTGGCGATCATGCAATATGTGGCCGACAGCGTGACGCCGGGCAGGCTGCCTGCGCCGGGCACGCTGGCGCGCGCGCGCCTGCAGGAGGCGCTGAACTTCATCTCGACCGAGGTGCACAAGACCTATTCCCCCTTCTTCCGGGGGCTGGAAGGGGCGGCGCGAGATGCGCAGATGGCGCTGCTGGAAAGCCGTCTGGCCCTGGTCGAGGCGCGGCTGGGCGATGGGCGCGCCTTCCTGCTGGGCGAGGATTTCACTCCGGCGGATGCCTATCTCTTCACGGTGACCAACTGGTCCAAGGGCATCGGCCACGATCTTTCCGCCTTCCCGAAGCTTGAGGCGCTGCGCGCCCGCGTCGCGGCGCGGCCTGCCGTGCAGGCGGCGATGAAGGCGGAAGGCTTGATCTGAAGAGACAAGGGGGGTGCGGGGGGTGCGGTTGCACCCCCCGCTGCCCGTGACGGGGCCGTCAGCCCATCAGGAAGACATAGCCACCATAGGCCGCCAGCAGGAGGATGCCCGCGATTCGGGGCAGGCCGCCCAGCACGAAGGCGAGGATCGTCAGGCCAATGGCTGTGCCCGCGACCCAGGGCATGTCGATCGCGGCAAAGCGCGGATCGGCGGGGATCGGGGTGATCAGGGCGGTGAGGCCCAGAATGCCGAAGATGTTGAAGATGTTGGAGCCGACGACATTGCCCACGGCAATCTCCGTCTGCTTTCGGATCGCGGCGATGACGGAGGTGGCGAGTTCCGGCAGCGAGGTGCCGACGGCCACGATCGTCAGGCCGATCACGGCCTCGGAGATGCCATAAGCGCGGGCGATCTCGGTCGCGCTGTCCACCAGAAGCCGCGCGCCGATGACCAGGACGACAAGCCCGCCCAGCGTCATGCCCCAGGCCTTCCATTGCGGGATGTCGCCGAGATCGGCCTCCTCCTCTTCGGTCTTGCCGGTCAGGAAGGCGGTGGCGAGGAAGACGATCAGGCCTGCAAACAGGATGCCGCCTTCGGCACGCGTCACCGTGCCGTCAAGCAGCATGACCCAGATCGCCCCGGTCGCGGCCAGCATGAAGGCCAGATCGCGCCAGAGCTGGCGGGCCGGGATCAGCAGCGCGGCGATGGTGGCCGAGGTGCCGAGGATCAGCAGGATATTGGCGATGTTCGATCCCAGCACATTGCCGATGGCGATGGCGGGCTGGCCCGCAAGGGCCGCCTGCACCGAAACCAGCAGTTCGGGGGCCGAGGTGCCGAAGCCCACGATGGTGAGGCCGATCACCATGGGGGAAAGGCGGAAGTGGCGAGCCACGGCGCTGGCCCCCCGGACGAGGTATTCGCCGCCGAAGAACAAGGCCACGAGGCCAACGACAAAAAGAAGATAGGTCATGCTTTTTCCCTGCTGTCGGCCCGTCGGTGACGGGCCCCTTGCGCCCCCCCCAAATCGTGTGCGGTTTCCGGAAGACAAGGGGGCAGGGCGGGAAAAGATCGCGCTTCGGCCGGTTTTGTCGGGGGTGGCGTGGCGCGCGGGCCACGCTTCGGCCGGGCGGCGGGGGCCGTTGCGCCCGGGCTCAGCCCTCGCGCGGGACGCGGGTATCGGGCAGCGATATCCGCGCCACCTGTTCGGCGATGGGATCGACGGAGAGCGGGTGCAGTTCGGCCTTGTGATCGGCGGGATCGCCGATGTCCTGCCATCGGCCGGCCTTGTAGATCTCCAGCGCGTTGAAGCCCGCCTTGTAGCCCATCTTGCGGCTGCCCGGCACCCAGTAGCCGAGATAGACGTAAGGCAGCCCCGCCTCGCGCGCGATGGCGATGTGGTCGAGGATGACATAGGTGCCCAGCGACAGGTCGGTCAGGGCCGGATCGTAGAAGCTGTAGACCATCGACAGGCCGTCATCGAAGACATCTGTCAGGCAGACGGCGGCCAGCGGGCGGCCGCGTTCGCCGGGGCCTGCGGGGCGGGTATATTCGATGACCCGGCTCTTGATCGGGGTTTCCTCGATCATCGCGGCGAATTCGAAGATGTCCATGTCGGCCATGCCGCCATCGGCGTGGCGCGTGTCGAGGTAGCGGCGGAAGAGCGAGAACTGGTCTTCGGTGGCCCAGGGGCTGGTGGCGTTGCGGCGCAGATCCTCGGCCCGTTTCAGGACGCGGCGCTGGGTGCGGCGGGGTTCGAAATCCGCCACCCGGATGCGCGCGGACAGGCAGGCCGAACATTCCGCGCAGGAGGGGCGATAGAGCACGTTCTGGCTGCGGCGGAAGCCCTGCTTGGACAGGGTGTCGTTCAGCTTTTGCGCATGTTCCCCCTGCAGCGCGGTGAACAGCTTGCGTTCCATCCGCCCGTCCAGATAGGGGCAGGGTTGCGGAGCCGTCACATAGAACTGGGGCGCGATGGGAAGGGTGTGGCGCATCTGGCGATCATCATGGGGAACGGCACAACCCTAGCAAGGGTCGTGCCGGTCGCCAAGTCGGGAATCCGGCATTTTCCGGGCCTTTGCTGCCGATTTGCGCCTTGGCCCGGGCGATCAGGCCGCGCGGTTGATCGCGACCGAGCCGAGGACCATGTCGGTCAGGCCCTGGCCGCGGCGGCTGATCAGCATCAGCGCGACAGACAGGATCTGCGGCAGCACGAAGGCCATGGAGAGCGAATAGCCCAGCGTGTGCAGGAAGGCGGTGGCGGCATCGAAGCGCTGGCCGTAGCGATCGAGGAATTCGACCGACATCAGCCGCATCCCCCAGGTGGCGGAATCGCCCGACATCGTGATCCAGCGGTAGAGAAAGCCCACCGTCAGCCAGACCAGCGGCAGGATGAAGAGCGCGGTCAGCGCGGTGACAACGGCCACCAGCGCCACGATCAGCGTGACGAGGATCGTGTCGAGGATCCAGGCAAAGGCACGTTTGGCCGCGACGCCGCGGTAGAATTCGGCATGGCGGTCGGGATCGGGTTGGGCATGGGCCAGATCGTCGGTCATCATCATCGCGGGTTCCGGTGGATGGGGGGAAGGTGGCCCTTGCGGGCCACCGTTGCAAGTGCGGCAGGACGAGATCAGGCCTGTGCCGGGGGCAGGGGCGCGGCTTCGGGGCGCGGCGCGCGGGCGCGCTCGTCCATGAAGGCGTCGAATTCCTGCTTGTCCTTGGCTTCGCGCAGGCGGTTCAGGAAGCCTTCGAAGGCGGCCTGTTCGTCTTCGAGACGGCGCAGGGTTTCGGCCTTGTAGGCGTCGAAGGCGCTGTTGCCCGAAGAGGCGCGGACGCGGTCTTCGCCCCAGCGGGCGCGGCGGGCGGTGCGGCAGGTGGATCCGAACATGTCTTTGCTCCAGCGGTTGGTGACGGTCATGTAGGCGACGAGGGCAAGGCCCAGGGGCCAGAAGAAGATGAAGCCCAGCACCATGGCGGTGATCCAGGCCTTGCGGCCATGGTCATCGAGCCAGGCTTCGGCCCGGCGGGGCCAGGAAAGGAGGCCGCCCGGAAGGCGCTGGGCGGCGGTGGGGTAGCTGTTCATCGGCGGTCTCCCGTTGCGAGGTTGATGTGAATGTCTTTCACATGAGGGAAGATGTGGTGGCGCAGGGCACGCTGCAAGGGGGTATGTTAAAATAATTTACATGCGGAGCGGATGCCGTCCCGGCGGTGATCCTGCGGCGCGCGGGCGGGGCCCGCGCAAGCCGTTTCTCCCCACCCGCGCCCTGCGGCGCGGATGGGGCCCCGTGAAGGGGCATTCCGCCCCCTCTTGCCGCGTGCCGCGGCAATTCACCCCCTGAGGGTATTTGCCGCCAAGATGAAGGGCCGGGTCAGGCGGTGAAGGGGGCGAGGGTCGCGCCGGTGAGGCGATGCAGATCTGCGGGGGCGATCGGAAAGATGTGGCGCGGCGTGCCTGCGGCGGCCCAGACGAGGGGAAAGTCCATCAGGCGCGGATCGAGCCAGGTGGGCAGCGGCGTCAGGTGCCCGAGGGGGGCCACGCCGCCGATGGCGAAGCCTGTCACGGTGCGGACGGTGTCGATATCGGCGCGACCCAGCGCTTCGCCCGCGAGGGCAGTGGCGCGGGCGGGATCGACCCGGTTGCCGCCCGCGGTGAGAAAGAGGAAGAGCCGGTCTGGCGTGGCCCCTGCGAAGAGGATGGATTTCACGATCTGGTCGAGCCCGCAGCCCGCGGCGGCGGCCGCCTGTTCGGCGGTGCGCGTTTCGCCCGGCATTTCGAGCGGGGTGATCTGCAGGCCGGCCGCCCGAAGGGCGGCGGTGACACGGGCGAGGCTTCTGCTCATGCGGGCTCCTGTCCTTTGGCCGGGTCTAGCCTGCGGGGCGGGGGTTGGGCAATGGGGCGGGGCTTCGTTGACCCTGCCGGGCGGGCGGTGCAGGGTGCGGGCATGACAGATGCATCCTTTTCCGCCCGCACGAGCCGTTCCCCCCTTGCCCATGACGCCGAGGCCGCCGCCGATGTGGCGCGGGCCTTTGCCGATCTGGGCCCGGAGGCGGCCGGTCTTCTGGCGGCGACGGCGGGGTGCAGCCCGTTCCTGAAGGGCCTGATGGGGCGCGAGGGGGACTGGCTGCGCGAGGCGCTGGCCGGGGCGCCCGAGGCCGCGCTGGAGGCGGTGCTGGCAGCCCCCGCGCGCGCCGAGGGGGCCGAGGCGCTGGGCGAGGCGTTGCGGCTGGCCAAGCGGCGGGTGGCACTTCTGACGGCGCTGTGCGATCTGGGCGGGGTCTGGCCGCTGGAGATGGTGACGGGGGCGCTGACGCGGTTGGCGGACCTGTCGGTCGATCTGGCGATCCGTGTCCTTGTGGCCGAGGAGATCCGGCGGGGCAAGCTGCCGGGGGCCGTGCCGGGGGATGAGGTGACGGGCGCGGGCATGGTTGCGCTGGCCATGGGGAAGATGGGGGCGGGGGAGTTGAACTATTCCTCGGACATCGACCTGGTCTGCCTGTTCGACGAAACGCGCTATGGCGATCAGGCGGGTGAGGCGCGGGCCTCCTTCATCCGCGTCACGCGGAAGATGGCGGCGATGCTGTCGGATCTGACGGCGGGGGGCTATGTGTTCCGCACCGATCTGCGGCTGCGCCCCGATGCGGCGGTGACGCCGGTCTGCCTGAGCATGGCGGCGGCGGAGAGCTATTACGAAAGCGTCGGGCGGACATGGGAACGGGCGGCCTATATCAAGGCGCGGCCCTGTGGCGGCGATCTGGCGGCGGGGGAGCGGTTCCTGCGGGCGCTGACGCCCTTCGTCTGGCGCAAGCATCTGGATTTCGCGGCGATCCAGGATGCGCATGACATGCGGCTGCGCATCCGCGAGCATCGGCAGTTGAACCGGCCCCTGACGGTGGAGGGGCATAACATGAAGCTGGGCCAGGGGGGTATCCGCGAGATCGAATTCTTTACCCAGACGCGGCAGTTGATCGCGGGGGGGCGCGATCCCGATCTGCGCGACCGCACCACCGTGGGGGGGCTGGCGGCGCTGGCGGCCAAGGGCTGGATCCCGGCCGAAGTGGCGGGGGAGTTGACCGAGCTTTACCGCGCCCATCGCGAGGTGGAGCATCGGTTGCAGATGGTGGGCGATGCCCAGACCCATGACATGCCGGTGACGGCGGAAGGCGTGGCGCGCATCGCGGCCTTTTGCGGCCAGGACGAGGCAATGTTCCGGGCGGGGCTTCTGGACCGGCTGGCGCGCACCGATCGGCTGACCGAGGGCTTTTTCGCACCCGGCGAGACCGAGGCCCTGCCCGAGCTTTCCGACAGTGCGCGGCGGATCGTCGATGGCTGGTCGCATTACCCGGCGCTGCGGAGCGAGCGGGCGCAGGCGATCTTTCGCCGTCTGCGCCCGGCGCTGCTGAAGCGGCTGATGCGCGCGGCCAATCCGGATGAGGCGCTGGTGGCGCTGGACGGGTTCCTGGCGGGGTTGCCTGCCGGGGTGCAGCTGTTCTCGCTCTTCGAGGCCAATCCCGCGCTGATCGACCTGATCGTCGATATCGCCGGAACCTCGCCCGCGCTGGCGCGGCATCTGGCGCGCAATGCCGGGGTGCTGGACGGGGTGATCGGCGGGTCGTTCTTTTCCGCCTGGCCCGGGGTGCGGGTGCTGGCCGAGGCGATGGCCGCGGCCATGGCGGCCGAGCCGGATTACGAAAAGAAGCTGGGCGTGGTGCGGCGGGTGATGAAGGAATGGCATTTCCGCGTCGGCGTGCATCACCTGCGCGGGCTGGTCGATGCCTTTCAGGCGGCCAAGGAATATGCCGATCTGGCCGAGGCGGTGATTGCCGCGCTCTGGCCTGTGGTCTGCGCGGAATTCGCGCGCAAGCACGGGCCCTTGCCGGGGCGGGGGGCGGTGGTGATCGGGATGGGATCGCTGGGTGCGGCGCGGCTGAATGCGGGATCGGACCTGGACCTGATCGTGATCTATGATGCGCAGGGGATCGAAACCTCGGACGGGGCGCGCCCGCTGGCGACGCGGCCCTATTACGCGCGGCTGACGCAGGCCTTTGTCACGGCGCTGACGGCGCAGATGCCGGAGGGGCGGCTTTACGAGGTGGACATGCGGCTGCGTCCCAGCGGGCGGCAGGGGCCGGTGGCGACCTCGATCCAGTCCTTCACCAGCTATCAGGAGAGCGAGGCCTGGACCTGGGAACACCTCGCGCTGACGCGGGCGCGGGTGCTGGCGGGGCAGGGCGAACTGGCGGCCGAGGTGGAGGCCTTTCGCCGTGCGCTGCTGCCGGAAAAGGGGCGGGGGTCGAAGGTGCGGCAGGACGTGGCCGAGATGCGGGCGCGGCTGCAGGCGGCAAAGCCCGCGCGGGGGGCCTGGGAGGCGAAGAACGGCCCCGGCCGGCTGATGGATATCGAGCTGATGGCGCAACTGGCGGCGCTGCTGTCCGGTTCGCCCGCGCGTGGGGTGGAGCGGCAGCTGGAAGCGGGGCGAAAAGGGGGAATCCTGTCGGATTCGGACGCGTCGATGCTGTTGGATGCCTACAGGGTGCTGTGGCGGTTGCAGGCGGGGACGCGACTCATCACCGATGAGGTGCTGGAGCCGGAGCGGCTGGGTGAGGGGGCGCGCGCCTTCCTCTTGCGCGAGACGGGGGAGGCCGGGGCCGAGGCGCTGAGCGCGCGGCTGGATCTGGTGACGGGGCTTGCCGCGGGGGTGATTGCGGCCCATGTGGGCGATGGGGGCTGAAATGGGGAGACGGGCCGTGCGGCTGGAAGAGGCGGATCCGAAGGGGCTGGTGCGGGAAAGCTATCGCATCGAGGGCATCACGCCGGGGGAATGCCGGTCGATCCTGGTGGACTGGGCGCTGAGCCTGCCGCTGGATGCGCCGATGAAGGACGCGATCCGCACGGTGATGGCGGAATATGCGCTGGGCGCACCGGATCATCCGATGTCGAAGGTGCTGCAGGACGGGCTGATGACGCCCGATGCGCCGAAGCGGCGCGGCGGGCGCGCGGCGCGGGTCGGGGGCGCGTGAAGCGATTTCTGACGCAGAAATCGCGCCGAAATCTGGCGCAGATTTCGGGGGGCGACCCGGATGACGTGCGAGCGGCGCGGGTATGGGGCGTGTGAAGCGATTTCTGACGCAGAAATCGCGCCGAAATCTGACGCAGATTTCGGGATTGATCCGGTCGGGGGCCGGAAAATTCTGCGTCAGAATTTTCCGCGATTCTTGCGTCAAAAATCGCCTAGCCGCGGGCGGCGGCTTCGAGGGCGGCGACATCCAGTTTGACCATGCCCATCATCGCCTCGGTCACCCGGGCGGCGGCCGCGTCATCCGCGGCCTGCATCAGGCGGATCAGGCCACGCGGGATGATCTGCCAGGACAGGCCGAAGCGATCGGTCAGCCAGCCGCAGCGCATCGCCTCGCCCCCTTGCAGAAGCGCGTTCCACAGAAGATCCACCTCGGCCTGGGTATCCAGATGCACCTCGATCGAGGCGGCGGGGGTCAGGCGGTGATGCGGCCCGCCGTTGAGAAAGCTGTAGCGCTGGCCCAGAAGCGAGACATGCAGAAGAAAGACCCCGTCGCCGCCACGGCGGGGAAAGCTGTGGATGATCTTCGAGCCGGGCAGGAGCGCGACATAGGTTTCCGCGGCCTCTTGCGCCTGATCGTCGAACCAGAGGCAGGTCTGGATGGCTGGTCCGGTCATCGCGTCCCCCAGCGTTGCGGATCATTCCGAGAATGATCGCAACGGGGGAGTCGGGCAAGCCATTCAGCGCAGCGCCCGCGCCTCGGCTGCCAGCCGGGTGATGGCGGCCCAGTCGCCCGTGGCCATCGCCTCTTTCGGGGCGACCCATGAGCCGCCGACGCAGAGGATGTTCTTCAAGGACAGGTAATCGGGCGCGTTCTTCAGGCTGATGCCGCCGGTGGGGCAGAATTTGACCTGCGGGATGGGCGAGCCGATGGATTTCAGGAAAGCCGCACCGCCCGACTGTTCGGCGGGGAAGAATTTCTGCACCGTGTAGCCGCGCTCGAGGAGGGTCATGATCTCCGTGGCGGTGACCGCGCCGGGGAGGAGGGGGAGGCCCTCATCCTCGCAGGCCTTGATGAGGCTGTCGGTCGCGCCGGGGGAGACGCCGAAGGTGGCGCCTGCGCGTTTCGCGGCCTTGACGTCGGCGGGGGTCAGGAGGGTGCCTGCGCCGACCGTGCCGCCTTCGACATCGGCCATGGCGCGGATGGCGTCCAGTGCGACGGGGGTGCGAAGGGTGACTTCCAGCGCGGGCAGGCCGCCCGCGACGAGGGCCTTTGCCAGGGGGGCGGCATGGGCGAGGTCGTCGATCACGAGGACCGGAACGACGGGGGCAAGTTGGCAGACTTTCAGCGCGGCGGCGGATTGTTCGGCGGGGGTCATGGGCTTTCCTTTCGGCGGTTCGCTTGTGGCGAGCGCCGGGGGTTTTGCACCCCCGGACCCCCGCAGGATATTTGAAGAACAGATGAAGGGGGGCGGTTCCTGTCAGACGACGACGGCGCCCCCCGTTTCGGCGGGGCCGACATTGCGGCGGAAGGCTTCGAAGAGTTCGCGCCCGATGCCGAAGCCGTTCGCCGTGAGATCGGCGGTGACGGGGCTCCGGCTGTCGAAATCGGGGGCGAGGACGGTGAGGGTGCCTGCGGTGGCATCCAGGCGGATGATGTCGCCGTCGCGCAGGCGGGCGAGGGGGCCGCCGGAGGACGCCTCGGGAGAGACATGGATGGCGGCGGGCACCTTGCCCGATGCGCCCGACATGCGGCCATCGGTGACGAGGGCCACCTTCAGCCCGCGCTCCTGCAGGACCGAGAGGGTGGGGGTGAGGGAATGGAGTTCCGGCATCCCGTTGGCCTGCGGGCCCTGGAAGCGGACGACGACCACGGTGTCAGAGGTGAATTCGCCGCGCTTGAAGGCGGCCTTCACATCGTTCTGGTCGTGGAAGATGCGGGCCGGGGCCTCGATCACATGGCGTTCGGGGGCGACGGCAGAGATCTTGATGACGCCGCGGCCGAGGTTGCCGGTCAGTTGCCGGAGGCCCCCTGTCGCCTGGAAGGGATTGGTCGCCGGGCGGAGGATCTTGTCGTTGAGCGTTTCATTCGCGCCATCTTCCCAATGCAGCTTGCCATCCCTGAGCTTCGGTTCCTGCCGGTAGAGCGAGAGGCCGTCGCCTGCCACCGTCTTGGCATCGGGGTGCAGGAGACCCGCATCAAGGAGTTGGCCGATCATGTAGGACAGGCCCCCCGCCGCGTGGAAATGGTTCACGTCGGCAAGGCCATTGGGATAGACCTTGGCCATCAGGGGGACGACTTCGGAGATATCGGCGAAATCCTGCAGGTCGAGGATCACGCCCGAGGCGCGGGCCATGGCGGGCAGGTGCAGCACGAGGTTGGTGGAGCCACCGGTGGCCATGAGGCCCACGAGGCCGTTCACATAGGCGCGTTCGTCGAGGATTTCGCCCACGGGGCGGTAGTCGTTGCCGAGCGCGGTGATCTGGGCCGCGCGGTCGACGGCGGCCGTCGTCAGCGCCTCGCGCAGGGGGGTGCCGGGGTTCACGAAGGAAGCGCCGGGAAGGTGGAGGCCCATGAACTCCATCAGCATCTGGTTGGTGTTCGCCGTGCCGTAGAAGGTGCAGGTGCCGGGGCCGTGATAGGAGGCCATTTCCGCTGCCATCAGCTGATCGCGCCCGATTTCGCCTGCGGCATAGGCGTTGCGGATGCGGGCCTTTTCATCGTTCGGCAGGCCCGAGGTCATGGGGCCTGCGGGGACGAAGATCGAGGGGACATGGCCGAAGGTGGCGGCGGCGATGATGAGGCCCGGAACGATCTTGTCGCAGACGCCGAGGTAGAGGGCAGAATCGAAGGTGTTGTGCGACATGGCCACACCCGCCGCGAGCGCGATCACGTCGCGCGAGAAAAGCGAAAGCTCCATCCCCGGCTGGCCCTGGGTCACGCCATCGCACATGGCCGGAACGCCGCCCGCCACCTGGGCCGTGGCACCGGCCTTGCGGGCGGCGTCGCGGATCAGGGCGGGGTAGGTTTCGAAGGGCTGATGCGCCGAGAGCATGTCGTTATAGGCGGTCACGATCCCGATATTCGGGGCGCGGCCTGCGGCGAGGCTGTCCTTGTCCGCCCCCATGGCGGCATAGGCATGGGCCTGGTTGCCGCAGGCGAGGTGGCCGCGTGCGGGGCCTTCGGTCGCGGCGCGCGAGAGACGGTCGAGATAGGCCCCCCGAAGATCGGCAGAGCGGGCGCGGATGCGGTCCGTCACGCGGGCGATGGCGGGATTGATCGACATGGGCTTCTCCTTCGGCGGCGGCTGGCAGGGTTCTAACAGATTCTGTTAGCGCTAACAACCTCAACGGACGCCTGCAATATGGGCGGCTTTCCGCGCCATTCTAGCGCAGCGTTGCGCGGATGGCGATGATCGGGCCGATTGTTTCCAGATCGGCGCTAAATCTTGGAAATGTTCTGCCGTTAACCAATTTCGGCCACATTCGATTCGCATACCTCGTCCCATCAGTATGGGCGGAGGCCCGGAGGTATGCATATGAACAGTTTCAAGAAGATCGCCGCTCTGGGCCTTGCCCTGGCACTTTCGGCCTGTGTGAGCAGCGAACCGGCAAGCCGGAGCCTGAGCAATGATGCCCTGACGCTGGCATCGCGGGGGACCGGATCCATCCCGGAGACCGGCGCGCGCGTCGTGGCGCCGCTCTACTCGATCAGCGATATTCAGGTCTCGGTGCCGCGTGCCCTGCGCGTGTCCGAGGCGAATGTGTTCTATCCCATCGCCGATATCGTGTGGCGCGGGGATGCGCCCGGTGACCGTCATCAGCAGATCGGGGCGATCTTCCAGGCGGCGGCCAGCCAGGCGGCGGCCACGATGAAGGGGCCGCGCGCGGCGGTGCTGAAGCTGGAACTGGTGCGCTTTCACGGCGTGACGGAAAAGACCCGTTATACGGTGGGCGGCACGCATAACATGGTCTTTGATCTGACGGTTCTGGATGCCGCGACCGGCGCGGTGATCGACGGCCCGCGCCGCGTGACGGCCGATGCCAAGGCGGCAGGCGGGCAGGCGGCGATCCTGGAGGAACAGTCCGGCCGGACCCAGAAGGTCGTGGTGACCGAAAAGCTGGTCGAGACGCTGCGGCGCGAACTTTCCGGTGCGGTAACCGATCCGGCGCTGGTGGCGCGCGCGACGCAGGACCCGACGCAGCCCGTGCTGCGCTGAGGCTTTCGCACATTCGCAGGACTTGGTAAGGGGGGGCATGATGTCCCCCCTTTCTTCCATTGCCGGTGACGGCCCCGCCCCCGAACATCCCGCGCCCGGAAACCCCTTCGGGGATCGCCCGGTGGTGCGGCTGAAACCCAAGGCCGAGGCGCGGGCGATCCGGCACGGCTTTCCCTGGGTCTATGCCGATGAACTTGTGATGGACCGGCGGACGGGGAATATCCCGCCCGGCGCGCTGGCCGTGCTGGAGGATGGCGAGCGGCGGGCGCTGGGCCTTGTCACTGTCAATGTGAAATCGAAGATCGTGGCGCGGATGCTGGACCGTGATCCCGGCGCGGTGGTGGATGAGGCGTGGTTCGCGGCGCGGCTGTCCCGCGCGCTGGAGCTGCGCGCGCGGCTGCATGAGGCGCCTTTCTACCGGCTGGTCCATGCCGAGGCGGATGGATTGCCCGGCGTGGTGATCGACCGGTTCGGCGATGTGGCCGTGGTGCAGCCCAACGCGGCCTGGGCCGAGGCGTTGCTGGAGCCCCTCGTGGCGGCGCTGCGGGCGGTGACGGGTGTTTCGACGGTGATCAAGAACGGGACCGGGCGGTCGCGGGGCCTTGAGGGGTTGGCGGAGGAGACGGTTGTCCTGTGCGGCGGGGTCGCGGGGCCGGTGGCGGTGCCGATGAACGGTGCCACCTATATGGCGGATGTCACGGGGGGGCAGAAGACGGGCCTCTTCTATGACCAGCGGCCGAACCATGCCTTTGCCGCGCGTCTGGCAAAGGGGGCGCGGGTGCTGGATGTGTTTACCCATGTGGGCGGCTTTGCCCTGGCGGCGCTGGCGGGTGGGGCGGAAAGCGCGCTGGCCGTGGATGCCTCGGCGCCTGCGCTGGCGCTGGCGGAAGCGGGGGCGCGGGCGTCCGGTGTGGCGGATCGCTTTGCCGTGCGGCAGGGCGATGCCTTTGCCGTGCTGGAGGCGCTGGCGGCCGAGGGGGAGCGGTTCGATCAGGTGATCTGCGACCCGCCCGCCTTTGCGCCGGCAAAGCCTGCGCTGGAGGCGGGGCTGCGCGCCTATGAGCGGATCGCGCGGCTGGCGGCACCCGTCGTTGCGCCGGGGGGGTATCTGGTCCTGTGTTCCTGTTCCCATGCGGCGGACCTGGCGGCCTTTCGCAATGCATCCGCGCGGGGGATCGGGCGCGGGGGGCGGCGGGGGCAGTTGTTGCACACGGGCTTTGCCGGGGCGGACCATCCGATGTTGCCGCAGCTGGCAGAGAGCGGATACCTCAAGTCGCTGTTCTTCCGTCTGGATTGATGCGGGCGGTTCTGGATGCCTGCGTGCTGTTCCCGCCGGTGTTGCGGGATCTGCTGCTGGGCATGGCCGAGGCGGGGCTTTACGAGCCGAAATGGTCGGAGCGGATCCTTGAGGAATGGGCGCGGGCCACGGTGAAGCTGGGGCCTGCCGCCGAGGCGCAGGCGCGGGGTGTCGCCGTGCTGATGCGCGAGGTGTTTCCCCGCGCGATGGTGGCGGCGGCGCCGGGGGTAGAGGCGCGGCTGGTGCTGCCCGATCCGAACGATACCCATGTGCTGGCCGTGGCCATTGCCTGCGGGGCGGATGCCATCGTCACCTTCAACGCGGCCGATTTTCCCCGCCATGTGCTGGCGGCGGAAGGGGTGGCGCGGCGCGATCCGGACGGGTTCCTGTGGGAGTTGTGGTCAGGCGACCCCGGCAGGGCGGGCGCGGTGATCGCGCGGGTGCATGCCCGGGCCGAGGAAATGGCGGGGGGGACTGTCTCGCTCAAGGCGCTGCTGAAACGGGCGAGCCTGCCACGGCTGGCGAAGGCCGTCACTCAGGACGGCAGCCGCGCGGGTTGAAGCCAGCGGCGTTCGTTCGCCTCGATCTGGGCGATGCGGTCGGCGCTGCTGGGATGCGACAGAAGCCAGGCGGGCATGTCGCCGCGGTTCGCCTTTGTCATCGCATCCAGCTTGCGGAACAGCGATTTCTGCGGCGCGGTGCCGATGCCGGACTTGATCAGCAGGGCGGTGGCATAGGCATCCGCCTCATACTCGTCGCGCTGCGAGAGGCGGGCGGCGAGGGCTGCGGAAATGAGGTTCGCGATCCAGAAGCCGATGAAGGGCAGGAAACGGTTCAGCACCGCCGACAGCACGACGAAGACGGCGTTCTGGCCGGTGAAGTCGATCATCCGCCGCCGTGTATGGCCAAGGGCGACATGGCCCATCTCATGCGCGATGACGGCGGCGAGTTCCTCGGCCGTCACCTCGCCGCGCACCTTGCGGTTGAGAAAGCCGCGCGTCAGGAAGATGCGCCCGTCGGGCGCGGCGAGGCCATTGACAGGCTCCACCTCGAACACGTGAACCGGGATGGCGGGGATATCGAGCGCGGCGGCCATGCGGTCGGCCAGGCGGGTGACGGAGGGATCGGTCAGCGGGCGCGACTGCTGATCCAGCATCTTCGCCGTCCGCCAGACGGAAAAGCGATACATCATCAGCGCATAGCCGATGGCGATGAGGGTGGGGATGATCAGCGCGGCCATGGGGCAGGATATGGGGGTTTTGCCGCCGATGGAAAGGGGGGCAGGCGGCCCGTCAGGGCCTTTCCTGCCCGTTGCGCCAGAGGATGCGGCCAAGGATCACCGCCGTGACCGCGGCCCCGATGGCGGCGGCCAGATTGCCCAGGACGGCCCCCAGTTCCTCGATATCCGTCGAGAAGGTGTAGCCGAGCCCGATATAGATCGACACCCAGATGCATTCGCCCGCGATGGCGGGCAGGGTGAAGCCCGCCCAGTTGATGCGCGCGGCGCCGGCGGCAAAGTTCACGTAGGGACACAGCGCCGAGACCAGCCAGCGCGACAGGAAGATCGCGGGCAGGCGGCGCTGTTCCAGCCACGACACGGCCCTATCCAGCAACGCGGCCGTGCGGCGGCGGCGTGACAGGCGGTCGATCAGGCGGGGGCCTGCGGCGCGGCCCAGCCAGTAGCCCGCCTGATCGCCGAGGCTGGCCCCGACCAGCGCCCCGATCCAGAGCGGCAGCGGATCCAGATCGCCCGCCATGGCAAAGGCCCCGGCGGCCAGCATCACCAGCGAGGCCGGGATGGGCAGGGCGAGGCAGGCGAAGAAGTTCATCACCGCGATCAGGAGCGCGCCCCATTCCGGCACAAGGGTCAGCAGCGTGTCGGTCATGGCGCGCCATCCTGCGCGTCGATCAGCGCCTGCACGGCATTGATCAGATCGGTGACCGGCACATCCTGTTCGCGGGCAAGGGAATAGAGCGGCTGGCGCGCATCGTCGCGGTCGGTGGTGGACAGCAGCGCGGCGAGATCGTCACGCTCCAGCCCGTAGCTGCGGGCGATGTAGCGTGGCGTCATCCAGCCCGCGACGGGCTTTTCGGCGCGGTTGGACAGGATCAGCGCCATGTCCACGGCCCGCCAGCCGAAGAAGAGGCTGGCCAGCACCGCCAGGCAGAAGGCCAGCGTGATGCCCGGATTGCGCTGCCAGATGCGCCGGATCATCGCAATTCCCTTAGCCCGCGCGCGATGCCATCCAGCGTCATGGGCACCATGCGGCCTGCGAAGATCTCGCCGATCAGGCGGATCGACTGGGTATGGGGCCAATGCGCCTGTGGCACGGGATTGATCCACAGATGCCGGGGCCAGCGCGCGCAGGCGCGTTCCAGCCATGTGCGGCCCGACTCGCGGTTCCAGTGTTCATTGGCCCCGCCGGGATGGGTGATCTCGTAGGGCGACATCGAGGCGTCGCCCACGAAGAAGCAGTGCCAGTCGGGGCCGTAGCTGTTCATCAGGTCCATCGTCGGGGTCTGGTCATCCCAGCGGCGGCGGTTGTCGCGCCAGACACCCTCATAGAGGCAGTTGTGGAAATAGAAGGGGGCGAGATGCTTGAATTCGGAACGGGCGGCGGAGAACAGTTCCTCCATCACGCGGATATGGGGATCCATGCTGCCGCCGATATCAAGGAAGAGGATCACTTTCACGGCATTGCGGCGTTCGGGCCGGGTCTGCACATCCAGCCATCCGCGATCGGCGGTGGCGCGGATCGTTCCGTCGAGATCGAGTTCCTGCGCCGCCCCGTCGCGCGCCCAGCGGCGCAGGCGGCGCAGCGCCACCTTGATGTTGCGCGTGCCAAGTTCGACCCTGTCGTCGAGATTGCGGAAATCGCGGCGATCCCAGACCTTGACCGCGCGCTGGTGGCGGCTGCGGTCCTGCCCGATGCGCACCCCTTCGGGATTGTAGCCATAGGCGCCGAAGGGCGAGGTGCCGGCGGTGCCCACCCATTTCGATCCGCCCTGATGGCGGCCCTTCTGTTCCGCAAGCCGCTTGCGCAGCGTCTCCATCAGCGTGTCAAAGCCGCCAAGGGCGGCGATCTGCGCACGCTCTTCCTCGGTCAGGTGCTTTTCGGCCAGTTTCTCCAGCCAGTCGCGGGGCAGGTCGATGGCGTCCAGCACATGGTCGGGGGTGATCCTCTCAAGCCCGTTGAAGCTGGCGGCGAAGGCGCGGTCGAAGCGGTCGAGATGGCGTTCGTCCTTGACCATGGTGGTGCGGGCAAGGTGGTAGAAGCCGTCGACATCATAGGTCACGATCCCGGCAGCCATGCCTTCGAGAAAGGCCAGATATTCGTGCAGAGAGGCGGGAACCCCTTCCTTGCGCAAAGCCTGGAAGAAGGGCAGGAACATGGTCGCGCCCTAGACCATGCGGTCGATGAACAGGGTGACGAAGAGGCCCAGCACGGCAAAGGCGATGCCGAAGCCTGCGCCATATTGCAGGGCATCCAGCCGCTTTCCGCCTGATTTCAGGGCCTTGCGCGCCCCGATGATGGCGCCCAGAACGAAACCTGCGATGACGATCATTCAGCCTTGCCCCTGTCCTTGCCGTGACGGGGCGCAGGCCGGACCGATCAGCCGCGGCGGCCGGATGCGGCCAGACCGGCGATGTCGGACAGCCGCGCCCTGACCTGCGCATCCGTGCCGAAGCCATAGCGCGCCCAGCCCAGACTGTCGAGACGGGCCGCCTCTGCGGCGTCATCGCGGCCAAGGGCGACATTCGCCTCGGACCGGATCATCAGCAGGGTGGCCAGCAGCGCCGCATTCTCGGCCCGGCGCACCACGGGGATGGCGCGGTCCGTCAGGGCGAGCGCCTCGGCGAAATCGCCGCCGGCCAGGGCGAAGGCGGCAAGCTGCATGTCGACATGGGCGGTGCGCACCTCGCCGCCGGGCTGGCCCTGCCAGATGCGGCGGGCTTCGCGGAAGGCGCGGGCGGCGGTGTCGCGGTCATGGCCGACATTGGCGCGGCCCACGGCGAACCAGGAAAAGGCCAGGCGGTTGTCATTCCAGCCCTGTGCGCGGGCGATGGAGAGCATCCTGTCGGCGGCGCTGCGGCGGGCAGCATCCGAACCGCGGGCGCCAAGCGCCTTTTCCACCGCCTCGATCCAGGGGCGGGGGGCGATGGCGGCATTGCCGCCCGCGCCACGGCCTTCGCCCGCGGGGTTCAGGCGGGCAAGGATCGCGGGCAGGCGGGCGGCCACTTCGGCCCGGGTCATGCCATTGGCAAGGGCCGGGTCATTGTAGACGCGCAGGACCAGCATGTCGAAGCCGGTGAGGACGGTGTGGAAATTGTCATCGTTGAAGACGCTGTCGGGCAGGCGGTAGAGATCGTTCAGCGGGCCGATGGCCTGGGCCAGTTCCTCGTGCAGGCAGTCGCGCACTTCCTGCGGCGAGGTGTCGGAGGGGGCGATGATCCCCACACGCTCGCGCCGCGTCAGGGTGGACCAGTCGGTGGCGCCCGTCGCGCGACCCGCGCGGTATTCGGCAAAGGACGACACGCGCGGCACCACGAAGCAGGCGGCGCTGGGCACGAGGCGGCGCATCGTTGCCTGCGGCTGGAAGTCGATGGTGATGGCGGCATTGCCGCCCGGCAGGGCGGGGCGGATGTCGATGCCCGCCTCGGCGCGCAGGCGGGCCATGACGCGGGCCAGATCGGGATGGGCGGTGGCCGGGACATCGCCCGTCAGGGCCACGGTGATGGGGCCGTCGAAGCGGGTCAGGACCGGCAGCGCGCGCCCGCTTTCCATCTGGAAGGCAAGGTCGAGGAAATCGCGGGCGATATCGGCGTTACCACGCGCCGCCTGCGGGGCGGGCTGGGCGGCAAATCCCTGCAGGGGCGCCAGGGCGGCGCCGGCGATGGCCGGAGAAGGCCGGTTCATGGCCACCTGGGCCACGGGGGCCGGGGCGCAGGCGGAAAGGATCAGGGAGAGGGCCGAAACGACCAGGGATACACGCATGAGTGGCAGCTCTGCTTTCATCTTGAACCATGGGCCCGAAGGCCCGACTGACATCCGGAACCGGCGGCAGCGCCGCCTGTTCCTTACCCCGGCCCTGACGATGCCCCCGCATCGTCGCGCCGGATCCATTCCCGAAACGCAAGAAATCCGCGTCCTGCGAAAGGGGCCTGCCTGCCGCGCGTGGCGGGGCGGAGGGCAGACTTCTGCACAGGGACACGGACACTTGGTTAACCATCGACTAGAGGAACGGATGAGCGGACTGTGGTGTTAGCAAGTGTCGGCAAGTGGGCGGTCTGGTGTCAATTCCGGGAAAAGTCTTGGACCAAGGTCGAACTACCGATCGCGCGGTGGCCGGGGCGGACCACTCCATCTGCGCGCGAACATCACGCAATATTTCAAAATGTGTCAGAAATTTGCCAATCCGTTATCGGAATGTGGCGGGAAGATGGCGGAAATCGGGCAAAAGCGGGCGATTCGCCTAGCGCGTGCCCCGGGCCATGAAGGCGAGTCTTTCGAAAAGGTGAACGTCCTGCTCGTTCTTGAGAAGCGCGCCATGCAGGCGCGGCAGGGCGGGGCCGCCCTCGCGGCGCAGATCCTCGGGCGAAAGATCCTCGGCCAGCAGCAGGCGCAGCCAGTCCAGCACTTCGGAGGTTGAGGGTTTCTTCTTCAGCCCCGGCACCTCGCGCAGTTCATAGAATTGCGTCAGCGCGGCGGTCAGCAGGGCGGGCTTGATGCCGGGAAAATGCACTTCGACGATGGCGCGCATCGTGTCGATGTCGGGGAATCGGATATAGTGGAAGAAGCAGCGGCGCAGGAAGGCGTCGGGAAGCTCTTTCTCGTTGTTCGAGGTGATGATCACCACCGGGCGATGGGTGGCGCGGATGGTTTCGCCGGTTTCATAGACGTGGAATTCCATCCGGTCGAGTTCCTGCAGAAGGTCGTTGGGAAACTCGATATCAGCCTTGTCCACCTCGTCGATCAAGAGGACCGCGCGCTGGTCGGCCTCGAAAGCCTGCCAGAGCTTGCCCTTGCGGATGTAGTTCTTCACGTCATGCACCCGCGCATCGCCAAGCTGGCTGTCGCGCAGGCGGGAGACGGCGTCATATTCGTAAAGGCCCTGCTGCGCCTTGGTGGTGGATTTGACATGCCATTCGATCAGATCCATCCCCAGCGCGCGGGCCACCTGCCGGGCGAGTTCCGTCTTGCCGGTGCCGGGTTCGCCCTTCACCAGAAGGGGACGCTGCAGCGTGACGGCGGCATTCACCGCAAGGGTCAGGTCTTCGGTGGCGACATAGCCGGAGGTTGAGGCGAATTTCATCATGTCTCGCGCAGGTCATGGGCGGGTTGGGCCGGACCCTAGCCGCGACGCGATTCCGTCGCAACTGCTAGTGACAATGTCCCTGCGATGGTCTAGATGCACCGCCAACAGGAGCGCGCGATGCAAGCAGACCCCCTGTCGGCGCGATCCGACCAGACGGAGAGAGCAGTGATGAAGCCCGAAGTGTTTCTTCCAGATGATTACCGCCCGGCGGAGGACGAGCCGTTCATGAATGATCGGCAGCTGGAATATTTCCGGCGCAAGCTGATCAACTGGAAGGCCGAATTGCTGGAACAATCGGCCGAGACGATCGACAACCTGCAGGACTCCGCGCGCAACGTGCCCGATCTGGCCGACCGCGCCAGCGAGGAAACCGACCGCGCGCTGGAACTGCGCACCCGCGACCGGCAGCGCAAGCTGGTGTCGAAGATCGACGCGGCGCTGCGCCGGATCGACAATGGGGAATACGGCTATTGCGAGATGACGGGCGAGCCGATCAGCCTGAAGCGGCTGGATGCGCGCCCCATCGCCACGATGACGCTGGAAGCGCAGGAAAAGCACGAGCGGCGCGAGAAGGTTCACCGCGACGACTGATCGCGGGTCGGCCCCTTGCGGGGCCGCGCGACGGGGCAGAAAGTGGCGCCGGACCTGCGGGTTCGGCGTCTTGCATTTCGGGGGTTGGAATGAGCCTGATCGGGCGGCAGGTGACGGTGCTGGGGGCGGGCGTGGCCGGGCTGGCGGTGGCGCGGGCCTTGGCGATGCGCGGGGCGGCGGTGACGGTGCTGGAACAGGCCGATGCCATCCGCGAGGTGGGGGCAGGCTTGCAGATCAGCCCCAACGGGGCGGCGGTGCTGCGGGCGCTGGGGCTGGGCGCGGCGCTGGAGGCGGCCTCGGTCCGGGCCTCGGCCGTGGTGCTGCGGGATGGGCTGGACGGGGCGGCGGTCCTGCGCATGGATCTGGCGCGGCTGCGGCCCGATCAGGGTTGGCATTTCCTGCATCGGGCCGATCTGATCGCGATCCTGGAGCGGGGCGCGCGGGAGGCGGGTGTGGAGATGCGCCTGTTGCAGAAGGTGGAAGCTGTTGATCTGGCAGGGGAAAGGCCCGTGGCCGTAACGGCGCAGGGCGGGCGGGTGGAGGCCGATCTGATGATCGGGGCGGATGGGTTGCATTCGCCCGCAAGGATCGCGCTGAACGGAAAGGTGGCGCCGTTCTTCACGCATCAGGTGGCGTGGCGGGCGGTGGTGCCGGGGGATGTTTCCGATCCGGCCGAGGCCGAGGTGCATATGGGGCCGGGGCGGCATCTGGTGAGCTATCCGCTGCGGGGGGGCGCCTGGCGCAACATCGTGGCGGTGGAGGAGCGGCGGCGCTGGGTCGAAGAGGGCTGGTCGCTGCGGGATGATCCGATGGAGTTGCGGCTGGCCTTCGCGGGGTTCGGGCCAAGGGTGCAGGGATGGCTGGACCGGGTGGAGGATGTCTGGCTCTGGGGGTTGTTCCGGCATCCCGTGGCGAAGGCCTGGCATCGCTGCATGCCTTTGGGATCATTGGCTATTCTGGGCGATGCGGCGCATCCGACACTGCCCTTTCTGGCGCAGGGGGCGAATATGGCGCTGGAGGATGCCTGGACGCTGGCCGCTGCCCTGGCCGGGCATGACGGGGATGCGGCGGCGCTGGCCGCATGGGAGGCGGCGCGGAAACCGCGCTGCGCGCGGATCGTGGAGGCCGCCAATGCCAATGCGCGGAACTATCACCTGTCGGGGGCGAAGCGGGCCATCGGGCATGGGGTGTTGCGGCTGGGCGGGACGGTCGCGCCGGGCATGGCGCTGAAGCGGTTCGACTGGCTTTACGGGCATGACGTGACCCGGTGAGGCGTGCCGCGCCCGGTGCAGCACGGCGGTGCAGCAGGGCGTATGCACTGGGCGGCTCCGCGCGGGGTGGCCAGACGGGGGGCCGGGAGGCCCCAAGGCTCAGGCCCGGGGCAGGGGCACCCCGGGGATCATTCGTAGGTGAAGGTGGCGATTTCGCAGATATTCACCCCGGCGCGTTCCAGCACGTCGCCATCCTCGAACTCGGCGCGGAAGTCGAACATGCAGTATCCGGTCGAGTCGTCGAAATTGATGACGACGGAAGAGCCGGAGGGCAGGACATCCTCGCCCAGGATGTCTTCCTCCCAGCTTTTCGATCCGGTGTTGGAGCCGAAGAAGCGGACGATGGTGAAGCCGGTGTTGTTAACGATGGTTACCCGGCGGTCCAGTGCAACGGCGGGCAGGGCGGTGGCAAGGGACAGCGCGGCGATGAGGGTGAGGCGCAGCATGGCAGGCTCCGGCAGGGGATGACAGGGCGCAGGCTAGCCGGGCGGTGGCAGGCTGCAAGGCAGATGTTCAAAGGCAAAAGCGGCATCTGCCGCATGTGTTTTGCCCGCATCACGGAAGGCTGCGCACCCGGCGGACAAGGCGCGCACCGGGCTTTCCCCGGGGCGTCAGGATCTGCGGCCTGTTGCCTGATGGGGGGGAGGACCCGGGGCGCAGGGTTTGCCTCAGGCGTCCAGTTCCACCCAGACGGGGACATGGTCCGAGGGTTTTTCGCCGCCACGGACGGCCTTGTCGATTCCCGCCTCGCGCAGCAGATCGGCGCATTGGGCCGACAGCAGCAGGTGGTCGATGCGGATGCCGTTGTTCCGTTCCCATGCGCCTGCCTGATAGTCCCAGAAGGAATATTGCCCGGGGCGCGGGTCGCGGGCGCGGAAGGCGTCGGTGAGGCCCAGGTTGACGATCCGGCGGAAAGCGGCGCGGGTTTCGGGGAGGAAGAGGGCGTCGGTCACCCATGCCTCGGGCTTGGCGGCGTCCTGCGGTTCGGGGATGACGTTGTAATCGCCGCAGAAGGCAAGGGGTTCCTCGGTCGCCAGAAGGGTTTTCACCCGCGCTTCCATCCGGGCCATCCATGCGAGCTTGTAGTCGTATTTCGGCCCCGGCGCGGGGTTGCCGTTGGGCAGGTAGAGCCCGCAGACACGGATGGCGCGCCTTTCGCCGATGACGGTCGCCTCGATCCAGCGGGCCTGTTCGTCGGTGTCGTCGCCGGGAAGGCCGCGCGTCACATCCTCCAGCGGGAGTTTGGAGAGGATCGCCACGCCGTTGAAGGATTTCTGCCCGTGGGTTTCGACGCGGTAGCCCATGTCTTCGAAAATCTCACGCGGGAAGGCTTCGTCCACCGACTTGATTTCCTGCAGGCAGACGACATCGGGTTTCGCCTGCGCCAGCCATGCGGGCAGGGCTTCGATGCGGGCCTTGATGCCGTTGATGTTGAAGGTGGCGAGTTTCATGGGCGTCTCCCTTGCCCCCTCGTTCTAGGCCGGAGGGATGGGGGGAAACAAGTCAGCCTGTCGCGGCAAGGCCCATGCGGGCGGCGGAAAGCCAGAGCATGTCGATCCGGCGGAGTTCGGCGGGGTCGAAGCGGTGGGCCTCTTCCCAGTAGCGCCCCGAGGGGACGTGATAGCCGAGCGCGTCTTCGCGTTTGAGGGCGGCATCGGCGAGGCGGATGTCGAAGGGCATGGGGCGGGCATGGGCGGCGCGGTCGCGGGAGATGCGGGGGAAGATCAGGCGCGAGGGGCCGAAGGAGAGGTTGACCATCGCGCAGCCCTCCATCGCGGCAAGGATCATCAGGCGGGCGGATTTCGCCTCCAATGATTGAAGGGTGATGTCGGGGCGGAGGGGATCTGCGGTGCCGGCGCCGTAGAAATGGGTCTGCTGGCCCTTGGGATAGTGCATGTCGCAGCCAAAGGCCGCGATGACGCGGGGGTTGAGGGCATGAAGCGCCCAGTAGGCGGCGGTGAAGGCCATGGTGCCGCCCGCATAGACGAAGCCGCCGAAGGCGTTCTGGGCGGGGACGAAGTCGTCCTGCGTGACGGTGGTCTGGCCCGCGCGGGGTGTGGGGCGGCGATCCTCGGGGAAGTCCCAGGGGTGGATGTGATGCGTCCAGTCGGGGCGGACGGCATGGGCGTTGTTGATCGCAAGGATGGCGTCGAAGGGCGCGCGGGGCCAGTTGGCGGCCTCGGTCACGCTGGGGCCGGAGCCGAGCATCAGGACGCAGGTCATTGTTCCGTCTTCCCTTTCCCTTGGGAGGGAGAGGTTAGCCCGGCCCATCGGAAAGGCCAGTGCAAGATGCAGAGAATTGGATCAGATCGAGAAAGACGTACCGCAACCGCAGGAAGAAGAGGCATTCGGGTTTTCGATGACGAAACGCGCGCCGATCAGTTCCTCGGTATAGTCGATCACGGCGTTCGTCAGGAAGGGCAGCGACACGGCATCGACCAGCACCTTGGCCCCGTCCTTTTCAAGGATCAGGTCATCGGCGGCGGGATCGTCGAGCTTGATGTCATATTGAAAGCCCGAGCAGCCGCCCCCTTCCACCGCGACGCGGAGGGATTTCTGTTCCCCCGTCGCCTCGCAGATTTCGCGCAGGCGGGCATAGGCGCGGTCGGTGACTTTGGGCGGAAGGGCGAGGTCCATGAGGAAATCCGTGGTCCTTGGGGTGTGGTTGCAATATAGGCTAGGGGAAAAGGCGGAACAAGAACAGGCAGATCACATGCTCGCCCCCTATGCCTGCCAGCCCGACGCGTCGCGCGGGCGGCTGTTTCAGGAAAAGATGAGTTCCTTCCGGTCGCCGTTCCAGCGGGACCGGGACCGGATCATCCATTCCAGCGCCTTCCGGCGGTTGAAGCACAAGACGCAGGTCTTTGTGGAGCATGAGGGGGATTACTACCGCACCCGTCTGACCCATTCGATCGAGGTGGCGCAGGTGGCGCGGACGATTTCGGGCGTGCTGGGGTTGAACACCGATCTGGCGGAGGCCATAGCCCTGGCGCATGACCTTGGGCATACGCCATTCGGGCATACGGGGGAGGATGCGCTGGGGTTGCTGATGGAGCCCTATGGCGGGTTCGATCACAATGCGCAGGCGCTGCGGATCGTGACGCGGCTGGAGCGGCATTATGCGGATTTCGACGGGTTGAACCTGACATGGGAGAGCCTTGAGGGGATTGCCAAGCATAACGGGCCTGTGGTGGGGCCGAATGCGGACAGGAAGCATGAGGGGCCGTTGCCCTATGCCCTGGCCGAGGTGAATGCGGCCTGGGATCTGGAGTTGCACACCCATGCCAGCGCCGAGGCGCAGGTGGCGGCGATTGCGGATGACGTGGCCTATAGCCATCACGACCTGCATGACGGGTTGCGGTCGGGGTTGTTCACGGAAGATGACCTGATGGAGTTGCCGGTGACGGGGCCGGCCTTCGAGGAGGTGGACAGGCTTTATCCGGGGCTGGAGAAGATGCGGCGGCGGCATGAGGCGCTGCGGCGGGTCTTTGGCCGGATGGTGGAGGATGTGATCGCCGTGGCGCAGAACCGGCTGGCTGCGGCGCAGCCGAAGTCGGTGGATGACATAAGGCATCTGGGGACGACGGTGATCCGGTTTTCAAAGCCGCTGTATCAGGAGTTGAAGGCGATCCGGTCCTTCTTGTTCCACCGGATGTATCGCGCGCCTTCGGTGATGGAGGAGCGGGCGCGGGTGACGCGGTTCCTGAACGAGCTGTTCCCGCTGTTCATGGCGCGGCCGGAATTGCTGCCCGCCGAATGGCGCGCGGATATCGAGGCGGCGCGGGACGAGGTGACGCTGGCGCGGATCGTGGCGGATTACGTGGCGGGGATGACGGACCGCTTCGCCATCCAGGAACATGCGCGGCTGCTGGGCGGCGCGGATCAGGCCATGGAGCGCCGATAGGCCGCGACCCAGAGCATCGCGAGAAGCGCCGAGAGGATCACGTTCCAGCCCGCCATGGAGATGCCCAGCAGCGACCATGCGATTTCATCGCAGCGGATGACGGCGCCCACGTTCACGTCGGGGTTCAGCAGATCGGCGGTGGACAGGCCCGAGATCGAACTTGCGGTGCAGGAGGCGAGGCCCTCCCACCATTTCTGCTCCACCCCCACATGAAAGACGCCGATGGCCGCACTGGCCAGCGCCGCCAGCGCGCCCATCAGCGGCAGCAGGCGGCCCATCGTGCCGCGCGCCACAGCCAACGCGAGCAGGCCGATGAGGAGGGCCGCCGCATGGGGCCAGCGCTGCCAGAGGCAAAGCTGGCAGGGGGCAAGGCCGCCGAGATACTGGAAACCGAAGGCCCCCAGCAGCAGGGCGAGCGAGCCCCCGGCGGCAAGCAGGATGGTGAAGGCGCGGGTGTCGGTGATCATCGAAGAACCTCGAAGGCGATGAAGGCCAGCACGGCAAGCGCCGTGACGCCGAGGGCGATCCAGTTCAGGCGGGTTTCCAGAAACGCGGTGATCCGAAGCCCGTAACGCCGAAGAAGGACGGCCAGAAGGAAGAAGCGACCGCCGCGCGCGACGATCGCGGACAGGATGAACAGCTTCAGGTCGAAGGCAACCACCCCTGACAGGATCGTGACCACCTTCATGGGCGGAATATGCGTCAGCCCCGATGTCACCAGCATCACGAGGATGGCCAGGCTGCCGGTTTCCCCGCGCAGTGCCTCGAACGCTGCTTCCTTGCCGTAGAATTCCAGCAGGGGGCGGGCCAGCGCATCGAAGGCCCAGACCCCGATCGCCCAGCCGAAGATCCCCCCCAGAACCGAAGCCACCGTCGCGATCAGCGCATAGCGCATCGCGCGGTCGGGCCGCGCCAGGCACATGGGCAGGAACAGCACATCGGCGGGAATGGGAAAGACCGAGCTTTCGGTGAAGGACACGACGGCCAGCGCCTTGTCGGCATGGCGCGAGGCGGACCAGCGCAGGGTCATGTCATAGAGTGCGCGCAGCATCCCGGCCCTCGTTCATTCTTGTTGCGCGCTTCGATCATGCGGCCGGGTCCGCGTCAAGGCATCGGCGCGGCGGAAAGATGGCTGTCGCCCGATGGCTCGGCTGCGGTTATGCTGGTGTGGCCGGGATCGGGCAGGGGGATGACAGGGATGGAATGGCGAGGGCGCCGGGGCAGCCGGAACATCGAGGATCGCCGCCGCATGGGTGGGGGCGGCAGGGGCGCGGGCATCGGCGGGGCCGGGGTGATCGTGGTGCTGCTTCTGGGCTGGTTCCTGGGCGTGGATGTCACCCCGCTTCTGCAGGATCAGGGCGGCATGTCTTCCGATGCGCCGCGCGACCTGACGGCAGAGGACCGCGCGATGGGGGAATTCGTCTCGGTCACGCTGGCCGATACCGAAGAGGTCTGGGCCGCGCTGTTCAAGGACCAATTGGGCGAAACCTATCGGCCCGCCACGCTGGTGCTGTTCAAGGGCTATACCCAGTCGGGCTGCGGTGGCGCCTCCGAGGCGACGGGGCCCTTCTACTGCCCCTCGGATCGCAAGGTCTATCTCGACACGGGCTTTTTCACCGTGCTGGAACAGCGGATGGGCGCGGGGGGCGATTTCGCGGCGGCCTATGTCGTGGCGCATGAGGTGGGGCATCACGTGCAGAACGAATTGGGCATCCTGGAACAGACGACACGGCTGCGCCAGCAGGTCGATCAGGTGCAGGGCAACGAGATTTCGGTGCGGGTGGAGCTGATGGCCGATTGCCTGGCCGGGGTCTGGGCGCATGAGGCGGCGGCGCGGTTCGGCTCGATCCAGCGGGGCGATATCGAAGAGGCGATGAATGCCGCCGCGCGCATCGGCGATGACAGCCTGCAGCGCGAGGCCGGGCGCAGGCCGGTTCCCGACAGCTTTACCCATGGCACGAGCGAACAGCGCATGCGCTGGTTCCTGACCGGGCAGACCACAGGCGAGATCGCCGCCTGCGACACCTTCGGCGCGACGCGGCTTTGAAAGCCGCGCCCCCCGCGCCGCCCGCCGTTGACTGCCGCGCGACCAGCGGCTAGACCGCTGATGCGGGCCCGAGTGGCGGAATGGTAGACGCAGCGGATTCAAAATCCGCCATCGCAAGATATGTCGGTTCGAGTCCGACCTCGGGCACCAGTTCACCCGCAATGGATGTGACGGAAGGCAGCGCTCTCGGGCCTGTCTGTGGCGCTGTCTTGCGGCGCTGCGGTGCGCCCGGGGCGGGGCGTTCGTGTCGGCCGCAATGGGCGGCAGCGCGGGGTGCGTCAAACCGTCCAGTTTAGAATTGATCCAAGTCAAGGAGGGTAAATTGGGCTTCCGACAGGAAGGACCGGCGCGGACGAAACCCCTGATAAGGAAGAACGAGATGCGCCATATCCTGACTGCCTTGCTGGCCTCGGCCGCCCTTGCGGGCGTGGCCCAGGCCGATCCCCTGCGCGACAGCGCGCTGGAGATCTTCAAACCCCTGCCATCGACCATTCCGGCGGTGAAGGACAACCCGGTGACACCCGAGAAGATCGAACTGGGCAAGGCCCTGTTCTTCGATCCCCGGATTTCGGCTTCGGGCGTGTTCTCCTGCTATTCCTGCCACAACCTGACGACGGGCGGGGATGACAACATGGAAACTTCGGTCGGCCATGGCTGGCAGAAGGGGCCGCGGAACTCTCCCACCGTGCTGAATGCCGTGCTGAACGAGGCGCAGTTCTGGGATGGCCGCGCCGAAGACCTGAAGGCGCAGGCCAAGGGGCCGGTTCAGGCCGGGGTGGAGATGGCCAATACCCCCGCCGTGGTGGAGGCCACGCTGAATTCGATGCCCGCCTATGTGAACCTGTTCCAGGTGGCCTTCCCGGGCGAGGAGAATGCCGCCAATTTCGACAACATGGCCAAGGCGATCGAGGCGTTCGAGGCGACGCTGGTCACGCCCGCGCCGTTTGACGCCTGGCTGAACGGCGATGACGCCGCGCTGTCGGACGATGCCAAGGCGGGGCTGCAGCTGTTTGTCGACAAGGGCTGCTCTTCCTGCCATTCGGGGGTGAATGTCGGCGGGCATGGCTATTATCCCTTCGGCCTGATCGAAAAACCCGGATCCGAGATCCTGCCGCCCGGCGACAAGGGCCGCTTTGCCGTGACCGAGACGGCGGATGACGAATATGTCTTCCGTGCCGCGCCGCTGCGCAACATCGCGCTGACCGCGCCCTATTTCCATTCCGGCAAGGTCTGGGATCTGGCCGTGGCGGTGGAGATCATGGCCGAAAGCCAGCTGGGCGAGGCGCTGAAACCCGAGGAGACCGCGCAGATCGTGGCCTTCCTCGACAGCCTGACGGGGACGGTGCCGGTGATCACCCTGCCGAACCTGCCGCCGGAAACCGCGACTACCCCGCGCCCGACGGCGGTGGTGCAGTAGGCCCGGCCCTGCGGGGCATGGGAGACGGGGAAGGGCGGCGTCAGCCGCCCTTTTCCATGGCCTGCGCCGCGCGCCAGGCGGCCCAATCCTCGGGCGTGTCCAGATCGGTGGTGGCATGCCGGCCGGGCAGGGGCACCAGGTGCAGGCGGGCGCGGTGGCGGATGATCACGCTGCGCGCACCCTCATCCCCCTGCAGGCCCATCAAGTCGTCGCGCAGGTCGGGGGGAAAGCAGACCGGGTGGCCCGGCGTGCCATCCGCCGCCGCCCCGCGCAGGATCGCCGCGGGTTCAAGGCGCCACTGATCCAGCACGAGGCAGAGGTCGGCCCCGGTGATCTCGGGCAGGTCGGCCAAGAGCAGCATCACCCCTTGCCCCGCGGGGATGCCCGCCAGCCCGGCCTTCAGGCTTTCCGCCATGCCCAGATCCGGCTGGGCCACGGTGACGCGGTGCAGCGACAGCCCGTCCAGCGCCGAAAGCCGGGCCGGCCGGTCGGGGGGCAGGGCCACGGTGACGGGGCAGCGGGTGGCCAGGGCCGCGCGCGCGCTGCGCCGCAGGAGCGGCTCGCCCGCGACATCCTCGACCAGCTTGTCGCCCCCGCGCATGCGGGACGAGGAACCGGCGGCGAGAAGAAGGATATGGGGCTGCATCGCGGCACCCTTCCAAGCGGGGCGCGGGGCGTCAAGCGGGTTCGATGCGGCGCGGCGTGCCGCCGCAAGCCTTTTGTCTCGCCTGCCGCGCGTGCCGCGCGTCCGGCTCGGGCGTTCAGGGGGCGCTCGCGCCCCCTCTTGTCCCGCCTGCGGCGGGCCAATTCACCCCCGAGGGTATTTGGGGCCAAGATGAAGACATGCCGCTTCATCTTGGGAAAAATACCCTCGGGTGGGTCCGGGAGGGCAGAGGGCCCTCCCGGGGGGTGGGCCTCGCGCCACGTCCGGCAATCGCGGTGAGGGAGGGTCCGGGAGGGCGGGGCGCCCTCCCGGGGGTGGGGCAGGGTCAGCCCCGCATCCTTGCGCCATCGCCATCCCAGAGGGGGGCGAGGTGGACGGTGGCCGCGCGGCGTTCGCCCAGGATCTCGATCTCGCAGGCGAGGCCATCCTTGACCGCGTCGGCGGGCAGGAAGCCCATGGCGACGGATTTCCCCGTCCAGTGCGAATAGCCGCCCGAGGTGCAGAAGCCCACCACCGCGCCGTCAAGCCAGATCGGCTCCCAGGCCACGACATCGGTATCCCTGGCATCGACCACGAAAGAGACCAGGCGGCGCTTCGGGCCTGCGGCCCTTTCCGCCGTGGCGGCGGCGCGGCCGATCCAGTCGGCGTCCTTGTTCCAGCGGATGAAGCGGTCAAGGCCCGTTTCGCAGGGCGTATAGTCCGGGCTGAATTCGCGGCCCCAGCTTCCGAACCATTTGTCGAGGCGCAGCGACATCATGGCGCGCATGCCGAAGGGGCGCAGCCCCAGATCCTTGCCCGCCGCCGTCAGCACGTCCCAGAGATGGCGGACGGACATGTGATCCGTGAAGATCTCATACCCCAGATCGCCCGTGTAGCTCACGCGCTGGACGATGCAGTTGGCCATGCCGACGGTCATCCGCTTCACGTCCATGAACTTGAACGCATCGGAGGAGACGTCGGAGCGCGTGACGCGCGACAGCAGTTCGCGCGCCTTGGGCCCCGCGATCTGGAAGCCGGAGCGGGCGTCGGAGATGTTTTCCACCCGGCAGCCGTCCATGGCGTTCTGGTCGAACCAGCGGGAATGCCAGCCCTGCGCGCCATAGCTGGCGGTCAGCTGGAATTCGGTTTCCGTGAGGCAGGAGATGGTGAAATCGCCGATGATCTTGCCGGAATGCGCGAGCATCGGCGTCAGCGACAGGCGGCCCGGCTTCGGGACGGCCCCCGCCATGATGCGGTCGAGCCAGGCGCGGGCGTTGGGGCCGGTGACGCGGTATTTGCCGAAGTTCTGCACTTCGTTGATGCCGACGCCTTCGCGCACGGCCATCACCTCTTGGCGCGTCGCCTCCCAGGCGTTCGACCGGCGGAAGGTCGGCTGTTCGTAGCGGGGTTCCCCCGGCAGGGCGTGGTAGTTTACCACCTCCAGCCCGTATTGCTGGCCCCAGACGGCGTTCATGCCATCGAAGACCTCATACATCGGGGTGGTGCGGAAGGGGCGGGCGGCGGGGCGTTCCTCGTTCGGGTAGGAGACCGAGAAGCGCATCTGGTAGTTTTCGATGACCTTCGGCACGGTATAGCCCGGGCTGGTCCAGTTGCCGAAGCGGGCGACGTCGAAGCCGCGGGGATCGCGTTCCACCTCGCCCTCGATCATCCATTGCGCCAGCGCAAGGCCCATGCCGCCGCCCTGGGAGAAGCCCGCCATGACGGCGCAGGCGGACCAGTAGTTGCGCAGGCCGGGGACGGGGCCGATCAGCGGGTTGCCGTCGGGGGCGAAGGTGAAGGGGCCGTGGATCACGCGCTTGACGCCCGAGCGTTCCAGCACCGGGAAGCGGCGATAGGCGAAGTTGACCGAGTCCTCGATCTTGTCGAATTGTTCGTTCAGCAGTTCGTGGCCGAAATCCCATGGCGTGCCGTCGACCGACCAAGGCTCACAGGGTTTTTCGTAGAAACCGATGCAGAGGCCGCGGCCTTCCTGACGGAGATAGCTTTCGCCGCCGGGGTCCATGACATGCGGGAATTCGCGGCCCGATTTCAGGATGTCCATGATTTCGGGGATGTCGTCGGTGACGAGATACTGGTGCGCCATCGGCAGGAGCGGCAGGTAGACGCCCGCCATCGCGCCGATCTCGCGCGCCCAGAGGCCGCCTGCGTTGACGACATGTTCGGCGATGATGGTGCCCTTTTCCGTGACCACCTCCCACGATCCGTCAGGGCGCGGGTTGGTTTCCAGCACGCGGTTGTGCAGCACGATCTCTGCCCCGCCCATGCGCGCGGCCTTGGCATAGGCATGGGTGGTGCCGCTTGGGTCAAGGTGGCCATCCAGCGGATCATAGAGCGCGCCGATGATGCCTTCGAGGTTGACCATGCCATCGGTGAGCTTGTGGATTTCCTCGGGGCCGAGGATTTCGGTGTCCAGCCCCATGTAGCGGTGCTTGGCGCGTTCGGCCTTGAGCTGTTCGAAGCGCGCCTCGTTGTCGGCCAGCGTGATGCCGCCCACGTGGTGCAGGCCGCAGGACATGCCGGTGATCGCCTCAAGCTCTTTGTAGAGGCGGATCGTGTAGCCCTGCAGCGCGGCCATGTTGGTGTCGCCGTTCAGCGTGTGGAAGCCCCCCGCCGCGTGCCAGGTGGAGCCGGAGGTGAGTTCGGACCGTTCCACCAGCATCACGTCGGACCAGCCGAGCTTGGTCAGGTGGTAAAGGACCGAGCAGCCGACGACACCGCCGCCGATCACGAGCACTCGGGTATGGGTTTTCATGGGGGACTCCCTGCTTTGGATTGCCCGCAGATTGGCCGCAAGCCGGGGGCGGGGGCATGTTGATCCGCGACATGAAAGGGTCGGAAACCATCATCGGGTCGGGGGGAGGGCCGCGGGTGGCGGCCCGGCGCTAAAGTTGCGGCGGGGGCGGACGTAGAGGGGCGGGTAACGGTTTGCTCCGGATCATCCGAGGGGTCTTGCAGGGATGCGTTTCAAGTGGAAGGTTGCGGCGGCCCTGTTGGCCGCTGGTCTGATCCCGACGGGGATCGTGCTGAATCTGGGGCTGGAGCGGTTGTCTGCCTATTCCCGGCAGACCGCCGAGCAGGAGGTGATGACCTCCATGCAACTGAAGGGGCAGGCGGTCGAGCGGCATGTCGACAGTCTTGTCGATCTGGTGACGGGGCTTGCCAGCCTGCCCGAGACGGCGCTGGCCCTGGGCGAAATGGACGAAGCCGCCGATGCGCTGGCGGGGGATGCGACGGTGCAGCCGGACATGGCGGCGCTGGCGGCGCGATATGACGAACAGATGGCCCGGACGGATGGCGCGGACAGCGCGGATCGTGACCGCTGGATGGCCGGGCTGGATCCCCTGGGGTTGAAGCTGCAGCATCTCTATATCGGCAAGAACCGGGCGCAGGTCGGCAAGAAGCTGATCCTGGACGATGCCCGCGACGGCAGCGCCTATTCCGCCCTGCACCGGCAGTTGCATCCCGTCTATCGCGACTTCATGGAGCGCCACGGTTTCTACGATATCCTGGTGGTCGAGCCGCATCAGGGGCGGGTGATCTATTCTGTGCAGAAGGAGACGGATTTCGGCACATCTCTTCTGGACGGCCCCTATGCGGCGGGCCGGCTTGGCGCGGCGGTGAAGCGGCTGATCGGCTCGGGCGGGGCGGAACCCTTCCTGCTGACGGATTTCGAAGCCTATGCGCCGTCCTTCAACGATCAGGCCTTCTTCCTTGTGGTGCCGGTGAAGGAAAGGCGCAGCCTGCAGGGGATCCTGATCGCGCAGATCCCCGTCAGCTTTGCCACTGATCTGGTGACGGCCTCGGATCACGAACGGAGGACCCTGGATACCTTCCTTCTGGGCAAGGACGGGCGGTTGCGGTCGGTGCCGCGCTTTGCCGAGGGGATCGCGTTGGATGCGCCGCTGTCCGGGCCGGTTGCGGCGGCGGCGGTGCAGGGCGACAGGGGCAGCCTGTCCGATGTCAACTATCGCGGCGTGCCGGTCATCGCCGCCTATCGCCCGCTGGCGATCGAGGGGCTGGACTGGTTCCTTGTCGCCGAGGTGGAGCGGGACGAGGTGATGGCCATGGCCGGACAGATGCAGCAGGCCGGGCTTTATCTGGGCGGGATCGTGGCGGCGGCGGTGATCCTGGCGGGGCTGGTCCTGTCACGCTGGCTGCTGGGGCCGATCCATCGGCTGGGCGTCGACCTGCAGGCCGAGGCGGCGGAGGTGATCGAAACCCTGCGCGCCTCGTCCCTGCAGGCGCGCGCGGCGGCCGAGACGATGGCCGCGACGGCCGAGGAAACCAGCCGCCAGACGCAGAATGTGAAGCAGGGCGCCGACATGACGGCGGGGGATGTGGCCAGCGTGGCCGCGGCGGTCGAGGAACTGTCGACCTCGATCAACGAGGTGGTGACGGGGATCCGCCAGACCACCGATCTGGCGGGCCGGGCCGAGATCGAGGCAGGCGAGGCGGCGCGGCTTCTGGCAGAGCTGGAACAGGTGGCCGGGCGGATCACCGGGATCGTGACGCTGATCAACGATGTCGCCAACCAGACCAACCTTCTGGCGCTGAATGCGGCGGTCGAGGCAAGCCATGCGGGCGAGGCCGGGCGCGGCTTTGCCGTGGTGGCCAGCGAGATCCGCAAGCTGGCGGCGCGCACGACCAGTTCTACCGAAGAGATCGCGGCCGAGGTGCGCGCGGTCCTGGCCGCCGTCCGGCGCAATGGCGCGGCGATCCGGTCGATCACCGCCTCGATCGGACAGGTGAGCGATCAGGCGCGCGGGATCGCCAGTTCCGCCAGCCAGCAGGGCGTGGTGACCGGCGAGATCGCGGGACGCATGGCCCGCACGGCGGGCCGGGTGGCCGAGTCGACCGAGAACCTGACCGAGGTTCAGGCCGCGTCGGAAAACGCCAATCGCGCGGCGGGCGATGTGCTGGGCGGGGTGCTGTCGGTGGAACGCGCGGCAGAGGCCATCGACACTGCGATGGGCCATTTCCTTGGCCGGGTGCGCCGGATCTGAACGTGCGAAAGGGGCGGCACCGGGCCGCCCCTTTCCCCTTGGGCCGGGGCCTGCGGCCCTGACCTTTCCGGATTCTCCCCGACCTATTTCTCGGGGATCAGGCCCCGCGGGCTGAACCGCAGCACCAGCAGCAGAACGACACCCATGGTCAGCAGGCGCATATGCTGGGCGCTGTCGATCAGATGCGCCTTGAGCGGCCCTTCCGAAAGGCCCGCCACGATGCCGCCCATCACCATCGGGCCAAGGCTTTCCACGATCAGCCAGAGCCAGCCGATCAAGAGGCCGCCCAGCACCGCGCCCCAGTTGTTGCCCGATCCGCCCACGATCACCATCACCCAGATCAGGAAGGTGAAGCGCAGGGGGTTGTATTCGCCGGGCGTCAGCTGGCCCGCCATGCTGGTATACATCGCCCCCGCGATCCCCACCACCGCCGAGCCGAGGATGAAGACCTGCAGATGCCGGCGGGTGACGTCCTTGCCCATGGCGGCGGCCGAGACCTCATTGTCGCGGATGGCGCGCATCATCCGGCCCCAGGGGCTTTTCAGCGCGCGTTCCGACAGCCAGATCACCGCCAGCAGCACCGCAAGGAACAGCGCGGCATAGATCAGCTTGACGATGATCGACGAGGCGGTGGTGGGCGCAAAGCCCCAGCGCGTCGCCCAATCGACAAAGGCCGCCGATTGCTGAAGGCTCACCTCATAGGGAACCGGCCAGGGGCGCGGCATGTCGATGATGTTCTTCACGCCACGGGCGAGCCAGTCCTCGTTCTTCATCACCGCGATGATGATCTCTGCGATGCCCAGCGTGGCGATGGCGAGGTAATCCGACCGCAGGCCGAGGGCGATCTTGCCGATGGCCCAGGCGGCGCCGGCGGCCAGCAGGCCGCCCACCGGCCAGGCCAGCGTGGCGGGCAGGCCCAGCCCGCCGATATTGCCGGCGGTGGCGGGGTTGAACGCCTCGACCGCGTTCACCGCCGGGTCAAAGACCATGCGGAACAGCACGAAGCCCGCCACCACGATGGCTAGCGTCGCCGCCATGCGCAGCCCGCCCTTGGGCAGGCGGTTCCAGGCGAAGATGGCCAGCGCGATGGAGGCCGCGCCAAGGAACAGCCCCAGCAGGATGCCGCTGCCGCCCGCCGCCCAGCCTTCGGCCACGGGCCGGGCCGAGACCAGCACCACCGCCAGCCCGCCCAGCGCGGTAAAGCCCATGATCCCGGTGTTGAAGAGGCCCGCATAGCCCCACTGGATGTTCACCCCCAGCGCCATGATCGCCGAGATGAGCGAGATGTTCAGGATCGACAGGGCGAGGTTCCAGCTCTGGAACATCCCCGTCAGCAGGAACAGCAGGCCGACGGCCGCGAAAAGAGCAAGGTTCCGGGTCATACCGATTTCCCCTTGAACAGGCCGGTGGGCATGAAGATCAGCACAAGGATCAGGATGGCGAAGCTGACGGCGAATTTGTAATCGGTCGACATCAGCTGCAGCAGCCCCTCGGGCGCCATGCTTTCGGGCACCAGATAGGTGACGACCTTCTTCCAGGCATAGGTCACCATCACTTCGGAAAAGGCGATGACGAAGCCGCCCGCGATGGCCCCGATGGGCGAGCCGAGCCCCCCCACGATGGCCGCCGCGAAGATGGGCAGCAGAAGCTGGAAATAGACGAAGGGCTTGAAGCTCTTGTCGAGGCCGTAAAGCACGCCCGCGATGGTGGCGAGTGCGGCGGCGATGATCCAGGTCACCTGCACCACGCGATCGGGATTGATGCCGGACAGCAGGGCCAGATCCTCGTTGTCGGAAAAGGCGCGCATGGATTTGCCGGTGCGCGTCTTCTGCAGGAACCAGAACAGAAGCCCCATGACGACCAGCGCGGTGACGACGGTGACAGCCTGGGTCGACTTGATCGCCAGCCCTTCGGCAAGGCCCGTCATCGTCTTGAAATCGCCCGCCGAGATCAGGAAGCGGCCGCCATCGGCAAAGTTCTGGTCATCGACGCCGATGATCAGGCGGACGATGCCGTTCATCACGAACATCACGCCGAGCGAGACCATGACAAGGATCACCGGCGCGGCCTTCTGCTTGCGGTAGAAGCGGTAGACGACGCGATCCGTGCCCAGTGTCATGGCCGCGGTGATCGCGATGCCGAAGGGCAGGGCCAGAAGCGCCGTGGGCAGGACGCCGAAGCTGATGCCCATCGACTGGAACCACCAGGTGAAGAGGATCGTCACCATCGTGCCGAAGGCCATGGTATCGCCATGGGCGAAGTTGGAGAAACGCAGGATGCCATAGATCAGCGTCACCCCCAGCGCCCCCAGCGCCAGCTGCGCGCCATAGGCAAGGCCCGGGATGAAGACGAAATTCAGAAAGACCACAAGGGCGTTCAGGATATCCATGGTTCAGCCCCCGAGGAAGGAACGGCGGACTTCCGGATCGGCGAGCAGCGCCTTTCCGGTGTCGGTGAAACGGTTCGCGCCCTGCACGAGGACATAGCCCTTGTCGGCGATCTCCAGCGCCTGCCGCGCATTCTGTTCGACCATCAGGATCGAGATGCCGGTGCGTGCCACCTCGATGATGCGGTCGAAAAGTTCGTCCATCACGATGGGGCTGACGCCCGCGGTGGGTTCGTCCAGCATCAGAACCTTGGGCCGCGTCATCAGCGCCCGGCCCACGGCGACCTGCTGGCGCTGGCCTCCCGAAAGCTCGCCCGCGGGCTGCAGGCGCTTCTGCTTCAGGATCGGGAAAAGGTCATAGACCTGCGCCATGGTATCGCTGAAATCGTCGGTCCGCAGGAAGGCGCCCATCTCGAGGTTTTCCTCGACCGTCATCGAGGTGAAGATGTTGTGGGTCTGAGGCACGAAGCCCATCCCCTTGGCCACGCGGGCCTGCGGGGCGAGCGCGGTGATATCCTCGCCATCCAGTTTCACATGGCCCGCGCGCAGTTTGAGCATGCCGAAGACGGCCTTCATGGCGGTGGACTTGCCCGCGCCATTGGGGCCGACAATCACCGCGATCTGGCCCTTTTCCACCGCGATGGTGCAGGAATGCAGGATGTCCGCGCCGCCATAGCCGCCGGTCATCGCCTCGCCGATCAGGAAGGGCTCAGCCATGGCTCACCCCCCTGACTGCAACGAATTTTCTGCGAAAATTCAGCAGTCTGCACGGGGTCGGGGCCTGAATTTTCGCAGAAAATTCGTTGGCCCCGTATTCGGGGGCCCCGTATCGGGGTTCCGTTCCGGGGGCGTCACGCATGGGCCGCCTCCTCCTTGACCTTGTTCTTCAGGCCCGTGCCGAGATAGGCCTCGATCACGCGTTCGTCGTTCTTCACTTCCTCAACCGTCCCCTGGGCCAGCACCTTGCCCTCGGCCATGCAGATGACCGGGTCGCAGAGGCGGCCGATGAAATCCATGTCATGCTCGATCACGCAGAAGGTGTAGCCGCGTTCCTTGTTCAGCCGCACGATGGCATCGCCGATGGTGTTCAGAAGCGTCCGGTTCACGCCCGCGCCGACCTCGTCCAGAAAGACGATCTTGGCATCCACCATCATGGTGCGCCCCAGTTCCAGGAGCTTCTTCTGCCCGCCCGAGATCTGCCCCGCCTTCTGTTCGGCAAGATGGCTGATCGTCAGGAAATCCAGCACGTCCAGCGCCTTCTGGCGGATGCGCTCTTCCTCGGCGGCAACCGCGCCGCGGTTGAACCAGGCGTTCCAGAGCGTTTCGCCCTTCTGACGCGCCGGCACCATCATCAGGTTCTCGAGGCAGGTCATCGACCCGAATTCATGCGCGATCTGGAAGGTGCGCAGAAGGCCCTTGTGAAACAGCTCATGCGGCGGCAGGCCGGTGATATCCTCGCCATCCATCAGCACCCGGCCCGAGGTGGGCGGCAGGCGGCCTGCGATGACGTTGAAAAGGGTGGTCTTGCCCGCGCCATTCGGGCCGATCAGCCCGGTGATGGAGCCGGTCTTGATCTCCAGCGAGGCACCGTCGACGGCACGAAAGCCGCCGAAATGCCTGTGCAGGTTCTCGACTACGATCATCTGGTGTTCCCCTGTATCCCGTCATTTCCATCCGCCCTTTCATGGGCGGCGTCGCGGGACGTCTGGTTAAGGCAACGGCCCGGGCGTTTGCCCGGGCCGCGCCCAATGTCATGCCGGAAGGCGGATCAACGGAAGCCGACCGTCGAGATGGTGCCATCCTTGATTTCGTATTCGCGGTAGTTGCCGGCGGATTCGCCCGCGCCCACCAGTTCCACCGCCGTCGCGCCGACATAGTCGATGTCGGTGCCCGCCGCGATCAGTTCCAGCGCCTTGCCCAGTTCGCCCGGCAGGATCGGCTCGCCCGGGGCGTTGGCCAGATCCATCACCTTGGTCGTCCAGTCCTTCGAGGCCGTCGAATTGGCCGCCGCCATCGACATCAGGATCAGCGCCGCCGCGTCATAGGATTCGGGCGAGAAGGCCGAGGTGCCGTCAAAGCCCGCAGCCGTGGCCATTTCCTGGAACTTGGCCGCGCCTTCGGAATCGGTGCCCGGCACCGCGCCGAAGGAGCCGTTCAGCGGCTCGCCGATGGCTTCGATCAGCGCTTCGCCATACATCCCGTCCACAAGGTAGAAGGTCGAGAAGGCGCCCGAGTCGATCGAGGCCTGGATCACGCCCTTGCCGCCCTGGTCGACATAGCCCGCCACGATCAGCATCTCGCCACCGGCCGAGGCCAGCGAGGCGACTTCGGCCGAATAGTCGGCCTTGCCGTCTTCATGCGGGGCCGAGATCGTCACCGAACCGCCCTTGGCCGCGAAGGCCGCGCCGAAGCTGTCGGCCAGGCCCTTGCCATAGTCGTTGTTGGTATAGGTCACGGCGACCGACTTGATCCCCTTTTCCGACAGGATGTCGGCCATGATCTCGCCCTGGCGCGCATCCGAGGGCGCGGTGCGGAAGAACAGGCCGTCATCTTCGGCGGTGGAGAGCGCGGGCGAGGTTGCCGAGGGCGAGATCATCCCGATCCCGTTCGGGCGCGCGACGTTCTGCAGGACAGCCCCGGTCACGCCCGAGCAGTCGGCGCCCACGATGCCCACGACGCCATCGGCGGTGACCAGACGTTCGGCGGCGGCGGTGGCGGCGGCGGCATCGACGCAGGTCGAATCACCGCGCACGGCCGAAGCGGTGCCAAGGGTGAACTTGCCCGAGTCGTTGATTTCCTTGATCGCCAGATCCGCGCCCGCGCCCATGGCGGGGGTGATGGATTCGAGCGGGCCGGTGAAGCCCAGCAGCACGCCCAGTTTCACGTCTTGCGCCGAGGCGGCACCGGCCACGAGGGCGGTTGCGGCCGTGGCCAGCAGCAGTTTCTTCATTGTTGTCTCCCGTGTTGGAACATCGTCCTGACGCGAACCTAGTGTGCTTGTGATCAAAAGAAAAGCACCCCGATGCAGCGCCGGGCAGGGCAGGGCGCGGCTGACGTCGGGTCAGATTGCCGTGAGGCGGGGTTGATCGCGGCGGCCGCAGCCCTTGATCAGGGGGGCCACAAGCCGAAAGGACAAGACACCGTGCAGGATCGCGCAAGACCCGCCCTGATGCCGAAGATGCCCCTTCCGCCGCTTCGCGCCGCCCTTTGCGCGGCGTTGCTTGCGCCGGCGCAGGGCGCGCTGGCCGAAACCCTTGCCTCCTCAACCGGGCCATTGAAGGTGGAGCCGGTCATCACCGGGCTGGAAGAGCCCTGGGCGCTGGATTTCCTGCCCGACGGGGCGGTTCTGATCACCGAACGCGACGGGCGGCTTTTGCGGGCCGAGGGCGGCGTGGTTGCGGAAATCGCGGGCGGGCCTGCGGTTCTGGCGCAGGGGCAGGGCGGGCTGCTTGATGTCATGGTGCCGCGCGATTTCGCGCAAAGCCGCGAGATCTGGCTGAGCTATGCGATCCCGCTTGCGGGCGGGGCGGCCACGGCGGTGGGCAAGGGCGTGCTGTCGGCGGATGGCGCGCGGCTGGAGGGGTTCGCCACGCTCTATCACGGCGATGCGGCACGGGGCGGGCGGCATTTCGGATCGCGGCTTGTCGAGGCGGGCGATGGCACGGTCTTCCTGACGACCGGGGATCGCGGCACGGGGCCCGAGGGGATGGAGGCGCAGGATCCCGCGCGGGTGGAGGGGAAGGTCATCCACCTGAACCGCGACGGCAGCCCCGCGACCAGCCTGCCGGGGCATCGGCCCGGGGTCTATTCGCTGGGCCATCGCAACGCGCAGGGGGCGGCGCTGGGGCCGGACGGGGCGCTGTGGCTGGTGGAGCATGGCGCGCAGGGCGGGGATGAGGTGAACCGCGTCGAAGCGGGGCGCAACTATGGCTGGCCCGTCATCTCATATGGCGAGGATTATGGCGGCGGCCGCATCGGCGAGGGCGTCTCGCGCGACGGGATGGAACAGCCGCTGCATTACTGGGATCCCTCCATCGCGCCTTCGGGGATGATCTTCTATCAGGGCGATCTCTTCCCCGCATGGAAGGGGGATATCCTGACCGGCTCGCTGAACAGCGATTTCATCAGCCGCCTTGATCCCGAGGCAGGCTTTGCGGAAGAGCGTATCGCGGGCGATCAGACAGGCCGCGTGCGCGACATCGTCGAGGCGCCGGACGGGGCGATCTGGTTCCTGTCGGTGACCGATGGCGCGGCCTATCGCATCACGCCGGGGGAGGATGCCTCATCCGGCTAGGGCCTGCGCGGCGGCAAGGCCGGACAGCCAGGCCCCATGCACGGTCGAGGGGTGATCGGGCGAGGCGGCCTCGCCCGCGAAGGCCAGCCTGCCGTCCCAGTCCAGCCCGGCCAGCGCGCGGCGTGTGTCGGCCCCGGTCCCCGGCGGGTGGAAGGAATAGCTGCCGCGTGCTGCCGGATCGGCGCGCCAGCGGCTGACCTGTGCCGCGATGGGGGCGGGAAAGCGGCTGCCGAACATGGCTTTCAGGGCGTCATGGGCCGAACCGAGGGTGGTGGCGTCATCCCATGCCTCTGCCTCATCGGCCCTTGGGCCTGCATTGAAGGCCAGAAGCAGCGGCGCGGGCGCGGCTGCCGAGGGGTTCACCCATTCGGGCCACAGGTCTGCGGGCGGGCCAAGGTTCAGGATCCAGTCGGCCCGCGGCACCGGGGGCGGCGCGTCGAAGCGCAGCCAGCATTTGTTCAGAAGCCCCATGCCGAGGCTTTCGATGGCGCTCTGGCGCGCGGGGGAAAGGGGCGGATCGAAGGCGATATCGCCCGATTGCAGCACGCCAAGGGGCAGGGTGCAGACCATGGCATCGGCCCCGGCCTCTGATCCATCGGCAAAGGTCAGGCGAAGGCCGTCGCGCGCGGCCCTGACCGCCGTCAGCCTTGCCCCGAGGCGGATATCAAGGCCGCGCGCCGCGTGATGCGCCAGCTGGTCATAGCCCTGCGGGAACAGCGCGTCGCCACCGCCAAAGCCTTCGGCCTCGTCATAGGACCGCGCCGAAAGCTCGCCCCAATCGGCCCCGTATTCATGTTCCACCATGCGGTGGACGGCGGCGCGGAAGGCGTCGCGTTCCGCCGCCGTCATGCGGCCCCAGCGCGGCAGCGCCGCGACCGCCGCGCGCAGCGAGAGGTCCGCATCGGCCTTCCATGCCTGCGCCTGCGCTTTCTCCAGCATCCCCCAGGGTTCGGCGGGGTAGGGCCGTTCCCGGCCCGCCCCGAAGGCGGCGGCGCTTTCGTAATCGGTGGGATGCAGCGCCGCCCCCGCCTCGCGCGCCAGCGCTGTCAGCGGGTTGCCCGTCAGCCCGTGGATCCAGCTTGCGCCCATGTCCACCGGCAGGCCGGGCCAGGAGCGATCCGTCCAGATGCGGCCCCCGATCCTGTCGCGCGCCTCGAATATGGTGACATCGGCCCCGGCCTGTGCCAGGGCCCGCGCGGCGGCAAGGCCCGCCATGCCCGCGCCGATGACGGCCACCCGCCGCCCGCCTGCCGCCCCTGCCGCCATGCCCATGGGCGCCATTGCCAGAATACCCATCACGCCGCGCCGCCCGATCATGGCCCGCGCCCCCCCACCCGTTACTGCACCGTCACCGGCTGTCAGATCGACAGCCGCACCCCTGTTCCGCCGCCCTGCGTGCCGCGTTCGCGATAGGGCGTGGTATTGTAATGCGCGCGGTAGCATTTGGAGAAATGCGAGGGCGAGGCAAAGCCGCAGGCCAGGGCCACGTTGATCACGCTCATATCCGTCTGCATCAGCAGGTTGCGCGCCTTCTGCAGGCGCAGTTCCATGTAATAGCGCTTGGGCGAGCGGTTCAGGTAACGGCGGAACAGCCGTTCCAGCTGGCGGGTGGACATGCCCACTTCCTCGGCCAGGTCGGCGGGCGACATCGGATCCTCGATATTGCCTTCCATCATCTGGATGACCTGGCTCAGCTTCGGATGGCGCACGCCGATCCGGGTGGGGATCGACAGGCGCTGCGTGTCCTGATCGGTGCGGATGGTGGAATAGATCAGCTGATCGGCCACGGTATTGGCAAGATCCTCGCCATGGTCAGAGGCGATGACCTTGAGCATGAGGTCGATCGAAGAGGTGCCGCCCGCCGTGGACCAGCGGTTGCCATCCATCACGAAGACCGATTTCGTCAGCTTGACCTCTTCGAATTCCTCAAGGAAACCGTCCTGGTTTTCCCAGTGGATCGTGGCCTTCTTGCCATCCAGCAGCCCCGCCTTGGCCAGGGCATGCGCCCCGGTGCAAAGCCCGCCCATGGTGACGCCGCGCCGCGCCTCGCGCCGCAGCCAGTTCAGCACGCCGCGCGTGGTGGCCTTCTGCACATCCACCCCGCCGCAGACGAGAAGCGTATCCTCGCGCTCGATCTCATCGAGACCCATGTCCAGCTTGAACGAGGCCCCGTTGGAACAGGTGGCCATGTCGCCCCCTTCGCCGGCCAGCTTCCAGACATAGAGCGTCTGCCCCGAAACCCGGTTGGCGATGCGCAGCGGTTCGATCGCGCTGGCGAAGGAAAGCATGGTGAACCGGTCCAGCAGCAGGAAGACGAACCGCCGGGGTTCGGTGACCTTGGCCATCTGCTGGGCCTTCTTCGGGGGGGTGGGCATCTGAGCGACCTGAAAGTGTCGGTATTCGGCGCGCAGCCAAACATCAATCGCCCGCAGGTGCAAGGCCATTCCCGACATGGATCAGGCCAGTTTCTTCCTTTGCATATGCCGCCTGCTTTCCTTATACCCGCCCCCGTTACCGCAAACTTCGGAGAAGACCCATGACCAAGGGCTGGATGAAATCGGATTGGCGCGCAAAGCCGCGGATCCAGATGCCCGATTACCCGGATCAGGCCGCGCTGAACGCCGTCGAGGCGCAGCTTGCCAAATATCCGCCGCTGGTCTTTGCGGGCGAGGCGCGCAAGCTGAAGAAGCAGCTTGCCCTGGCGGCGGAAGGAAAGGCCTTCCTGCTGCAGGGCGGGGATTGCGCCGAAAGCTTCGCCGAATTCAGCGCCGACAACATCCGCGACACCTTCCGCGTGATGCTGCAGATGGCGGTGGTGCTGACCTATGGCGCCAAGGTGCCGGTGATCAAGGTGGGCCGCATGGCGGGGCAATTCGCCAAGCCGCGCTCTGCCCCGACCGAAGTGATCAACGGGGTGGAGATGCCGTCCTACAAGGGCGACATCATCAACGGCTTCGATCCCACGCCCGAGGCGCGCATCGCCGATCCGGGCCGGATGCTGCAGGCCTATACGCAGGCGGCGGCCAGCCTGAACCTGCTGCGCGCCTTCTCCACGGGCGGTTTCGCCGATATCCACCGCGTCCATTCCTGGACGCTGGGCTTTGCCGAACATGACAAGGCCGAACGCTATCGCGAGCTTTCCAACCGCATTTCCGACGCGCTGGATTTCATGAATGCGGCGGGGGTGAATTCGGACACGGCCAACGAACTGAGCCGCGTCGATTTCTACACCAGCCACGAGGCGCTGCTTCTGGAATACGAAGAGGCGCTCTGCCGCATCGATTCCATCACCGGCCAGCCGGTGGCGGGCTCGGGCCACATGATCTGGATCGGCGACCGCACGCGCCAGCCGGATGGCGCGCATGTGGAATTCTGCCGCGGCGTGCTGAACCCGATCGGGCTGAAATGCGGGCCTTCGACCACGGCCGAGGATCTGAAGGTGCTGATGGCCAAGCTGAACCCCGGCAACGAGGCCGGGCGTCTGACGCTGATCGCGCGCTTTGGCGCGGGCAAGGTGGGCGAACATCTGCCGCGCCTGATCAAGGCCGTGCGCGAGGAAGGCGCGAATGTCGTCTGGTCCTGCGATCCGATGCATGGCAACACGATCAAGTCGTCGACCGGCTACAAGACGCGGCCCTTCGACAGCGTCCTGCGCGAGGTGCGCGAATTCTTCGCCATCCACAAGGCGGAAGGCACGATCCCCGGCGGCGTGCATTTCGAGATGACGGGCAAGGATGTGACCGAATGCACCGGCGGCCTGCGCGCCGTGACGGATGAGGATCTGTCGGATCGCTATCACACCGCCTGCGACCCGCGGCTGAATGCCAGCCAGTCGCTGGAACTGGCCTTCCTCGTAGCCGAGGAACTGACCGCGCTGCGCGAAGCCGGGCGGCGCATCGCGCTCTGACAGGCGCGGCCTGCACGGGCCTTCCGGACATCAGAAGGGGGCGATCCGCCGGATCGCCCCCTTCTCATCAGCCCCGCGACCAGACCAGAACAGGCGGCGGACCGCCCTCGACCGGCGGGGCGCGGGCGGCCTCGCCTGCGGGCAGGTCCAGGGTTTCGCCCAGCACGCGTTCGATGCGAAAGCGGCGTGGCGGCAGGAGGGCCGGGCCGTCCAGATCAAGGCTGCCGATCAGGGTGATCCCTTCCGATCCGCAACCCGCCAGCGGCAGCAGCATCAGCCGCGCCGTCAGCGGTGGGCGCGTCAGGCCGCGTTCGGAATGCAGCGCCATGCTCAGCGCGCGCTGGCCGGCAAAGGCCGGCTCCAGCGCGGCCAGAAGATCGGCCCGCGCGCCGGTCTCGAACAGGGCGGAAAGCGGGCGGCCGGTCAGATCCTGCCCATGCACCGCATTCACCGCCATGCCCGCATAGCGCAGAAGCACCGCCCCGTCGGGCCGCCGTTCCACCATGAGCGCGTGGTCCAGCATCGCCGCCAGCGCCCGCGGGGTGATCTGGTCGCGGCGGGGCAGGGCAGGGCCGCGCCGCAGCCCCTGCCAGTGGCGGCGCAGCAGCGCCGAGGGCGCGCCATGGGAGGCATCCCCGCGCATGCCCTGCTGCCCTGTCCGTCCGCTTGCCATCGGTCCTTGCCTTCCGCTCGGGCGGGGCAGGTGGCCGCCGCCGGTTGTGGGGAGTGATCCCCTCTGTTACGCCCAGTAACGGTTGCCGGGCCGCCCCGGTTAGCCGTCATGGCCGATTGTAGGGCAGATGCGCGGCAATTTGGCGGAAAGGTGAACAGAAGGTTAATCGCGCCACCGCTGGCGCAGGAGGCAGGAATGACCGTTTCGATGACCGGCTTCGCCGCCCGCAAGGGGCAGGCTGCGGGCCATGGCTGGCTGTGGGATCTGCGGTCCGTCAATGGCAAGGGGCTGGATCTGCGCCTGCGCGTGCCGGACTGGATCGACGGGCTGGAAGCCGCGCTGCGCGCCGAGCTGGGCCGGGCGCTGGGGCGGGGGAATGTGTCCTTGTCGCTGAAGGTGGCGCGCGAGGAGGGCGCGGCCGAGGCCGCGCTGCGCGTCAACCCCGCCACGCTGCAGGCGGTGCTGCGGGCGCTGGCCGAGGTGGAAGAGGCGGCGATGGGCGCGGGCGTGACGCTGGCCCAGGCCACCGCCGCCGATGTGCTGGGCGTGCGCGGGGTGCTGGATCAGGGCGTGACGGACGAGGATACCGCCCCCCTGCGCGCGGCGATCCTGGCCGACCTGCCCGCGCTGCTGGCCGATTTCAACGCCATGCGCGCCGCCGAAGGCGCGGCGCTGCAGGCGGTGATCGCCGCGCAACTGGACCGGATCGAGACGCTCACCCGCGCCGCGACGGCCGAGGCCGAGGCCCGCCGCGAGGCCGCCGCCACCGCCCTGAAGGACGCGCTGGCCAAGGTCATCGCCAATGCCGATGGCGTGGACGAGGCGCGGCTGACGCAGGAACTGGCGCTGATCGCGGTTAAGAACGACGTGACCGAGGAACTGGACCGCCTGACCGCCCATGTCGCAGCCGCCCGCGCCCTGCTGGCCGAAACAGGCCCGGTGGGGCGCAAGTTCGATTTCCTGATGCAGGAATTCATGCGCGAGGCGAACACGCTCTGTTCCAAGGCGCAGGCGCTGGCGCTGACGCGCATCGGGCTTGACCTGAAAACGGTCATAGATCAGATGCGCGAACAGGTTCAGAACGTGGAATGACCATGGCGCGCAAGGGGCTTCTGCTTATCCTTTCCTCTCCCTCCGGGGCGGGGAAATCCACGCTGACGCGGATGCTGATGGGCTGGGATCCGACCATGCGCTTTTCCGTTTCGGCCACCACCCGCGCGCCGCGCCCGGGCGAGACGGACGGGCGGGAATATTTCTTCCGGTCGCGGGCCGAGTTCGAGGCGATGGTGGATCAGGGCCAGATGCTGGAACATGCCGAAGTCTTCGGGAATTTCTACGGCACCCCGCGCGGCCCGGTGGAAGAGAACATGCGCGCGGGCTGCGACACGGTCTTCGACATCGACTGGCAGGGCGGCCAGCAGATCCGCAATTCGGCGCTGGGGCGGGATGTGGTTTCGGTCTTCGTGCTGCCGCCCTCGATCGCGGAACTGGATCGCCGCCTGCGGTCGCGCGGGCAGGACAGCGATGAGGTGATCGCCGGCCGCATGGCGAAAAGCCGCGACGAGATCAGCCATTGGGCGGAATATGACTATGTGCTGGTGAACGAGGATCTCGACACCACCTTCGCGCGCCTGAAGACGATCCTTGAAAGCGAACGCCTGCGCCGCGACCGCCAGCCCGGGCTGGCCGATTTCGTGCGCGGCCTGAACCGGGAGTTCGAGGCGCGATGATCTATTCGCTCGACGGGGTGGAACCGCAGATCGACCCTTCGGCATGGGTCGCGCCCGATGCCAACCTGATCGGCCGCGTGGTGCTGGAGGCGGGCGCCTCGGTCTGGTTCGGCGCGACGCTGCGCGGGGATAACGAGGAAATCCGGGTGGGGGCGGGGTCCAACGTGCAGGAGGCCTGCGTGCTGCATACCGACATGGGCTATCCGCTGGTGATCGGGGCGGATTGCACCATCGGCCACAGGGCGATGCTGCATGGCTGCGTGATCGGGGATGGCACGCTGATCGGGATGGGCGCAACCATCCTGAACGGAGCAAGGATCGGGCGGGGCTGCCTGATCGGGGCCTGCGCGCTGATCACCGAAGGCAAGGAGATCCCCGATGGATCGCTGGTCATGGGCAGCCCGGGCAAGGTGATCCGCAGCCTGGACGAGGCAGCGCAGGCGCGGCTTTTGCAATCGGCGGCGGGCTATCGCGCCAATGCGCTGCGGTTCCGGGCGGGGTTGCGGGCGCTCTAGCGAAAAATGACGCATTTTTCGCGCCGATTTCTGACGCAGAAATCGGGCTCCGACCGGAGGGAGGCGGAATTTGCGTCAAATTCCGATGCGATTTCTGCGTCAGAAATCGCCTTTCCCGCCGTTCCATAAATGGTTGGAATATTCGTTCCACGCTGCTAGCCTCCGCGCAAAGACGAGGGAACGCATGTCCGCACCGGCCAGTATCGAGGAATTCCGCAACCGCCTGGCCGACTTGTCCGAAGGCCTGCCCAAGCGGTTGCGCCAATGCGCCGATTACATCGCCGCCAATACCGACCGCATCGCCGTCTCGACGGTGGCGGAACTGGCGGCGGGGGCCGATGTGCCGCCATCCGCCCTGATGCGGTTCTGTCAGATCATCGGCTTTTCCGGCTTTTCCGAAATGCAGCGCCTGTTCCGCGAGGCCTATAGCCCCGGCTGGCCGGACTATTCGACCCGGCTCAGAAACCTCAAGGACAATGGTGCCGGGAGCCCCGCCGCCCTTCTGGCGGAATTCGTGGAGGCGGGCCGCCTGTCGCTGGAACAACTGGCCAAATCGGCGGATGAGGCGGCGCTGTCGCAGGCGGTGGCACAGCTTGCGGGGGCCGGGACGCTGCATGTGGTGGGCCTGCGCCGCGCCTATCCGGTGGCCAGCTACCTGACCTATGTCTTCGAAAAGATGCAGGTGCCCGCCATGCTGCATGACGGGGCGGGCAAGCTGGACCATCGCCACGCCATGCGCCCGGGCGATGCCTGCATCGCCATCACCTTTGCCCCCTATTCCGACGAAACCCTTGCCCTGGCGGGCGACGCGCAGGCGCGGGGATTGCCGGTCATCGGCATCACCGACCGGCTGACCAGCCCGCTGGCAAAGCTGTCCTCTCCCGTCCTGACCGTGCCGGAAGTGGACTTCGGCGCCTTCCGCTCGCTCTCGGCGACGCTGGCGCTGTCCATCGCGCTGGCGGTGGCCGTGGGATCGGCGCGGGGCTGAAGAAATCCCTTTCCCTTTGCGCGGGTTTGGAATAAAAATTCCAAAATCAGCAAAGGACCGAATCCCTGCGCCATGCGGGGCTTCGGCAAGGAGGAACGGTGTCCCAGCCAGCACGCGCCCTTGATGTCATCACCATTGGAAGATCCTCGGTCGATCTTTACGGCGCGCAGGTGGGCGGGCGGCTGGAGGATATGGGGTCGTTCCAGAAATACATCGGCGGCAGCCCCACCAACATGGCGGCGGGCACGGCGCGGCTGGGCCTGCGCTCGGCCCTGATCACGCGGGTGGGCGACGAACATATGGGCCGTTTCATCCGCGAGGAGCTGGCGCGGGAAGGCGTGGACGTGCGGGGCGTCAAGACCGATCCGGAACGGCTGACCGCGCTGGTCCTGCTGGGCATCCGGGACGAGACGCAGTTTCCCCTGATCTTCTACCGCGAGAATTGCGCCGACATGGCGCTGTGCGAGGCCGATATCGACGAAGGTTTCATCGCAGAGGCGCGATCCGTCGTCGCGACAGGCACGCATCTGTCGCATCCGCGCACCGAGGCGGCGGTGATCAAGGCGCTGGCCCTGGCGCGCAAGCACGGGCTGCAGACGGCGCTGGACATCGACTATCGCCCGAACCTCTGGGGGTTGGCGGGGCATGGCGCGGGGGAAAGCCGCTTCATCGAAAGCGCCGCCGTCACGGCCAAGCTGCAATCGACGCTGCATTACTTCGATCTGATCGTGGGGACCGAAGAGGAATTCCACATCGCGGGCGGCACGACCGATACCATCGCCGCGCTGCGGGCGGTGCGGAAGGTGTCGAAGGCGACGCTGGTGTGCAAGCGGGGGCCGATGGGGGCGGTGGCCTTCACCGGCGCCATTCCCGACAGCTTGGACGAAGGCGAAAGCGGGCCGGGTTTCCCGATCGAGGTGTTCAACGTGCTGGGCGCGGGGGATGGGTTCATGTCGGGCCTGCTGAAAGGCTGGCTGGATGGCGAGCCTTGGCCGGTGGCCTTGAAATACGCCAATGCCTGCGGGGCCTTTGCCGTGTCGCGGCATGGCTGCACACCCGCCTATCCGTCTTGGGAAGAACTCCAGTTCTTCCTGAAGCGCGGCGTCGTCGAAAAGGCGCTGCGCAAGGATGCGGCGCTGGAACAGGTGCATTGGGCCACGAACCGGCACAGGGACCTGTCCACGATGCGGGTCTTTGCCTTTGACCACCGCATGCAGCTGGAGGCGATGGAGGGTGCGACGCCCGCGAAGATCGGTGCCTTCAAGGAGTTGTGCCTGAAGGCCGCGCTGACGGTGGCCGATGGCCAGCCGGGGCATGGCATCCTCTGCGATGCGCGCCTGGGTCGCCAGGCGCTTTACGCGGCCGCCGGAACGGGGCTGTGGATCGGGCGGCCCGTCGAATGGCCGGGATCGCGGCCCCTGACGCTGGAGCCCGAGCTTGGCCCCGATTTCGGGGGCCTGCAGGAATGGCCGCTGGAACATGTCGTCAAGGTGCTGTGCTTCTATCACCCCGATGACGATGCCGCGACCAAGGCAAGGCAGGAGGAAACCGTCCTCCGCCTGTTCCATGCCTGCCGCCGCAACCGGCTGGAGATGCTCTTGGAAATCATTCCGTCCAAGGTCGGCCCGGTGGACGACATGACTTCGGCAAAAGTCATTGAACGGTTCTATGACCTTGGCGTCTACCCGGATTGGTGGAAGCTGGAACCCTTTGCCACCGATGCCGCCTGGGCCAATGCCTGCGCTGCGATCACGGCGCGCGACAGCCATGTGCGCGGGATCGTGGTCCTCGGCCTGGATGCGCCCGAGGATCAGCTTGCGGCATCGCTGGCGCTTGCCGCGCGGCATGATCTGGTGAAGGGTTTCGCCGTGGGACGCACGATCTTTGCCGATGCCGCGCGCGGCTGGCTGGCCGGGGAATTGAGCGATGGGGCCGCCGTCGCGATGATGGTTGAACGATACAGCCGCCTTTGCACCATCTGGGACAAGGCGCGCGCCAAGGGGGAGATTGCCGCATGAACACGATCCGACTGACCGCCGCGCAGGCGATGGTGCGCTGGCTTGCCAACCAGCAGGCCGAGGATGGGACGCGCTTCATCGAAGGCATCTGGGCGATCTTTGGCCACGGCAATGTGGCGGGGCTGGGCGAGGCGCTGCAGGGCGCGCGCGACGTGTTCCCCACATGGCGGGGGCATAACGAACAGACGATGGCGCATACGGCGATTGCCTATGCCAAGGCGTCCAAACGGCGGAAGGCGATGGCGGTGACCACCTCCATCGGGCCGGGGGCGACCAATGTGGTGACGGCGGCAGCGCTGGCCTATGTGAACCGCCTGCCCGTGCTGATCATTCCGGGCGATGTCTTTGCCAACCGCGCGCCGGACCCGGTGCTGCAACAGGTGGAGGATTTCGCGGATGGCACGGTTTCGGCGAATGACTGCTTCCGCCCCGTTTCACGCTATTTCGACCGCATCACGCGGCCGGAACACATCATCACCGCGCTGCCGCGCGCGCTGCGAGTGATGACGGACCCCGCGGAATGCGGCCCCGTGACGCTGGCCTTCTGTCAGGACGTGCAGGCGGAGGCCTATGATTACCCGGAGTCCTTCTTCACCCCGAAGGTCTGGCGCATCCGGCGGCCGGAGCCGGATCAGGCGGAGCTTGCGGCGGCCGTTGCCGCGATCAAGGCGGCGAAGAACCCGGTGATCGTGGCAGGCGGCGGCGTGATCTATTCCGGGGCAGAGGCGGCGCTGTCGGCCTTTGCGGCGGAGCATGGGGTTCCCGTCGTGGAGACGCAGGCGGGCAAATCCGCACTGGCGCATGACGAGGCGATGAATTTCGGGCCTGTCGGCGTGACGGGCGCATCCTCGGCCAACATCGTCTGCGAAGGCGCCGATCTGGTGATCGGCCTTGGCACACGGTTCCAGGATTTCACCACGGGGTCCTGGTCGCTGTTCAAGAACCCGGCGCGGAAGATATTGGCGATCAATGTGCAGGCCTATGATGCGGGCAAGCATGGCGCGATCAGCCTTGTGGCCGATGCGAAGGTGGCGCTGGAACGGCTGGGTCCGGCGCTGAAGGGGGTTAAGTTCTCCGCGCCGGATGCCAAGCTGAAGGCGGATTGGGCGGCGGCAAAGGCGGCGGTGAAGGCCGCGCCTGCGGCAGGCAACGAATTGCCGACCGACATGCAGGTCGTGGGGGCGGTGCAGCGTGCCTCGGGCCCGGCGACCATCGTGATGGGGGCAGCAGGCACGATGCCGGGGGAGTTGCACAAGATCTGGGATGCCGCGCAGGGCGGGTATCACATGGAATACGGCTTTTCCTGCATGGGGTATGAGATTGCGGGGGCGCTGGGGATCAAGATGGCGCGGCCCGATGCGGATGTGGTCTGCATGGTGGGTGATGGCAGCTACATGATGGCCAATAGCGAGCTTGCGACCGCCGTGATGATGGGCGTGCCCTTCACCGTGGTGATCACCGACAACCGCGGCTATGGCTGCATCAACCGCCTGCAGAAGCACACGGGCGGCGCGCCGTTCAACAACCTGCTGGATGACAGCTATCACGTGAACCCGTCGGCCATCGACTTCGTGTCGCACGCGGCCAGCATGGGGGCGCGGGCGGTGAAGGCGGGGTCGGTGGCGGAGCTGGAGGCGAAGATCACCGCGATGCGCGGGGGGCAGGTGCCTTCGGTCATCGTGATCGACACCGATCCGATGCCTTCCACCGCCGCAGGCGGGACGTGGTGGGAAGTGGGCGTCCCCGAAGTCTCCACCCGGGCCGAGGTGCGCGCGGCGCGCGAGAAATTCGAAACTGCAAAAGAAAAACAGCGGCTTGCCGACTGAAGTCGAGAAAGAACATGATCCTTTTCGGAACCAATCCCATCGCCTGGGCGAATGACGACGACCGCACGATCGGGGCCAATATCCCCACCGCGCGCATCCTGGACGAAGCCGGTCGCCAGATCGGCTTTGACGGAATAGAGAATGGCCACCGCTGGCCGGACGACCCCGAGGAATTGCGCGCCCTTCTCGGCTCTTACGGGCTGAAGTTCATCTCCGGCTGGTATTCGACCGAGTTGCTGGTCCGGTCGGTGGAGGATGAGATCGCCGCCTGCCAGCCCCATCTGGCGAAGCTGAAGCACAATGGCTGCCGCGTGATGATCGTCTGCGAAACGTCGAACGCCATCCATGGCGATGCGGGCCGCGCGGTGAATGATCGTCCGACGCTTTCTGCCAGTGAAATGAAAGACTTCGGCGCGAAAATTGAAGCTTTCGCCGCCTATCTGGCGGGGCAGGGCATCACGCTGGTCTATCACCACCACATGGGCACCATCGTCGAAAGTCCCGAGGATATCGACGCCTTCATGGCGGCCACCGGGCCTCATACGCATCTGCTGTTCGATGCCGGGCATTGCGCCTTTGGCGGCGGCGATCCCGTGGCGGTGCTGACAAGGCATGTCGCCCGGGTGCGGCACTTCCATGCCAAGAACATCCGCCCCGCCGTGGTGGAGAAGGTGCGCAAGGAGGGTTGGTCCTTCCTGAAGGGCGTGGTCGAGGGCGCCTTTACCGTGCCGGGCGATCAGGAGGGCGGCGTGGATTTCGGGCCACTGCTGAAGATCCTGGCAGGCGCGGGCTATGACGGCTGGATCGTGATCGAGGCGGAACAGAACCCGGATGTGAGGAACCCGCTGCTCTATCAGACGCTGGGCCTTGCGACGTTGAAGCGGCTTTCAAAGGAAGCCGGTCTGATCTGACGACGCGGCGGACCGGGGGTTTTGCACCCCCGGACCCCCGCAGGATATTTGGGAACAGATGAAACCATGGCTGATCTTCTGCGCAAACCGACCGGGACCAATGGCAAGGTGCACGACATCACCCCCGAAAGCGCGGGCTGGGGCTATGTGGGCTTTGGCCTGTATCGCCTGACGGCGGGGCAGTCGGCGGCCGAGGCGACGGGGGATCGGGAAGCCATCCTCGTGCTGGTCGAGGGGAAGGCGCGGATCACGGCGGGCGGGCAGGATTTCGGCGAGATGGGGGACCGGATGAACGTCTTCGAACGCACACCGCCGCATTGCCTTTACGTGCCGAATGGCAGCGATTGGGCGGCTGTGGCCACGACTGACTGCGTCTTGGCCGTCTGCACCGCGCCGGGCAAGGGCAACCATCCGGTGCGGCGGCTTGGGCCCGAAGGGATCGAACTGACCCCGCGCGGGACGGGGGCCAATACGAGGTTCATCAACAATATCGCCATGGAGGCGCGCGAGGTGGCCGACAGCCTGCTGGTGACAGAGGTCTTCACCCCGGCAGGCAACTGGTCAAGCTATCCGAGCCATCGGCATGACGAGGATGATTTCCCCCGCATGACCTATCTGGAAGAGACCTATTACATGCGCCTGAACCCGGCGCAGGGCTTTGGCATCCAGCGCGTCTATACCGAGGATGGCAGCCTGGACGTGACCATGGCCGTGAAGGACCATGACGTGACGCTGGTGCCGAAGGGGCATCATCCCTGCGGCGCGCCCTATGGCTATGACCTGTATTACCTGAACGTCATGGCCGGGCCGCTGCGGAACTGGCGGTTCCAGAACGATCCCGATCACGACTGGATCTATCGGCGCGACAACCCCGAGCCTAAGGCTTGACCACCACCGAGACGCGCAGGCCCCCGGCCTGATTGCGGATCTCGCGTTCCACCATGCGCGGATTGGGCAGGTCGGGTGCCAGCACGACCAGCGTGCCGTCAAAGCCGAGGCTGCGCAGATGCCCGGCCACGACCAGCGCATCGTAATCCTCGGCGAAGAGGGGGCAGATCACCTTTTGCGCGCGGGTGCTGGCCAGAAGGGCCGCGTCGATCCGGGCGGGCGCATCGACGGCCACGCAATCGGGGGCGGCCGAGTCGAAGCCCAGGGCGATGGTGATGGCATCCGGCGCATCGGCCGCGGCCTCCTTTCGCGCGGGGCGTGCGGCACGTCGGCCCGGGGCGAGGGCCTGACCTGCCTTCGCCGGAGGCAAGCCCCGTTCCTGTCCACCCGTCTGCATGGGTCCTCCGCCTTGATCGGGCGTCGGGGGGCCGAATGGTTCCCCCGGCGCGCTGGCCTCTGCTTCTCAGCGTGCTATGAGGGGGGAAGACGGCAGGAGAGTGGCATGTATGCGGAATTGATGCGGTCAATCGTGGCAGCCGTGCCGCTTCCGGTGATTGCGATCGGCCCGGATGAGCGGGTGGTGGCGGCCAATGCGGCGGCGCTTTCGCTGTTCGGGGCGGGGATCGAGGGGCGGCATCACCTGCTGTCGCTGCGCCAGCCCGCGCTGCAGGCGGCCATCGCGGCGGCCCTGGCCGAGGGCCGGACCGGCACGGCGCGGCATGTGGTGCCCGGCCCGTCGCAGGACATCAGCTATCGCGTCACTGTGGCCCCGGCGGGCGAGGGGCATGCGCTGCTGACCTTCGAGGATGTGACCGAGGCCGAACAGATGGGCCAGATGCGCCGCGATTTCGTGGCCAATGTCAGCCATGAATTGCGCACGCCGCTGACGGCGCTGCTGGGCTTCATCGAAACCCTGCGCGGTGCCGCCCGCGACGATCCCGCCGCGCGCGACCGGTTTCTGGGCATCATGGAGCGTGAGGCGGGCCGGATGAACCGGCTGATCGGCGATCTTCTGCAGCTGAGCCGGGTCGAGGCCGAGGAACGCGTCCGCCCCACGGCGCAGGTCGATCTGCAGGCGCTGGTGGCGGGGGCGGTGGCCACGCTGCGGCCGCTGGCCGAAGGGGCGGGGGTGGCGGTGGAACTGACGGGAGAGACCGGCCCCCTGCCGGTGCCGGGGGATGCCGACCAGATCATGCAGGTTCTGGTGAACCTGATCGAGAATGGCGTGAAATACGGCGGTGCGGGGGGCAGCCTGCGGATCCATATCGCGCGCGAGCAGTTGCCGCGCGGGCCGGGCATACGGCTGGATGTCATGGACCGGGGCGAGGGAATCGATCCCGTCCATATCCCGCGCCTGACCGAACGATTCTACCGCGTGGATGGCCACCGCTCGCGCGAGAAGGGGGGGACGGGGCTGGGGCTGGCGATTGTAAAACATATCGTCCAGCGCCACCGCGGCCGCATCCGCATCGAAAGCGAGCGCGGAAAAGGCAGTGTTTTCAGCGTGATATTCCCCGAAACCTGATCTTTTCGCCCAAGTCTTCGCGCCGCGTGCGGGGGCGGGCCGACGTGCAATCGTCATGCAACTGTTACAAAGCTGTCGCAAAAGGCGCCCATCCGTGCCCGCCCGCATCCGCTGCAGGAGATGCCATGACCGCCCGCCCGATCCTGATCCTTGCCGCAGCGCTGGCCGCCTCCCCGGCCATGGCGCGCGACAATATCCAGATCGCGGGGTCTTCCACCGTGCTGCCCTATGCCACCATCGTGGCCGAACTCTTTGGCGAGAATTTCGATCATCCCACCCCGGTGGTGGAGGGTGGCGGTTCCGGCGCGGGGCGCAAGAAACTGTGCGAGGGCCTGGGCGAAGGCACCATCGACATCGCCAATTCCTCCAGCCGGATCAAGCAATCGGATCTGGATCTCTGCGCCGCGAACGGGGTCAGCGGGGTGATGGAGGTGCGCTTTGGCTATGATGGCATCGTCTTTGCCGCCCTGCGCGACCAGCCCGATTTCGCCTTCACCCCGGCGGATTGGTATCTGGCTCTGGGCGCGCAGATCCCGCGCGACGGGGCCCTGGTGAAGAACGATCTGCGCGACTGGGCCGAGGTGAACCCCGCCTTCCCGCCGCAGGAGATTCTGGCCTTCATCCCCGGCACCAAGCACGGCACGCGCGAGGTATTCGATCACAATGTCCTGCTGGCGGGCTGCAAGGCGAGCGGGGCCTTCGATCTGCTGGCCGATGCGATGACGGGCGATGAGGCGGCCCGCGCCAAGGGGGCCGAGGAAGCCTGTCTCGACATTCGCGGCGATGGCGTGGCGGTGGATATCGACGGCGATTACACCGAGACGCTGGCGCGGGTGCAGGCCAATCCGGTGGGGATCGGCGTCTTTGGCCTGTCCTTCTACCAGTCCAACACCGACAGGCTGCGGGTCTATCCGATGAACGGCGTCCTGCCTTCGGTGGAAACCATCGCCAGCGGGGCCTATCCGGTGTCGCGGCCGCTGTTCTTCTACGTCAAGATCGCGCATCTGGGTGTGATCCCCGGCCTGCGCGAGTATCTGGCCTTCTTCCTGTCGGATGAGGTGGCAGGCCCCGACGGGCCGCTGGCCGATTACGGGCTGGTGCCCGATCCCGAATTGCACAGGACGCAGGCCATGGTCGCGGCGGAACAGCCGATGGAACCGCTCAGCCAGTGACCCATCCCATTTCCCATCACAGGACCGGACCATGAATGCGGGCCTTCTTCTTCTGTTGCTGGCGGGCCTTGGCGCGCTTGGCTTTCTGGCCGGGCGGGCGCGGGCGCTGTCCCTGGTGCGCGGCGATGCGCGGGGCCTGCATTCGCTGCCGGGCTATTACGGCCAGACCGTCGCGCTTTTCGCGGTGGTGCCGGCCTTCCTTCTGCTGCTGGGCTGGCTGCTGCTGCAGCCGGTTCTGGTGGAACGCAGCATCACCGCCATGATCCTGCCCGCCGACATCGCCAGCGGGTCCTCGCGCGAATTGGTGATGGCCGATGTGCGCCGCATCGCCGAAGGGATGGAACGGCTGGTGGCCACGGGCGCGCTGAACGAGGGCGAGCTTGCCGCGCTGGTGCCGCAGCCCGATCTTCTGAAGGACAGGCTTTCCGCCGCCGGCGTGGCGCTGGCCGCGCCGATCCAGCCCCATATCGCCGAGGCCGCCACCGCCTGGCGGGCCGAGATGGCGCTGGGGCAGGGGCTGATGGCGCTTTCGGTGCTGGCGGTTGCGGTGACAGGGTTCCTCTGGTCGCTCTGGCGCGTCGCGCCGGGCTTTCGCGCGCGCAACGTGGTGGAACGCTTCATCCGCTGGATGCTGATCGCGGCCTCTTCCATCGCGATTCTGACGACCATCGGCATCATCTTCTCGCTCGTCTTCGAAAGCTGGCATTTCTTCCAGCTTTACCCGGCGCGGGATTTCTTCCTGTCGCTGACCTGGTCGCCGAAATTCGGCGGCGGGTCGGATCTGGGGATCTGGCCGCTTCTGTGGGGCACGCTCTATGTCTCGTTCATCGCGCTTCTGGTGGCGGTGCCGGTGGGGCTGATGGCGGCGATCTATCTGTCGGAATATGCCACCCCCGCGCTGCGTGCCGTAGCCAAGCCCGCGATCGAGGTGCTGGCGGGCATCCCCTCCATCGTCTACGGGCTTTTCGCGCTGATGACGGTCGGCCCCTTCCTGCGCGACTGGTTCGCCCGGCCCATGGGCCTTGGCGACAGTTCCTCATCGGTGATGACGGCGGGGGTGGTGATGGGGATCATGCTGATCCCCTATGTCTCGTCCCTGTCGGATGACATCATCAATGCCGTGCCGCAATCGCTGCGCGACGGGTCCTATGGGCTGGGGGCCACGCAATCGGAAACCATCCGGCAGGTGGTATTCCCGGCGGCCCTGCCGGGGATCGTGGGGGCCATCCTGATGGCCGCCAGCCGCGCCATCGGCGAGACGATGATCGTCGTGCTGGGGGCAGGGGCGGCGGCAAGGCTGGACCTGAACCCGTTCGAGGCGATGACCACCGTCACTGTCAAGATCGTAAGCCAGCTGACCGGCGATACCGAATTCGCCAGCCCCGAAACGCTGGTCGCCTTCGCGCTGGGGCTGACGCTGTTCGTCTTTACGCTTGGGCTGAACATCCTGGCCCTTGGCATCGTGCGGAAATACCGGGAGCAATACGAATGACCGACCTTTCCGCTGCCGCCCCCAGTTCGTCCCCCCATCACAGGGGCGGGGCCTCGCTCATCGCGCCCGATGCCCGGACGCAGGCGCGCAACGCCGCCGAGCGGCGCTTTCGCCGCTTCGGCCTTTCCGCCGTGCTGCTGGGCCTTGTCGCGCTGGTGGTGCTGCTGGCCTCGGTCCTGGGGAACGGGGTTTCGGCCTTCCGGCAGACCTATGTCATCCTGCCCGTCACGCTTGAGGCGTCGGTGCTGGACAAGGCGGGCAACCGCAACCCGGACGAGATGAAGAAGGTCACCACCCTGGGCTATGGCAAGCTGATGCAAGAGGCGCTGATTGCGGCGCTGGCCGAAAGGGGCATCGACACGGGCGATCTGAAACCGAAGGAGATCATGGCCCTTCTGTCGAAAGAGGCCCCGGCCGATCTGCGCGACGCGGTGCTGGCCGATCCGTCGCTGATCGGGCAGAGCATCGCCTTTCCGGCCTTTGCCACCTCGCGCGTGGATGGCTATTTCAAGGGGCGCGTCACCATGGACAGCGCCGCCCGCGATGCCAATATCAGCCCCGCGCAGTTGCAGCTTGCCGATGCGATGCGGGCGGCGGGGCTGATCGAGACGCGGCTGAACCCGGGTTTCCTGACCCGCCCCGATGCCTCGGAACTGCGGCCCGAGGCGGCGGGGCTGGGCGTGGCGATCCTGGGGTCGGCCTATATGATGCTGGTGGTGCTGGTGCTGTCGCTGCCCATCGGGGTGGCCGCCTCGATCTATCTGGAAGAACTGGCCCCCAAAAACCGCTGGACCGACCTGATCGAGATCAACATCGCCAATCTGGCCGCCGTGCCCTCCATCGTTTTCGGCATCCTGGCGCTGGCCCTGTTCATCAACATCGCGGGCCTGCCGCAATCGGCCCCCATCGTGGGCGGGCTGGTGCTGACGCTGATGACGCTGCCCACCATCATCATCGCCACGCGCGCCAGCCTCAAGGCGGTGCCGCCCTCGATCCGCGATGCGGCGCTGGGGGTGGGGGCCAGCCGGATGCAGACGATCTTTCACCATGTCCTGCCGCTGGCCATGCCCGGCATCCTGACCGGCACGATCCTTGGCCTTGCCCGCGCGCTTGGCGAATCCGCGCCGCTGCTGCTGATCGGCATGGTGGCCTTCGTGCGCGATTTCCCCGCCGCCCCGCCGGCCGGTTTTTTCGATCCGGCCTCGGCGCTGCCGGTGCAGGTCTATAGCTGGACCCAGCGCGCCGATCCCGCCTTCGCGGAACGGGCCTCGGGCGCGATCATCGTGCTGCTGGTCTTCCTTCTGTCGATGAATGCCCTTGCCATCCTGCTGCGCCGCCGCTTCGAGCGGCGCTGGTAAGCCCCAAGCCGGAGCCCGAACATGAACGACATGCGCCTGACGGAGAGAGCCGTGACCCAGACAGCCAAGATCACCGCCCGTGGCGTGCAGGTCCATTACGGGACGAACCACGCTCTGAAGGATGTCGATGTCGATATCCTCGACAAGACCGTGACCGCCTTCATCGGCCCCTCGGGCTGCGGGAAATCCACCTTCCTGCGCTGCCTGAACCGGATGAATGACACGGTGGCCAGCGCCCGCGTGACGGGCAAGATCGAGATGGACGGACAGGACATCTACGATCCCCGCGTCGATCCGGTGCAGTTGCGCGCCAAGGTGGGTATGGTGTTCCAGAAGCCCAACCCTTTCCCCAAGTCGATCTATGACAATGTGGCCTATGGCCCCAAGATCCACGGTCTGGCGCGCGGCAAGGCGGAACTGGATCAGATCGTGGAAACCTCGCTGAAGAAGGCCGCGCTCTGGAACGAGGTGAAGGACAGGCTTTCCGCCCCCGGCACCGGCCTTTCGGGTGGCCAGCAGCAGCGGCTTTGCATCGCCCGCGCCGTGGCGACCAGCCCCGAGGTTCTGCTGATGGACGAACCCTGTTCGGCGCTGGATCCCATCGCCACCGCGCAGGTGGAGGAGTTGATCGACGAATTGCGCGCGCAGTTCAGCGTGGTGATCGTGACCCATTCCATGCAGCAGGCGGCCCGCGTGTCGCAGCGCACGGCCTTCTTCCACCTTGGCCATCTGGTGGAATATGGCGAGACGGGGCATATCTTCACCAACCCCACCGACCCGCGCACCGAAGCCTATATCACCGGCCGCATCGGCTGACGGAGGAAGTCATGTCCCAATCCCATATCATGTCGGCCTTCGACCGCGACCTGGAATCCATCCAGGCGCTGGTCATGCGGATGGGCGGCCTGGTCGAGGCCGCCATCCTTGACGCGGCCGAGGCGCTGGAAACCCGCGACGAGGAAATCGCCCAGCGCGTGCGCGCGGGCGACAAGGCCATCGACGCGCTGGAAGAACAGATCAACGCCGAATGCGCCCGCGTCATCGCCATCCGCGCCCCCGCCGCATCCGACCTGCGCACCGTGCTGACGGTCATGAAGATCGCGGCCAATCTGGAACGCTGCGGCGACTATGCCAAGAACCTGGCCAAACGGTCGATGGTGCTGGCGCAGATGACGGCGCTGCCCGGCTCCACCGGCTCCATCCGGCGCATGGCGAAACAGGTGACGCTGCTGCTGAAGGATGCGCTGGATGCCTATATCGCCCGCGACGCCCGCCTGGCCGAGGATGTGCGCCAGCGCGATCACGAGGTCGACCAGATGTATAATGCCCTCTTTCGCGAATTGCTGACCCACATGATGGAAGACCCGCGCAACATCACCCCGGCGATGCATCTGCACTTCATCGCCAAGAACATCGAACGCGTGGGCGATCACGCCACGGCGGTGGCCGAACAGGTGATCTATCTGGTGACCGGCCAGTTGCCCGGCGATGCCCGACCCAAGGTCGACAGCACCACCGCCGGTGGCCCGGTCGCATGACCGGGCAGCCCACCGTCCTTCTGGTGGAAGACGAACCCGCCCAGCGCGAGGCGCTGGCCTATAACCTGCGCGCCGAGGGCTTTGCCCTGCTTCTGGCCGAAACCGGGGCCGAGGCAGAGCTGATCATCGCCGAAACCCCGCCCGACATCATCCTGCTGGATTGGATGCTGCCCGAACTTTCCGGCATCGAGCTTTGCCGCCGCCTGAAGATGCGGCCCGAGACGCGGGCCATCCCCGTCGTGATGATCTCGGCCCGGGGGGAAGAGGTGGATCGCGTGCGGGGCCTGGAAACCGGGGCGGATGACTATGTGGTGAAGCCCTATTCGATTGTGGAACTTATGGCCCGCGTCCGGGTGCAGCTGCGCCGGGTGCGCCCGGCCAGCGCGGGCATGGTGCTGGAACATGGCGACCTGCGGCTGGACGGCGAAACCCACCGCGTGCATCGCGCAGGGGTGGAGCTGCATCTCGGCCCCACCGAATTCCGCCTTCTGGCCACGCTGATGGAACGGCCCGGCCGCGTCTTCACCCGCGAAGCGCTGCTCGACCGGGTCTGGGGCCGTGACATCTATGTCGAGACGCGGACCGTCGATGTCCATGTCGGCCGCCTGCGCAAGGCGCTGAGCGAGGCGGGCGCCGGCGATCCGATCCGCACTGTGCGCGGATCGGGCTATGCGCTGGGGTAGGGTGCTGCGGGGCAGGCGCCTCAGGGCAGGCGTGCGATCCGTTCCGTGAGAAGGGCATAGAACCCCTCTGCATCCACCGATCCGATGAAGAGCGCATTGGCAGGCCGATCCGTCACCCCCCACCAATCGGCCACCGTCATGCCCAGCGTCAGGTCGGACTGCGTCTCGATCTCCACATTGATATGGCGTCCGGCGAAAAGCTCGGGCCGGATCAGATAGGCGATCACGCAGGGGTCATGCAGCGGCGCGCCCTCGCTGCCGTATTTCTGCATGTCGAAGCGTTCGAAGAAATCGGTCCATTCCGCCACCATGCGCCCCGATTCGTTGCCCAGCGCGCGAAACGCCTCGACCCGCGCGCGGTTGGTCAGGGCCTTGTGCGTCACGTCCAGCGGCATCACGACGATGGGCACGCCCGAGCGGAACACGATCGCGGCCGCCTCGGGATCGACATAGATGTTGAACTCGGCCGCCGGGGTGATGTTGCCCACCTCGAAATAGGCCCCGCCCATCAGCACGATCTGCTGCACCCGTTCCACGATGTCGGGCGCGCGTTCAAAGGCGGTGGCGATGTTGGTCAGCGGCCCCAGCGGGCACAGCGTCACCGAATGCGCAGGCTCCCGCCGCAGCGTCTCGATGATGAAATCCACCGCATGCTGCGGCTGGAGCGGCATCACCGGATCGGCCAGTTGCGGCCCGTCCAGCCCGGTCTTGCCATGCACATGTTCCGCCGTGACCAGCCTGCGCCGCATCGGCGCCTCGCATCCGGCATGAACGGGGATGCCGGTCTTTCCGGCCAGTTCGCAGATGATGCGCGCATTCTTCTGGGTCAGGGGCAGGGGCACATTGCCCGCCACCGCCGTCAGGCCCAGAACCTCCAGATCCTCGGGGCTGGCCAGTGCCAGCAGGATCGCCACGGCATCGTCCTGCCCGGGATCGGTGTCGATGATGATCTTGCGCGGATGGGTCATGGATAATCTCGTTGTTCAAGCTCGCAGCAAGGAAGCGGAAAAGACATATTTTGTCCATATGATAAAAAAGGGGGGCGCTGGATGCGCCCCCCTCAGCCTGTCCTGCCTTGTGCTTTCGATCAACCGTCGAAATTGACTTCCTCGATCAGTTTCAGCGCGGCGGGCCGCAGCTTTGCAACTTCGGTCAGCGGTTTGGAATCCGGGGTGAATTCGCCCCAGCTTGCCACCAGCTCCGATTTCGCGACGCCCGGCTTGACCGGGAATTCATGGTTGGTTTCGGCATAGATGCGCTGGGCCTCGTCGCCCGACAGCCATTCCATGAATTTCAGCGCATTCTCGCGGTTCGGGGCGGCCTTGGTCATGGCCACGCCCGAGACGTTCAGATGGGTGCCGTCGCCCTCGAAGGTCGGGAAGACGATGCGCACGGCTTCGGCGGCCTCCTTCTGCTCGGGGTCGTTCAGCATCTGGCCGATGTAATAGGTGTTGCCTACCGCGATATCGCATTCCCCCGCAGCAATCGCCTTCACCTGATCGCGGTCGCCGCCATCGGGCTTGCGGGCCAGATTGGCCTTCACGCCTTCCAGCCAGGCCTTCGCGGCCTCTTCGCCATGATGGGCGATGACCGCCGCCGCCAGCGCGACGTTGTAATCATTGGTGCCCGACCGGATGCAGATGCGGCCCTTCCATTTCGGATCGGCGAGATCCTCATAGGTCGTCACCTCGCCGTCTGCCACGCGCTCCTTGCTGGCATAAACGATCCGCGCGCGGCTGGTCAGCCCGAACCACTGGTCATTCTCGTCGCGCAGCGCGGCGGGGATATTGGCCTCCAGCACGTCGGATTGCACCGCCTGCGTCACGCCGGCATCGACGATCTGCGTCAGCCGCGCGATATCCACCGTCAGCACCAGATCGGCGGGCGACCGGTCGCCCTCGGCCACCAGCCGCTCGGCCATGCCCTTGTCCACGAAGGCCACATTCACCGTGATCCCGGTCTCGGCGGTAAAGGCATCGACCAGCGGCTGGATCAGCTCGGGCTGGCGGTGGGAATAGACGTTGATCTCATCGGCCAGAGCGGGAGCCGCGGTGGAGGCCAGAGCGAGGGCCATCAGCGAAAGGCGCATCGTCATTGCTTGAGTCCTTTTGTCGGGAATGCGATGCCGCCATAAACCTGACTATTTCGCTAAGGTCAATAAGCGAGTGAAAAACTAAGGTATCTCGGGCGGAAAATTTTCACTGAAAATTTTCCGCACAGGGTTTTCCTTGGAAAACCCCAAAAAAATTCTCGGTTTTTTTTGCCTGCCCGGAAGAATTTTCGTGAAAATTCTTCTACTTCGCCGCCTTCTCTTCGGCCTTTGCGCGGTTCCACAGGGCATCCATTTCGGCAAGGTTGCTCTCGTCCGGGCCCTTGCCCGCCTCGGCCAGCCAATCCTCGATCCGTCCGAAGCGGCGGGTGAACTTGGCATTGGCCGCGCGCAGGGCCGCCTCGGGATCGACCTTCAGATGTCGCGCGAGATTTGCCATCACGAATAGCAGGTCGCCGAATTCCTCTTCGACCTCGGCCGCGGTCAAGCGGTCTCGGGCCTCCACCAGTTCGGCGGCCTCTTCCGCGATCTTGGCCACCACCTCGTCGGTGGAGGGCCAGTCGAATCCGACCCGCGCCGCGCGCTTCTGCAGCTTCACCGCCCGCGTCAGCGCGGGCAGCCCCAGCGCCACCCCGTCCAGCACCCGTGCCGGGCCCCGCTCGGCGGCCTTGATCCGCTCCCAGTCCGCCGTCTGCTGCGCGGCGGTCTTGTCGCGGCTTTCCTCGCCAAATACATGCGGATGGCGCGCAACCATCTTGTTGGAAATCGCCCGCACCACATCGTCAAGGCCGAACAGCCCCGCCTCCTCGGCCATCTGCGCATGATAGACCACCTGCAGCAGCAGATCGCCCAACTCGCCCGGCAATTCCGCCCAGGCCTGCCGCGCGATCACATCGGCGACCTCATGCGCCTCTTCGATCGTATAGGGCGCGATGGAGGCGAAATCCTGCGCGATATCCCAGGGGCAGCCGGTGACCGGATCGCGCAGCCGCCGCATGATCTCGCGCAGTCGCGCGATCTCGCCGCCGCCCTCCATGATCAACTTGTCGCTCGTCGCCACGTCACTGTCGGGCTGGGGCATTGCGGGCACCTTCGAATTCGGATTTGATCAAAGGCACCAATTGCAAGGAACACCTGATGCCCGTCCTCAACCGTATCGCCGCTTATGCCGAGGAAATGAAGACCTGGCGTCGCCATCTGCATGCCCATCCCGAACTGGCCTTCGATTGCCACGACACCGCGGCCTTCATCATCGACCGCCTGCGCGACTTCGGCGTGGATGAAATCCATCCCGGCATCGCGAAGACCGGGATCGTCGCCATCATCAAGGGGCAGGGGGCCGATGCGCCCGACGCCCCCACCATCGGCCTGCGCGCCGACATGGACGCCCTTCCGATCCACGAGATCACCGGCGCCGAATATGCCTCTACCATTCCGGGCAAGATGCATGCCTGCGGCCATGACGGCCATGTCACCATGCTGCTTGGTGCCGCGAAATACCTGGCCGAGACGCGCCGCTTCTCCGGTCGCGTGGCGCTTCTGTTCCAGCCCGCGGAAGAGGATGGCGGCGGCGGCGAGGTGATGGTGAAGGAAGGCGTGATGGATCGCTTCGGCATCGACGCCGTCTATGGCATCCACAATGCGCCGAACGTGGAATTCGGCCATTTCCACACCAATCCCGGCGCGCTGATGGCCTCGGTCGACACGGCCTTCGTCCATATCACCGGCAAGGGCGGCCATGGCGCCACCCCGCATGAATGCATCGACCCGGTGGTCGCGGTCGTGGGCATGGTCCAGGCCATCCAGACCATCATCCCCCGCAATGTCTATGCCCTGGACGAGGCGGTGATCTCCGTCACCCAGATCCATACCGGCACTGCCAGCAACATCATCCCCGAAGAGGCGATGTTCTGCGCCACCATCCGCTGTTTCAATCCCGATGTCCGCGCCCTTCTGAAGCGCCGCATCCACGAGATCATCGAAGGCCATGCGCTGGCCTATAACGTCACGGCGCGCATCGAATATGACTGGGGCTATCCCGCCACCATCAACGAGGCGGGGGCCGCCGCCTTTGCCGCCGATGTCGCGCGCGAGGTTTCGGGCGAGACGGCGGTGAACGATCAGGCCAACCGCGAGATGGGATCCGAGGATTTCTCCTACATGCTCGAGGCCCGGCCCGGCGCCTATCTCTTCCTCGGCACCGGTCCCGGCGCGGGACTGCATCACCCGGCCTTCGATTTCAACGACGAGGCCGCCCCCATCGGGGCAAGCTTCTTCGCCCGCCTCGTCGAACGCGCCCAACCGCTCGCCTGACGCCGCCCCTTCATCCTGACGCAAATGCCCTCGGGGGTGAATTGCCCCGCAAGGCGGGGCAAGAGGGGGCAGAAGGCCCCCTGAAACCGGCCTGCGGCGCGACACGCGCGGCAGGCGCAAGGAAAGGCTTGCGGCGGCACGCCGCGCCGCGGGATCGCCGCCATCGGGTCTGGCGCGGCCATCCGGGATTTGTTATACTAACGTGTAATAACAACTGCCCCGAAGGTTCCCATGACGCCGCAAGCCGCGCTCAATTCGCCCGCCCCGCAGGATCTGTGGGAGATGGATCACAGCCATCACCTGCATCCCTGGACGAATTTCGGCTCTTTCGAACGCGAAGGCGCGCTGGTCATCACAAGGGGCGAGGGGTGCTGGCTCTGGGATGCCGAGGGGAAGCGCTATTTCGACAGTGTCGGGGGCCTCTGGTGCACCAATATCGGGCTGGGCCGGCGCGAGATGGCGCAGGCCATCGCCGATCAGGCGGAACGGCTGGCCTTCTCCAACACCTTCGTGGACATGGCGAATGATCCTTCCGCCCGGCTGGCGGCAAAGATCGCCGCGCTGGCGCCGGGCGACCTGAACCGGGTCATGTTCACCACCGGCGGATCGACTGCCGTGGATACCGCCGTGCGCATGGTGGCCTATGTGCAATCCTGCCTTGGCCACCCCACCAAGACCGGGATCGTCGCGCGGGATCACAGCTATCACGGCTCCACCTACCTTTCGCAATCGGTGGGCAAGCGGCCGGGCGACCGCGTTCCCGAATTCCGCTACAAGGAAGACGGCATCTGGCACCTGACGCCGCCCAATCCCTATCGCCGCCCCGCCGGGATGACCGAGGCCGCGTTCTGCGATCTCCTCGTGCAGGAATATGAAGACCTGATCGCCCGCGTCGGGGCCGACCGCATCGGCGGCTTCATCGCCGAACCGATTCAGGCCTCGGGCGGGGTGATCGTGCCGCCCGAAGGCTACCTTAAACGCATGTGGCAGGTCTGCCAGCGCCACGGCATCCTTTTCATCGCCGATGAGGTCGTCACTGCCTTCGGCCGCCTTGGCCACTGGTTCGCCTCCGAGGCGGAATTCGGCGTGATCCCTGACATCATCACCACGGCCAAGGGCCTGACCTCGGGCTATGTGCCGCTGGGCGCGATGATCTTTTCCGACAGGTTGTGGAACATCATGGGGCAGGACCCCGACCGCTGGTTCACCGCCGGCTTCACCTATTCGGGCCATCCCGTCTCTTGCGCGGCGGGCCTGAAGAACATCGAGATCATGGAACGCGAGAACCTGCTTTCCAATGCCGCCCGGGTGGGGGCTGTCTTCCAGGATCGTCTCAAGCGGCTGGAGGATTTGCCGCTTGTCGGGCAGGTGCGGGGCAGGGGCCTGATGATCTGCACCGAGAATGTGATGGACAAGACGACCAAGGAACCGCTGCCCGATGGCGTGAACGAAAGCAAGCGCATCTCGAACGCGGCCGAGGCGATGGGCCTGATCGTCCGCCCCATGGCGCATCTCAACGTCATGTCGCCGCCCCTGACCATCACCGAGGGCGAAGTGGAATTCGTGGCCGAGGTGCTGGAAAAGGCGATCCGGCAGGTCACGGATGAACTGGTGCGCGAAGGCCATCGCATCGGCTGATCCGCGCCGATTCGCGGCCTATGGTTAACCGCCCCGCGGGGCGGAAACCGCTGCACGCCGTGCATACGCCCGTTTGCACCGACGGGCTGCACCGGGCGTTGCATCGGAAGTTTGCGAAAAATGCCATTGGAACAATGGTTTAAACCTGCGTGCGCCCGCCCATTGGGCGGGGCCGCTTGACATCCCCCGCGCCCCTTGGTCCCCTCAGGCCACCCGATCCGCCGCGTCTCGGCTTTCAAACGACGCAGCGCTTTCATCCGGGGGCAATCCCATCATGGCACTTGAAGACGCCAAGTCCGAAGTCGATACCGCTTTCACCCGCAAGGGCCTGCGGGGCTATTCCTTTGAAAACGCCTTCGGGGGGGCCACGTCCTTCCTGCGACGGACCTACAGCAAGGATCTGACCGGGGTCGATCTCGCGATCACCGGCGTGCCCTTTGACCAGGCCGTCACCCATCGCACCGGCACCCGCTTCGGCCCCCGCGCCATCCGCGAGGCCTCCAGCCTGCAACCCTATGACCCGCCCTATGGCTGGCCCACCAACCCCTTGGAAGACATGGCAATTGTCGATTACGGCGATGTCGCCTTCGACTATGCCAAGGTCTCGGATTTCCCCGATACGCTGACCGCGCATATCCGGGGGATCCTCGCCGCCGGGGCGGGGACCATCACGCTGGGGGGCGATCACTACATCACCTTCCCCATCCTGCGCGCCTATGCCGAAAAGTTCGGCCCCCTCGGCGTGATCCATTTCGACGCGCATTCCGACCTCTGGCCCGATGACGATCTGACCCGGATCGACCACGGTACCATGCTCTACAAGGCGGTGAAGACCGGGATCGTGGATCCCAAGCGATCCGTCCAGATCGGCATCCGCACCACGACCGAGGATTACCTTGGCGTCCATGTCATCGACGCGCGCGAAGTGCATGAAAAGGGCGTTGCCGCCGCTGTCGCCAAGGCAAAGGATATCGTCGGGGATTCAGCCACTTACGTGACCTTCGATATCGACTGCCTCGATCCCTCGGTTGCGCCCGGCACCGGCACGCCGGTCTGGGGCGGGCTGCAGTCCTGGCAGGCCGCGGCCATGCTGCGCGATCTGGCGGGCATCAACATGGTGGGCGGCGACATCGTCGAGGTCTCGCCCCCCTATGATACCACCGGGGCCACGGCGATTGCCGGGGCGCATGTGGCCTATGAGTTGATTTGCCTCTACCATTGGGCCAGAACCCAACGCTGACAGGAGAAGACGGAGTGCGCAGGATGGGCATGCTGCTTGGGCTTCTGGCCCTTCTGGTCGTCGGTTTCGGCCTCTATGTCCGCCTCGCGCCCTCTGATCCCGCGCGCTGGCATGTCGCCCCGCCGCCCGTCGACCAGCCCGATTGCGGCGTCGCGGCGGGCGAGGGCGATGCCCGCGCGGCCTGCCGCCTGGCGCTGCCGCCGGCAGAGGCTTTGGCGAAACTCGACGCCATCGCCACCGCCACCCCCCGCACCACCCGCCTTGCCGGATCGCCCGAAGAGGGGCGGATCACCTGGATCACCCGCTCGGCGCTTTGGGGTTTTCCCGATTACACCACCGCCGAGGCCGCCCCCGATGGCATCGGGACGCGCCTCACCCTCCATGCCCGCCTCCGCTTTGGCCAGAGCGACATGGGCGTGAACGCCGCCCGGTTGCAGGACTGGCTCTCAAGGCTCTGATGGCTTCATCTTGGCCCAAATACCCAAGACCCCTTCCCCCCCTTGACCGGCCCTGTTGAACGCGCCACAGAACCCGCATGGTTCCCTTGGACAAACTCGCCCAGATCACGCAACGCTTCGAATATCTCGAAGCGCGCCTGAACGCAGGCGCGGATCCCGCGGAAATCGCCAAAATCTCTCGCGAATACAGCGACCTGCGCCCTGTGGCCGACCAGATCGCCGCCTATCGCCGCGCCTTGGATGACCTGTCCGAGGCCGAAGCGATGCTGTCCGACCCGGAAATGAAGGCACTGGCCGAAGACGAACTCCCCCGCCTGCGCGCCCTGATCCCCGAGTATGAACAGGCGCTGCGCATCGCGCTTTTGCCCAAGGATGCCGCCGACGCCCGCCCCGCCATCCTCGAGATCCGCCCCGGCACCGGGGGCGAGGAAGCCTCGCTCTTCGCGGGTGACTTGCTGCGCATGTATCAACGCTATGCCGAACGTCAGGGCTGGCGGTTCGAGATCCTCGAACAGCAGCTTTCCGACCTTGGCGGGATCAAGGAACTGACCGCCCATATCCAGGGCGAAGGCGTCTTCGCCAAACTGAAATTCGAATCCGGCGTCCACCGCGTCCAGCGTGTGCCGGAAACCGAAGCCGGGGGCCGCATCCACACCTCTGCCGCCACCGTGGCCGTGCTGCCCGAGGCCGAAGAGGTGGATATCGACATCCCCGCAGCCGACATCCGCATCGACACGATGCGCAGCAGCGGGGCAGGGGGGCAGCACGTCAACACAACCGACTCGGCGGTGCGCATCACCCATATCCCCACCGGGATCGTCGTCACCTCGTCGGAGAAATCCCAGCACCAGAACCGCGCCATCGCCATGCAGGTCCTGCGCGCGCGGCTCTATGAGATGGAACGCGACCGCCAGGCCAATGAACGCGCGGCGGAACGCAAGTCGCAGGTCGGATCGGGGGACCGGTCAGAACGCATCCGCACCTACAACTTCCCCCAGGGCCGCCTGACCGACCACCGCATCAACCTGACGCTCTATTCCCTGCCGCAGATCATGGCGGGCGACCTCGACACCGTGGTGAATGCGCTCGTGGCCCATGATCAGGCAGAAAAACTGGCCGAGATGGAAGGATGACCACGGGGAACGAGGCCCTGCGCGCCGCCATCCCCCGGCTGGCCGCCGCAGGCATAACCGACGCCCCCCGCGACGCCCGCGCGCTCCTTGCCCATGCCGCAGGCATCGCGCCCGACCGCCTGACCCTGCACCTTTCCGACCTCCTCACGCCCGAGTCAGAGGCCGCCTTCGCGCAGGCCATCACCCGCCGCATGAACCGCGAACCCGTCAGCCACATCACCGGCACCCGCCTCTTCTGGGGCCGGTCCTTCCGCGTCACCCCCGACACGCTCGACCCCCGCCCCGAAACCGAAATCCTTGTGGAAACAGCGCTTTCCGAACCTTTCCTGAAATGCCTCGACCTCGGCACCGGGACGGGCTGCATCCTGCTCTCCTGCCTCGCCGGAATGCCCATGGCGCAGGGCACAGGCACCGACATCCACCCCGCCACCCTGACCGTGGCCGAGGAGAACGCCCGCGCCCTGAACCTCTCCACCCGCGCGCGCTTCGTCCTGTCGGACTGGTTCACCGCCATCCCCGGCCGCTTTGACCTGATCCTCTCCAACCCCCCCTACATCGCCGAAGAGGAAATGGCCGACCTCTCGCCCGAAGTCCTTCGCGAACCCCGCCGCGCCCTGACGCCGGGGGGCGACGGGCTGGATGCCTACCGCGCCATCGCCAAGGGCGCCCCGGCCCGCCTGATGCCGGGGGGGCGCCTGATGGTGGAAATCGGCCCGACCCAAGGCGCGCAGGTCGCCGCGCTTTTCGCCGCGCAGGGCCTGAGCGATATCCGCATCCTGCCCGATCTTGACGGTCGCGACCGCGTGGTCGCCGCCCGCAAACCGCAGGATGATACCGGCTGCGGCACGGCCTGATCTGCGGGAAATCGGCCACATTCCCGCGCCCAGCATGGGCAAAACCCGCCCGAACCACCGCAGGGCACCAGAATCAGCTTGTCATGCGCGCCCAAGAATGTTTAGTCGGGCACAGGTGACGGGGCCGGGCGCAGGCTCCCCTGCGCCTTAACTGCCAGACAGCTTGAACGCCTTCCGGTCCCGCAAGGGATCATCCGACCCGAAGGCGCTTCGCAGGAAAGCCAGGTCATCTGGACCAAAGGACAAGATGAGATCTTCCAAGTCCCGCTCGCGCAACAAGGCGAACCGCCCGCGCACCCTCGGCAACATCATCAACCGCGTCTTCGACAGCTCCGGCCCCGAGGGCAAGGTGCGCGGCACGCCGCAGCAGATCATCGAGAAATACCAGCTTCTCGCCCGGGATGCGCAACTGTCGAATGACCGCGTGGCGGCCGAGAACTTTCTTCAGCACGCCGAACATTACACCCGCATGCTGGGCGAGGCGCAGCGCGAGATGGCCGCCGAACAGGAAGAACGGCAGCGCCAGCAGCTAAGCCAGCAGGGCGGCGGCCAGAATGGCGGCTACCAGAACGGCAACCGCGATCGCGATGGCGGCAACCGCGACCAGTGGCGCGACCGGCAGGATCGTGGCGAGACGCGCGATTACCGGGGTGATGGCGACAGCACGCCGGGCGGCGCATCGGTGATCGAAATGGGCGAAGGCGGCGAGACGAACCTTGTCGAAACGCCCGAAGCGCGCCCCTTCCAGCAGCGCCGCGATGACCGGGGTGACCGGCAAGAGCGTGGTGACCGGCAAGAGCGTGGTGACCGGCAGGAGCGCGGTGAGCGCCAGGAGCGTGCTGACCGGCAGGAGCGGGGCGAACGGCAGGAGCGGGGTGAGCGCCGCGAATTCCGCCGGGATCGCGACCGCGACAACCGCCGCGACCAGCCCGCCAGCGCCGTGGCCGAGCCTGCGGAAAAAGCGGTAACGCCCGCAGCTGCGGCGCCGGCCCCGGCACCTGCAGCCCCGGCCCCCGAAACCGCGGCCGAGCCGCCTAAAAAGGCCCGCGCACCGCGCAAGCCCAAGGCGGAAAAGGAAAAGACCGGGTCCGATCCGGCCGAAGCGGCGGAATGATGCGCTGACGGCGCGATCAGGATTTGCAGAAAAGGCCGGGGGATTCCCCGGCCTTTTTCATGCCGAAAAGCCGCGCGCCAGCGCGCAGAACTTCTCCAGCGAAATCTCCTCGGCCCGTTGCGTGGGCGCGATTCCAGCCGCTTCAAGCCGCGCCTCGATATCCGGCGCCAGCGCCTTGAGCGAGGATCGCAGCATCTTGCGCCGCTGATTGAAGGCCATGGCGGTGATCCGGCTGAGGACCGCCCCGTCGGCGGGAAAGCGCGGTTCGGCCAGCCGCGTGATATGCACGACCGAGGAATGCACCTTGGGCGCGGGGGTAAAGGCTTCGGGGGGCAGATGCAGGACGATCTTCGCCTCGGCCCGCCACTGCACCAGCAGGGCCAGACGCCCGTAATGATCGGTTCGGGGCCGCGCCACGATGCGTTCGGCCACTTCCTTCTGGAACATCAGCGTCAGGCTTTCCCAGAAAGGCGGCCAGACCTCGGGCGTCAGCCAGCGGATCAGCAGTTCCGTCCCCACATTATAGGGCAGGTTCGCCACCACCCGCACGGGCGGCGTCAGATGCGACAGCACATCCACCTCCAGCGCATCCCCGTTGATGACCTCCAGCCGCCCCGGATAGGCGGCGGCCACCTCCTCCAGCGCAGGCAGGCAGCGCGCATCCTTCTCCACCGCCAGCACCCGCCGCGCGCCTTCCGCCAGCAGCCCCCGCGTCAGCCCGCCGGGGCCGGGCCCCACCTCCAGCACGTCGCAGGCCGACAGGTCGCCTGCCTGCCGCGCGATCTTGGCCGTCAGGTTCAGATCCAGCAGGAAGTTCTGCCCCAACTGCTTCTTCGCCACCAGATCATGCGCCCGGATCACCTCGCGCAAGGGCGGCAGCCCGTCGATCGTCGCCATCCCTGACCCGCCCTTTCATCTTGGACCAAATACCCCGGGGGGCAGGCCCCCGGTCCGGCGCGTCAAACCCCGCGCGCCGCCGCCATCTGTTGCGCCATCCGGAGCGCCGCCACAAGGCTGCCCGCATTGGCGATCCCGCGTCCAGCGATGTCATAGGCCGTGCCATGATCGGGCGAGGTGCGGATGAAGGGCAGCCCCAGCGTCACATTCACGCCCCCGTCGAAATCCACCGTCTTGATCGGGATCAGCGCCTGATCGTGGTACATGCAGACCGCCACGTCATAGCCCGCCCGCGCACGGGGATGGAACATCGTATCGGGCGGCATCGGCCCCCGCAGATCGAATCCTTCGGCCCGCAGCCGCGCGATCAAGGGGGCGATCCACTCCATCTCTTCCCGCCCCATCGCGCCGCCTTCCCCTGCATGCGGGTTCAGCCCCGCCACGGCGATCCGCGGGGCCGCGATCCCGCAATCCCGCCGCAATCCCGCATCGGTGATGCGGATCGTCGCTTCCAGCAGGTCCGGTGTCAGCGCCCCCGGCACTTCGGCCAGCGCGATATGAATGGTCGTGGGCACCACCCGCAATTCCGGGCAGGCCAGCATCATCACCACCCGTTCCACCCCGCCCAGATGCGCGAGGAATTCGGTATGCCCCGGAAAGGCGAAATCCGCCCCGTCCTTCAGCACCTTCTTGTTGATGGGCAGGGTGCAAAGCGCCCCCGCCTGACCGGCCTGCACAAGGCCGACCGCCCGCGCGATCACCTCGATCACCGCGGCCGCGTTGCGCGGGTCGGGCTGGCCGGGATGGGCGGGATGGGGAAAGGCATGGGGCAGCACCGGCAAGAGCGCGGGCGCCACCTCTGCCGCCTCGTCCGGGTGCGCGATCAGGTGAAAGCGGGCCTCGGGCGGCAGATGCGACGGATCGCCGATCCAGAAAAACGCCAGATCGCGGCCCAGTTCCGCCCGCGCCTTCAGCGCGATCTCGGCCCCGATCCCGGCGGGGTCGCCACAGGTCAGGGCGGTGGGCCGGGTCATGGAAGGGACGGGGGCGATCACCGTTCCTCGATGATCGCTTCCGAGCGCAACTCTTCCATGAAGGCTTCGGCCAGCGCCGTCAGCTGCTGGTTGCCCAACTGGTTGCGCAACGCCTCGCGGTCGACGGCGGGCTTGTCTTCGGCTGCCTCGGACTCTTCGGTGGTGACGGGGATCTCGGCCGCGGCGGGATCGGCTTCGGGGATCCCGGTGCGCAGGCAGAGCATGAGGAGTTCGTTATACCCCCCCCGGTTGCGCAGCACGCTTTCGCCCGGATCGAGCTTGGCCAGTTCCAGCCCGATATCCTGCGGCACCGCGCCCATCATCTGCTTGGTCACGCGCAACTGTTCCGCCGGCAATCCCCGCGCCAGCGGGTAGAGATCGCCGCAATCGTCGGCCTGCTGGCGGATCGTGGCGGGATCGAGGTTCGGGGGCAGGGCGAACTGGGCATATTCCACCTCGACTTGCGCGGGCATGGTGCTTTCCAGATCGCTGATCCCGTTCAACTGGAACAGCACCACGGCCTGGGGCACCACGATCGGATCGGAAACCTCGCCCGGCGACAGGGTCAGCACCTTCTGCACGATGGCGGGGGGCAGGTTGGTGATCGGGATCCAGTCCAGCCGCCCGCCGCGCCCGGCCGAAGGGGCCGCCGAATATTGCCGCGCGGCCGAGGCGAAGCTGGCCTCGCTGCCGGTTTCGGCCTTGATCGCCCGCGCCTGATCCAGCACCGGCGAGACTGCATCGCCCTGAACCGGGATGATCAGTTCCGAAAGCAGCACCTGCACCTGCGGGGTCTTGGCATTCTCGGCCAACGCCCTGTCGATCTGCGCCTCGGATATGCGGATCTGCTGGCCGAACTTGGACCGGACCACTTCGCGCCACAAAAGCCCGTTGGAGACGAAATCGCGGAAGGTTTCCGGCGCGATGCCTTCCTGGGCCAGCGCCTGGGTGAACTGTTCGGCATTCAGGTTCGCACGGGCGGCGAATTCCTCCATCCCCTCCTTCACCTGTTCGGCGGTGACAGAGATGCCCAGATCCTTGGCCGCCTGCGCGCCAAGCCTGTCGCGCATCAGCGCCTTGAGCGCCTCCTTCTCGGGGTCGCCCGGGGCGCGCAGGGCGCGCAGGAACAGCATGCGCTGTTCCATTTCGAAATTCGTCACGGTCTGGCCGTTGATCACCATGCGGGGTGCGAAGGGGCTGCCCTCCTGCGCCGTGGCCATGACGGCCCCCATGGCCGCAAGCGACACACCCAAAAGCGCCGCCCCGAGGGTTCGCGCTGCCTTCATCCGCGGACGATCCGTCATTCCCGTATCCCGTTTCCTGCCTTGCACCTTCATCGCCTGCACATGCGCGCCGGCCCCGCCTCGGTTCCGCCGCCAAAGCCAAGCAATTCGACCGATAGATCGACCGTCGTGCCTGGCCGCACAGTAGTGGATGACGTGAACCGACGCGAGAGAGAAAGATCGACGAGCAGACACTCGTTCTTGAAGCTGAGGCCGAAATCCGCGCTGCGATAGCTGTCGGCCTCGAAATCATAGCGGCCTGAGGCCGAAGCCTGCCAGCCCGGGCTGATCTGATAGCCGCCGCCGATGACCAGATCGGACACGGCATTGGCCCGGGATTCCGCCAGATCGGCGACGGACCAGATATAGCCGGTGTTCAGCCACAGGTCGGGGGTGGCATATTCGGCCAGCACCTCGCCCCGGGTCACCGTCAGATCGTCATCGGCGATGATCCGCCCGGCCAGATCAAGCCCGCCGGGCGTTTCCGCCGTCAGCGCGAACATCCAGTCCGAGGTGCTGCCGCTGAGGCCCGACGCGGTGGAGAAGGCGGCAACCGGATCCTCGCGGAAGACGCGGCCAAGGGTTGCCCCCATGGTCCAGCCTGAAGGATCAAGCCGCGTCCAGCTGACGCCCAGATTGGCGCGCAGGCCGGTTTCCACGACATCATTGCCGGGGAAGCGGTTCAGGGAAAAGAGGTTGGCCTCGTCGAATTCCACAAGGCGGCTGTCCTCGTTCGGCACGGTCGCGCCGTCATCATCGGACCAGACGATCTGCGCCACCGGTTCGATCACCTGCGAGGCCCCGCCCGATCCGGCCCGCAGCCAGGGCCAGCGGAACTCGACCGCTGCCGCGCCGGAAAGGCGGGTGTTGCTGCCGCCATAGGTGGCGTCGTCGCTGATGCGGAAGCTGTCCATCCGCACCTCGCCCAGGGCCGCGACCAGCAGGCCGCCCTGCGTGAGCCAGTCCTTGCGCCAGTCCGCGCCGATGGACAGGCGCTGCATGTCGGCACCTTCGGCGATGTCATCGGCATCCAGCCCATCCAGCGGGTTCGACGATTGCCGCGTATGGGTATGGGTGCCAAAGCGCAGCGTGCCTTCGCCCCCCAGACTGCCAAGCTGGAAGCGCCGGATATAGGTGGCGTCGGTCACCAGATAGGGCGTGGCCGAGGGGAAATCGCCCGCCCGCAGCGTATCGAAATTGATGATCCGGGCGGCGATGTATTCATCGCGGCGGACCCGGTCGATCTGGATCGAATTCGTCAGCCGGTCGGTATCGCTGATGCCGTAATCGGCCAGATAGGCATCGTCGCTGACCGCTTCGCCATGGAAGGCCAGCCGGAAATCGCGGGGCAGGCGGAACAGGCCGTCAGCCACCACATGGCCGCGGGTGTCATCCGGCTGGATCTCGTCGCGCGAGATGGCGCCGGACAGCACGATGCTGCCCGTCTCGAAGGCCTGCCGATAGCGCATCTCCAGCGTCTTGCCCCCCGCGGTGGTCAGCGTGGGCGAGAAGGTCAGGTCGCGCGACGGGCCGAGTGTCACGAAATAGGGGAGCGTCAGCCCGGTGCCCAGATCGGTGCGGTTGGTGAATTTGGGCATGAGAAAGCCCGTGCTGCGATCCAGCGTCGGATCGGGCACGCGCAGGCGCGGGATGTAAAGCACCGGCACACCCGCCATGCGCAACTGGGCATGGTCGAAATAGATCTGCTTTTCCTGCTGGTCATGCAGGATGCGCCGTGCCCGGATTTCCCACAGCGGCGTCGGGCTGCCTTCGCAGATCCGGCAGCTTGAGGCGATGGCATTGTCCAGTTGCAGATAGCGCCCCTCGCTGCGCACCATCTGCGAGGCGGCCATCTGCAACTGCTGGTTCAGCACGACCCGCGCGCTTTGCAGGATGCCTTCGGTCAGGTCGGCGGCCAGTTCGGCCTGGGCGCTGACGATGACAGTGGTGCCTTCGGCATCGGTCAGGCGGATCGGCCCTTCGATCGTCAGGCGGTCCGCCGTCTGGTCAAAGACGATGCGCTGCGCGGTCAGGCGGCGGCCCTGATAGAAGACCTCGACGGATCCTTCGGCGATCAGCCGCGTATCCGCCGCGATTTCCAGCCGGTCGGCGATCAGCGTCGCCGCGTCCTGCGCCATCAGCCCGCCCGGCGCGGCCGAGCCGAGCAGCGCCGCCACCGACAGGGCCAGCATCAGGGGGCGTATCGCCGCGAAACGGCGGGGCTTGCGACGGCGGAAATCCAGATGGCGGGCCATGTCAGCCATCCTCCAGATGCAAGAGCAGGCCCAGCGCCATCATCGTGGCGGCCACCGGGGGCGCCCATGCCGCCAGTGCGACGGGGATCTGCCCGTTCTCGCCCAGAACCTGCGCAAAATTGCGCAGGAAGAAGATGGCAAAGCCGCTCAGCACGGCCAGCAGCACCAATATACCCGTCCGGCCAAAGCGCGCATGGCGCATGGTGAAGCCCGCCGCGACAAGGACCATGGCCGCCAGCAACAGGGGCTGGGCCAGTTCCATCTGGAACCAGACCTGATGGTTGCGCGCCGAAAAGCCTGCCCGTTCAAGCCCGGCGATGTATTCCGGCAGCGACCAGAACGGGATCGCCGAGGGCGAGCCGAAACTGTCGCGGATGCCTTCCCGCGTCAGATCCGAAGGAATGGTCGTGCCATCGGCCAGGCGTTCCGCCGTCTGTTCCGGATTGGTCGAGGTCAGATCCCAGCGCTTTGCCCCGGTCAGTTGCCAGGCCCCCGGGGCAAGGATGGCCTGACGCGCCTCGATCCGGGCGGCGGGCAGGCCGGTTTCATCCATCAGAAGGAAGGTCACGCCAAGCAGTTCCGTGCCGTCGGCGTTGGACCGTTCGGCCTGGATCACCGTCTGGCCGCCGGCATCCCCCTGGCGCAGCCAGAGGCCGTTGGCCGTGACCGAAAGCACGCTGGCCCCGGCATTGGCGATGCGGGCCTGCGCGCTGTCATGCAGCTTGATCGTGGCCGCGACCAGCGGGTTCAGCACCGCCACCGCCACCAGCCCGCAGGCCAGCGCCGTCAGCACAGGCGCGATCAGGAAGCGCAGCCCGGACCGGCCCGCAGCGCGGACCACGACAAGTTCGCTCGATCGCGCCAGCGCCATGAACAGCGCGATGGCGGCCAGAATGATGATCAGCGGAAGGATGCGATACAGGCTTTCCGGCACGTTCAGCGCGGCCAGTTGCAGGGCCGACAGAAGGCCCGCATCGCTCTGGTTCAGGCCGCGCAGCTGGTCGATCGTGTCGATCAGCAGCATGATGCCGAAGAACACTCCCAGCACCACCGCGAAAGAGGCAAGGAACCGCCGCGCGATGTAAAGGCTCAGCGTCATGCCGCCGCCCCCCCGCGCAGGCGCCGCCGCGGGCTTTGCGCCAGATGCAGCAGCAGCGCGGCAATGCCCAAGCCCGCCAGCGGGGCGGCATAGACGGCGGGCCAGAGCCGCGCATCGCGCAGCGCGGTTGCCGCGCCCGACGTGTTCAGCAATTGCAGGAAGATCAGGATCATCACCGCGCCCAGGATCTGCCGCCACAGGCCAAAGCGGCTGAAGGCGCCGATCAGCAGGGTGGCAAAGCCCACCATCGCCGCGGCCGTGCTGAGGAAGGGCTGCGCCAGGCGGCTATGCACTTCCTGCAGGGCGGCGGCCCTGTCGGCCCCGCTGCGGGCCAGCAGGGTTTCGGGATCGGTCGTCAGGATGGCGAGGGTGGTCAGGTTGTCGATGGGGATCAGCCCGGCCTGCCCGCGATCCAGCATGCCGCCCAGATCATAGGTCACATCCGAAAACCGCGTGATCGACAGGCTTTGCCTGTCATCCCGGGTGATCGTCTGGGCGATGCCGTCGAACATCAAGAGCTTCGGCCCCGTCTCGCCCCGCGCCAGAAGCGCCTTGCGCGCGGTATAGGTCGTGCGCTCCACCTCGCTGCGGTCATCGGCAAGGAAAAGATCGCGCAACTCGCCTTCGGGGGTGATTTCCCGGATATAGATCGTCACGCCCGCCGCCGGGTGCATGAACTGCCCTTCGTTCAGGTAGCGGGCGGTCACGTTCTCGGACAGGGCGGCCTCGCGCTCGGCCAGCATGGCACCGCTCCAGGGCACGAGAAGGTTCATCAGCACCAGATGCAGCGCCGTGACGATGGCCCCGAAATAGAGGACAGGCCGCGCCAGCCGGAAGGCCGAGAAGCCGGTCGCCTGCATCACCACAAGCTCGCTTTCCTGGGTCAGGCGGTTGGTCACGAAGACCGCCGCGGCAAAGGCCGCAATGGGCAGGACCAGACGGATGACATTGGGCAGCATCAAGAGCGAGAGTTCCAGAAAGACCAGTGCCGAATGGCCATCGCCCAGCAGCCGGTCGAACAGGCCGACAGCCCGGTTCACCCAATAGACAGACACAAGCACTAGGGCAAAAAACCCGAAGAGCGCAACAAGTTGCGACAGCAGATATCTGTCGAATCTCGACACGCCGGTCAGGCCCCCACATTCCTTCTTGCCGGGAAACTATCGGAATTCCCCGGCGGGGAAAACTCATATCTGGTCAATCCCGGGCAGGAGGGATAGCGTTTTGGCATCTTTGCGCCTTCGGTCCGAAATCGGCGCAGCTTCCCGGAGATTTCCGCAATGACGCATCCTGTTCCCATCCATTTCCGCCCCGTCGATCTGGACGCCCTGCCGCGGATCACGGGCCGTATCGTGGCCTTTGCCGATGGCCCCACCGGCCTGACCCCGGCCCTGCGCCGGCTTGACCGGCTGACGCGCGGCGCCGTGGGGCGCATGCTGAACAGCGAGGCTTTCGACAAGCTGAAACCCGGCGAGGCGGTCGATCTGGCCTGGCCTTCGGGGCTCTTGGCCGATGCGCTGCAGATCGTGCGCCTGCCGCGGCGCGCCGATATCGGCAAGGCGCGCAAGGCGGGGGGGACCATTGGCCGCGCGCTGACGCCTGCGGGAACCACGGTTCTTGCCGAAGGCCATGCGATGGCGGCCGAGGTCGCCTTCGGGATCGCGATGCGGGCCTATGATTTTTCTGCCCACAAGACCGGCGAGCGCAAGGATCCGGGCCATGTCGCCTTCATGGTGGCCAATCCCGAAGCCGTGGCCGCGGCGGCGGCACCGGGGGCGGCGGTTGCGGAAGGGGTGTTCTTCACGCGCGATCTGGTGAACGAACCGGCCAATATCCTGACCACCCATGATTTCGCGGCCCGTCTGGCGGCGATGCAGGAACTGGGGCTGGATGTCGAGATCCTGGAAGAGGACCAGCTGATGAAGCTGGGCATGGGCGCGCTTCTGGGGGTGGGGCAGGGATCGGAATGCCCGTCGAAGGTTGTCGTCATGCAATGGCATGGCGGCGCGCGGGGCGAGGCGCCCTTTGCCCTGGTGGGGAAGGGTGTCGTCTTCGACACGGGCGGCATCTCGATCAAGCCCGCCGCCGGGATGGAAGAGATGACGATGGACATGGGCGGCGCGGGCGTGGTGGCGGGCGTGATGCGCACGCTGGCCCTGCGCAAGGCGCGGGCCAATGTCGTGGGTCTTGTCGGGCTGGTGGAAAACATGCCCGACGGGCGCGCGCAGCGCCCGGGCGATGTGGTGCGGTCCATGAAGGGTGACACGATCGAGGTGATCAACACCGATGCCGAAGGCCGCCTCGTGCTGGCCGATGTGCTGTGGTATGCGCAGGAACGGTTCAAACCCACCGGCATGATCGACCTGGCCACCCTGACGGGGGCGATCATCATCGCGCTGGGGCATGAAAACACGGGCGTCTTTTCCAACAACGACGATCTCTGCAATGCCTTCCTCAAGGCCGCCAAGGCCGAGGGCGAGGGGGCATGGCGCATGCCCATGGGCGATGCCTATGACGCCAAGCTGAAATCCCGCATCGCCGACATGATGAATGTGGGCGGGCGCGACGGCGGGGCGATCACGGCGGCGCAGTTCCTGCAGCGCTTCGTGAAACCCGAAACGCCCTGGTGCCATCTGGACATCGCGGGCACGGCGCTTTTGAAATCCGACAGCACGCTTGCCCCCAAGGGGGCGACGGGCTGGGGGGTGATGGCGCTGGATCGGCTGATCCGGGACCGGTTCGAGGCGAAGTGAGGCCGCCATGGGCGTGGTGATGTTCTATCACCTGACGCGATCCTCGGCGGATGAGACGCTGATGATGCTGCTACCGCGCGCGCTGCGGCAGGGCTGGCGGGTGATGGTGCGCAGCAGGGATGCCGACGCCCTTGCCCGGCTGGATGCGCAACTCTGGCTGACCGAGGCGGATCCCTTCCTGCCGCATGGCCTGCAGGGCGGGCCGCATGACGCGGATCAGCCTGTGCTGATCGGCCCCGGCCCCATCGCCAATGGGGCAAGCGGCCTGTTCCTGCTGGACGGGGCCGAGACCACCCCCGAAGAGGCCCGCCCGCTGGAGCGGGTCTGGCTGCTGTTCGACGGGGGCGATGGCGCGCAACTGGCCGCGGCGCGGCAGAAATGGAAGGCGCTGACCGAGGCGGGATTGCCCGCGCAATACTGGTCCGAGGAAAGCGGCCGATGGGAGAAGAAGGCCGAAAAGGGCTGATCCGCCTATCGCCGCAGGATCATCCGGTCGCCCGCGATCTCGACCCGGTAAAGCGAGAGGTAATCCATGCCCAGGAGCGAGTCGGACATTTCGCCCTGATTGACCCAGGCCGGGAAATCCTGATCGAGATGGGGGCCAAGCGCGACCTCGGGCAGGCGGATGCGGGCGGTGCGGACGATGCCATTGGCCGTCTGGGCCGTGCCGATATAGACAAGATCCTGCGTGTCGATGCCCAACCGCCGCGCATCGCGATCCGACAGCACCATGTTCGTGGCGCCGGTATCGGCCATGAAGCGGATGGGCGTTCCGTTGATGTCCAGCGTCAGGTAGTAATGCCCGTCCTCGGCGCGCGGCACCTCGATCTGGCCTGCCTGCGTCAGGATCTGCTGCGGGGCGATATCGGTGCGCAGGTCGTTCCACAGGCCGTAACCCGCCATCACGCCGATGAAGATCAACCCCCAGGCCAGGGCGGTGCGCAGCGCCTCGCCCATGCGCTTGCGGTATTCCACGATCACCCAGCCGCCCACCGCCACAAGCAGCAGCGTCAGATAGAACAGGCGGCCTGTCGTTTCGGCATCCATTCCGGGGGCGACTCCTTTCCGCCTATCCAATATGGGGGGCGTGGCGCGGGATGGAAGATCAGCCGATCAATCCGGTGCCCTTGACCCCGTCGATGACGAATTGCACCGAAAGCGCGGCCAGCAGCATGCCGAGAAGGCGGGTGATCACGATGGTTCCCGTCCGGCCCAGCAGCCGCTCCAGCGGTGGCGAGGCGAGGAGGAAGACGAAGGTCGTGAGCAAGACCAGCGCCAGCAGCGCCAGGACGGAAACCGTGCCCGGCCAGCCGGGCGCCTGACCCACCAGCAGGATCACGGTGGCGATGGCCCCCGGCCCGGCGATCAGGGGCGTGGCCAGCGGAAAGACCGACGGATCGTGATCCGGATCGGTCTTCTGGCCCTCGCGGCGCTGGGTGCGGCGTTCGAACAGCATGTCGAGCGCGGTGAGGAACAGCAGGATCCCGCCCGCGATGCGGAAGGCGGGCATGGAGATGCCGATGAAGCCAAGGATGGCCTCGCCCGCCAGCCCGAACAGCAACAGAAGCCCCCCCGCGATCAGGCAGGCGCGCAGGGCAAGGCGGCGGCGGTGATCGGCATCCATTCCCTGCGTCAGGGCGATGAACAGCGGCACCAGACCCGGCGGGTCGATCACCACGAAAAGCGTGGCGAAGGCGGTGATGAGGAAGGCGGTTTCGGGCAAGGTCATCCTCTGGTCCGGGCTCCGGTCCGGGCCAGCCTAGGGGCTTTGCCGGATTCTGGCCAGCGGCTTGGCATGGGACGGTGGGGGATCAGCCGGTGGCCTGGTCCAGCTTTTCCTGCGCCGTCAGCCAGAGGGATTCGGCGCGATCCAGCCCCTCCATCACTTCGGCATATTTGCGGTTCCAGGTTTCCAGCTCGCCGATGCGGGCGGCCTCGTAGAGGGCGGGATCGGCCAGCTTGCTGGCCAGCTTGTCGCGCATCTCGTTCAGCTTGGCGAGGCGGTCTTCGCACTTGCGCAGGTCGGCGCGCAGGACGAGGATGTCGTCACGGCTGGCTTTCTTTTGTTTTTCAACGGGTTTCGCGGCGATCTTCGTGTCTTCGTCGCCCGAAAGCAGCATCTTACGATAGGCTTCCAGATCTTCGGTATAGGGCGTCACCGCGCCGCCCTTCACCAGCCAGAGCCGATCCGCCACCAGCGACAGAAGATGCATGTCATGGCTGACGAGGATCACCGCGCCGGGATATTCGGTCAACGCCTCGACCAGGGCTTCGCGGCTTTCCATGTCGAGGTGGTTGGTCGGTTCGTCCAGGATCAGAAGATGCGGCGCGTCGATGGTGGCCAGAAGCAGCGAGAGCCGCGCCTTCTGCCCGCCCGAGAGGCGGCCCACCACGGTTTCGGCCTGATCCGCCATCAGCCCAAACCCGGCAAGGCGGGCGCGCAGGCGGGGCTGGCCTTCGTCGGGGCGGAGGCGCTGAATATGTTGCAGGGGTGTTTCGTCGATGTGCAGTTCATCGACCTGGTGCTGGGCGAAGTAACCGATCCTTAACTTCGATGACCGCGTGAAACGCCCTTCCATCGCTGGAAGTTTGCCTGCCAACAGCTTGGAAAGAGTGGATTTTCCCTCACCATTCCGGCCCAGCAGGGCGATGCGGTCGTCCTGATCAATCCTTAACGAAAGCTTCTTCAGGATGGGCGGGCCGCCATAGCCGACGGCGGCCCCTTCCATGTTGATGATCGGCGGCGACAGTTCCTCGGGCGCCGGGAAGGTAAAGACCACGCGCTTGGCATCTTCGGGCGCGGTGATGGGCGTCATCTTTTCCAGCATCTTCACCCGGCTTTGCGCCTGAACGGCCTTGGATGCTTTTGCCTTGAAACGGTCAACGAAGGATTGCAGATGCGCGCGACGCGCCTCCTGCTTTTTCGCCTCGGCCTGCAGGACGGCGCGGCGTTCGGCCATCTGCCTTGCGAACTGGTCGTAAGGGCCTGTCCAATAAGTAAGTTTCCGCTGATCCAGATGCAGGATCCCCTGCACGGCGCGGTTCAGAAGGCCCCGGTCATGGCTGATGATGAGGACGGTATGGGGGTATTTCTGAAGGTAGGCCTCAAGCCAGAGCGCGCCTTCGAGATCGAGATAGTTGGTCGGTTCGTCCAGAAGCAGAAGATCGGGCTGCGAAAACAGCACGCCCGCCAGCGCGACGCGCATCCGCCAGCCGCCCGAAAAGGCCGAGCAAGGCATCAACTGCTGTTCGGAATCGAAGCCTAACCCCTTGAGAATGCTGGAGGCGCGGCCCTCGGCCGACCAGGCGTCGATATCTGTCAGGCGGGCCTGGATTTCGGCGATGCGGTGGGGGTCGGTCGCGGTTTCGGATTCGGCCAGAAGGGCGCTGCGTTCGGTATCGGCCTGCAGGACAGTATCGAGAAGCGAGGTTTCCGACGAGGGCACCTCTTGCGCCACACCGCCGATGCGGGCGCGCGAGGGCAGGCTGACCGACCCGCCCTCGAGTGCAAGTTCGCCGCGTATCAGCCTGAAAAGAGTGGTTTTTCCCGCGCCATTGCGGCCCACGAGGCCGACCTTGTGGCCGGTGGGAATGGTGGCGGAGGCGGCCTCGAACAGGGGGCGGCCTTCGACGGAATAGGTGATGGCGTCGATGCGTAACATGGCGCAGGGCTTGCCCTATGGGCGGCGCGGCGTCAACGGCGGGCTTGGGGGGAGGTGTGGTTGCAGGTGTTCAGCAGCGCAGTGCAGCAGCGCAGTGCAGACGGGCGTATGCACGCAGCGCGCGGGCATTTAGCGCTTTGTTGAGGGGCGGCTTTTCATTGTTACAGGCCCATGCTAGGTGCGCCGCACATGAATTCCGGCGCGGGGATCCCCCACGCGGCCCAGAAAACAGAACCCAGAAACGGAGTGGCCACAATGGCAATCGAACGTACCCTGTCGATCATCAAGCCCGATGCGACCAAGCGCAACCTGACCGGCAAGATCAACGCCAAATTCGAAGAGGCGGGTCTGCGCATCGTCGCGCAAAAGCGCATCCATCTGAGCATGGCGCAGGCCGGCCAGTTCTATGCCGAACACAAGGAGCGCGGCTTCTACGGCGAGCTGTGCGAATTCATGGCCTCCGAGCCGGTGGTGGTGCAGGTTCTGGAAGGCGAAGGCGCGATCCTGAAGAACCGCGAAGTGATGGGCGCGACCAACCCGGCCAATGCCGCCGATGGCACGATCCGCAAGGAATTTGCCCTGTCGGTGGGCGAGAATTCGGTGCATGGCTCCGACAGCCCGGAATCGGCCGCGCGCGAGATTTCCTTCTTCTTCTCGGGTCTGGAAATCGTCGGCTGATCCACGGGGATCAGCGGCGGCGTTCCACGACGCCCAAGGCATCAAGGGCCGCTTCGATTTCGGAGCGGCCCTTTCCTTTCGCCCCGGCCTTGATCGCATCGAAGCGCAGGCGGAGGGCCTTCTTTTCCTCGCCCTGGCAATCGTTCCAGGGGCGGCCCTGCAATCCCATGACCAGCACGTAATAGCCGATGAAATGCGGCGCGGTGCCGCTTTCGAGCAGGCGGCGATAGGATTCGTCAGGGCCGAGTTCGCGCAGCGTCTCGGCGCTGTGGATCCCGGCGCGGGCGAAGGCGGCCTCGGTCGCGGGGCCGAGATTGGGGATCGAGGAGACGGGGGTGGAGGTGGTGGGCATGGCGGGTGAACCCTGAAACGCAACAGGGCCAGCCTAGCGGCTGGCCCTGTGTGTTGGAAGGGGCTGGGGTCGATCCGTTCGGATCAGATCGAAGCCCAGTCGCGGAAGATCGGGGTGGACCCTTGCTGTTGCTGGGTGGACCCCTGGGATTGGTCCTGCTGCTGTGCGGGGGTGTTGGAGCCGCCCTGCTGCGGTGTCGTCGTCGGTTTCCTGGCCATCTTTCCTGCTCGCTCTGGCACTGTCAGCATTCGCCTTCCCTTTATCTGAGCGCGGAAAGGGACCGCGGCAAGACAGGGGCAGGGCGAATTTGCGACGCGCTACAGCGGCTGTGCGACATTTGCAACAGGCGATCGCGCAGGCGTGCCGCGCCGTGACGCGATGTGACGTTGCGTCAGCCGATGGCGGTGGCGGGAAAGCCCACTTCGTCCAGCGCGCGGATCAGCCGGTCGGGGCTGGCCGGGCCGGTGGCGGTGGCGGTGCGGCTGGCCAGATCGACGCTGATCTGCCCAGCATCGCCCAGCGCGCCAAGGGTGGATTCGACCGTGGCCTTGCAATGGCCGCAGGTCATGTCGGGGATGGAAAGGGTGGTCATCTGGTCTGGTCCCTGAACTGTCTTGCCGTGATCTGAGGCTTCCAGCGGGGGGAAGGTCAAGCGCGGAGTTGCCGCAGGGCGCATGCGGTTGCAGGGGTTGACCTTCCCGTGACTGGAAGGATTATCTGGGATCGTGGAAGGAGAGTTCCATGACCGGATCCACCACAACCGCCCCGAACCTGACCGAGGCCGACAGCCCGCCCGCGGGCAGCCCGGCCCCCGCCCGCGATGCGCCGCCCGCGCGGCAGGTGCGCTTTCGGCTGGAGGGGATGAGCTGCGCCTCTTGCGTGCTGCGGGTGGAGCGGGTGCTGACGGCGCTGCCGGGGGTGGAGCGCGCGGTGGTCAACCTGTCGACCGAGACGGCGGATGTGGCGTTCCACGCCCCTGCCGCGCCTGCGGCGATGGCGGCGGCGCTGGCCAGGGCGGGTTACCCCGCGCGCGAGGCGGCGGTGGTTCTGGGGGTGGAGGGGATGACCTGCGCCGCCTGCACGGGCCGGGTGGAGCGGGTGCTGCGTGCCCAGCCGGGCGTGAAGGAGGCGGTGGCCAATCTGGCGCTGCGGCGGGCGACGGTGACGCTGTGGGAGGGCGGGGCCGCGCCAGAGGCGCTGGCCGCGGCGGTGACACGGGCGGGCTATGCGGCAGCACCCCTGGCCGAGGCGAAGCGTCACGATCCGGCTGAGGAGGTGCGCGGTCTGGCGCGCGAGACGGCCTTGGCGGGGGCGCTGACCTTGCCGGTCTTCGTGGTGGAGATGGGGGGGCATCTGGTGCCTGCCTTTCACCATTGGCTGATGGGGGTGGTGCCCATGGCCCAGCTCTGGCTTGCGCAGTTCGTGCTGGTGACGCTGGTGCTGCTGGGGCCGGGGCGGCGGTTTCTTTCCAAGGGGATCCCGGCGCTGCTGCAGGGCAGCCCGGACATGAATTCGCTGGTGGCGGTGGGGACGGGGGCGGCCTGGGCCTATTCCTCGGTCGTGACCTTTGTGCCTGCGCTGGTGCCCGCGGCATCGCGCGCGGTCTATTTCGAGGCGGCTGCGGTGATCGTGGTGCTGATCCTGCTGGGCCGCACGCTGGAGGCGCGGGCGCGGGGGCGGGCGGGGGCGGCCATCGCGCGGCTGGTGGGGATGCAGCCCCGGGTGGCGCGGCTGGAGGACGGGCGCGAGGTGCCGGTCGCCGCGCTGGTGCCGGGGATGCGCGTTCTGGTGCGGCCCGGGGAGCGGGTGGCGGTGGATGGCGCGGTCGTCTCGGGCGCGTCGGCGGTGGACGAGTCGATGCTGACCGGCGAGCCGGTGCCGGTGACGAAGCACGCGGGGGATGCGGTCACGGGCGGCACGGTGAACGGGACAGGCGCGCTGGTTGTGGAGGTGCGGGCGGTGGGGGCGGCCACGGTGCTGGCGCGGATCGTGGCGATGGTGGAAGAGGCGCAGGGGAGCAAGCTGCCGGTGCAGGCGCTGGTGGACCGGGTGACGCTGTGGTTCGTGCCGGTGGTGATGGGGATTGCCGCGCTGGCCTTTGCGGGCTGGATGGTCGCGGGGCAGGGCGTGGCGGCGGCGCTGGTGGCGGGGGTGTCGGTGCTGATCATCGCCTGCCCCTGCGCGATGGGGCTGGCGACGCCGGTGTCGATACTGGTGGGCACGGGGCGGGCGGCGGAACTGGGCGTGCTGTTCCGGCGGGGCGAGGCGCTGCAGCGGCTGGCAGAGGTGCGGGTGGTGGCCTTTGACAAGACCGGCACGCTGACGGCGGGCAAGCCCGTGGTGACGGATATGGTCGGCGCGGATATGCTGGCCGAGGCGGCGGCGGTGGAGGCGGGATCGGAGCATCCGCTTGCCGCGGCGGTGCTGGACGAGGCGGCGGCGCGGGGGGTGGTGCTGCCGGAGGCGGAGGGGTTCGCGGCGGTGCCGGGCTATGGGGCGCGGGCCGTCGTGGGCGGCGCGGTGGTTGCGGTCGGGTCGCAGCGGATGTTTGCCGAGGTGCCTGCGGACCTGTCGGCGGCGGCAGAGCGGTTGGCGGGCGAGGGGAAGGGGCTTCTTTTCGTGGGCGATGCGCGGGTGGCGCGCGGGTTGATCGCGGTGGCCGATCCGGTGAAGCCGCAGGCGCGGGCGGCGCTGGGGGCCTTGCGCGGGTTGGGGCTGCAGGTGGCGATGGTGACGGGGGACAATGCCGTGACGGCGGGCGCGGTTGCCGCGCGGCTGGGGCTGATGCCAGAGGAGGTGCAGGCGGGCGTGCTGCCCGAGGGCAAGGGGGCCGCGCTGCGCGCGATGGGCGCGGGCGTGGCCTTTGTGGGCGACGGGATCAACGATGCGCCGGCGCTCGCGGCGGCGGATGTGGGGCTGGCGATGGGGACGGGGACGGATGTGGCGATCGAGGCGGGGGATGTGGTGCTGATGTCGGGCGATCCGCTGGCGGTGGTGGATGCCCTCCGCGTCAGCCGCGCCACGATGCGCAACATCCGCCAGAACCTGACCTGGGCCTTCGGCTATAACGCCGCGCTGATCCCGGTGGCGGCGGGGCTGCTGGTGCCCTTCGGCGGGCCGCAGCTTTCGCCGATGCTGGCCGCCGGGGCGATGGCGCTGTCTTCGATCTTCGTGCTGGGGAACGCGCTGCGCCTGCGCGGGGTGAAGGGGGCACGGGCATGAACATCAAGGATGTGGCCGAACGGTCGGGCCTGCCTGCAAAGACCATCCGCTATTACGAGGAGATCGGGCTGATCCGCCCGCTGCGGGGTGCGAACGGCTATCGCGCCTTCCGCGAAAGCGACCTGCACAAGCTGGCCTTCATCGGCCGGGCGCGGGGCTTGGGCTTTACCATCGAGGAATGCCGCAGGCTGCTGGCCCTTTATGAGGATCGCGCGCGCGCCAGCGCCGATGTGAAGGCCCTGGCCGAGGCGCATCTGGAGGAGATGGAGCGCAAGATTGCCGAATTGCGCGCCATGCAGGCGACGCTGCGCGATCTGGTGCGGGGCTGTGCGGGGGATGACCGGCCCGATTGCCCGATCCTGACCGGGCTTGCCGGGGGCTGCTGCTGAGGGCTTTCGTCCCGCGCCGACCCATGCAAGGGTGGCGGCCCCAAGCCGGAGGCCCCCATGCAGGAAACGATCCCCGTCTTTGACGGCCATAACGACATCCTCTACCGCATCCTGATGGAGCCCGAAGCGCGCGAGGCGATCTGGCTGACGGGGCAGGGCAAGGGGCATCTTGACCTGCCGCGCATGAAGGCGGGGGGCTTTGCGGGGGGGATGTTCGCCATCTATGTGCCCTCGCCCGCGACCGAGGAGGATGACGGGATCGAGGCGCTGATGGATGCGCCGCCCTATGCGCTGGACCTGCCCGCGCCGCTGCCCTTGCGCGAAAGCCAGGCCGTGGCTTTGGGGCTGGCGGGGCAGCTTTTGTGGATGGAGCGCGCATCCGGCGGGGCGTTCCGGCTGTGCCGGACGGCGGCAGGGATCGAGGCCGCGCGGGCCGAGGGCGTGATCGCGGGCGTGATGCATATGGAGGGGGCCGAGGCCATCGACGAGGGCTGCGACGCGCTGCATGCCTTTCATGCGATGGGGCTGCGCTCGCTCGGCCCGGTGTGGAGCAGGCCCACGGTCTTCGGGCATGGGGTGCCCTTCGCCTTCCCGTCCTCGCCCGATACCGGGCCGGGGCTGACGGAGGCGGGCAGGCGGCTGGTTCGGGAATGCAACGCGCTGCGGGTGATGATCGACCTGAGCCATCTGAACGAGAAGGGGTTCGACGACGTGGCGCGGCTGTCGGATGCGCCGCTGGTGGCGACCCATTCCAATGCCCATGCGGTGGCGCCGTCCAGCCGCAACCTGACGGACCGGCAGCTGGACATGATCCGCGAGAGCGGGGGCATGGTGGGGCTGAACTTCGCCACGGTCTTCCTGCGGCCTGACGGGCGGCGCGATCCGGAGATGGGATGGGAGGCGGTGCTGCGCCATCTGGACCATCTGATCGGGCGGCTGGGCGAGGATCATGTGGGCTTCGGGTCGGATTTCGACGGGGCGACGGTGCCGGAAGGGATCACCGATGTGGCGGGCCTGCCGCGCCTGATCGCGGCGCTGCGCGGGCATGGGTTTGGCGAGGCCCTGCTGGGCAAGCTGGCCTGGGGGAACTGGCTCTCCGTGCTGCGCCGGACCTGGGGCGGATAGGCCGGGCGGGGGCGATTTTTCTGCGAAAAATCGGGGTTCCTGCGGAACCCCCGGGCCAGGAGCGTGGCCTTGGGCGAGGCCGGGCCGCCGCCGGATGGGGGCGATTTTTCTGCGAAAAATCGGGGGTTTCGGGGAAACCCCTGCGGTTGCGGATCAGGCGACCCTGAGCAGGTCTTCCAGTTCGGTATTGCCGGTCACCAGATCGGCGACGGAGACGCGGTCGAGCTGTTCGTAGAAGGCCGAGAGCGCATCGGCCAGCACGCATTTCAACCGGCAGGCCCCGACCAGCGGGCAGGCATTGCCGCCACCGGCGAAGCATTCGGTGAAGGGCAGCACGGATTCGAATTCGCGGAACACCTCGCCCACCTTGATGCTTTCGGCGGGGCGGCCGAGCGTCAGCCCGCCGGCGCGCCCGCGCAGGGTGCGGAGGAACTTCTTCTGTGCCAGGAGATGGATCACCTGGGCGAGATGGTTTTCCGAGGCATTGCAGATCTCGGCCACCTCGGCCTTGCGCACGGTGCGGCCGGGATTGGCGGCGCAGAACATCAGCGTGCGCATGGCGAGATTGGTGCGTGTCGTGAGTCTCATCGGCGATCTCCGGGCTTGACCGAAACGGGCTATGGCCCAAACATCTATGCAGCCTGCACCTTGTGCGACATGATCCAGATCAGATGGCACAAAATGACAGCAAAGGCCGTGACGGCCCCCTATGGCACACGATTCGCGCGGCGGGCGGGTGCGGGGCGTCGGTATTCAAAGCGTTTTGAATGCGCTTTCGGTGAATTTTCACGTTTTATCATTGCGGAATGAAATCGCGGATTGCGTGTGATTGCGATAACATTTAAAGCGGTTTGAAAGGCCAGTTCCCTGCGCCCTGCCGTTTTCCCTTGCCCGTTCGGCTTGACCATGGTCGGGCCGGGGGTAGGGTGGGTAAAGGTGCCCCGATGCGGATATGAGATTGTGAACGATCTGAGTCTGACCCCCAACCTGCTGCAAGCCGATGTCGCCCGGCATCTGACCTATACGCTGGGCAAGGACGCGCCCAATGCCTCTGTCTATGATTGGCGCATGGCGCTGTCCTTCGCGATCCGTGACCGGATCGTGGAGCCGTGGTTCGCCTCGACCCGCCGCACATGGGCGGAAGACAGGAAGCGGGTCTATTACCTGTCGATGGAATTCCTGATCGGGCGGCTTCTGGAGGATGCGACGATCAACCTGGGCCTGCGCGACATTGCCGAAGAGGCGATGGCGGGCTTTGGCCAGGATTTCCGCGCGATCGTGGAGAATGAGCCCGATGCCGCGCTGGGCAATGGCGGGCTGGGCCGTCTGGCCGCCTGTTTCATGGAAAGCATGGCGACGCTGGGTTGCCCCGCCTATGGCTATGGCATCCGCTATGAGCATGGCCTGTTCCGCCAGCGATTCGAGGGGGGCCAGCAGGTGGAGACGCCCGAGGATTGGCTGACCCAGGCCCATCCATGGGAATTCGCGCGGCCCGAAAGCGCCTATACCGTGCCCTTCAAGGGCCAGGTGGAGATGCAGGGCGGGCGCGAGGTCTGGGTGCCCGGCGAAACCGTGCTGGCCGAGGCGCATGACACGCCGGTGATCGGCTGGCAGGGGAAATGGGCCAATACGCTGCGGCTTTGGGCGGCCAAGCCCACGACGCTGTTCGATCTGGCGCGGTTCAACCGGGGGGACTATGCCGCAGCGGCGGAGCCCGAGGCGCTGGCGCGCACGCTGAGCCGGGTGCTTTACCCCGATGACACGACCTATCAGGGCAAGGAACTGCGCCTGAAGCAGGAATTCTTCCTGACCTCGGCCGCGCTGCAGGATATCCTGCGCCGCTTCATGGCGCGCCATAGCGACCTGCGCGATCTGCCGAAGCATGTGGCGATCCAGATGAACGACACCCACCCCGCCATCGCGGGGCCCGAACTGATCCGCCTGCTGACGGATGAGCATGGCATGGGCTTTGACGATGCGCTGGAAACGGCGCGGGGCTGCCTTGGCTATACCAACCATACCCTGCTGCCCGAGGCGCTGGAGCGTTGGGCGACTTTCACCTTCGGCAATGTCCTGCCGCGCCACATGCAGATCGTGGAGCGGATCGATTCATGGCATCGCCGCAGCTATCCCTCGCGGCCCCATTATGTGGGGATCGTGAAGCACCATGAGGTGCGGATGGGCGAGCTGGCCTTTGTCATGGCGCATAAGGTGAATGGGGTTTCGGCGCTGCATTCCGATCTGGTGAAGAAGAACCTCTTCCCCGAGTTGGACCGCCTGCATCCGGGGCGGATCATCAACCAGACCAATGGCGTGACCCCGCGCCGCTGGCTGAAGATGGCGAACCGGCCGCTGGCGAAGCTGATCACCGATACGGTGGGCGCGGGCTGGGAGGATGATCTGGATCGCCTGAAGGGCCTGGAGCCGCATGTGAAGGGCCGCGCCTTCCGCGAGGCCTTTGGCGCGGCGAAGCGGGCGAACAAGGTGGCGCTGGCGGGTTGGATCGCGGCCGAATGCGGGGTGAAGGTCAGCCCCGATGCGCTGTTCGACGTGCAGATCAAGCGCATCCACGAATACAAGCGCCAGCTTCTGAACATCCTGGAAACCATCGCGCATTGGCACAAGATCCGGTCGAACCCCAAGGGAGACTGGGTGCCGCGGGTGAAGATCTTCGGCGGCAAGTCGGCGCCCGGCTATGCGGTGGCGAAAGAGATCATCCACCTGATCAATGACGTGGCCTGGGTGGTGAACAATGACCCCGTGACGGGCGACCTGCTGAAGATCGTCTATCCCGCCAACTACAATGTCAGCATGGCCGAGCGGCTGGTGCCGGCGGCGGATCTGTCAGAGCAGATTTCCACGGCAGGGAAAGAGGCCAGCGGCACCGGCAACATGAAGTTCATGATGAACGGCGCGCCCACCATCGGCACGCTGGACGGCGCCAATGTGGAGATCCTGCAAGAGGTCGGGGCGGAGAACTTCTTCCTGTTCGGGCTGACGGCGGAAGAGGTGACGAAGCGGCGCGAGGATCCCGAACATGCGCGCAAGGCGATCGAGGCGAGCCAGGCCCTGCAGGATGTGCTGCAGATGATCGCCGAAGGGCGGTTCAGCCCGGATCAGCCGGACCGCTATCACGGTCTGGTGCATCGGGTCTGGCACCATGACTATTTCCTCGTGGCCTCGGATTTCGATGCCTATCACGCCGCGCAGGCGCAGGTGGACCGCGCCTATGCCGACCGCGACCGCTGGCTTGCCATGGCGGCGATGAACACGGCGCGCAGCGGGTTCTTTTCTTCGGATCGCACGATCCGCAGCTACATGGACGAGATTTGGGGGGTCACTTCGGCCCTGTGACGGGCCGGGGTGGCGCCTTCGGGGAGGGGGGCAGCCATGAGCGGAAACCTGATCGACCACGGGGCGGCAAAGGCCATCGTCGAGGGGCGGCATGGCGACCCGTTTTCCGTGCTGGGCCTGCACAAGCGGGAGGGGGCATGGGTGCTTACGGCCTTTGTGCCGGGGGCAGATCGGCTTTGGGCGCTGACGGGCAAGGCGGGCAAGCCGGTTGACCTTGCCCCCGTGCCGGGTTGCGAGGGGCTGTTCTGCGCGACCCTGCCGCGCAAGGCCGAGTATCGGCTGCGCGCCGAGGGGCATGGGGCGACATGGGAATTCGACGATCCCTTCCGCTTTGGCCCGGTTCTGGGCGAGATGGATGAATATCTGCTTGGCGAGGGGACGCACAAGCGCCTGTGGCAGGTGCTGGGCGCGCATCTGATCACGCATGAGGGCGTGGAGGGCGTGCATTTCGCCGTCTGGGCCCCGAATGCCGAGCGTGTCTCGGTGGTGGGGGATTTCAACATCTGGGACGGGCGCCGCCATCCGATGCGGCGGCGGGGGGCGACGGGGGTGTGGGAGACCTTCATCCCCGGCCTGGCCGAGGGCGCGACCTACAAATACGAGATTCTGGGCCAGAATGGCTATGTCGGGCCGTTGAAGGCCGATCCGGTGGGATTCGGGTCGGAACATCCGCCCGCCAATGCCTCGGTCGTCCGGCGGATCGCGGGGGATTTCCGCGATGGGGACTGGATGGCGACGCGGGCCGCGCGGCATTCCATCGACGCGCCCATTTCGGTTTACGAGGTGCATCTGGGATCATGGCGCCGCGCGCCGGGGGACCGGATGCTGTCCTATCCGGAACTGGCCGAGCAACTGGTCGATTACGTGGCCGATATGGGGTTCACCCATATCGAGTTGATGCCTGTCAGCGAATTCCCCTTTGACGGAAGCTGGGGTTACCAACCCGTCGGCATGTTCGCCCCCACGATCCGGCACGGCACGCCGGGGGAATTCCGCGCGCTGGTGGATGCGGCGCACAGGAAGGGGCTGGGCGTGCTGCTCGATTGGGTGCCGGGGCATTTCCCGACCGATCCGCATGGGCTTGGCCGCTTTGACGGCACGGCGCTTTACGAACATGCCGACCCGCGCGAGGGGTTCCATCAGGACTGGAACACGCTGATCTACAATTACGGGCGGGTGGAGGTGGCGAATTACCTCGTCTCCAACGCGCTTTACTGGCTTGAGGAATACCATGTCGACGGGCTGCGCGTGGATGCGGTGGCGTCGATGCTTTACCGTGACTACAGCCGGAAAGAGGGCGAGTGGATACCGAACAAGGACGGGGGCCGCGAGAATTACGAGGCGGCGGCGCTGCTCCGGCGGATGAATGTCACCGTCTATGGCGAGGTGCCGGGCGTGATGACCGTGGCCGAGGAAAGCACGGCCTTTCCGGGCGTGTCGCGGCCCGTGGATCACGGCGGCCTCGGCTTCGGGTTCAAGTGGAACATGGGCTGGATGAACGACACGCTCTCCTACATGCACAAGGACCCGATCTATCGGCAGTATCACCACCACCAGATGACCTTTGGCCTGCATTACGCCTGGTCGGAAAACTACATCCTGCCGATCAGCCATGACGAGGTGGTGCATGGCAAGGGCAGCATGCTGGAAAAGATGCCGGGTTCGGGCGAGGAGAAATTCGCCAACCTGCGCGCCTATTACGGCTTCATGTGGGGGCATCCGGGGAAGAAACTGCTCTTCATGGGCTGTGAATTCGCGCAAGGGCGGGAATGGAACCACAACCAGAGCCTTGACTGGCATCAGCTGGATATTCCCGAACACCGGGGCGTGCAGGCGCTGGTGCGCGATCTGAACCGCGCCTATCGCGACAACCCCGCGCTGCATGTGAACGACACGCGGCCCGAAGGGTTCCAGTGGATCGAAAGCAACGATGCGGGTGCCTCGGTCTATGCCTGGGCGCGCAAGGGGGGGCCAAGTGATCCCATGGTGGTCTGCGCGGTGAACATGACGCCGGTGGAGCGGTCCTATCGGCTGGGCCTGCCTGCGGCGGGGCATTGGGACGAGATCCTGAATACCGATGCGGGCGTATATGGCGGGGGGAACCGGGGCAACCTTGGAGGCGTCACGGCCGAGGCCGTGGCATGGCACGGGCAGGCGCAATCGGCGCTTGTCACCTTGCCGCCGCTGTCGGCCGTCTGGTTCCGCCAGGCGTGAGGAAGAACGAGACAAGCGGCAAAGCCGCATCAGGGAGGGGAAGGCCATGATGACACCGAGACCGAATGCGCGCCTGTCTTCGCAGGCGATGGCCTTCGTCCTTGCCGGGGGGCGCGGCAGCCGCCTGAAGGAATTGACCGACCGCCGCGCGAAACCGGCCGTCTATTTCGGCGGCAAGACGCGGATCATCGACTTTGCGCTGTCGAACGCGCTGAATTCCGGCATCCGGAAGATGGCGATCGCCACGCAATACAAGGCGCATAGCCTGATCCGGCATTGCCAGCGGGGATGGAACTTCTTCCGCGCGGAACGGAACGAATATCTGGATATCCTGCCCGCAAGCCAGCGGGTGGATGAGACGAAGTGGTATCTGGGCACGGCGGATGCGGTGGCGCAGAACATCGACATCGTGGACAGCTACGGGATCAAATACGTCGTCGTGCTGGCGGGCGACCATATCTACAAGATGGATTACGAGATCATGCTGCAACAGCATGTCTCCACCGGCGCCGATGTGACCATCGGCTGCCTGACGGTGCCGCGGATGGAGGCCACGGCCTTTGGCGTGATGGCGGTGGACAAGGAGATGCGGATCACCTCCTTCCTTGAGAAACCCAAGGACCCGCCGGGGATCCCGGGCGACCCGGACCATGCGCTGGCCTCGATGGGCATCTATGTCTTTGACTGGGCCTTCCTGCGCGACCTTCTGATCCGCGACATGGCGGATCCGAATTCGTCGCATGATTTCGGCAATGACCTGATCCCCGACATCGTGAAGAACGGCAAGGCGATGGCGCACAAGTTTGCGGACTCTTGCGTGAAGTCGGGGCTGGAGGATGAACCCTATTGGCGCGATGTGGGAACGATTGACGCCTTCTGGCAGGCCAATATCGACCTGACGGATTTCGTGCCGAAACTGGATATCTATGACAACTCCTGGCCGATCTGGACCTATTCCGAGATCGTGCCGCCCGCCAAGTTCATCCATGACGAGGATGGGCGGCGGGGGATGGCGATTTCCTCGCTGATTTCGGGGGATTGCATCGTGTCGGGGTCCGAGGTCAGGAATTCGCTGCTGTTCACCGGGGTGCGGACGCATAGCTATTCCAATCTGGAATATGTCGTGGCCCTGCCGCGGGTGGTGGTGAACCGCAAGGCGGAGCTGACGAATTGCGTGATCGACAGCGGCGTGGTGATCCCCGAGGGGCTTGTCGTGGGGCAGGACCCGGAGGAGGATGCGAAATGGTTCCGCCGCAGTGAAGGCGGGATCGTCCTGATCACGCAGGAGATGCTTGACGCGCGGGCGCGGAAGCTGTCCTGAGGGCGGCGCGGGGTGGTGGCCCCGGGGGGACGCATCGTCCCCCCGGACCCCCCCCGGGGACAGATGGCAACGGGAAGGGCGGATCATGCAGGTCAAGGGGCGGGTGCTTTCGGTGGCATCGGAATGCGTTCCCCTGATCAAGACCGGGGGCCTTGCCGATGTGGTGGGTGCGCTGCCTGCCGCGCTGCGCCCCCTTGGCTGGGAAATGCGCGTGCTGCTGCCCGCCTATCGGCGCCTGCGCGGCCATCTGGGCGCGATGCGCGAGGTCTGGCGCGAGCCGGGGCTGTGGGGCGGCGAGGGCGTTGTCTTCGCGGGCGAGGTGGAGGGGGTGGACCTGCTGCTGCTGGACGCGCCGCATCTTTATGATCGCGAGGGTGGCCCCTATAACAGCGCGGGCGGCGACTGGCCCGACAACCCCCAGCGCTTTGCCGCGCTGTCCTGGGTCGCGGCGAGGCTGGCGCGCGAAGGGGTGGGGGGCTGGAAGCCCGATATCCTGCATGCGCATGACTGGCAGGCGGGTTTCGCCCCCGCCTATCTGGCCTATGGCGGGCCTTCGGGCGTGGGATCGGTGATCACGGTTCACAACATCGCCTTTCAGGGCTGGGCCGTTGCCGGGATGCTGGGCGCGCTGCGCCTGCCGCGCGAGGCGTTCCATCCGGGGCAGTTGGAATATTACGGGGGCCTGTCCAGCCTGAAGGCCGGGTTGGTGACGGCGGACCGGATCACCACCGTCTCGCCCACCTATGCGGCCGAGTTGATGCGGCCGGAATTCGGGATGGGCCTGCAGGGGGTGATCACGGCGCGGGCGGGGGTCGTGTCGGGCATCCTGAACGGGGTGGATACCGGGATCTGGTCGCCTGAGGCCGAACCCTTGCCCTATTCGGCCCGCGCCATGAAGGGCAAGGCCGCGAACCGCGCGGCGCTTTGCGCCGAATTCGGGCTGGCGGAGCCCGCGGGGCCGCTGGCCATCGTCGTGTCCCGCCTGACGGATCAGAAGGGGATCGACCTGCTGCCGCAGGTCGTGCCGGAATTCGTGGCCGCGGGTGGGGCGCTGGTCGTGCTGGGATCGGGCGATCCCGCGCTGGAGGCGGCGATGCGCGGGCTGGAACAGCGCTTTCCGGGGCGGGTCGCGGTCAGGATCGGCTATGACGAGGCGCTGTCGCATCGGCTGTTTGCGGGGGCGGATGCGGTGCTGGTGCCGTCGCGCTTTGAACCCTGCGGGCTGACGCAGATGTATGGGCTGCGCTATGGCACCATTCCGGTGGTGGCCGCCGTGGGCGGCCTTGCCGATACGGTGATCCATGCCTCACCGGCCGCTTTGGCCGCGGGGGTGGCGACGGGGCTGCAGTTCCATCCGACCGATGCCGTGGCCTTCGGGCAGGCCCTGCGCCAGTTGGTGGCGTTGCATGCCGATCCGAAGCTGTGGGCGCAGGTGCAAAGGAACGCCATGGCCCATCCGGTGGGCTGGGAAACCAGTGCCGCCGCCTATGCCGCGCTTTATGACGGGTTGGCGCGGTGACAGTGTCGCGGGAGTCCGGCGCTGCGCGTTCGGCGGGCCATGCCGTTTCGGCCGGGCGGCCCTGGCCCATGGGGGCCTGCTTTGACGGCGAGGGGGTGAATTTCGCCGTCTTTTCCGCCCATGCGGAGAAGGTGGAGCTGTGCCTTTTCTCGCCCGACGGGCGCAAGGAGATGGCGCGGATCGCCCTGCCGGAACGGGACGGCGACATCTGGCATGGCCATGTCGGCGGGCTGATGCCCGGCACGCTGTATGGCTTTCGCGTGCATGGCCCCTATGCGCCGGAGCAGGGCCATCGCTTCAACCCCCACAAGCTGTTGATCGACCCCTATGCCCGCGCGCTGGAGGGGCGGTTGAAATGGTCGGATGCGCTGATGGGCTACAAGGTGGGCAGCCCGCGCGGCGACATGTCCTATGACACCCGCGACAGCGCCTTTGCCGTGCCGAAATCGGTGGTGGTGGATACGTCTTTCGCCTGGGGCGACGATGCTGCGCCCCGCGTGCCGCCCGAGGCTGCGGTGATCTATGAGGCGCATGTGCGCGGCATGACCATGCTGCATCCCGGCGTGGAAAAGGGGCTGCGGGGAAGCTTCCTCGGCCTGGCCTCGGATGCCGTGATCGACCATCTGCAGCGGCTGGGGATCACCAGCATCGAACTTCTGCCCGTGCAGGCCTTTGCCGATGAACGCTTCCTGATCGCCAAGGGCTTGCGCAACTATTGGGGCTATCAGACCATCGGCTTTTTCGCGCCAGAGCCGCGCTATCTGGCCAAGGGGCAGGTCTGGGAATTCCAGTCCATGGTGCGCAGGTTCCATGCGGCGGGGATCGAGGTGATCCTCGACGTGGTCTACAACCATTCCGGAGAGGGGGATGAGTTCGGCCCCACGCTGTCCTTTCGGGGCTTTGACAATGCCAGCTATTACCGCCTGCTGCATGGCGGGCGGCATTACGTGAATGATACCGGCACGGGCAATACGCTGAACCTGACGCATCCGATGGTGCTGCGGATGGTGATGGACAGCCTGCGCTATTGGGTGGAGGTCTGCCATGTGGACGGCTTCCGCTTTGACCTGGCCACCGTGCTGGGGCGCGAGGCGCATGGGTTCGACCCCAATGGCGGCTTCTTCGATGCGATCCGTCAGGATCCGGTGCTGAGCCGGGTCAAGCTGATCGCCGAGCCTTGGGATATCGGGCCGGGCGGCTATCAGCTGGGGGCCTATCCGCATCCTTTCCTGGAATGGAACGACCGTTTTCGCGATGGGGCGCGGCGCTGGTGGAAGGGCGATCCGGGCATGGCGCCCGATCTGGCCAAGCGGCTGCTGGGCAGCGCCGAGCGGTTCGATCATCACGGGCGGGGGGCGACATCCTCGGTCAATTTCGTGACCGCGCATGACGGCTTCACGCTGGAGGATGTGGTGTCCTTCACGCTGAAGCGGAACTGGGCCAATGGCGAGGAAAACCGCGACGGCCACCACGAGAACCATTCCGACAATCTGGGGGTGGAGGGGCCGACCGACGACCCCGCGATCCGCGCCGCGCGGGGCTTGCGCAAGCGCAACCTCCTGGCCACGCTGATGCTGGCGCAGGGGGTGCCGATGCTGCTGGCGGGGGATGAGGTCGGGCATAGCCAGGGCGGCAACAACAACGCCTATGCCCAGGACAACGAGACGACATGGATCGACTGGGCGGCGGGGGATGCGGGGCTTGCGGATTTCGTGGCGCGGCTGATCGCGCTGCGCCGGGCGCATCCGGTGCTGCGGCAGCGGCGGTTCCTGCATGCGCGCCCGCGCCCCTCGGACGGGTTGCCCGATGTGGCATGGCGGCGCGCCGACGGGCAGAGCCCTTCGGCACAGGATTGGCACGATCCGGGCTTTCGCTGCCTGGGGGTGGAATTGCGCATGGCCGCCGAAGGGGGCGATCCGGGCCATTGCGCAATTTACGCGGTGTTCAACACGGGCGCGGAATGCGTGCTGCGGTTGCCGGATACGGCCCCGGGCTGGGAGTTGATCCTTGATACCACGCGTCCGGAGATGCTGGCCGAACCGGGCGGGCCGGGCACCCGCGCGCCGGCGCAATCCGTTCTTGTCTTCCGGTCCGTCGATCCGCGGGCCGGCGCTTTCCCGGGAGGAAAACCATGACCATCCGCACCGTCGCCACCCAACCCATCGCGGGGCAGAAGCCCGGAACCTCGGGCCTGCGCAAGAAGACCCCGGTCTTCATGGGGCATCACTATCTGGAGAACTTCGTCCAGAGCATCTTTGACGTGGTGGGCGCGCAGGGAAAGACCTTCGTCCTTGGCGGGGATGGGCGCTATTTCAACGACCGCGCGGCGCAGGTGATCCTGCGGATGGCGGCGGCGAATGGGGCGGCGCGCGTCATCGTGGGGCAGGGGGCGATCCTGTCGACGCCTGCAGCCAGCCACCTGATCCGGCTGAACAGGACGGATGGCGGGATCATCATGTCGGCCAGCCACAACCCCGGCGGCCCGGATGAGGATTTCGGCGTCAAATTCAACATGCCCAATGGCGGCCCCGCGCCGGAAGCGGTGACGGAGGCGATGTTCAAGCGCACGACCGAGATCACGGAATACAAGGTGGTCGAGGCGCAGGATGTCGACTTGAGCCGCGTCGGGCGCACGTCGCTGGCGGGGATGGTGGTGGATGTGGTCGATCCCGTGGCCGATTACGCGGCGCTGATGGAGGGGCTGTTCGACTTTGGCGCGATCCGCGCGATGTTCGCGGGCGGCTTTCGCATGCGGATGGACAGCATGTGCGCGGTGACCGGGCCTTATGCGGTGGAGATACTGGAAAACCGTCTGGGCGCGGCCAGGGGGACCTGCGTCAACGCCGTGCCGCTGCCGGATTTCGGGGGGATGCACCCGGACCCGAACCCGACTTGGGCCAAGGCCCTGATGGATGAGATGTTCGGGGCCGATGCGCCCGATTTCGGCGCGGCGAGCGACGGGGATGGGGATCGGAACATGGTGGTGGGGCGGGGCATTTATGTTTCTCCCTCCGACAGCCTTGCCGTGCTGGCGGCGAACGCCCATCTGGCGCCGGGCTATGCGCGGGGATTGAAGGGGGTGGCGCGGTCGATGCCCACAAGTGCGGCGGCGGATCGGGTGGCCGAGGCGCTGGGGATCGCAAGTTACGAGACGCCGACGGGGTGGAAGTTCTTCGGCAACCTGCTGGATGCCGGACGCGCCACGATCTGCGGTGAGGAATCCTTCGGCACCGGGTCGGACCATGTGCGGGAAAAGGACGGGCTCTGGGCCGTTCTGCTGTGGCTGAACATCCTTGCGGTGCGGAAGCAGACGGTGGCAGAGATCCTGGCCGAGCATTGGGCGAAGTTCGGGCGCAACTATTACAGCCGCCATGATTTCGAGGCGATCGCCACCGACAAGGCCGATGCGATGATGGGCGCGCTGCGCGCCGCGCTGCCGGGGCTGAAGGGGCAGGTGGTGGAAGGCATGGCCATCGCGGGGGCGGATGACTTTGCCTATACCGATCCGGTGGATGGATCGGTCAGCACGAAACAGGGGGTGCGGGTGATGTTCGCGGACGGATCGCGCTTTGTGCTGCGCCTGTCGGGGACGGGGACCGAGGGCGCGACGCTGCGGATGTATCTGGAACGCTATGCGGCGGGGCCGGGGGGATTGGACCTCGATCCGCAACAGGCGCTGGCCCCGGTGATCCGGGCGGCGATGGGCATCGCGCGGGTGGCGGAATTCACCGGGCGGACCGCCCCCGATGTGGTGACCTGAGGGGAAAGCGGTCTGGGGGCAGGGGCTTGGGGGGATCAGCCGCGCAGGCCGGTTTCCTCCAGCAGGCCCATCCGCTTTGCCTCGTAATAGTAGCCGCGGCGATACCACATATGCGCGGCGTCATAATTGCCGCGCGACACGAGCCAGGCCCCGCGCAGGTATTTCCCCGCATAGATCAGGTTCGTCTCGGCATCCAGCAGGCCGGACGGATCGCCGCGATAGCCCATGGTCTGCGCGGTTTGCGGATGGATCTGCATCAGCCCGTAATAGGGCCCGTTGCGGGCGGCGGGGTTGTAGCCGCTTTCGCGGCGGACGGTTTCATGGATCAGCCGTTCGGGGATGTCATAGACCCGGGCATAGCGCGCGATCAGGCGGTTGATCTCTTCCGGGCCGCCGCCATGGCTGCGCGTGGCCTCGGGCTCGGGCGGGGCGCCGCAGGCCGCGGCAAGCGCGGGCAGGGTCAGGGCGATCAGGGCGCGGCGGGACAGATGCATGGGAAACCCCCGGAACTGCGTGAAGGACCGGGGGGTGATAGCCTGCCCCGGCCGGGCTGGAAAGGCGGCACGCGCCGCAGGGCGCGGAATTCCGCGCGGCAAGGGCGGCCCCCGGGTCCGACCTTTGGCGTGGTTGGCGGGGCGGGGCGGGGCTGCTAGCCTGCCGGGCAGGATGGCGATGGGGCCGGGCTGGGGGCTGGGATGGATGGATCGGAACGCAGGCTGGCCTCGGCGCTGATCGTGGATGATCATCCGCTGTTCTGCGACGCCCTGTCGATGACGCTGCGCGCCGTGGCCGGGATCGAGGTGATCGAGACGGCGGACCGGCTGGAAACGGCGATTGCGCGGCTGGATATCTCGCCCTTGCCGGATGTGGTGGTGCTGGATCTGAACCTGCCCGATGTGAACGGGCTGGACGGGCTGATCCGCCTGCGTGCCACGGCGGGCGAGGTGCCGGTGGTGGTGGTGTCCTCGCTGGCCGACAACCGGGTGATCGGGGCGGCGCTGCGGGCAGGGGCGGTGGGCTTCGTGCCGAAACATTCGCGGCGCGAGGTGTTCAAGGCGGCCTTCGATGCCGTCCGCGCGGGCGAGGGCTTCGTGCCCGAAGGCTTTGTGCCGCAGGCCGATCCGAACGCGCCCGCCAGCCAGCGGGAAGAGGCGATTGCGCGGCTGTCGCTTCTGACGCGGCAACAGGCCAAGATCCTGCAACTGATCTGCGAGGGGATGCTGAACAAGCAGATCGCCTATGAGTTGACGATTGCCGAGACGACGGTGAAGGCACATGTCACCGCGATCATGCGCAAGCTGGGCGTTCAAAGCCGCACCCAGGCCGTGCTGATCGCGCAGGAGGCGAACTTTGACCGGCTGATGCCGGAGAATGGCTGAAGCCGTGGCGAACCCCGCCCCGGGCCTGACCCGGGGCCTCCGGGGCGATGTGCGGGGCGGGCTGAGGGGGGAGGTCCCGGGTCAGGCCCGGGACGGGTGGTCCCGGCGGGCAATCGCCGCCCTTGCCGCAGCGGGTGCCGGGGGCTAGCCTTGCCGCGATCCGACGCGTTTGGGAGGGCGCGATGAACCAGCCGAGGGAAGGGTTTCCGTTGCCCGATGGGGCGGGGCTGGCGCTGGTGGCCCGCGCCTCTGTGCCCGTGGACGCCCCCCATCCCCTGCGCCGCCTCGAAGAGGCGCTGGGAGACGGCCCCTTCGCGCTGGTGATCCTTTTCGTCTCGCCCGATGCCGATCTCGATGCGCTGGCGCTGCGCCTGCCGGGCCGCTTTGGCGGGGCGCCCGTCATCGGCTGTTCCACCGCGGGCGAGATTTCCGCCGCGGGCTATACGGAAGGCGAGATCGTGGCCGTGGCCCTGCCCGCGGCGCATTTCGCCGCCGATGTGCTGCTGGTGCCGGATCTTTCCGTGCTGGAACGCGAGGCTCTGATCGGGCAGTTGATCCGGTCGCGGCAGGGATTGGCGCGGGCGCGGCCGGATTGGGAGGGCGAATTCGCCTTCCTGATGGTCGACGGGCTTTCGGTGCGTGAGGATGAACTGGCCGCGGCGCTGGCCTCGGGGCTTGGGCCGGTGCCGCTGTTCGGCGGATCGGCGGGCGACGGGACGCGCTTTCGCGCGACCTATGTGCTGCATGAGGGGCTGGCCCTGCAGAATGCCGCCGTGCTGGCGCTGATCCGCACCGATTGCCGGGTGAAGGTGTTCAGCCTCGATCACCTGATGCCGACAGAGGCGCGCATGGTGGTGACCGAGGCCGACCCCGCCCGCCGCATCGTGCGCCAGATCAATGCCGAACCCGCCGCGCGGGAATATGCGCGCATCCTGGGCAAGGATCCCGGGCAGCTGACGGCCTTTACCTTTGCCGCCCATCCGGTGGCGGTGCGGATCGGGGGCAAGCATCATGTCCGCGCGATCCGGCAGGTGGGCGAGGGGGGGGATCTGGTCTTCTTCTCGGCCATAGACGAGGGGGTGGTGCTGACGCTGGCCGATCCGCAGGACATGGTGGCCCATCTGGAAGGCGAGATGGCGGCGCTGTCGGCCGGGGGGCAGCCCGAGGCGATCCTTGCCTGCGATTGCATCCTGCGCCGGATGGAGGCGCAGGAAAAGCAGAAGAGCGGTGCCATCTCGGCCATTCTCTGCGCCAATCGGGTGGTGGGCTTTTCCACCTATGGCGAACAGTTGAACGCCATGCATGTGAACCAGACGATGACGGGCGTGGCGATCTATGCGCCCCGCGCCCCGCGGGCCGGGGGGGCGGGATGATCGACACGCTGATCAACCCCGCCGATCCGCCCGAACGGCAGACGCAGAAACTGCTGACCATCGCGCAGGTCCTGATGCGGCGGGTGGAGCAGATCACCGATGACAGCGGTGCCGCCTATGCCCAGTTCCAGCGCGCGGCGATGCTGGAGGATCAGGTGCGCGAGCGCACGCGCGATCTGGAACGCGCGCTTGATCTGCTGAACGACAGCAATGCCCGCCTGGCCGAGGCCAATCGCGCAACCGAGGCCGCGCGCCAGAACCTTGCCAATGCGATCGAGACGATCCAGGAGGGATTTGCGCTGTTCGATGCGGATGACGTGCTGGTGATGTGCAATTCCCGCTTCGGGATGCACATGCTGGACCTGCGCGATCACCTGAAGCCGGGGCTGACCTTCGGCGATTACGTGGACCGGGTCAGCCGGTCGCGCTTTCTGGAACTGCCCGCCGGCGAAAGCCCCGAGGAGTGGGCCGTGGCGCGGCGGCGGCGGCACCAGGACCGGCATGTGATCTTCAACGTCCGCATGGTCTGGGATCGCTGGGTGCAGGTCAGCGAACACCGCACCGCCGATGGCGGCACGGTGATCCTGCAGACGGATGTGACGGAAATCATCCGGCTGGAGCGATCCGAACGCGGCAAGATGCTGGACGATCAGGCCCGCGTCATCCGCGCCACGCTGGACCACATCTCCCAGGGCGTCTGCATCTTCGATGCCGAGGCGCGGCTGGTGGGCTGGAACCAGCGGCTGGGCCAGTTGCTGACCATTCCCATGGCGCGGTTCAGGATGGGGGTCAGCTTCGATGCCATCCTGGACCGATACCGCCCCGATCTGGCCTTTGGCGAAGGGATGACAGAGGCGCGGCTGGGCGACTGGGTGGAAGGCGGGGGCGCGCGGGGGGCGCTGCGCTTTGAATTGCGGCGCGGCCCCGACATGATCATGGATGTCTTTGCCCAGGCCATGCCCGATGGGGGCTTCGTGATGTCCTTCACCGATGTCACCGCCGAACGCGCCGCGATCGAGGCGCTTTCCCGCGCCAATGAAACGCTGGAGGCGCGCGTGATGGAGCGCACGCTGGAACTGGAAGATGCGCTGGGCCATGCCGAACGCGCCAATGCCAGCCGGTCGCGCTTTGTCGCGGCGGCGAGCCATGACCTTCTGCAACCGCTCAGCGCGGCCAAGCTGTTCATTTCCTCCATCGGGGATGAGGAACTGGCCCCTGGCGCGCGGACGGCGCTGGACAAGGCGCAGAATGCGCTCTTGTCCGTCGAGGGCATCCTTGGTGCGCTGCTGGACATTTCCAAGCTGGAAAGCGGGCGCGCGGCGGTCTCGGTGGGGCCGGTGCGGCTGGATCTGCTGCTTGCGCGGCTGAATGATGAATTCGGCCCCATCGCCGCGGCAAGGGGTCTGCGGCTGCGGGTGGTTCCATCGCGGCTTTCGGTGATGTCGGACCCGGCCTATCTGCGCCGCATCCTGCAGAACCTGATCGGCAATGCGATCCGCTATACCGATGCCGGGCGCGTGCTGGTGGGCGTGCGGCGGCGCGGCGGGATGGTGCGGATCGAGGTGCGCGATACCGGACCGGGCATCCCGGAAGAGGAACAGGACAACATCTTCAAGGAATTCCACCGCCTGAACGCCCGCGCCTCGGCCAGCGAGGGGATGGGGCTGGGGCTGGCCATCGTGGAGCGGGCCTGCGCGCTTTTGGGGCATCCCCTGGGGCTGACATCGCAGATCGGGCATGGCACCTGCTTCATGGTGCAGGTCCCGATGACCGAGACCACCGCCCCGCCCGACGGACCGCGCCCTTCGCCCAGCCCGCGCCGCCCCATGCAGAACCGCATCGTCTTTCTGGTGGAAAATGACGGCGACCTGCGCCGCGCCATGGGCCTTTTGCTGGAGAAATGGGGGGTCAGCGTGCTGGATGCCGCCTCGGGGGAAGAGGCGCTCGACCTGATCGAGGAACTGGGCATCCTGCCCGACTGCTTTATCGTGGATCACAATCTGGGCGAGGGGATGGATGGCCTGCGCTTTCTGGCCGAGATGGCCGCGCGGCATGGCGCGGTGCCTGCGCGCATCGTCACCGCCGACCGCCGCCCCGAACTGCGCGCCGCCTGCGCCGAAGCGGGGGTGGATCTGATGATCAAGCCGCTTGATGCGCGCGCGCTCGAATCCTTCATCGCGGGGCTGCCGGTTTCGGCGTGATCCCGTCTCTACGCCCCCCGTCTCTACGCCCCCCGTCTCTACGACCAATGTTCCATATCGGGGGCGGGCCGCTTGCGCCTAATCTCTTGTCAGGCGAGGGGTAAGACATGCAGCTGAGCGATTTTCGAGAGATCAAGGCCGACCCGGCCACCGTCTGGGCGGCCATCCTGAACCCCGAGGTTCTGAAGGAATGCGTGCCGGGCTGCGAAAGCATGTCGGGCAGCGTGGCCGAGGGGTTCGAGGCCGTGGTGACCCAGAAGGTCGGCCCGGTGAAGGCCACCTTCAAGGGGGCCGTGACCTTTTCCGACATCGTCGAGGGCCAGAGCCTGAAGATCTCGGGCGAGGGGAAGGGCGGCCCTGCGGGCTTTGCCAAGGGCGGCGCGGCAGTGGTGCTGGAACCGATCGAGGGCGGCACGAAGCTGACCTACGAGGTGGATGCCAGCGTGGGCGGCAAGATCGCCCAGCTTGGCAGCCGCATCATCGACGGTTTCGCCAAGAAGATGGCGGATGAATTCTTTACCCGCTTCCAGGCGGCCGTCGAAGGCCCGCAGGAGGAAGAGGCCGAGGCCGACCCCGAGGCGGCGGGAGAGGGCGAAAAGAAGAAGGGCTGGTTCAAGAAGCTGATCGGCTGAACCGCGCCACGAGAATTACCCAGGGATATCCAAGGGAGGATAAGCATGACAAAGGTCACGATGACCGTGAACGGCAAGGCCGTCTCGGCCGAGGTGGAGGGGCGGACGCTGCTGTCCGCCTTCCTGCGCGAAGGGCTGGGGCTGACCGGCACCCATGTCGGCTGCGACACCAGCCAATGCGGCGCCTGCGTGGTGCATGTGGATGGCAAGGCCGTGAAATCCTGCACCATGTTCGCCGCCGATGCGGATGGCGCGCAAGTCAAGACGATCGAGGGGATGAACAATCCCGACGGATCGCTGTCGGTGGTCCAGCAGGCGTTCCAGGATCATCACGGGCTGCAATGCGGCTTCTGCACGCCGGGGATGGTGATGTCTTCGGCCGCGCTGCTGGCCGAAAACCCGAAGCCCACCGAGGCCGAGATCCGGCATTATCTGGAAGGCAATATCTGCCGCTGCACGGGCTACCACAACATCGTCAAGGCCGTGCTGGCCGCATCCGGGCAGGATGCAGCGGCGCTGGCTGCCGAATAAGCGCGATTTCAGGGAGGGATAAGGATGCCGAAGGATCACGGGATCGGCGCCAGCAGCAAGCGGCGCGAGGATGTGCGCTTCCTGTCGGGGCGCGGGGTCTATACCGATGACATGGCGCTGCACGGCCAGACCTATGCGGTCTTCGTGCGGTCGAACGTGGCGCATGGGCGGATCAAGTCCATCGACACCAGCGCCGCATCGAAGATGCCGGGGGTGCTGGCCATCTTCACCGGCGAGGATTTCAAGGATGTGGGCGGCAACCCGGCCGGCTGGCTGATCAACAGCCGCGACGGCACGCCGATGCGCGAACCCAAGCGCCCCGTGCTGGCGCATGGCAAGGTGCGCCATGTGGGCGACGCCTATGCCGCGGTGGTGGCCGAAACCTACAATCAGGCCAAGGATGCGGCCCAGCAGCTTGCCGATGACAGCGACATCGAGGAACTGCCCGCAATCGTCGACATGAAGAAGGCGGTCGCGGATTCCTCCAACCGCGTGCATGACGAAATCCCCGACAACCTCTGCTTCGACTGGGGCTGGATCGAGGACAACCGCGCCGCCGTGGACGCGGCCTTCAAATCCGCGCCGCATGTCACCACGCTGGAACTGGTGAACAACCGTCTGGTGCCGAACGCGATGGAACCGCGTTCCTCGATAGGCGAATACAATCCCGGCACGGGCGATTACAAACTGACGACGACCAGCCAGAACCCGCACCTGACGCGGCTTCTGGTGGCGGCCTTCGTCCTTGGCATCCCGGAAAACAAGTTGACGGTCGTGGCCCCCGATGTGGGCGGCGGCTTTGGGTCGAAGATCTATCACTATGGCGAAGAGGCGCTGGTTCTGGCGGCATCCCGCAAGCTGGGCCGCCCGGTGCGCTGGACGGCGGAACGGACGGAAAGCTTCCTGACGGATGCCCATGGCCGCGACCATGTGACGAAGATCGAGATGGCCTCGACCAAGGATGGCGAAATCCTTGCGATCCGCACGGAAACGCTGGCGAATGTTGGCGCCTATCTGTCCAACTTCTCGACCGCGACGCCGACCTTCCTGCATGGCACGCTGATGGCCGGTCCCTACAAGGTGCCGCATGTCTATGTGAACGTGAAGACGGTCTTCACCAACACCGCCCCCGTCGACGCCTATCGCGGCGCGGGTCGGCCCGAGGCGACCTTCTCCATCGAACGCATCGTCGACAAGATGTGCCGCGAGCTGAACCTCGACCCGTTCGAGGTGCGCCGCAAGAACCTGATCCAGCCGGACCAGTTCCCCTATACCACGCCGGTCGGCCTTGTGTATGACACCGGCAACTATCAGGCGACGCTGGACAAGCTGATCGAGCTTGCCGACGTGAAGAACTTCGACAAGCGCGCCGCGGCCTCCAAGGCCAAGGGCAAGCTGCGCGGGATGGGGCTTTCGACCTGGATCGAGGCCTGCGGGATCGCACCGTCGAACCTTGTGGGCGTCCTCGGCTCCCGCGTCGGGCTTTACGACGCGGCGACGGTGCGGGTGAACGCCACCGGCAATATCAGCGTGATGACCGGGGCGCATAGCCACGGGCAGGGGCATGAGACGGTCTTCGCCCAGATCGTGGCGGAAAAGCTGGGCATCCCGGAAAGCTCGGTCGAGATCGTGCATGGCGACACGTCGAAGATCCCCTTCGGCATGGGCAGCTATGGCTCGCGCAGCCTCGCTGTCTGCGGTGCGGCGATGACCAAGGCGGTGGACAAGATCATTGCCAAGGGCAAGAAGATCGCGGCCCATATGCTGGAAGCGGCGGAAGGCGATATCACCTTCGAGGACGGCAAGTTCTCTGTCGCAGGCACCGACAAGGCCAAGACCTTCGGCGAGATTGCCTTCAGCGCCTATGTCCCGCACAACTACCCGCTGGAGACGCTGGAACCGGGGCTGGAGGAGACGGCCTTCTACGACCCCGCCAACTTCACCTATCCCGCCGGGGCCTATCTCTGCGAGGTCGAGGTGGACCCGGAAACCGGCAAGGTCGACATCGCCTCCTTCACCTGCGCCGATGATTTCGGCCATGTGATGAACCCGATGATCGTGGAAGGGCAGGTCCATGGCGGCGTGGGGCAGGGGATCGGGCAGGCGCTCTTGGAAAACACGTCCTATGACGAGAACGGCCAGCTTCTGACGGCGTCCTACATGGATTACGCCATGCCGCGCGCGGATGACGTGCCGTTCTACACGGTGGATCATTCCTGCGTCACGCCCTGCACCCACAACCCCTTGGGGGTGAAGGGCTGCGGCGAGGCAGGCGCCATCGGATCGCCGCCTGCGGTGGTCAATGCGGTGATCGACGCGCTTCATCGCGGCGGTCATACGCATGTGAAGCATATCGACATGCCCGTGTCTCCGGCACGGGTGTGGTCGGCGATCAACGGCTGAGGGGGGCAGAGCCATGCATAATTTCGATTTCGTGAAACCCGCCACCATCGCCGATGCGGTCAAGGCCCTGTCGGCCGAGGGGGCGCAGGCCCTGTCGGGCGGGCAGACCCTGACGCCCACGATGAAGCAGCGCCTTGCCGCGCCTTCGCTTCTCGTCTCCCTGACCGGGATTGCCGAGATGAAGGGCGTCTGCATGGGCGACGACGGCCTTTCCGTCGGGGCCGCGACGACGCATGCGACGGTGGCGAAAGAGGCCGCCGCCCATTACCCCGCGCTGGCCGCGCTGGCGGGGGGGATCGGCGACCCGGCGGTGCGCAACCGTGGCACCATCGGCGGCTCCATTGCCAACAACGACCCGGCCGCCTGCTATCCGGCGGGGGTGCTGGGGTCCGGCGCGACGGTGGTGACGAACCGCCGCAGGATCGCGGCGGATGACTATTTCCAGGGCATGTTCAGCACCGCGCTGGAAGAAGGCGAGATCGTCACGGGCGTCACCTTCCCGGTCCCGGAAAAGGCCGCCTATGTGAAGTTCAACCAGCCCGCCAGCCGCTTTGCCCTGACCGGGGTCTTCGTGGCGAAGTTCAAGGATGGTGTGCGGGTGGCGGTGACGGGGGCCAGCAACAATGGCGTCTTCCGCTGGGCAGAGGCCGAAAAGGCCCTGTCGTCGAACTTCGCCGCTTCGGCGGTGGAGGGGCTGACCGTATCCGCCGACGACATGATCGGCGACCTGCACGGCACGCCCGCCTATCGCGCGAACCTTGTGAAGGTGCTGACCAAGCGCGCGGTCGCCGCCGCGCAGTGATCGGGGGCGGACCTGAACATCACGGGGGGGCGGTCCTGCAAGGGACCGCCCCTTTTTCACGGGAATACCCGCCCCGGGCATGACCCGGGGCCTCCCGGCGGCCCCGGCCCGATCAGAGGTCCCGGGGCAGGCCCGGGACGGGGTCGCGCCGCATCTGCCCATCAAACAGGCAGCACCGTCACGCCGCCGTCACCTTCCCCCTGTATCCCGCATATCGGGCGTATGTGACCTGACACCACAGCCTCTTGGGCTTGTCAGGGACGAAACGCCAGATATAGTGCGGATGTCGGGGCGGGGCTCCCCGCCCTGGGCCGGTTGGCCGCAGGATGAAGGCGGAGTCTCGCAAAGAATGGACGGCGATTTCAGGACACAGTTCGTAAGGGATCCGGCGGCGCTGAAGCATTATCCCGCTTTGGTGCTGAATGCCGATTACCGGCCCCTCAGTTACTACCCCCTCAGCCTCTGGCCCTGGCAAGAGGCGATCAAGGCGGCCTTCCTCGACCGGGTGCAGATCGTGGCGGAATACGATCACACCGTCCGCAGCCAGAGGCAGGAATTCCGCATCCCTTCCGTCGTCGTGCTGAAGGAATTCGTCAAACCCCAGAAGCGCGTGGCCTTCACGCGCTTCAATCTTTTCCTGCGGGACGAATTCTCGTGCCAGTATTGCGGGGCCAAGGGCGACCTGACCTTCGATCACGTCCTGCCCCGGTCGCGCGGCGGGGTCACCTCATGGGAAAACGTCGTCGCCGCCTGTTCGCCCTGCAACCTGCGCAAGGGATCAAAGACGCTGCGCCAGTCGGGCCTGCATCTGCGCCGGGTGCCGCGCCCGCCCTCGCCCGAGGAAATGCAGGCCCATGGCCGCAAGTTTCCGCCCAACCACCTGCATGAAAGCTGGATGGATTACTTGTATTGGGATGCGGAACTGGATGCCTGACGCAGGGTCGGGCCGGGGGTGACGGGTTTTCCTGTCATAATGTCGTTACAAAACATTTACATTTCCCCCCGGCGGGGATGATCTGGGCCATTCCCTTCGGAGGCCCCGATGCTGACCACCCTTTTCCCCCATGATCTGCAGATGGCCGCGGTGAACCTTGGCGTGGCCATGACCTGCGGCGCGGTGATCGGATCCGAACGCCAGGTGCGCCAACGCATGGCGGGGTTGCGGACCAATGCGCTGGTGGCGCTGGGGGCGGCGGCCTTTGTCGTGTTCTCGGGCCTGTTCCCGGATGAGGTAAGCCCCACCCGCGTGGCGGCGCAGATCGTGTCGGGGATCGGTTTTCTGGGCGCGGGCATCATCTTCCGCGACGGATTCAACGTCCATGGCCTGAACACGGCGGCGACGCTGTGGTGTTCGGCGGCGGTGGGCATGATGGCGGGGGCGGGCGCATGGCCCTATGCGCTGCTGCTGACGGGGATGGTGGTCTTCGTCAATCTGGGCCTGCGCCCGCTGGTCAAATGGCTAAAGCGCAAGACAAAGGCGGGGGTGCCCATCTCGCGCTCGTTCCGGGTGCAGGTGACCTGCCGACCCGACCAGGAGGCCGATCTGCGCGCCATGATCCTGCGCACGCTGACGATTGGCGGGCTGCATCTGTCGGAAGTGGCCGGTCGCGTGGCCGAAGGCGGCGAGGGGGTGGATCTTTCCGCCACCGTCTCGGGCGAGGGGGTCACGGATGAGATGCTGGAACTGGCCGTGCAGCGCCTTGCGGCAGAGCCGGGGCTCATGCGCGTCCGCTGGGAGGCGCTGGAGGAAGGCTGACCGGGGAACCCCGCGCGCGCGCGCGCGCCCCGAATCCCGGCCTGCCCTTGGCGGCGGCTGAGGCCCGGGACGGGGTTTCGCAGCCCTCACCCGCCCAATTTCCGCGCAAGACCCCAGCCTGCATTTGCCCCACCGCGCCTCGGTGCTAGACTCGCGCGGCCTGCGGCGCTACAAGCGGGCGCGTTAGCGCTAACAGGCGCCCCGCGCGCCGCACAGAAAAACGAGGGACAGTCATGGTTTCGCGCGTCATCCCGGTCGATCCCTTTGATCTGGTGATTTTCGGGGGAACGGGCGATCTTGCCCGCCGCAAGATCCTTCCCGGCCTTTACCGCCGTTTCGTTGCCGGCCAGATGCCCGCCGACAGCCGCATCATCGGCGCCGCGCGGGGCGAGCTTGACGATGCGGGCTTCCAGAAGATGGTGGCCGAGGCCATTGCCGAATTCGTTCCCGCCGAACGACAGGACAAGGCTGCGATCAAGGCCTTCCTCGAACGGGTGGGCTATGTCTCGATCGACGCCAAGGGAACCGGCGGCTGGGATGCGCTGAAATCCCGCATGCGCGAAAATGTGGTGCGCGCCTTCTACTTTTCCGTTGCGCCCGCGCTGTTCGGTGATCTGGCCGAACGCCTGCACGCCCATGGCATCGCCGATGCCTGGAGCCGGATCGTGGTGGAAAAGCCCTTTGGCCGCGATCTGGCCAGCGCGAAGGCGTTGAACGCCGTGCTGGCGGAACATTTCGACGAACATCAGATCTACCGGATCGATCATTATCTGGGCAAGGAAACCGTCCAGAACCTGATGGCCGTCCGCTTTGCCAATATCCTGTTCGAACCGCTCTGGAAGGCCGAATATATCGACCATGTCCAGATCACGGTGGCCGAAACCGTGGGGGTAGAGGGGCGCGGCGCCTATTACGACAAGTCGGGCGCGATGCGGGACATGGTGCAGAACCACCTGATGCAACTCCTCTGCCTCATCGCGATGGAGCCGCCCTATCACTTTGATCCCGATGCCGTGCGGGATGAAAAGCTGAAGGTCATCCGCGCGCTGGACCCGGTGAAACCCGAAGATATCGTGCGCGGGCAGTATCTGCCGGGGGGCGGGCAGGGCGGCTATGTCGAACATTCCGAAGACCCGGCCTCGCGCACGGAAAGCTATATCGCGCTGAAATGCCATATCTCGAACTGGCGCTGGAAGAACACGCCCTTCTATCTGCGCACGGGCAAGCGGCTGCGGGCGCGGGCCTCCGAGATTGCCATCACCTTCAAGGAACCGCCGCATTCCATCTTTGACGATGCGCAGGGCTGGCGCGAGAACGTCCTTGTCATCCGGTTGCAGCCGAATGAGGGGATGAACCTGATGATGATGATCAAGGAACCGGGGCCGGGCGGCATGCGCCTGATGCAGGTGCCGCTGGACATGTCATTCGCCGATGCGCTGGGGGCCGAGGCCGAGGATATCCCCGATGCCTATGAGCGCCTGATCATGGATGTGATCCGGGGCAACCAGACGCTCTTCATGCGCGGGGACGAGGTGGAGGCCGCCTGGGCCTGGGCCGACCCGATCATCGCGGGGTGGGAGGCGCGGGGGGATCGCCCGCAGGGCTACGATCCCGGCTCCTCTGGCCCGGAAGATGCGCTGATGCTGATGCACCGCGATGGCCGCCGCTGGCGGGAGATCAAGGGATGAAGTTCGAACCCTATCCCGACCGCGAATTCCTGATGCTGGGTCTGGCCAATGTCATCGCCGGACAACTGGCCGATTTCCTGCGGCGGGAGGGGCGCGCCTCGCTCTCTGTCCCCGGCGGCACCACGCCGGGGCCGATCTTCGACACGCTGTCGGGCGTGGATATCGACTGGTCCAAGGTCGCCGTCTTCCTGAATGACGAACGCTGGGTGGGCGAAGACAGCCCCCGCTCGAACACCCGCCTGCTGCGTGAACGGCTGCTGCGCGGCAAGGCGGCGGCGGCGCAGCTGATCCCGCTTTACGCTGAGGCCGCCAACCCAGAGGAGCGGCTGGAGGATCTGGCCGAAGGCCTGCGCCCGCATCTGCCGATCTCGGTCCTGCTGCTGGGCATGGGGGCCGACATGCACACCGCCAGCCTCTTTCCCGGCGCGGACCGTCTGACGGATGCGCTGGCCGCCGATGCGCCGATCCTGCTGCCCATGCGGGCCGAGGCGGCGGGGGAGCCCCGCATCACGCTGACCGCGCCGGTCCTGAAGGGCGCGATGAACATCCATATCCTGATCACCGGGCAGGAAAAGCGCGACGCGCTGGAACGCGCGCTGACCCTTTCCCCCGAAGAGGCGCCCGTGCGCGCCGTCCTCGACAACGCAACCGTGCATTGGGCGGAGTGAAGTGATGAAAGCCAAGTGGGACGCGCTGTCCGCGCATCATCAGGCGGTCAAGGACCGCCACATCCTTGATCTTTTCGCCGATGCCGGCCGCGCGGCGGCCTTCACGGCCGAGGCGGATGGCATGCGGCTCGACTGGTCCAAGACCAATATCGACGCGACGGGCCGCCGCCTGCTGGTGGACCTTGCCGAAGCCGCAGGCGTGGCGGGCAAGCGCCGCGCCATGTTCACGGGCGAGAAGATCAACGATACCGAAGGCCGCGCCGTCCTGCATACCGCGCTGCGCAATCTGGATGGCACGGTGATCGTCGATGGCAAGAACGTCATCCCCGGCATCGTCGATACGCTGGAACGGATGGAGCGCTTCGCCCGCGACGTCCGCGAAGGCCGCTTCACGGGTCAGGGGGGCCGGATCACCGATGTGGTGAATATCGGGATCGGCGGGTCTGACCTTGGCCCTGCCATGGCGACGCTGGCGCTGGCCCCTTTCCATGACGGGCCGCGCTGCCATTACGTCTCCAACGTCGATGGCGCGCATATCGCCGATACGCTGCGGGGGCTGAACCCCGAAACCACGCTGGTGATCGTGGCCTCCAAGACCTTCACCACGATCGAGACGATGACCAATGCCGAAACGGCGCGGGTCTGGATGGCGGGCAAGGTGGCAAACCCCGCCGCGCAATTCGCCGCCGTCTCGACGGCAGCCGACAAGACCGCCGCCTTCGGCATCGACCCCTCCCGCGTCTTCGGGTTCGAGGATTGGGTGGGGGGGCGTTATTCCATGTGGGGGCCGATTGGCCTTGCCCTGATGCTGGCCGTGGGCCCCGAGGATTTTCGCGCCTTCCTTGCGGGCGGCCGCGCCATGGACGACCATTTCCAGACCGCGCCCTTCGACGCGAACCTTCCCGTCCTGCTGGCGCTGGTGGGCGTCTGGCACAATCAGGTCTGCGGCCATGCCACCCGCGCCGTGCTGCCCTATGACCAGCGCCTGAGCCGCCTGCCCGCCTATCTTCAGCAGCTGGAGATGGAAAGCAACGGCAAGCGCGTGGCGATGGACGGGGCGGACCTGCCCACCCATTCCGGCCCCGTCGTCTGGGGTGAACCGGGCACCAATGGCCAGCACGCCTTTTACCAGCTGATTCATCAGGGCACGCGGGTGATCCCTTGCGAATTCCTCGTCGCGCGGCGGGGGCATGAGGCGGACCTTGCGCATCAGCATGTCCTTCTGGTGTCGAACTGCCTTGCCCAATCCGAGGCGCTCTTGCGCGGCCGCTCGCTGGACGAGGCGCGCGCCATTATGGCGCGGAAGGGCCTGACGGGGGCGGAACTGGAACGTCAGGCGCGGCATCGGGTGTTCCCGGGCAACCGCCCTTCCGTCACGCTGGCCTATGAAAGGCTGACGCCCTTTGCCCTGGGCCAGATCATCGCGCTTTATGAACACCGGGTCTTTGTGGAAGGGGTGATCCTCGGGATCAATTCCTATGACCAGTGGGGGGTCGAGCTGGGCAAGGAACTGGCCTTGGCGCTGCAGCCCGTGCTGGAAGGGCGGCAGGGGACGGATGGCAAGGATGGATCGACGGCGGCGCTTGCGGCCTGGTTCCGGGGTTAGCGATTTCTGACACAGAAATCGCGGCGTTTTCTGGCGCAGAAAACGCTGGGCAGCCGGCGGGAAAAAAGGGGCAGGGCGCGATGCGCCTTGCCCCTTTCGATTTCTGCGTCAGAAATCGGTGCGTTTTCTGCGTCAGAAAACGCTTACTTCAGCGCCGCCGTGACGATCACCTCGACCAGATAGTCGGGCGTCGCCAGCTTCGCTTCGCCCGTGGCGCGGGCGGGGGTGTGGCCCTGCGGGACCCAGGCATCCCAGACCGCGTTCATCTCGGCGAAGGTGCCGATATCGGCCAGCCAGATCTGCGCCGACAGGATGCGCGTCTTGTCGGTGCCGGCTTCCGCCAGGATCCGGTCCACCTCGGCCAGGCAGGTGCGCGTCTGATCGGCCACGCTGTCGCCCGGATTGCCGACCTGGCCCGCCAGCCAGACGATGCCGTTATAGCAGACGGCCTCGGACATGCGGGCGCCGGTGCCGATGCGGGTGATGGTGCTGCTCATGCTGAAATCCCTTCATTGCTGCTGGCCGCTTGCTAGCAAGCCCGGCGGAAGAAGGGAAGGGATGGAGCGGGTGAAGGGAATCGAACCCTCGTATTCAGCTTGGGAAGCTGCTGCTCTGCCATTGAGCTACACCCGCCTTGGGGTTCAGGTAAGCGATGGCAGATGCCGCGTCAAGCGGCAACCGTGCCGGGGATCAGGGCGTGTTGGTGACTTCGGTCCTTTCGCCCGGGCGCACGGAGAAAGGGGTTTCGCTTGATGCCTCGCCCCGGCGGACGATGGCGACATAGTCGCCCGCGGGCAGGGTGGTCGTCTAATCGCAGCACATTTTGCAAGCCCTTTCTTTCGGGGTGGCGCAGAAAGCCGTTGATGTTCAGCGCAGATG
>NZ_JAALFE010000012.1 GCF_011059185.1 Paragemmobacter kunshanensis | reverse complement strand
CCCCGCGCCACCATCCCCGGCAGGAAGGCCCGCCCCTCCCCCGCCAAGCCGTCTCCCGCCAAACCGTCCCCCGGGGCGCCCGCCAAACCCGGCCCGCGCCGCCCCGGCCCGCCCCCCCGCCGCCCGCGCTGATCCTCAGCCCCACCATTGCCCCGCGCCGCCGCCTTGCCCTATAGTCGCCCCGTCGGGCAAACAGCACAGGCAGGGGGCGGGATGACGGGCACAGGATTGCAGACGCTGGCCTATTTCGTCCTGCTCGCGCTGATCCTCTACACCGCCGGCAGCGGGGTGCAGTGACATGGCCCAGCGTTTCGGCGGAAAATACAGCCCCGACGGCCAGCGCCGCGGCGATGCCGATGAACGCCGCCAGGCCCGCGGCGGCCCCGCCTCGGGCGGCCAGCCCCCGCTTCCGCCCCACCGCTTCGATGGCAAGCGGCCCAGCCGCGCCGGGGCGCGGGTCAACATCTTCTTCTTCGCCTCGCTCACCCTGCTCGTTCCCGCCTTCACCGGCGGGCCGGATGCGCTGCTGCCGGGCCTTGGTGCGACCGCGCTCCTGCTGCTCGCGGCATGGCTCACCCGCGAAGGCACCCGCGCGCATCAGGAATATGACGACCGCCGCATCGCCCGCCGCCCGGCCATCCCGCGCAAGATCTTTGCCTCGGTCCTGACCGGGGCCGCCCTGGCGCTTGCCGCCTCGATCAGCCAGGCGGGCTTCCTGCCGCTGGGCATCGGCATCGCGGGCGGTCTCTTGCACCTCATGGCCTTCGGCCCGGATCCCCTGCGCGACAAGGGCACCGAAGGCATCGACAGCTTCCAGACCGACCGCGTCGCCCGCGCCGTGGACGAGGCGGAAAAGCTGCTCGCCGCCATGTCCGATGCGATCCTGCGCGCGGGCGACCGGGCGCTGGAAACCCGCGTCGACCGCTTCGCCACCACCGCCCGCGCCATGTTCCGCACGATCGAGGGCGACCCCCGCGATCTGACGGCGGCGCGCAAGTATCTCTCGGTCTATCTGACAGGGGCGCGTGACGCGACGGTGAAATTCGCCGATCTCTACCGCCAGAACCGCGATGCCACCGCCCGCGCCGATTACGAAGCCCTGCTCGACGATCTGGAAATCAATTTCGCCAGCCGCACCCAGGCGCTGCTGTCGGACAACCGCACCGATCTCGATGTCGAGATCGGCGTGCTGCGCGAAAGGCTCCAGCGCGACCACTGATCGCCCCCCGCCGCGCAGGACTGGCCGCCTGCAAGCCCGGGCTTTCCCCGGAATGGCCCCAATATCGCCGCCATTTCAGGTGATTCTCCTGCCACGGCACATCTGGCAGGATCGCATGAAAACCGCGTTCTTCTTCCTTTCCCTGCTGTTCGGACTTGGCCTCGCCCTCGCGGCGACAGGCTCGGGGCCGGGGCATCTGCTCATCGCCCTCATCCTGGCACTGGCGCTCTCGGGCCTCGTGCTGGGGGCGCTCTGGCGGCGGCTGTCGGCCCTGCCGCTTCGCGTTCTGCGCCCCCTCGCCTCGGGCCCGGCTTTCCGTCTTGCCTCTGGCGTCACTGATGGCCTTGCCACTGACCTCGCCACTGACCTCGCCTCGTGCCCCCGCGCGGGCCGTCCTGCCCTTGCCACGGATCTGCAGCATGTCACCGCCCTGCTTGCGCTGATGGGCCTGATGCTTGCGGCCAATACCGGGATTCAGCCATGACCGCCGCCCCCGCCGCCCTTTCGGGCAAGGCCCGCCCCTTCCTCCGCTTCGGCTGGCGCGCAAGCCCGGGCAGCCGCGCCTCGCGCGACTATATCGCCCTGCACGGGCTGGCCCTCGCCCTGCCGCTCTTCCGCCTGCCCGAAAGCCTGACCCAGGCCCTCGTCATCGCCGCCATCACCAGCCTCTACCTGCTGGCGCTCTGGCTGCTCGGCGCGGGCCTGCGGGCCGAGTCGGGCGAGGCGCCGTCCTCCGCCCCGGCCACGCGCCTGCCGCTGAAGACGGTCTCCGCCGTGATCATGGGCCTTGCCGTGGCCGCGGCCTTTGCCAGCAATGGCACCGCCCTGCCCGCCACCCTGCTCTGCGGCGGGCTTGCCTTCGGCCTGCACCTGCTGGCCTTCGGGCTCGATGGCCGCAACCCCTATGCCGCCGACGACATGGCCCACGACATGGCCGAGGATCCGGCCACCGCCCCGCCCCCCGATCAGGCCGATCACAGATCCGCCACCGACAGCGACCCCACCTCCGCCCGCCCCTCCGCCAACGAGACCGCCACCGATCCCGCCCGCGCCGAACTCGGGCGCATCCAGGCCGCGCTGGCCCCCTGTGACGATGCCGCCATCCGCGCCGCGACCGCCGATCTGGCGCGCGCCATCCACAGCCTTGCCGCCTCCCTCGGCCCCGATCCGGCCGACAGGCCCTTCGCCCGCCGCGCGCTCGCGCTCTGGCTGCCCGCGCTGGCCGATGCCGCCGACCATTTCGCCCCGCGCGATGCCGCCCGGCCCGATCCGGCGCGCCGCTCCGAACTGGCGGCCACGCTGGCCCGCGTCGCGGCCCGCCTCGACGACCTCGTCGCCTGAGGCCCCCTTCCCCAGCCCCCTTCGCCTTCCCCCTCCCCCTGCTTCCCCCTGCCCCTTCCTCCTTCCCCTTCCCCTCCTCCTCCCCGGTCCCCTCCCCCTTCCCCTTTCCTCTCCCCTTTCCTCTCCCCCTTCCCCTCTCCCCCTTCCCCGTCCCCCCCCCCCCTCCCCTTCCCCCTTCCCCTTCCCCCTTCCCCCCGGCCGCGCCTGCCTGCCCCGGCGTCAAGCCGCTTTTCTGGCCCCCTGCCGCAAAACCGCTCTGGAAAATCGCGCCAACCTGTCGCAGGCTGCGGCAGGCGGCGAACACCCATTTCATGACGAAGTTCCGGCGCCCCGCCCGCCCCAGTAGAAGGATCAGGCCATGTCCACCACCGTCCGCGAAGATGCCGCCAAAGCCCTCGCCGAAGTCGAGGCGCTGACCACCGCCATCCTGCCCGCGCCCGTGGCCGAGATCATGCCCCTGGACCAGGCCCCCGCCGACAAGGCCGCCGAAATCCGCCGCCGCATGGACGAGGTGGATCTGGCGAACACCCAATCCATCATCTCCTTCGGCTCCTCCGCCCAGGCGGAGCTTCAGGTCATCTCGCAGGACATGCTTGCCGGCGTGAAGAACAAGGATGTCGGCCCCGCGGGCGATGCCCTGCGCCAGATCGTCACCACGATCCGCGGCTTCGCCTCCGAGGAACTGGATGTCAGCCGCGAACGCAGCTGGTGGGACAAGCTCACCGGTCAGGCCGCGCCCCTGGCCAAATTCGTCGCCCGCTACGAAGAGGTGCAGTCCCAGATCGACCGCATCACCGAAGACCTGCTCAAGCACGAACACACGCTTCTCAAGGATATCAAGTCACTCGACCTGCTCTATGAGAAGACCCTCCGCTTCTACGACGAACTCGCCCTCTACATCGCGGCGGGCGAGGCGAAGCTTGCCGAAACCGACAGCACCGCCATCCCCGCCAAAGAGGCCCAGGTCGCCGCCGCGCCGGACTCCGACAAGGTCAAGATCGCCCAGGAACTGCGCGACCTGCGCGCCGCCCGCGACGATCTGGAACGCCGGGTGCATGATCTGAAGCTGACGCGCCAGGTCACCATGCAATCCCTGCCCTCGATCCGCCTCGTGCAGGAAAACGACAAGAGCCTTGTGACCAAGATCAACTCCACCCTCGTCAACACCGTGCCGCTGTGGGAAACCCAGCTTGCCCAGGCCGTCACGATCCAGCGCAGCAAAGAGGCCGCCGAAGCCGTGCGCGAGGCGAACGATCTGACGAACGAGCTTCTGAAATCCAACGCCGACAACCTGCAGGCCGCCAACAAGGTGGTGCGCGAGGAAATGGAACGCGGCGTCTTCGATATCGAAAGCGTCCGCGCCGCCAACGAAACCCTGATCGCCACGATCGAGGACAGCCTGCGCATCGCCGATGAAGGCAAGGCCCGCCGGGCCGCTGCGGAAACCGAATTGCAGAAGATGGAATCCGATCTGCGCGATACCCTCGCCTCGGCCCGGGCCCGCAGCACCGAACCCTCTCCCGCAAGCCCCGCCCCCTGAACCGCTCCCCTCCTCTCCCTCAAGCCCGCATCGGCCAGAACATCATGAACGCCCCCAAGGCCCTCGCCGCGCTTGCGCTGGCAGGGCTCACCGCCTGCACGCCGACCACGCCCCCGCCCACCGGGGCCAACCGCGCCACCCCGGCCGCCGCCGCGACCACGACGCTGCCTCCGGGGACCGAAACCCCCGCCTCCGCGCTCGCCCGGGCGCATTACGCCCGCGTGCAGGCGCAGCTCCTCTCGCAGGGTCTCCTGCGCACCGATGGCGGCGGCCCCGACACCCCCTTCACCGACAGGATGCTTGCGGAAAACTTCATCCGCATCGCGCTTTATGACGAATACACCCGCACCGCCGCAGGCCCCGTTCAGCGCATGACCACCAGCCGCCTGCGCAAATGGCAGGCCCCGGTCCGCGTCGGCCTGCGCTTCGGCCCCTCCACCGCGCCGGACCGCCGCGCCGCCGATACGGCCCGCGTCGCCTCCTTCCTGCAACGCCTCTCGCGCGTCACCGGCCATCCCATCGGCCTCGATGACCGCGCCCCCAATTTCTTCATCCACATCGTCTCGGAAGACGAACGCCGCGCGCTCGGCCCGCAGGTCCGCAGCGCGCTTCCCGGCCTCTCCCCCTCCGAAGTCGCGGCCATCACCGACATGCCGCGCTCCACTTATTGCCTCGTCTACGCCATGTCGGCGGGCGATGGCGCCACCTATACCCGCGCCTTCGCCGTGATCCGCGCCGAACATCCCGATCTCCTCCGCCTCTCCTGCCTGCACGAGGAGATCGCCCAGGGCCTCGGCCTCGCCAATGACAGCCCCACCGCCCGCCCCTCCATCTTCAACGATGACGAGGAATTCGCCCTGCTCACCCGGCAGGACGAGTTGATGCTGAAGATGCTCTATTCCCCCGCCCTGCGCCCCGGCATGACCGAGGCCGAGGCGCGCCCCATCGTGGAATCGCTTGCAGCCCGGCTCGTGGGCGGCGACAGTTGAACCCGGCCAGGCGACCGGCAAGGAGGCAGTGATATGGTTTTCGATTTCCTCAAGGGCGAATTCATCGACGTCATCGACTGGACGGATGACAGCCGCGACACGATGGTCTGGCGCTTCGAACGGCGCGGCAACGCGATCAAATACGGCGCGAAACTGACCGTCCGCGAAGGGCAGGCCGCCGTCTTCATCCATGAAGGCCAACTGGCCGATGTCTTCGGCCCCGGCCTCTACATGCTGGAAACCAACAACATGCCGGTGATGACCACGCTGCAGCACTGGGATCACGGCTTCAACTCGCCCTTCAAGGCCGAGGTCTATTTCATCTCCACCACCCGCTTCAACGACCTGAAATGGGGCACCAAGAACCCCATCATGTGCCGCGACCCGGAATTCGGCCCCGTGCGCCTGCGCGCCTTCGGCACCTATTCCATGCGCGTGGGCGACCCCGCGAAATTCATGCAGGAAATCGTCGGCACCGATGGCGAATTCACCGCCGATGAAATCAGCTTCCAGATCCGCAACGTCATCATTCAGGAATTCTCCCGCGTCATCGCAGGCTCGGGCATCCCCGTCCTCGACATGGCCGCGAACACCGCCGATCTGGGCAAGCTCGTCACCACCGCCATCGCGCCCCAGATCGCCGAATACGGCCTCACCCTGCCCGAATTCTACATCGAGAACATCTCCCTCCCCGAAGAGGTCGAAAAGGCGCTGGACAAGCGCACTTCCGTCGGCATCGCGGGCGATCTGAACAAGTACATGCAGTTTTCGGCGGCCGAGGCGATGGGAAAACCCGGCTCGGCGGGCGATGCCATGACCGCAGGCATGGGCGCTGCCATGGGCATGGCCATGGCCCAGAACATGGCACAGGGCGGCCCATGGGGCGCAGCGCCCGCCGCTGCCGCCGCCCCGCCACCGCCCCCGCCGCCAGCCTCACGCCAATGGCACATCGCCGAAAACGGCGCGACCAAGGGGCCTTTCTCAGAGTCCGACCTTCCCGCCCTCATCGCCAATGGCAGCCTGACCCGCGCCACGCAGGTCTGGTCCGCCGGAATGGACGGCTGGAAACCCGCCGCCGAGACGGACCTGTCCCGCCTCTTCGCCCAGGTTCCCCCGCCCCCGCCGCCCGGGGCCTGACCCATGCCCGCTGATCGCAAGAACTGGCCCTGCAACAGCTGCGGGGCCGACCTCCGCTATGAACCGGGCGCGACGGAACTGGTCTGCGACCATTGCGGCGCGCGGCAGGACATCCCCGACCTGCCCGAGGCCCGCGCCCGCCACCTGAACGAGATCGACCTCGCCCGCGGCCTGTCCGACGACCTGCCCGCCGCCCAGATGGAAAGCGTGCGCATCACCCCCTGCCCCTCCTGCGGCGCGCAGGTGGAATTCCAGGGCGCGACCCATGCCACCGAATGCCCCTTCTGCGCCACGCCCGTCGCCATCGGCACGGGCGAGGAACGCCGGATCAAGCCGCAGGCGGTGATGCCCTTCGTCCTGAACGAAAGCCAGGCTCGCCAGGCCATGACGAACTGGCTCGGCAGCCTCTGGTTCGCGCCCAACGGGTTGCAGGAATATGCCCGCAAGGGCCGCGCGCTGAACGGCCTCTACGTCCCCTTCTGGACCTTCGACGCCGCCACCCGCTCGCATTATTCCGGCGCGCGGGGGGATCACTACTATGAAACCCGCAGCGTCACCCGCAACGGCAAGACGGAAACCGAACAGGTCCGCCGCACCCGCTGGTCCGCCCGCTCGGGCTGGGTCGCGCGCGCCTTCGACGATGTGCTGATCCTCGCCAGCCAAAGCCTGCCGCGCAGCTATACCGACAATCTCCAGCCCTGGGATCTCACCACGCTGCAGCCCTGGCGCGACGATTACCTCGCAGGCTTCACCGCCGAGGGCTATACCATCCCCCTTGCCGACGGGCATGTCATGGCGCGCGAAGTGATGGAGGGCGTGATCCGGCAGGATGTCCGCGCCGATATCGGCGGCGACGAACAGCGCATCGACCAGGTCGAGACGGACTGGAAGGACGAAACCTTCAAGCATGTCCTGCTGCCCATCTGGATGGCCGCCTACAAATACAACGGCAAAAGCTACCGCTTCGTCGTGAACGGCCAGACCGGCAAGGTCCAGGGCGAACGCCCCTGGAGCGCGTGGAAGATCGCCTTCGCGATCCTTGCGGGCCTGATCGTCGCGGGCATCGTCCTGGCCGTGACCCAGTCGCGCTAGGGGGCGGAAACTGACACAGTTTCCGCGACGATTTCTGCACGCAGAAATCGGCCCCCCGCGCTGCACCCGGTCTCTCGCCCGGCATCATGCCCCCCGCTTCCCAAGCGGAAATTGCGTCAATTTCCGCCGCGATTTCTGCGTCAGAAATCGCCTTCCCCACCGGGCCAACACCCCCCCCCCCCCGATTCGCACGCCCCCGGCATGCCCCGGTTAACACCCGCCGCATCCCCCGCGCGTCTGCACAGCCGTCTGCACCGGCCCGCTGCACCGGTCGCGGCACCGCCTTTTCCGCCCTCGCCCCGAATTAATCCAGCGTCCGCAAGCACTTGACGCCCGCCCCAATCCCCCCGCTTGACTCCCATCCGCCCCCGCCCCATCACCGCCCCGAAACCTGCAACGGGGGCCCCCATGATCGACCTCACCCGCATCCTGTCCCAGGCGCATATCCCCGAACTCCCCAACCCCTATTTCGGCAAGGTCCGCGACTGCTACGATCTGCCCGATGGCACCCGCATCCTGATCTCGTCGGACCGCATCTCCGCCTTCGACCGCATCCTCGCCGCCATCCCGTTCAAGGGCCAGGTCCTGACGCAGACGGCGAAATTCTGGTTCGAACAGACCGCCGACATCTGCCCCAACCACGTCATCTCCTACCCCGATCCAAACGTCGTGATCGGCAAGCGCCTGACGATCCTCCCCGTCGAGATCGTCGTGCGCGGCTATCTCGCAGGAACCACCGGCACCTCGGTCCTGACGCTTTACAAACAGGGCCTGCGCGACATGTATGGCCACACCCTCCCCGACGGGTTACGCGACAATCAGGCCCTGCCCGCCCCCATCATCACCCCCACGTCAAAGGCCTTCGACGGCGGCCATGACGAACCCCTCACCGCGCAAGACATTGTTTCCCAAGGACTTCTGACGCAGGCGCAATGGGATGACGTCTCCGCCAAGGCCCTCGCCCTCTTCGCCCGCGGCCAGCAAATGGCCGCCGAACGCGGCCTGATCCTTGTGGACACCAAATACGAATTCGGCACGGATGAGGCGGGCAACATCCTTCTCGCCGATGAAATCCACACCCCCGATTCCTCGCGCTACTGGATCGCTTCCGGCTACGCCGCCGCTTTTGACAACGGCACCCGCCCCCCCTCCTTCGACAAGGACGTGATCCGCGCCTGGGTCGCCGCCCGCTGCGACCCCTACAAGGACGAAATCCCTGAAATCCCTCAGGAAATGATCGCCCAGACCGCCCAGGTCTATATCGACGCCTATCAGATGATCACCGGTCAGCCCTTCACCCCCGATACCTCCGGCACCACCCCCCTCGACCGCATCCGCGCCAATCTCGCGCCCTGGTTCACCCGCTGATTGTTTGCGCTAACATCGCGATATCCGCTAAGGTCGCGGCCAAGCAAAGGAGGCCCCGATGATTCTCAGCTGTGGCGAAGCCCTGATCGACATGCTCCCCCGCACCACCACGCTGGGCGAACCGGCCTTCTCTCCCTATGCCGGGGGGGCGGTGTTCAACACCGCCATCGCGCTGGGCCGCCTCGGCGCGCCCTCCGGCTTTTTCTCGGGCATTTCCAATGACATGCTCGGCCAGATCCTGACCGAAACGCTGGAAGCGTCAAAGGTCGACACGGCGCATTGCGCCCGCTCCGACCGGCCCACCACCGTGGCCTTCGTCAAACTGGTCGACGGCCAGGCCACCTATGCCTTTTACGACGAAAACACCGCAGGCCGCCTCCTCTCGCAGGATCAGCTCCCCAGCCTGCCCGCCAGCATCACCACCCTCTTCTTCGGCGGCATCTCGCTGGTGAACGACCCCGCCGCCAGCACCTATGAGGCGCTCCAGGCCCGCGAATCCCCCACCCGCGTCACGATGATCGACCCCAACATCCGCCCCGGTTTCATCGCCGGAAAGGAACCCGAATACCGCGCCCGGATCGAACGCATGATCGCCCGCGCCGATATCGTGAAACTCTCCGACGAAGACCTGCATTGGCTGATGGGCGCGGGCGACATCTCCGCCCTTGCCCGCCAACTCCTTGAAAAGGGGCCGAAACTCGTCTTCATCACCGAAGGCGCAGCAGGCGCGCGGGCCATCACCGCCACGCAGAACCGCTTCGTCGCCGCCACCCGCGTCACCGTCGCCGATACCGTCGGCGCGGGCGACACCTTCAACGCAGGCGCCCTCGCCGCCCTGCACGAAGCAGGCGCGCTGACCAAATCCGCGCTGGCCACCCTCTCCGACGCCACGCTGGACGCCGCCCTGACCCTCGGCACGCGTGCCGCCGCCGTCACCGTTTCCCGCCCCGGCGCCAACCCGCCCTGGCGGAACGAATTGTGAGGGCCGTCCTCCAGCGCGTCTCCCGCGCCTCGGTCACGGTCGATGGGCAGGTCACAGGCGAAATCGGCCCCGGCCTCCTGATCCTCGTCTGCGCGATGGAGGGCGACACCGACGAAAAGGCCGCCCAACTCGCGGCCAAGGTCGCCAAGATGCGGATTTTCAAGGATGATCAGGGCAAGATGAACCTGTCCATCCGCGACATCGGCGGGTCAGCCCTGATCGTTTCGCAATTCACCCTCGCCGCCGACCTGCGCGGCAACCGCCCCGGCTTTTCCACCGCCGCGAAACCGGAAGAAGGGCGCCGCCTTTACGAACTCTTCACCCGGCTTATGCAGGATGAAGGCATTCCCACCGCAAACGGCATCTTCGGCGCGGATATGGATGTCAGCCTGAACAATGACGGCCCCGTGACGATCTGGATGGATGTCTGACGCCCGCAGGCGTCAGTCCGTCCATTCCCAGGGGCCGGTAAATCCGCCCAGCACGTCCTGCACCCGGGCCTGATCGACAGGCCCGTTCCGCACCAGCCGCGCCACCAAGCCGCGCTTCTTGTCTTCCACCACTTCGGCGACATGGGCCGGAATGCCCGCCTCGGCCAGCGCCGCGTCATAGACCCGCGTTATGGCCTTGCGCCGCAGGTCGGGCTTGAACACCTTGCCCACCGCCGTCTTCGGCAATTCGTCAAGGATTTCAATGTGTTTCGGCACGGCGGCGCGTTCGTGGATATGGGTCTGGGCATAGGCCACAAGCTCTTCCACCCCCACGGCCTTGCCCTTCACCAGTTCCACATAGGCACAGGGCAATTCCCCCGAATGGGCATCCGGCTGGCCGATGGCGCCGACAAAGGCCACCGCCTCATGCTTCATCAGCCCTTCCTCGATCACCGCCGGGTCGATGTTATGCCCACCCCGGATGATCAGGTCCTTCGCCCGGCCGGTGATGAACAGATAGCCCTCCGCATCAATCCGCCCCAGATCGCCCGTCCGCAGGAAGCGGCCTTCCGCGAACAGGTCCTTGTTCTTGTCCACCTCGGTATAGGTCGATCCCTCGAACACGCCGGGATTGGCGACACAGATCTCGCCCACCTCATCCACCGCGCATTCGCGGAAACCCTCGGCCGTCTTGTGCAGGATACGCACATGGGTATGCGGGAAGGGCAGGCCCACCGACCCGATCTTCTTCGTCCCCCCCGGCGGGTTCACGGATACCAGACAGGTGCATTCCGTCAGACCATAGCCTTCGACGATCTCCACATTCGTCGCCTTGTAGAACCGGTTATAAAGCTCGATCGGCAGCGGGGCCGATCCCGAAAACGCGTTCTTGAGGGAGGAGATGTCAGCATCAATGGGCCGCTGCATCAGCGCGGCAAGCGCGGTGGGAACCGTGATCAGATAGGTGCATTTCCACCGCTCGATCAGCTTCCACAGATTGTCGAACACCCCCTCGCCCCGGTATCCCGCAGGCGTCGGAAACACCACATGCGCGCCGGAGGCGATCATCGACATCAGGATCGGATAGGCCGCGAACACATGGAACAGCGGCAGCGGGCACATCACGCAATCGGTTTCCTTGAACAGCAAACGCTGCCCCAGCCAGCCGTTATAGACCATGCCGGAAAGCTTGTGCTGCGCCACCTTGGGCATCCCCGTCGTGCCGCCCGTGTGGAAATAGGCGGCGACGCGGTCTTCCTTGCGGTCCTCGAATGTCAGCCGGTCTGCCGGCTGTCGCGCCAGTTCCGCGTTGAAATTCAAAACATTGGCCGTATGGCTGATCGGGTTTTTGGGCCGGATCAGCGGCACGATCCAGGATTTCGGCGGCGCGAGGTAGCGCACAAGATCCACCTCCAGCACCGTCTTGACCGAAGGCGCATGCTTCACCGCCTCGGCCACCTTCTGCGGCACGTCGGTCTTGGGAAAGGCCTTCAGCGTGACCACGACCTTGGCCTTGGTCTCGCGCAGGATTGCGCTGATCTGCTCGGCCTCCAGCAGGGGGTTGATCGGGTTCACGATCCCCGCCACCGCGCCGCCCAGCAGGGTGACGGCGGTTTCAAGGCTGTTGGGCAGGACATAGGCCACCACATCTTTTTCGCCCACGCCAAGGCTGCGGAACAGGTTCGCCGCCTGCGTCACCTTGCCGTGCAGCGCGTTCCAGGTCAGCGTCTCGGCCTTCGTGGCAGGGCCGGACAGGATCTGATAGCTGATCGCGGGCCGCGTCCCATGGGCCGCCTTCGCCCGGCCCAGGAATTCATGCATCGTGCGCGCCATGCCGCGCGCCTCCCAAGGCATTTCCGCCTCGATCGCCTTCACATCCGCAAGATTGGCGAATTCACCCATGTCATCCTCCCCTTGATGGCCCCCTTGTTCCTCCCGGGGCCTTTCAAGGGAATGTGAGGGCTCACAGCCCCCCCTGCAAGGCTGCACATCGCGCGAAACGCAACGTCAGTCGCCGTTCACGCCTGCCCATCGGTGAATTGCAGCCGCGCCAGCCGGGCATAAAGCCCGCCTTCCGCCACCAGAGCCTCATGCGTGCCGGTGGCCACGATCCGCCCCTGATCGAAGACGACGATCCGGTCCGCCCGCTTCACCGTGGCCAGCCTGTGCGCCACGACAAGCACCGTCCGCCCCTCGGACAGGCTTTCCACCGCCGTCTGCACCGCCCGCTCGGATTCCGCGTCAAGCGCCGATGTCGCCTCGTCCAGCAGCAGCACCCGCGCATCCCGCAGGATGGCGCGCGCAATGGCGATGCGCTGCTTCTGCCCGCCCGACAGCATCACCCCCCGCTCACCCAGCCAGGTGTCATAGCCCTCGGGCAGCGCCATCAGGAACTCATGCGCCGCCGCCGCCCGGGCTGCGGCCTCCACTTCCGCATCGGTCGCCTCTGGGCGGCCAAAGCGGATGTTCTCCCGCGCCGATGCCGCAAAGATCACCGGATCCTGCGGCACCATCGCGATGGCCCGGCGGAAATCGGCGCGCGCCATGTCGCGCAGGTCGATCCCGTCCAGCCGCACCCGCCCCGCCAGCGGATCATAGAACCGCATCAGCAGTTGCAGGATCGTCGTCTTGCCCGCCCCCGATGGCCCGACCAGCGCCACCGTCTCGCCCGGGGCCACCTTCAGGCTGATCCCGTCCAGCGCCGAAACCTCGGGCCGCGCCGGATAGCGGAAGGTCACCTCCTCAAAGGCGATCTCGCCCCGCACCGGGCGCGGCAGGGCCCGCGGCGCGGGCGGATCCTGCACCGGATCCTCGGCCCCCAGCAATTCCACCAGCCGCTCCGTCGCGCCGGCCGCGCGCTGCACCTCGCCCCAGATCTCCGACAGCGCCCCCACGGATCCGGCCACCATCACCGCATAGATCACGAACTGCACCAGTTCACCCGGGCTCATCACCCCGGCCCGCACATCCCGCGCGCCGATCCACAGCACGCCCACGATGCCGGTAAAGACCAGAAAGATCACGATCACCGTCATCAGCGCCCGCACCCGCGTCCGGGTCTGGGCCGCGACATAGGATTTCTCGGTCACCTCCGCGAAAGAGGCCCGCGTCCGCGCCTCATGCGTGAAGGCCTGCACCGTCTGCACCGACATCAGCGCCTCGGATGCCGTGCCGGATGAATTGGCGATCCAGTCCTGCGTCTCGCGGCTCAATCCCCGCAGGCGCCGCCCCAGAACCACGATCGGCACCACCACCGCGGGCACGATCAGCAGCACCAGCCCCGACAGCTTGACCGAGGTCAGCGCCAGCAGCACCATCCCCCCCAAGAGCATCAGCAGATTGCGCAGCGCGACAGAGATCGACGATCCGATCAGCGACAGGATCAGCGTCGTATCCGTGGTGATCCGGCTCAGCACCTCGCCCGACAGCAGCCGCTCGAAGAAGGCCGGGCTCATCCCCATCACCCGGTCAAAGACCGCGCGGCGGATATCGGCCACCACCCGCTCGCCCAGCTTGGTGACAAAGTAATAGCGCACCCCCGTCCCGATCGCGAGAAGCGCCGCAATGCCCAGCGCCGCGCCGAAATACTGGTCCAGCAGCGCCACATCCTCGTTGAACCCGTCCACCACTCGCCGCACCGCCAGCGGCAGAAGCAGGCTCATCCCCGCCGTCAGCACCAGCGCGCCCAGCGCCAGGATCGTCATCCCCCGATAGGGCCGCAGGAACGGGGCAAGCCCGCGCAGCGCGCCCACCTTCTTTGACGGGGCACGAACCTCTGCCTTGTCTTCCTTCGCCATGTCTCTTCCCTGTTGCGCGCGCGCCCCGGGTTTAGGCAATGCCCCGCCTTCGGGCAAGCGCCCGGATGGTCGCGCGCCCCTTACCCCCGCCTTTTGCCTGTGCAAGACTGCAGGCCAAGGGGGGGCTTCATGCCGGTCACGACCATCGTCTTCGATGCCTATGGCACGCTGTTCGACATCTCCGCCGCCGCCCGCCGGGCCGCGCAGGAAGACGCGCGGCTTGCCGCGCTCTGGCCCCGCCTGGCCGAGGAGTGGCGCAGGAAGCAGCTTGAATATACCTGGCTCCGCAGCCTGACCGGGGCCTATGACGATTTCCGCATCGTCACGGCCGATGCGCTGGATTGGGCGCTGGCCGCGCAAGGTATCGCCGATCCGGCCCTGCATGGCCGCCTGATGGCGCTCTATGACCGGCTCGATGCCTTTCCCGAAGTGCCCGCCACCCTGCGGCAGTTGCGTGAAGGCGGGTTTCGCCTTGCCATCCTGTCCAACGGCACGCCCGGGATGCTGGAGCAGGCCACGCAGGCGGCGGGCCTCGCCGGCCAGTTCGAAGCGATCCTCTCCGTCCACCCGCTGCGCATCTACAAGCCCCATGCCTCCGTCTATGCCCTGGTCGAGCGGGCCACCGGCACCCGCCCGCAGGATGTGCTCTTCGTCTCCTCCAATGGCTGGGATATCGCCGGGGCCGCGCGCTTCGGCTTTGCCACGGCCTGGATCAACCGCCTCGCCCTGCCGCAGGACAGGCTTCCCCAGGCGCCGCTCCATGAACTCCCCGACATCTCCCACCTGCCCCGGCTGATCGCATGACACGCTTTTTCACCGCCCCCGACGGCGCCCGCCTTGCCTATTCCGACGAAGGCACCGGCCTTCCCCTGCTCTGCCTTGCGGGCCTGACCCGCACGATGGCAGATTTCGACTATCTCCGCCCGCACCTGCCCCCCCTGCGCCTGATCCGGATGGATTACCGGGGGCGCGGGCAAAGCCAATGGACCGGCGCCGCAACCTATACAGTCCCGCAAGAGGCGCAGGATGCCATCGCCCTCCTCGATCACCTGAAGATCGACCGCGCCGCGATCCTCGGCACCTCGCGCGGCGGGCTCATCGCGATGCTGCTTGCAGCGCTGGCCAAACCCCGCCTCATCGGGATCGCGCTGAACGACATCGGCCCCGAAATCCACCGCGCGGGCCTTGCGCGCATCTTCGACTATGTCGGTCGCAACCCGGCCTCGAAGGATCACGAAACCCTCGCCGCCGCCCTGCCCCGCAACATGCCGGGCTTCGCCAATGTCCCGCCCGAACGCTGGCTGGCCGAGGCGCGGCTGCATTACACCGCCACCGATACGGGGCTGAAGATCACCTATGACCCCGCCCTGCGCGAGGCCTTCCTCGCCGCCTTCGAAGGCCCGCCCGCCGATCTCTGGCCGCTCTTCGATGCCTGCGCGGGCCTGCCCCTCGCCCTGATCCGGGGGGCGAATTCCGACCTCCTCACCCCCGAAACCACCGCCGAGATGCGCCGCCGCCGCCCCGACATGATCCTGGCGGAGGTGCCGGATCGCGCCCATATCCCCTTCCTTGATGAACCTGAAAGCCTGACGGCGGTTCACGCCTTCCTGAAAGCCTGCGCATGACCGACATCGCCCAGATCGAAGCCGCCGCCGCCCGCCTGCACGGCCATGCCCGCGTCACGCCCCTCCTGAACGCGCCCCTGCTGGATGCCGCTGCAGGCCGCCGCATCTTTGTCAAGGCCGAATGCCTGCAACTGACGGGCTCCTTCAAGTTCCGCGGCGGCTGGTCCGCCATCTCCGCCCTCGATCCCGCCACGCGGGGCAAGGGCGTCATGGCCTATTCCTCCGGCAACCACGCCCAGGGCGTGGCTCTGGCCGCGCAGGCACATGGCATCCCCGCCGTCATCCTGATGCCGTCCGACGCCCCGCAGGTAAAGATCGCCAATACCCGCGCCTATGGGGCCGAAGTCATCCTCTACGACCGCGCGACCGAAGACCGCGACGCCATCGGCGCGCGCCTCACCGCCGAACGCGGCCTGACCCTGATCAAGCCCTTCGACGATGCACAGGTCATCGCAGGCCAGGGCACGACCGGGATGGAAATCGCCGCCCAGGCCGCCGCCCTGGGGATCACCGGGGCAACCGTCATCACCTGCTGTGGCGGCGGCGGCCTCACCGCGGGCATCGCCCTTGCGCTGCAGGCCCGCGCCCCCGGCTTCACCGTCCGCCCCGCCGAACCCGAAGGCTTCGACGATGCCGCCCGCTCCCTCGCCTCCGGGCGGATCGAACGCAATGCCCGCATGGCAGGCTCGCTCTGCGATGCCATCCTCACCCCCCAACCGGGCGAGATCACCTTCCCGATCCTGTCCCGCCTCTGCGGCCCGGGCCTCACCGCCTCGGATGACGAGGCGCTTCACGCCATGGCGCTGGCCTTCACGCATCTGCGCATCGTGCTGGAACCGGGCGGGGCCATCGCGCTGGCCGCCGCCCTCTTCCGCGACGATCTGCCGGACACCGTCATCGTCACCGCCTCTGGCGGCAATGTCGATCCCGCAACCTTCCGCATGGCGCTGGACCGCCACGCCACCTGACCTAGCCTTTCCCAACCCCTCCCGCCGCTTCCTCCCCTTCCGCAGCCTGACCAGAAGTTCCCTCCCGACATGGCCCCTGTCTTCCTTCCCGATCTCCGCCTGAATGCCGATATCACCGGCCCGCAGGGCGGCGCGCCCCTCGTCCTGATCCACGCCCTCGGGCTCAGCGCGGCGATCTGGGATGACCTGATCCCCCTCCTGCCCCCCACGCTGCGCATCCTCCGCTTCGACCTGCGCGGCCATGGGGCGTCAGACGTTCCCCCCGCCCCCTATGCGATGGGCGCGCTGATCCGCGATGCCGAACGCCTGATGGATCATTTCGCGCTGAAGGATGCCGTCATCCTCGGCCTCTCCATCGGCGGGCTGATCGCCCAGGGCCTCGCCGTCAAACGGCTCGACCTCGTCCGTGCGATGATCCTGTCGAACACCGCCGCCAGGATCGGCCGCCCCGAACAGTGGCAGGACCGCATCGCCACCGTGCGCGCGGGCGGCATGGCCGCCCTGCATGACGCCACGATGGAACGCTGGCTCGGCCGCAAATGGCGCGACAACCCGGCCCTCCCCCGCCTCTCGAACCTCTTCCTCTCCACCGATCCCGAAGGCTGGTGCGGCTGCGCCGCCGCCATCGCCGGAACCGATTTCTACGAAACGACCGCCACCCTCACCCTCCCCACCCTCGCCATCGCAGGCGCCAACGACGCCTCCACCCCTCCCGACCTCGTCCGCGAAACCGCGGACCTGATCAGGGGCCACCGCTTCGCCCTGATCCGCGGTGCAGGCCACATCCCCCCGGTGGAAAAGCCCGCCGAATACGCCGCCATGATCACCCAATTCCTGACAGAGATCGCCCATGCCTGACATCCTCCTCATCCACGGCGCGGCCCATGGGGCCTGGTGCTGGCACCGCGTCCTCCCCGCGCTGCGCGCCCTCGGCCACACAGCCCGCGCCATCGACCTGCCCGGGAATGGCGACGATCCCACCCCCGCCGCCGATGTCACGCTCGACCGCTATGCCGAGGCCGTCCTTGCCGCCACGAACGGCCCCACGATCCTTGTGGGCCACAGCATGGGCGGCTTCCCCATCACCGCCGCCGCGCAACGCGCGCCAGACCGCTTCACCGCCCTCATCTACCTCTGCGCCTACCTCCCCCGCGCGGGCCACTCGCTGGCCGAAATGCGCAAGGCCGGCCCCCGCCAACCGCTCGCCGGGGCGTTCCAGATCGACGCCACCCGCACCACCTTCACCTTCGACCCCGACCAGTCCCCCGCGCTCTTCTACCACGACTGCCCGCCCGAGGACGTGGCGCTGGCCAAAGCACGCCTCTGCCCCCAACCCATCCGCCCGCAGGAAACCCCGATCCCCGACACGTCGCGCGCCGAAACGCTCCCCCGCTACTACATCCGCTGCACCGACGACCGCGCCATCCCGCCGGAATATCAGGAAACGATGTCCTCCCCCCTGCCCCCCGACCACATCCGCGCCCTGCCCACCTCCCATTCCCCCTTCTTCTCGGCCCCCGACGCCCTCGCCGCCCTCATCGACGAAATCGCGCGCCTCCCCTCTGTCAACCGCGCCTGACACGCGCTAGCTTCCCCGCCAACCCAACGGGAAGCCCCATGTCCGACCGCCGCGAAAAGCTCGCCCTCGCCTTCATCCTGATCACCATCACCATCGACGCCATCGGCATCGGCCTGATCTTCCCCGTCATGCCCGACCTGATCGAAAGCGTGACGGGCGGCACCCTCTCACAGGCGGCTGTCTGGGGCGGCATCCTCTCCACCTCCTACGCCGTGATGCAGTTCCTCTTCGGCCCCGTCATCGGCTCCCTGTCCGATCGCTACGGCCGCCGCCCGATCCTGCTGATCTCCCTCCTCGTCATGTCGCTGGATTACCTCGTCATGGCCGTGGCCCCCACGATCTGGCTCTTGCTGGCCGCCCGCATCGTGGCAGGCATCACGGCGGCCACCTATTCCACCGCCACCGCCTATATCGCCGACATCACACCCGCCGAAAAACGCGGCGCGCGCTTCGGCCTGATCGGCGCCTGCTTCGGCGTGGGCTTCGTCGCTGGCCCCCTGATCGGCGGCCTCCTCGCCGCCATCGACCTGCACGCCCCCTTCTACGCCGCCGCTGCCCTGGCGCTGGCCAACATGATCTTCGGCTTCTTCGTCCTGCCCGAAACCGTGACCGACGCCACGCGCCGCCCCTTCTCCCTCGCCCGCGCCAACCCGCTGGGCGCGCTGCGGGCCGTGTCGAAACTGCCCGGCCTGAAACGCGTGCTGACCTGCTTCCTGATCCTCGGCATCGCGATGAACGTCTATCCCGCGATCTGGGCCTATTACGGACAGGCCCGCTTCGGCTGGGACAGCACGATGGTGGGCCTGTCGCTTGCGCTCTACGGCATCAGCTTCGCCGCAGGCCAGGCCCTGCTCGTCGGCCCGCTGATCAAGCGCTTCGGCGAACACCGCGCCGTGCATTACGGCATGTGGGTGGATGTCACCACGCTGGCCGCCCTCGGCCTTGTCACGCAAGGCGCGCACGCCCTGATCATCACCCCCATCACCGCCCTTGGCGGCGTCGTCACCCCCGCCCTGCAGGCCCTCGCCTCCCGCGCCGCCCCGGCAGATGCGCAGGGCGAACTCCAGGGCGTCCTCGCCTCGCTCAACGCCATCGCCATGATCACCTCCCCCCTCATCATGACCACGACCTTCGCCGCCTTCACCACACCCTCCGCCCCCGTCTACTCCCCCGGCGCACCCTTCCTGCTCGCCTCCGTCCTGATGGTCATCTGCCTCGCCCTGCACGTCACGGGTCGCAGGAAAATCTGAAAGCGGCGCGCGCAGGTCGCAAACGGCCACGATCTTCTGCCTTGCCCCCTTCATCTTGGGAAAAATACCCTGCGGGGGTCCGGGGGTGCAAAACCCCCGGTCCGCCGCCAGCCAAGGACGGGAGGCACGGAATGAAGCTCAGGGACCTCGAAATCTTCGTCGTCGCGCCCCCCTTCCCCGGCTGGGGCGGGCGCTACTGGATCTTCCCGAAACTGACGACCGACACGGGCATCGTGGGATACGGCGAATGCTATGCCTCCACCGTCGGGCCAAAGGCGATGAAGGCCGTGATCGAAGACGTCTTCGAACGCCACATGCAGGGTGAAAACCCCGAGAACATCGAACTGATGTTCCGCCGCGCCTATTCCGCGGGCTTCACCCAGCGCCCCGATCCCACCGTCATGGGCGCCTTCTCCGGCCTCGAAATCGCCTGCTGGGACATCCTCGGCAAGGCCCGCAACCGGCCCGTCTACGCCCTGCTGGGCGGCAGGATGAATGACCGCATCCGCAGCTATACCTATCTCTACCCCGAACCCGGCAAGGAAAGCGCCGAATTCTGGGTGGACCCCGACGCCGCCGCCGAAGCGGCCCTGCGCTTCGTCAACATGGGCTTCACCGCGGTGAAATTCGACCCCGCCGGTCCCTACACGATCCGCGGCGGCCATGAACCCGCCATGTCCGACATCACCCGCTCCGTGGCCTTCTGCAAGGCGATCCGCGACGCGGTGGGCGACCGCGCCGACCTCCTCTTCGGCACGCATGGCCAATTCACCACGCCGGGCGCCATCCGCATGGGGCGCGAGCTGGAACCCTACAACCCGCTCTGGTACGAAGAACCGATCCCGCCGGACAACCTTCTGGAATTCGCCGAAGTGGCAAAATCCGTCCGCGTCCCCCTCGCCACGGGCGAAAGGATGACGACGAAGGCCGAATTCGGCACGCTCCTCCGCGCGGGCGGGGTGAAGATCCTGCAACCGGCACTCGGTCGCGTGGGCGGCATATGGGAGGCGAAGAAGATCGCCGCCATGGCCGAAATCTTCAACGCCGAAATGGCCCCCCACCTTTATGCAGGCCCCGTCGAATGGGCGGCCAACGTGCATTTCGCGGCCTCAATCCCCAACCTGCTGATCGCGGAAACCATCGAGACCGGCGGCGCCTTCCACCAGAAACTGATCCGCAATTCGATCAGATGGGAGGATGGCTACATCCTCCCGCCCGAAGCCCCCGGCCTGGGGATCGAGTTCGACGAGGATGTCGCCCGCGCCCATCCCTTCACCGGGACGGGCCTGCACCTGCAGATGCAGGAGGCCCCCTGCGACCATCGCCACGGCAACCGCTTCGAAGGCGGCGCACCTTCGACCCTGCCGCATCGGACCTGAGGGCAGGCGGGGGGGCACAGCCCCCCCGCACCCCCCCGCGCCCCAGTCAGACCGTTTTCACGAACAGGATCCACTCCCGCGCATCCACCGCCCAGTCGCCCTTGACGACCGGCCGCCGCGCCACCTCGCGATAGCCCTTCGCGGCATAAAGCTGCAGCGCCGCCTGATGCGTATCCGCCGCGATCAGGCTGATCGTCCCGCGCCCCAGCCCGCGCGTGATCTCTTCGGCCTTGGCCAGCAACGCGCTGCCAAGGCCCCGCCCGCGGAAGGCCTCATAGGTCGCCAGCACGTTCAGATACCACGACCCCGGCGCCAAGGCCTCAAGCTCCAGCAGGGGCACAAAGATCGCGGGCGTGTCCGGGTCGATCGGCGCAGGCTCCTCCTCCGCCGGATAGCCCAGCAGACAGGCGGCCACCCGGCCCTCCACCTCGGCCAGCCAGGCATTGCCATAGGAGAAACTCCCGCTCTCCCGCGCCGCCCGCTCGCGCCCATAGGCCCAGGGGTCGCCCCCTTCGCCCACCGATTTCTTCCAGAAATGCAGCGGCAGATCATCCGCCGCCATGTTGATGAACCGCACCAGATCATCGGCATCCGCCGCCGTCGCGCCCCGGATCAGCATCCTTGTCCCTTCCCGCCCAGACCTGCGCCTTCCCTGACCGATCCCCCGCCCGCAGGCAAGCCCCGTCGCGCGGCCTTTCGCGCTTGCCAGCCCGCCCCCCGCCCCCTACCACTGGCAGCACAGCCGACAGATGGAGCTTTCGACATGGCCGACATGGTTTTCCGCTTTCCCGCCCCGGGCCCCGATCCGATGGTCACCGATCTCGACGGCTGGGTAAAGGTCGAGGGCAACCCGACGATGCAGACCTGGGTGCAGCACACCTCGGCCGATGGCAGCGTGATCAGCGGCACCTGGGCGGCAACCGTCGGCACCTGGCACGCGACCTACAAGCTTTACGAATTCGTCCACCTGATCGAAGGCCAGATCACCATCACGCCCGATGGCGGCGCGCCCGTCACCCTGACCCCGGGCGATGCCTTCACGGTAGAGCCGGGCTTTGCCGGGACGTGGAAGATCGAAAAGCCCGTCCGCAAGCATTTCTGCATCAAGCTGAAATAGCGCGCCCCCTTGGGGCGGCAGGACATCGACATCATGGCCAGGCTTCCCACCACCCGCATCGACAGGCTCTTGTCCAGCATGGGCTATGGCTCGCGCAGCGAAATGGCGCGGCTGGCGCGCGCGGGCGGCATCACGCTGGATGGGGCCGACCTGACCGATGTCTCCGCCCGCCTCCCCGTCACGCCGGACCTGCCCGCCCGGCTGCGGATCGACGGGGAACCGCTCGATCCCCTGCCCGGGCTGGTGATCCTGCTCGCCAAGCCGCTCGGGATGACCTGCTCGCACAAGGAAGACGGGCCGCTGGTCCATGACCTGTTGCCGAAACGCTGGCGGCGGCGCGATCCGGCCATCTCGACCGTCGGTCGCCTCGACAAGCAGACCTCGGGCCTTCTGCTGCTCACCGATGACGGCGCGCTCCTGCACCGCATCATCAGCCCGCGCCAGCACATCCGCAAAACCTATCGCGCCCGCCTCGCCCGCCCGCTGCAGGGCCATGAAGGCCCCCTCTTCGCCTCGGGCGATCTGATGCTGGAGGGCGAGGAAAAACCCCTCGCCCCGGCGGAACTCCTGCCCCTCACCCCGACCGAGGCCCTGCTCACCATAACCGAAGGCCGCTATCATCAGGTCCGCCGCATGTTCGCAGCCGCGGGAAACCATGTCGAGGCGCTGCATCGCGAAAGCCTGGGCGGCCTGACCCTGCCCGCAGACATGGCCCCCGGAACCTGGCGGCTGCTGACAGAGGCGGAAATCGCACGGATCTTCGAATAGCCCCCGCAGGGGCAACCGCAGGGGCAACAGCCCGGCCAGACGCCTGATCCTGAAAACTGGCGATCCCGGGAGGACTCGAACCCCCGACCCGCCGCTTAGAAGGCGGCTGCTCTATCCAGCTGAGCTACGGGACCGTTGCCCCCTTTTGGCCGACCCTGCCCCGTCAGGCAAGGGGCCTAAAGCTGCCGCGTCATGAAGACGGAATTCGGATCGTCCCAATAGCCCTCGAAGGGCGGGCATTCCGTGAAACCGGCCTTGGCATAAAGCGCGCGCGCCGCCACGAAAGTGGGCTGCACCCCCGTCTCAAGGCTCAGCCGCCGAAAGCCCGCCGCGCGGGCCTCGTCGATCAGATGGGTCAGCATCCGGCGCGACAGGCCGCGCCCCCGCATCTCGGCCAGCACATGCATCGACTTGATCTCGGCATGGGCGTCGTCGATCCGCTTGAAGGCCCCCATCCCCACCGGCATCCCCACATCGCGCATCACGAAGAACCGCACCGCCGGAATCGCCAGTTCCGAGGCATCCATCATGTGGATCGATTCGGGCGGCGTATCGGCATGCATGTCGGCGGTGTGCCGCTCGAACAGAAGCCGCAGGTCGGAACCGACCGGGCTTTCCTCGGTGATGGTGATGCTCATGCCCGTCAGTGCGTCCAGGCCCCGCGCCGGTCGGTGGCGAAATTCTCGCCATAGCCGCGCGGGCGGATCACCGGCTTGCGCGCCTTGGGAAGGATAACGTCGAACTCGATCCCCTTCGCCACGGCATAGGCCTCTGCCGCCTCGCGCGTGTCAAAGCGCAGCTTCACCTGCGCCTGGGTGTCGTCGCTCGATGTCCAGCCCATCAGCGGGTCCACCTCGCGGGCCGAAGCCGGGGCGAATTCCAGGACCCAGCCCTTTGCCTTGGCCGTTCCGGATTGCATGGCGGTTTTCGCGGGCTGATAGATGCGGGCGCGCATGGGTGGGAACCTCCTGATCGTGCAGGGCCGTTCTGGCGAAATTCCCGCAAAGACGCAAGCGACAGCTTGTCCGGGGACGCTTTCCTTCAAAACTGCCGACCGGCCACGGGGAGTGTGGGTGGGGTGTGTGGTGCGACCGGCCGACAGTCCTGCTGCTTGCCCCTCCACCATGACCCAGTCACGCAGGCATTGCAACTCACGGATGCGAGACTTCGCCACAAAACACGATAAAATTGTCCCCACAATCTTCACAGTTCGGAAATCTGCCCGGGCCAGAGGCAGGCCGGTGCTTGCAGGGGAACAAAAACGGATCAAATCTGTCCAATCGGAGGGAATCAGATGCCCCACAACAACGCCAATGCCCTGACGGACCGCCCCGACGTGCTGACCCGGCCAAAGCTGGAAGGGGGCCGTCGCTTCGTCATGCAGACCCCGTTCACCGCGGCAGGCGACCAGCCCACCGCCATCGCCGAACTCACCTCCGGCGTGCTGGCGGGCGAACGCGATCAGGTGCTGCTCGGCGCCACCGGCACGGGCAAGACCTTCACCATGGCCAAGGTGATCGAGGAAACCCAGCGCCCCGCCATCATCCTTGCCCCGAACAAGACGCTCGCCGCGCAATTATACGGGGAATTCAAGGGCTTCTTCCCCGACAACGCAGTGGAATACTTCGTTTCCTACTACGACTACTACCAGCCCGAGGCCTATGTCCCCCGCTCGGACACCTATATCGAGAAGGAATCCCAGATCAACGAACAGATCGACCGCATGCGCCACTCGGCCACGCGGGCGCTTCTGGAACGCGATGACGTGATCATCGTGGCCTCCGTCTCCTGCATCTACGGCATCGGCTCGGTGGAAACCTATTCCGCCATGACGCAGGACCTGATCACCGGGCAGATCTATGACCAGCGCAAGGTCATGGCCGAACTCGTGGCCCAGCAATACCGCCGCAACGATCAGGCCTTCGCCCGCGGCTCCTTCCGCGTGCGCGGCGACAGCCTGGAGGTCTGGCCCGCCCACCTCGAAGACCGCGCCTGGCGCTTTTCCTTCTTTGGCGAGGAACTGGAGTCGATCACCGAATTCGATCCGCTGACCGGCGCCAAGACCGACACGTTCAAGCAGATCCGCATCTACGCCAACAGCCACTACGTCACCCCGCGCCCGACGATGCAGCAGGCGATCAAGGGGATAAAGGCCGAACTCACCCTCCGCCTCGACCAGCTGGTGAAGGAAGGCAAACTGCTCGAGGCGCAGCGCCTTGAACAGCGCACGCAATTCGACCTCGAGATGCTGGAAGCCACCGGCGTCTGCAACGGGATCGAGAACTACTCCCGCTACCTGACGGGCCGCGCGCCGGGCGAACCGCCGCCCACGCTCTTCGAATTCATCCCCGACAACGCGATCGTCTTTGCCGATGAATCCCACGTCTCCGTCCCCCAGATCGGCGGCATGTATCGCGGCGACTACCGACGCAAGTTCACCTTGGCCGAACACGGGTTCCGCCTGCCCTCCTGCATGGACAACCGCCCCCTGAAATTCGAGGAATGGGATGCCATGCGCCCCCAATCCGTCTTCGTCTCGGCCACCCCCGCGGCGTGGGAGCTGGAACAGACCGGCGGCGTCTTCACCGAACAGGTCATCCGCCCCACCGGCCTGATCGACCCCGAGGTGGAAATCCGCCCCGTGGAGATGCAGGTCGATGACCTGCTGTCCGAAATCCGCATCGTGGCCCAGAAAGGCCTGCGCGTCCTCGTCACCACCCTGACCAAGCGCATGGCCGAGGACCTGACCGAATATTTCCACGAACAGGGCATCCGCATCCGTTACATGCACAGCGACATCGACACGATCGAACGGATCGAGATCCTGCGCGACCTCCGCCTCGGCGCCTTTGACGTGCTGGTGGGCATCAACCTGCTGCGCGAAGGGCTCGACATTCCCGAATGCGGGCTGGTGGCCATTCTGGATGCCGACAAGGAAGGCTTCCTGCGGTCGGAAACCTCGCTCATCCAGACCATCGGCCGCGCCGCGCGCAACGCCGAAGGCCGCGTCATCATGTATGCCGACCGCATCACCGGCTCCATGGAACGCGCCATCGCCGAAACCAATCGCCGCCGCGAAAAGCAGACGGCCTACAACCTCGAACACGGCATCACGCCCCAGACCGTGAAGAAGAATGTCGAGGATGTGCTGGCCGGCCTCTGGCAGGGCGATACCGACCAGTCCCGCGTCACCGCCAAGGTGGACAAACCCCTCGTCGGCTCCAACCTCGCCGCCCATCTGGATGCCCTCCGCGCCCAGATGCGCAAGGCGGCCGAGAACCTGGAATTCGAAGAGGCCGCCCGCCTGCGGGATGAGGTGAAGCGGCTCGAGGCCGTCGAGCTTGCCGTCGCCGACGATCCCCTCGCCCGCCAGTCTGCGGTGGAAGAGGCCGCCGAGGCGGCGGTGAAATCCTCCGGCCGCTCCACCGCGGGCCGCGCGGGCCAGCGCGGCGGGAACAAGCGCCGCCGCTAATGCGCGGCGGCGGGCCAATCCAGTAGCGCCGCCCCGCCCTCGACCCGGCCCCGCACCAGAACGCCCGGCCGCGTCACATCGGGAAAGCGCGCCGCCCAGTCGCGGTAGCGGTCATTGCTCACGACCCCCGTCGCCAGCTTGGCCGCATCATCCAGAAGCAGCGGATCGGCAGGCGATCCCTTCGGGGCAACCCGCACCTGCTTGGGCGACAGGCCGATGGCGCGCGACAGGTCGCGCGGATTCATGTAGCGATCCGCCACCTTGTAGCCCGCATTGGCATCGAACCAGACAAGCGGCGTCAGTCCCGCCTTGCGCACCTCGCCCACCACGGCGGAAACCGTGGTCAGCGACGGCGTCTCGTCCTGCCAGAACATCACGTTCGATCCGTCGATCACCACCCAGCGCCGCTGATCCACCGGGCGCTGCGGGCGCCGCCGCCGCCGCCTGCGGCGCATCTTGGGCAGGCGCGCCGCAAAGGCCGCCCGCATCCAGATCAGAAGCGCCGCCAGCGCCGTGACCGAAGACAAAAGGAACAGCGGCCCCGCAGCCTCATCCGCTTTCGGCATGCAATAGATCATGGCCGAAAAACACAGAAGAAGAAGGCGCGCGGGGGTTTGCATGGCACTCTGGCAGAAAAGGGACTGTTGCCAGTTTCGCCAGCAAACAAGGCAGCAGCATGGCAGCCGGGCGAAAATCCGCGGCTCCGGCCCTGAATTGTTTACCTTTTCAGCGCTTTCCACCCCCCGCCACGCCGCAGCGCCGCATCCCGCCCGGCCCGGCAACCCGGCCGAAAAACCGCCCCGGACAGCAGACCGCCCTTTGCCGAATCCCCCGCCTGCCGCATAAGGGGCCACAGGATCACGAGGCGCAGATGAACAAACCCTTTCTCGACCCCGCCCATCCCATGTTCCGCCAGGCCTGGGTGCGCTGGGTCACGGTGCTGGCACCGCTCGGCTGGGGCGGGTTCGAGCTTTGGCTGGGCAATGGCTTCTGGGCCATTCTCTTCGGCGCGGCGGGGGCCTATGCGGGCTGGAAGCTGATCCTGCAGAAACCGCCTCAGCCCTGAAGCGCCGCCGCCACCTCATCGGCCAGCGCCGCCACCTCGGCCCGCGCCGGGCCGCGGCCGGCCTCCATCGCGGCCAATCCCTGCCCCAAGGTCTCGGCATAGACGACCCGGTTGCCCAGCCGCGCCACGGCAAGTTTCGCCTTGTCTTCCGCGGCTTGCGCCACTTCCTCGGCCAGCCGCGTGCCCGCCTTCCAGCGGTTCAGCACCACCATCGCCGCCCGCCCCTCGCGCGCGATCAGGTCCAGCACCCCATCCGTCGCCCAGAGATCGACATGCGACGCCGCCACCGGGATCAGCACCAGATCCGCCTCGCGCAGGGCGGGCCGCAGGTCGGCATCCACCTTGGGCGGCGTGTCCACGATCACCAGGTCATTGATCTTGCGCAGTTTTTCGCATTCATAGGAAACCCCCCAGGCCGAGGCGGTGGAAAATTCCAGCCCCTCCACCCCCCGCGCCTCGCGGCGGGCCATGAACCAGCGGCCAAGGCTGCCCTGCGGATCGGTGTCCAGAAGCGCCACCCGCTGCCCGCGGCGCAGGAATTCCACGGCAAGGTTCACGGCCAGCGTGGTCTTGCCCGATCCGCCCTTCTGCTGCGCGATGGTGACGACATGGCCCATGGGATGCCCGCCTTTCCTTATGCTGCATTGCAGCATGAAAGGCGGGCGGCGTCAATGTGACCGAAAGCGCCGTGCCACAGCCGGTGCAGGCGCACAGTGCAGCAGGCGGTGCAGCCGCCATATGCGCGCCCCGCACGGCGCGGAAATCCCCCGTTAACCATGCCCCCGCGGCATCCGCCGCCTGAGGGGGCCACATCCCGCCCCTTGGCAAGCCGCACCGCGCGGCCTTAGGGTAACACCCCTGACCGCCGCTGCGGCGGCACCAAGAAGGACAGACCCATGCGCCTCCCCCGCCTTGCCGCGCTTCTCGCGCTCCTCACCCTCCCCGCCTGCGCCCCCCTCGTCATCGGCGGCGCCGGGGCCATCGTGGCGGATGAGGTGATCGAACAGGAACAGGGCGGGGATGGGTTGTTCTGAAGCGGAGCGGTGAAGGGAAGGCCCCCGCGTCCCGGGCCTGACCCGGCACCTCCCCCGCCCCCGCGCCACAGCCCGCCCGGGAGGCCCCGGTTCAAGCCCGGGGCGCGAGGAGGTAGGGCGGGGTTCACCCCGCCTTGGGCGGTGGACCCTCACGGATGGCGGGGTGAACCCCGCCCTACGACCTATGTTGGAAATCGCGGCCTGCAACTTCGGCGAAAATCTTCTGTTGATCAAAAACAAGTACCAAACCAAGTGCCGCTGCCAGAAGAAACGGAAACCCAAGAAGTCCCATTACCTCACTCGCTGAATGTACATTCCAGATTACCAAGAACAACAAGACGATGGCCGCCAATTCTGCATATCTCTGAACGTTGATATTTGCGAGCAGCAGAACAACAATGAACATCCAGGCTGACGGCAGCTTGAGAATGCCAAGACCCGCGTTACCCAGCGCGATGTTGACCAAGACCGAGGCCAAATAGAATACCGGGATCAGTGCCGCCAAAGATAGAGCACCACGGAAAGGGGTGGCCAACTCGCCTTTTCGCCAGAGCGGAAAAAGCGCAAGCGCAGCTATAAAGCCGGATAAAAGGTCCGGGACAAATGATACCGACGACTCGAAGAACCAAAGGAAATTCTTAGGAAAACGAAGGCTTCCAATCCCGCACGCGACTGTTAGCAGAGCAACGCCGCACCAACCCATCATCAATCGCGATCTAGCCATCACTCATCCATCTTCAACGCCGAAATAAACGCCTCCTGCGGGATCTCCACCTTGCCGAACTGGCGCATCCGCTTCTTCCCGGCCTTCTGCTTGTCCAACAGCTTCCGCTTCCGCGTCGCATCCCCGCCATAGCACTTCGCCGTCACGTCCTTGCGCATCGCCGACAGCGTCTCGCGCGCGATAACCCGCCCGCCGATGGCCGCCTGGATCGGGATCTTGAACATGTGGCGGGGGATCAGCTCCTTCAGCTTTTCCACCATCGCGCGGCCCCGCATCTCGGCCCGGTCGCGGTGGACCATCATGGAAAGCGCGTCCACCGGTTCCTCGTTCACAAGTATGGACATCTTCACCAGATGATCCTCGCGATATTCCGAAATCTGGTAATCGAAGCTCGCATAGCCCTTGGTCACCGATTTCAGCCGGTCATAGAAATCGAAGACCACTTCCGCCAGCGGCAGGTCATATTCCACCATGGCACGGCTGCCGGCATAGGTCAGGTTCAGCTGGATGCCGCGCCGGTCCTGGCACAGCTTCAGGATATCGCCGAGGTAGTCATCCGGCACCATGATCGTGGCCTTGATGCGCGGCTCCTCGATATGGTCGATATAGGTCAGGTCGGGCATGTCGGCGGGGTTGTGCAGGTCGCGCACCTCGCCATCCTTCATGTGCAGCTTGAAGACCACCGAAGGCGCGGTGGTGATCAGGTCAAGGTCATATTCCCGCTCCAGCCGGTCGCGGATCACCTCGAGGTGCAGAAGGCCAAGGAAACCGCAGCGAAACCCGAAGCCGAGCGCGGCAGAGGTTTCCATCTCATAGCTGAAAGACGCATCGTTCAGCGCCAGCTTCTCGATGGCATCCCTCAGCGCCTCGAAGTCATTGGCATCCACCGGGAAAAGGCCGCAGAAGACCACCGGCTGCGCGGGCTTGAACCCCGGCAGCGGCGTGTCGCAGCCCTTGCGCTCATGGGTGATCGTGTCGCCCACCCGCGTGTCGCGCACCTGCTTGATCGAGGCGGTGAGGACGCCGATCTCCCCCGGCCCAAGCTCCGCGATATCCACCATCTGCGGCTTCAGCACGGCCAGCTTGTCGATGCCATAGACGGCGCCGGTCTGCATCATCTTCACGCGGTCGCCCTTGCGGATGACGCCATCCATGACCCGGATCATGACGACGACGCCCAGATAGGCGTCATACCAGCTGTCCACCAGCATGGCCTTCAAGGGCGCGTCCCGGTCGCCCTTGGGGGCGGGCAGGCGGGTGACGATGGCCTCCAGCACATCGGGGATCCCCAGCCCGGTCTTGGCCGAGATCGGGATCGCGTCGCTGGCATCCAGACCGATCACATCCTCGATATTCTCCTTCACCCGGTCCGGGTCGGCGGCGGGCAGGTCGATCTTGTTCAGGACCGGCACGATCTCATGGCCCGCATCTATGGCCTGATAGACATTGGCCAGCGTCTGCGCCTCCACCCCCTGGCTTGCATCCACCACCAGCAAGGACCCTTCCACCGCGCGCATCGACCGGCTCACCTCATAGGCGAAATCCACATGGCCGGGCGTGTCGATCAGGTTCAGGATATAGGTCCGCCCATCCTTGGCCGGATATTCGATCCGCACGGTGTTCGCCTTGATGGTGATGCCGCGTTCGCGTTCGATATCCATGCTGTCCAGCATCTGCGCCTTCATGTCGCGCGCAGCCACCGTCCCGGTCATCTGGATGAGCCGGTCGGCGAGGGTGGATTTGCCGTGGTCGATATGCGCCACGATGGAGAAGTTGCGGATCTGGTCAAGCTGGGTCATGGCGCGCATATAGCCTGTCCCACAAGGCGCGGAAAGCCCCCGCAAAGCACAGTCCCGCCCCTTCATCTTGGCCCAAATACCCAAATCCCCGCCACCCCCCCGGAACGGCGGCCGGATCGGGGAAAAGGGGGGGTGCGGGGGGGCCGTTGCCCCCCCGCTCCGACAGGGTCATCCCCGCCGCGCGGCACGCGCATCGGCCAGCAGGCAAAGGATCTCGAACATCATCGTGGCCCCCACCAGCGCGGTGTTCCCCGACGGATCGAAGGGCGGGGCCACCTCCACCACATCCGCCCCGATCAGGTCCAGCCCGGCAAGCCCCCGCACCATCGCCTGCGCCTCATGCACGGTATATCCGCCCACTTCCGGCGTGCCGGTGCCGGGGCAGAAGGCAGGGTCGATCCCGTCCACGTCGAAGGTCAGGTAGGCAGGCCCCTGCCCCACCACCTGCCGCGCCCGCTCCACCACCCCCGCAACCCCCAGACGATAGACATCCTCGATGTAAAGCGTCGTCACCCCGGCGCTTTCCGCGAAATCATTCCCGTCGGGGGCATAGCGCGTGCCGCGGATGCCGATCTGCACCGTCCGCTTCGGGTCGATCAGCCCCTCTTCGATCCCGCGCCGGACATGGGTGCCATGGGTATAGCGGTGGCCGCCGAAATAGCTGTCATTGGTGTCGGAATGGGCGTCGAACTGGATCAGCCCCACCGGGCCGTCCTGCGCCAGCGCCCGCAGGATGGGCAGGGTGATCAGGTGATCGCCCCCCGCCGTCAGCGGCACCGCGCCCGCCGCCCGCAGCCCGGCATAATGCGCGGTGATCAGCTCCAGCGCCTGCCCGACCTCGATCGGGTTCATCGGCGCATCGCCCAGATCGGCCACCCGCGCCACCTCATAGGGCGAGCGCCGCGTGACATGGTGATAGGGGCGGATGAACATGCTCGCCTCGCGCAGCGCGCGGGGGCCGTGGCGCGCGCCCGCCCGGTTCGTCGTGCCGCCATCATAGGGCAGGCCCAGCAGCGCGATATCCACCGCCGCCGGATCCGCCAGCATCGGCAGGCGAAAGAAACTCACCGGCCCCGCATAGCGCGGCAGAGACGAGGATGAGGCCGGCCACCAGGTTTCGCGCATCTCTTCCCTGTCCCTTCCCAAGCAGAGCGGTTTCCCGCAGCCTTGCCCAGCCCCGCCCCCGGGACAAGCCCCCACAGCAGCCCCCCAGCACCGCGCCCTTGGAAAGCCCCGCCCTGCCCCTCCCGCCCAAGCGAAACGTGATGTCGCATTCCGCCCGCCGCGATTGAAAAGACCCGCACCTTCCGTCATATTGCCCCGCAGAAAAAGGATCGCGGCCGGGCCCCGCCCGCCACGCGGCAAGAGGCAGAGACATGAAGACATTCCTGATCGGGGCGGTTCTGGCTGCGCTGGCGCTTCCCGCCATGTCCCCCCGGGCCGAGGCCGGCCCCATCGAACGCGCCTGCCTGCGGTCGGATCGCGACGCCGCGAACCGCCGCCTCTGCGCCTGCATCCAGCAGGCCGCCGACATGACCCTGCGCAATTCCGACCAGCGCCGCGCCGCCGCCTTCTTCCGCGATCCCGACCGCGCCCATGACGCCTGGATGTCCCAGCGCGCGGCCGACGATGCCTTCTGGGAACGCTACAAGAATTTCGGCGCCACGGCCGAGGCCTACTGCGCCGGCTGACCTCGCCACCAGCCGCCCGACACAGCCCCCCCGGAACGGAAAACGCCCCGCCGATCCGGCGATCGGCGGGGCGTCCTGACTTGATTGATGAAGGGCGGTTCAGCCGTCGGTGCCGTGGCTGTGGCCGTGGCTGTGGTCATGGTCCATCATGCCGCCCTCTTCGGGTTTGCGCGCATTGTCCACCACGGCTTCCACCTGCACCTCGCCCGCCTTCTCGAAGGTCAGCGTCAGCGCGATGGCATCGCCATCCTTCAATTCCCGGGTCAGGCCCATCAGCATCACATGATCGCCGCCGCGCGCCAGGGCATGCATCTCGCCCGCCGGAATGGCAAAGCCTTCCTTAACCTCCAGCATCTGCATCACGCCATTGGCGTCTTCCTTGTGGGTGTGCAGCTCCACCCGTTCGGCCACATCGGAACTGGCCGCGACCAGACGGTCATCCTCGGCGGCATTGTTGTGGATCATGAAGAAGACGGCGCCCGACGCGCCGACAGAGCCCATGCTGCGGGCATAGATGTCGTGGATATGGATGCCTTCGGGATGGTCTTCTGCCGCCACCGGCAGCCCGAGGCAGATCGCCGCCAGCGCGGCGGCAAAGGTCATGCGAAACGTCATGGGTTCAGTCCTTGCTGTGATTGGTCCTGCTGTCGAAAGATCGTGGCGCGGGATCGCGCGCGCGCCGCGCGGTCTTCAGGCAGTCAGGGGCGGCCCCCGGGCCGCGGGCAAGGGCGGGGCCAGGCTTTCCGAAGGCCGCGCGATGACGGGGGCAAGCCGCTCTACCCGGGTTTCCGGCCTGAGCGGCGCCCCCGGCGCCGCAGGGCCGGTAGCCGCGGTCAGGACAAGGCATTCCGGGCAGTGATGCACCGGCGTAACAGGCTGCCCCTGGGCATCCAGCGTGATCACCTGCTCCACGCCCGGCGTGCCGCACAGCACCACCTGCATCGCCCCCTCGGCGCGCAACCGCTCGGCCATCGACAGGACCGAGGCCATGGCAAGGGCCAGGGCCAGGATCAGGCCGGTCAGGACAGAGCCAGGGCTGCGCGGCAGGGATGCAGTGGACATGCCCCCTGAATAGGCGATCGCGCGGCGGCGGAAAAGGGGCGTTTGGTCGCTCCCCCGCTGCCGCATCCCGCCGCACCATGACGAAAAACCCCGCAGCGACAGGCGCGGCGGGGCCATTCTCATGTCTCGGGCAAGGGATCAGGCGGCAGCCTGCGCCTTTGCGATCTCTTTCTTGATCTTCAGCGCGCCCGAGGACAGTTCCTCATCCTTGGCCTTGGCCAGGAAGGCATCCAGCCCGCCGCGATGATCGACCGAGCGCAGCGCCGCGGCCGAGATGCGCAGCTTGAACGACTGGCCCAGCACGTCCGAGATCAGCGTGACCTCGTTCAGGTTCGGCAGGAAGCGGCGACGCGACTTGTTGTTCGCGTGGCTCACGGTGTTGCCGGTCATCGGGCCCTTGCCCGTCAGTTCGCAGACGCGCGACATCGTCGTGTTCCTTCGTGTGTATACGGGGCTTGGCCCGAATAATTATGGCCCCCGAGTCACCCCGGGCGTCCGAATTCGATTGGGGGCGTATAGGCGGTCACCAGGCAGGCGTCAAGCGACCCTTGGGCGGAACAGCCCGGCCGGGACCCGATTTTTCGCAGAAAAATCGCCCACTCCCGATCCGATTTTTCTGCGAAAAATCGCGCTCCACCCGAAACGGATCGCCCCGCGCGGCCCGCGCCATCCCGCGCCTGGCACAGGCGCGCCACCGATTCCCCCCGCCCACCGGCCCGACCGGCAGGCGGGGATCAGGCCAGCCGGTCCAGCAGCCGCGCCGCCGCCGCTTCGGGGGTGAGGCTGCCTTCGGTGACCGCCTGCCCCAACCGCTCCAGCATCCCCCGCGCCGGTTCCTGCGCCAGCGCGGCCAGCAGGCCCTGGCGCACCTCTTCCTCGAACCAGTGCCGCGCCTGCGCCGCGCGCCGGGCCGCCCAATGCCCCCCGGCCTGCCGCCAGGCCGCCAGCGCCTGCATCTCGTCCCAGGCCGCGGCCAGCCCCTCCCGCTCTACCGCCGAGACGCAGATCGCCTTGGGAAACCCCTCCGGATCCTGCGGGCGGCGGCGCAGAAGGCGCAGCGCGCCCGCGTAATCCGCCATGGTGCGCAGCGCGGCGGGTTTCAGGTCGCCATCCGCCTTGTTCACCAGGATCAGGTCCGCCATCTCCATGATCCCGCGCTTGACGCCCTGCAACTCGTCGCCCCCGGCAGGGGCGAGCAGCAGCAGGAACAGGTCACAGAGTTCGGCCACCACCGTCTCGGACTGGCCCACGCCAACCGTCTCGATCAGCACCAGATCGAACCCCGCCGCCTCACACAGCGCCACCGCCTCGCGCGTGCGCCGCGCCACGCCGCCCATCTGCGCCTGGCTGGGCGAGGGCCGGATGAAGGCCAGCGGATCGCGCGAAAGCTGTTCCATCCGCGTCTTGTCACCCAGGATCGACCCGCCCGAACGGGCCGAGCTTGGGTCCACCGCCAGCACCGCCACCCGCTTGCCCTGCCCCGTCAGCATCAGGCCGAAGCTTTCGATGAAGGTGGATTTCCCCACCCCCGGCGTCCCCGACAGGCCAAGGCGCAGCGCCTGCCGCCCCCGCGCGGGGCTGCCCTCGGCGCGCAGCCGCGCCAGCAGGTCCAGCGCCTGCGCCCGATGGTCGGCCCGCCCGCTTTCCACCAGCGTGATCGCCCGCGCCAGCGCCCGCCGCTCGCCCGCCGCTACGCCCTCGGCCAGCGCCGCCACATCCGTTGCCCGTGCCGTCATGTCCGTCTCCGGTCGCTTTGTCCCTGTCTAGCGCGAGAGCGCTGCCGGATGCCAGTGCGGGCAGGCCGCGCGACGATCCCTGTCGCACCCGGCTTGCCCATCCCCCCACCTCCCCCCGATAAACACCGCATGACCGACTCGCTTCCCCCCGACGCCCTGCCCCCCGACGCCTTGCCCATCGACGAGGCCCTGCCCGACCTCCGCGCCGCCATCGCCGCGCGCGGCATGGCCGTGCTGCAGGCCCCCCCCGGCGCGGGCAAGACGACGCGCGTGCCGCTGGACCTGCTGGCCTCTGGCCTGATCACGGGCCGCATCGTGATGCTGGAACCCCGCCGCCTTGCCGCCCGCGCCGCCGCCGAACGCATGGCCGAAACGCTGGGCGAATCCGTGGGCGCCACCGTCGGCTACCGCATCCGGGGCGAGGCAAAGGTCAGCCGCTCCACCCGCATCGAAGTGGTGACCGAAGGCATCCTGACACGCATGATCCAGTCCGACCCCTCGCTCGACGGCGTGGGCGCGGTGATCTTCGACGAATTCCACGAACGCAGCCTCAACGGCGACCTCGGCCTTGCGCTCTGCCTCGAAATCCGCGCCGCGCTGCGCGAGGACCTGATCCTTCTGCCCATGTCCGCCACACTGGACGCTGCCCCCGTCGCCCGCCTTCTGGGCGACGCGCCCCTCATCACCTCGGAAGGCCGCGCCTTCCCGGTGGAAACCCGCTGGCTTCCCCGCCCGCCCGACGCGTCCCTGCGTTACGAGGCGGCGGTTGCCAACCTGATCCGTCAGGCGCTGGAGGAAACGACCGAAGGCGGCATCCTGGCCTTCCTGCCCGGCGAAGGCGAAATCCGGCGGGTGGAGGCGGCCCTGGGGACCCTGCCGCAGGGCGTGACCGTCAAGCCCCTCTTCGGCGCGATGGACTTCGCCGCCCAGCGCGCAGCACTTGCCCCCGTTCCCGGCAGGAAGATCGTCCTTGCCACCTCCATCGCCGAAACCTCGCTCACCATCCCCGACATCCGCGTGGTTGTGGATGGCGGCCGCGCCCGCCGCGCGCGCTTCGACGCGCCCTCCGGCATGTCGCGCCTGATCACCGAACGCGTCACCAGGGCCGAGGCCGAACAGCGCCGCGGCCGCGCGGGCCGCGTCGCCCCCGGCACCTGCTACCGCCTCTGGACGAGAGGAGAGGAAGGCGGCCTCTCCCCCTTCCCCCCGGCCGAGATCGAAGCGGCGGACCTCACCCCCCTCGCCCTCGAACTCGCCCTCTGGGGCAGCGCCAACCTGCCCTTCCTCACGCCCCCCCACGCGGGTGTGCTGGCCGAGGCGCGCGCGCTGCTCGCCGACCTCGGCGCGCTGGATGACGGGGGCCGCATCACCGATCACGGGCGCAGGCTGGCGGCCCTGCCCCTGCATCCCCGCCTCGGCCACATGCTGGCCGTTGCGGGGCCAGGGGCCGCCCCCCTCGCCGCCCTTCTGGCCGAACGCGACCCACTGCGCGGCGAACCGCCCGACCTGCTGCACCGCCTGAAGGCCATCGACCGCCCCCCGCCACAGGCCCACCGCCCCACCCTCGACCGCATCCGGGACGAGGCGAAGCGCCTTGCCCGTGCGATCCCTGAAGGCGCGCGTGACGACCTCTCCCCCGCGCAGATGGCCGCCCTCGCCTATCCCGACCGGATCGGCCTGCGCCGCAAGGGCGACGCGCCGCGCTGGGTGCTGTCGGGCGGCAAGGGCGCGGCGATGGCCGCAGGCCTGCCCCTCTCCGGCGCGCGCCTGATCGTCGCCACCGACCTCGACGGCGACCCGCGCGAGGCGACCATCCGGCAGGCCGTGGCGATCACGGAAGCCGAACTCCGCGCCCTCTTCGCCCCGCGCATCCGCTGGCACGATCTCTGCGAATGGTCCCGGCGCGAGGGGCGCGTGCTGGCCCGCCGTCAGGAACGGCTCGGCGCGCTGGTGCTGGACGACCGCACATGGCCCGACGCGCCGCAAGAGGCCGTCGCGCGTGCCGCGCTGGACGGCCTGCGCCAGATCGGCCTGCCCTGGACGCCCGCCGCCCGCCGCTTCCGCGCCCGCGTGGAACTGGCGCGCGGCACGGGTGACACCTTCCCCGACATGACCGATGCCGCGCTGATGAACAGCCTCGACGACTGGCTTCTCCCGCATATGGGCCGCGCACGCACCGAAGCCGACCTGCGCGCGCTGGACGTGACGGAGGCCCTGCGCGCCCTGCTGTCCTGGGATCAGACCCAGATGCTGGACCGCATCGCGCCGCCGCATTTCGAAACCCCGCTCGGCCGCCGCGTCCCGATCGATTACGAAGGCGAGGCCCCCTCGATCGAGATCCGCCTGCAGGAACTCTTCGGCGTGACGGTCCATCCCGTCGTGGGGGCAGACCGCAAGCCGCTCCGGATCACGCTCCTGTCGCCCGGCCAGCGCCCGGTGCAGGTGACGATGGACCTGCCGCGCTTCTGGGCCACCTCCTATGCCGATGTCCGCAAGGACATGCGCGGCCAGTATCCAAGGCATCCCTGGCCCGAAGACCCGACCGAGGCCGAACCCACCCTCCGCGCCAAGCCCCGCGGCACCTGAAAGAAACGATTTTTCTGCGAAAAATCTGAAGGGGCCCCGCGGGCGGGGCCTGAATTTTCGCAGAAAATTCGTTGGCCCCGGACCCCGCTGAAATGCGGCGAAACGAAACGTCAACGCCGCCCCCTTCCGCCGCGCGGGCGAAGGCTCTAATCCTGCGCCAAACCTCAAGGAGCGCCCGATGTCCGATCCCCGAACTGCATGGCGCGGCCGCTGGGCCGTGGCGGCGATGTTCCTTGCCAACGGCTTCACCATGGGGGCCTGGGCCCCGCAAATCCCGCTTTTGCTGCCGCGCCATGACATTTCCGAATTCACGCTCGGCCTCCTCATCCTCGCGCTGGGCCTCGGCGCAGTCAGCGCCATGCTGTTTGCCGGTCGCCTGATCGCGCGCTACGGCTCGCAAAAGGTGCTGCGCGCCTTCGCGCTCTCCATCGTGCCGGTCCTGCCTGCCGTGGTCTTCTCGCCCTCGCTCTGGCTGCTGACGCCCGCGATGATGCTTCTGGGCGCGCTGATCGGCTGCATGGATGTGGCGATGAACGCCTCGGCGGTGGCGGTCGAACGCAAGCTCGGCCGCGCCATCATGTCCTCGTCGCATGGATTCTGGAGCCTTGGCGGTTTCTTCGGCGGCGCGCTCGGCGGCTGGCTCATCGCCCATTGGGGGGCCGAGGGGCAGGCCCTCTGGGCCGCCACCGTGGCGGCGGTGATGGTGATCGCGGCCATGCCCTTTGTCCTGCCCGACCCGCCCCATATCCATCCCGAAGGATCTGAGGCGCCCAGGACCGCGCTGATCCCGCGCGATCCGGCGATCTGGCTGCTGGGCATCCTCGCGCTGTTCTCGATGGTGCCGGAAGGGGCCGTGCTGGATTGGGCCGCGCTCTACCTGCAACAGGAACTGGGCTCCGACGTGGCGCGGTCGGGTCTGGCCTTCGCCTTCTTCTCGGGCGCGATGGCGATCATGCGCTTTGCGGGCGACGGGGTGCGCAACCGCTTTGGCGCGGTGCGGACGCTGCGCTGGTCGGGGCTGATCGCGGCGGCGGGGATGCTGGGGGGCGCGCTGGCGCCCACCGATCTGATCGCCGTGGCAAGCTTCGCCGTCTCGGGCCTTGGCGTGGCGAACATGGTGCCCATCATGTTCTCGGCCGCCGGCAACCACCCCGGCCTCGCCCCCGGCGCGGGCATCGCCGCCGTTACCATGTTCGGCTATTCCGGCATCCTTGTCGCGCCCTCGACCATCGGCTTCGTCGCCGAATATGTGGGCTTCCGCTTCACCTATGGCGCCCTCGCGCTGCTGCTGATCTTCGTGGCGCTGATGGCGGGGCGGACGGCGGCGGCGGACGGGCTGCATCCGGTGGAAGCGGGGGGGACACCGGCGGCCAAAGCCGCGAAGTGACGGGGGCCGCGCGGCCCCCGCCCCCGCCCGATCAACCGCCCCCCCTCAACCACCCATGTAATCGCCCTTGCCCAATTCCACCCCGTTATGGCGCAGGATGTTGTAGGCGGTCGCGATGTGGAAATAGAACTGCGGCAGGGAATAGAGGTTCAGGAAGGCCTCGCCCTTCATCGTGACCTCGTTCCCCCGGATCCTGATGCGGATCTCCCGCCCCTCTGCCCCGTCATAGCGGGCAGGATCGAAGCCCGCGATATAGCCCCGCGCCGCCGCGATGCGGGCCTGCAATTCGGCAAAGCTCGTCTCGGTATCGGGGAATGACTTCGGCTCCTCTCCCGCCAGCCGCGCACAGGCCCGCGCCGCGAAATCGCAGGCAAGCTGCACCTGCCGCAGGAAGGGGAACATGTCGGGAAACAGCCGGAAGGTCAGCATCGCCTCGGGCTTGATGCCCCTGGCCTCGCAATGCGCCTCGGCCTTGGTGAGGATCTTCGACAGATTGGCAAGAAAGCGGTCATAGACCGCGACGGAACGGTGATGCATGAAAGTCCCCCTGCTGAACGGCCCGACCCTCGGCCCGACCCTCGGCCCGACCCTCGGCCCGACCCTCGGCCCGGCGCCCTGCCCTGTCAATCATCTTCCTCCCCGGTCAGGTGGCCATCCTCCGGGTTCCAGCGCCCGGCGGCTGCCGGATCGTGATGCCGCCAATCCGCCAGCAGGGCAGCACGCGGCCTGGGCAAGGCGGCGCCGACCTCGGGCGCGGCGATGGCGTCGATCCGGAAGGTGCGGAAATCCTGCCGCAGGGTGCAGAAGGCCAGCAGACAGCTTCCATGATGGGTCAGGCCCGCGGGCCAGACCACGCGCTCCGTCCGCGCGCCATCGGCGGCGGTATAGACAAAGCGCAGGGCCCGCTCTTCGTGCAGGGCCGTCAGCACGGCCGCGCGAACCGGGCTTCCCGGGCGGCCATCCGGGCCCATGACGGGCGGCAGAAGCGTCAAGTCCCCGCCGGCAAGGGCAGCGCGGCGGCCCCTCTCTGCAGGCGAAAGCGACTCCATCACCTGATGCAGGATCTCTGCCGCATCACCCGGCATGGAACGGCTGTGGCCATGCTGGCGGATCGCGCGCAGCGCGAAGATGAGCGTCGTCAGTTCTTCTGCCGAAAGATCGAGGACGATGCGTTCCGCCTTGCCCGTCCAGACCAGATGGTTGCGCCCGATGAACCCCATCGGCGTTCCCGCCGCGATCCAGCCGCGCATCTCGGCCCGCAGGTCCCGCCGCCTTGTCCCGAAGGCCCGGCAAAGCCGCCGGGTCAGGCGCAGGGTCCCCGCATGGGACAGAAGCCCGGTCAGGAGGTGACGCCGAAGGGCAACATCGGCGGGAAAGAGCGGCGATGACATGGCAACACTCGCAACACAAATGGGGCGCGCGCGGCGGCCCGCATGGCCGCCGCGCGCGACAGGATCATAGCCCCAGACACCAGCGCATGACGGCCTTCTGCGCGTGCAGGCGGTTCTCGGCCTCGTCGAAGATCACCGAATGCGGGCCGTCCATCACCGCGCTCGTCGCCTCGTCATTGCGGTGCGCGGGCAGGCAATGCATGAACAGGCTGTCGGGCTTTGCCCGGCTCATCAGCTGTTCGTTCACCTGATAGGGGCGCAGCTGGTTGTGCCGCCGCTCCTTGGCCGATTCCGGGTCATGCATCGACACCCATGTATCGGTCACGACAAGATCCGCTCCTTCCACCGCCGTGAAGGGATCGCGCTGGATCGTCACCTTCGACCCCTTCTCGCGGGCGAACTGAACGAACTTCTCCTCCGGGTCCAGCGTCTCCGGCCCGGTGAAGGTGAAGTCGAACCCGAACTGCCCCGCCGCATGCAGGAAGGAGGCGCAGACATTGTTGCCATCCCCGCACCAGACCACCTTCCTGCCCGCGATGGGGCCGCGATGTTCCTCATAGGTCATCACATCGGCCATGATCTGGCAGGGATGGGTGCGGTTGGTCAGCCCGTTGATCACCGGCACCGTGGCATGTTCCGCCATCTCCAGCAGCGTCGCCTCCTCGAAGGTGCGGATCATGATCAGGTCCACATAGCGCGACAGCACCCGCGCCGTGTCGGCGATCGTCTCGCCATGGCCCAGCTGCATCTCCTTGCCGGAAAGCACCATCGTCTCGCCGCCCATCTGGCGCACGCCCACGTCGAAGGAGACGCGCGTGCGGGTCGAGGGCTTTTCGAAGATCAGCGCGACCATGCGGCCTTTCAGCGGCGTGTCATCATCGGGTGATCCCTTGGGGCGGCCGTTGCGCGCTGTCTTCATCGCATGGGCAGAGTCGATCATGGACCGCAACTCGGCGGCGTCGGTCTTGTGGATATCAAGGAAGTGCTTCATGTCATTTCGCTTTTCTGGGGTGGAGGCCCCGGGGGCAGTCTGCCCCCGGACCCCCTGAGGGTATTTTCACCAAGACGAAGGGGCGGGTTCGAATTCCATCACCAGCACGGGATCGCCATCCTCGCAAGGCAGGATCCCGCGCGGGGCAAAGCCCGCTCGTCGGTAGGCGCGGACGGCGCGTTCGTTGTCGGGGCTGGGGTCGATGACCACCGCCGTCGCGCCTTCGGCCACAAGTTCGGCGCAGCGCTGCCGCAGATAGCGGCCGGCATGCCCCCGGCCCAGAAAGGCCGGATCGCCAAGGAACGTGTCCACCGCCCGCGCGCCTGCGGGGAAGGCCGCATATTGCGGCGCGCCCCAGTGATGCGCGGGATAATCCTGCACATAGGCGAAGGGCTGGCCCTCCAGCGCCACCAGCCGCATGTCGGTGGGGCCCCCGTGGCCATTGGTGTCGATATCCTCCTCGATCAGGGCGATCTCCTCCTCCGGGTCGCCCCACCATGCGCGCACATGGGGCTGGGCCAGCCAGCCCCGCATCAGGGGATAATCCGCGCGGGTCAGGCGCGGGAAAGTATAGGTCTCATGCCGCATCGGCCTTCACCCGGCTTGCCGCCCGGTCCAGCCGGGCCAGCGCCTCGGCGATATCTTCATCCGCGATGTTCAGCGCAGGCAGCAGCCGGATCACGTTATCCGCCGCGGGCACCGTCAGCAGATGTTCCGCATAGGCGGCCTTGACCACATCGGTATTCGTGGCCTTGCATTTCAGCCCCAGCATCAGCCCCTGCCCCCGCACGCCCTCGAACACCTCGGGGTGCGAGGCGACAAGCCCCTCCAGCCCCTGCCGGAACCGCGCGCCCTTCGCCCCCACAGCATCGAGGAAGCCGTCCTCCGCCACGATCTCCACCACCTTCGCGCCCACCGCGCAGCCCAGAGGGTTGCCGCCATAGGTAGACCCATGGCTGCCCGCCGTCATGCCCACCGCCGCGCCCTCGGTCGCCAGCACCGCGCCCAAGGGGAAGCCCCCGCCGATGCCCTTGGCCACCATCATGATGTCGGGCGTCACGCCTGCCCATTCATGCGCGAACAGCTTGCCCGTCCGGCCCATGCCGCATTGCACCTCGTCGAAGACCAGCAGCGCCCCGGTCGCGTCGCAAAGGTCGCGCAGGCCCTTCAGGCAGGCATCGGGCAGGGTGCGGATGCCGCCCTCGCCCTGGATCGGCTCGATCATCACCGCCGCCGTCCGGTCGGTGACAGCCGCCCGCAGCGCGTCATGGTCGCCGAATTTCAGATGGGTGAAGCCCGGCATCAGCGGGCCGAAGCCCTTGACCATCTTCTCCGCCCCCGCCGCCGCGATGGCCCCCGTCGACCGCCCGTGGAACGACCCCTCGAAGGTGACGATCTCCACCCGCTCCGGCTGGCCCTTCTCGTACCAGTATTTGCGCACCATCTTGATCGCCAGTTCCGCAGCCTCCGTCCCCGAATTGGTGAAGAAGACGGTGTCGGCGAAGGTGTTCTCGACCAGCAGCTCCGCCAGCCGCTCCTGTTCCGGAATGCGGTAGAGGTTCGACACATGCCACAGCCTGCCCGCCTGTTCCGTCAGCGTGGCCACCAAGGCCGGATGGGCATGGCCCAGCGCGTTCACCGCGATCCCGGCCCCCAGATCGAGGTATCGCGTCCCGTCCTCTGCCGTAAGCCAGGAGCCTTCGCCCTTGGTAAAGGCAAGGGGCGCGCGATTGTAGGTCGGCAGGACGGCAGGGATCATGGGATATGTCCTTGAAAGCGAAGCCCTAGCCGTAATGGCCGGGCGGGGGGGGTGTCAACTTGGGAAGGCGGCCCGCTGCGGCGCGGGCAAGGCAGAGCGTCCGGCGCGGGTCAGCGTCGGCGTCGGGGCAGCGCGAAGGGGCGGGTCCGATGGCTCATGCGGCTTCCCTAGCGCAGGTTGGCGCGAAAGGAAAGCCCGGGCTTGCCCCCTGCAGCGCTTGATCTTGCCGCGCGCCGCTTGTATCCCGTGCCGTCCCGTCTAGAATGGCGGGGAATGTTCCACCAAAGGGGTTGCCATGTCCTGGACCGATGAGCGCGTCGAGACGCTCAAGCGCATGTGGGCCGAAGGCCAGTCGGCCTCGCAGATCGCCAAGGAACTGGGCGGCGTCACGCGCAATGCCGTGATCGGCAAGGTGCATCGCCTCGGTCTGTCGAACCGCGTCGCGGGCGGCAAGGACGAGGATGAGGACAGCCCCGCCACCGCCGCGCCCGCCGCCACCGCCACGGCCAGCCCCCGGGCCGAGCCGCGCCCCGAACCCGCCGCAAGGGCCGAACCCGCCCCGAGCCGGGGCGCAGACCGCCCGGCCCCGGCCGCCGCGCCCTCGAACGTGACGCCGCTGCCGATCCGCAAGGCCATCGTCCCCGCAGGCCAGCCGCTGCCGCCGCAACCCTCGGCCAACGAGATCAGCCCCGAAGCCCTGGCCTCGGTGCGCGAGGTGGAAAAGCGCGCGCGTCGCCTGACGCTGATGGAACTGACCGAACGCACCTGCAAATGGCCCATCGGCGATCCGGCAACGGATGACTTCTGGTTCTGCGGCCTGCCCTCGCTGCCGGGCAAGCCCTATTGCGAGGCGCATGTCGGCGTGGCCTTCCAGCCGATGAGCGCGCGCCGCGACCGCCGCCGCTGATCCGCAGCCCAGCCCGGGCAATCCGGCCCGAAACTCCCGCGCCTTGGCGATCCTTCCCCGAAGGATCGCCTGATTTTTCGCGAGACAAAATCGCCCCCCCCGCGCCCGTTCACCCCGCCCCGCGCGCCCAGGCCTTCAGGCACAGCATCTCCACCGCGATGATCGCCGCGGCGGTCGATGTCATCTCGGCATGATCAAAGGGCGGCGAGACTTCCACCACATCCATGCCGGTGAAATCCAGCCCCTTCATCGCCCGCAGGATCGACAAGGCCTGATGCGAGGTCAGCCCCCCGGGCACCGGCGTCCCCGTCCCCGGCGCGGTGGAGGGGTCAAGGCAATCAATGTCGAAGGTCAGGTAGGACGGCCCGTCGCCCAGCACATCGCGGATCACCGCCGCCACCTCTTCCGCCGGCATGTCATGCACCCGGTCGGCATGCAGGATCGTCATGCCATGCGTCTCTTCGCCGTGGAAACAGGTCCGGATCCCCACCTGCACCACGCGTTCGGGATCCAGGATCCCGTCGCGCACCGCATAGTAGAACATCGACCCATGGTCGATGCGCCCGCCCGCATCCTGTTCCACGTCGCGATGGGCATCGAACTGCACCATCCCCATCGGCCCGAATTTTGCGGCATGGGCTTTCAGCGTCGGATAGGTGGTGAAATGGTCCCCGCCCAGGTTCAGCGTCGCCGCCCCCGCCGCCAGAATCCCCGCCACATGCGCCTCGATGGCGGCGGGCACCTCCATCGGCTCGCCCCAGTCGAAGGCGCAATCGCCATAGTCGATGCAGGCCAGCGTGTCGAAAGGATCAAAGCGCCAGGGCCAGATCGGCCCCCAGGCATGGGGCGCACTCGCCCGCCGTATCGCCTCCGGCCCCAGCCGCGCGCCCGGGCGGTTGCTGACCGAGGTGTCGAAGGGGATGCCGCTGATGGCCACATCCACCCCGGTCAGATCCTTGCTGTATTTCCGGCGGAAGAAACTCTGCGCGCCGGACCATGAATTCTCGATCAGCGACCCTTTCAACCGCGTCCGCGTGAAGGCCGCATCCGTCAGCGCCTCGCCCACATCCTTGCCCATGTCACCCTCTCCCTGATCTCAAGCCGCCCGCCCCACGAAATTTCTGCGAAATTTCGCCAAGGGATCCTTCCCCGGAAGGATCCCCGGATTTTTCGCGAGAAAAATCGCCCCCCCGCGCCAAGGTCAGAGGCTCAGTTGCCGCCCCCCAGCAGGTCCAGCAGCAGCCCGCCCGTGCCCTCGCCCAGTTCCTCGCGCAATTGCTCCTCCAGCTTGCGCTTCGCCGCATCCTCCAGGGATTCGCCCTCCTGCTGGTCGAACTCCGCCGCCGCCCTTTCCTTCAGGCTGTCCTCCAGCGCCGCCGCCTCTTCCTTCAGGTTCTCCTGCGCCAGCGCCTCCAGATCCAGCGCGAAGCTGGGCGCAGCCCAGGACCCCGTGATCCAGAGCGGCACCGAAATCCCCCCCGTTCCATCCGCCCCGCGCAGGGCCGTGGGGCGGATGCGGTATTCGATATCCCGCGCGCCCAGCCCGATCCGGCCCGATCCTTCCGCGCTGATCACCGGCCCGGCCATCAGCAGGTCGCGGTTGAACAGATCGCCCGCCTCGATGGTGAAACTGGCCGAAAGGCTGTCGAAGATCGTCTTCTGCCCCTCGCCCACGAAACCCGCATCCAGGCTGCGGATCATCCCCGCGATATCCAGCCCCACGATCTCGCCCGGGCCAAGGTTCAGCACCCCCGATCCCGACAGGCTGTTCATGATCGCCGCCACCGAATCCCCCGAGCCGAGGAAATCCAGCGTCAGATCCCCCGTCCCGATCAGCCGCGCAAAGCCCGTCAGGTCGGAAAGCATCGGCTGCAGGCTGATGCCGCGAAAGACCATGTCCCCCCCGACCGACAGGCCCCACCGCGCATTCACCACGAATTGCCCGGTGACCGATCCGCCATAGGCCCCCACCTCGTCCAGCCGGAACACCGCGCGCGCATTGTCGACCGATATCCCCGCCGCCACCGGGCCCAGCCGCACCGGCCCCAGCGCGACCGAATCCGCGCGCAGCCCGATCTCGGCATCCAGCGCCGAAAGCCCCCCCGCCTCGATCGCCCGGTCCGACCAGCCCGCCGTGGCCACCGCCCCGCCGCCCTCGCCCGCGCCCGTTCCTTCGGCCACATTGCCCGCCACCACCAGATCGCCCATGGCCAGCCGCGCCACCAGCTTCGGCCGCGCCGCGCCCTGCGTCAGGTCCAGATCGCCGGTGATCGCCGTGCCGTCCAGCGTGATCCTGCCGCCGCGCAGATGGGCCGATCCTTCCGCCGTCAGCGTCACATCGCCCGCCACCGCCACCCGTTCCGCCCCGAAACCCTGCGGCAGCGCGGGCCGGTCGATCCCGGCCAGCGCCGAGACGGCCGACAGATCGCCCAGATCCGCCTCCAGCCGCCCCTCGGCCACCATCGGGCGGAACCCGGCCCGCCCCGCGAAGGTGATCTCCGCCGCCCCCGCCCGCAGGGCCAGCGTGACCGGCGAGACGCCCCCCTCATAGGCGGTGCGAAAGGCCGCCAGCTGCGCCTCCATCTCCACCGCCTGCCCCGCCGATTCGGCGCTGAGGACAAGGTCCAGCGGCCCCTCATAATCGGCCAGCCGCGCCTCCAGATCGACCCCGGTCAATTGCACCCGCCGCCCCGTCGCATGATCGACATAGCCGATGCTGCCATCGCGGATCACCCCCAGATCCAGCGTGAAGGGCGTCTCCGCCGTGGCCATGTCGGGCGCAGCCGTGCCCCCGGCGGCACCGCCAAAGACCCAGTTGCCCATCCCCTCCTCGCCGCTTTCGATCAGGATCTCGGGCCGCGTCAGTTCCAGCCCGGTGATGCGCACCGCGCCCCCGAACAGCGCATTAGCATCAATCCGGATGGCCAGCGCATCGGCCACCAGCATCGGCCCCTCGTCGGACCAGTCGGCATTGGAAATCGTGATCCGCCCCGTCTCCACCCCCAGCACGGGCCAGAGCGTGGGCGTCACCCCGCCCTCGATCGTAAGCTGCCGCCCCGTCACCTTCTCGAACTGCCCCACGGCCAGCGCCGCCACCCTGTCCGACGGGATCAACAGCAGCGCCGCCGCGCCGATCACCACCAGCACCGCCAGCACCCCAAGGATCCGGAAAACCCAGCGCATCATTCCTCCTGCCCCTGCCCCCGTCAGGTTACGCGCCGCGCGGCCCCCGCCGCAAGCGCCCAACCCGCCGCCCGACGGATCAGTTCACCGCCACCGGGCGCGAGCGGAACCGCGCCACCGTCTCGCGCTCGGCCCGCTTGCAGACCATGGGCGGCAGGCCCCGGTCAAGCAGCGCCAGATCCTCCAGCACCATCTCGCCCATCCGCCGGAAGGCCACGTCCAGCGCCCCCGCCCGATGCGCCGACAGAAGGAAGCCGGGGATCGCGCGCACAGGATGATCCGCGGGCAGGGGCTCTTCGGGGAACACATCCGAGGCGGCCAGGATATGCCCGCCCCTGACCGCCGCCATCAGCGCGCCGAAATCCACCACATCGGCGCGGGACAGAAGCAGGAAGATCGCGCCCCGCCGCATGGCGGCGAATTCCGCCGCGCCAAGAAAGCCCCGGTTCTCGCTGGTGACGGCCGCCGTGCAGAAGACCACATCCGACTGCGCCATCACCGCCTCCAGAGAGGCGGGCTCCGCCCCGGCCTCGCGGATGCGCGAGGCGGGCAGCCAGGGGTCGAAGACCCGCAGGCGCGGCGCAAATCCCGCCAGCACCCGCGCCGAGGCCCGCCCCAGATCGCCGAAGCCCAGGATGCCGACCTCCGCCCCGGTCAGAAGCCGCGCCGCGCCGTTCCCCTCGCCCCCCCAAAGCTCGCGCCCGGCGCGGAAATCCGCATCCGCCCCATGGATATTGCGCAAGAGCGACAGCGCAAAACCCAGCCCGATCTCGGCCACCGGCTGGGCAAAGACCGCCCCGGTGGTGACGACATGGATGCCCCGGCGAAAGACCTCGTCATAGGGCATGTTGTTCAGCAGGTTCGATTCCACGTTGAAGATGCAGCGCAAGGAGGACAGCCGCGCCAGCGTGGCCGCGTCCAGCGGCGGCTGCCCGATGATGTAGCGCGCCTCGCCCAGCACCGCATCCGGCAGGCCGGGCAGGTCCGCATCGGTGGTCTCCACGATCCGGTAGCGCGCGCGCAACTCGGCCAGCCGATCCGGCGCAAGGATCAGCGGCAGGCTGCGCGGCAGGGGGCAGGACAGGATCAGCGGGCGGGGATCGGTCATCGGCAGGTCTCCTCTCGCCCGGCACGCTATGCCGCCCCCCGCCCCGGGGCAAGCCACCGCCGGCGATCCGATTGCGCGTGTTCCACGCAAGCCTTTCCTCTCGCCTCCGCATCCGCTCCGGCTCGGATGTTAGGGGGCGCTCGCGCCCCCTCTTGTCCCGCTTCGCGGGCCAATTCACCCCCGAGGGTATTTTCCCCAAGATGAAGACCATGCCGCTTCATCTTGGCCCAAATACCCAGGGGGTCCGGGGGGAACCCCCGGCGACCGAGCCGAAGCGCGCAGGCGCGCAGGCGAGAGGAAAACCTTGCGGCGGCACGCCGCTCCGCCAGATCACCGCCCTTCACGAAGCGCGGCCTTTGCGCTATGGGCGAGCGCATGACCCAGAACCCGCCGAACCTCCGCCCCGACCTTGCCCGCGCCTCCGTTCCCGACGAACGCCGCGCAGGCCAGCCCACCATCGGCATGGTCTCGCTCGGCTGCCCCAAGGCGCTCGTGGACAGCGAACGCATCCTCACCCGCCTGCGCGCCGAAGGTTACGCGATCTCCCCCGATTACGCAGGCGCGGATGCCGTCATCGTCAACACCTGTGGCTTCCTCGATTCCGCCCGCGCCGAAAGCCTCGACGCCATCGGCGAGGCGCTGAAGGAAAACGGCCGCGTCATCGTCACCGGCTGCCTTGGGGCAGAACCCGATTACATCACCGGCGCGCATCCCAAGGTTCTGGCGGTGACAGGACCGCATCAATACGAACAGGTGCTGGACGCCGTCCACGGCGCGGTGCCGCCGAAGCCCGACCCCTTCATCGACCTGCTGCCCGCCACCGGCGTCAGCCTCACCCCGCGCCATTACAGCTATCTGAAGATTTCCGAAGGCTGCAACCACAAGTGCAAGTTCTGCATCATCCCCGACATGCGCGGCAAACTGGTCAGCCGCCCCGCCAACGCCGTGCTGCGCGAGGCGGAGAAACTGGTCGAGGCAGGCGTTCGCGAACTCCTCGTCATCTCTCAGGACACCTCCGCCTATGGGCTGGACCGCAAGCATGACGAAAGTCCGTGGAAGGACCGCGCCGTCCGCGCCCACATCACCGACCTCGCGCGGGAAATGGGCAGCCTCGGCGCCTGGGTGCGCCTGCATTACGTCTACCCCTACCCCCATGTGCGCGACCTGATCCCGCTCATGGCCGAAGGCCTGATCCTGCCCTATCTCGACATCCCCTTCCAGCACGCCCATCCGGACGTCCTCAAACGCATGGCCCGCCCCGCCGCCGCCGCCCGCACGCTCGACGAAGTCGCCGCCTGGCGCGCCACCTGCCCCGACATCACCCTGCGCTCCACCTTCATCGTGGGCTATCCCGGCGAGACGGAGGCGGAATTCCAGACCCTGCTCGACTGGCTGGACGAGGCGCAGCTCGACCGCGTCGGCTGCTTCAAATACGAAAACGTCCCCGGCGCGCGCTCCAACGCCCTGCCCGACCATGTGCCCGAAGAGGTGAAGCAGGACCGCTGGGATCGCTTCATGGAAAAGGCGCAAGCCATCTCGGCCGCGAAGCTCGCCGCCAAGGTCGGCCACAGGCTGCAGGTCATCGTGGATGAGGTCGACGGCGAAGGCGCCACCTGCCGCACCAGGGCCGACGCGCCCGAAATCGACGGCAACCTCTTCATCGACGAGGGTTTCGAAACCCTCTCCCCCGGCGACATCGTCACGGTCGAGGTCGAGGAAGCCACCGAATACGACCTGTTCGGTCGTCGGGTCTGACGGCTTGACCGCCGCGCGCCGCGCTGCACATCCTCGGCCATAGCCATTCCGCAGGAGCAGCCATGACCGACGCCCCCAAGATCGCCCAGCGCGCCCCCTACCCGGTGGAGGTAGAGGCGGGAAAATCCTACTTCTGGTGCGCCTGCGGCCAGTCGAAGACCCAGCCCTTCTGCGATGGCAGCCACAAGGGCACCGCCTTCACACCGGTCAAGGTGACGGCGGAAGAGGGGAAGCGCATGTTCTTCTGCGGCTGCAAGGCCAGCGCGAAGGCCCCCTTCTGCGACGGGTCCCATTCCCGGCTCTGATGTCGCAGGGGCTTGGCGCGGGTCGCCCCGCGCCTAGCTTTGCGCCATGACCGAAGACACCCGCATTCTCTATAACGACACCTGCCCGCTCTGCCGCTTCGAGGTGGATCATTACCGCGCCGCCGCCACCCGCGACGGCGCGCCCCTGCGCTTTGACACCCTGCAGGAGGCCGCCCGCTGGGGCCTGACCGAAGATCAGGCCGCGCGCCGCCTGCATGTGCTGCAGGACGGCAATCTCCTGTCCGGGCTGGAAGCCTTCCGCGCGATCTGGGCCGCCCTGCCGCGCTGGCGCTGGCTGGCGCGGGTGACCGGCTGGCCCGTCATCCGCCCGGTCGTGACCCTGCTCTATGACAGGATCGCAGCCCCCCTCCTCTACCGCGCCCATCGGCGCAGGCAGGCCAAGGCCGCAACAACCCCACCCCGGGTCTGACCCGGGGCGCAGCGCGCCCCACGCGTTGCAAACCCGCCCCCCCTGGACTGGAACGCCCCTCTTCTGCCCGGCACCCGCGCGAGGGCGAAATCTGACGCAGATTTCGCGCCGTTTCCTGACGCAGGAAACGGTGCCCAAGCCGGAATTTGCGCCAAATTCCGACGCGATTTCTGCGTCAGAAATCGCCTGGCCGATCAGGATCACCAGCGAGGCCACGCGAACCACAAGCAGGGGCAGAAAGTGACAGCCGACGCAATCCTCCCCCGTCCCCGCAGGCCGCAACCGGCCTGCCACCCGGAATTTGCGCCAAATTCCGACGCGATTTCTGCGTCAGAAATCGCCTAGCCGATCAGCACCACCAGCCAGGCCACGCCCCCCGCGATGGCCGTCACCGCCACCACCGCCGATCCCGCATCCTTCGCCCGCTTCGCCCGCGGGTCGATCTCTTCCGAGATGTAATCCACCACCTCCTCGATGGCGGTGTTCATCAACTCTGCCGCCAGCAGCAGCAATCCCAGCGCCAGGATCAGCGCCCGCTCCCCCGGCGTCAGATCCAGCGCGAAGGCCAGCGCCGCCGAAAGCACATTCACCAGCACCCATTGCCGCAACGATTTCTCGCGCGCCCAGGCCGAAACCCAGCCCTCCCACGACCATTTGGTCGTGTTCCCGATCCGCCGCACCTCGGCCTTCAGCCAGTCGATCATTGCGCCCATCCCTTGCCGTGGCGTCAAGGATTACCCGCTCCGCCCCAGCGCGTCGAGATAGGCGCGCATGCAGGTCACCACATGGGCAAAGCGGTCGCCCCCCAGATGCACGCCGCCATACCAGCGCGTGACAACCACCACTTGATCGCGCAACCCGGCCCGCTCCAGCATCTTCAGCATCACCGCCCCCGCGCCGGATTCGCCGTCATCGCCCTTCTGCGCGCCGCCCTCGCTCAGCAGCACGGCCTAGCTGTTATGCGTGGCCTTGGCGTATTTCTTTTCCCGCTTCAGCTCCGCCAGGAACGCCTCCACCCCCGCGCGGCCCGCCACCGGCCCGCCCGAGACGGCATAGCGCGATCCGCGGTCGCGCAGCACTTCGCCCAGCTTTCTCATGCCCCCGCCATAGCCCGGCAGGGCGGCCTTGGCCATGGGCTCAGCGCGCCACCAGCGCCTCGATCCCCGCCTTGTTCGGGCAGAAGGCGGGCAGCGCCTCGGCCGTCACATTGCGCGCCAGCCAGCCCTGACACTCGGCCGATCTCTCGCAGGCCTGGCAGCGCTCCACCAGTTCGGCCAGTTCCGCCCGGCTCAGCCAGCCCTCGATCACCGCATCCGTCAGGTTCACGCCCACCGCGCGCCCCATGCCGCGCGTCAGGCCCCAGGCCCTCGGGGCTTCCACATAACCGATCATCGCCGTCATCCTCAGTCGTTCCCGCAGGCCAAGCATGCCCCGGCCGCCCCCGCGACGCATTGACGCAAATCAAGCGGGCGCGCCGGGCGATCAATAGCCGCGCAGCCGCGCCACCACGGCCTGAACCTGCGCCTTCCTCTGCGCATTGGGCGGATGACTGCCCAGGAACTGGTCGCCCGGATCGGGCAGCCGGTCAAAGAAACCCGTCCCCAGCACCGGATCATAGCCCGCCATCAGCGCGATCTCGGCCCCCAGCGCATCGGCCTCCAGCTCGAAGCCCCGCGAATAGCGCCGCGCCCCCACCGTGGCCCCCAGACGCTGCGCCGATTGCACCGCCGCGGCATCCGCGCCCGTCGCCTGCGCCAGGATCCCCGCCACCATCGCGCCGGCCATGGCCGTCTGCTGGCTTTGCGGGATATGGCCCAGGATGTGATGGCTTGCCTCATGGCCAAGGACGAAGGCGATCTCGTCCTCGTTGCGCGCATCGGCCACCAGCGCCAGCGTGAAGCCCAGCACCGGCCGCCCGCTTTCATCCAGCGTCTGAAAGGCATTGGGCCCCTGCCCCGGACGATCGTCGATGACGATGCGGAAATCGCAATTCACGCCGCGCGTGCGGGCGCGGCAGATCTCTTCCGTCATCGGCTCCACCCGGCCCACGACGCGGATGAAATTGTCCGCCGCCTGCCGCGGCGTCAGGGGCGCGCCGGGATCCACCGGCGCGGCCACCGGCACCGGCGCGGGATATCCCGCCTGCTGGGTCGGCACACAGGCCGAAACCCCCGTCACCGCCAGCGCGATTGCCGTCACGATTGCCCGCATCGACCCGACCTCATGCCTGCCGCCCGCTTGCCGCGCGGCCTTTCTCGTTTTTCCCAATCTAGCAAAGCCGCCCGCCAAGCACAGCCCCCCCGCGCCCCGCTCACATCCATGTCAGCAAGGCCCCGCCACCGGCCTCTCCTACGCCCCCCTCATTCCCCCCCGCATTTCCCATTGCACCGCCGCCCCCGCCCGGTCTAGCCTTGCCCCATGTTCACCATCGAGCACGATTTCGACGCCACCGTGATCACCCTCATCGACGAGGGGCATGAAGGCCTGATGGAAGACATCACCATCCTCGCCTTCGACGATTGCGTGACGCTGGAACAGATCGACCCGATGACCGAGGAACCCGCCCGCATCACCCTGTCCATGGCCCAGTTGCGCGATCTCGCCGCCGCGCTGGACCTGCCCGAAGGCAGCTACCGGATCGAGACACGCCCCCCCAAGGGCTGATCCCGAACCCCGTCCCGGGGCCTGCCCCGCGACCTCCCGCCCCAGCTCCCGCCCCCCGTCCCGATCCCAACCCGGCGCAGCCCCGCCCCCCCAAGGGCTGATCCCGCCCCCCGTCCCGGGCCTGACCCGGGACCTCCCGCCCCCCGTCCCGATCCCGACCCGGCGCAGCCCCGCGCCCCGTCACTCCAGCCGGAACCGCTTGTCGCGCGACGTGGCCCCCCGGATCAGCACCAGCCGCCCCTTCGCCACCCCCAGCGCATGGGCCAGCGCCTCGGCCACGGCGGCATTGGCCCGCCCGTCCTCGGCCGGGGCCGAGACGGCGATCCGCCAGACCCCGCCCTCCAGGCTCACCCCGGCCAGCCGCGCCCGCGGCACGGCCCGCACCGCGAATTCCGCCCCCGGCACCGCCAGATCCGCCCGCTCGCCCTTCCGCATCCCTCTGGCCTTCCCGCCCGCGCGCCCCTAACCTTGCCGCCGACAGTTGCGCCAATTCCCGCCCGCTGGAAAGCCCCCCGCCGCAAGACCCGCCGCAAGACCCGCCGCAAGCCCCACCCCAGACTGCCCACAGGATCCCTGCATGACCACCGCCTTCTACACCGACGAACGCACCTTCTGGCACCATGGCGGCAACTACGCCCTGACCCTGCCGGTGGGCGGCCCCCTCGGCCAGTTCGTCCAGCCCGGCGGCGGCCTGCCCGAAAGCCCCGAAACCAAGCGCCGCCTGAAGAACCTGATCGAGGCGACGGGCCTCCTGCGCCACCTCTCCCTGCGCGGGGCCGATCCCGCCACGCGCGACGATCTGCTGCGCGTCCATCCCGCCGCCTATCTCGACCGTTTCAAGGCGCTGTCCGATGCCGAAGGCGGCGAGCTTGGCCCCCGCGCCCCCTTCGGCCGCGGCGGGTTCGAGATCGCCGCCCTCTCCGCGGGCCTCGCGCTGCGCGCCCTCGGCGACATCCTGTCGGGCGAGGTGACCAATGCCTATGCCCTCACCCGGCCGCCCGGCCATCACTGCCTGCCCGATCATCCCAACGGCTTCTGCCTGCTGGCCAATATCGCCATCGCGATCGAGGCCGCCCGCGCCGCGGGCCAGGCCCGCCGCTTCGCCGTGATCGACTGGGACGTGCATCACGGCAACGGGACCGAGGCGATCTTCCTTGCCGATCCCGATGTGCTGACCATCTCGCTGCACCAGGACCGCAACTATCCCACCGATACCGGCGCGGCGACGGTCCGCGGCGCAGGCCCGGCGCGCGGCAGCAACCGCAACATCCCCCTGCCCCCCGGCACCGGCCATCGCGGCTATCTCGAGGCCTTCACGCGCCTCGTCCTGCCCGCCCTTCATGCCCACCGCCCCGATGTCATCATCGTGGCCTGCGGCTTCGATGCCGCGGCCCTCGATCCGCTGGGCCGCATGCTCGCCACTGCCGACACCTTCCGCCAGATGACCCGCCTCACCCGCGAGGCCGCCGAATCGCTCTGCGCGGGCCGCCTGCTCTGCGTCCATGAAGGCGGCTATTCCGAGGTCTATGTCCCCTTCTGCGGCCATGCCGTGATCGAGGATCTGGCCCAAAGCCCCGTCACCATCCCCGATCCGCTGGCCGCCACCCTCTCCGCGCGCCAGCCCGACGCCCGCTTCGATGCCTTCCTCTCGGCCTGGATCGACGATCTGGAAACCCTCTTCACAACCCCCTGATCCCCCAACACCCCCCTTGCCCCTTCATCCCGGCTCAAATACCCAAACCACCAGGCCGAAGCGCGCAGGCGCGCAGGCGAGACAAAAGCAATGCGGGCCAAGGCCCGCTCCGCCAGAAACCCCACCCCACCGCCCCGCGCCAAGGCCGGGGGACAAGGCACGAAAGCATGAACCAGGACGCGTTCACCTTCCTCTCCACCCGCCTCTCCTATCCCTCCAAGGCCATGACAGGCCCCGCCCCCGACCGCGCCGCGCTCCAGCCGATCCTGCAGGCCGCGCTGCGCGTGCCCGATCACGGCAAGCTCGAACCCTGGCGGCTCATCGTGGGCTATCGCCCGGCGCTGGCCCGCTGGGCCGATCTGGCCGAGGCGCGGGCGCGCGAAGAGGGCAGCGATCCGGAACGGATCGAGAAGGGCCGCGGCCAGTTCGACCGCTCGCATCTGGCCGTGGTGGTGATCGCCGCGCCCAAGGCCTCCGACAAGATCCCCGAAATCGAACAGACCCTCTCGGCAGGCGCGCTCTGCGCCGGGCTGGTCAATGCCGCCTCGGCCGCCGGATGGGGCGCGCAATGGCTGACCGGCTGGGTCAGCCATGACCGCCCCTTCATCACCCGCGCCTTCGATTGCGACGCGCGGGAATGGGTGGCGGGCATCATCCATATCGGCAGCAAGGCCGCCCCCGCCCCCGATCGCCCGCGCCCCGATCTCGCGCGGGTCGTCCACTGGGCCTGAACCGGAGGCGCCGCCGCATGGGCCTGATCCTGTCCTCCTTCCTTGCCGCGCTCGGCCAATGGGGCGATGCCCGCTTCCGCCGCGTCGTCCTTCTGGGCGTGGCGCTGACCCTGGCGCTTCTGGTCGCGCTCTATGCGCTGATGCTGGGGGCGATCCAGTGGCTGGTGCCCGAAACCACCGACCTGCCGCTGCTCGGCCCGGTCGGGGGGCTGGATACGCTGCTCTCCATCGGCTCGATCCTGCTGATGCTGCTCGCCTCGGTCTTCCTGATGGTGCCCGTCGCCTCGGCCTTCACCGGGCTCTTCCTCGAAACCGTGGCCGATGCGGTCGAGGATCGCCACTATCCCGGCCTTGCGCCCGCCCGCCCGCAGGGCGCGGCCGACGGGCTGATCGGCGCGGTCAACTTCTTCGGCGTGGCGCTGGTCGCGAACCTCGTGGCGCTCCTGCTCTGGCCCTTTGCCGGGCCACTGGTGCCGGTGCTGTTCTGGGGGCTGAACGGCTATCTGCTGGGGCGGGAATATTTCACCCTCGTCGCCCAGCGCCGCATGCCGCGGACCGAGGCGCGCGATCTCTGGCGCGCCAACAAGGCCCGCATCTGGGGCGCGGGCATCCTGATGGCGGCGCCGCTCTCGATCCCGCTCGTGAACCTCGTGATCCCGGTCCTCGGCGTGGCGACCTTCACCCATCTCTTCCACCGCCTGACCCGCCGCTGATCCGGCGGAGCGGCGTGCCGCCGCAAGCCTTTCCTCTCGCCTCCCGCGCGTGCCGCGCGTCCGGCTCGGTGTTCAGGGGGCGTTCCGCCCCCTCTTGTCCCGCTTCGCGGGCCAATTCACCCCCGAGGGTATTTTTCCCAAGATGAAGACCATGCCACTTCATCTTGGCCCAAATACCCCGGGGGTCCGGGGGGAACCCCCGGCAACCGAGCCGAAGCGCGCAGGCGCGCAGGCGAGAGGAAAACCTTGCGGCGGCACGCCGCTCCGCCGGATCACCGCGGGCAGGGGTTGATCACCCCGTCATCACCCCGCGCAGGTCGATATCGCGGATCGAGATCACCCCCGACAGGATGATCCCCGCCAGAACCGCCCAGACCAGCGTCGCGATCAGCGTCGTCAGCTTCGCCTTCCGCCCCACGATCTCGGTCGCCGGGGCGCTTTTCGGCGTGCCGGGCACCACATCGCCCGCATCGCCCTGGCTGACAAAGCGCAAGGGCAGCACGATGAAGAAGACCATGAACCAGGTCACGGCATAAAGCACCATGGCCGAGGTGATGCTCATCGCGTCACACCTGTTCCAGCTCGACAAGGCAGCCGTTGAAATCCTTGGGATGCAGGAACAGCACCGGCTTGCCATGCGCCCCGATCTTCGGCTCACCCGAGCCCAGCACCCGCGCGCCCGAGGCCTTCAGCCGGTCGCGCGCCGCAAGGATATCCTCCACCTCATAGCAGATGTGATGGATGCCCCCCGCCGGGTTCTTCTCCAGGAAGCCCGCGATGGGGGAAGTCTCGCCGAGGGGATAGAGGAGTTCGATCTTCGTGTTCGGCAATTCGATGAAGACCACCGTCACCCCATGATCGGGCTCGTCCTGCGGCGCGCCGACCTTCGCGCCCAGCGTGCCGCGATACTGCTCTGCCGCCGCCGCCAGATCCGGCACGGCAATGGCCACATGGTTCAGTCGTCCGATCATCGGTCACTCCCTCACAAGCTCTCGTCCCGGGTTATGGGTGCGCCCCGCCCCCCGCGCAAGGGGCCGGGCGGTCGCAGGGGCCTTTACCGGCGCTTAACGCCTCTCGCCGCAGGATTGGCGCAGGACTTGCCAAAGATTCGCCACAGCCGCCGCGCAGGATCGCCCCATGACCCAGGCCGCCCCCCAGATGCCGCCCGCCCCGCCCCCGCCGCTTCCCCCGGCGCTGCGCGATGCCGTCAACCTGCGGCTGGTGACGCTCTACCCGGATTGAGGCGCGGGTTACAGCGCCGGGTCCGATGCCGCGCGCACCAGTTGCGTCAGGTCCGACAGCCGCTCGCGCTGGCGCCCGCCTGCGTCGAAATTCGCGGGCGACAGCCAGGCCGCATAGGCCTCGCGCAGGGCAGGCCATTCGCTGTCGATGATCGAGAACCAGGCCGAATCCCGGTTCGCCCCCTTGATCACCATATGCTGGCGGAACACGCCCTCATAGGAAAAGCCCAACCGCTGCGCCGCCCGCCGCGACGGCAGGTTCAGCGCGTTGCATTTCCATTCATAGCGCCGATAGCCATGCGCAAAGGCCCAGTCCATCATCAGGAACATGGCCTCGGTCGCCGCCCGCCCCCGCTGCAGCGCGGGCGACAGGCAGATATGCCCCACCTCGATGCTGCCATGGTCGGGCGTGATCCGCAGGAAGGAGGCCACGCCCGAGGGATGCGCCGCCCCTTCGGCGTGGATGGCCCAGAACACCGGATCCTTGCCCGCCGTCGCCTCCTTCGCCCAGCGGTGATAGGCGGCGGCGGAATGGAAGGGGCCATAGGGCATGTAATCCCACAGCCCGTCATGCCCGGCAAAGGCCGCGAAAAGATCCGCCGCATGGGCATCGGCATCCAGCCGCACCAGCCGCGCATGGCGCCCCTCCAGGGGCGCCTCCCCCGGCCAGTCCGCCGCCTGCCATCCCTCGATCAATTTGCCCGCCATTGCCCGCCTCCCCAGCCTTTCCCCCTTCTGCCCCGCCCCGGGCCACAATCGCAAGATCAGAACGCAAATCCCGGGGGATAGGCATGGAACCCGTCGAAATCCGCCTTGCCCAGCGCCACCCCCGCCGCCCGCAGCGCGGCATAGCCCATGGTCAGGTGGAACAGGAAGTTCGGCATCCCGTAGAGATGCAGGAAGGCCGCCCCCTCCTGCTCCAGCCAGGCCTCGCCCGCCCGATGCCGGATCAGCCGCGCCTCCGCCCCTTCGAACTCCGCGGGCTTCATCGCCCCCAGCACCGCCCGCGCCACCGCCAGCCGCGGGCCCAGCGCGGCGGGCAGGTCCGGCACCTCGCGCCCGGCCAGCGGACAGGCCACCCGCAGCGCGAAGCCCGCCGCCGTGCCGAATTGCTGCTCGGCGGGAAAGGCATCCGCGATCCGCGCCCCCATCGCCGCTTGCCCCGCCCGCTCCACGATCAGCGATACCCGCTCCAGGTAATGCCGGAAGACGGGGACGGATGCGGAATAAAGCGGCGGATGCGGCAGCATGGATCACCTCGGGTCAGGGCGACAGACTGGCAGGGAATGCCCGGCTTGGCGAGGGGGGCCCAAAACCCCCTCCCCCAGCATGGGGGAGGGCTGGGGAGGGGGTGTTCGGCGGAGGGGGTGTTTGGCGGGAGGGGGTGTTCGGCGGGAGGGGGTGTTCGGCCCAACAAACCGCAGACCCCCAAAGCAGAAGGGGCGCCCCCGGCGCCCCTCCCCATTACTGATCCTTCGGCACGACCCGCAGCCGCAACTCGCGCAGCTGCTCGTTCAAGGGCTCGCTCGGCGCGCCCATCAGCAGGTCCTCGGCGCGCTGGTTCATCGGGAACATGATCACCTCGCGGATGTTCTGTTCATCCGCCAAGAGCATCACCGCCCGGTCGATCCCCATGGCGCAACCCCCGTGCGGCGGCGCGCCATATTTGAACGCCTTCACCATCCCCCCGAACCGCTTGTCCACTTCGCTGTTGGGGTATCCGGCCAATTCAAAGGCCTTGTACATGATCTCGGGCTTGTGGTTGCGGATGCCGCCCGAAATCAGCTCATAGCCGTTGCAGGCAAGGTCATACTGATAGGCATGCACCGCCAAGGGATCGCCCATCAGCGCCTCCATCCCCCCCTGCGGCATGGAGAAGGGGTTGTGGGAAAAGTCGATCTTCCCGTCATCGGTCTTCTCATACATCGGGAAGTCCACGATCCAGGCGAAACGGAACGTATCCGTCTCCGCCAGCCCCAACTCGCGCCCGATCTCGTTGCGCGCTTTGCCCGCAAAGGACACGAACTGCTCGGGCTTGCCGCCAAGGAAGAAGGCCGCATCGCCCAGCCCCAGCCCAAGCTGCTGCCGGATCGCCTCGGTCCGTTCGGGTCCGATATTCTTGGCCAGCGGCCCCGCCGCCTCCATCCCCGACCCATCCTCGGCCTCCCGCCAGAAGATATACCCCATCCCCGGCAGACCTTCCTTCTGGGCAAAGGCATTCATCCGGTCACAGAACTTCCGGCTGCCCCCCGTCGGCGCGGGGATCGCCCGCACCTCGGTCCCCTCGTTCTCCAGCAGCTTCGCGAACACTGCAAAGCCCGACCCCCGGAAATGCTCGCTCACCACCTGCATCCTGATCGGGTTGCGCAGGTCCGGCTTGTCGCTGCCATACCACAGCAGCGAATCCTTGTAGGCGATGCGCGGCCATTCCGACGGCACCTTGCAATCCGGCCGGAACTCCTCGAACAGCCCCTGAATGACGGGCTGCACGGCGGCAAAGACATCCTCCTGCTCGACGAAGCTCATCTCCACGTCCAGCTGGTAGAAATCGGTGGGCGACCGGTCCGCGCGCGGATCCTCGTCCCGGAAACAGGGCGCGATCTGGAAGTAACGGTCGAACCCCGCCACCATGATCAACTGCTTGAACTGCTGCGGCGCCTGCGGCAGCGCATAGAACTTGCCCGGATGCAGACGGCTGGGAACAAGGAAATCCCGCGCTCCTTCCGGCGAAGACGCCGTGATGATCGGCGTCTGGAATTCGTTGAACCCCTGCCCCCACATCCGGTTGCGCAAGCTGCGCACCACGTTCGAGCGCAGCATCATGTTCCGATGCAGCTTCTCCCGCCGCAGATCGAGGAAGCGATAGGTCAACCGCGTCTCTTCGGGATAATCCACCTCGCCGAAGACCGGCATCGGCAGCTCTTCCGCAGCCCCCAGCACCGTCATGCCGGTGGCATAGACCTCGACCTCCCCGGTCGGGATCTTGGGGTTCACCAGCGCCGCATCCCGCGCCTTCACGCGCCCGTCGATGCAGATGACCCACTCCGCCCGCACCTTCTCGATCTCGGCAAAGGCGGGGCTGTCACTGTCCGCCAGAACCTGCGTGATCCCGTAATGGTCGCGCAGGTCGATGAACAGCACGCCCCCGTGATCGCGCACGCGATGCACCCAGCCCGACAGGCGGACCGTCTGGCCCACATGGGCTTTGTTCAATTCGGCGCAGGTATGGCTGCGATAGGCGTGCATCATGCTCCCCCTTGCGAGGCATCTTCGGTCATCGCGCCGATACACCCCTTGGCGCAGACGAAGTCAAGGCCCGCACGGGGGCCGCACGGGACCGGCGGCCCATTCGTGCATCGCTGCACAACTCCCGCGCGCCCCTGCCCGCTTCCCACATCCGCGCACCGGCCCCATATGGGTGGCAACAGCAAACATCAGCCGAAAGGGCAAAGCCATGACCAGGATCCCCGGCCTTCACCACGTCACCGCCATCTCCGGCCCGCCGCAGGCCAATGTCGACTTCTACGCAGGCACGCTGAAACAGCGCCTCGTGAAGAAGACGGTGAACTTCGACGCCCCCGACACCTACCACCTCTATTACGGCGACCATACGGGCAGCGCGGGCACCATCCTCACCTTCTTCCCCTTCGCCGAAGCAGGCCCCGGCCGCGCCGGCCCCGGCATGGCCTCGGCCTATGCCTATGCCATCCCGAAGGGCGACTTCGACACGATGATCGACGAGATGTCGGAAGGCGACAACTTCCTCCCCGCGCCGACGCTGCGCTTCGGCCAGCGCGTCCTCACGCTGCGCGATCCCGACGGCGCCCCCGTGGAACTGATCGAAACCGAAGGCGCGGCTGACCGGCACGGCTTCCATTCCGTCACCCTCTGGGAACGCGACCCCGACCCCACCGCGCGCCTCCTGACCGAGGCCTTCGGCTATGAGGTGCAGGGCAGCGAACGCAGCCCCGGCGGCGAACGCCTCCGGCTCAAGGCGCCGGGCAATGACCGCGCCAACATCATCGACATCTGGCGCGCCGATGTCCCCACCGTCCCGCGCCCCGGCAAGGGAACGATCCATCACGTCGCCTTCCGCGCCAAGACGCAAGAGGATCAGCACCACTGGCAGGAGGCGCTGCTGAAATTCGGCCACCGCACCACGCCCGTCATCGACCGGCAGTATTTCAACGCGATCTACTTCCGCGAACCGGGCGGCGTGCTGTTCGAAATCGCCACCGACCCGCCGGGCTTCGCGGTGGACGAGCCCGTCGAAACCCTCGGCACCGCACTGAAACTCCCCCCGCAGCACGAACGCCTGCGCGACCGGATTGAGGCCACGCTGCCGAAACTCAAGGTCCCCGCATGAATCGCGCGGGCCCCTCAAGGAACGCCACCGCCGGGATCGTGCTGCTGCACGGTCGCGGCGGCTCGGCCGCCGACATCCTGTCGCTGATGTCCCACGCCGCCCTCCCCGATGTGGCGGCCATCGCGCCCGAGGCCCCCGGCAACAGCTGGTGGCCCACCTCCTTCCTCGCGCCATCAGCGCAGATGGAACCCTTCGTGACCCGCGCCTTGGCGCAAGTGACGGACGCCATCTCCACCCTGACATCCGAGGGCATCCCCCCGGGCCGCATCTGGCTCGCAGGCTTCTCCCAGGGCGCCTGCCTCGCGTCCGAGGCCTATGCCCGCATGGGCGAACCCCTCGCGGGCCTCCTCGCCTTCTCCGGCGGCCTCGTCGGCACGGGCGATGCCGAAGGCCCCCCGACCGAAGCGCTCTACGGCCACCGCCCCAAACGCTTCGACTATGGAGGGAATCGCAAGGGCCGCGTCTGGCTCTCCGTCCACGAACGCGACCCGCACATTCCCGTGCAACGCGTGCAGGACACGGCGGCCACCCTCAGCGCCCTCGGCGCGGCCATGGAAACGAAGGTCTACCCCGGCGCAGGCCATGGCGTGATGCGCGACGACATCAGCGCCCTGCGCCGCTGCCTCACCGCCTGACCCCACCGTCGCAGGGGGCTGTCCGCCCCCTCGTCGCTGCGCTCCTCACCCCCGAGGGTATTTTCGGCCAAGATGAAATGGCCCGGTCTTCATCTTGGGACAAATACCCTCGGGGGTGAATTGGCACGCCGCAGGCGGGACAAGAGGGGGCAGAAGGCCCCCTGACCCCGGAGGAGGCGCGCAGGCGCCGACGACAGGAAAGGCTTGCGCCGGACGCGGCACGCGGCCGGCGCTCCGCTCAATTCCCCGCCCAGACCGCCGGGATCAGGCCGCGCAGCGCATTGCCCACCCACAGCCGCACGCGCGGCAGATCCTCCGCCCGCAGCACCTCCTCCGGCACCGCCAGTTCCGCCCGCAGAACCCCCGGCAGCAGGCCGCAGGCCAAGGGCGGCGTCCGCATCCCCTGCCCCCGGTCGAAGAAGACCGTCGTGATCGTCCCGTCGCAGACCTCGCCGCGTTCATTCAGGAAGACCACCTCATCCAGCCCCGCAGGCAGCGCCGCCCGCGCCGCGTCATAGGCCGCGCGCCGCGTCGTCTTCACCCGCAACCACGGATCGCCCGAGGCCAGCCGCGCCGCCGCCAGCCCCACCCGCCATTCCGCCTTCCCTGCAGGCAAGGGCGCCACCGTCACCTCCATATCCCCCGCAGCCCCCAGCGTCAGCCGCACCCGCAGCGCCGCATCGCCCACCGCCGCGAACAGCGCCCGCTCCACCGCCGCCGGATCGCAGGGGAACCCCAGGGCCGCAGCCCCGCGCGCCAGCCGCGCCAGATGCAGCGCCAGCCGGGGGAAGGCCGCCCCGTCCCACAGAGCCGTCTCGATCAGCCGGACGTCGCCAGCCCCTCCGCGTAGCGCGCCTTCCACAGCGCCTCCTCCCATTCGCCATCGGCGGTGCTGTCCTGCACCACCCCCCCGCCCACGTTCAGCACCACGCGCCCGCCCGGAAACAGCGACAGCGTGCGGATCGCCACGTTCCACACTGCATCGCCCGAAGGCGCCATCCAACCCATCGCCCCGCAATAGACGCCCCGCGCGCGCCCCTCGACCTCACGGATGATCTCCATCGCGCGGATCTTCGGCGCCCCCGTGATCGACCCGCAGGGAAACAGCGCCGCCATCAGCCCCGCCAGATCGGCCCCAGCCACCAGCCGCCCCGTCACGGTCGAACTCATCTGATGCACCGTCGCGAAAGGCTCCACCGCATAAAGCTCCGGCACCTTCACCGACCCGACCTCGGAGATCCGCGCGATGTCGTTGCGCAGCAGATCCACGATCATCAGGTTCTCCGCCCGCGCCTTCTCGGATGCGAACAACTCCGCCGCCAGCGCAGCATCCCGCGCGGGGTCCGCATCGCGCGGCGCGGTCCCCTTCATGGGCCGGGCGGAAATCACGCCCCCCTCCACCCGGAAGAACAACTCGGGCGACCGCGACATGACCACCGGCCCCGCGCCCAGATCGCAGAAGACGCCGTATCCCACCGCCTGCCGCGCCCGCAGCGCGCCATAGAGACCCAGCGCCGTGCCACCCTCCAGCCGCGCCGAAAGCGGGAAGGTCAGGTTGATCTGATAGCAATCCCCGGCGGCGATATAGCCCATCACCCGCGCCATCGCCGCGCCATAGGCCGCGCGGCTGATCCCGCGCCGTAGGCGCGACAGCCGCGCCGCCCCCGCCTCTTCCGCCGCCCGCGCCAGCAGCGCGCCCGCGTCAACCGGCCCGTCGAACACCCCCAGCAGGACCAGCGGCGCAGGCCGCCGCGCGGGCATCAGCCGCGCCAGACGCGGCTCCAGCGCATAGCCCGCCTCATAGGCGACATAGCCCGCAACCCAGGCCCCCGCCGCCCGCGCCCGGTCGGCACGGGCCAAAGCGGCGCGCACCTGATCCGCCCGCCGCGCCACGATCACCTCGCGCGCGCCGTCGAAAAGCGCAGGCACCCCGCCCGGACCATGTTCGAAAAGGATCACGCAAGCCCACTCCGTTCCATCGCGGGCCGAGATAGCACCGCCCCCACCCCCCGACCAGCCCAGCCGCGACGCCTTGCCGCCCCGATCCGCCCGCGCAGGCATTTTCTGACGCAGAAAATGCGCCGAAATCTGACGCAGATTTCGCCCCCCAACCGCGCGACACCAGCCCCCAGCAAAATTCTGCGTCAGAATTTTGCGCGATTTCTGCGTCAGAAATCGCTGACCACCACAACCGCTTGCGCAGCAGCCCCCACTCCCCTAAACCCCCGTCAATTTGCGCGAAGCACGAATCCTCCACCCGCTGCACTCATGCTGCGGGATGGCACATGCGGGACAGGACCATGCCGAAAAGAACCGATATCTCCTCCATCATGATCATCGGCGCCGGTCCCATCGTCATCGGGCAGGCCTGCGAATTCGACTACTCCGGCGCACAGGCTTGCAAGGCCCTGCGGGAGGAAGGCTACCGCGTCATCCTCGTCAACTCGAACCCCGCGACGATCATGACGGATCCGGGCCTTGCCGATGCCACCTATATCGAACCCATCACCCCGGAAGTGGTGGCCAAGATCATCGAAAAGGAACGCCCCGACGCGCTCCTGCCCACCATGGGCGGGCAGACCGGGCTGAACACCGCGCTGGCGCTGGCCGATATGGGCGTGCTGGAACAGTTCGGCGTGCAACTGATCGGCGCCAACCGGCAGGCCATCGAGATGGCCGAAGACCGGAAACTGTTCCGCGAGGCGATGGATCGCATCGGCCTTGAAAACCCGAAAGCCACCATCGTCGCCGCCCCCAAGCTTCCTTCCGGCAAATACGACATCGCAGCCGGCCTCGCCGAGGCCATGGCCGCGCTGGAATATGTGGGCCTCCCCGCCATCATCCGCCCCGCCTTCACCCTTGGCGGCACCGGCGGCGGCGTCGCCTATAACCGCGATGATTACGAGGCCATCGTGAAATCCGGGCTCGAAGCCTCGCCCGTGGCCCAGGTCCTTGTCGATGAATCCCTCCTCGGCTGGAAGGAATACGAGATGGAGGTGGTGCGCGACCGCGCCGACAATGCCATCATCGTCTGCTCCATCGAAAACGTCGATCCGATGGGCGTGCATACGGGCGACAGCATCACCGTGGCCCCGGCGCTGACGCTGACGGACAAGGAATACCAGATCATGCGCAACGGCTCCATCGCCGTCCTGCGCGAGATCGGCGTGGAAACCGGCGGGTCCAACGTGCAATGGGCGATCAACCCGGCAGACGGCCGCATGGTGGTGATCGAGATGAACCCCCGCGTCTCCCGCTCCTCGGCGCTGGCGTCGAAGGCCACGGGCTTCCCCATCGCCAAGATCGCCGCGAAACTGGCCGTGGGCTACACGCTGGACGAGCTGGACAACGACATCACCAAGGTCACCCCCGCGTCGTTCGAACCCTCGATCGACTATGTCGTCACCAAGATCCCGCGCTTCGCCTTCGAGAAATTCCCCGGCTCCCAGCCCAACCTCACCACCGCCATGAAATCGGTGGGCGAAGCCATGGCCATCGGCCGCACCATCCACGAATCCCTGCAAAAGGCGCTGGCCAGCCTCGAAACCGGCCTTTCGGGCTTTGACGAAATCGCCATCCCCGGCGCGCCCGACCGCGCCGCCATCTCCAAGGCGCTGTCCGAGGCCACGCCCGACCGGCTCCGCGTCATCGCCCAGGCCATGCGCCACGGCCTGAGCAACGACGATATCCAGGCCATCACCGCCTTCGATCCCTGGTTCCTCGCCCGCATCCGCGAAATCATCGACGCCGAGGCGCAGATCCGCCGCGACGGCCTGCCGGTTACCGCCGACGGCCTGCGCCGCCTGAAGATGATGGGCTTCACCGATGCCCGCCTCGCCAAGCTGACGGGCCGCGACGAAGGCCAGGTCCGCCGCGCCCGCCGCAACCTTGGTGTCACGGCCGTCTTCAAACGCATCGACACCTGCGCGGCAGAGTTCGAGGCGCAGACCCCCTACATGTATTCCACCTATGAAACGCCCGTCATGGGCGACGTGGAATGCGAAGCCCGCCCCTCCACCGCCAAGAAAGTCGTCATCCTTGGCGGCGGCCCAAACCGCATCGGGCAGGGCATCGAATTCGACTATTGCTGCTGCCATGCCTGCTATGCGCTGACCGGCGCGGGCTATGAAACCATCATGGTCAACTGCAACCCCGAAACCGTGTCCACCGACTACGACACCTCGGATCGCCTGTATTTCGAACCCCTCACGCTGGAACACGTCCTCGAAATCCTGCGCGTGGAACAGGAAAACGGCACGCTGCACGGCGTCATCGTGCAATTCGGCGGCCAGACGCCCCTGAAACTCGCCAATGCGCTGCATGAAGAGGGGATCCCGATCCTCGGCACCACGCCCGACGCGATCGACCTGGCCGAAGACCGCGAACGCTTCCAGAAGCTGCTCCACGACCTCGGCCTGAAACAGCCCGTCAACGGCACCGCCCGCTCCCGCGACGAGGCCTTCGCCATCGCGGCCCAGGTCGGCTATCCCCTCGTCATCCGCCCCTCCTTCGTCCTCGGCGGCCGCGCGATGGAAATCGTCCGCTCCGACGACCAGCTCGAACGCTACATCTCCACTGCCGTGCAGGTGTCGGGCGACAGCCCGGTCCTGCTCGACAGCTATCTCTCCGGCGCGGTCGAGGTGGATGTCGATGCCCTCTCGGACGGGCAGAACGTCCATGTCGCGGGCATCATGGAACATATCGAAGAGGCGGGCGTCCATTCCGGCGACTCTGCCTGCTGCCTGCCGCCGCATCACCTCTCGCCCGAAACGGTGGAAGAGCTGAAGCGCCAGACCGTCATCATGGCCCGCGCCCTGCATGTGGTGGGGCTGATGAACGTGCAATTCGCCATCAAGGATGGCACGATCTACGTGCTTGAGGTGAACCCCCGCGCCAGCCGCACCGTGCCCTTCGTGGCCAAGGCGACCGATTCTGCCATCGCCTCCATCGCCGCGCGCCTCATGGCGGGCGAGCCGCTTTCGAACTTCCCCGAACGCGCGCCCTATCCGGCGGGCGTCGGCCCCGATACCGATCTTCCGCTGGCCGATCCGCTGACGCTGGCCAACCCGCAGACGCCCTGGTTCTCGGTCAAGGAGGCGGTGCTGCCCTTCGCCCGCTTCCCCGGCGTCGATCCCCTGCTCGGCCCCGAGATGCGCTCCACGGGTGAGGTGATGGGTTGGGACCGCACCTTCCCCTTGGCCTTCCTCAAGGCCCAGATGGGCGCAGGCACGATCCTGCCCGAGACGGGCCGCGTCTTCCTGTCGGTCAAGGACATGGACAAGACCGCAGCCCTGGCCGATGCCGCCCGCGACCTCGTGGCGATGGGCTTCGACATCGTGGCGACCAAGGGCACCGCCGACTGGCTGAAAGGCCAGGGCGTCAAGGCCGAGGCGGTGAACAAGGTCTATGAAGGCCGCCCCAACATCGTGGACCGGCTGAAGAACGGCGACATCGCGCTGGTGATGAACACGACCGAAGGCAGCCAGGCCGTCTCCGACAGCCGCGACATCCGCCGCGTGTCCCTGATGGACAAGATCCCCTATTTCACCACCGCCGCCGCCAGCATCGCCGCCGTGGCGGCGATGAAGGCCCGGGGCGAGGGCTATGGGGTGCGGACGCTCCAAGGGTAGGGCCAAGGCGGGGAGACCCCCGCCCTACCGCCGCGCGCCCCGTAGGGCGGGGTTCACCCCGCCACCGGGGCGGCGTAGGGCGGGGTTCACCCCGCCATCCCGGATGCCCCCGTCCCGGGCCTGACCCGGGACCTTCCCCCAGAAACAGAATTCCCCGGATCGTCGAACGCATGGCGGGGTGAACCCCGCCCTACCCTCCCTCCATCGGGGCAGACCGGGGTTCACGCCCCCAAGGCCCGACACAGCGAGCAGGTCCAATGGCCCAGCCTTCCGCCCCCCTCACCCCCCCAACCGCGCCGCCTTCGCCCGCTCCGCGGCCCGCGCCGCGGCCTCCATCCCCCGCTCCGCCTCGTCCGGCCCCGCGCCCAGCCCAAGCCCGGCCGCCGTCTCGCCCCAAAGCGGCCGCTCCGGCGGCGGCGCAAAGCGGAACTCCGGCGCCGTCTCGGCCCCCCGGATCACCCCCGCCAGCCGCGCATGCATATAGGTCCGCAGCACCAGGTTGATCCGCGGCCCATATCCCGGCCCGATGGAGCGGAAGAACCGCAGCACATCCCGGTCCAGCCGCAGCGCCACCCGGTCCGCCCCCGGCCTGACCGGGGTCTGCGCGATCTCGTGCCATTCCAGCGGAATGCGCCCCGTCGCCTCGATCCGGTGGTGCAGGTCCCATTCCAGCCGCCGCATCGCATCGGCCATGTAATGGTAATGCTCCGCCTGCTTGCCACGCATCTTCCCCGGCTCCATCCGCCAGCCTCCCTCGCCCAGACAAGGCCCCACCCTGCCAGAGAACCGTTAACCAACCCCTGCCCCAGCGCCCGCCCCGTGCATATGCCCGGCTGCACTGCCCGGCTGCACTGCGCGGCTGAACGGTTGACTTCCGGCCCGAAAACCCCCATCTGCCCCTCACGCCCGCCCTCCGCTGCCGCGTGAGCAGCCCCATAAGGGGAGCCGGATCGGGCCACAGGTTCCCACCTTCACGCAGGGGTTCCGCGCCGTGCAATCGGCGCATCCCTGCCACCGGCCGCCCTTGCTGCGGCCCCCTTGGCCCATGAAACGGGCCGGAAAGACATATCACATGACCAGCTTCGCCGATCTCGGCCTTTCGCCCAAGCTTTTGAAAGCCTTGGAAAAAACCACCCTCAAACAGCCCACGCCGATTCAGGTTCAGGCCATTCCCCATGTCATGCAGGGCCGTGACCTGATGGGTCTGGCGCAAACCGGCACCGGCAAGACGGCGGCCTTCGGCCTGCCGCTTCTGCACCGCCTGCTGGATATCGGCCACCCGCCGGGCCCGCGCAACGTGCGCGCCCTGATCCTTGCGCCCACGCGTGAGCTTGTCACGCAAATCTCTGATAACCTTACGATTTTCACCAAAGGCACGCCCGTCAAGGTCGTCACCGTCGTGGGCGGCGCCTCGCTCAACCGGCAGGCCATGGCGCTGGCGCGCGGCGCCGATGTGCTGGTCGCCACGCCGGGTCGCCTGATCGACCTGCTGGAACGCGGCGATGTCTCGCTGCAGAACACGGGCTATCTGGTGTTGGATGAGGCCGACCACATGCTCGACATGGGCTTCATCCATGCGCTGCGGAAGATCGCCAAGCATATCCCCCTGAAAAGACAGACACTTCTCTTCTCCGCCACGATGCCCAAGGATATCGAGGAGATCGCCGGAACCTATCTCCGCGACCCCGTCCGCGTGCAGGTGGCCCCCCCGGGCAAACCCGCCGAAAAGATCGTGCAGGGGGTGCATTTCATCCCCAATGGCGACAAGGCGAAACTGCTGGAGGAGTATCTCAAGAAACATCCCGGCGAACAGGCGCTGGTCTTCGGCCGCACCAAGCATGGCTCTGAAAAGCTTTGCAAATTGCTGGCGCAATGGGGCTTCAAGGTCGGCTCCATCCACGGCAACAAAAGCCAGAACCAGCGCGACCGCACGCTCACGGAATTCCGCAACAACGAACTCGATGTCCTCGTGGCCACCGATGTCGCCGCGCGGGGGATCGACATTCCCGGCGTGCGCCATGTCTACAACTACGACCTGCCCAATGTGCCGGAAAACTATGTCCACCGCATCGGCCGCACGGCGCGCGCGGGGGCCGAGGGGAATGCCGTCGCCTTCTGCGCCCCGGCCGAGATGGGGGAACTTCAGGCCATTGAAAAGGTTCTGAAAAAGCAGATCCCGGTGATCGGCGGCGCGCCCTGGGCGGCCGATATCGTGGCAGCCGCGCCCAAGCCCGGCCAGAACCGCGGCCAGCGCCCCGGCGGCGGCCGCCCCGGCCAGAAACCGCAGGGCCAGAAACCCCAGGGCGCGCGCCCGCAGGGCAAACCCCAGGGCCAGCGCCCCGAACACCAGTCGCAGGCCCCGAAACCCCAGCCAAAGCCGGGCGCCAAACCCGCCCGCCCGATGGGCGGCGGCGGCGCGCCCACCCGCTCCGGCAATGGTGGCAAACCGCGCCAGCAGGGCGCGGGACGCAGGGGCTAACCCCCTTCATCCGTTCACAAATCGTCCCCCATGGGGGGTCCGGGGGGCCGTTGCCCCCCCGGCGCTTGCCACCCCTAGCCTTGCCCGCGCCTTTGCGCTAATCCCGGCCCATGGCCAAGCTCTACTTCCACTACTCCACCATGAACGCGGGCAAATCGACCCTGCTCCTGCAGGCCTCGCACAACTACCGCGAAGGCGGCATGGCCACCTACCTGATCACCGCCCAATTCGACAACCGCGCGGGCGAAGGCCGCATCGCCTCGCGCATCGGCATCGGCGAGGAGGCCGATACCTTCGCCCCCGGCGAGGACATGTTCGAAAAGATCAGCCAGCGCCTCGGGAAAGGCCCCGTCGCCTGCGTCTTTGTCGACGAAGCGCAATTCCTGTCCAAGGATCAGGTCTGGCAACTCGCCCGCGCCGTGGACGATCTCAAGGTCCCCGTCATGTGCTACGGCCTGCGCGTGGATTTCCAGGGCAACCTCTTCCCCGGCTCCGCCGCCCTGCTCGCCTGGGCCGATGAAATGCGCGAGGTCCGCACGATCTGCCATTGCGGAAAGAAGGCCACCATGGTCATCCGCCGCGGCCCGGATGGCCGCGCGCTGACGGCAGGCGAACAGGTGGTGATCGGCGGCAACGAAACCTATGTCAGCCTCTGCCGCAAACACTGGCGCGAAGCGGTGGGCGATCCCTGACCCCCAAATTTCTTCGAAGAAATTTGCAAAAATCTTCGAAGATTTTTGTCCCCCCCCAACCGGCCAGAACCGCATCTCTCAAGGCGACCCTCGCCCCGCAGACACCCCCAGGGTGCCTGCCCCCTACCCCTCCACCGCCTTCGCCCGCAGCGCGATCATCGACCCTGCCGCCACGATCAGCACCATCCCCAAAGCGGCCAGCGGCGCCAGCCCCGTGCCCCACAGCACCCATGTCCAGAAGGCCGAGGCCGGCAGGATCACATATTCCAGCACGCTCGCCTTCGATGCCTCGGTGATCTGATAGGCCCGGATCATCATCCCCACCCCGATCAACGATCCCGCCGCCTGCACGAAGGTCCAGAAATAGAAGGTCGCCGAAGGCCAGACCGGCCCGCGCTGCAGGAACCCGTCCGCCCCCTCGGGCACGGCCAGCGGCAGCATCCACAGAACCGCCATCCCCACCGCGCCAATCACGCCCAGCGCCGCAAAGAACCCCGCCAGCAGTGTCTCGGCACTTTCCCCCGCGCACCATTCCCGCGTCGCGATATTGCCCATCGCATACATGGCCCCCGCCAGCACCGGCAGCACCGCGGGCAGCGACGCGCCCGCCAAGGCCTCGGGCCCCAGCACCAGCACCACGCCCAGGAAACCCAGGATCACCGCCACGATCCGCACCGGCCCGATGGCATGGCCATAGACGAACCGCGAAATCAGCAGCACCCAGATCGGCGCGGTGAACAGCCCCGCCGCCACCAGCGCCACATCCAGAAAGGCCAGTGCCCCGAAATAGATCACCATCGCCGCCCCATGGATCGACGATCGCGCCACCACCGCGCCCCAGCGCTGCGGGCGCAGGCGCAGCCCCAGCGGCACCATCGCCAGCCCCAGCAGCACCGCCGCCATCAGGCTGCGCGTCAGGTGGAACTGCCACAGCCCCGCCTCGGCGGCGATGACCCGCACGTAATTGTCGGTGAAGCCGATCACCATGGCATAGACAAGGATCAACCCTGCCGCCGCCAATGTCCTGTCGGAATTGCCCATGGAAATGCCCGTTCCTCCCTCTCGCTTCCTGTGTGAAGCCTGCTACCTTCCCCCTTGCGCGCCCGAAAGCGACATGAACGGGCGATAAACCGGGAAGGGGGACGGAATGGGCTGGCTGGCGGATGAAACGGGGCTGGAAAAATGCGCGGCGAACCATGTGCCGCTGACGCCGCTCTCCTTCCTGAAACGCGCGGCCGACATCCACGCGAACCGTCTGGCAGTGGTCTGGAAATCCACGCGCCTGACCTATGCCGCCTATGCCGAACAGGTCAGCCGCCTCGCCTCCTCCCTCGCCCGCCGAGGCATCGCGCCGGGCGATGTGGTCGCCACCCTCCTGCCCAATATCCCGCCGCAGGCCGTGGCGCATTTCGCCGTCCCCGCCGCGGGCGCGATCCTGAACACGATCAACACCCGCCTTGATGCCGATACCGTGGCCTATATCTTCGGCCATGCAGGCGCCAAGATCGTGCTGTGCGACACGGCCTTCCTGCCGCTGGCGGAAGAGGCCATCAAACGCATGGAAGGCCCCGCCCCCCAGATCATCGAGGTGGTGGACGAAGGCTTCACCCCCTCGGGCCATTACCTGACCTACGACGCCCTCCTCGCCGAAGGCGACCCGAGCGCCCCCTGGGTGATGCCCGAGGATGAATGGGAATCCATCGCCATCAACTACACCTCCGGCACCACCGGACGCCCCAAAGGCGTGGTCTACCACCACCGCGGCGCCTACCTGTCCGCCACCGCCAACATCCTGTCATGGCGCATGGTGCTGCACCCCGTCTACCTGACCATCGTGCCGCTCTTCCACTGCAACGGCTGGACGCATACCTGGATGACGCCCATCCTCGCCGGCACCCTCGTCTGCTGCCGCGACATCACGGCCAAGGCCATCTACGACGCCATCGCCGACGAAGGCGTCACCCATTTCGGCGGCGCGCCCATCGTGCTGAACACCATCATCAACGCCCCCGAAACCGACCGCCGCCCCTTCTCCCACATCGTCGAGGTCTTCACCGCCGGCGCTCCGCCCCCTGCCGCCACGCTCGCCGCCTTCGAACCCCTGGGCTTCAACGTCACCCAAGTCTACGGCCTGACCGAAACCTACGGCCCCGCCACCGAATGCACATGGCGCGACGAATGGGACGGCGCCACGAAAGACGACCGCGCCGCCTACAAGGCCCGCACCGGCGTCGCCATGCCCATGCTCGAAGGCGCGGAAGTCCATGACACGAACGGCAACCCCGTCCCCCGCGACGGCGCGCATCTGGGCGAGATTGCCATGCGCGGCAACATGGTGATGAAGGGCTATTACAAGAACCCGCAGGCCACGCGAGAGGCCTTCAAGGGCGGCTGGTTCCGCTCCGGCGACATCGCGTTCCAGCACCCCGACGGCTACATCAAGATCACCGACCGCGCCAAGGACATCATCATCTCCGGCGGCGAGAATGTGTCCTCGGTCGAGGTGGAGGGCGTCCTCATGCACCACCCCGCCGTCCTCCTCTGCGCGGTGGTCGCCAAACCGGACGAGAAATGGGGCGAAGTCCCCTGCGCCTTCGTCGAGTTGAAACCGGGGCAGAGCGTCACGGAAAAAGACCTCATCGCCTTCTGCCGCGAACGCCTTGCCGGGTTCAAGACCCCGAAACATGTGGTCTTTGCCGACCTGCCCAAAACCTCCACCGGCAAGATCCAGAAATTCGAACTCCGCGCCGTGGCGAAGCTGATGGAAAAGGCCTGACCGCGCGCTTGCGACCGGCCATGCAAAGGGGGCCAGCCCCCTCGCCCTGCGGGCTCACCCCCGGGGTATTTGAACCCGAAACGAAGAGACCTGCCTTCGTCTCGGCCCAAATACCCAGCTTCCACCGATCCCCCCGCGCAGGGGCGTGAAACGAAGCGGCGGCGACGGGGTCAAGCCGGGCAAATCGCCCCCCTTCGCTTGTGGCGGCACAGGCGCTGCGCTAACGTTCCGCCCAAGGAAACCAAGCCGAGCCGAGGCAGAACCCGCGCATGACAGCGCTGAAGAAATACCAGAGGCTGGAAAGCCCGGGCCTCTGGCGGGAAATGCCCGATGCCCAGCGGCGCGAAGTCGTCGTGGCCTTCCGCGAGGCGACGCTTGTCCTGAACGATCCCCGCACCGAACTTGCCCTCAGCCACTGGTCGCTGCCAGCGGTAGAGCGGCTGAACCCGGGCTCCCTGCCCGCCCTCTATGGCCCCGGGGCCGACAGCGATGAAACGCTGGAAATCGACGATCCCGACATGATCGCCGCGCTGGAAACCGTGCGCGGCGCGCTGGTCCGCGCCCGCCCCCGCCCGGGCCGCCTGCGCGGCAGCCTGCTGGGCGGCGCGACCCTGGCGATCCTGGCCGTCGGGGCCTTCTTCCTGCCCGATGCGCTGGTCCGCCATACCGCCTCGGTCCTGCCCACGGCCACGCGGGCGCAGATCGGGGCCGCCGCCCTGCAGGATCTGTCGCGCCTCACCGGGCCCGCCTGTCACACGCCCCTGGGTGACCGCGCGCTTGCGCTCCTGTCCGAAAGGCTGTTCGGCGGCAGTGGCGTGCAACTCGTCATCCTGCCCGAGGCCTTGCCCCAGGCCGCCAGCCTGCCGGGCAATATCCTGCTTCTCGGCCTGCCGATGCTGAAGGATGCGCCTGGCCCGGATGTGCCCGCGGGCTTTGCCCTGGCCGAAACCCTGCGCGCCGGGACGGATGATCCGCTCCTGCCGATCCTGCGCCATGCGGGCTTTGCCGCCACCGTGCGCCTGCTGACCACCGGCACCCTGCCCGAAGCGGCACTTGATCGCTACGGCGAAACTTTCCTCGCCGCAGCGCGCCCGCGCCCGGCGGATGACGCGCTTCTCGCCGCCTTCGACAGCGCGGCGCTGTCCTCTACCGCCTATGGCTATGCGCTGGATCCCACAGGCGAAACCACCCTCGGCCTGATCGAGGCCGATCCCTATCGCGGCGGCACGCCCCGCGAATTGCTCAATGCCGAGGATTGGGCCAGCCTGCAGGCCACCTGCGACTGACCCCCGCCGTCACCGCCGCCCGGCTTCAGCGCAGGAAGGCATCCCCGAAGCCCGCACCCCGCGCCGCGCGCAGGGCCGCCTGCGCATCGGCAGCCGATCCAAACGGCCCGGCCAGCACGACCTGCACCGCCTTGCCCCCGATCCGCCCCTTCGACAGCGCCACCGGCAGGCCCAGCGCAGCCAGCCGGGACGAAGCCCCCGCCGCATTGGCAGGCACGCCGAAACTGCCCACCTGCACGAAGATCCCACCCGCCGCCGCCCGCGGCGCGGCCTCTGCCGGGGCCGATTTCGTTGACCGCGTCACGGCAGGGGCCTGCACCGCCATCGGTGCCTCCACCTGCTGGCGCGCGGGCAATTCACGCGTCCAGACCTGGTCCTGCGCCGCCTGCCCTTCGGCCGTGCCGACCCCGCGCAGCGGGTTCAGCCGGTCATCCTCCCAGGCGGGCTTGTAGCCCTTGGGAACCGGGGCGGAATGCTGGGCCACCCGCGCCTCGCGGCTGCCCGATCCGATCGCGGCAGGCTGGCCCAGCGGCACCAGCCTCGCGCCCTCGGGCGGGGAAAGCGAGGCCCCCACCGCCGAACCCGGCGGATAGACAGGGGCGCGCAGCCCTTCCAGCGTGCCATCGCCCCGCGTGCAGACGACCACCGTCCCGCCATTCGTCAGCGGCAGGCGCTGCGCCACCGGCGCGGCCGTGCTGCAGGCGATCCGCCCCTGCCCGCCCGCCATGGCGCGCGGCACGGGCGCGGCAACGGGCGCGGCCGCCACCACCGGCGCTGCGGGCGCCATCGGGGCCGCCGCAGGCCGGGCCACCCGCACCGGCGCAGGCACATAGCTTGATTCGGGGGGCTCTGCCGCCGCCGCAACCCGACGCGGTGCAGGCGCAGGCGCAGGGGTCGGCGCAGGCGCAGGCGCGGCCTCCGCCGCCGCGACGGCCCGCCCGCCGGTCGACGGCGGATAGCCGCACATCGCCCGCCGGTCACGATCCACGCGCGGCACCCAGGTCACCCGCCCCGCCATCCCGGCGCGCAGAAAGACGCAGCCCCGGCTATCGACATATTGCTGTCCCGCAAAGCCGGGCGGCGGCAGCTCGCGCGGCCCCCCGATATCACCAGCGGATTGTGCAAGGGCGCCAAGCGCACCCAGAACAGAGGCCAGGATCGCCCCTGTCAGAACCTTCACGAACATGACTACCCCCCAGTAGCGTCAGGGCAGAATGCGCGATGATTGTTTCCGGGTAAAGGGGGGCCGTTACTTTATTTTGTGCCGAACATGCGGTCGCCCGCATCGCCTAGTCCGGGCACGATGTAACCGTGATCATTCAGATGACTGTCCAGCGCCGCCGTCACGATGGGCACATCCGGATGCGCCGCCTGCATCCGCGCCACGCCTTCGGGCGCGGCCAGAAGGCACAGGAACCGGATGTTCCGCCCGCCCTTCGACTTGATCAGATCCACCGCCGCCGCGCTGGAATTGCCCGTGGCCAGCATCGGATCGACGACAATCGTCACCCGATCCTCAAGCTGTTCGGGCAGCTTGCAGTAATATTGCACCGGCTGCAGCGTCTCGGGGTCGCGATAAAGGCCGACGAACCCCACCCGCGCCGCCGGGATCAGTTCCAGGATACCATCCAACAGCCCGTTCCCCGCCCGCAGGATCGACACCAGCGCCAGCTTCTTGCCCTCGATCGCCGGGGCATCCATCTCGCAAAGCGGCGTCTCGATCCGCTTGGTCGTCATCGGCAATTCGCGCGTCACCTCATAGGCCAGAAGCAGGCTGATCTCGCGCAACAACTGCCGGAAGGACGCGGTCGAGGTGTCCTTCTCGCGCATCAGCGTCAGCTTGTGCTGGACCAGCGGATGGGTCACGACGGTCAGATGGTCAAGCATTCCGGGCCTCCAGCTTCTTCCTGATGCGCTCCCGCGTATCGCCATCGCAGAAGGCCGCGTCAAGCGAGGTGCGCGCGATGCCGTCAAAAACCCCCTCGTCCCAGTCGAAGGCGGCATTCAGCCGATCATATTCCCGCGCCATGGTGGTGTGAAAGAAGGGCGGATCATCGGTCGAGATGGTCACCCTCACCCCGCGCCGGTGCAATTCGCCAATGGGATGCTGCCGCCAGCCGGGATAGATCCCCAGCGCGATGTTCGATCCCGGGCAGACCTCCAGCACGATGCCCTTTTCCGCCAGTTCATCCACCAGCGCCAGATCCTCGATGGCCCGCACGCCATGCCCGATCCGCTCCACCCCCAGATCGCGCACCGCATCGCGCACCGAGTCCGGCCCGCCCCATTCCCCCGCATGCGCCGTCAGCCGCAACCCTGCCTCGCGCGCACAGTCAAAGGACCAGAGGTAATCCCTGGGCTTGCCCACCTTCTCATCCCCGGCGATCCCGAAACCGACGATCCAATCCCCCGCCGTTTCCGCCGCGCAAAGCGCCGTCTCGCGCGCCTTGTCGGGGCCGAAATGCCGGATGCAGGTGATGATCCCGCGCAGGGTGATCCCCATGTCGCGCTCGGCCCTGTCCGCCGCCTCGCGCATCGCGTGCAGGTATTCCCGCCAGGCCCCGACATCCCGCCCGCCGCAGAAATCGGGCGACAGGAAGGTCTCGCTGTAAACCACCCCCGACGCAGCACTTTCCTCCAGCACCGCCAAGGTCAGCCGCGCATAATCCTCGGGGCTGGTCAGCACCGAGGTCGCCGCCTCATAGACCTTCAGGAAATCCCAGAAGTCCTTGTATTTGTAATTGCCCCGCTCGTCGAAGATGCCGCCGATATCGGCCTTCTTCTCCTTGGCCAGCCCCCGGATGAAGGCGGGCGGCGCCGCGCCTTCCAGATGCAGGTGCAATTCCACCTTCGGCAGGTCGGTGATCACAGGAAACTCCTCCCCGGCCCTTCCGCCGCCACGCCCAGATGCGCCGCGACCGATGCCCCCACATCGACAAAGCCGCGCAGGCCAAACGACCCCGACCCGACGCCATGACAGACGACCGGCACCCGCTCGCGCGTATGTTCGGTGCCGCGAAAGGTGGGATCATTGCCATGATCGGCGGTGAACACCGCCAGATCGCCGGGCCGCAACCGCGCCAGAAAGGCCCCCACCCGCGCATCGAACCATTCCAGCTGCCGCGCATATCCCGCCACGTCGCGGCGATGGCCGAAATTCGTGTCGAACTCCACGAAGTTGGCGAATGTCAAGGAACCCTCCTCCGCCTCGGCCCCCAGCCTGTCCAGATGATCGAAAAGGGCAATGTCATCCTTGCCTTTGTGCAGATGGGAAATCCCCCGATGGCTGAAGATATCGCCGATCTTGCCCACGGCATGGGTCACACGCCCCGCCCCCTGCACCCAATCCAGCAGCGTGGGCGCGGGCGGCGCAATGGCGAAATCCCGCCGGTTCCCCGTGCGCTTGAAACTCCCCGGCTCCCCCAGGAAAGGCCGCGCAATCGCCCGCCCCACCTTCATGGCGTGCAGGCGCGGCGCAAGGTCACGGCACAGGGCCACCAGCCGCTCCAGCCCGAACACCTCTTCATGCGCGGCGATCTGGAACACCGAATCCGCGCTGGTATAGCAGATGGGCCAGCCCGTCCGCAGATGCTCTGCCCCCAGCCGGTCGATGATCTCGGTCCCCGAGGCATGGCAATTGCCAAGGATGCCCGAAACCCCCGCCAGACGGCACACCTCCGCCACCAGATCCTCCGGGAAGGCCGGCACCGCATCGGGGAAATAGGTCCAGTCCCATGGCACCGGCACCCCCGCCAATTCCCAATGCCCCGACGGCGTATCCTTGCCCCGCGACACCTCCGTCGCCGCGCCCCAGTGGCCCAGAGGCACCGCCTCCAGCCCCGGCGCCTCGGCCCCCGAGGCCAGCCGTATCGCCGCCCCCAGCCCCAGCACATCCAGGTTCGGCAGGCGCAAGGGCCCGCTCCGCCCCTCTTCCGCCCGGCCCGCCGCACATTCCGCCGCGATATGGCCCAGCGTATTGGCCCCCGCATCGCCGAATTCCGCCGCATCCGGCGCCCCGCCGCAGCCCACGCTATCCATCACGATCAGAAAGGCCCGCGCCATCATCCCACCCGTTTCAGAACCAGCGGCGGCTCCTCCGGCGCGGAGGAGCCCACCCGATAGGCCGCCTCCACCGCCCGGACAGCCCGCTCCGCCGCCGCCTCATCCGCCGCATGGATCAGCGCCAGCGGCACCCCCCGCGCGACGCTTTCCCCCAGCCCCGCCAGATCGCTCAGCCCCACGGACGGGTTGATCCGGTCGCCCTCGCGCAAACGGCCCCCGCCCAGATGCACCACCGCCTCGCCCAGCGCCCGCCCGTCGATCGCCGCGATGAACCCGTCACTCCCGCAGGGCACCTCCACCACCACCGGCGCGGCGGGCAGCCGGTCCGGCCAGCGCTCCACGAAATCCGCAGGCCCCCCCTGCGCCGCGACCATGCGCCCGAACCATTCCGCCGCCTGCCCGTTCTCCAGCGCCTCGATGATGCGCCCCTCGCCATCCTCGGCATCCGCCGCCAACCCGCCCAGCGCCAGCGCCTCACCCCCCAGCGCCGCCGTCAGATCCCACAGCGCGGCATTGACCGAGGTTCCCGTCAGCGTCTCCATCACCTCGATCACCTCCAGCGCATTGCCCGCCGCCGTGGCAAGCGGCTGGCTCATGTCGGTGATCAGCGCCGCCGTCATGCAGCCCGCCCCCTGCGCGGTGGACACCAGCGCGCGGGCCAGTTCCTCGGCCTTCTCCAGCGTGTCCATGAAGGCGCCAGAGCCGCATTTCACATCCAGAACCAACGCCTCCAGCCCCGCCGACAGCTTCTTCGACAGGATCGAGGCGGTGATCAGATCCACGCTCTCCACCGTCGAGGTGACATCGCGGATCGCATAAAGCCGCCGGTCGGCAGGGGCGATCTCGGCGCTGGCCGCCACGATGGCACAGCGCACCTCGCCCAGCTGGCGGCGCAACTGATCCTCCGAAAGCCCCGTCCGGAACCCCGGAATGGCCTCCAGCTTGTCCAGCGTCCCCCCGGTATGGCCCAGCCCCCGGCCCGAGATCATCGGCACATAGGCCCCGCAGGCCGCCAGCGCCGGCGCCAGCAGCAAGGACACGCAATCCCCGATCCCGCCGGTGGAATGCTTGTCCACCACCGGCCCGTTCAGATCCCAGTGCAGCACATGCCCCGAATCCCGCATCGCCCGCGTCAGCGCCACGCGCCCCGCCTCGCCCAGCCCCTTCAGCAGCACGGCCATTGCAAAGGCCCCGGCCTGGGCATCGCTCACCGTGCCATCGGCCAGCCCGCGCGCGAACCACCCCAGTTCCTCGGACGAAGGCTTCCCCCCATCCCGCAGCTTCGCGATGATCCCCCGCGCGTCCACCTTACGCCCGGTCCATATGCGCGGCGGTGAACACGCCGGGCAGCAGTTCCGCCACCGTCATCACGCGGGATTTCCCATCCGTCGTGCAAAGCGTGACCTTCACATCCTGCGCCGCGAATTCCGCGATCTTCTGGCGGCAGCCCCCACAGGGCGGCACCGGATCGGGGCTGTCGGCAATCACGCAGAGCTCGGCAATCCGCGCGCCCCCCCCCGCCACCATGGCGGCAATCGCCCCCGCCTCGGCGCAGGTGCCTTCGGGGTAGGCGACATTCTCGACATTGCAGCCGACAAAGACCGCCCCCTCCACCGTGCGCAGGGCAGCCCCCACCTTGAAGCGGGAATAGGGCGCATAGGCCCTTTCACGAACCTCCGTCGCAGCAGCAAGCAGGGACATGGGCGCGGGCTCCTTCGGCAATCCTGACCATCCGGTCACAGGATGGAAGCCCCGCGCCGGAATGGCAAGAAGGGACGATTTTTCTGCGAAAAATCTGGGGGACTTTGCGTCCCCCTCGGCGCGTGCCGCGCCTCACCCCCTGCAGGATATTTGCCGAACAGATGAACAAAGAACCCTCGCCCCTGTTTCATCTGTTCCTGAAATATCCTCGGGGGTGAATTGGCCGCAGGCCAAGAGGGGGCAGACAGCCCCCTGATTTTTCGCAGAAAAATCGCAAACTCCGCCGGTTTGGTCAGAGCGGCACGGTCGCGGGCCGGCCCGGCAGCGTCACCTCCAGCAGTTCCAGATCCTTGGTCGGATCGCCGTAGCGCGTCGCCATCCCCGGCGGGATGACGAAGGCATCCCCGGGCGACAGGCGGAAGGGATCCTTCCCCTCGCCCTCCAGCGTGAAGCTGCCCGCCATCACGAAGGTGAAAAGGATATCCCCCCCATGTTTCGTCCAGACCGTTTCCCCGCCATCCGGCCGCGCCACCATGACCGAGGCCACGCCCTTCGTCGCGTCACAGATCCCCGTATCCCGCGCCACGAAGCCCGGCAGCCGGAAGGGCCGGAACACCCCCTCCGCCCCCTTGTCATAGACAAATCGCTGCCCCTGCCATTCGCGGTCAGGGCGCAGATGCGGCGTCGGCAATTCCATCTCGTGGTCGATCTCGGTGACATGTTCCGCCGGAACCCCGATCTCGATCACCTCGATCCCGTCGCTCGCATGCAGCACCCGATGCCGGATCTCCGGCGGCTGGATGAAGCAATCCCCGGCGGTCAGGCGGATCGGCGGGCCCTGATCCTCATAGACCACATCGACCCAGCCATTGATGCAGAAGATCAGCTGGAATCCCACCTTGTGGAAATGCACCATGTCCGGCACCGGCCCGCCATCGGGGATGCGGATATGGCTCGCGATCATCGCGCCGCCCAGCCGCGACGGCACCAGATCGCGATACTGCATCCCCGCCCGTCCGATGATCCATGGCGCCTGTTCCGCCAGCCTGCGCACCACGAAGGCATGTTCCGTGCGCGGCAGCACCAGCGGCGGATTCGCCCGGTCGATCTCCACCCGCGTGCCATTGGGCGCGATCAGCAGCCGCTCGCCCCCTGCGAATCCTTCCTCATCGGTCAGGATGCGCACCGTCCCGGGATGTTCCTGCGCGCCCTTCTCGATCCGCAGCCGCAACCCGTGCCCCGACAGCACCGCCACCTGCGGATCGTCGGCCGGATAGATCATGTCCAGCCGGAACCCCAGCCGCCTTGTCCAGAACGGCAGGTCCTCGCGCAATTCCTGCGTGGGCAGCCGCATCTCGGCCCGGGTTTCGCCTTTGACTTCAAACATCTCGCCCTCCGCTCTGCCGGGCCAGAATGGCCGCGCCCTTCCGGGATTTGCAAGACGTCCCGAAAACGCCTATTGGAAAGAACGGGAAATGGTTCGGCGGAAAGTAGTTTAACGTTGAACAAACGGGCGGAGGGCAGGATGGACGAACAGGCCAAGGGCGACGGTCGCGACAATGCGCGCCAGGCGGCGCTGGATTATCACGAATTTCCCAAGCCCGGAAAACTGGAAATCCGCGCGACAAAGCCGCTGGCCAACGGGCGCGACCTGTCCCGCGCCTATTCGCCGGGCGTGGCCGAGGCCTGCCTTGAAATCAAGGCCGACCCCGCCACCGCATCCCGCTACACCGCGCGCGGCAACCTTGTTGCCGTGGTGACGAACGGCACCGCCGTGCTGGGCCTTGGCAATATCGGCGCGCTGGCGTCAAAACCGGTGATGGAGGGCAAGGCCGTCCTCTTCAAGAAATTCGCCAATATCGACTGCTTCGACATCGAGTTGAACGAACCCGATCCGGTGAAACTGGCCGAGATCGTCTGCGCCCTCGAACCCACCTTCGGCGCGATCAACCTTGAAGACATCAAGGCCCCCGACTGCTTCATCGTGGAAAAACTCTGCCGCGAGCGGATGAACATCCCCGTCTTCCACGATGACCAGCACGGCACCGCCATCGTGGTGGGCGCGGCGGCCACCAACGCGCTCATCGTGGCGGGCAAGAAGTTCGAGGATATCAAGGTCGTCTCCACCGGGGGGGGGGCGGCAGGCATCGCCTGCCTGAACATGCTCCTCAACCTCGGCGTGAAGCGCGAGAATGTCTGGCTCTGCGATCTGGCGGGGCTGGTCTACGAGGGCCGCCACGACCAGATGACCGCCCAGAAAGAGGCCTTCGCCCAGGGCACCACCCCTGCCACGCTCGATGATGTCATCGCGGGGGCCGATCTCTTCCTCGGCCTTTCCGGCCCCGGCGTGCTGACGCCCGGGATGGTGGCGAAGATGGCCCCCCGCCCCATCGTCTTTGCGCTCGCCAACCCCACGCCCGAGATCCTGCCCGATCAGGTCCGCGCCGTGGCCCCCGATGCGATCATCGCCACGGGTCGGTCGGATTTCCCCAATCAGGTCAACAACGTCCTCTGCTTCCCCTTCATCTTCCGCGGCGCGCTGGATGTGGGCGCGACCGTGATCAACAAGAAGATGGAACTGGCCTGCATCGAAGGCATCGCGGCGCTGGCCCGCGCCACCACCAGCGCCGAGGCCGCCGCCGCCTATTCCGGCGAGAAACTCTCCTTCGGCGCGGATTACCTGATCCCCAAACCCTTCGACCCGCGCCTGATCGGCGTCGTCGCCACCGCCGTGGCGAAGGCTGCGATGGAGTCGGGCGTCGCCACCCGGCCCATCGCCGATCTTGATGCCTACAAGCGCGGGCTGGACGGTTCGGTCTTCAAATCCGCCCTGATCATGCGCCCGGTCTTCGAGGCGTCGAAGATCGCCGCCCGCACCATCGTCTTTGCCGAGGGCGAGGATGAACGCGTCCTGCGCGCGGCGCACGCGATGATGGAGGAAACCAACGACATCCCCATCCTGATCGGCCGCCCCGAAGTGGTGGAGATGCGCTGCGAACGCGCGGGCCTTCCCATCCGCCCGGGCCGCGACGTGCATCTGGTGAACCCGGAAAACGATCCCCGCTACCGCGATTACTGGGGCACCTATCACGATCTGATGGCAAGGCGCGGCGTCTCGCCCGATATCGCGCGGGCCGTCATGCGCACCAACACCACCGCCATCGCCGCCATCATGGTGCATCGTGGCGAAGCCGACAGCATGATCTGCGGCACCTTCGGGCAGTATCACTGGCATCTGAACTACATCCGCCAGGTGCTTGCCCGCGGCGGCCTGCATCCCGTCGGCGCGCTCTCGCTGATGATCCTGGAAGACGGCCCGCTCTTCATCGCCGACACCCAGGTCAATCCCGAACCCTCGCCCCAGCAGATCATGGAAAGCGTCATCGGCGCCGCCCGCCATGTCCGCCGCTTCGGCCTGACGCCCAAGATCGCGCTTTGTACGCAAAGCCAGTTCGGCAACATGGACAATTCCGCCGCCCAGCGGATGCGCGCCGCGCTGGAACTGCTCGATGCCCGCGAACCCGACTTCTGCTATGAAGGCGAGATGAACGTGGACTCCGCGCTCGACCAATCCCTGCGCGACAGGCTCCTGCCCAATTCCCGCATGGAAGGCGCGGCCAATGTCCTTGTCTTCGCCACCACCGATGCGGCGGCCGCCACGCGCAACATCCTGAAGATGAAGGCCAACGGCCTGGAAGTCGGGCCGATCCTGATGGGCATGGGCAACAAGGCCCATATCGTGACCCCCGCCATCACCGCGCGCGGCCTGCTGAACATCTCGGCGCTCGCCGGAACCCCCGTCGCGCATTACGGCTGAGGCCCCCCCTCTCCCCAACCCTCTCCCCCCAAGCGGGGGGAGAGGGAGCTTCCCCCGGCCTTCGACCCGCGCGCGGATTGCCCCTTCGTCCTGGCCCAAATACCCAATCCACCGCCCCCACGCGCCGCGGCCTGGAACAGCACCCCTCCCTCTCCCCCCGATCCGGGGGGAGAGGGCCGGGGAGAGGGGGGCATCAATGCAAAGTGAGTCGCCGGGAAGTTTGCAAACCGGCCCGCCTTTCGCGGCGCGCCGCGAAATCCCCCATGATTTGCAAAAATTTGCAGCCATCTACAGCAGATTCTGCAAAACAAATTGCCGCAGCCGCCTGATGTTCCCGGTAACAGCGTTGCGCGAACCGCCCCCCGTCGCGTAACAAACCCCAACTCGTGGAGGAGGGCATACAATGGCATACCGTGAACTCTATGCGAAATGGAAGGCCGATCCCGAAGGCTACTGGCTCGATGCCGCCGGGGCCATCGACTGGGTCGAACGCCCGACCACCGCGCTGAACGCCACCCGTGCGCCGCTTTACGAATGGTTCACCGACGCAAGCGTCAACACCTGCTGGAACGCGGTCGACCGCCATGTCCTCGCCGGCCGCGGCAAGCAGCCCGCCATCATCCATGACAGCCCCGTCACCGGCACCAAGCATGTCATCACCTATGCCGAATTGCAGGACCGCGTCGCCCGCCTCGCAGGCGCGCTGAAGGCCAGGGGCGTGGGCAAGGGCGACCGCGTCATCATCTACATGCCCATGGTCCCCGAGGCGCTGGAGGCCATGCTCGCCTGCGGCCGCATCGGCGCGATCCATTCCGTCGTCTTCGGCGGCTTTGCCGCCAATGAACTCGCCGTCCGCATCGACGACTGCACCCCCAAGGCCATCCTCGCCGCCTCCTGCGGGATCGAGCCGAACCGCGTCGTCCATTACAAACCCCTCCTCGACGCCGCCATCGACATGGCCGCGCACAAGCCCGATTTCTGCGTGATCCTGCAACGCGAACAGGAAGTGGCGAAACTCATCGAAGGCCGCGACGTCGCCTGGCATTCCTTCCAATATGGCGTAGACCCCGCTGAATGCGTACCCGTCGAAGGCAACCACCCGGCCTATATCCTCTACACCTCCGGCACCACCGGCGCGCCCAAGGGCGTGGTGCGCCCCACCGCGGGCCATCTGGTGGCGCTGGCCTGGACGATGCGCGCCATCTACAATTGCGGCGTGGGCGATGTCTTCTGGGCCGCCTCCGACGTGGGCTGGGTCGTGGGCCACAGCTATATCTGCTACGCCCCCCTCATCGCGGGCTGCACCACCATCGTCTATGAGGGCAAACCCGTCGGCACCCCCGATGCGGGCGCCTTCTGGCGCGTCATCAGCGAACACAAGGTCCGCGCCTTCTTCACCGCCCCCACCGCGCTGCGCGCCATCAAGCGCGACGATCCCGAAGGGCTGCTGGTCAAGGATTATGACCTGAAGAACCTCCAGGCCCTCTACCTTGCCGGCGAACGCGCCGATCCCGATACCGTCAACTGGGCCGGGCGCCACCTGAATGTGCCGGTGGTCGATCACTGGTGGCAGACCGAAACCGGCTATGCCATCGCGGCCAACCCCCTTGGCATCGAACAGCTTCCCATCAAGGTGGGCTCCCCCTCCGTCGCCATGCCGGGCTTTGACGTGCAGGTGCTGGATGAAGGCGGCCACCCCGTCGCCCCCGGCCAACTCGGCGCCATCGCGATCAAGCTGCCCTTGCCCCCCGGCACCCTGCCCACCCTCTGGAACGCCGAGGACCGGTTCCGCAAATCCTACCTCGCCCATTTCCCCGGCTATTACGAAACCGGCGACGCGGGCTATATCGACGAAGACGGCTATCTCTACATCATGGCCCGCACCGATGACGTGATCAACGTCGCGGGCCACCGCCTCTCCACCGGCGCGATGGAAGAGGTGCTGGGCTTCCACAAGGATGTCGCCGAATGCGCCGTCATCGGCATCTCGGACGATCTCAAGGGCCAGTCGCCCTTGGGCTTCCTCTGCCTGAACAAGGGCTGCACCCGCCCGGCCGAAGAAATCGTCAAGGAATGCGTCGCCCTGATGCGCGAAAAGATCGGCCCCGTCGCCGATTTCAAGCGCGCCGTGGTGGTGGACCGCCTGCCCAAGACGCGCTCGGGCAAGATCCTGCGCGGCACCATGGTCAAGATCGCCGACGGGGCAGAGTTCAAGATGCCCGCCACCATCGACGATCCGGCCATCCTCGATGAGATCCGCACCGCGCTGCAGGGGCTCGGCCTCGCCCGCGGCTGATCCCGCCTGAACCGGTCCGCGGGCGCGGGCCTACTGCGGGAAGGGTAGGGCATGCCGGACTGGACAAGCCGCCCCATGCGGATAGTCTTGGCGCATGGAACAGACGGCTTCGCCCCTTGCAGCGACCGGCCCCGCGCGGCGGGGCCCCTGCGCCTGCCCCTACCCCCGCCGGGGGGGCGGCCCTGCGGGCCGCGCGCCGCAATGACCGGCCACGATCCGACCGGCATCTTCGGCACCAGCACGGCCCTGCACGACATCCTCGTTCTGGCCGGGCCGGAAACCGCCCCGCGCCTGCTGCAGCAGATCCATGCCGATCTCGTCGCGGTCGCGTCCCTTCTCCTGCCCGCCCTCCCCCCGCCCCATGACTGGCCGCAGATCCGCCGCCAGACCCATGTGCTGATCTCGCTGGCAGGCACCATCGGCGCGATGCGCCTGCATGGCCTCGCCATCGAGATGAACACCGCCGCCCATGATCAGGACTGCAGCCGCGCCGCCGCCCTGCTGCCGCCGCTCGAGGCCGATCTCACCGGCCTGATCGCGCTTGTCGGCCTGCGCCTGCCAGGCCACGGGGTCGTCGCATGACCACCGCCGCCTCCCCGCCCCAGCCGCCCCTCCTGCTGATCGAGGATACGCCCTCGCTCCAGATGGTCTACCGCTCCGTCCTTACCCATGCAGGCCATGCCGTGCGCAGCGCGGGCAGCGCCGCCGAGGGGCTCTCCGCCTTTCGCGATACCGGCGCGACGGTGGTCCTGCTCGATCTGATGCTGCCCGATCGCGACGGGCTCGACCTCATGCAGGAGATGCTCGCCCTCCGCCCGGAAACCGCCGTCATCGTGATCACCGCCAACGGTTCCATCAACAAGGCGGTCGAGGCGATGCGCGCCGGGGCCTATGAATTCCTGGTCAAACCCTTCGACGAAACCCGTTTCCTCGGCGCGGTGGAAAATGCCCTCGCCGGCCGCGCGGCGGGCCGCCCCCGCCTCGCACGGCCCGCCACCCGCCGCCCCGGCACGCCCGAAGCGCCCAGGCCGATCCCGCGCAGCGAGGCCGCCCCCCCACCGCCTCCCGCCCCCATCAACGCCACCACCCCCGGCCCCGCCACCGCCTTCGTCGGCTCCTCCGAACGCATGGCGCGCCTGCAGGGCATGATCCGTTCCGTCGCGCGCTCCATGGCCACGGTCTTCATCACCGGCGAAAGCGGCACCGGCAAGGAACTCTGCGCCCTCGCCGTGCATGAATATTCCCCCCGCGCCTCCGGCCCCTTCATCGCGCTCAACTGCGGCGCCATCCCGCAGGACCTGCTGGAATCCGAGGTGTTCGGCCATGTGAAGGGCAGCTTCACCGGCGCCATCTCCGACAAGCCGGGCGCCGCCGCCGCCGCCGATGGCGGCACGCTCTTCCTGGATGAAATCTGCGAGATGGCCCCCGCCCTGCAGACCAAGCTGCTGCGCTTCCTGCAAACCTCCACCGTGCAGCCCGTCGGCGCCACCCGGCCGCGCAAGGTGAATGTCCGCATCGTCTGCGCCACCAACCAGGATCCGCTCGACGCCGTCCGCCGCGGCCATTTCCGCGAGGATCTCTACTACCGGCTCTATGTCGTGCCGATCCACATGCCGCCCCTGCGCGACCGGGGCGACGACGTGATCGAGATCGCCGAAACCGCCCTCGCCCGCTTTGCCGCCGAAGAGGGCCGTCGCTTCGACGGCCTCTCGCCCGAGGTAGAGGCCCTCTTCCGCCGCCTGCCCTGGCCCGGCAATGTGCGCCAGGTGCTGAACGTGATCCGCCATGTGGTGGTGATGAACGAAGGCGGCCTCGTCACGCCCGAGATGCTGCCCGATATCGTGGCCGATGAGCCCGGCCCCGCGCCGCCTCTGCCTGCCATCGACGGGCAGGACCGGGAACCCGCCCTCGATGCGCTGATCGGCAAGCCACTGGCCGAAATCGAACGCCTGGTGATCGAGGCCACGCTGAAACGCTTCGACGGCTCGGTCCCCAAGGCCGCCCGCATCCTCGAACTGGCACCCTCCACCCTCTACCGCAAGATCGACGGCTGGAAGTAAGCCAGGCCCGGCGCGCGCGGGGTCACCATGCGGAACACCCGTAGGGCGGGGTTCACCCCGCCACGCGCCCCCGCTCCGGCCATACCCTGCCCACCCCGCGCAACGCCGTAGGGCGGGGTTCACCCCGCCACCCCCCCCCAAAAAAAAGACATAGGGCGGGGTCAACCCCGCCCTACGGCCGCACCGCAAGCCTTCGGCTTACGACAGCACCCGCCGCAGCGCCGGCACCTGCCGCAGCAGCACCAGATCCAGCACGATCACCGCCGCGATCGCCGCCCCGCCCAGCGGGAAGGCCAGCCCCAGCACCACGATCAGCGCCGCCGCCCCCCACCAGAAGGCCAGACCCTGCGGCGCGGGCGGCGCGGCCAGGCGGAAGGCCCGCTCGGGCCGCCGCTTCCACCACATCACCAGCCCCGATACCGGCAGGAAGATCATCGACAGGCAGAAGACCGTGTTCAGCGCGATGTTCCACACCCCCATGTCGCCTTCATGGAAGGCGATGCCATAGGCCATGGCCTTGGCCCAGGGGGAGTAATCGGCATAGCCCACATCGGCCAGCACATTGCCGGTATACTGGTCGATATGGATCGTCCGGTCCGCGCTCGGGTCCGGCCCGTCATTCGACATGCTGTCATGGCTGATCGTCCAGACCCCGGTCTCGTCGCCCGGCAGGGCGATCTGGAACCGCCCGTCGAACCCGAGGCCGCGCGCAAACCCCGCCACGCCGTCGATATCCACCGGCCCGGCCACCGCCTGCACCCCGGCCAGCGATCCGCTTTCCGGCATCGGCGTCTGCTCCAGCCCCCAGGGCACGCTCTTCTCCGCGCCATGGTTCATCTCGGCATGGGTCTTGTCCGACAGCGGCACCGCATCCCATTTCTCGGCCGGAAAGGTCGACCAGGCCTGCACCATCTTGCCGCCCCAGATCCCGGCCCAGCTCAGGCCCGAAATCAGGAAGACCAGCAGCACAACCGACATCCACATCCCCACCGCACCATGCAGCGCCTTCCACGCCCCGCGCGACGAGAAGGCAACCTTCGGCAACAGCGCCTCGCGCCAGCCCGCGCCCCGGCGCGGCCAATGCAGCCAGAGGCCGGTCACGACAAGGATCACGCCCAGCGAGGCCGCCGCCTCGATCAGCCAGTCGCCCAGATCGCCGATCAGCAGCGTGCCATGGATCTCGGTCGCGAAATCATACCAGCCCGCCCGCCAGGGGAAGGTCTCCACCACCTCGGCGGTATAGGGATTGATGACCACCGTCATCTCGCCCGCCTCGCCCGCCACGCGGAACACGGCCACCCGGTCCGCCGCCATCGGCTCGATATAGGCCCCCGCCACGCCGCCGGGAATGGCGGCCTCGGCCGCCGCCTGCAGGGCGGATACCGCCAGCGGCGCATCGCCCGGCTGGATGACCGTCCGCTCGCCATTGATCTCGGTCAGGGCCGAAATCCACAGCATGATCAGGCCGGTCACCGCCAGCATGATCAGGAAGGGAAACACGTAAAGGGAACTGTAGAAATGCCAGCGCCAGACCGTGAAATAGCGCCGTTCCGTCGCCGCGCGGGCGACATCTTCCGTTGTGGAAACCATGGGATCCATCCTTTGTCCATGAGCTGGCCGCCGCACCACGCGGCAGCCTGAAGATCGCATCAGGAAAAGGTCGTCTCCGGGGGGCCCCGCGCCGGGGGCAGGATCAGCGGATCGTCGGGAACCGGCTGCCCGCGCGTGACAGGCCAGAGCGCCAGGACCAGCCGCCCCCGCACGGGGGCGGGCAGGGCCATCCCTGCCGCCGCCATCGCGCATTTCTGCAAGACGCAGGCCGGGCACTCCATCGCGCCATGCCCGTTGCGATGCCCCGGGCTTCCCGCATCATGGCAGAGATCGGCCAGCGATCCGCCCGAGGCGAGGAAGGCCGCCATCGCCGCCGCCTCGGCGGGCCGCTCCAGCGGGCGATGCGCCGCGCCTGCGCCCACCAGCGCAAGGCCCAGCAGAAGGGCCATCACGGCCCGCATCACCGATGGAAAGCGCGGCATCCACATGCCGACAGCGCTAACGCAACTCTCCGCCCCCGATCAAGGGGGCATCACGGATGGACGTGAAAGCCCCCCCGCGCGCCCGCCCCGGGCCTGACCCGGGGCCTCCCCGAACCGCCCCGAACCGCCCCGAACCACCCAGAACCGCCCACAGGCCCCGGCTCACGTCCGGGGCGCCGGGCTGGCCCGGCACCCGGCCCGACTCATCCCCCCGCCTGCCATGATTAACGCAGCCCTACCCGCGCGCGCGTCTGCACCGGCTGCTGCACTGCCCGTCTGCACCGGGCGCGGCACGCCCTCCGGACGGAATCGCGAAAATGAATGCAGCGTTCCCCGCGGGTTAGACGAATTGCTCGTTGATCAGCCGCTCTTCCAGCCCATGCCCCGGATCGAACAGGATGCGATGCCGCACCCCCGGCTCCGACCGCACCTCGACGCTTGCAACACCCCGCACCGATCCGCGGCTGTCGGCATCGGCCATGACCGGGCGCTTCTCCGCCTCCAGCACGTCGAAACGCACGACCGATGTGCTGGGGATCAGCGCCCCGCGCCAGCGCCTTGGCCGAAAGGCCGCCATCGCCGTCAAGGCCAGCACATCCGCCCCGATGGGCAGGATCGGCCCATGCGCCGAATAGTTGTAAGCCGTTGATCCCGCAGGCGTTGCCACCAGCGCCCCGTCGCAGACAAGCTCCTCCATCCGCACCCGTCCATCGACGCTGACCCGCAGCTTCGCCGCCTGCGGCCCCGCGCGCAGCAGGCTCACCTCGTTGATCGCCAGCGCCTCGTGCCGCGCGCCCTCCACATCCAGCGCCTGCATCCGCAGGGGATGGATCACCGCCTCTTCCGCCGCCGCCAGCCGCGCGGGCAGGTCGCCGGGGGCATAGGTGTTCATCAGAAAGCCGATGGTGCCGCAATTCATCCCGTAAACGGGCAGCGCCAGCGCCTGGGTTTCATGCAGCGTCTGCAACATGAAGCCGTCCCCCCCCAGCGCCACCACAACATCTGCCCTCTCCAGCGGCACCTGCCCGTAACGCGCCGTCAGCACCCGCAGGGCCTCGGTCGCCGCGGATGCCGTCGAAGCCATGAAGGCGATGCGTGAAAAGGCCATCGGCCCAACCTCCCCTGATCCTGCCCCGCAGTCTTGCGGGCGGCTTGGCGCAAACTCAACCCCCGTTCCGATCCGCGACATAAGTTCCGATGCGCACATTTATTTCGCACCGTGCGCCTTTGGAGTCGTTTTCCTGCCTTCCCGCATTGCCCCCATTGCGCTAGATGCAGCCCAAGCCCGCGAATTCCGCCATGAGGAGTGCCCATGAACGCCCCCCACCGCGACACCGGATTCTTCACCGAACCGCTCGCCACCCGCGATGCCGAACTCTTCGGCGCGATCACCCAGGAACTTGGCCGCCAGCGGCACGAGATCGAACTGATCGCCTCGGAAAACATCGTCTCCCGCGCCGTGATGGAAGCGCAAGGGTCGGTGATGACCAACAAATATGCCGAAGGCTATCCCGGCAAGCGCTATTATGGCGGCTGCCAATACGTTGATATCGCTGAAAATCTGGCGATCGAACGGGCCTGCAAGCTGTTCGGTTGCGGCTTTGCCAACGTGCAGCCGAACTCCGGTTCGCAGGCCAACCAGGGCGTGTTCCAGGCGCTGATCCAGCCCGGCGACACCATCCTCGGCATGTCGCTCGATGCGGGCGGCCACCTGACGCATGGCGCGGCCCCCAACCAGTCGGGCAAGTGGTTCAAGGCCGTGCAATACGGCGTGCGCAAGCAGGATCTGGAACTGAACTATGACCAGGTCGCCGAACTGGCGGCCGAGCACAAGCCGAAGCTGATCATCGCCGGCGGCTCCGCCATCCCGCGGGTGATCGATTTCAAGCGCATGCGCGAAATCGCCGACTCGGTCGGCGCCTATCTCCTTGTGGACATGGCACATTTCGCGGGCCTCGTGGCGGCGGGCCTCTACCCCTCGCCCTTCCCGCATGCCCATGTCGCCACCACCACCACGCATAAAACCCTGCGCGGCCCGCGCGGCGGGATGATCCTGACCGACAGCGAAGAGATCGCGAAGAAGGTCAATTCCGCCATCTTCCCGGGCATCCAGGGCGGCCCCCTGATGCATGTGATCGCCGCAAAGGCCGTGGCCTTCGGCGAGGCGCTGCAACCCGGCTTCGTCACCTATCAGAAACAGGTCATCGCCAATGCCAAGGCGCTGGCGGATGAGCTGATGAAGGGCGGGCTCGACATCGTCACCGGCGGCACCGACACGCATCTTATGCTGGTGGACCTGCGCCCCAAGGGCGTGAAGGGCAATGCCACCGAAAAGGCCCTGGGCCGCGCCCATATCACCTGCAACAAGAACGGCATCCCCTTCGATACCGAAAAGCCCACCATCACCTCGGGCGTCCGTCTGGGCACCCCCGCAGGCACGACGCGCGGCTTCGGTGAGGCGGAGTTCCGCCAGATCGCCCGCTGGATCACCGAAGTCGTCGATGGCCTTGCCGCCAACGGCGAAGACGGCAACAGCGCGGTCGAGGCCAAGGTGAAGGCCGAGGTCGAGGCCCTCTGCCAGCGCTTCCCGATCTACCCGGATCTGTAATCCCCGACCGTGCCGGAAAATGACGCATTTTCCGGAACGGTTTTTGACACAAAAACCGGTGGCACCCGGCATCGCATCCGGGGCACCCGATCAGGGCAAGGGCAGGGATTTTCAGGAAAATCCCTGCCCCTTTCGCAAACAGACCACCCCTCGCTCCCTGGGCGCGCCCCCGGAAAATGCGTCATTTTCCGCCGCGATTTCTGCGTCAGAAATCGCCCCCCCTGCGCCCCCGCCCAGACATCTCGCTGTCCCGAGTGATCCATGACCCCATCCCCCGCCCCCGGCACCCGCAACCTCGAACGCCGCCTGGGGGATTGGGCCCGCGCCCGCCTGCCCCATGCGCTGGCCGAATTCGTCATGTTCGTGCTGAAACAGGGCTGGGCCTGCCTCTTCGGCGGGCTGATGCTGGCCGCGATCATCGCCAGCCACCTGATCTGGCAGCCGGGCTGGACCCTGCACCGCTATGACGCGCTCTTCCTTTTCGCCATCGCCACGCAGGCGCTGTTTCTTTGGAAAAAGCTGGAAACCTGGGAAGAGGCGCGGGTGATCCTGCTCTTTCACCTGACCGGCACGGCGATGGAATGGTTCAAGGTTTCCGCCGGATCCTGGGGCTATCCCGAACCCGCCCTGTTCAAGGTGATGGGCGTGCCGCTGTTCTCCGGCTTCATGTATGCCGCCGTGGGCAGCTATATCGCCCGGGTGATCCGCATCTTCGACATGCGCTTCACCCCCTATCCGCCCTTCGCCTTCACGGTCCTGCTGGCGGTGGCGATCTATGGCAACTTCTTTGCCCACCACTTCCTGCCCGATATCCGGCTTCTGCTCTTCGCGGCGACGCTGGTCCTTTTCGCCCGGACGCGCGTCTGGTTCCGCGTGACCGATCACCCGCTCTGGATGCCGATGCCGCTGGCGGCCTTCCTCGCCAGCCTCGCGCTCTGGATCGCGGAAAATGTCGGCACCGCCACCGGCACCTGGCTTTATTCCGGCCAGTTGCCCGGCCAGATGGTGGGCCTGGGCAAGCTCGGCTCGTGGTATCTGTTGCTTTACGTCTCGTTCGTGACGGTGACGCTGGTCAGCCGCGCGGCCCTTGGCGGCGCGGCCCCCGCCGTCAGATCAGCCCCGCAAAGGCCAGCCCGAGATAGAGGATGACCACCGACAGCACGGCCGTCACCCCGCTTTGCAGCGCGCCGCGGATGGGGGGCAGGCCCGGATGGCCCGGCTCCACCGCCTGAAGATGGCGCAGGCAGACGCGGTAATCCTCGTCAAAGCGCTGCGGATCCACATCCAGCAACTCGCCCGCCCGCGCCTTGCGCTCGGCCACGGCGATGCGCCAGCCCGCGGCCCGCGCCTCGCCCATCAGGATCCGCCCGGCCCGGCCCAGCCGCGCCTCCAACGTCGCCCCCTTGACGCCCGCCCGTTCCTCAAGCAACTCGGCAAGGCGATTGGCTTTCTGAAGAATGATGATCGCGCTGGCAGACATCTTAATACCCCTTAATGGATTGTGGCAGGATAGCGGCAAGACTGGGGCGGAAAAACCGGGCGGATGGAAACGACCGGGTGACGAAGGCGAAACAATGCTGAAGCTGATCCACCATCCCGCCACCCGGCCCGCCACCGATGCCGACAGCGTGGCCGCGCCGCCGCTTGTCATCGCGCATGGCCTGTTCGGCTCGGGGCGGAACTGGGGCGTGATCGCCCGCCGCCTTGCCGATATCCGCGATGTCTGGGCGGTGGACATGCGCAACCATGGCGAAAGCCCCCGCGCCGCCCGCCACCGCTACCCCGATCTCGCCGCCGATCTGGCCGAGGTGATCGCCCATATCGGCGCCCCGGCCGATCTTCTGGGCCATTCCATGGGCGGCAAGGCCGCGATGCAGCTTGCCCTGACCGAACCCGATCTGATCCGCCGCCTGATCGTCGCCGATATCGCCCCCGTCGCCTATGCCCATGACCAGACCCGCCATATCGACGCGATGCGCGCGCTGGATCTGGCCAACCTCACCACAAGGGCCGAGGCCGACCACCGCCTTTCCGCCCTGATCGAGGATCCGGGCCTGCGCGCCTTCTTCCTGCAATCGCTGGATCTCAAGGCCGAGGGCGGGCCGCGCTGGCGGCTCAACCTTGATGTGCTTGAGGGTGAGATGCCCCATATCGTCGGCTGGCCCGGCACCGAAGGCCGCTTCGACCATCCCACGCTTTTCCTGACCGGCGCGCAAAGCCACTATGTCCGCCCCGAACACCGCGACACGATCCGCCACCACTTTCCCGCCGCCCGCTTTGCCCGCATCCCCGATGCCGGGCATTGGCTGCATGCCGAGAAGCCGCGCGAATTCGAAGAGACGGTCCGCGTCTTCCTGACCGCCCCCGATCGCGCCTGATCTGATCGCGCCTGACCGGCCCTCAGCCCGGCCGCCGCATCCGGTTCATCAGCCCGTCCTTGCGGATGAACTGATGCCAGAGCGCCGCGCCGACATGGCCCAGGATCAGGATGACAAAGGCAGGCTTGCCCAGCTCATGCAGTTCCGCCAGGTCCTCGGATGCCCAGAACCACGCAAGCAGCCCCAGCACCGGCACCCCGATCATCAGCGCATAAAGCGCCGCATGCCCCAGGACCGCGGCGAGTTTCATCACGGCGGGTTCATCCGCGGGCAGGTCCGGCACGCCCCGCATCAGCCGCAGGCCCAGCCGCCAGGCCACCAGCACCAGCACCGCCACGCCGATGCCGATATGGGCCAGCGCCCCGGCATCATAGACCGGCGCGCCGCCCGTCTCGATCGCGCGCCAGCCGGCCTTGATCCAGTCCTCGAAGATCAGGTTGACCGCGATCAACCCCGCGATGACCCAGTGCAGGGTGATCTGGCTTCGTGAATATCCCTTCGGTGCCATCGGCCCCTCTCCTGTGCTGACAGGGGCAGCATGCCCCGCTTGGGCCAGCCGCGCCAGCGGGCAACGGCCTGTCCCGGGCATTGAACGCCGCAACCGCGCGCTTCCGTCGCGCGCGTGGCGCTCAGAACAGGATGTCGTCCAGCAGATCCTCGTCCGTCGCCGCCGCAGCCACCGCCACCGGCGCGGGGGGCATGGCCTGCACCGCCGCGCCCCGGCCCGCCGCCGTGACGCGATCCAGGATCTCGCGCTCGGCCTGCATGGTGCAGCGCGCGCGCAGCCGCGCCAGAACCGCCGCCCCGGCGCCGCCCTCGGGCAGGGGCAGCGCGGGATCGGCCAGCATCAGCCGGCGCAGGCCCAGCACCCCGCCCAGCGCCGCCACATCCCCCAGCGCCGCGCGGAACTCGCCCAGCCTGGCCGCAGCCTGGCCCAGCCGCATCGGCAATTCCCGCCCCGCCGCGTCAAAGCCCTGCGCTGCCTCGGCCACCAGCGCGGTGATCCGCCCCATCGCCGCATTCAGTGCCCCGGCATCGCCGATGAAGACCGCAAGCGAGGCTTCCAGATGGTCCACCCCGGCCTGGCCCGCCGCCTCGGCGCAGGATCGCGTCTGCGCCAGATCGCCCTGCAGGCGCTGCACGATGGCATCGCTTTCATCCGTCAGCGTCCGCAGCCATTGCGCCAGTTCCCGCAGCGACCGCCCTTCTTCGCCCAGCTTGGCGCAGATCAGAACCGCATTCAGCCCCGACAGCCGCACGCTCTGCGCGATCTGCCGGATCGTCGCCTCATGCTTCAGGATCACATCCAGCCGCCCGCCCAGCGCCTCGGCCCGGCCGCGCATCGCCGCCAGATGGCGCTGCACGCGCGCAAGGCTCGCCTCCAGCCCCTCGGCATCGCTGCCGCCTCCCGCCTGCCCCACACCCGCCTGCGCCAGATAGACCTGCCGCGCCGCGGCCATGGCCTGATCGGCCCGCGCCTGCACCGCCTCCAGCGCCGCGACGGAAACCGCCACCTCGCCATCGCCCTCGGTCCGCGCCGCCTCGGCCAGGGCCCGCGCCAGATCAACCAGCACCGCCTCCAGCCCCGGCTCCGCCCCCGCCGCTTCGGCCTCGCCCAGCACCTCCTGCACCCGCTCCAACCGCTGCCGCGTGGCATCCCCGCTCTGCAGCGCCATGACCAGCCGCGACACTTCGGCAAATATCGCCTTCATCCGCGCCGCCAGCTCGCCGCTGGTGCGCGCCATCTCGGCCCGGCCGTCCTGCACCCGCTGGGCAATCGCGGCAAAGCGGCTGAGCGTCGGCAGCACATGCAGCAGCAATTCCTGCCGCAAGTCCTGCAGGGCGGCCTCCATCGCGCCGGTGTCATGCCCGATCCCGACCATGGCCTCCTTCACCTCCTGCAGGATCGCCTCCGCCTCCTGCGACATGGCGGCCAGCCGCTCGATGAAGGAATTCACCTGCGGGCGCGGCGGCACCAGCCCGTTGCCCTGGATGCGCGCATTGATCGACACGTTGGAAATCGTCCGCACCACGCGGTCCAGATCGGCCACCTCCATCCGCACGGCGCGCACCGCCCCGCGCAGCGCATCGCTATGGGCGAGAAAGCCGTCGAAATCGGCGCGGATCGTCGCGACATTGCCGAAGGTCCGCGTGATCAGCCGCCCCAGTTCCGCCCCCGCCGCATCGCCCAGCCCCTGATCCAGCCGCGCGAACTGCGCCTCGGTCGCATGCAGGATGTCGATGCCGCGCGCCAGCGCGTCGCCTGCGGCGACAAAGCTGTCCTCGGTGATGCGCAGCACCGGCTGCAGGGCGTCAGCCCCGCCCGTTGCCATGCCCGCGCCCATCCTGCCCGCCGTCATGCCTGCACCTCTGCCCTGTGGCGCCGGGCAAAGCCCATGATCGCCGCCGCCATCCTGTCCAGCGCCATGGACTGCGTCACGCTGCCCATCCGCACCGCCTCGCGCGGCATTCCGTAGACGACGGAACTCGCCTCATCCTGCGCGACGGTCATCGCGCCCGCGGCCCGCATCTCGCCCAGGCAGCGCGCGCCGTCATCGCCCATCCCCGTCAGGATCAGCCCCATCGCATTGCGCCCCGCCGCCGTCGCGCCCGACCGGAACAGCACATCCACCGAAGGCCGGTGCCGGCTGACATAGGGCCCCGTCGCCACGGTGACGCGATAGCCCGAAGGCAGGCGGCGCAGCATCATGTGCTGGTCCCCCGGCGCGATCAGCACCTCGCCCTGCCGCAGCACGGCGCCATCCACCGCCTCGGACACCTTCACCTGGCACAGCCCGTCCAGCCGCCGCGCGAAGGCGGCGGTAAAGCCTGCGGGCATGTGCTGCACGATGCAGATGCCCGGCGCATCGGGCGGCAGCGCGGTCAGGATCGCGCGCAGCGCCTCGGTCCCCCCGGTCGAGGATCCGATGCAGACCACCGGCTCCGTCACCGGCACCACGCGCGCCGGGTTGGGTGGGGGCAGCATCTCGTCCGCCGTCAGCTTGGCCGCCTGCGGCCGCGGCCCCGCCGCACCCGCCAGCGCCCGCGCCCCCCGCGTCTGGCTGGCCGCGCGCAGCGCATCGCAGATGCGCAGCTGCGCCTCGGCCCGCGCCTGCGCATCGCCCGCGCCGGGCTTCAGGATCACCTCCACCGCCCCCGCCTCCAGCGCGGCCAGGCTCTGCTCCGATCCCCGCGCCGTCAGGCCGGAACAGACGACCACCGGAATGGGCCGCTGCGCCATGATCTTCTTCAGGAAGGTCACCCCATCCATCCCCGGCAGTTCCAGATCCAGCAGGATCACGTCGGGCAGGTCGGTCTGCATCAGCTTGGCCGCGGCATAGGCATCGGCGGCGAGCCCGCTCACCCGCAGGGCGGGATCGCTTTCCACGATGGCCCGCAGCATCGCCCGGGCCGAGGTGGAATCGTCCACGATCAGAACCTTGACGGCCGTGGGGCCGCCGGATGCCGGATTGGGATGGGGGATCATGGCCATGTCAGCACTTCTGGAAGATTGTCGGTTTCACCTGCCGCAGACCCTCATGCCGGACGACCATGCTTTCGGCATGTCCCACCAGCAGATAGCCGCCCGGTGCCAGATGCCCGGCCAGCCGGTCCACCACCGTTTCCTTGTCCGCGACGTCGAAATAGATCAGCACATTGCGCAGAAAGATCACGTCCACATCGCGATCCACCGGATAGCGCGCATCCATCAGGTTCAGATGGCGAAAGCGCACCTTCGCCCGCAATTCCGGCACCACACGCGACTTGCCCGCCATGCTGGCATCGCGCGACCGCAGGAAGTATCGCGCCAGCAGGTCGCGCGGCACGGTCGCCAGTTGCTCGTCGGCATAGATCGCGGCGTCTGCCCGTTCCAGCATGCGATGGCTGATATCGGTGCCAAGGATGGCATAGTCGAAATCCGGGCCGCGCCGCCGCGCCTCTTCCAGCACCATCGCCGCGGTAAAGGCCTCTGCCCCTTCCGAGGCCGCCGCCGACCAGACCTTCAGCCGCCCCCGCTGCCCCCGCCCGGGCCGCGACAGCCGTTCCGGCAGGATCGAGCGGACCAGCAGATCGAAATGATCGGCCTCGCGGAAGAAGCTTGTCGTGTTGGTGGTGATCAGGTCGATCACCCGGCGCAACTCGTCCTGGCCCAGCGCCCCGGCCAGAAGCTGATCCAGATAGGTCTCGGTATCGGGCTGCGCGCAGTCGATCACGCGGCGGCGCAGCCGCTGTTCGATCATCTGCACCTTGCTCGGGGGCAGGCTGATCCCGGTGATCGACCGGATCATGTCGCGGAACCGGTCCCCGGATTTTCCCAGCGTCGCCATCTGCATCATCGCGCCCTCAGGCCACCGCGGGCAGCACGGCCCCTCCGGGCACCTGCCGATGCCCCGCCGCCAGGGCCAGGTCCAGCGGCGCAAAGAGCCGGTCCAGATCCAGCACGCTCACCACCTCGCCGCGGCAGCGCCCGATCCCGGCAATCGCACTGCCCGACCAGCGCAGCAGGTCCGCCTCGCCCAGCGGCTTCAACTCCGCCTCGTCCAGGAGCGTCACCTCGATCACCCGGTCGGTCTTCACCCCGATGATCGCCCGCCCCGCGCCATGCGCCACCCAGACGACAAGGATTCGGCTCTGCCCCGTATCCGCGCCATCCGGGCGGCCCAGCAGGCGGCGCAGGTCCACCACCGGGATGTTCTCGCCCCTCAGGTCGATGATCCCCAGAAGATGCGGCGGCGCGTTGGGCATCGCCGCCACCGGGCGCAGGTCAAGGATTTCCTGCACCCGGCAGACCGGCACCGCATAAAGGCCCGCATCCGCGTTGAACGTCACGACATCCGCCTGTGCGGTCATCTCGCCCCCCTCAGGCCGCGTCGCGGCGCTTGAAATGGGCATCCAGATCGTCGGCGCCCTCGCCCAGGTCAAAGCTGAAGCCGCCATCGCCCTGCGATGCCGCGGGCCGCACCCGCGCCACTGCAGCCGCGCCGCGCGCCCGCCCTGCCGGGGCCGACCGCACCGCCGCGCCCTCTTCCACCCGGAAGAAGCTGATCGCATCCTGCAGCGCATCCGCCTGGCTGGCCAGTTCCGTGGCGCTGGCCGAAAGCTGCTCGGCGGCCGAGGTGTTCTCCTGCGTGACCTTGTCAAGCTGCTGGATCGACAGGGTGATCTGGCTCGATCCCGTCGCCAGTTCCCGCGACGCGACCGAGATTTCGGTGACCAGCGACGAGGTCTTCTCGATATCCGGCACCAGCCCCAGCAGCATCTCGCCCGCGCTGGCCGCCGTCCGCACCGTCGATGCCGACAGGGACGAGATTTCCGCCGCCGCCGTCTGGCTGCGTTCCGCCAGCTTGCGCACCTCTGCCGCCACCACCGCAAAGCCGCGGCCATGCTCGCCCGCCCGCGCGGCCTCCACCGCCGCGTTCAGCGCCAGCAGATCGGTCTGCCGCGCGATTTCCTGCACGATCATGATCCGGTCCGCGATGGTCTGCATCGCCTGCACCGCATCCGCCACGGCCTTGCCGCTGGCGCGCGCATCCTCGGCCGATTTCACCGCCATCTTCTCGGTCAGGGTCGCGTTCTCGGCGCTCTGCTTGATATTGGCCGCCATCTGCTCCACCGCGGCCGAGGCTTCCTCGGTCGAAGAGGCCTGCTCCGTCGCGCCCTGGCTCAGTTCCTCCGAGGTCGAGGCCATCTGCGTGGAGCCCGAAGCGACATTGCGCACCGCGCCCGACACATTGGCCACCACCTCGCGCAGCTTCACGATCATGTCGTTCTGGGCGCGCAGCAGATCGGTGATCTCGTCATTGCCCTTCATCTCGGGCGTCTTGCGCAGATCGCCCTCGGCAATCGATTCCGCCAGCGCCACCGATTGCTTCAGCCCGCGCGACATCCCGATCAGAACCCAGGCCGACAGCACCAGCGCCAGCAGCGCCGAGGCGACGAAGATCGCGATCATCTTGGTGCGCGCCGAACCGAATTCGGCATTGGTCGCGGCCTCGTTCTCTTCGATCACGCCGCGAACCATGGTCCGCAACTCGCCCAGATTGGTGCGGATCCGCTCGGCCATCACGCCCAGATCCTTGTGATACAGCGTATTGGCCGTATCGCCGTTGCCCGCCAGTTCCAGCTGAACGATCCGATTGTTCAGCGCATAGGCTTCCTTGTGCAACTCGGCGAATTCGTCGATCTTGGCGATGATGTCGGGCCGCGTGCTGTGCCCGCGCAACTCTTCGATCAACGTGTCGACCCGCGCCGCGGTGGCCTCCAGTTCCTTGGTCAGTCCGGGGATGTGATCCGCCGGCGCATTGGGCAGCCCGATCAGGATGCGCCCGACGATCGTGCGCACCTCGCCCTTGGAAGAGAGCAGATCCTCGATCTCCAGCAGCCGCGGCACATCCCGGCTTACCGTCTGGGCATAGCGCGCATTGGCATCACCCAGATACATCACCGCCAGTCCGGTCGACACACCCCACAGCCCGAAGACCAGCAGGAAGGTCGCCACAAGTTTCGCCTTGATCGTAAGTCTCATGTTTCGCTCCTTCAGAGCTGGACGGCCAGCGGCCGGTTGGCAAGGTTGGAAAAGATCTGTTCCAGATTGGGCAGCAGGATGAATCCCTGCGCCCCCCGGAAAAGACCGCTCAGATATTCCGGCGGCCAGACATGGGCCGAGGCGGGCACCGCCTCGATTGCGCCCGCGTCGATGGTGGCCACCTCATGCACGGCATCGGCGGCAATGGCGACCGTGGCCGCCTCTCCGCCCAGCATCACATCCAGAACCAGAACGCGGCTGCGGTCGTCCTGGCCTTCGTCGGGAATGCACAGCGCCTGTTTCAGATCGGCCAGCGGCACGACCGAACCGCGCACATTCACCACCCCCGGCACCAGCGCCCCCGCGCCCGGCACCCGCGTCACCGGCAGGGGATCCAGGATCTCGCGCAGCAGATCCGTCGGGATGGCCAGCGTCTGGCTGCCCAGCGCCAGCGTGACCACCGTCATGCTGCCGCCCCTGTGCATGTCATGGATGCTCATGCCGCCACCTCCTTCGGTGCCTGCCCCGGCTCGCCCTGCAGCCGCCCCATTCCCACCAGATGCTGCACGTCCAGGATCAGCGCGACCGATCCGTCGCCCAGGATCGTGGCCCCCGAAACCGCCCGCACCCCGGCATGCAGCTTGGACATCTGCTTGATCACCGTCTGGTTCGTGCCGACGATCCGGTCGACGACGATGCCCACCCGCGTCTCGCCCGATTGCACGATCACCACATTCTGCGCCGCCCCCGGCTGGCCGGGGCAGTCGAACAGGCTGCGCAGGCGCAGGAAGGGCACGAACCGCCCCCGGATATCCAGGAAATCCCCCGCCCGCCGGGCCTGCGCCTTCTCGGGGGGCAGTTCGACGATTTCCTGCACCGTCGGCATGGGCAGCGTATAGCGCTCGCCCGCCACCTCGATCAGCAGCCCCTCGATGATGGCCAGCGTCAGCGGCAGCCGCAGCGTGACCGATGTTCCCAGCCCCGGCTTCGACTCGATCTCGATGCTGCCGCGCAGGGAATCGATGGTCCGGCGCACCACATCCATGCCCACGCCCCGGCCCGAAAGCTCGGTCACGGATTCGGCGGTGGAAAAGCCCGGCTCGAAGATCAGCGCGAAGGTCTGCGCCTCGCTCAGCACGGCATCGGCGGGGATCAGCCCCTTGGCCACCGCCTTGGCGCGGATCTTCGCCACATCCATGCCCCGCCCGTCATCGCGCAGCCGGATCAGCACTTCCGCCCCCGCATGGCGCGCCGAAAGCTCGATCAGCCCCTCGCGCGGCTTCTCCGTCGCGGCGCGCTCCGCTTGCGTTTCCATGCCGTGGTCGATGGCATTGCGCAGGATATGCACCAGCGGATCGGCCAGCTTTTCGATCACGGTCTTGTCCAGTTCCGTCTCTTCGCCCAGCACCACGAAATCGACCGGCTTGCCCAGCTTGTCCGACAGATCCATCACCAGCCGCCGGAACCGCCCGACAAGCGACCGCAGCGGCACCATCCGCATCGTCATCGTGGCATCGCGCAGCCCCCCGGCCAGCCGGGTGATCTGTTCCGCCGTGGCGATCAGCGCCGGATCGCGGCTCTGGCGGGCCAGTTCCGTCAGCCGCGCCTCGACGATGACCAATTCGCCCACCGAATCCATCAGCGCATCCAGCCGCTCGGCCGGAACCCGGATCGTCGCCCCCGCCTGATCACCCCGCGCCGCGGGCGCCGGGGCCGCCGCCGCTGCCACCGCCGCAGGCGCACTCCCCGGGGCCACCGCATCGGTCGCCGTCCCGGCCAGCGGCGCGGCAATGGTCATTGCCTCTGCCACGCCTGCCGCCGCAGGGGCCGCGTCCGCCGCCGCCACCGGGGCCGGCGTCAGTTTCCACTCCGCATCAACGAAAAGGAACACATCCTCCACCTGCGCCTCGGTCACCCCGGCGGGCAGGTCCATCTCCCAACCGATGGCGCAGGCTTCGGGATCCAGCCGGTCCAGCGGCGGCAGATCGGCCAGATCGGCGATGATCCCCTCGGCCCCCAGCCCGCGCAATTCATCCAGCACCAGTTCCGGCCGCGCCCCCATGGCCAGCGCCGCCCCCGACAGCCGGAAGCGCAGCCGCTGCGGCCCCGCCGCCCCGATCCCTGCCGCCCCGGCGCCTTCCGCGACCTCTGCCGCATCCTCCGCCACCGCTCCGCCGCCCATCACGGCCTGCAGCCCCTCAAGGATCTGCCCCCGCCGCCCCTCGGGATCGGCCAGCCCCTCGACCAGCCCCGGAATCTCGTCCTTCGCCGCCAGCGCCAGCCGCAGGATCTCAGGCGTCACGGCCAGGGCACCCGCGCGGATCCGGTCGAAGACCGTCTCGAATTCATGGATGAAGGCGGCCAGTTCGGTGAAGCCGAACATCGCCCCGCTGCCCTTCACCGTATGCAGGTCGCGGAACACCTGGTTCACCAGCCCCATGTCGGCCGGTCGCGCCTTCAGGTCCAGCAGGCCCTTCTCCAGGCTTTCCAGAAGATCCCGCACTTCCTCGCGGAAGATCGCCGCCATGTCGTCGGTCATCAGCCCAGCACCTTCCGCATCACCGCCAGCAACTTGTCCTGCGAGAAGGGCTTCACCATCCAGCCCAGCGCCCCGGCCTCGCGCGCCTGGGTCTTCAGCCCCTCTTCGGAATCGGTCGACAGCACCACGATCGGGATGCCCTTGCCCTGCGGGTGCTGGCGCAGCGCCCGGATGAAGCCCAGCCCGTCCAGATTGGGCATGTTCTGATCGGTGATGATCGCATCCACCTTCTGGGCCAGCGCCTTGCTCAGCCCATCCTGCCCGTCCACCGCCTCGATCACGGCATAGCCGGCCTCCTGCAGCGTCATCGCGATCATCCGCCGGATGGAAGGCGAGTCATCAACGGTCAATACGGTCTTGGTCATGTCACACTCGGTTTGATGAAGGGGTCGTGCAGGGGCGGGGGCAGGCATGGGGGATCGGGCCGCGCTCAGGCGGCAAAGGCCCCCTCCAGCGCAAGCCGCGGCAAGAGCCGGGCCAGTGCGCCATCGGGGGGCAGGTCGATCTCAAGGACACGGTCCAGTTGCCGGGCGCTCTGCAGGGCCGAAAGCAGCACCTGAAGGATCGCCGTATCGGCCGAGACGACATCCGCCGTCCCGATGCGCAGATCGCCCGCCTGCAGGGCCATGAGAAGGGCCGCGCGCAGGCCCTCTGCATCGCCCGCGCGCAGGTCGCCCTGCAAGTCATGCTGAACCATAGCCATGCCGCGACCTTTCACCCTGAACCCGGGCCCCGCGCCGCCAGTGCGGCTGGAACCTCTCGGGGTGATCAACGGACCTTGTCGGGGCACTGTTAGGCGGCGCGCCGCGCGCCCATCCGAAAGTCAGCCCCGGACAGGCCAAGGGCTGTGTGGCGCGGGGCATGGGTGGGGGGGCGGGGGGGGGCGGGCCAGCCCCCCCCCCCCCCCCCGGGCAGANGCCGGGTGATGACACGGCGGACGATCACCAGATCGGGCCGCGCCTTTCGCGCCGCCTCGATCAGCGTGTCCTTGCCCCCCCCCCCCGCCCGGATCAGAACTGCAACCGCCAGCCCATCATGGCCACCTGATCGGTCTGGCCCGCCACATGGCCCGCATTGCGCTGATGAGCAAAGCCCAGAACCAGATCGCTGCGCTGCGATGTCGGCAGGTAATATTCGAACCCCAGATCCACCTGCCGCGCCTCGGGCACCAGCGACAGATCCACCGCCGCGAAATCGGGCTGCGCCTGTGCCACGGCGCCCGCGGCCATGGGCTGCGGCACATCCATCCGCGCCGTGCCCGACACCGCGCCCACCGGCATCTGCACGAAGACCGACAGCCGGTCCCCGCCCTGCAGCACCGACCGCCGCGCCAGCGCCGCCCCGGCCCGGTTATAGCCCAGCCCGCTCAGCCCGCTCACCAGCCCGCCCGCCGCCGCATCGACGCGGCCCATCTCGGCCTCCAGCGCCAGTTCCAGCCCGCCGCCCATCGGCTGCCGCCAGCCCAGGCTGGCCGAGACCGCCCGCGCCGCCCCGCCACCGCCGAAATCCAGCCCGAACAGCCCCTCCTGCCCGGCCATGGCGGCCACGCCCGCCGTCACCTCGCCCGCGCCCAGCGCCATCACCCGCTCCACCCGCAGCCCGGCCGCGCCCTGCCCGCCATCGGTCAGCGCGGCCAGCCGCAGCCCGCCCTCGGCACCGAACAGATCCACCGCCGTCAGCCCGTTCACCTCGGCCCCATCCGGCGCCGCCAGCGCCAGCGCCTCCGCCCCCGTTCCGGCGGCATCCAGCGCCCAGCGCCGCGCCGCCCGCGCCGGGGCCGCCACCGCCACCGGCGCGACATAGGCCGCCATCGGCGCGGCGAAACCGGCCGACAACTGATCGTTGAACCCGATCTGCACCCCCGCCAGCCCCGCGGCCAGCGCATCCCCCGCCAGCATCCCGCCCGACAGCCGCAGCTGATCCATCGGCACCACCGTCCCCGCCGCCGTGAAGGCCGCGCTCGATCCGATGGGCATCAGCGCATCGCGCACATTGATGAAGCCATGGCCGAATTCGGTGCTGAAGCCATGCTCCACCCCCGGCACGATCTGCAGAAAGGCCTCGGGCGTGAAAAAGGAATTGTCCGCCGTCGCGATCAGGCGGTTGCGCAGCTGCGCGGGTGTCAGCGTGGGAAAGGCCTGCGCCAGCAGGCCCAGCGCCCCCGTCACCTGCGGCGCGGCATAGGATGTGCCCTGCCCCACCACATAGTCGCTGTTGCCGTCGATATCCGCCCCGGTGATGTATCCCGTCGCCGCAAGGCACCAGCGCGCCGCCTCCTGGCACCCCGCCGATTGCCGCTGCACCGCGACGATCCTATCCGTGGTCGGGTTGTAATTCGCCAGCACATTGATCACCGCCAGCCAGCCCTGCTCCAGTTCCGGCCGCTCCGCAGGCAGCCCCGCCATCAACGAGGCACTGGCCAGATCGTCATTGAACTGCGCAAAGACCACGACGCCCGTCTGCGAAAACCGCTCCAGCGCATCGACATAGCCCGCAAAGCCCGCGCCCATGCCCGCAATGCTGGAATTGGCCACCGTCGCCGCCTGCCCGCCCGCTGTCGTCAGCGTCCAGGAATTGTTCATCGCCACCGCGCCCGCCGCCCGCGCGCCATCCATCACACCGGCCAGCGCGCCATAATCCAGCACCGCCCCCGGCTGATAGGAAATCTGCCCGGCATAGATCCGCGCCTCGGGCGCATAGCCCAGCGTCGGGGCCGTGCCCCCCGCCCCCCCGGTCCCCGCCATGATCGAGGCGACAAAGGTGCCATGCTCGTCCCCCGCCTCGTTCACCCCGCCGCCCCCGGCCAGGAACTTGCCCGCCTGGGTGGAGAATTGCTCGTGGCTGGCAAGGATCGGGCTGTCCACCATGCCCAGCACGACCCCCGCCCCCGTCAGGTCCGGCAGCCCGTCGGGCACATCCGGCACCCCGTCCACCGCGCCATTCGTCTCGCGGTCGATGGAGCGGACCCAGTCCAGCCTGCTCGCCTGCAGGGGCCGCACCGTGCCAAATCCCGGCGCATTCAGCACATTGGCGCGAAAGGCCGCCTCGTTGCGCACCAGCGCAAGCCGCGTCGCACTGAAATCCGAAAGGGCATTGATGAAGACCCGGTCCAGCGCCGCCTCCATCTGGGTCAGCGCCGCCCCCGTCAGCCCCAGCGACACCCGCGCCAGCGATCCCAGATCGATGCTGCCCGAACCCCCGCCGCCGCCGCAGCCCGCCAGCACGGCCAGCGATCCCGTCAAAAGCACCCCGCGCGCCACCGCGCGCCGTCCTTGCTGAACTGCCATAGCTGCCCCGTCAGGTTCGCCGTTTCCGGCCTTCTTTGAGACAGGTTAGCAAGCCACCCCCCCTGGCCGCAATCGCCGCCTCCGGCCGGGGCCACCCTGCAGACCAATGCCGCGCCGCCTGTTGTGCGCAGGCCACGCAAGGGCAGGCCATCAGGCCCCGAACCACCGCCCGGCATCTTGGATCAGAAATGGAAAACTGGTGGAGCAGAGGGGGATCGAACCCCTGACCTTATCATTGCGAACGATACGCTCTCCCAACTGAGCTACTGCCCCATCCGCGACGCGCGTTCTGGCCGAAAGCGGCACCCTTGTCAAGCGACGCGCGGCGCCCTGTCACGCCGTCGGAACAGCGACATGCGACCGCACGAAGGCCAGGATCTCCGCCGCCGGGCGCGCGCCCGCCAGCCGCGCCACCTCGCGCCCGCGATGGTACAGGATCAGCGCCGGTATCCCCCGGATCGCCGCCCGCTGCGCCACCGCCGGATGCGCCTCGGTGTCCAGCTTTCCGAACCGCACCGCAGGCGCCAGCATCTTCGCCGCCCTGGCGAATTCCGGCGCCATCATCCGGCAGGGCCCGCACCAGGCCGCCCAGTAATCCACCAGAAGCGGCAGGTCATCCCCGCGCACCGCCCTGTCATGCGCCGCGCCGTCCAGCTCCATCACCCGCCCATCCGCAAGCGCCGCCCCGCAGACCCCGCATTTCGGCCCCGCCGCCAGCTTCGCCTCCGGCACCCGGTTCATCTGCCCGCAGTCCGCACAGCACAGCTTCACGCCTTCCGCCATGGCCCTCTCCAATACATTCCATTTACCGCATATATTGGCAACCGAGGACCCGCCTTCAACCCCTTCATCTTGGCGAAAATACCCTCAAGGGGTGAATTGGCCGGCACGGCCAAGAGGGGACGGAACGTCCCCTGACACCGGAGGAGGCGCGCAGGCGCCGACGACGCCAAAAGACTTGCGGCGGAACGCCGCTCCGCCGGATCACCGCCGGTCAGAGGAAATCGCTCTCCACCTCGCTCACATCGATCCCCAGCGCCTCCAGCCCCGCCTCCAGGTTCTCGGCCAGATGGGGCATCCCCATCAGATACTGGTCCGTGGGGATCGTGGCCTCGGTATAGGCCGTCTCCACCGCCGTCTGGTAATCCTCCGGCTCGAATGCCCCGCGCCCGACCCAGGCAATCGCCGTCAGATGCGCCTTCTCGTCGTCGTTCAGGCCGTCGATGAAGGCATGCAACTCCTCATCCGCCGCATTGCCCTCGCGGAACTGGTAAATGACATGCACCACCTTCTCCGGGCTGATCTCCAGCATGGCGCGACTCCTCTGCTTGCTTCCCCGATGGTCGCGCCAAGCGCCGCCCGGCGCAAGCCCGCATCACGGCCCCCCCCTCGCAGCCCCCCGATCACAGCCCCAGCGCAAAGCCCGCCGCATGGGCCACCGCCCCCGCCAGCGTCGCCAGCACGACAGACCGCCGCCACAACCACACCGCCACCACCGCCACCGTCCCCGGCACCGGGGCCAGCAGCGCGCCCCCGGCCACGAAGGGCAGGGCGGATGCCACGAACAGCGTCGCAATCGCCGCCGGCCCGACCGAGGCGAGGAACCGCCCCAGCATCCCCCCCTCTGCCCCCGACCCAAGGCCGAACCGGATCGGCAGATAGCGGAACCCCCAATTCGCCGCCCCCACGACCAGCGCCAGCGCCAGCACCTCCCACCTCATGCCCGCGCCCTCCGCATCACCCCGGCCAACGCGCCCGCCAGCATCCCGCCCAGGATCCCCGCCGTCGACGACACCGCCAGCGTGCCCGCCACGCAGGCCAGCCCCGCCACCACGATCACCGGCACCTGCGGCCGCGTCAGGATGGAAAGCAGCAGCGCCAGAAACAGCGCGGGCAGCAGGAAGGCCAGCCCCGCCTCCAGCACGGGCCACCCCGCCAGCGCCCCACCCCCCGCCAGGGCCCCCGCCACCGTGCCGGAAACCCAGGCCGCATAGGGCAAAAGGCCAAGGCCAAACATCCCCGCCTCCGAAAACCGCCGCCCCCGCGCGATCTCGCCCAGCGCCGCACCGAAGACCTCGTCGGTCAGCCCCCAGGCCCACAGCCAGGCATGCCGCTTCCCCGCCCCCGCCCCCGCCGCCTTCATCAGCGCAGGCCCGTAAAGCACATGCCGCAGGTTCATCGCGATCAGCGTGAAGGCCGCCACCGGCAGCGCCGCGCCCGAAGTCAGCAGCGCCAGCGCCAGAAACTGCGACGCCCCCGCATAGATGATCACCGACAGCGCCGCCGCCTCCCATCCCGAAAGCCCCGCCCCCGTCGCCGCCACGCCAAAGGCAAAGGCGATGGGAAAATAGCCCAGCCCGATGGGCAGCGCCGTCACCAGCCCCGCCGCGAATGTCTCCTGCCGCGTCTCCATCCCGCCCCCTCGATCCTGCCCCCGCGCAGGGCTACTCGGCCCCTCCGCCCCCGTCAACGCCAGCAGGCCCGCCGCCGTAGGGCGGGGTTCACCCCGCCTCCCCTCGCGCGCGCTGGATCTTCCCGCCTTACAGAAACGCACAGAAACCGAAAAAAGGCGCAGCCGAAGCTGCGCCAATTTGTATGCACGCGCGTCTGCACCGCGCCGCTGCACCAGATGTGGCATAGCCCAAAGGCTATTCCGCCGCCTGGGCGTAGCTTTCCACCGGCGGGCAGATGCAGATCAGGTTGCGGTCGCCATGGACATTGTCCACCCGGCCCACGGGCGGCCAGTACTTGTCCACCCGGAACGCGCCGGGGGGGAAACACCCCTGCTCGCGCGGATATTTCCGCGTCCAGTCCGCCACCAGATCCTCCACCGTATGCGGCGCATGGCGCAGGGGGCTGTCCTCGGCGGAAATCTCCCCCTTTTCAACGGCTTCGATCTCGGCCCGGATCGCCATCAGCGCGGTGATGAAACGGTCGATCTCGGCCTTCGTCTCCGACTCGGTCGGCTCCACCATCAGCGTCCCCGCCACCGGCCAGCTCATCGTCGGCGCGTGGAAGCCGTTGTCGATCAACCGCTTGGCGATGTCATCCACCGTCACGCCGACCTCCGCAAAAGGCCGCGTGTCCAGGATGCATTCATGCGCCACCCGCCCCTTGTTCCCCATGAACAGGATCGGATAGGCCCCCTTCAACCGCGCCGCGATATAGTTGGCATTCAGGATCGCCACCCGCGTCGCCTGCGTCAGCCCCGCCCCGCCCATCATCAGGCAATAAGCCCATGAAATCAGCAGGATGGACGCAGACCCGTAAGGCGCTGCCGACACCGGCCCCGCATAGTTTGCGTTTTGCGGGCCTACGCCCGCGTGTCCCCCCGTCTCCGGATGCCCCGGCAGATAGGGCGCCAGATGCGCCTTCACGCCAATCGGCCCCATGCCCGGGCCCCCGCCGCCATGCGGAATGGCAAAGGTCTTGTGCAGGTTCAGGTGGCTCACATCCGACCCGATCTCGCCCGGTTTCACCAACCCGACCAGCGCGTTCATGTTCGCCCCGTCAAGGTAAACCTGCCCACCGAAATCATGCGTGATCTTGCAGATTTCCCGCACCGTCTCCTCGAACACGCCATGCGTGGACGGATAGGTGATCATGCAGGCCGCCAGATTTTCCCCAGCCTCTTCAGCCCTTTGCCGGAAATCCTCCAGATCCACGTCCCCGTTCGGGGCCGACTTGACCACCACAACCTGCATCCCCGCCATCTGCGCGGATGCCGGGTTCGTCCCATGCGCCGACACGGGGATAAGGCAGATGTTCCGGTGCCCCTCCCCCCGCGCACGGTGATAGGCCTGAATGGTAAGCAAACCCGCATATTCTCCCTGCGCACCGCTATTGGGCTGCATGGAGAAGGCATCATACCCCGTCACCTCGCACAGCTTGGCCGTAAGGTCCTCGATCGCCTCGCGATACCCCGCCGCCTGATCCGCAGGCGCGAAGGGATGCAGCGACCCGAACTCCGGCCATGTGATCGGCATCATCTCCGCCGCCGCGTTCAGCTTCATCGTGCAGGATCCCAGCGGGATCATCGCCCGATCCAGCGCCAGATCGCGGTCCGACAGGCGGCGCATGTAGCGCATCATCTCGGATTCCGCGCGGTTCATGTGAAAGACCGGATGGGTCAGATAGTCCGACTGACGCACCATATCCTCGGGGAAGCCAAGCGTCGCCCGATGCGGCGGCACCCCTTCGATGCCGAAGGCGCGCAGCACGCGGATCAGCACCTTCTCATCCGTCGTCTCGTCCAGCGAAATCCCCACGCGGTCGCTGCCGATCTTGCGGAAGTTCAGCCCCTCATGCCGCGCGGCGGCAAGGATACCGGCTTGGCCCACCCCCACCTCCACCGTGATCGTATCGAAAAACGCCTTGGGCGACACCTTCGCCCCCGCCGCCTTCAAGGCCCGCGCCAGACGGTTGGTCAGGAAATGCACCCGCTCGGCAATGGCGCGCAGGCCCTTCGGCCCGTGGAACACCGCATAGAAGGACGCCATCACCGCCAGCAAAGCCTGCGCCGTGCAGACGTTCGACGTCGCCTTCTCGCGCCGGATATGCTGCTCGCGCGTCTGCAGCGACAGCCGATACGCCTTGTTCCCCCGCGCATCGATGGACACGCCGACGATCCGTCCCGGCATCGACCGCTTGTAATCGTCCTTGCAGGACATGAAGGCCGCATGCGGCCCGCCATAGCCCATCGGCACGCCAAAGCGCTGGCTGGACCCGATGGCAATATCCGCCCCCATCGCCCCTGGTTCTTTCAAAATCGTTAACGCCAGCAGATCGGTGGCGACCACAGCCACAGCCTTCGCCGCATGCAGCGCCGCGATTTCCTTCGTGAAATCAGTGACATGGCCATAGGTTCCGGGATACTGTAAGATCGCCCCGAACAGCTTCTCCGGCTCCATCTTCGCCGGATCGCCCACGATCACCTCGATCCCCAGCGGCACGGCCCGCGTCCTGATCACCTCCACCGTCTGCGGATGACAGCCGTGATCGACAAAGAACCCCTTGGCCTTCGACTTCGCCACCCGCTCGGCCATCGCCATGGCCTCCGCCGCCGCCGTCGCCTCGTCCAGAAGCGAGGCATTGGCCACCGGCAGCCCCGTCAGATCGGCAATCATCGTCTGGTAATTCAAGAGCGCCTCAAGCCGCCCTTGCGCGATCTCGGGTTGATAGGGCGTATAGGCCGTATACCAGGCCGGGTTCTCCAGGATGTTCCGCTGGATCGCGGGCGGCGTCACGGTGCCATAATAGCCCTGCCCGATCAGGCTGGTCATCACCCGGTTGCGCGCCCCCACGGCCCGCATCCGCGCCAGCAACTCATGCTCCGACAAGGGCGCCCAGCCCAGCGGGATACTCTGCCGGATCGAGGCCGGAACCGTCTGGTCGATCAACTCGTCCAGCGTCTTGACGCCCACCACCTTCAGCATCTCCTCCATCTCGGCAGGCGACGGGCCGATATGGCGGCGGTTGGCAAAGTCATAGGGGTTATAGTCGACAGGCGTATAGGACATGGCGCAGACCTCACCGGATGCGGGATTGGGCATGACGGCCGCCGCACGCGCCCGCCAACTTCCTTCGATAGACTGTGCAAGGGTCATCGAAACCCTTGCAGATCAGGGACTTGCCGGGATCACCCGATCAGGTCGTTGTATTCGTCCTCATCCATGAACTGATCGAGAACCGACAGGTCATCCAGCTTCATCTTGAAGAACCACGCCGCCCCCGTCGGGTCCTCGTTCACGAGGCCGGGGTTATCCACCAGCTTGGCATTAACCGCGACGATCTCGCCATCCACCGGGGCAAGGATGTCCGACGCCGCCTTGACGCTCTCGATCACCACCACCTCGTCGCCCGCGGCCACCATCGTCTCGGTCTCCGGCAGTTCGACGAAGACCACGTCGCCCAGTTGCGTCGCGGCATGTTCCGTGATGCCGACGACGACCAGATCGCCCTCGACGCGCAGCCATTCATGTTCTTCGGTATACTTCATCGCGCATCCTCAACGCTTGTAGGTGGTGGGATTGAAAGGCATCTCCGCCACGGCGACGGGCAGGCGCTTGCCGCGCACCTCCCCCTCGATCGCCGTTCCGGTTTTCGCATAAGAGGCAGGGACATAGCCCATGGCAACAGGGGCCTCGACCGAAGGCCCGAACCCGCCAGATGTCACCTTGCCCAAGGGCGTGCCATCCGTGGCGAAAAGCTCCACCCCCTCGCGCATCGGGGCGCGCCCTTCGGGGCGCAGCCCGACGCGGCACCGCTCCGGCCCCTCGGCCAGTTCGCGCAGGATGCGCTCGGCCCCGGGGAAGCCGCCCGCGCGCGCGCCGCCCGCACGGCGGGCCTTCTGGATCGCCCATGTCAGCCCCGCCTCGACCGGGCTGGTCGTCGTGTCGATGTCATGCCCGTAAAGGCACAGACCCGCCTCCAGCCGCAGGCTGTCGCGCGCGCCAAGGCCGATGGGCATCACCCCGTCACAGGCCAGCAGCGCCCGCACGAAACCCTCCGCCACAGCCTCCGGCACCGAAATCTCATAGCCATCCTCGCCGGTATAGCCCGACCGCGACACCCAGACCTCCGCACCCTGCCAGCCGAACACGCCCACATCCATGAACCGCATCGCAGCGACCTCCGGCACCAGCGACCCCAGGGCCGCCTCCGCCGCCGGCCCCTGCAAGGCCACCAGCGCGCGGTCCGCGATGAACTCCACCTCCGCCACATCGCCCAGATGCGCCCGCATATGCGCCACATCCGCCTCCTTGCAGGCGGCATTGACCACGACGAACAGATGATCCCCGCGATTGGCAAACATCAGGTCATCGAGGATGCCGCCCGTCTCGCTGGTGAACAGCCCATAGCGCTGCCGCCCCTGCGCCAGCCCCAGCACATCCACCGGCATCAGCGCCTCGAACCCCAGACACAGCGCCTCCATCCCCTGCTTCGGGCGCAGGATCACCTGACCCATGTGCGAGACGTCGAACAGCCCGGCGGCCGCGCGCGTCTGCAGATGCTCCTTCATCACGCCCGCCGGATACTGCACCGGCATCTCATATCCGGCAAAGGGGACCATCCTCCCCCCCAATTCCACATGCAGGTCATGCAGACCCAATCGCTTCAGGTCGGACACAACGTCCCTCCCCCTTCCAAAGCGCCGGTCTTTTGAACGCGGCACCGCCCGGACAGGCCAATCCCTGTCCCACGATGCCCCCTCTGTCCTTGCCCGGCTTCGGGCGCCTGAGATCGTTATCCCTTCGGCGGGTGCGTCACGCACCACTCTCCAGAGTTCTTCGCCAGCAACGGTCCTGCTGCCTGAGAGTTTACCGGGGCGGTTGCTCCTTCGGCACCGGCTCCCACAGGGCTGCCCCCGCGCGCCGGATTCTCCCGATGCTGACGCCCCTGCCTAACCCGCCCGCCCCCGATCAGGCAAGCGGAATTTCGGATACGACGGTATACAGCCGCCTTCCGACATCGGGCAGGTCGCAGAACCGCTCAGACCCGCGCGCCCGCCGCCACCCGGTCCACCACGCGCAGGGCCAGCCAGACCGCAAGGATGCCGAAGATCACACCCCCCACCGCCTGCCCCACCAGCACGCCCTCCGCCCCCCACCACTGCCCCAAGGCCCAGGCGAAAGGCACCGTCCCGATGGTATGCCGCCCCCAGTTCACCATGGTCGACTGCATCGCCGCGCCCAGATTGTTGCAGGCCGCATTCGCCACGAAGATCAACCCGTTGAAGAAGAACAAAAGGCTCAGCGGGCCGCAGAACAGATAGATCAGGTCGCGCGTCTGCCCCTCGGCATGGAAGGCATCGGCGATGGCCCCCCGCGCAAGGAACAGCAGCGCCGACATGGCCACGATCACAAGCCCTGCAAAGAGGATGGAATCCCAGAACACCCGCCGCACCCGATCCATCTTCCGCGCGCCAAGGTTCTGCCCGATGATCGGCCCCACCGCCCCCGACAGCGCGAAGATGATGCCAAAGGCCACGGGCGTCAGCCGCCCCGCAATCGCCATCCCCGCCACCGCCGCCTCGCCATAACCCGCCACCATCCGCGTCACCACCGCCTGCCCGACCGGCGTCGCCAATTGCGTCAGGATCGCCGGCCCCGAAATCGCGAAGATCGGCGTCGCGGCCAGCCAGACCGTCCGCGCGGACGGCGCCCCGAACCCGCCGTAATGCCGCCAGATGGGCCAGAGCGCCATCCCGGCAATCGCCGCCCGCGACCCCCACCCCGCCAGCGCCGCCCCCGTCAGGCCCATATCCGCCCAAAGGATCAGCACCGGGTCCAGCGCCGCCAGCACCACCGCGCCCCAGACCGTCACCATCATGCCCCGCCGCGCATCCCCATGCGCCCGCAACACCCCGGCCCCGATCATGCCGATCATCAGCAGGGGCTGCGACGGGATCAGCACGCGCAGGTAATGCAGCGCCTCCTCCGCCGTCCCGCCCGTTGCCCCCAGCAACCCCACGACCCACGGCAGCGCAACCCAGACCAGCGCCGCGAATGCCGCCCCGAAGCCCGCGCCCAAGAGCAGCCCCTCCGTCGCCCGCTGCCGTGCCAGCGCCATGTCCCGCGCCCCCACCGCCCGCGACACCAGCGCCGAAACACCGACCGACAGACCGATCCCGAAGGCCGTGGTGAAGAACAGCACCGCCCCGGCATAGCCGATGGCCGCCGTCTTCTCGGGGTCCTGCAACCAGGAAATGTAAAGCATGTTGATCAGGTCCACGACGAAGATCGCCATCAACCCGACCGAGGATGTCAGCGACATCACCGCGATATGCCGGAACAGGCTCCCGGTGACGAACTTCCCCTGCGCCGGGGCAACCGCTGCCGCCTCACCCTCATTCGTCACTGCCACGCCAAGACCCCTCCGAAAGGCCCAAGCCCTTCATCTGTTTTCAAATATCCCACGGGGGTCCGGGGGTGTGAAACCCCCGGTCCGACGCATCAACCGCCGCGACAGCAGGACCGAAGCACCCGATTTTTCGCAGAAAAATCGTCCTCAGCCCGCCTTCACCACCTTCAAGAGCGGCATCACATCGGCCATCTCCGGCCCGTTCCCCCGCCCCGTCAGCGCCTTGCGCAGGGGCATGTAAAGCTGCTTGCCCTTCCGCCCCGTGGCCGCCTTCACGGCCTCGGTCCACGCGCCCCAGGTCGCCTGCGTCCAGGGCCGCGCGGGCAGCATCGCCATGGCCTGCGCGATGAACTCCTCATCCCCCGGCTCGACCAGAGGATCCGCCCCGTCGCGGAACAGCACCCACCATTCCCCAAGATCGTCCAGCACGGTGATGTTGCCCTTGGCCACGTTCCAGAACGCCTCCGCCTCGCCCGCCGGAACCCCCAGCGCCGCGATCCGCTCTGCCACGTCCGCATAGGGCAGCCCCTGCACATGCGCCCGCGTCAGCGGGAACAGGTCCTCGGCATCGAATTTCGTCGGCGCCGCCCCGAAGGACCCCACATCGAAGCCGTCGATCAGGTCCTGCATGGATGAGGCCAGTTCCACCGGCTTCGAAGACCCCAGCCGCGCCATCAGCGACATCAGCGCCAAGGGCGCCACCCCCCGCGCCCGCAGGTCGCGCAGGGACAGAACGCCCAGCCGCTTGGACAATTCCTCGCCCTGCGGCCCGGTCAGCAGGCTGTGATGGGCAAACTCAGGCGGCGTGCCGCCCAGCGCCTTCATGATCTGGATCTGCGTCGCGGTGTTCGTCACATGGTCCGCCCCCCGCACGATATGCGTGACGCCCATATCCACGTCATCCACGGACGAGGCAAAGGTATACAGAACCTGCCCATCCGCCTTGATCAGCACCGGGTCCGACACGCTGGCCGCGTCGATGGAAATGTCGCCGATGATCCCGTCCCGCCACTCGATCCGCTCCTGATCCAGACGGAACCGCCAATAGCCCTGCCGCCCCTCGGCGCGATAGGCGGCCTTCTGTTCCTCGGTCAGGTGCAGCGACGCGCGGTCATAGACCGGCGGACGCCCCATGTTCAGCAGTTTCTTCCGCTTCAGGTCCAGCTCGGTCGGCGTCTCGAAGCATTCATAGAACCGCCCCGCCGCCTTCAGCTGCTCGGCAGCCTCCGCATAGCGCGCCAGCCGCTTCGATTGCTGCTCCACCCGGTCATACTGGATGCCCAGCCAGGCCAGATCCTCCTTCAGCCCGTCGATATATTCCTGCTTCGACCGTTCCTGATCCGTATCGTCCAGCCGCAGGATGAAGGTGCCCCCCGCCTTGCGGGTGATCAGATAGTTCATCAGCGCGGTGCGCAGGTTGCCCACATGGATGTAACCGGTGGGCGAGGGCGCGAAACGGGTGGTGACTTTGGACAGGGTGGTCATGGGGAACGGGCTCCGTTGAACCCTGTCCCTCTTTCACAGGCGCGCCCTTTTGTCCATATCAGGGCCATGCCACAGGCAGGAAGGGCGCCGCATGACAACCCCCGACAATCCCGATCCGCAGGCCCCGGGCTGGGAGGCCTTCACCGCCCCCGATCTCGCGCTTTTCGAACAACTCGCGCATGAGGCGGTCATCTCCCTGCCCCAACCCTGGCGCGACATGGCCACCCATGTCGCGCTCCGCATCCTCGACTTCCCCCCCGACGATGTGCTGGAGGCGATGGATCTCCACGATCCCTATGAACTGACCGGCCTCTATGAAGGCACGCCGCTGACCGAAAAATCGGTGATGGATCAGCCCGCCCATCCCGATATCGTCTGGCTCTTCCGCCGCCCGATCCTTGAAGAATGGGTCGATCGCGGCGATGTAGGCCTGGGCGACCTGATCACCCATGTGGTGATCCACGAATTCGCCCATCACTTCGGCTGGTCGGATGAAGATATCGCGGCCATTGATCCCTGGTGGGAGTAGGGCGGGGTTCACCCCGCCGTCCCCCCCGCACATGACCCGCCCGCACATGCCCCACCAGCACAACCTTTGTGCGCCCGCGCGCATCCGCTGACAAAGGCGTGAATGGCCCGATGGCCGCGATGGCCTATCCTTCCGGCTTCCATGCACGCAAGGAGGATGCCATGACGACCCCGATCCTGTCGCGCCGCAAGGCGCTGTTTGCCGGTGCCGCGCTGCCCCTCGCCGCGCCCGCCCTTCTGTCCGGCACCGCCCCCGCCCTGGCGGCCGCCCCCCAGCAGGGTGCCGCCCATGCCCCCTTCCACCGCGCCAAGCTCGGCGGATTCGAGGTGACGACCCTGCTTGCCGGCACCCGCGCGGGCGACAAGCCGCAGGAAACCTTCGGCATGAACGTCTCGCCCGAAGACTTCGCCGCCGCCTCGGCCGCGAATTTCATCCCTGCGGACCGGACCTTCAACTTCTTCACCCCCGTCGTGGTGAATACCGGCGCGGAACTGGTGCTGTTCGACACCGGCCTTTCCGCCGAAGGCACCACCGCCGCGCTCGCCGCCGCCGGGCTGTCGCCCGACCAGATCGACATCGTGGTGCTGACCCATATGCATGGCGACCATATCGGCGGCCTCTCGGGCGAGGATGGCACCGCCACCTACGCCAATGCCCGCTACGTGACCGGGGCCACCGAACACAACAACTGGTCGGCGGCGGCAAATGAAACCTTCGACGCCAAGGTGAAGCCCCTGAACGACAAGTTCACCTTCCTCGACGATGGCGGCGCTGTCGTCTCGGGCATCACCGCCATGGCCGCCCCCGGCCATACGCCGGGCCATTTCGCCTATATGCTGGAGAGTGACGGCGCGCGCATGGCGATCCTTGCCGATACGACCAACCACTATGTCTGGTCGCTCGCCTATCCCGACTGGGAGGTCCGCTTCGATCAGGACAAGGCCCAGGCCGCCGCGACCCGCCGCCAGATGCTGGGCATGCTGGCCGCCGACCGCATCCCCTTTGCGGGCTACCACATGCCCTTCCCCGGCATGGGCTTTGTCGAGGCGAATGGCGACGGCTTCCGCTACGTGCCCGCCAGCTATCAACTGATGCTTTAGGCAAGACGATTTCTGACACAGAAATCGTCCCGAAATCTGCACACAGATTTCGTCGCGGAATTTGTGTCAAATTCCGCAGCCCGGCAGGAAACGGGGGGCGACGCTTGCCCCCCGCGCCTCGTTAGCGCTATCATGCCGCCGATCCCCAGAGGAAGGGCGGCCCCATGCCTGACAGCGCATCCCCGCAGCAGACCCCGATCCTGACGCTGACGCTGAACCCGGCGCTCGACATGGCGTCTTCCGTGCCAGTCATGGTGCCGGATGAAAAGCTCCGCTGTTCCGAACCCCAGCTCGATCCCGGCGGCGGCGGGCTGAATGTCAGCCGCGCGGTCCATGCGCTGGGGGGCGAATCCCTCGCCCTTGTCGCGCTTGGCGGGCTGACGGGCGACCGTCTCGCCGTGCTGATCCGGCGCGAAGGCGTGATGTTCCTCGGGATCACCGGCCCCGGCGAAACGCGCCAGAGCCTGACGGTGAACGAGGCCAGCACCGGCCGCCAATACCGCTTCATGCTGCCCGGCCCGGTCTGGCATCAGGAAGACCAGGCCCGCGTCTTCACGCTCTTGCGCGCGGCCGGAAAGCCCGGCGGCTTTGCCGTCATCTCGGGCAGCCAGCCCCCGGGCGTGCCCATGGATTTCCCCGCCCGCCTGGCCGCCGCCATGGCGGGGATGCGCGTCGTCCTCGATACCTCCGGCGCGGCTTTGACTCAGGCCGTCGACCATCCGATCCCCGATCTGGAAGTCCTGCGGATGGATGGCGAAGAGGCAGAGGCGCTCGCCGCCCGCCCCCTTGCCACCCGCGCCGCCACTGCCGATTTCGCCCAGTCCCTCGTCCTGCGCGGCGTCGCGAAGAAGGTCATCATCGCGCGCGGGGCCGATGGCTCCGTCCTTGCCGATGCCCGCCAGCGGCTCTTTGCCCGCGCGCCCAGGGTGCAGGTGAATTCCAAGGTCGGCGCAGGCGACAGCTTTGTCGGCGGCTATGTCCTGGCCCTCGCCCGTGGCCAGACCGAAGCCGAGGCGCTGGCCCAGGGCACCGCCGCAGCCGCCGCCGCCGTGATGTCGGCGGCCACCGAACTCTGCCGCGCCGAGGATGTCGCCCGGCTCCTGCCGGAGGCGGCGGTCAGCCCCGTCTGACCGCGCCGCCCCCCTCGCCCCGCCCCGCGCGCGGGACAGGTTTCGCTTGATCCGGCGGCCCGCTGTCGCGCAGGCTTTGCATCAGCCTGACAGACTGCGCCCCTGTTCCCCCGGATGGAGTGCCGCCGATGCGCCTTGCCCCTGCCCTGCCCCGCCTTGCCTGCCTGCTTCTGCCCCTGCTCCTCGCCGCCGCCCCCGCCCCCGCCCAGGCCCAGGCCCAGGCCCAGGCCGAAGATGCGGTCCGGATCAAGGTGCTGTCCTTCAACATCTGGTATGGCGGCGATCAGGTCAGCTTCGCGCGCGTCATCGACGCGATCCGCCTGGCCGATGCCGATATCGTGGGCCTGCAGGAACCCGATGGCCGCAGCGCCGAGATCGCGGCCCTCGCGGGCTATCCTTACGTCGATACGCGGCGCCATATCCTGTCGCGCTTCCCGCTCTTCGATTCCGGCGCGGGCGAGACCACCGCCACCGCCGCCCCGCCCTATTCCACCGCGGGCCTCGATCCCGATGCCCTGCATGTCTGGGCCGAGGTCGCCCCCGGCCGCGTCGTGGCGCTGGCCAACACGCATCTCACCTCCGATCCCTACGGCCCCGAACTGCTGCGCGATGGCGCGAGCCCCGCCGAAGTGCTGGCCAACGAGACCGATACCCGCCTGCCCGAGGCCGAGGCCCTGATCACGGGCCTCGCCCCCGTCATCGCCTCTGGCGCCCCGGTCCTGCTGACGGGCGATTTCAACAGCCCCTCGCATCGCGACTGGACGGGCGACCGCGCCCTCGCCTGGCCCGTCTCCACCGCGCTGGAGGCGGCAGGCTTCACCGATACCTTCCGCGCCGCCAACCCCGATCCCGCCACCCGGCCCGGCCTGACCTGGACCCCGGGCCGCCCCGCCCCCGTGATCCCCGAAGGCGAAACGCTCGACCGGATCGATTTCGTCTGGCTCGCCAATGGGCGCACGCTGTCCTCGCTGGTCATGGGCGAGGCGGGCAATCCGCAGAACGGCCTCTCCGTCACGCCCTGGCCCTCGGACCACCGCGCCGTGCTGTCCGAGGTGGAGGTGACCCCCCTCCCCGCCCCGCCCCGCATCGCCGTGGAACCCCGCCCGGTGCAGGCCGGGGGCAGCTTCCTCTTGCGCGCGCTGCTGCCCGGGGGCGGCACCTATTCCGCCTATGTCCTGCCGCCCGGCGCGGGCCCCGATCAGGCCCTGACCGGCATCGCCGATGTCGATATCGCCGACCGGCCCACCCTCCGGCTCTCCACCCTCGGGCTGGAACCCGGCCCGCATGACGCCGTGCTGCTGGATGCCGAAGGCACGGAAATCGCCCGCACCACCTTTCACATCACCCCGCAGGACGGGCTGGCCCGGATGGAGGTGACGGCCCCCGTCATCCAAGGCAGCCCCGTCTCCCTGCGCTTTGCAAACGCGCCGGGGTTCAAGCTCGATTGGGTGGGCATCTACCGGAAGGGCGATCCCTCGGTCTACAACTACCTCGGCTTCGCCTATACCGGCGCGCGCATCGCGGGCGAGCTGACCTTTCCGGCGGAAGAACTCTACGAGGAACTCACCCCCGGCGATTATGAGGCGCGGCTGATGTTCGATGACCATTACCGCGTGATGGCCGTTGCCCCCTTCACCGTCGCCGCGCCCTGATCAGGCCGAGGATGGGTATTTGGGCCAAGATGAAGACCCGCCGCTTCATCTTGGGAAAAATACCCTGGGGGTGAGCCGCCGCAGGCGGCGAGGGGGCAAGGCCCCCTGCCCAAGGCCCGCCCAGGGCGGTTCCGTCCCGTTCAGGCGGCCCCGCTGCCATCCCGCCAGCGGTTCACCATCGGATAGCGCCGATCCAGCCAGAAGGCCTTCTGCGTCAGCCGCACGCCCGGCGCGGATTGGAAGCGCTTCCATTCCGACGTGTAAAGCAGCCCCTCCACCCGCTTCACCGTGGCAAGGTCATGCCCCTGCGCCACGATCTCGGCCACCGACAGGTCCTTTTCAACCAGCCCTTCCAGGATGGCATCCAGGATGTGATAGGGCGGCAGGCTGTCCTCGTCCTTCTGGTTGTCGCGCAACTCGGCACTGGGCGGCTTGTCGATGATGCGCTGCGGGATCACCGCGCCACGCGGAGCCTTCATCCAGGGGCGGTGGTTCTCGTTCCGCCAGCGGCAGGTGTCAAAGACCCGCGTCTTCCACAGGTCCTTGATCGGGTTATAGCCCCCGTTCATGTCGCCATAGATCGTGCAATAGCCGACCGCCACCTCGGACTTGTTCCCCGTGGTCAGAAGCATCGCGCCGAACTTGTTCGACAGCGCCATGAGCAGAAGCCCCCGCAGCCGCGACTGGATGTTCTCTTCCGTGATCCCCGGCGTGGTGCTCGCGAAAAGCGGCGCCAGCGCCTCGCCCACCGCCGCCTGCGGCCCGCTGATCGGGATCGTGTCCAGCCTTGCCCCCAGCCGCCCGGCGCAATCCGCCGCATCCTCCAGCGAATGGGCCGAGGTGAATTCCGACGGCAGCATCACGCAATGCACGTTCTCCGGCCCCAGCGCATCGGCGGCAATCGTCGCCACCAGCGCCGAATCGATCCCGCCCGACAGGCCCAGCACAACCTTCGAAAAGCCCGACTTTCCCAGATAGTCCTGCAGGCCGATGGTCATGGCGCGATAATCGGCCTCGGCCACCGGGGGGACGGGGGCGATCAGGCCCTTCCCGGCCTGCCAGCCCTCGGCCCCGCGGGAGAAATCCACATGGATCACGCAATCATCGAATTGCGGCATCTGCACCGCCAGATGCCCGCCCGGGTTCAGCACCATCGAACAGCCGTCAAACACCTGATCATCCTGCCCGCCCGTCATGTTCAGATAGACCAGCGGCAGCCCCGTCTCGACCACCCGCGCCACCATCAGGTTCAGCCGCAGATCGGGCTTGCCGCGATGATAGGGCGATCCGTTGGGCACCAGCAGGATCTCGGCCCCCGTCTCGGCCAGGGTCTCGGCCACGTCCGGATGCCAGCTGTCCTCGCAGATCGGCGTGCCGATGCGGACGCCGTTCACCACATAGGGGCCATGCATATCGGCCGGGCTGAACAGGCGCTTCTCGTCAAACACCCCGTCATTGGGCAGATGATGCTTCAGAACCGTCGCCGTGACCTTTCCGCCCTGCAGGATGTAATAGGCGTTGCAAAGCCGCCCCTCGCGCAGCGCAGGCCCGCCGATGCCCAAAGCCGGACCATCCGCGCAATCGCGCGCCAGCGCCTCGATCGCCGCCACGGCCTCGGCCACGAAGGCGGGTTTCAGGATCAGGTCCTGGGTCTGATAGCCGGTGATGAACATCTCGGTCAGCGCCGCCATGTCGGCCCGCGCCGCCCGGGCCTCGTCCCAGACCGCGCGCGCCTTCGCGGCATTGGCCGCAATCGCCCCCACCGTGGGGTTCAGCTGCGCCAGCGTAAGACGGAAGTGATCGGCCATGCGCGGAAATTCCCTGCCTGTTCGCCTTCGTTCTAACAGAACCGGGGGGAAGGGAAAGGTGGGCGGCTTGCCCAATCGGGGGGGCGCGGCTAGGCTGCGCGCGACAGGTGGCAGGGCAGGCGTCAGGGATGCGGAACGGTTCGTCGATTTTGGCTCTCACTCTGGCGGCGGCGCTGGCCCTGCCCGGCATGGCCATGGCCCAGGACGAGGGCGAGGTCATCACCAAGCAGTATGACGACGGCTCGGTCTATGAGGGCACCTTCCGCAACGGGCTCCAGCATGGCACCGGCACCTATCGCCTGCCCAACGGCTTTGAATACAGCGGCGACTGGCAGGATGGCCAGATCACCGGCACCGGCCGCGCCAGCTATCCCAATGGCTCGGTCTATGAGGGGGCCTTCGTGGAAGGCAAGCCCGAGGGGAAGGGCAAGATCACCTATCCCGATGGCGGCAGCTATGAGGGTGACTGGCTCGCCGGCGCGATCACCGGCAGCGGCACCGCCCGCTATGCCGACGGCTCCAGCTATACCGGCAGCTTCAAGGACGGCAAGCATGACGGGCGCGGCGTCCTGGAAGGCCCGGGCGGCTATCGCTTCGAGGGAAGCTGGGTCGCGGGCGTGAAAGAGGGCGAGGGAAAGATCACCTATCCCGATGGCGCGGTCTATGAAGGCATGCTGAAGGGCGGCGCGCGCGCCGGGCGCGGCACCCTCACCCTGCCCGACGGGATGACCTATGTCGGCGACTGGGCCGATGGCCAGATCAACGGCACCGGACGCCTGACCCAGGCCAATGGCGATGTCTATGAAGGCGGCTTCGCCAATGGCGTGAAAGAGGGGCGCGGCACGCTCACCTATGCCGGGGGCGATGTCTATGAAGGCGGCTTCAAGGCCGACCGGCGCGAAGGCCAGGGCGTCTTCCGCAGCAGCGACGGCTATGTGCTTGACGGTACCTGGCGCGCGGGCAGCCTTGCCGGGACCGGGCGGCTCACCTATCCCGACGGGTCGGTCTATGAAGGCCAGCTCGCCGCCGACCGCCCCGAAGGCCAGGGCAAGATCACCTATCCCGACGGATCGACCTATGAGGGCGCCTGGAAGGCGGGCGTGATCGCGGGCAACGGGCGCGCCAGCTATGCCGATGGATCGGTCTATGAAGGCGCCTTCGCCGATGCCCGCCCCGAAGGCCAGGGCCGGATGACGATGCCCGACGGCTATGTCTATGACGGCCAGTGGAAGGCCGGACTGCGCGAGGGCAAGGGCAAGGCCACCTTCGCCGACGGCTCCGTCTACGAGGGCGACTTCCGCGCCGGGCTGCGCCATGGCAAGGGCAAGCTCACCATGCCCGATGGCTTCGTCTATGAAGGCGACTGGCTCGATGGCGAGATCCACGGCCAGGGCCGGGCCAGCTATCCGGGCGGCGATGTCTATGAGGGCGCCTTCGAAAAGGGCAAGCGTCAGGGCCAGGGCAGGCTCACCTATGCCGGCGGCCAGGTCGCCGAAGGCAACTGGCTGAACGGCATCCTGGTGGCCCCGCCCGAGGCCCCTGCCGATACTGCTACGGAACCGGCCCCTGAGACGCCACCTGAGGCGCCCCCCGAAGCACCGGCCGAGGCCCCCGCCGGGGACTGACCCCTCCCGCCTTGCCAAGGCCGCCGCCCTTCGCGCAGGGGGGCACCAAGCCCCCCGATTTTTCGCAGAAAAATCGCCCCGCCCGGCCCCCGCCCCCGGACGCCCCCCCCTTCCCCAAGGCAGGGGGGGCGCACCGCGCCCCCCCACGATTTTTCGCAGAAAAATCGCCCCCCCCCCGCGCACACCGATCAAAGCGTCTCGCCCGCGTCCAGCCGGGCGAGGAACCCTTCCGCCTCGCGCAGGACCCGGGCCCTGTGCCCTTCCTCCATCCGGTCCCATGTCCGGTACATCTGCGCCATGCGCGGATTGGCCGCGAACCTGTCACGATGCCGGATCAGGAAATGCCAGTAGAGCAGATTGAAGGGACAGGCCCGCGCACCCGTCTTTTCCTTCACACGGTAATGGCAGGTGCCGCAGTAATCCGACATCCGGTCGATATAGGCCCCGGAACTGACATAGGGCTTGGACCCCACCACGCCCCCATCGGCGAACTGGCTCATGCCGATGGTGTTCGGCGCCTCGACCCATTCGAAGGCATCGACATAGACCGACAGATACCATTCATGCACCTCGGCCGGATCCACCCCCGCCAGCAGCGCGAAATTCCCCGTCACCATCAGCCGCTGGATGTGATGGGCATAGGCCATGTCCCGCGTCTGCCCCACCGCATGGCCCATGCAGGCCATCCGCGTCGCGCCCCCCCAATAGACCGCAGGCAGCGCGCGCTTGTGGCCAAGCGCGTTGCGCCCCGTGTAACCGGGCCCTTCCAGCGCCCAGATGCCGCGCACGAATTCGCGCCAGCCGATGATCTGCCGGATAAACCCCTCTGCCGCATTGATCGGCACGCGGCCCGCCTGCCATTCCGCCTCGACCCGACGGCAGACCTCCATCGGGGACAGCAAACCAAGGTTCAGATAGGGCGAGATCAGCGCATGGCTCAGCGTGGGGTCGCCTGCCAGCATCGCATCCTGCTCATCCCCGAATGTGGGGAGCGATGCCCGCGCGAAACAGTCAAGCGCCGCCAGCGCCTCCCCCCGCGTCACGGCCCAGCCGAAGGGCCGGGCCGCCCCGAAATGCGTGCCGAACCGCGCCTCGACCAGCGCCAGCACCTCCTCCGTCACCGCATCCGGCGCAAAGCGCGGCGGGCGCGGGCGGAAGAGATCGGCTTTCGCGGGCTTGCGATTGTCATGGTCGAAATTCCACTGCCCGCCCGCGGGCTTCTCCCCCTCCATCATCAGCCCGGTCCTGCGCCGCATCTCGCGATAGAAGAACTCCATCCTGAGCTGCTTGCGCCCCTCGGCCCAGGCCGCGAATTCGGCCTCCGAACAGAGGAAGCGATCATCGGGCAGCATCCTCACCGGGATGGGGCATTCGGCCAGCGCTGCCCGCAGCCGCCAATCCCCCGGCGCCGTCGCGATCACCTCGCGCGCACCAACCTCCGCCGCGCGGCGGATCAGTTCCCCCGCGATGCTTTGGGTATTCTCCGCCTCGTCCAGACGGGAATAGGCCACCTGCCAGCCTGCCGCCCGCAGGTCTTCGGCGAAATGCCGCATGGCCGACAGGATCAGCGCGATCTTCTGGGGATGATGCGGGACATAGGTGCCTTCCGCCATCACCTCGGCCATCACCACCACATCGCCCGGCCGCGCCGCCCGCAGCGCCGCCACATCCGCCGTCAGCTGGTCCCCCAGCACAAGGATCAGGCGCGGCCCGCTCATGCGCCCCTCCCCCAGGCGGCGCGCCCGGCCGAGAGGGTGCGATCGGGTATTTGAGCCAAGATGAAGCCCATGCGGCAGGACGGGATCACCACGGGATCACCTCGCCCTTCCAGTCGTAGAAGCCGCCTGTCTGCTCTGGCCCCAGTTGCTCCAGCACATGCAGCAGGTTCTCTGCGGCAACCTCCGGCGCGACAGTCGGATGCCCGCCCGCATAGGCCGCGGTCAGGCGCGTGGCCACCGTGCCTGGATGCAGCGCCACCAGCGCCGCCTGTCGATGACTGCGCGCCAGTTCCACCGCGCAGGTCCGGATGATCTGGTTCAGCGCTGCCTTCGCCGCGCGATAGCCATGCCAGCCGCCCAGCCGGTTGTCCCCGATCGACCCCACCCGCGCCGACAGCACCGCCACCCGCGCCGCCCGGTCGCGCGGGATCATGCGCCAGACATGTTTCAGAACCAGCGCAGGCCCGATCGCATTCAGCGCGAATTGCGCGGCCAGCGCCGCCCCGTCCAGCGCGCGCAGGCTCTTTTCCGGGCCGATGCCGCCGATCTCCAGCCCGCCGGTGGCAACGAGGATCAGCTCGAACTCCCCCTCCACCGCGCCCAGCACCCGGGCGACAGCGGCCTCATCCGTCACGTCCAGGCCATCGGCGCGGCGCGACAGGCCCACCACCTGCCAGCCCCGCCGCTCCAGCGCCTGCGCCAGCGCCGCCCCGATCCCGCCCGAAACCCCGATGATCAAGGCCCGCATGCCGCCCCGCCCCCTGCCCGCCTGTCCGGCCCCAGCACCTAAGCCGCGAAAAACCCGCTTCAACCCGGTTTTTCGCCTTGCGCCGCCGCAAATCCTGCGTATCGTCGCGCCCCATGACAGGGAACCGGCATATCGCTTCGATTTCGGGTGCATTCCGCGCCCCCGCCGCCCTTGGCCTGCTTCTCCTTAGCCGCCTCTGAGCGTGCCCCCGGGCGCGACCGCTCGGAGGTGATCAGCGCCCGCAGGAAAAGCAGCAGACGGCACAAGGAACAGACCCAATGACCGACACCAGCACGCAACCCCGCGTAATGATCTTCGACACCACGCTGCGCGATGGGGAACAATCCCCCGGCGCCACCATGACCCATGACGAAAAGCTGGAAATCGCGGGCCTGCTCGATGACATGGGCGTCGATATCATCGAGGCAGGCTTTCCCATCGCCAGCGAGGGCGATTTCAACGCGGTGAGCGAGATCGCGAAACGGTCGCGCAATTCCACCATCTGCGGGCTGGCGCGCGCCAATTTCAAGGATATCGACCGCTGCTGGGAAGCGGTGCGCCACGCGAAATCCCCCCGCATCCACACCTTCATCGGCACCTCGCCGCTGCATCGCGCCATCCCCAATCTGGACATGGACCAGATGGCCGAACGCATCCACGAAACCGTGACCCATGCCCGCAACCTCTGCGACAACGTGCAATGGTCGCCGATGGATGCGACGCGGACGGAACCCGATTACCTCTGCCGCGTGGTAGAGATCGCGATCAAGGCAGGCGCCACGACGATCAACATCCCCGACACCGTGGGCTACACCTACCCGTTCGAGAGCGCGAAGATCATCCGCATGCTGCTCGACCGCGTGCCGGGCGCCGACACCATCACCTTCGCCACCCATTGCCACAACGACCTTGGCATGGCGACGGCGAACGCGCTGGCCGCGGTAGAGGCCGGGGCGCGCCAGATCGAATGCACGATCAACGGGCTGGGCGAACGCGCTGGCAATACCGCGCTGGAAGAGGTCGTCATGGCGATGAAGGTCCGCAATGACATCCTGCCCTATCGCACCGGCATCGACACGACCAAGATCATGCACCTCTCGCGCCGCGTCTCCACCGTCTCGGGCTTTCCGGTGCAGTTCAACAAGGCCATCGTGGGCAAGAACGCCTTCCTGCATGAATCCGGCATCCATCAGGACGGCGTGCTGAAGAATGTCGAGACGTTCGAGATCATGCGCCCCGAGGATATCGGGCTCACGCAGAAGAACATCGCGATGGGCAAGCATTCGGGCCGCGCCGCGCTGCGGGCCAAGCTCAAGGAACTGGGCTATGATCTGGCCGACAACCAGCTGAACGATGTCTTCGTGCGGTTCAAGGCTTTGGCCGACCGCAAGAAAGAGGTCTATGACGACGACATCCTCGCCCTCGTGGCCGATGAGGCGACGATGGATGCGCATGATACGCTGGTGCTGAAGAAGCTGCGCGTGGTCTGCGGCACGGATGGCCCGCAAGAGGCCGACATGGTGCTGTCCATCGACGGGGTGGAACATCACATCGACGCCACGGGCGACGGCCCGGTGGATGCGGCCTTCAACTGCGTGAAGATGCTGTTTCCGCACAAGGCGCGGCTGCAGGTCTATCAGGTGGCCGCCGTGACCGAAGGCACCGACGCGCAGGCGACGGTCAGCGTCCGGCTGGAAGAGGATGGCCGCATCGTCACCGGGCAATCGGCCGATACCGATACGATCGTGGCTTCGGTGAAGGCCTATGTGAACGCCCTGAACCGCCTGATCGTCCGCCGCACGAAATCCGCCCCGGGCGAGGATGTGAAGACGGTAACCTATCACGGCGAATAGGGCCTGACGCCCCCGCCGCCCGGCCATGCCGGGGCAGCGGGGGCGAAACTGCATGTCCATCAACCTGAAATTGATTGACAGGACTCCATCTCTCGCTTCTCATCCTCACGTGTTCGTGATCCTGGGGGGGGGGTGAAGCCGTGGCAGAAATCAAGTTTTCGATAGATCCCGCGCTCAGGACGGCAACAGCCGTCACGGATCGCCATTTCGGCGTGCAGTTCGAAGCGGGAAGCTACACGGCTGCGTCACTCACCAATGCCTTCTCCAAGATCGCACCGGATTATGTCCGCTTTCCAGGCGGCTTCCATACCGAGCGTTCCTTTGACGTCACACAACCGAATTCCACCACGAATGGCCTGAAGGAAACCCTGTCAGGCTTCCTGGCAGCGGCCAGTGCAGCCCAGCAGAAAACGATCATGGGATACCAACCCAATGCTTCTTTGACGGAAGCGGGATCGTCGCCACGGCCAAGAAAGACGTAAAGGACTTCGTGAAATCCTTGCTTTCAGGTGCTTACGGAGAGGCGGATATCCACGCATTTGAAATTGGGAACGAATGGTTTCACCCGGATTGGGCCCAGTCCTATACGATGGAAAATGGCCAAAAGGTGAAAGACACAACCCCGTCTGACTGGACAGCGGCAGAGTTCGGCGCGCTTCAGGCAAAGATCGTGCGCTATGTGCATGAGGCGATCAACGAAGCGCGCGCAGCGGATAGCTCGATCGCCGATCCTCGGATCTGGATTCAGGCCAGAGGCGGCGGCGAAGCGGATTGGGACATGAACAATCAGAGAGACGCCGCCGAAATCCTTCAGGCGCTGAAGCGTGAAGGAGCGCATGGCTTTGTCGACGGAATTCTAGATCACTTCTACTTTCCGGCAGGTCGTCAAGACACGCCGCTCGGAGTTTTTGAGACCGCAACCAATTGGGTCGCCTCCCGCCGCACAGACTCACTTCGCAGCGATCTCGCCTCGCTCGGAATCCTGCCCGATGTCGACATCATCACGACGGAATGGAATGTCAGGGCGGAACGGTCAGAGAATGGCGCGGCGGGGATAATCACCGGGCTGGAAAGGCTGTCGCTCTTCGTCTGGGGCTTCTCAAATCTGCTAAGCGCCGGTGTCACCGATGCTTCGGTGTTCACGCTCCACGGCACCAAACCAGGTTTCCTGAACGCGGCTGGCGAGGATATCCTCACCCCAACCGGCCAGCTGTTCCGGATGATGCGCGAAAACCTTGTCGGGACAAGATATGTCGATGTCACCAATGCGGGAGAGACGGAAACGTCTCGAGCACAGGCAGTCGTTCAGGATGCCGCCGATCGCCAGGCCGGTCTGACATTCTCGTTAATCTCCGACGATACCGACCGGATCGTCGTCTATTACGCGAATGTCCTGAACGACAACGCCCGCTTCACGGTAGATTTCCGTGACCTGATGGGTCAGGGCTACCATATCCACGCCACCTCCCTTGGCGCGGCGCCGGGTCAGGATGCCCTTGGCGAGTTCACCCGGGGCCAGCTGCGCGCCTGGACGCAAACCGCCCTTGATCAGGATCGCAACGGCATCTTCGACTTCACCCTCGGTCAACTCGAACTGATCCAGATCGTCTTCACCCGCAACCAGGGCGTGAACCTTTACGGCGATGACCAGAACATCACGCGCGACACGATCATGGGGTCGGATCTTGCCGACACGATCGCCGGAAATGCGGGCAATGACAGCCTCTATGGCGCGGCGGGCGATGATCTGCTGTCGGGCGGCGCGGGGAATGACAGGCTCTATGGCGGCAATGGCAACGATACGCTGACGGGGGGCGATGGCGCGGATCAGTTCGATGGCGGCAGCGGCACACGCGATCGCGTCTCCCATGCCGATGCCACGGCCGGGCTGCGCGCCGATCTCCTCGATGCGGCCACGAATACAGGCGCCCCTCAGGGCGACCGCTATTTCGGCATCGAGGATCTGGAAGGCTCTCGCCATGCCGATATCCTGCTCGGCTCCTCGGATGGGAACCATCTCTTCGGCGGCCAGGGCAACGATCTGCTTCAGGGCCGCAACGGCAACGACATGCTCTTTGGCGGTGCGGGCAACGACACGCTCGCGGGCGATGAGTTGGCCGATACGCTGAACGGCGGGTCCGGCGCCGACCGCCTCACCGGCGGCACGGGGGCCGATGTCTTCCTCTTCGACGCCGCCCTCGTCGCGGGCGGAGCCGATACGATCACCGATTTCACCACGGGCCTTGACCGGGTCGGCCTTTCCGGCGGCCCCAGCGGGATCGTCTCGCGGGTCGGGTCCGTGCTGGCGGCAAACGGACTCTGCTTCGGCCCGGTTGCGCGGGATTCCAACGATTTCCTTGTCTACAATCGTGCTACCGGCCAACTCTTCTATGATTCCGATGGATCGGGGAACCGCAGCGCGGTTCTGATCGCCTCCCTCGGCGCGGGAACCGAGCTTGCCTTCGGCGACCTCTTCCTGATCTGAGCGCCGCCGCCCCGCCCCGCGCCGCCCCCCCGGATCCCCGCCGGCGAGCGGCGCATGTCTGCCTCAAGAAGGGCAGCCCCCGCCCACGGCCAGCCCGGCCACCCTCTCCAGGGGCACAAGGCACCGGCATGGCAGAGACCATCTCCCGGACACTCAGGGTGCCGCAAGAACAGCGGGGCGTTTCAACTGCTTGGCAGAGGAGGTGGTGCCCAGAGCCGGAATCGAACCAGCGACACGCGGATTTTCAAGCGGGGCAGAAGACCTGACCCATCTTGGGAAAAGCGCGCAGGACATTGGCATCAAGCCATTGGAAATGCCGGGTAAAATTTACCTCAGGGCAACTCGCCACAGTCGCCAGTCGGCTCCGAATCAAGGGCCCGGTCGCAGCGATTTCAAGTCCTAAGCAAGTCCAGGCAGAGCGCTCTTCGTGGCCATCAAGGCCATTCAACATGGCCTGATCGCGTCTTCTCCTGCCCCAACCGAAGGGCAGAACATGAAGAAGGAACTGACCGAGAAGCTTGTCGCCGGCACCACCAGCAAGGGGCCGCGCCTCATGATCCGCGACACGAAGGTGACGGACTTCGCGGTCCGCATCGGAAAGCGGACCAAGACATTCGTCGTCGCCTGTCGCGACCGCGAAGGAAAGATGCGGACGGTCGCCATCGGGCTCTATCCGGAGATTTCGGTCAAGGAAGCGCGCGACGCTGCCGCCCGGATAAGGTCCGAGCTCAGAGGGGGCGGCAAGATCCCTGCATCCGTCACGGTCGAAGAAGCACGAAAGATCGACCCCACCACGCTGCAGGAACTCCTGATCGAAGCCGAGGCCAAATTCAGCCGCACCCTGAAATCTTGGCGATTGATGAGCGAGACGAACCGGAGATCTTCAGCACGGCGTTCCATCGATTCCGTCTTCAAACCCCTTCTCGACAAACCTGTCGAAAGCCTGACCGCCCACGACCTTGCCGAAGTCGTGGCATGCTACCGCCCCCAAGGACGCCAGACTGGGCAGACGGGGTCGGGCCATGTGTCCGGCACGATGTCCTACCTTGCCACCGTCCTGAACTGGGCGGCCCACCGCAAACGGTTCCGCCCCATCGGCGCTGGTCGCCAGCCGAAACTCAACGCGCCAGACATCCGCGAGGTCTTCGACCCGAAGCTGGATGATCCGACCATCACCGGCCTTCGAACCCGGGTGCTCACGATCCCCGAATTCACCGCGATCTACCCCCTGCTCACCTATCCGCGCCCCGCGTCACTCGAAAGGACACAGGTGCCGCCAGAGGAAGACTACGCCTATGTGGCACTCCGCTTCGTCCTGCTGACAGCGGCACGTCTGTCCGAGGTCACGACGATGAAGTGGGGCGATGTCGACTGGCTCAATGGTGTCTGGATGAAGCCGGACACAAAGGGTTTCGGCACGGCCCCACGGAAGCAGTCGCTACCTCTGTCGGACAAAGCGCTGGACCTTCTCGGAAGCCTCCCGCGCGCAATGAAGGCTTTGCCGTCCGAACTCGTCTTCCCGAACGCAAACGGAGGGCTGCAAATGAACTGGGACCGCGCTGGCAAGGTCATCCAGGCCGCGACCGGAACGTCGGGATGGACGCGCCACGACCTGCGCCGGACCGCAGCGACCGTCATGCTCCAGGCGGGAATTCCGGTGCATATCATCGAGACCATCCTGAACCACGCCTCCCCGATCAAGTCGGCGGGCGGGGGCGGAGCGTCAGAACATTACATGGTCGTGGCGCGGATGTGGACCAACGAAGTGGATCCAGTGAAGGACGCCCTCGACCGGCTCGCCGCGACCTATGACCGTCTCATAGCGATGATGGAGGCGCGGATGAAGGACCGGTCCCGCCATCAGTGACGCCAATCTGCCCCGGTTCAGACCGTATCGTGATCAAACGGATCGGACCCGAAGGGCCTCGTCAGGACCCCGAGGATCTCTCGCGACTGGAAAACGCGGTTTCGCGACTGCGCTTTCCGTAAGGTCAGAACCCCCGCCTTCTCCAGTTGACCGATCCCGTCGTTAGCGCTCTTGAAGCTGACATCCAGAAGCTGTGCCAGCCTTTTCGCCGTGATCACCGGATAGGCCGGGAGCAAACGGAGTGTCCGATCAGCCGCAGAGTTGCGCCTCAGAGGAATCCTTTTACGCCAGCCCGCCTCAATCGTGGCGATCGCCTTCATCGTTACCTTGAACTCCGCTTCGATCCCCAGAATTGCCTCCGAGATCAGTCGCACCAGCGGTCCGTGGTCGAGCCGCTGCTGCGCTGCCTTGAGGGCGGCAAAATAGGCCTGCTTGTGGTCCGCTGCCTCGATCCACGGGGAGATATAGACGGGCGCATGACCCTCTGCCGCGAACATCAGCGGGATCAGGATGCGCCCGATCCGGCCATTGCCGTCAGAGAATGGGTGGACCGCCTCGAAATGCGCATGTGCAACTGCCGCGCGGACGATCGGGGAAACCTGCGAAGGGTCCTCCACATCCGCGCGCATGTAGGCGAGCGTATCCTCAAGACAGGCAGCGACGCGATCAGGCGGCGGCGGGTTCCAGCTGGAGTTGTCGGGGGTCGGGCCGATTGGTCCGATCCAGACGACCCTGTTCCGCAGCACGCCCGGCGTGTCGCGGTATCGCTCCATGTTCGAGGCGAGGATGCGATGCAGATCGCAGACAAGATCCAGCGTGAAGCCGTCGCGCCCCATTTTCGATATCACGTCGAGACCTTGGGATATGGCCCGCGTTACTCCACCAATCTCGCGGATGTTCCCCTCGGCCTCCCCATCCGCCTCTCCGGCCAAAAGCGCGTCGAGCGTTCCGTGGGTGCCTTCAATCGACGAACTGGTCAGCGCCTCCTGCCGCTCGAGTATCCGCGTGAGGGCGAAAGCGGAAAGGCCGGGCCGGACATGTTCGGTCATTCGGACAAGGGCGGAATTCGCGGAGTGAAGAAGCGCGCCCACCTCGGCTCCGCCGATCGGGATCGATCCCCGCGAGGGGGCCAGCGGCACCACGCCCCGGTGATTGGAATGGGGTGCAGGATAGGGCACGAGCGTGGAGCGGACGACAGCAGACAGATCGCTGTAGCGCATGGAAAACCTTCAATAAGGCCGAGAACTCCGGATGTATATTATAGCTTATTGCAAAAAGGTGAATAAAGAATCCGTGCGAGAGGCCTTGTTGTAGGTTCCTCTGTATCAGCGACTACTTCCCGACGACGTCACAGAAGCCGACAGGGCGGCCGCTTTTGCAGGCACGCGCCACGCATCAAACCCGCCTCTCACATTTTTTCGACGGACTCATGTCCCCGCCGCATCAACGACGGCGGCGAACATGTCCACGCATATCTTCAGTGAATCGCAGACGGTCCGACTGACCAAGGCTATTGCTGACAAGGCAACGACCGATGCCACGAAACGTATCGAACTGCGCGACAGTGTGGTATCGGGCCTCGTCCTGCGCGTCTCGCCGACAGGACTGCGCCGGTATGTCTGCAAGATCAGCGTGGGCGGCAAGACGCCGACCATCGCCCTCGGCTCGCCCGACAAGGTCGACCTCGAAAAGGTCCGGATTCAAGCACGCGAGAAGATCCTGTCGGTCAAACGGCATACCCTCAAATACGGCCCCCGTTCCGCATGCCGCGTGACCCTGCGCCAACTGATCCTCGAGGCCACCCCCATTCTCGCCAAGCGCAGGATCGGAGGGAAGATCTGGTCGCTGCGGGAGCACCGCAAGACCCCCGACGCAGTCGGAACGCTCGAAAACGTCTTCCATACTGTTTTGGACGAGCCGGTGCGCGAGCTTGACCTCGAAACGATCAATGACGTCGTGACCGGAGGGCACAACGTCACGGCCCCCGGTTCGGCATCTCGCGGCCTTTCCTACCTGCGCACCCTGTTCGACTGGGCGGCGAACCGAGGGAAATTCGCAAAGATGGGAAGCGGTCGGAAAGTGCCCATCGAACTCCCCGAAGTGCAGAACATCCACAAACCCGGTGAACCTCGCCGCCGCGAGCGCACATTGAACACCAAGGAAGCCGGATTGGTCTGGCGGGAAGTGACCAAGCCTGATGCAGGGATCGGGCATTCTATTCACCGGTTCATCATGTGCACTGCCTCCCGGCGTGGGCCCGTCGCCACGATCCGTTGTGGTGATATCAACCCTATCGACGGAACCTGGACCTTCGTCGCGAAGGGAGGCGCAACCAAGACCATCGGCTTGTCTCCGTCGATCATCGCCTGGGTGACCTCTCTGCCAAGCTACGACCGGAACAAGCTGGGCGCATATCTCTTCCCGAACAGCGAGGGCGGGCCGTTCTGCGACTGGGATGCCGCAACGAAAGCGATCCAGGAGGCAACCGGCACTATGAACTGGACGCGCCACGACCTGCGCCGGACCGCAGCCTCTGCTCTCGAAAGCTACGTCGACGATGACTTCCCGCATCACGAACTGCTCTCCCATGCCAATCCGGGCGATGGGCACCTGAAAGCCAAAGCCGTGGTCGACCGCCTGATGACCAAGCCGCATCAGAGCGGGATCGGCCTGACCTATCGGCCCGAGACGGATCCCGGAATCGAAAAGAGCATGCGCAAGCGGACGCGCGCAGCGACGGCGCGGTTGGAGCGGTACTATGAGGAATGTGCGATGATGGTTGAATAACTGTCGGGGCCAGAAGTCGTGGCTTGCTCTACCGGTCCGATGCTTCCTGCTTCCACGAATACCAGACCGTGGGACGCATCTCGTCCTCACTCAGAAAGGTTCGCACAGAGAATAGAGGAACTCCGGCAGCATCTTTGCAGACCAATCCCCAATCTTCGTCCAGGGCAGCCTGGTCCACGCCGCCTGCCCAGACTCCATTCGCGGCTGCTGGAATGAAATGATCGCCACTCTCGGTGAAATCCCTGCCCTGCGCTAAGCCCCGCAGGACACGCATGCCTTCCTGATCGGCAACTGGCAAAAGCGGGCGGTCCAGCGCAATCGCGCTACGCTCCACCAACCTTTCGAGAGCATGCAGGCAGAAACTGGCCCGAGACACATGATACCCGACACCCGTCCGCAGGCACCGGATCGCAAACCGGGTATAGACGAGCGCCGTTTCGGTGAAGAGGTCCTGCTGATCAATCTGGTTGCGGATCTGGCAGACATTGCGGACGAAGACGACAAGCCCTTCGTCGCCCTTGGCAACTTTCACCACTCCCTTCCGTGAAGCCAGTTGTTGTGCGAGCCGCTGCATGGCCTTCGCATTCGGCCGCATGTTCGTCGAAATGCGGACAAGCGCTGCAACATCTCCTTCGGCCTGCGCCGCATGCGACATTGCCTGACGCGCAAGACCGCGTTTCAGGGCAGTCCGGAGGGAAGCGTTGGTCGCAAAATGGCTGTGCTGGATCTGCATCGAAACTTCCTTTCATCGGCAAATGGAAAAGCTCTCGTCCCAAATCTGACTTTACGTGCTATGGGTGGCAAAACCTGTCACGGGCATTAACCATGTCATTCACCAAAGCCGTTGACCTGCTTCGCCTCGCCGAAATGGCAACGTCGCGCCATTCAGGCGTTGGCCTCGGAGACATCGAAGAGGAATTCGGCGTCGACCGCCGCACCGCGCAGCGCATGACGCGGGTGCTGGAAGAGGTGTTCGACACCTGCACCACGCGCGTCGACGACGAACGCCGCAAATACTGGCGGCTCGACGGCAACGCCGCCCGCCTGATGCTCGCCCAAGGCATCCGCGACAGCGAACTCGCCGCCCTCGAAATCGCCCTTCGCCGCGCCGAAAGGGATGGCGCGACGAACGAGGTGAAAGCCCTGAAATCCCTCCGCGACCGTCTGCTTGCCAGCATGGCCCGCCCCCACGCCCGCCGCGCCGAAAGCGATGCCGAGGCGGTGCTGGAGGCCTATGGCTTCGCCTCGCGCCCCGGGCCGCGGGTGCGGACCGCCACCCTCGTCCTCGAAACGGTGGCCGAGGCGCTGAAGGGGCCGAACCTTCTGACCATCACCTATGCAGGCGGCAGCAAGCCTGACGGGACCGAACGCACCGTCGAACCCTATGGAATGCTCCTTGGCACCCGCCGTTACCTCGTGGCCAAGGTCAGGGGCGGCAACGGGCGCTTGCAGCACTTCCGCCTTGACCGGATCACCGCCGCGCGGCTGGAGGCCGCGTCCTTCAACCGCGATCCCGACTTCAACCTCGAAGCCCACGCCGCCCGCGCCTTCGGCAGCTTCCACGCGGACGAGGAATTCGCCGAGGTGATCTGGCGCTTCGCCCCGAAGGCTGCGGCCGTCGCCCGCGAGTTCATCTTCCACCCGCTGCAAGAGGTGACGGAGGAGCCGGACGGAAGCCTGACCGTCCGCTTCCACGCCTCTGGGCATCTGGAAATGGCCTGGCATCTCTACCTCTGGGGCGACACGGTCGAGGTTCTGGCCCCCGACCGCTTGCGTGCAATGGTTGCAGGCTTCCAGCGCAGGGATTTCCCCGCGCTGCCCTGATCTGTCAGGCACCCCAACGGGCGAAGAGCCCTCGGGACGGAGACTGATCCCAAAGCCGCAGATGCGCCCAATCGGCAACCGGCAGACCCCTGAACGCCTGCTTGACGAAGCGCCGCGCCAGCCGGTCGTCGATCAGATCGGCGATCAAGGCCAGCACCACCGTCGCCGGAGGCAAGCCCGCAACCGCTGCGAAGTGCGCAATCGGATCCGAAGCCGCAATCCTCGAAACCGCATCCTGCTGCGCCTCATCTAGGCTGCTGACATTTCCGGCCAGAAATTCTTCGCACAAGGCATCCCAGCGCAGGCCAGCGAACATCTGGCGAAGATCTTCGGGCGGAATGGTCGGCTTCATGAAGAATGAAACATCTGCTCTGAAGCTGGGCAATGCATCCCGGTCAGTCATGATCCGCATTCTGGAGATCGGAGGCGGTGCAGCAAAGCTGCGCTTCGCAAATGACATGGAGGGCATCGCCGTATCGACAGACTGCGTGACGCCCGCAGCATACCGCGACGCCATCAACGGCACCTTGCGCTGCTGCGCCATGCCTTCGACCACTTCGCCCGCCTCGTCCACCAGAACCAGACTGCTGCGGTGCGTGCAAAGCCCGTGGGCACGCGCAAAATCTTCCGCTGCCTCTGCACCGAGAAGCGGCAAAGTCAAGGCTGCCGCAAAACGTCCCACGGCATCCGCCCTGCGCAACTCCATCGCCTCGGACCATTCCGCCGTGATCTCCACCCCGCCGCGAAGAGCAACGACCCGCTCCGGCGCACCCGCAACGACTTGGCCGTCAGCCGCCTGACCACGCTGCCGCAAGGCCGAAAATGCCAGCGCAAGACTCGCCGCCACATCATCGCCCGGCGCATAGAACAGCTGCCCCCCCGTCATGGCACAGAGCTGCCCGATGTTCGCATCCAGACTGCCCGGACCGACAAGGATCGCCGAAATCCGCGCTTTCGACGCAGCCAGCGCATCCACCGTCGCAGCCCAGGTCTGCCCGTCCGTCAGCACGAGGATATCCTGCGCCCCTTCCCGCACCGCTGCATCCACCGCCCGGTCAAGTTCGGTGCCGCCCGCAGGTTTCCGCAGCTTCGACACCAGCCGTGCCGCCTCCGGTCCAATCGCCGCGCCAAGCTGTCGACAGTCGTCGTCAAACTCCCACAGCGCGATCCGGTCCGACCCGCGCAGCCGCCCCAGCTCCAGCCGCAGCCCGTCGCGGATCGCCTCCCACACCGTCAGCCCGCGCGGCCCTTCGGCCTTCGATCCGGTGGACCCCGAATGATCGACCAGAACCGCCAGATCCAGCGCCCCGGAACCCGCCGCCACCTGCCGCAGATCGACGCGCACCTGCCGCCCGTCCGCCGCCACACCCTGATGCGCCCCGAACCGCCCACCCTGCACCACGATCTCGATCGCGGCATCCAGAGTGATCCGCTGCGAACCAGTGACCAAGCGTCCGCCCAGCAACACCTGACCCGCATCCACCGTCACGGAAAGATCGGCCTCGTGCCGCACATGCGCGCTCGTCGCCAGATCATCGACAGGGGCCAGCGGGGACGCCCCGTACAATTGCCCCACCGTCACCGGTATCCGCAGGAACGGCCCGGATGCGCCCGCGGACAGCGGCACCACCGTCTCGATCTCGACCGTCACTTCCTTGCCCGCGCCCAGATTGCCGACCGACAGCGCATGGACCCCGCGCAGCACTTCCTCGTGCAGCACGGCCAGCTTTCCCTCGTCCAACGCAGCCTCATAGCTGTCCCGCGCCTCTGCCTTGGGCTTGGCTGCGGCAACAAGGACGCGGCCATCCACCACCGCACGCATCCCCGTCACCACGGCATCAAAGCCGACCGGCATGGTCAGGATCGCCTCGATGGGCCGACCTTCCGCATTCACGAACCGCCGCGAGGTGCGCACCGTCGCCAACCCAGCCACGATCCCGACCGCAATATCGGTCGCCACCAGCGGCACGGGCGCGGGCCTGCCACCAGCAAACACCGTCAACCCGTCATGTATCGTTTCCAGCGCATGCCCGAATGCCGTGACACCCATTCCCTATCCCTTTGCAACATAGGCCCGCAGCGCCGCCTCGACCGCGCCCAGAACCGTTTCAATGTCGATCGCCTCCGGGGAAATTCCCGGATCCACCCGCAACTCGACGCCGCCCGCCTGAAGGATCGGCACCGCATCGTCGAAGGCCATCAGGACCTTGATCGAGCCGGGCTTCATCCCCATCCGGTGCAGCGCCAGATACCGCTGACCTTTCAGGACATGCGTCTCGTCATAGCCATCCGCCGCGCGTCCGGTCTTGGCCGCCGGGGGAAGGATCCCCTCGGCAATCAGGAAGCGGATCTGTCGCGCCGGAACGCCAAGACGTTCGGCAAGGTCGTTCAAGGTCATGTCGGGCTCCAACGAGACATAAATTGTGTCGCGTTTAATTCTCTGTCAAGCAGAACGTGACAAAATTTTTGTCTTGATCTCGCAGCCCGTGCAAGTCCTAACTAACCGGGCAGGGCGACAGATTCTGACACGACCCCAGTCTATTCATTAACCAAGGGCAGATTCGCCCCCCGAATCCGTCCGGCGTCACAGTCATTCAGGAGGCGACCTTGCCCCCCTTCCGTTTCATCCACTCTGCCGATCTCCACCTCGGTCGCCGTTTCGGTGGCTATCCCGAAGACCTGCGCGGCCGTCTGGTCGAGGCGCGGCACAACGCGATCAACCACCTGATCACCGCGGCGCAGTTCCACGAGGCCGAGCACATCCTGATCGCAGGCGACCTCTTCGACAGCGAAACCCCGACCGATCCCGTCTGGCGGCAGGCATTGGCCGCGATGGGGGCGAACCCGACCCATCACTGGTGGATCATCCCCGGCAACCACGACAGCCTTGCTGCCGAATCCCTCTGGTCCCGCTTCCGCGAACAGGCCCCCGCCAACGTCCACCTCCTCGACGATGTCGAACCTGTCGAAATCGCACCCAACGTCTTCCTCCTTCCGGCCCCGCTGCCCCGCCGCTATCCGGGCCGCGACCTCACCTCCCATATGCCCGGATGCGAGACGGACCCCCGCGCCTTCCGCATCGGACTGGCCCACGGATCGATCCAGAACTTCTCGGAAGAAGGCGCGCGCGCCGAGGATACCATCCCGCCCGACCGTGCCGCCACCGCACGGCTCGACTACCTCGCCCTTGGTGACTGGCACGGCCATGTCCGCGTCGGCGACCGGACATGGTATCCCGGCACGCCTGAACGCGACGCCTTCACCCATGATGGGCGCGGCACCTGCATCTGCGTCACGCTCACCGCGCCCGACTCCCCGCCTCAGGTCGAAACCTTCCCGACCGGCCGCTTCGCATGGCATGATGAGGTGCTGCCCCTCCTCCCCGGCCAGAACACCGCCGAAGCCCTCGCCGCCCTGTTGCCGCCCGACCGGGCCGAACGCCGCGACCACCTCATGCGCATCCGCGCCACAGGCCGCGCCACGCTGGCCGAACACGCCGCCCTGACCGAGGCCGCAGCCGCCGTCGCGCCGGACTTCGCATGGTTCACCCTCGACACCACCGCCCTCGAAACCGAGGTCGAAGCCACCGACCTCGACCAGATCGACCGCGCAGGTGCCCTGCGTCTTGCCGCCGACCGCTTGAAAGACCGCGCCGACGATGCGGCCCTCGACGGCGAAACACGCCGCACCGCTGCCGCCGCCCTCAACCGTCTGTATGGCTACCTGCGCGAGGATCGGGCATGAAACTCGTCTCCATCGAACTCTCCGACGTCCGCCGCTTCGTCGCCCCTGTCTGCATCGACGGCATCGGGCCCGGCCTGAACGTGCTTTGCGCGCCGAACGAATTCGGCAAATCCACCCTCTTCGACGCGCTGCAAGCCCTGTTCTTCCAACCCCACCGCTCGAAATCCAAGGAAATCAACGCGCTACGTCCGCATGTCGGCGGCTCGCCCTGCGTGACGGTCGAGGTGGAGCTGAGCGATGCCCGCTACACCCTGTCCAAACGCTGGCTCGGCAAGGCCCAAGCCACGGTGCATCGCAACGGCACCCTCATCCATCAGGCCGACGATGCCGAAGCCTTCATCTCGGCCATCGTCCAAGCCGAAGGGGATGGCGGGCCTGCGGGCCTTCTCTGGGTGCGTCAGGGGCTGACACGGCTGGAAGGCGAAGGCGACAGCCCCAAGGAAAGGGACGCCGCCAAAGCCGCCCGCCGCAACCTGATGACCTCTGTCACCGGCGAGGTCGAGGCCCTGACCGGCGGTCGCCGCATGGACAAGGCACTGGCCCGGACCCGCGAGGAACTGGCGAAATATGTCACCCCCAACGGAAAAGCGATCAAGGGTAAGCCTCTCTCCGATGCTGAAGCCTTAGTTAACATGCTGACCGAAGAGAAGGCACGTCTCGAAACCACCGCCCGTCAGCTGACCGCCGCGCTTGCCCGCCGCCGCGAGGTGGTCAAGACACTGACCAGCCTGACCGCACCCGACGAAGTCGAGACGCGCCAGACCCGCCTCGAAGACGCCACTCGCGCCCTTGAAGAGGCCAAACGCCACGCCGACACGCTGGACAACGCGACCGCCGCACTGCGGGCAGCGGAGATGACTCAGGCGACCCTGTCCGAGCGTCTCTCGGCCCTCCACCGCGCCCAATCCGCCTGCGCAAAGGCAAAGGCCGATCTGCAATCCGCCGAAGCCGCAGCCCGCGCAGCCAAGGAAACCAGCGCACAGGCCGAAGCCGCCCTGATCCCCCTCGCCGACGCACTCGCCGCCGCTCGCCACGCGAAAACCACCGCCGACGCCGAACTGGCCGAGGCGAACCGCGCCGTCGCATCCCTTGCCGCCGCCGCCCGCCGCAAGGATCTTGCCGACCGCATCGGAAAAGCCCGCGCCTTGCTGGAAAAGCGCGCGCCGCTGGCATTGGCTGCGACCCGTGGCCCCGACGCCAAAGCGCTGGCCGAGCTGCAAAACCTTTCGCAAGCCGCAGCCCTCGAACGCGCCCTGCGCGACCGCAGTGCGGCCCAGATCACCTTCCACCACACCGGACCCGCCCGCGTCACGACAGGCGACAATCCGGTTCCCGAAACACCCCTCCCGGTGCTGGCCGAGACCCGCTTCGACATGCCTGGCCTCGGCCACTTCACGGTCAAGCCCGCCGCCGGAAACGACAGCGATGATCTCGCCCGCGCCGAGGCCGCGTTCGCCACCTCCCTCTCCCGCCTCGGTCTGCCGGATCTCGCCACCGCGCAATCCGAAGCCACCGCCCGCACCGAGGCGACCTCGGCCCTGCGCGACCTCGACGCGAGCCTCGCCTCCCTCGCTCCGCAGGGCCTGCCCGCGCTAGAGGCCGAATTGTCCGCCCTGCCCGAAGCGGTCACACCCCGCGAAGGCCTGCCGACCGTGGCCGAGGCCCAGACAGCCGCTGACAAGGCTAGTATCGCTCTGCAATCCGCCGAAACGGCACACGAAGCCGCCCGCGCCGAAGCCGAACGCCTCCGCACCGCCGAAGTCCGCGCCAGCGTGCAGGCCACCAGCCTCGCCAACGAACTCGCCCGCGCAGAAGCGGTACTCGTCACCTTCGGCGAAGACGCAGAGGCCACCCTCCTCCCGCAACTGGCCAGCGCCACGACCGCGCTGGAAGAAGCCCGCGCCAAACACGCCGCACTCCTCGCCGCCGCCCCCGACTTGATGGCCGCACAAGCCGCCTTCGACCGCGCAAAGTCGATCGTGGAAAGCGCCCGCAGTGAAACGACGCGGCTGGAACTGGAACGCGCCCAGCTCGACACGGAAATCAAGATCCAGTCCGGCGCAGGCGTCATGGAGGAACTGGCCGACACCACGACCCGCCTTGATGCAGCCACCGAGTCCCTTGCCACCATCAGCTTCGAGGTCGCCGTCCTCAAGGAACTCGCCACTACCCTCGAAGCCGCCCGCAACGAGGCCCGCGACCGCTATTTCGAACCCGTCCTCGCCGAACTGCGGCCACTTCTCCGCATGCTCTGGCCCGATGCCGAACTGCGCTTCGACGGCGAAAGCCTGCTTCCCACCGCCTTGGTCCGCGACGGGCGCGAGGAGCCGCTCTCGATCCTGTCAGGAGGCACGCAGGAACAGATCGCCCTCCTCGTCCGCCTCGCCTTCGCCCGCCTCCTCGCCGCCCGAGGCCACCACGCGCCCATCATCTTCGACGACGCGCTGGTCTATACCGACGACGACCGCATCGAAAAGATGTTCAACGCCCTGCACGCGCAGGCGTCAGGCCAGCAGATCATCGTGCTCAGCTGTCGGCAAAGGGCGTTCCGGGATCTGGGCGGGATGGCATTGACGGTGCGTGGGACATGACGCTGTCGCACAACCCCGACTGCTCTGATTTGGCAAGCTCATGCCGGAGTTAAGCTCTCACGATAGCGTCATTTCGCGTGCCTATCGCGACGCAGGGATCCGATAAGAGACGGTCAGGTGTAGCGACGGCCAAGGCCGCTTCGCAGACATGGTTTCGTCATTTTGGGCGGGAAGCGGACCTTCGTCATGCTCGCGAAGGTCCGCCATCAGGTCAAATCGAAAATGCCTTGCGAAAGGCTTCCAGAGCTTCTTCCTCATCGCCTTTGGCAAAGGCTTCCATACCAACCGGGCCGGTATATCCCATGTTGTTGATTTGCGCTGAGAGCTGACCCGGTTGGGCTGAAGATTTCCATTGAGATTTGACCCATGTGACCCTTCCCCGA
>NZ_JAALFE010000117.1 GCF_011059185.1 Paragemmobacter kunshanensis | reverse complement strand
TCGGGGAAGGGTCACATGGGTCAAATCTCAATGGAAATCTTCAGCCCAACCGGGTCAGCTCTCAGCGCAAATCAACAGACATGGCCCCAGTTCACCTCGTCGGGACCGTGGCCGAAGTGGTCGGCGCTGTGCGCTGCCAGCCGGGCGAGCATGGCGTCGATCTCGATCTTCGCGGCGATGAAGGCGTCCAGCGCTGCATCATTGGTCTTGGGCATGAGGGTCCCCGAGTTGGTTGCGAGGACATGACGGCTCTGGTCTGCCTTTGGGTCAAGTTCAATCGGACACGGAACGTCCCGCGAACATCGGGCAATTCCCGTGTCGCATGTGTGTTGCACGGAGGAATTGGAGGTGTTCGTAAGAGTTTGGAATCTTTGGGGAATGTGTTGTGCGGTGTTGTAACGCAAAAAGCGCCCCGTGGGGCGCTTTGTTTCGGCCTAAGCATTTGATATCTTGTTAGGAATTTTGGTTGCGGGGGCAGGATTTGAACCTGCGGCCTTCAGGTTATGAGCCTGACGAGCTACCGGGCTGCTCCACCCC
>NZ_JAALFE010000116.1 GCF_011059185.1 Paragemmobacter kunshanensis | reverse complement strand
TTATAAGGGCCACATATCCCGACGGGGTGATCATCACCTCCGAGGTCTCCTATACGAGGCGGCATCCGTTATTCTGACCCGCAGTTCAGCTGAAAGTGACCTGCGGGCTTGGGGGCTGAAACTGAGGGAGCGCATCGGCTTCAAGCGGGCGGCCGTTGCACTGGCAAGGAAGCTGGCGGTGACGATGCATGCGATGCTTCGAGACGGCACGCTTTTTGAACGAGCTATGAGGCCAACTGCTTGAGAACAATAGAATAGCGCTCGGACCTTGAGCGCGCCGAAGCGTCCCTGCCGGGACGAAGGTAGGGCCTTTCGTGCAGGGGGATGCACCGCTGAAACCTCAGCTGAGTGCGGATCAGACATAGGAAGGCCCAACCCGCGAACACCAATCATGCGGCGACCAACGTGTCGACCGCGAAGACGACCCTGCTCCGGCAAACGTATATCGGCACGCCTCGACGAACATCTGCGCTGAACATCAACGGCTTTCTGCGCCACCCCGAAAGAAAGGGCTTGCAAAATGTGCTGCGATTAGACGAC
>NZ_JAALFE010000115.1 GCF_011059185.1 Paragemmobacter kunshanensis | reverse complement strand
GCCGTCAACGCCATGATTTATATGCGAAATATCACGATTACGACAGCGAAATCAGCGACTTACTTGGAGAATGTGGGTTCACACGATCTATCCCTATTCTCTAAACCGTGGGCTTGGGTTCTTCGCAGACCAAGTCAACGTATTGGGCGGGTTCATGGCAACGATTTGATCTGACGCGCCATAAGCCTGTCTTGGCAATGTCCAGCAATTCGCCCAACCGTCATTGCTGGCAATAATTCGATCAGACGAATAACCAAGATAGCCACTATCATAGAGCGGCTCACTGTATCCCGTGCGGTGGCCTTCAATGCCAAAAGAGACGGCTTCAAGCGTTCTGTCAGAGCCGTTTACGATCCCGATGAACAGCGGGAAATCAGAGCTACAACGCTCAAGGTCATAGGACACGGTAACCGACATTCCCCAAGTGGCCTGCCGCTTGACTTCAAGATCGCCTGATTTTGCTCGCTGGGCAAGCGTTCTTCGCCCCGAGCGGTGTCTGTCGTCGCGCAAACGGCCGAAGTCGGGTGGATCAAGCCTCGAACCCGCAGCATTCTGG
>NZ_JAALFE010000114.1 GCF_011059185.1 Paragemmobacter kunshanensis | reverse complement strand
GGGTGTTCCTCGGGGTCGACGGTGCGCAGCCCGCGCCCGACCATCTGGATCATCGTGGACTTGTAGGAGCTGGGCCGCAGCAGCACGACGCAGGACGTGGGCGGGTGATCCCAGCCCTCGGTCAGCACCGCGACGTTGACGACGACGCGGATAATGCCCGCCGCGTAGTCGGCGAGGATCGCCTTGCGGGTCTCGGCCGCGAGATCGCCGTGGATCAGCGCTGCGGAAACGCCCGCTGCCCTGAACGCTTCGGTGACATGTTCGGCATGGGCGACTGTGGAGCAGAACACCACGGTCTGCCGGTCGCCCGCCTTTTCCTTCCAGTGGCGGATCACCTCGTCGGTGACGGGGGCGCGGTCCATGATGCCCGCCACCTCCGCCATGTCGAAATCCGACATGGTCTTGCGGACGGACCGCAATTCGTCCCGGACACCGACATCGATGACGAAGGTGCGCGGCGGCACCAGGTGGCCCGAGGCGATCAACTCGCCCAGCCGAACCTGATCGGCCACGTTGTCGAAGACCTCGCGCAGGCCCTTCCTGTCGCCCCGGTTCGGCGTCGCCGTGACCCCGAAGATGCG
>NZ_JAALFE010000113.1 GCF_011059185.1 Paragemmobacter kunshanensis | reverse complement strand
GGGTGTTCCTCGGGGTCGACGGTGCGCAGCCCGCGCCCGACCATCTGGATCATCGTGGACTTGTAGGAGCTGGGCCGTAGCAGCACGACGCAGGAGGTGGGCGGATGGTCCCATCCCTCGGTCAGCACCGCCACGTTGACCACGACGCGGGTGTCGCCCGCCGCGTAGTCGGCGAGGATCGCCTTGCGGGTCTCGGCTGCCAGATCGCCGTGAATCAACGCAGCGGATACGCCCGCCGCCCTGAAGGCGTCGGTAACGTGTTCGGCGTGGGCGACGGTGGAGCAGAACACCACCGTCTGCCGGTCGCCCGCCTTCTCGTTCCAGTGGCGGATCACCTCGTCGGTGACGGGCGCGCGGTCCATGATGCCCGCCACCTCCGCCATGTCGAAATCCGACATGGTCTTGCGGACCGAACGCAGCTCGTCCTGGACACCGACATCGATGACGAAGGTGCGCGGCGGCACGAGATGGCCCGAGGCGATCAACTCGCCCAGCCGCACCTGGTCGGCCACGTTGTCGAAGACCTCGCGCAGGCCCTTCCTGTCGCCCCGGTTCGGCGTCGCCGTGACCCCGAAGATGCGGGCGTCGGGATTGGC
>NZ_JAALFE010000112.1 GCF_011059185.1 Paragemmobacter kunshanensis | reverse complement strand
TAGATCTTGCGGCCCCACACCGCGTCCTCTGGATCGGGTTCGCCATAGACCCTGTCGCCGACCCGGAAATCATAGAGGTGATAGTTCTCCCACGGCATCACCGCCTGGATGATTTCGTGCAGAGCGCGGAGGTTGGTGGTCAGGCTGACCTCGAGCTCACGCCAGATGCAAGGCTCGAGATGCAGCAGTTCGATGCGAAGGCGGGCAATCCGGTCGGTCATGGCGGGCCTGGTCAGGACGGGTCACGAGCAGGATAGAGGTGGGCTGTCATGGCGACAATCACGGACCTCCGCGCCCGTCGCGAGGCGTTGGCCGCACAGCGTGCCTCGGGCGTGGCTCGGGTCAGCTATGACGGAAAGACGGTCGATTACCGCTCGGTTGCTGAGATCGACCGGGCCCTCGAGGCGCTGGATCGCGAGATCGCGGCGGCCGAAGGGCGGCGGATCGTGCGGCAAGTGCGCGTCTTCACGGAAAAGGGGCTCTGAGCATGGGGCTGTTCGACAGGTTCCGCGGCGGGTCCATCCCCGGCCGGGCGAGCGGCAGCCCTGCAGCCGTGCGCGCTCGGCTCGAAGGGGCCATGGCGCGGCGACGGCTCAAGGGCTGGAATCCACC
>NZ_JAALFE010000111.1 GCF_011059185.1 Paragemmobacter kunshanensis | reverse complement strand
TAGATCTTGCGGCCCCACACCGCGTCCTCTGGATCGGGTTCGCCATAGACCCTGTCGCCGACCCGGAAATCATAGAGATGGTAGTTCTCCCACGGCATCACCGCCTGGATGATTTCGTGCAGGGCGCGGAGGTTGGTGGTCAGGCTGACCTCGAGCTCACGCCAGATGCAGGGCTCGAGATGCAGCAGTTCGATGCGAAGGCGGGCAATCCGGTCGGTCATGGCGGGCCTGGTCAGGACGGGTTGCGAGCAGGATAGAGGTGGGCCGTCATGGCGACAATCACGGACCTCCGCTCCCGTCGCGAGGCGTTGGCCGCACAGCGTGCCTCGGGCGTGGCCCGTGTCAGCTATGACGGAAAGACAGTGGATTACCGTACCGTGGCGGAGATCGACCGGGCCCTCGAGGCGCTGGATCGCGAAATCGCTTCAGCCGAAGGGCGGCGGATCGTGCGGCAAGTGCGCGTCAACACGGAAAAGGGGCTCTGAGCATGGGGCTGTTCGACAGGTTCCGCGGCGGGTCCATTCCCGGCCGGGCCAGCGGCAGCCCTGCAGCCGTGCGCGCTCGGCTCGAAGGGGCCATGGCGCGGCGACGGCTCAAGGGCTGGAATCCACC
>NZ_JAALFE010000110.1 GCF_011059185.1 Paragemmobacter kunshanensis | reverse complement strand
CACAAGGAACTACGCCGAATTGGCCAGACGGGGCAGGCACAACGGCTCGAGCGCGAGACCGTCCTGCGTGATCTTGGGTTCAGTGTGTCGCTGAAAGTCACGCAGAACATGCGCAGCATTTTGAAGACGGATCCGAACCACTTTTCGTGGCGGATGACTTCGTGCGCAGCCCTCCATGTGTAACGAGTCCGGTCGAGCCGCGTCTTATGGACACGAAGAAATTCAGAAGCTGAGGCGCATGAGGAGCGAACGTGAAAACAATCTGCAATTTAGACGCAATCCTGCCTTGGCGTTGCGCAGCCATGTCTGCTCCTTACGGAGCCAGGCTTCGTCATCGTCTCAAAGGCTGACTTGTGCTAGCGGAGGACACCGGTTCTGCGCGGACTCTCGGATCAATCCATCCCGACCACCCAGTAAGGAAAACACATCATGACACTCAAGCAAGTCGTAATTTGCTACCCCACACGCACCGCGATCGGCACCTATGGCGGGTCCCTGAAAGAGATGCCGGCAACTGAGATTGGCGCCGCTGCAATCCGTTCGACACTAGCCCACATTCTCCAAGTAAGTCGCTGATTTCGCTGTCGTAATCGTGATATTTCGCATATAAATCATGGCGTTGACGGC
>NZ_JAALFE010000011.1 GCF_011059185.1 Paragemmobacter kunshanensis | reverse complement strand
TCGGGGAAGGGTCACATGGGTCAAATCTCAATGGAAATCTTCAGCCCAACCGGGTCAGCTCTCAGCGCAAATCAACAGGTTCGGGCCGAAGAAGGGCCCTTCAAGGGCCGCGCGTTCGGGGCCGATGTCGAAGCCTTCCGTCAGGTCGCGGATGCGGCCGGGATCCGTGGCCCTGTCGAAAGGCCCGGTATAGCCCCGCATTGCCGGGCCGGACTTGCCAAGATGCAGCGCCATCTTGTCGGATCCGGGCAGATCGAAGAAGCGGCGTGTCACATCGAAAAGGTCTTCCACCATGGCCTGCGGGATGCCGTGATTGCGGACCTGCATGAAACCCGCATTGGACAGCGCCCAGCGGATCGCCCGGGCGACGGCCATCTTGTCGGATCCGTCCAGCAGCGGGGCCAGGTCGATGACAGGGATCCGGTCAAAGCTTTCGCGCCTGTCGCGCAGCCTGTCATCCAGTCGGGCGATCAGGTCCTGGCTCATCTCGATGCTCTCCCTTGGGCGTGGCGTGGGAACATGTCACAGGGCCGCAACCCGGCCGTGTCGGGCGTCAGCAGGATAGAGACGGGGGAAGGGGCGGGCTTAGCCCGCCCGCGCGATCAGTACCACATGTCGGCCATCTGGGCCTTGCGGCGGGCCATGAAATCCAGCAGTGCCTCGTCCACCCCCGCATCCAGCGGCGGGGCCTCGTAGTCGCGCAGGATCTTCTTCCAGCGGGCATTGGCGCGCTGGGCATAGTCGATGCCGCCCTGTTCATCCCAGGTTTCCCAGGGCTGGTTGTCATCCAGCGCGCTGTCCCAATAGGCGGTTTCGTAATGCCGCAGCGTGTGCTGGGTGGAAAACAGATGCTGGCCGGGGCCGAGTTCGGCCAGCGCGTCGAAGGCCAGCGTATCCTCGTTCACGGCCATCCCGTCGAGATAGGCATGCAGCGCGCCGCACATGTCGGTGTCCATCACCAGCTTTTCGTAGGACATGGACAGAAGGCCATCGAGGAAGCCCGCCGAATGCAGCACATAGTTCGCGCCCCCCTGCACGGCGGACATCATCGACATCATGCTTTGCTGCATCGCCTGCCCGTCGGGCAGTTTCGAGGTGGAGAAGTTCCCCGCGCAGCGCAGGGGCAGGTTCAGGCGGCGCGCAAGCTGACCCATGGCGAGCGAGCCGATCGCCGGTTCGGGCGTGCCGAAGGTGGGCGAGCCGGAACGCAGCGACATGGAGGAAAAGAACGAGGCAAGGATCGCGGGCGATCCGGGCCGGACAAGCTGTGTCAGCGCGCAGGAGGCCATGGATTCCGCCAGACCCTGCGCCACCATGCCCGCGATTGTCAGCGGGGCCACCGCGCCGCCCAGCAGGAAGGGCAGGTGGATGGATCCCTGGTTCGCCGCGGCATAGGTGCGGATGCCCGCCGCCGTGACCCCGTCGATCACCAGGGGCGAGGTGGTGTTGAAATTGCCCATCACCACGCAATTGGCATCGGTGAAGGCCTCGCCGAACAGGATGCGCGCCATCTCCACGCTGTCGGCCGCCCGTTCCGGCGCGGTGATGGAGCCGAGGAACCCCCGGTCGGAATAGCGGATATGGGAATAGACCATGTCCAGATGGCGCTTGTTCACCGGCACGTCGGTCGGTTCGCAGACCGTGCCGCCGGAATGGTGCAGCCAGGGCGAGGATTGCGACAGCTTGATGAAGTTGCGGAAGTCCTCGATCGTGCCGTAGCGGCGGCCCCGGTCCAGATCCATCACGAAGGGCGATCCGTACGAGGGCGCGAAGACCACGTTCCGCCCGCCGATCCGCACGCTGTTGGCGGGGTTGCGGGCGTGCTGGGTGAATTCGGCGGGGGCCGTCTTCAGCACCTCGCGCAGCATTCCGGGTTCAAAGCGGATGCGCCAGATGCCTTCGGTCTGTTCGGTGACCTCCGCCCCGGCCTGCCTGTAAAGCCGCATCGCTTCGGCATCTTCGCGCAGTTCGATCCCGATCTCGGCAAGGATGCGGTCGGCGGTCGCCTCGATCGCGGTCAGGCTTTCGTCGGACAGGATGTCATAGGTGGGAATGCCGCGCTGGATATAGGGGCGGTGGGTGCCCTGTTCGACGCCGACCCGCGCCTCGCGCCGCTGCGACCGCCCGCCCCGCTGGCGCCGCGTGTCCTGTTGTTCCCCATCCGCCATGACCGGCCCTTTCGATAACCTGGCAGCAGGTTACGGCCATGGTGCCTTGCTGTGACGCTGGAAAGTTCTGATAGACTTGATAAACTGTGTTTATGGAAACCCTGCGCAGCCTGATCCCCTCGATCAACAGCCTTGTCGTGTTCGAAGCGGCGGGGCGGTTGTCCAGCTTTACCGCCGCCGCGCGCGAGCTTGGGATGACGCAGGCCGCCGTCAGCTATGCCATCGCCCGGCTGGAGGATCATCTGGGAACCCCGCTCTTCCTGCGCGAATACCGCCGCGTGCGGCTGAGCGAGGCGGGCGAGCAGTTCCATGCCGATGTCGCCATCGGGCTGTCGCATATCCGCCGCTCGGCGCGCGATCTGCGGGCGGTGGCGACGGGCAGCCATGTCACCCTGTCCTGTTCCACGGCCTTTGCCGCGTTCTGGATGGTGCCGCGCATGGCGCGGTTCCGGGCCGAACTGCCCGAGATCGACCTGCGCATCCAGACATCGGACCGGGATCTGGATCTGGTGGGCGAGGGGATTCCGCTGGCCGTGCGCGGCGGCGATCCGGCCGACTGGCCGCAGTATCACGCCGAGCCGCTGGCCCCGGAAGAGATCTATCCCGTCTGCGGGGCAAGTTACCTGAGCCAGGTGGCGCGGCCCGGCCGGGCCGGGGATCTGCTGTCCTGCCAGTTGATCCATCTGGAAGAGCCGTTCCGCACCGCCGCGACCTGGGCCGACTGGTTCGCCTCGGCCGGGATTTCCGGGCGACTGGCACCGAAGGGATTGCAGATCAACGATTACGTGCTGGTCGTGCAATCGGTGATCGAAGGGCAGGGGGTGGCGCTGGGCTGGCGCCATCTGGTCGAGGGGCTGGTGGAAAAGGGCGTTCTGGTGCGGCTGACCGATCACGCCCTGGCGACGGGGCTGAACTTCCACGTCATCTGGCCGCGCGACGGGGCGCTTGCGCCCCCCGCCATTGCCGTGCGCGACTGGCTGCTGGCCCAGTCGCGCCCCTAGACCGCCAGGCTGACCTTGCCCTGCGGGCGCGAACAGCAGGCCAGGATCAGGCCGGACTCGATTTCCTCGTCCGAGATGCCGCCGTTATGGACCATGACCACCTCGCCGCCGGTCTTCTGCACCTTGCAGGTGCCGCAGAGGCCGAAATTGCAGCTTGAGGGGATGTTCAGCCCCGCGCGCCGCGCCACGGCGAGGACGGTTTCCGCCCCGTCGCAGGAGACCGTCTTGCCCGCGCCTTCGAAGGTGATCTCGGCCGCGCCGGTGGGGGCGGCGGTCTCGACCGGCACTTCCTCCAGCGCGGGGGCGGCGAAGCTTTCCTCGTGATAGCGCGCCATGTCATAGCCGAGCGAGGCCAGCATTTCCCGCACCGAACGCATGAAGGGTTCGGGGCCGCAGCAGAACACCTCGCGCTCCAGATAGTCAGGCGCCATGAGGCCCAGCATGATCTGGCTCAGCCGCCCCCTGAACCCGGACCAGACTTCGAACGGGTCCACCTCTTCGACGGTGAAGCGCAGTTGCAGCCCCGGCACGCGGGCGGCGAACTGTTCCAGGCGGCGCTTGAAGATGATGTCGGCAGGCTTGCGCGCGGCATGGACGAAGGCGATGTCGGGCATCTCGCCGGAATCCCAGGCCCACATCGTCATCGACATCATGGGCGTGATGCCGGAACCGGCGGAAATGAACAGGTATTTCTTCGCCGGATGGCGGTGGAAGGTGAACTGTCCCGCCGGGCCATGCGCCTTGATCCGCATGCCGGGTTTCAGGTTGTCAAGCATCCAGCGGGTGCCGATGGAGCCGGGCTGCGCCTTGACGGTGATCGAGATCGACAGCGGCCGCGAAGGCGAGGAGGAGATGGTATAGGTCCGCGACAAGGGCCCGCCCGGAACGGGCAGGTCCAGCGTCAGGAACTGGCCCGGCTGATAGTCGAACCAGGCGCCCGAGGGCGCGCGGAAGGCGATGGTCACGGTATCGGCCGTTTCCGGGATGACCATGGCGACTTCCAGCTCTTCGCGGTCGTCCCAGGGGGCGGCGGTCCAGTTCTGGCGCTGCTTGCCCATGCGCGTCACTCCGCCGCCATGGCCTGCCCCTTGGGGGCGAGGCTGCGGATCATGCTGCGGACATACCAGTCGACGAACTGGATCACGCCGCTTTCCTGTTTCACCGAATAGGGCCCTGGTTCATAGGCGGGCGAGTTGATGCCCATCTGGTTTTCCTCGACCACGCGGCGATCCTCGTCATTCGTGGCTTCCCAGACTTCGGTCAGGCGCGTCAGATCGTAATCGCGCCCCTCGACCGCATCCTTGTGGACCAGCCATGTCGTGGTGACTTCGGTTTCCGTCGCGCTGATCGGCAGGACGCGGAAGTTCAGCACGTGGTCCGACAGGAAGTGGTTCCAGGTGTTGGGATAGTGGAAGAAGAGCAGCGTTCCCGCATTGGCAAAGGGCATCCCGGGGATCAGGGGGGCGGCGGCCTTGCCATCCATTGTGTAGCTGACGGCATCGCCCACGAAGGGGATGCGGACCAGCCGCCATTGCTCATCGCCGCCGATGACATAGCGCGAGGGCAGCCCCGCCTCTTCGCAGCGGTTCACATGGGCGGCCCCGGCGGGCGAGGAGAGGCTGTCATCGGCCCCCACAAGATCGGGATTGTCGTCGAAGGTGCGGCAGAGCGAGGGGTGCGATCCCGCGCAGTGATAGCATTCGCGGTTGTTCTCCAGCACCAGCTTCCAGTTGCCGTTCTCAATGATGCGCGACTGGTGGGCGACCTTCAGATCGGCCATGCGATGGGGGGCGGCATAACGGTCGGCGGCGGCCTTGACTTCGGCGAAATCGGGCGCGGTCTCGGCCAGGCAGACAAAGACCATGCCCGCCGCCTGCGTGCAGTGGACGGGCTTCAGCCCGTGTTTCGAGGCGTCGAATTCCGGCCCCATGTCGCGCGCCCACAGAAGGCGGCCATCGGTTTCATAGGTCCATTGGTGATAGGGGCAGACGAGTTTCACCGTATTGCCCGATGCCTTGGGGCAAAGCCGCTGGCCCCGGTGGCGGCAGACATTGTGAAAGGCGCGGATCTCGCCATCCGCGCCGCGCACGATCACCACGGGATATTTGCCCAGTTGCAGCGTGACATAGGCCCCCGGTTTGGCCAGCTCGGCGATGGAGGCGGCGAAGATCCATTCCCGGTGCCAGATCCTGTCCAGATCGGCCTCGAACAAAGCGGGGTCGGTGTAGAAGGGGCGTGCCAGCGACATGCCGGAACGCTGGGCCGAAAGAAGCGGAAGAAGATCGCTCTGGCTGGTCATCTGAAGGGTCTCCGATGGGCTGCCCGGATCGCGCCGGGCGGTGGTGCTGGCGTGAAGCTGCCCAAGCTGCGGGCGCGCTTCAACGGCATAAATCCTCGACAAAACCATAAGTCATGCTAATGCTACTTGCGGCCTTCATCAAAAAGCGACCCTCCATGGCACCCTTGCGCCGCAGCCTGCCCACCTTGAACCTGCTGTCCACCTTCGAAAGTGCTGCGCGGCTGGGAAGCTTTACGCTGGCCGCCGGGGAACTGGGCGTCACGCAGGCCGCCGTCAGCCAGCAAATCAAGGCGCTTGAACAGGAATTGAACAAGACGCTGTTCCTGCGGGCGCATCGCCGGGTGATCCTGACCCCGGCCGGGGCGGCGCTGGCCTCGACCGTGGGGGTGGCCTTTGCCCGCATGGCCGAGATGATCGAAACCCTGCGCCAGCCCGAGGTGCCCGATACCGTGGCCATCGGGGTGACGCTGGCCTTCAATCAGTTCTGGCTTATGCCAAGACTGCCCGATTTCCGGGCACGTTTTCCGCATGTCCGCCTCAGATTGGTCGCCGATGACATGCCGATGGACCTGCGGCAGGCGCGGCTTGACGTGGCGATCCGCTATGGCCTTGCGCCCTTCGAGGATGCCGTCAGCCATGCCGACAGGCCCGAATGCGCCTTTCCCGTCGCCAGCCCCGCGCTGCTGGCGCGTCTGGGCATCGAACCTGCCCGCGCCGATATCCTGCACATGCCGCTGATCGCGTCCGATATCGTGAACCCGGCCTGGATGCCCTGGCGGCAATGGGCGCGGGCGCTGCGGCTTGGCCCCGCGCTGGGGCGGGCCTCGGACATGAGCAGGCTGCGCTTCAACCACTATTCCGACACGGTGCAGGCCGCGCTGAACGGTGAAGGCGTAACGATGGGCTGGGAGGTGCTGCTGGAGGACACGCTGCGCGAGGGGCGCCTTGTGCGGCTTGGCAGCGACAGCGTGGTGCCGGAAGAGCGGTATCACCTCGTCACGCCCATCGGCCGCCAGCCCAATCCGGCGGCGCGGATCTTTCTGGACTGGATGATCGAACGGCTGGTGCCGCAGGCGGCCTGAGCGCCCCTGAAGCCTTGGGAAAACGACAGGCCGGGCGGCGATGTCGCTTTTCGGGCGGATTGCTTCGCGCCGCTTGCTGTGGCCGGGGGCCTTCGCGGCCTTTGATCCGGGCATCAGGCAGCGGGGATCATGGCATGAATGACGGGCAGGGCAGGGTGGCGCGGGCAGGCGGGCGCGGGGCGCGGCGCGCGATGCGCGCGGCCCCGGATTTCGAGATGTTGCCCGCGCTGAAGCGCGGCCTGCCGGAATGCGAACCGATGACGCCGGAACAGGTGGCGCGGATCGACGATGCGTCGATGTCGATCCTGGAAGAGGTGGGGGTGATCTTCCGCGACGACATCGCCCTTGCCGACTGGCGGCGCGCGGGGGCAAGGGTCGTGGGCGACCGGGTCTACCTGGACCGCGAGATGGTGCGCGACCTGATCTCAACCATCCCTTCGGGCTGGACCTATCGCGCGCGCAACGCCGACCGCAGCCTTCCCTTCGGAGGCAGGCATTCGATCTTTGTCCCGATGACCGGCGCGCCTTTCCTGCGCGATCTGGATGATGTGCGCCGCTGGCCCACGATTGGCGATCTGAACATGTTCCACAAACTCTCGCACATGTCGCCCGCGCTGCATTCCAGCGCGCATCACATCGTGGAGCCGATGGATGTGAAGGTCAGCCACCGCCACCTGCACATCACCTATTCCTCGATGAAATATTCCGACAAGACCTTCATGGGCATGACCACGAGCGGCAAGAACGCCGAGGACGTCATGGCCATGTGCGAGATCCTTTTCGGGCGCGAGGTGATGGAAGAAACCCCCGTCACCACCGGCAATTGCAACGGCAACTCGCCGCTTGTGTGGGATGAGACGATGCTGTCCGCCATGCGCGCCTTCATCCGGCGCAACCAGCCGGTCCTCTGCTCTCCCTTCGTGCTTGGCGGGGCGAACACGCCCGCATCTGTTGCCCCCGCCGTGGCGCAACTGAATGCCGAGGCGCTGTCGGCGCTGGCCTATACGCAGGTCATCCGCAAGGGGGCGCCTGCGATCTATGGGCATTACCTGTCGACGGTTTCCATGAAATCCGGCGCGCCGATGGCGGGGACGCCGGAGATTTCCCTGATGAACTTCATGATCGGGCAGATGGCGCGCTTCTATGGCGTGCCGTGGCGGACAAGCAACCTGCTGGGCGGGGCCAAGACCTTTGACGCGCAGGCGGGCTATGAATCGGCGATGACGATGAACGCCGTCCTGCATGCGGGGGCGAATTACATCTGGCATTCGGCGGGCTGGAACGAGGCGGGCATGCATTGTTCGGTCGCCAAGTTCGTGGTGGATGCCGAAATCTGCGCCATGGGCTATCGCATGGCCGAAGGCCCGCGCTGGGACGATTTCGAGGCAGGCCTGGCGGCGGTGCGCGATATCGGCCCCGGCGGGCATTACCTTGGCCATCCCCATACGCTGGAGAATTTCGAGCGGGCCTTCTTCATGCCCAGGCTCTTTGACAACAACTCCATCGAGCAATGGCAGGCGGAGGGATCGGTCGAGATCACCGCCCGTGCGCTGGCGCATGCCAGGGCCCTGCTGCGCGACTATGAGGAACCGAAGCTGGATGCGGGCGTGGATGAGGCGCTGCGCGATTTCATCGCCCGGCGCGAGCGCGAGATCCCGGCCGAAGACGCGCTGAATACCGAATACTGACCCCTCTCCCCACTGGCCGCCCTGCGGGGCGGCCGCTCTTTTCCCTTCAGAACACGGACTTCCCATGAAGATCGTCGAAATCCACATCCATGCCCATGATCTGCCGGTGCAGAACGGCCCCTATCGCATGTCGATGACCGAAGTCTGGACCCTGCCCACGACGCTGGTGAAGCTTGTGTCGGATACGGGCCATGTCGGCTGGGGCGAAACCTGCCCGGTGGGCGCGACCTATGCCGAGATGCATGTCGGTGGCGCACGGGCGGCGCTGGCCGCGATGGGCGAAGGCCTGATCGGCTGCGAGGTTGCCCCCCTGCCGCTGCACCGGCGTATGGACAGCCTGCTGAACGGCCACAACTATGCCAAGGCCGCCATCGACATCGCCGCGCATGATCTGATGGGCCGCGCGCTGGGCGTGCCGGTGGCCACCCTGCTGGGCGGGGCGCTGACGGATCGGATTCCGTCCTATTATTCCACCATCGTGGACAGCCCTGATGAGACCGCCCGCCTGGCCGCCGAAAAGGCGGATGAGGGCTATCCGCGCCTGCAGATCAAGGTGGGCGGCCGCCCGGTCGAGATCGACATCGAGGCCGTCCGCAAGGTGTGGGAGCGGATCCGGGGAAGGGGCATCCGCATGGCGGTGGATGGCAACCGCAGCCTGACCACGCGGGATGCGCTGACGCTGTCGCGCGAATGCCCCGACATCCCCTTCGTCATGGAACAGCCCTGCAACACGGTCGAGGATCTGCAGAAGATCCGCCCGATGCTGCGCCACGCGATCTATATGGACGAGAACAGCGTGAACCTGAACACGGTCCTCTCGGCGGTGGGAACCGGGCTGGTGGATGGGTTCGGTATGAAGGTCACGCGGATCGGTGGCCTGCAGCCGATGCGCGCCTTCCGCGACATCTGCGCCGCGCGCAACCTGCCCCATACCTGCGATGACAGTTGGGGCGGCGACATCATCGCCGCCGCCTGCGCCCATGTCGGCGCGACGGTCACCCCCCGCCTGATGGAGGGGGCATGGCTGGCCCAGCCCTATATCGAGGGGCATTACGACGACAGGAACGGGATTCGGATCGTCGGGGGACATATCGCCCTGCCCGAGGGGCCGGGTCTGGGGATCGTCCCCGATGAGGGGCTGTTCGGCGCGCCTGTGGCTTCCTACGGATAAGGGGATCGGATGATGGAATTTGCAGGAAAGACAGCGCTGGTCACGGGGGCTGCGGGCGGGATCGGGGCGGCGGTGGTGCGCGCGCTTCGGGCGCAAGGGGCCCGCGTGGCCGTGGCCGACCGCGACACCGCCGGGATCGAGGCCGAGGCGCATCTGGATGGCAACCTGCTGGACGCGGGTTATGCCGACGGGCTGGCCGCGGCGGCGGCACGGGCGCTGGGGCGGCTGGACATCGTCGTGAACAATGCGGGCGTCATCACGCGCGGCACGGTCACCGAGACCGGCGATGACGACTGGGATCTGTCGGTCGGCGTCAATGTCCAGGCCCCCTTCCGCATCAGCCGCGCGGCCATCCCGATCATGGCGGGGCAGGGCGGCGGGGCCATCATCAATGTCGCCTCCTGCTGGGGGCTGCGCCCCGGCCCGGGTCATGCCGTCTATTGCATGACGAAGGCGGCCATCGCCTCGCTCACGCAATGCATGGGGATGGATCATGCGCATCAGGGCATCCGCATCAATGCCGTCGCCCCGAACGAGGTGAACACCCCGATGCTGCGCACGGGCTTTGCGCGGCGCGGCTTCGATCCCGATACGGCGGTGGCGGAACTGGGCCGGACCGTGCCCCTGGGGCGCATCGCAGAGCCCGAGGATATCGCCGATGTGATCCTCTTCCTCGCCTCTGACGCCGCGCGCTACATGGTGGGGGCGGTGGTCGAGGTGAATGGCGGGAAGCCCGTCAAATGACGCGCTTTTCGGGAAAGGTCGCGCTGGTCACCGGTGGGCGCAGCGGCATCGGGCAGGCCATCGCGCGGCGGCTGGCGGAGGAGGGCGCGCGCGTCTTTACCGCGCAGCGCGGCAGGGATGCGGGCTTTGAGGCGATCGAGGCCGATTTCACCGATACCGCCAGCCCGGCGCAGGTGGTGGCCACGGTCATCGCCCGCGCAGGGCGGCTGGATCTGCTGGTGAACAATGCGGGCGTCATGCAGGAGGCGCGGGCGGAGGACATGCCGCTTGCCGATTGGGAACGGACGATCACCGTCAACCTGACCGCGCCCTTCCTGCTGATCCGGGCGGCGCTGCCGCATCTGCGGGCGGTGCGCGGGGCCATCGTCAATATCGGCTCCATCGAGGGGCTGGGATCGAACCCGCAACACGCGGCCTATTGCGCGTCAAAGGCCGGGTTGCACGGGCTGACGCGGGCCATTGCGGTGGATCACGGCGGCGAAGGGATCCGCTGCAATGCCGTGGCGCCGGGCTGGATCGACACGGATCTGAATGTCGGCTTCATCGAGGCGATGCCCGATCCCGTGGCCTTTCGCCGCGATATCGGCCGCATACACCCGGTCGGCCGGACGGGGCGGCCGGAAGAGGTGGCGGCGCTGGTGGCCTGGCTTGGATCGGAGGAGGCGGGCTTCGTGACAGGCCAGGTCTGGACGGTGGATGGCGGGCGCATGGCCAAGCTGAGCCTGCCCTGAAGGCGCGCCGCCGCCCTATCGCGCGCCCCATGTATCGGACAGGCGATAGCCTTCGGGCCAGGGATCGGTCGGGTCCAGCATGTGCTGATGGATGCCGGTGATCCAGCCCCGCCCGCTGATCTCGGGCAGGATGGCGGGAAGATCGCCCAGCATCGTGGTGCCAAGGATGCGCCCGGTGAAGGTGGAGCCGATGAGCGAGACCTGTGTCAGCCGGTCATCCAGCCCCATCAGCCCCCTGGCATGCAACAGCGCCATCCGCGCCGAAAGGGCCGTGCCGGTGGGCGAGCGGTCGATCTTGCCCGGCTGGATCGCCACGGCAGAACCCATGCGCAGGCCCTCTGGCCCGCGTTCCAACGGCCCGGCGAACTGGCAGAAGGAGAAATGCCGCCAGTCGGGATTGGTGGGGTGGTGGAAACCCAGCGCCTCGGTCCCCGCCTTCGCGATCCGCGCGCCCAGCACGGCCAGATCATGCGCCTCGTCCGGGGTGAGCGAAAAGCCAAGCGCCTGCGCATCCACCATCACGAAACTGTCGCCGCCAAAGGCCGTGTCCACGCTCAGCGTGCCCAGGCCTTCCACTTCAAGCGGGACGCCGATCTTCTGGGCGAAGCTGGGCAGGTTCTGCACGAAGATCCGCCGTGCCTTGCCGCCCGCGCATTCGGCACGCACCTTCACAAGGCCGCCGGGGGCCTCCAGCAGGAATTCGGTCACGGGTTCCTGCATGGGCAGGATGCCTGCATCCAGCAGGACGGTGGCCACGCAGATGGAGTTGGAGCCGGACATGGGCGGCGTGTCTTCGGGTTCCATTATGATGAAGGCCGCCGCCGCATCGGGATGTTTCGGCGGCACCAGCAGGTTCACATGGCGAAAGACCCCGCCGCGCGGTTCGTTCAGCACGAAGTTCCGAAGCCTGCCGTCGCGGGCGATGAAGCGCGACTGGTCCCAGAGCGTGGCCCCGGGCGGCGGGGCCACGCCACCCACGATCACATCGCCGACCTCGCCCTCGGCATGGGCCGAGATGACATGGATGATCCTGCCGGTCTGCATGCCCCTATTCCCGTCCCGCGCGCCATTCCTTCCAGCGCAGATAAAGGGTCGCGCCCAGGGTGGAAAGCGGTTCCGGCGGCAGGCGGGCGGGGTCCGGCTCGGACAGGAAATGCGCCGTCAGCGCGCTTTGCCGGCCGCTGGCAAGTTCGGCGGCGGCGATCCCGGTCAGCGTGCTGCGCGCGGTGCCAAGCCCGTTGCAGACGGCGGCGGCATAGAGGCCCGGTTCAAGTTCGCGCATGAGAGAGACCGCGTTCTTCGTCAGGCACAGATGCCCGGCCCAGGTGTATTCCATCGCCATGCCGCGCAGTTGCGGAAAACGGTCCGCGAATTTGCGGCGATGCACGGCGGCGGCGCGCTTCAGGGTGGCGCCTGTCGGCTCCATCCCCGGCTCGAAGCTGGCGCAGGTGCGGGTGATGATGCGGTGGCCGCCCTGGCCTGTGTCGATCCGGCGCATGGTGGTTCCCATCGGATCCGCGGGCGTGACCCCCCATCGCGGCTGTCCGCCAAGGGCCCTTTGCGCCGAGGCATCCAGTTCGCCCGTCATCGAGGCATAGAGGAAAACATGCATCAGCCGGTTGCGGGCAAAGCCAAAGCTTTCCAGATGGCCGTTATTGGCAAGGATCACCCGCCCGGCGCTGACGCGCCCCGCGGGGGTGGCGATCTGCCAGCCCGCGCCCTGACGGCTGATCGCGGTGACGGGGGTTCGTTCGCAGACCACGACCCCCGCGCGGCGCAGCCCTTCGCCCAGGCCCCGGATATATCCCGCCGGTTGCAGCATCACCGTGCCGGGCGTGTAAAGCCCCGAGACATAATGCCTGCTGCCCGTCACCTCGGCCATGGCCTGCGCGTCAAGGTGCTGGCTGGCTTCGCCCAGCCCTGCCAGATGCCGGGCATAGGAGCGGTTCAGCGCATCCGCCGCCTCGCTGGCCGCGCCATTGATCTTGCCAGCCGGATCAAAGAAGTTCGGGTCGATCCCGAATTCCTCGACCGCGCGGGCGGCAAAGGCGATGGCCTGACGGTTCAGCGCGATCATCGCGCGATCGTCGCCATGGCCGGCATAATCGTCCGAGGTCAGTTCGTGTGGCAGGTCGATCATGAAGCCGGAATTGCGCCCTGATGCCCCTTCGGCCAGTCGGCCCGCCTCCAGCACCGCGATCCGCGCGCCGGGGTTCAGCGCGCGCAGGGCCTGCGCGGCGGACAGGCCCGCAAAACCGCCGCCGATGATGGCGAAATCGGCGGTCATGTCGCCCTGCAACGGGATCGGGGCGGGCTGCCCGGGCAGGATGGCCGACCAGGCGGCCGTGCCCTTCTGCGAAGGTGTCCTGCGGGCCTGATGCAGGGTCATTCCGGATCCCCGGTGCCGCGGGTCAGGCCAAGCCGCGGGCGAAAGCTGTCCAGCCCGCGGATCAGGTCGGCCTTGGCGGGCGCCATCGCGGCCCGCAGCGTGGCGTTCAATCCGCCCTCGGTCGAAAGCTTGCGCAGCGCCTCGGCCAATTCGCCGCCCTGCGCGCGGGCGGGAAGATAGCAGCGGATCATGGCGGCGACATGGGCCTCGGCCCCGGCCGGATCGCCGGTGAAACCCGCCAGCCATCCCGCTGCGGCCTGCAACTGGTCAAGGATCGGCGAGCAGAGGGCCGATACCCCCAGATGGGCCTGAAGTGCCTCTTCGTCCGGCACGGCAAGGACGGGGTTGCGCGCGCCGAACAGCGCCTCAAGCACGGGGGAGGGCGGATAGACGGGCAGGGGGCAGCCCCCATCGACGATGGGGGGCAGCGGAATGGTGATCGCGATGTCGGTGGCAGGCGCGCAGAGGCGGCGAAGCATGGCAAGGGGCGCGTCCACCATCACCGAAATCACGCTCTGGCCTTGGCGGAAGGGCAGGCCGGGCAGCACGTCCTCCGCGACACGCGCCAGCAGGCAGAGGAAGACGATATCCGATCCCTCCACCACCCTTTCGTTGGGGGCGATGCGCACCTCCGGCAGTTCGGCCAGCGCCGCCGCCACCGCCGCATTGCGGGGCGAGATCAGGAAGCTGTGCCCCTGGCCCTGCAAGGCCCGCAGCAGGGCCGAGGCGATCTCTCCCGTGCCGAGAAAGCCGATCCGTGCCATCAGGCCACCGCCGCGTCGCCGTCATCGGCCAGATCGACCCAGATGGTCTTGATCTGGGTATACTGGTCATGCGCATGGATGCCATTGTCGCGGCCCCCGAAGCCCGAGGCCTTGAACCCGCCGAAGGGGGTGGAGATGTCGCCTTCGCCGAAGCTGTTCACGGTGACGGTTCCGGCGCGGATCGCCCGCGCGCCACGGATGGCACGTTTGACATTCGCCGTGAAGATCGAGGCGGCGAGGCCGTATTCCGTGTCATTGGCCAGCGCGATGGCCTCGTCAAGGCTGTCCACGGTCAGGACTGACAGGACGGGGCCGAAGATTTCCTCGCGCGCCTGTTTCGCCGCGCGGTCGGTGACGTCGAGGATGGTGGGTTCAACGAAACCGCCTTCGGCCTTGCCGCCCATGACGACCTTGGGCCCTTTCGACAGGTAGGAGGCCACCTTGTCGAAATGCGCCCGGCTGACCAGCGCGCCCACGCGGTTGACGGGATCCAGCGGGTCGCCCATCGGCCATTCGCGCAGGTGCGCCTTGATGCGGTCCAGAAGCGCGTCCTTCACGCCCCGCTGCACGATCAGGCGGGAGGTGGCCGAGCAGTTCTCGCCCATGTTCCAGAAGGCCCCGTTCACGATATGGGCGGCGACGCGATCCAGGTTCTCGGCATCGTCCAGAACCACGGCGGGGTTCTTGCCGCCCATTTCCAGCGTGACTTCCTTCATGTTGGACTCGGCTGCATAGCGCAGGAAGCGGCGGCCCGTCGCGGTGGACCCGGTGAAGGAAACCGCGTCAATGTCCATGTGCCGGCCGATGGGTTCGCCCACCTCGGCCCCGCCGCCCGGCAACACGTTGAACACGCCCGCCGGGATCCCTGCCTCCATCGCCAGTTCGGCGACGCGCAGCGTGGTGAGCGAGGTTTCCAGCGCCGGCTTCACGATCACCGAACAGCCCGCCGCCAATGCAGGGCCGATTTTCCATGCAAGCATCAGAAGTGGAAAGTTCCACGGCAGGACGAGGCCCACCACACCCACGGGTTCACGCAGGATCATGGCGATGTGGTTGTCCGAGGCGGGGGCGACCTGATCATAGATCTTGTCGATCAGTTCCGCATGCCATGTCAGGCAGTGGATGGTTTCGGGAAGGTCCACCTGTTCGCAGTCAAAGATGGTCTTGCCACTGTCGAGGCTTTCCATGACGGCGAGTTCGCGGGCGTTGCGCTTGATCAGCTTTGCCAGCCTGATCAGCACCTCTTTCCGGTCGCGCGGGTGCAGGCGGGACCAGCGGCCATCCTCGAAGGCGTCGCGGGCCTTCTGCGCGGCAAGGTCCACGTCCGCGGCGTCGCAGGATGCGACACGCGCCAGCACCTCGCCCGTGGCGGGATTGACCGTGTCGAAGGTCTTGCCGGAAAGGGCAGGGCGGAAGCTGCCGTCGATGAAGGCTTGCGTCGGGAAGGTCAGACCCTTGGCGATGGCCTTGTATTCTTCGGTTGTCAGAAGGGTCATCGTCTTACTCCGCCTCGATCTCGGCCACGGTGCGTTGCAGCACGCGCACCACCTGTTCCAGTTGCCGCTTGTCGTCCTTGTTCAGCCCCTTCAGGGGCGGGCGCGGCGGGCCTGCGTATTGGCCCCGCATCTCGCAGCCGTGCTTGATGCACTGGATGAACTTGCCGCCCTGTTCCAGCACCCGCATCAGGGGCATCATGGCCGACATGATGCGCCGCCCCTTGGCGAAATCGCCCTCCACCGCGCAAGCGCGCCAGAGGGCCAGGTGTTCCTTCGCCAGGAAATTCGACCCGCCGCAGACCCAGCTTCGCGCGCCCCAGGCGAAGAATTCCAGCGCCTGATCGTCCATCCCGCAGGACATCTGGACATGCGGATAGTCGCGCGCCAGCAGATGCACGCGGTTGATGTCGCCCGAGCTTTCCTTGATGGCGCAGAAGTTGCGCGACCTGCCGACGCGGTCGAGGAAGTCCTCGCCCATGTTGATGCCCATGCGGCCGGGATAGTTGTAAAGCATGATGGGAAGGTCCGCCGCGCGGTCGATCGCCAGCGCGTTCAGCGCGTTTTCCTGTTCCGTCGGCACCGAATAGGGCGGCGACCCGACAAGGATGCTGTCCGCCCCGATCCTGGCCGCATGTTCCGCCATGGTGAGGGAATCCTCCAGCCGGATCGCCACCGTGCCCACCATCAGATGCACCCGGCCCCGCGTCAGTTCGCGGGCGAGGGTGGCCATCTCAAGCCGCTCTTCCATCGACTGGGCATAGTATTCCCCGGTCGATCCGCCATTGATCAGGCCATGCACGCCTGCTTCGATCAGCCAGTCGATCTGGGCCGCAAAGGCATCGCGGTCGATGGAGCCGTCTTCCCGGTGGGGGGTGATGACGGGCGTGTAGATGCCTTCGAACCTCATGGCGTTCCTTGTTCCTATCTGGCCCCGGGCGCACGGCCGAGGGGGATCTGCATGCTTTCCGGCGCGACGTAGCTTTCGATCTGCGCGCGCGACAATTCCCAATGCGCCACGGCAAGATCGGCCGCGGCATCGGCATCGCCCGCCTCGATCAGGGCGATGAATTCGTCATGCTGATCGGCGGCGATGGACTGGGTTTCCGCCAGATGTGCGCGGCGGGGATTGTAGAAGGTCATGCCGATGCGGGTATGGTCGATCAGCAGCCGCCGCAGGCTGGGCATGAGGAATTCGTTGTCGGCCATCTCGCCGATGACGGAATGGAAACGCTCGTTCTCCAGCGCGCGGTCGGCGGCATTGCCGGTGCGGATCGCGGCGCGGAAGGCCATCTGCACCTGCTTCAGCCGGTCCAACTGGGCGGTGGTCGCATGTTCGGCGGCCAGCCGCGTGACGCCCGCATAGATCATCGGGGCCGCGACAAAGAAGTTGCGCAGGGTCTTGTGCGTCATCGGTGCGACCTGGGCGCCGCGATTCTCGATCAGGAGGACATAGCCTTCGCCCGCCAGCTGCCGCAGCACCTCACGCAGGGGGGGGCGGGAAATGCCATAGGATTCAGACAGTTCCGTCTCGTCCAGATAGGTGCCCGGCTCAAGGTGCTGCGTCAGGATCTTGCGGCGCAAGTCCTCGGCACAGATCGTTTTCCTGCTGCGGCTCTCGGCTTCCAAGACGGCTCTCCTGTCCCTGACACAAACGGCTTTCGCGCTGTGAATCAGGTAGCGTGTCTTCTGTGTAGGCGAATAAAATACATATTGTCTACTATGAAGTTTTATGTTTGTAGTCTGTTAACAGGGGAGAATCCGAATGACCGACCAAGAGGACGTCATCCGTTGCGAAGGGATCTGGAAGATCTTCGGCGACAAGTCGCGTCAGGCGATGGAAGCCGTGCGCAGGGATGGTCTTTCCAAGAAGGACATCCGTGAAAAGTTCGACTGCGTGGTGGGCGTGCAGGATGCCAGCTTCAGCGTGGGTCGGGGCGAGATCTTCTGCATCATGGGCCTGTCCGGTTCGGGCAAGTCGACGCTGATCCGCCACATCAACCGGCTGATCGAGCCGACCTCGGGCGCGGTCTTCATCGAAGGCCAGAACGTCAATGCCATGAACCCCGAGGCGCTGCGCCGCCTGCGGGCGGAAAAGATCGGCATGGTGTTCCAGTCCATGGCGCTGATGCCGCATCGGACGGTGCGCGATAACGTGGCCTTTTCGCTGGAAGTGCGCGGCGTGGCCGAGGCCGAGAGGGCAAGGGTCGCCGCCCGTGCCATCGACATGGTGGATCTGACGGGCTGGGACCGGAAGTATCCCGACGAACTGTCGGGCGGCATGCAGCAGCGCGTGGGGCTGGCGCGTGCGCTCGCGGCGGATCCGACGATCCTTCTGATGGATGAACCCTTTTCCGCCCTCGATCCGCTGATCCGGCGGCAGTTGCAGGGCACGTTCATGGAATTGTCGGCGGAACTGCACAAGACGACCGTCTTCATCACCCATGACCTCGATGAGGCGATCCGCATCGGCGACCGCATCGCCATCATGAAGGACGGGGTTCTGGTGCAGATCGGCACGCCCGAAGAGATCGTCACCCGGCCTGCGGATGACTATGTGGCCGATTTCGTGGCTGGCATCTCGAAGCTGGACCTCGTAACCGCAGCGCGCATCATGCAGCCGCTGGCCGCCTATGTGCAGGCGCACGGGCCGCAGGACACCTCTGCATGGCCTGTCGGCAAGCCGGGCTGCAAGCTGAACGAACTGGTCGACCTCGCCGTCGGCACCGATCACCCGATCCTGATCGCCGCCGATGGCGCAGCCGTGGGCGTGGTGACCAAGCGCGCGCTTCTGCGCGGCATCCAGGGACGCGACGAGGAAAGGGCTGCCTGATGGCCGATACCGCATTCGACTGGCTCAACCCCTTTGCCTCGGTCGATCTGGGCATCGCCACCTGGGCGGACGGGATCAAGCAATGGGCGATTTCCAACCGTGAACTGATCCAGCCGATCAAGCGCTTCTTCGAAACGGTGATCGTGGGCATCGAACATGCGCTGCAATCCATCCCGCCCCTGGTGATGCTGGCGATCCTGGTGCTGATCGCCTGGCAGGCTGCCGGGCGGCGCGGTGCCATCGTCGTGGGGATCTGCCTTGGCATCCTCGGCCTTCTGGCACCCGAGGCCTGGGGCCTTGCGATGACGACGCTGGCCATCGTCACCGCCTCGGTCATCCTCTGCGTGGCCATCGGCCTGCCGCTGGGCGTGCTGGCGGGCAAGAACGACAGGTTCGAGGCGATCATCCGGCCCGTTCTCGACACGATGCAGACGATCCCCGCCTTCGTCTATCTCGTTCCCGTGGTGATGATGATCGGCATCGGCAACGTCTCGGGCGTGATCGTGACGATCATCTTCGCCTTGCCGCCGCTGGTGCGGCTGACCTCGCTTGGCATCCGGGGGGTGAACCCTTCGGTGGTCGAAGCCGCGCGCGCCTTTGGCGCCTCGCCGGGCCAGATCCTGCGCAAGGTCGAACTGCCGCTGGCGACGCCCACGATCCTTGCCGGGCTGAACCAGACCATCATGCTCAGCCTGTCGATGGTGGTGATCGCCTCGATGATCTCGGTCAAGGGACTGGGCAACGAGGTGCTGCGCGCCATGGGGCGGCTGGATGCGGGCAAGGCCATCGTGGGCGGCCTTGGCATCGTGATGCTGGCCATCGTGCTGGACCGCATCACCCAGGGGCTTGGCCGGTCGGGCCGGGACCGGGGGCACCTCATGTGGTGGCAGACGGGCCCTGTCGGGCTGATCACCGCGCTGTTCAAAAAGCAGACCTGAAAACAACCAGAAACCACCTCAAGACCACCTCATAACCAACTGGGAGCAAAAGATGAAACTCTTCATGACCACGGCGATGACCCTGGCCCTTGCCCTGCCGGCCTTCGCGCAGGACAAGCCCGGCGAAGGCGTCACCGTCCGCCCGATCCTGTCGACGCAGATCGAGGAGCATATGCAGCACCTCGTCCTGTTCAAGGCGCTGGAGGATCTGGGCTATACCATCGCCGAACCGAACGAGGCCGAATACCAGACCATGCACCTTGCCGTGGGTGCGGGGGATGCGGATTTCATGGCCGTCAGCTGGGAAGTGCTGCATGACGCCTTTTTCCAGGAAGCCGGCGGCGAGGCGGTGATGACCAAGGTCGGCACCTATATCGACGGCGCGATCCAGGGCTACATGGTGGACAAGGCCAGCTATGACGCAGGCGTGACCGATCTGTCGATGCTGAAGGATCCGGCCGTGGCCGCGCGCTTTGATGCCGATGGCGATGGCAAGGCCGATCTGGCCGGCTGCATTCCGGGCTGGGGCTGCGAAAGGGTGATCGAGACCCATCTCGATGCGCTGGGTCTGCGCGACACCGTCACCCACAACCAGGGCGCCTATCCGGCCATCATCGGCGACGCGATGGCACGCAAGGACAATGGCGGGTCGATCCTTTACTACACCTGGGTTCCCTACTGGGTGGCGGGCGAACTGGTTCCCGGCACCGATGCCGAATGGCTTTCGGTTCCCGCAGGCACCCCGCTGCCCGATGGCGCGACGGCCAATACCGAGTTCAACGGCAAGAATCTGGGCTTTGCCGTGGATTCGATCCGTGTCGTGGCCCGCAACGACTTCCTCGAGGCCAACCCGGCAGCCCGCGCCCTTTTCGAAGCGGCGAGGATGGACATCAATGACGTCTCGGCCGAGGCGCTGCGCATCTCCAACGGCGAGGACAAGCCCGAAGACCTGCAGCGCCATGCCGAGGAATGGATCGCCGCGCATCAGGCCGATTATGATGCCTGGCTGGCAGCCGCCCGCGCCGCAGCACAATAAGCGAAACGGGAAGGGGGGCACTGCTGCCCCCCTTCTTCACCCAGCCAGGCCCGCCGCCCGCATCGCCATGTCCCGCGCCACGCATTTCGTCTTTCTCCTGCTGGAGAATTTCTCGCATCTCGCATTCTCTTGCGCGCTGGAGCCGCTCCGGATTGCCAATCTCGTCTCGGGCCGCGACTTGTATCGCTGGTCGCTGGCCAGCGTCGATGGCATATCGGCGCGCTGTTCGAACGGATCGGTGACGCTGGTCGATCGCGGCCTGCAACCCATGGGCCATGCCGACCGGCTGTTCGTCCTCTCGGGGATCCATGTGCAGCAATCGACGACGCCTGCCGTGCTGAACTACCTGCGGCGCGAGAAATCGACGGGCACAGCCATGGGGGCGATCTGCTCGGCCGCCTATGTGCTGGCAAGGGCGGGGTTCCTCGACGGGGTGAGAACCGCCATCCATTGGGAATACCACGATCTCTTCGCCGAGGAATTCCCCGAGGTGGACCTGGTCCGCAGCATCTTTGTGGCCAATCAGAAATACATCACCGCCTCGGGCGGGACGGCGGCGGCGGATCTGATGCTGCACCTGATCGCCCGGCAGCATGGCAATGACCTGTCCACCGCCGTGGCCGACCAGATGTGCTACAACGCCGTCCGCGAAGGCACCGCCGCGCAGCGCGTGTCGATCCAGTCGCGCCACGGCATGCGCAACGATCATCTCGCGCGTGCCATCGCCATCGTCCAGGCGCGGATGGAAGACCCGCTCGCCCCCTGCGAACTGGCCGATCTTCTGGGCATCTCCACCCGCCAGCTGGAGCGGCTGTTCGGCCGCTATCTGAACACCTCGCCCAAGCGCTATATCACCGAGATGCGCCTGCACCGCGCCCGCAACCTGATCGTGCAGAGCGAACAGTCGATCACCGAAATCGCCATGGCCTGCGGTTTCAACTCCACGTCGCATTTCTCGAAGGTGTTCCGCAGCCATTACGGCATCTCGCCCCTCGCGCAGCGGACGACCCTGGGCTAGCCACAGGTCTGGCCACAGGTCTGGCCACAGGTCTGGCCACCGGCCCGGTCGCCGTCGCGAACCCGCATTCCACGGCCTTGTTCCGACCCGCGCCTTTCAGACCTTGGTCCGATGGTTTTCGGACCAAATGCAGCATTCCCCCGGACCGTCGGCCTTTGTCGACCCCGCCGCCGAACCCCGATGATCGGGCGATAAGGGGCAGATCTGCGCTGTCCCATCGATTCTGTTCAACACAGGGACAACTGCCATGGTCACGCTCAATTTGAACGATCTCGCCCATATCCTCGACCAGATCCGCATCGCCGAGGAGCATAATCGTCTGATCGAAGGCGGCATGGATGCGCGTGAGGCGCTGGCCTCGCTGATCGCCAGCCCGCTGGTGCCCGATGGCCTGCGCACCGTGACGGGCGCGTTGAACAATTACCAGATCGGCTATACCCAGAGCGGCGCCTCGGACAATCTGATGGACCGCCTGCTGGATCCGGTCTGGATCGCGGCGCAGACCAATCCGCGCAGCGGGCAGCCCACGAGCTATGCGCAGACTGCCGGTTCCGTCTATGACGCGCGGCCGCGCACCATCTCGAATCTCGTGGCGGATCAGACGCTGGGCAATATCGCGGCGATCTCGGCCGCGCTGACCATCGCCGGGGTGACCGGCGCGCAGAACCTTGCCCTGTCGCAGCAGATCCACGCCGCCTATCAGGCCGCGCAAGAGGGCCTTGGCGATCTGGCGGGCCTGCCGCCGCGCGCCGTCCTCGAGGCGGCGCTGGCCGCCGAACAGGCCGAACTCGCCGCCGCCAATGCCGCCGTGATGACGGCGGGCGCGGCCCTTGGCGATGCAACCGCCGCCGTGACGGCGGCCCAGGCGGCCCTTGCCGCCGCCGAGGCGGCGCTGGCCGCCCTTTCCCAGGACGTGGTCGCGGCAGAGGCAGATCTTGCCGCGGCGACTGCGGCGCTTTCGCTGGCCCAACAGGCCGATGCGGATGCGGCCGCGGCGGCGGCCGGCGCAGCAGCAGCGCTGGCCGTCGCACAGGGGGATCTGGCCACGGCCGAGGCCACCCTCGCCGATGCCCAGCTTGCGCTGACGGCGGCCGAGGATGCCGCCCTCCTGACCGAAGCCGCCCGCCTGCAGGCGCAGGCCGATTTCGATGCCGCCTTCGCGGCCGAGCGGGCGGCCAATGTCGCGCTGCTGATCGAACTGGCCGATGGCGATTCTTCCGACAATCAGGCGGCGCTTGATGCCTATAACGCGGCCTTCGCCGCGCTGGCTGCCGCGCAGGCGACGCTGGATGCGGCCAATGCCGCCGATCTCGCCGCGGATGCAGTGCTGGCCGATGCCGCCGCCGCCCTTGCCGCCGCCCAATCCGCGCGCGATGCCGCGGCTGCCCTTGTCGCCCCGGCCCAGGCCGCCAGCGACAGCGCCGCCGCAAGTGCCGCCGCCGCCGCCGCCGATCTGGCCGCCGCCGAATCCGATCTGGCCGCGGCCCAGGCCGCGCTGGATGCCGCCAACGCTGCCGTGGCGGGCGATCTCGGGGCGGCGCAGCAGGCCGTCACCGACGCCGAGGGTGACCTGGCAGATGCCGTATCGGTGCGCGACGCCGCGCAGGCCACGCTTGACGCGGCCGAGGCCGCCGTGCTGGACGAAGTGGCCGATGTCACCGCCGCGCAAGAGGCGCTTGCGCCCTATGATCAGGCCGCGCTCGCCGATGCCGAGGTGCAGGCCCTGCTCACCGCCAACGGGATCGAGATGGACGGCGTCAACCTGGCCCTGGGCAACGTCTCGGCCGATCTGGGCGATACGGCGCCCTTCAACAGCTTCTTCACCATCTTCGGCCAGTTCTTCGACCACGGCCTCGACCTGACGCAGAAGGGCGGCAACGGCACGGTCTATATCCCGCTGATGCCGGATGATCCGCTCTATGAACCCGGCAGCCCGACCAATTTCATGGTGCTGACCCGCGCCACGAACCAGCCGGGGCCGGATGGCGTGCTGGGCACGGCGGACGACGTCCGCGAGAATGCCAACGAAACCACACCCTGGATCGACCTGAACCAGGTCTATACCTCGAACCCGTCGCATCAGGTCTTCCTGCGCGAATACATGCTGCATGAAGGCCGCCCCGTCGCCACGGGCCGCATGCTGGAAAGCGCCACCGGCGGACCGCCCACCTGGGCCGACATCAAGGCGCAGGCGCGCACCATGCTGGGGATCGAGCTGTCTGATCTGAACGTGCATTCCGTGCCGGCCGTGCTGACCGATCTCTATGGGCGTTTCATGGCCGATCCGGCGACGGGGATGCCGCAATTCGTGCTGGCGGGTGGCGGCACCGTGGTGGGCAGCATCGCCGCGCCGGTCGATGCGCTGACGCTGGCCTCGGCGGGCCGGGCCTTCCTCAACGACATCGCGCATGACGCGGCCCCCGGTGCGGTCGACCTCGATCCCACCGATGGCGTGACGACGCTTGTGCTGAAGACCGCCGACGAGGACGGGCTGACCGCGAACCGCCAGCCGGTGAACATGTTCGGCGTGGCCTCGACCTATGACAACGAATTGCTGGATCGTCACTTCATCGTGGGCGACGGGCGCGGCAACGAAAACATCGCCCTGACGGCGGTTCACACCATCTTCCACGGCGAACACAACCGCCAGATCGAGGCGGTTCAGGAGATGCTGCTCGCCTCGGGCGATCTGGGCATGCTGAACGAATACCTGCTGGTGCCCGTCACCGCAATGCCCGCCTCCGGCGCGGATCTGGTGTGGAACGGCGAACGCCTGTTCCAGACGGGCCGCTTCTCTACCGAGATGGTCTATCAGCATCTGGTGTTTGAGGAATTCGTCCGCGCCATCGCCCCGCAGATTGATCCTTTCGTCTTCTCGAACTCGGTCGAGATTCCGGTCGGCATCAGCCAGGAATTTGCGCAGGTCGTCTATCGTTTCGGCCATTCCATGCTGAACGAGACGGTCGACATGCTGGGCATGCTGGATGCCACCGGCGCGCTGGGTGAAACCGGCACTGTCGGGCTGACCACGGTCGAGCTGTTCGATGCCTTCCTCAACCCGGTGATGTTCGATGCGCAAGGCGGCGATGCCCATGCGGCGGCAGGGGCCATCCTGCGCGGCATGACGCGCCAGCACGGCAACGAGATCGACGAATTCCTGACCGATGCCCTGCGCAACAACCTTGTGGGCCTGCCGCTTGACCTTGCCGCGCTGAACATGACGCGGGCGCGGGATGTCGGCATCCCCTCGCTGAACGAGGCGCGCCGCCAGTTCTTCGAGCAGACGCAGAACAGCTATCTGCGCCCCTATGAAAGCTGGTCGGATTTCGCGGCCGCAATCAAGAACCCGCTTTCGGTGGTGAACTTCATCGCCGCCTACGGCACCCATGACACCATCACCTCTGCCACCACGACCGAGGCAAAGCGCGACGCGGCCATGCTGCTGGTGCTGGGCGGGGCAGGGGCGCCCGCCGACCGGCTGGCCTTCCTGAACGCGACCGGCGCCTTCGCGGGCGGATCGCTGGGCGGCCTGAACAATGTCGATTTCTGGATCGGCGGCCTGGCCGAGGCGAAGATGTCCTTCGGCGGCATGCTGGGATCGACCTTCACCTTCGTCTTCGAGGCGCAGATGGAGATGCTGCAGAACGGCGACCGGTTCTACTACCTCTCTCGCACGCAGGGGATGAACCTGCTCAGCCAGCTGGAAAGCGACAGCTTCGCCGATCTGATCCAGCGCAATACCGATGGCGAACATCTGGGCCTGTCGATCAACGGCGCGGCCTTCCAGACCGCCGACTGGGTGCTGGAGATCGACCAGTCCCGCCAGTGGAACCCGGGCATCGGCAGCGCCGACCCGACGCGCGAGGCGGACGTTCTGACCGCGATGCTGGGCACGACCAGCCTGGTGGAGCGGGGGGCGAACTACATCCGCTATCTGGGCGGCGAACATGTCGTGCTGGGCGGCACCTCCGGGGATGACACGATCATCGGCGGCGATGGCGATGACGGGCTCTGGGGCTATGGCGGCCATGACGTGATCGAAGGCGGCTTTGGCGTCGATCACATCCATGGCGGCGCGGGCAACGACATCATCACCGACCGCGGCACCGATATCGGCGATGCCGATGTCATCAAGGGCGAAGAGGGCGATGACGTCATCAATGGCGGCATGGGTCTTGACCTGATCTTCGGCGGTGCCGGGCGCGACGTGATTTCCGGCGGGGACGAGGCCAAGGACATCTTCGGCGGTCAGGGCGACGATTTCATCCGCTCGCCCACGGGCGGCGGCGGCGTCGTCTTCGGCAACGAAGGCAATGACTGGATGGAAGGCCAGGGGAACATGAACACCCTGACCGGCGACAATTCGGAACTGTTCTTCAACAGCCGTGTCATCGGCCATGACGTGATGACCGCGGGCGAGAACGACACCGATTTCGACGCGGAATCCGGCGATGACATCATGTTCCAGGGCATCGGCATCAACCGCAACAACGGCATGGCGGGCTTTGACTGGGTGGCCTACAAGGGCAACGCCTATGATGTCGAAGCCGACATGAACCTCGGCATCTTCCAGAACCAGCAGGCCAATATCCTGCGCGACCGCTTCGATCTGGTCGAGGGTCTGTCGGGCTGGACCGGGGATGACCGGCTGACCGGGCGTGAGGTGGTGACCGGGGCCTATGATGCCCAGGGCAATGCGGCGCAGGTCTCGCCCACCTCGCCGATCCAGTCCTATTCCAACGCGCTGCTGGAACAGAACATCGACCTGATCGACGGGCTGCGCGATCTGGTGGCGCATCTGGGCACCTTCGACATCGTCCAGCCCAATACCGGCGAAAGACTGCCGGCAAGGATGGACACCTCGACCGGGGCCGACATCCTTCTGGGCGGCGCGGGCAGCGACACCATCCGCGGCATGTCGGGCGATGACATCATCGACGGCGACAGATGGCTGAACGCGCGGATCGAGGTGCGCGTCCCCGGCCAGCCCGTCGGCACCGCCGATGGCCTGACGCATCAGATCGTGGATGTTGCGACCGGCGCGGTGATGTTCGGCGGCATGACGCTGGAACGCGCGCTCTTTGCCCGCGTCATCAGCCCCAGCGAACTGGAGGTGGTGCGCGAGATCCTCGATGGCGGACAGGCGGGCGATGTCGATACCGCGCGCTATTGGGACCTGCGCGAGAACTATACCATCACGAACAATGCCGACGGCTCCATCACCGTCACCCACAACACGGCCAGCCTTGAACTGATCGACCCCGTCACCGGGGTGGACCGGACGCTGGATCCGCTGACGGGCCGCAGGCTGGAGCTTGAAGGCTCCGACCGGCTGCGCAACATCGAGGTGCTGAGCTTCGCCGATCAGGATATCCTTCTGGTCAACCTGCCCGCCACCGGCGCGCCGGTGATCAGCGACACCTCCCCGACCGAGGGGCAGGCGCTCAGCGTCGATCTGACGGGCATCGCCGATCCCAATGGTCTGGGCGCAGGCGGGCTGTCGGTCCAGTGGCAGCGCTCGCCCGATGGCGGGGCGACCTGGGTGAATATCGGCGGCGCGACGGGGACAGGCTTCACGCCTGCCCAGGCCCAGGTGGGCCAGGCGCTGCGGGTGCAGGTGCAGTTCACCGATGGCCTGGGCACAGTGGAAACCGTCGTTTCGGCACCGACCACCGTCGTGGGCGATGTGCTGAACGGGACCGGCGGGGCGAATACCCTTACCGGCACGGCCGGGGATGATGTCATCAACGGTCAGGGCGGGGCGGATACGATCAACGCGCTGGCGGGGAACGACACGATCACCGGCGGCACCGGCAACGATGCGATCAATGCAGGCGCGGGCGACGATATCATCTCCTGGGGCGTCACCGATCCGGTCACCTTCCTCGGCTTTACCATCGTGGCGGCGCAGCCCGACGGGCGCGACGTGATCAATGGCGGCGACAATGGCGCGGGTGGTGATACCTTCATCATCAACGGCAACAACCAGGCCGAAACCTACCGCATCTATGCAAGGGCGGATTTCCTCGTCGCCAATCCGGGGGCTTCGCTTGCCGCCGCGACAGAGATCGTGGTCACCCGCAACGGCACCAACGCGGCCAGCGTGATCGCGGAACTGGCGGGGATCGAAGAGATCATCGTCAATACCGGCCCCGGCGCGGACACCGTCACCCCCATCGGCAGCTTCGCCGGAACCAGCCTGCGCATCAACACGATCCGCGTGAACGGCTCGGAAGGCGATGACACGGTGGATATCTCGGCGCTCGACTCGGCGCACCGGATCGTCTTCCGCACCGGCGGCGGCAATGACATGGTGGTGGGCACCCTGCGCCCGCAGGATGTGATCGAAGTGCCCGCAGGCAACGATCCCGCCGCCTATGTCACCACCGAAAACGGCAACGGCACGGTGACCATGTCCAATGGCAGCCATTCCGTCACCTTCACCGGATCGGCATCTGCGGCGCCTACTCTGGTGGCATCCGGCGCAGGCGAAGACCATGAGGACGGTTCCACCGAGGGCGGCAACGAGACGCCCGCGCCTGTCCTGACCGCGAACGATGCGGCGGGCCTGCTGGCGCTGGTGCGTGGGGTCAGCGCGGACGGCAACGATGACGGGGCCAATGCGCTGGGCGTGCGGACGCTGACGGGGGTGGGCAACAACCCGGCCAACCCGACGCAGGGCGCGCAGGGCGAGGCCTTCATCCGCATCACCGAAAACCGTTCGGGCGACTATGACGCCGCCACGGGCAACAATGCGATCAACCCGATCTTCGACGGGCTGGATACGCGGACGATCTCGGACATCCTTGGTGCGCAGGCACCGGGGACGGCGCCGAGCGCGACTGCCAATGCCTTCTTCACCGCCTTTGCCCAGTATTTCGACCACGGGCTGAGCTTCATTCCGAAGGGCGGCAATGGCACCGTGCAGATCGGGGCTCCGGGCGCGGGGGCGCGGGCGGAAAATCCGGCCGACCTGACGCGGGCCAGCGTGATGGGCTTTGACGCCGATGGCGCGGCGCAGCATCGCAACCTGACTTCGCCCTTCGTGGACCAGAACCAGGTCTATGGGTCGACCAACCTGATCGGTCAGCTTCTGCGCGAAAGCGATGGGGCGGGCGGTCTCGGGGCGCGGGTGCTGATGGGGGCAGAGGACCCCTCTGCCGCAGGGTTCGAACTGCTGCCCACGCTGCGCGATGTGCTGATGCACCATATCGAGGCGGGGACTGTCTTCCGTGCTGCCCATCTGGCGGGCGGGGCGCAGACCTTGGTGGAGTTCTATCCCGATCTCTTGAATGCCGACGGGTCCATCAATGCGGCGGTCCTGCCGGGGCTGGTGTCGAACTTCATGGGCGAGGGGCAACCCCTGCTTCTGGATACCAACCCCTTCATCAACCTGCTGGATCACGTGGTGGCGGGCGACGGGCGCGTGAACGAGAACATCACGCTGACCTCGATGCACACGATCTTTGCCCGCAACCACAACTTCCATGTCGATCAGCTTGCGGCCAGCTATGCGGCATCGGGCACGGTGCTGACGCTGGAGGAGCTGTTCCAGGCGGCCAAGATCGTGAACGAGGCCGAATATCAGCGCGTCGTCTTCACCGAATTCGCCGAGACGCTGCTGGGTGGCGCGGGTATCCGGGGCGAGGGGGATCACGGCTTTGCCGAGTGGAACCCGGAAACCGATGCCTCGATCAGCCAGGAATTCGCCTCGGCCGTCTATCGCTTTGGCCATACGATGGTGGCGCAGACGGTTTCGGTGACGAACCCGGACGGGACGGTGTCGCAGGTGTCGCTCTTCGATGCCTTCCTGAACCCGACCAATGCCGAAGGGGCCTTTACGCAAAGCCTCGCGACGCTGGCGCAGTATGGCTATGTGCCGCAGCCGGGCTATGCCCAGCTTGGCGCGGGGGCGGTGCTGTCGGGCATCGCCGGGCAGGCGGCGGAGCAGGTCGACACGATGGTGGTCGATGGCATCCGCAATGACCTTGTCCGCGTCAGCGCCGACCTCTTCGCCTTCAACGTGGCGCGGGGCCGGGATGTGGGCATCGGCACGCTGAACCAGGTCAAGGCGTCGCTTCTGGCCTCGACCAACCCCTATATCCGCGAGGCGCTGAGCTTCGTCGATCCGGTCCTGCTGCAACCCTATGCAAGCTGGGAGGATTTCGGGGCACGGAACGGGCTGTCGGCGGCGATGCTGGACCAGTTCCGCGCGGCCTATCCCGATCTGGTTCTGGCAGATCAGGCGGCGGCGGATGCCTTCGGCGCGCTGAACCCGGATATCGGGCTGATCGCCAATGCCGACGGCAGTTTTACCGTGCGGGGGATCGACCGTGTCGATCTCTGGGTCGGCGGGCTGGCCGAGGCCAAGGTGAATGGCGGGCTTGTCGGGTCCACCTTCTGGGTGGTGATCCACGAACAGCTTGACCGCCTGCAGGAAGGCGACCGCTTCTACTATGTCGACCGGCTGGAGAACTTCGACCTCTATGCCAACTTCGTGGAAGGCCAGAGCTTTGCCGATATCGTGATGCGCAATACCGGGCTCGTGGGCCTTGATGAGCGTATCTTCGAACTGTCGGACGAGGATGGGGCGGCCGGGGTCGACCAGGGCGACGACGACACGGATGCCGATGATGATGGCATCGGTGCCGGCGGCGATGACGGCGCGGCCACGGACGATGACGAAGACAGTGCCACGGATGACGACGAAGACAGCGCCACGGACGACGACGATGCCAGCACCGGCACGGATGATGAGGACGAGGGCGGCGACGAGTCTGACACTGGCACTGGCTCGGACGAGGAGGATGATGAAGAGGCCGGAAACGGCCCGGGCAATGGCACCGGGACGGGCGGCGGTGGCGGAGTGCCCCAAACTCCCCCGGTCGTCGAAGGCGCAGTCCTCATGCCGGGTTCGGGCAGCGGCATGGTGGCGGGCGGGGCAGGGGCGGATGTCCTTGTCGGTGGTGCCACGGCGGATGCCCTGGCGGGCAAGGCCGGGGATGACATCCTCATGGGCCATGGCGGCGACGATGTCCTGACCGGCGGTGCGGGGGATGACCTGCTCTCGGGCGGGCAGGGGGCCGATGTGCTGATGGGCGAAGAGGGCGATGACCGCTTCACCTTCGCGGCCGATGACGGTGCCGACATGATCTTCGGCGGCGCAGGCAGCGACACGATCGACCTGTCGGCCATCCTCGGCGGTGCAGCGATCGACCTTGGTGCCGCCACGGCCATCGGCACGGTGCGCATCGGTGGCGTGACCGACAGCCTGGTGGGCATCGAGAACGTCATCGGCAGCCAGGGCGCGGATGTCATCAAGGCCTCGCTCTCGGTGAACGTGCTGACGGGTGGCGATGGCGCGGATGTCTTCGTCTTCACCTCGGCCGGGGCGGCGGATGGCGATGTCATCACCGACTTCCAGCCGGGTGACCGGATCGACCTTTCGGGGATCGACGCCGGGGTCGGCCTGAACGGCAACCAGAGCTTCACGCTTGCCGAACAGGGGGCCGCTGGCCCGGGCAGCCTGGTGATCCGCGAGGTGGCCACGGCCGATGGCGTGGACACGATCATCGAAGGCTACACCAACGGCGATGACGAGGCCGATTTCAGCCTCACGCTGCGCGGGGCGCACAACCTCGACGCATCGTCCTTCAACCTCTGAACCAGGGCGCAACCCGGCCGGTCCCCCCGGCCGGGTTGCCTTTCGCACGGTCGGGCATCCCATCGGACCTTTGTCCAACGAAATGCCGGACCCATTCCCGTAACGGGCCAGGCTGCGCGGGTCTAGCCTTGGCCCAGCGCCCCCGGACGACGACGCGGAAACCCACGCGAAGCCAGACCGGGACGGCACGGAACAGGCCGGATGACCGGCGCAGGATCAAGGCAGGCAGCAACGGCCATGGCACAACCGAATTCCCCCTCCGATCCCCTTGCCCTGAAGAAGGCGCGCGATCTTTTGAACGCCGATCTTCGCCGCTTCGGCTGGGCGCTTTTCGCCATTTCCGGGCTGATCAGCGTGCTGGCGCTGACCGGCTCCTTCTACATGCTGCAGGTCTATGACCGCGCGCTGACCTCCGGCTCGGTGCAGACGCTGGTCTTCCTCTCCATCCTCGCGCTGGCGCTTTACCTGGTGCAGGGCGGTTTCGACACGATCCGCGCGCAGCTTCTGGTGCGCATCGGGGCGCGGCTCGACCGCCGCCTTGCGCCGCTGTCGCATCGCGTGGCCATCGACATGCCGCGCTACGGCTTTTCCCCGACCGAGGCGCAAGAGCGCAGCCGCGGCGTCGATACCCTGCGCAACTTCCTCGGCTCGCAGGCGCCCGGGGCGATCTTCGATCTGCCCTTCGTGCCGGTCTTCCTGATCTTCGTCTATCTGCTGCACCCGGTTCTGGGCGCGGTCACGCTGGCCGGGCTGGTGACGCTGGCCCTGCTCACCGTCATCGCCGAGGTGAAGTCGCGCGACCTTGCGAAATCGGCGCATCGCGCGCTGGTGCTGCGCAACACCATCTCGGATTCCAACACCCGCAATTCCGAGGTGCTGATCGCCATGGGGGCGACGGGCCGCGCGGTGGAACGCTTTGCCCAGGCCAACCATGACCATCTGTCGCTGAACACCCGCGCCTCCGACATCACCGGCACCATGGCCGCCATGTCGCGCGTGCTGCGGATGCTGCTGCAATCGGGGCTGCTGGGGCTGGGGGCCTATTTCACCATCAAGGGCGAGTTGTCCGCAGGCGCGATCATCGCCGTCTCGGTGGCTTCGGGGCGGGCCATGGCGCCGATCGACCAGATCATCGGCAACTGGAAGGGCATCGTCGGCGCCCGTCAGGCCTGGGGCCAGTTGCGCGACACGCTGGTTGCGCTTTCGGTCGAACGCACGCCCCTGATGCTGCCCAGCCCCAGCCGCTCGCTGCGGGTGGAGAATGTCACCATCGCCTCGCCCGCCAATGGCCGCGTGCTTCTGTCGGATGTCAGCTTCGAACTGAAGGCCGGGCAGGCGCTGGCCGTGCTGGGGCCGTCGGGCGGGGGGAAATCCACGCTGATCCGCGCGCTGGCCGGCGTCTGGCCGGTGCTGCGCGGCGCGATCCGCTTTGATGATGTGGAACTGACCCAGTGGGATCCGGCCCGCGCGGGCGAAATCATCGGCTATCTGCCGCAGGAAGTGGGCCTGTTCAACGGCACGGTGCGCGACAATATCAGCCGCTTCGACAGCGACCGCACCAGCGACGCCATCTTCAAGGCGGCCTCGGCGGCCAATGTCCACAAGATGATCTCGCAACTGCCCGAGGGCTATGACACCGAGGTGGGCGCGCTGGGCACTGCCCTTTCGGCAGGCCAGCGCCAGCGTATCGGGCTGGCCCGCGCGCTCTATCGCGATCCCTTTGTCGTGCTGCTGGATGAACCCAATGCCGCGCTGGATGCAGCGGGCGAACGCGCGCTGAACGACACCATCCGCAGCATCCGTGACCGGGGCGGCATCGCCGTCATCGTGGCCCACAGGCCCAGCGTGCTTGCGGCGGTTGACATGGTGGCCGCGATTCATGCGGGCAAGCTGGTGGCCTTCGGCACCAAGGAAGAGGTGCTGTCCAACCGCGACGGGCAGGTCGTCGCCCCGTCCACCGTTTCGGGCAGCGATGACATCGCGCTGGAAGCCACGGCCCCGCAGCCGGGCGAGGACAAGGCCCGCGACCGGAAATCCCGCAACGCGATGGCGCGGGGATAGGCCCATGCAGATCCAGACCCGCAACCGCAAATCCGCCGCCGACCGCCAGCCCAAGGGGCGCGCGCTCTTTGCCCTGGCCGACCGGCGCGAAGCCCCCTTCGCCGCAATCTTCGCCGGTGTGATGATCGGCATGGCGGCCTGGGTGAAATCGGCTTTCGGCGCGGCGGAACTCTCTGCCCCCGAAGGGCCGGGCGCGCCCGCAGCACCGGATCAGGCGACGGCGGCCCGTGCCGACATGGCCCCCGCGCCGGTCAAGCCCCTGCTGGCCCAGACCCCTGTCCTGGAAGAGCCGCCCGCGCCGGGCGACCTGCCCGAGGCCGGGATGGTGGCCGATCTGGGCCGCATAGGCCGTGGCCCGGGCGCGCTCGATCTGTCGCGTTTCTTTCCGCAGGCCGAGCCCGTGCCGGATCTGCCCGCCCTTCCAGGCGGGGATCCGGGCGCGGGCCGGCCGGGGGCGCGGGGGCCCGGCCCCCTGCCGGACGGTGCCGCGTTCCCGGGGGCGGGCGCGGCGCCGGGTCCGGCAGAGGGGCCGGGCAGCCGGGGCGGGAGCCCCGGAACTGGCCCCGGAACGGGCGCGGGCACGGCCCCCGACAACCCTGCCGAAACCGATCCCGGCCCGATCGCCTTTGAACAGCTGTTCGCCCGCCTGGCCCAGGTTGTGGCCCCCTTCGGCCCCGAAACCCTGCGCGACATCGGCACACTCGCCATCGGCGACTGGATCAGCCAGCACGAACTGCGCCGCCTGAGGGGGGAAGAGACCGCCGATCCCGGCCTTGCCGCCCTCCGCCTGCGCGAGGATCGCAGCCATGACCTGCTGTCCAACCCCGACTCGCGCGAGGCGTTCCTGCAGTCGCATTTCCCGGCCGCCGATGCCGACGCCCCGCCACCCGTCGCCCTGACCGAGACCGGGGCCGAGGCGACCTCTTCCCTTGTGCCGGACAGCCCGGCGGGCCTCTTGTGACGGGCCGCATGACAGCCGGTCTGGCGGGATGCCCCCGCCTGACCCAGACAGAACGGGTGACAGCATGATGATGACCGCCGCACAAAGCCCCAGCCGCCCTTCCGCCGAGGATGCCGGCCTCTTTTCCCTGCGCGGACGACTGGTCGCCGCCGCCGCCCTGTCGGCACTGCTCTTTGGTGGCATCGGATTATGGGCCGCGACGGCGCGGCTCGATTCCGTCGTCATCGGATCCGGCTCGGTCCTCGTGCGGTCCGATCTGCAGACGGTGCAGCATCTGGATGGCGGCACGCTGGCCGCGATCCATGTCACCCGCGGCCAGACGGTTGCGGCGGGCCAGCCTGTCCTGACCCTCGACACCTTCGAGATCGAAAGCCGGATCGCCATGCTCGCCTCGCAACTGCGCGAGGCCGAGGCCCGCGCCGCCCGCCTTGCCGCCGAACGCAGCGGTGGCGAGATGGTGCTGTCCTCGCGCCATGCCGCCGACGATCCCGACTGGCTGCGTATCGTCCAGGGCGAGAACCGCCTGATGCAGGAGGCCCGCCGCAACCGCGAGGCCCAGCTTGCCGCATTGGCGCTGCAGGCCGATCAACTGCGTTTCGACAGCGATGCGCTGATGGCCCGCCAAACCTCGCTGACCGAGGAACTGGCTCTGGTCGAGGCCGCCCATGCCCGCTTTGAAAAACTGCTGAAGGGCGGCGCGGTGGAACAGACCCGGCTGGACGAGATCCTGCGCGACCTGACGCGCATGCAGGGCGAGATGGGCCAGATCGCGGCCAACCTTGCGCGCAACGAAATCCGTCAGGCCGAAATCGCGCTGGAGCGCGAACGCCTTGTCACCACCGCGCGGACGGATGCCCATCGCGACCTGCGCAGTCTCGAACCCCAGATCGTCGATCTGGATCTGCAACTGCGCGCCGCGCGCGAAAGGCTGGCCCGCGCCGTCCTGCGCGCCCCGGTCGCGGGCACGGTGAACGAGGTGAAGGTCACCACGCTGGGCGAAGTGGTCCCCCCGGGCAAGACGCTGGTTTCCATCGTTCCGGGGGCCGAGGACATGGTGATCGAATTCCGCATCGCGCCCACCGATATCGACGCCATCGCCCCCGGCCAGGCCGCGCGCCTGCGCTTTCCGGCCTTCAACCAGCGCCTGACCCCGGAAATCGACGCCGTCGTCGAAACCGTCTCGGCCGCCGCCGTGATCGACCCTGCCACCGGCCAGCCGCATTTCATCGCCCGCGCCCGTCCGACCGGCGACATGGCGGCGCTCGGCAATCGGGGCCTCGTGCCCGGCATGCCGGTCGAGGTCTTCGTGCCCACCGCCGAACGGCTGGCGATTTCCTACATTGTCCAGCCTGTCATGGATCAGATGCAACGGGCCATGCGCGAGGAATAGCCGCCCCCGCCCCGCGCCGCGATCAACGGCTTTGCGGATGACGCGGGAACATGTTCATACTCACCGGAAGAAGGCCATGACGCGCGACAGCTTGCCCGATGCCCATAGACCGGAACTGCGAGGGACGAATGACAGGACATCCGGCGCATCCCGCCCGCGGCGCTGGACCGGGCCTTTGGATCCGTCCCCTTCCGGCCTTGTCGGCGACTCCATGACACAGTTTTCCACGTTCCTGCGCTCCATCGGCCTGACGGGCCAGTTCCTGCTTCTGGCCGCGATCCTCTTTACCGGACTGGCCGTTCTTACCGGCAAGCTGCAGAACCAGGTCATTGCCGGGCGCATGGTCGAAGGTTCGCTCGAGATCGAACAGGCCCTTGCGCGCGGTGTGCTGATCGCGGCGCTGGGCAACGAAGCCGTGCGCGGCCCTCTCTCGGCGGAAACCCAGCGCCGCGTGCAGGAAGCCGTCACCGGCCAGATCGACCCGGCCTATATCGACCGCGTGAAGCTGTGGGATCTGCACGGCGCGCTGGTCTACAACTCGCGCGGGGCGGTCGAACACCAGGGCCGGCCCGAACCCGCCGTCCTGCGTGCCCTGCATGGCGAGACGGTGATCGTCGAGGCCGACGGCTCCACGCCGGAAAACCTCTGGGATGGCGCGCTGGGCACCGTCGTCTATGAAGTCTATATCCCGCTGGTGAACCGCGACGGACAGGTGATCGCCGTCGGGGAAATCTATTGCAGCGTGGAACTCCTGCTCGCCCGCATCTCGCGGATGCTCGAGGATACCGATGCCATCCGTCTCGGCTCGCTCGTCCTGGGCATCGTGGGGCTGGCCGTCCTCGTGGCCTTCGCCCAGCGTCGCATCACCGCACAAGAGGCCGCCCTGGGCGAAAGCCTGCGCAAGGCCGATGCGCTGGCGCTGGCCAATCAGCGGCTGTTCCAGGAATCCGAAGAGCTGCGCCGCCAGGCCGGCCAGATCTCCGAGGCGGTGCTGAACCGCATCGGCTCGGATCTGCATGATGGCCCGATCCAGCTGCTCAGCATCGCGGCCCTCTATCGCAGCCAGCTTGCCCATGCCGAAGCCGACAGCCCGATTGCCGCCAAGGCCAGCGACCTGCTCGATCAGGCCATCGCGGAACTGCGCGTCATCTCCACCGGGCTTGTGCTGCCGACGCTCGAAGGGCTGGACGTGGGGCAGACCGTGCGCCGCGCGGTCGAGAATTTCCGCACCGAATTCGATTCCGAGGTCCGCGTGGACATCGGCCCGATCCGCGCCTTCCCGGATGACGAGATGCGCACCGCCATCTACCGCGTGGTCTGCGAGGCGCTGCACAATGCCCAGGCCCATGCCGGGGGGCAGGGGCTGGCCGTGACGGCAGAGGAAGGCAACGGCATCCTGCGCATCGCGGTTTCCGACAGGGGGCCAGGCCTTGGTGGTGAAGAGGCCGCCGAAGGCGATCACGTGGCACTGGGTCTTGCCGGGATGCGCAACCGCGCGCGCAGCATCGGGGCCGATCTGCGCCTGACCAGCCGCCCGGGCCGGGGAACCGAGGTTGCCCTGCTGATCGACCTCGATCAACTGGAGAACAACCCCCGCCCCGATGCAGGGGAAGGCCCGGCTGACAGGATGCACTCTCCGGCCGCCTCTGGCAGCGACGCGCTGCATGCGTTGCGGGGCAAGGGTTAGGGCAGGCCGCGCGCAGCCGCACCGCCCCTTGCGAAAAGGGGCGGTGCCTGCGCCCCGCCCCCCTGCCTTCCGTCATGCGCCACCCGTGCGGGGCGCGGCCGTCACTGGCGCATCTGATGCCCGCTCAGCCGCTGCGCCTCGAGGATCACCTCGACGCGGTTGCGCGCGTTGTATTTCTGCATGATCTGGGTCATGTAATGCTTCACCGTCTTGTCCGACAGGTTCAGCTTCGTCGCGATTTCCTTGTTGGACGCGCCGCTCATCAATTCGCGCACGACCTGATCTTCCCGCGCATTCAACGCGACCGAGGCCCGTTCCGCCTTGCGCTGCTGGGCCTGGCGCATCTCGCGCACCATCTTGGTGGCCATGGCCGAGGACACGTATTCCTTGCCCGCCGCCACCTCTTCCAGCGCATAGAACAGATCCCCGCCGGAACTGCCCTTCAGCACATAGCCCGTGGCCCCTGCCGCCAGCAGCTGCATGCAGCATTCGACATTGCCATTGGCCGTGAAGGCGAGGATGCGGACCGAGGGCCGGTCGATGCGGATCTGACGGATGGTTTCCACCATGTCCCCGGGCAGGTTCAGATCGGCGACCAGAACGTCGCAGTCATGGGTCCGGACCAGATGCAGCGCGGCATCGGCGGTGGCCCCGGTGGCGACGATTTCGTATTTCCCTTGCGATGTCAGGATGTCCACCAGACCGGCAAGAACGATCGGGTGGTCATCAATCAGGATGAGCTTGGTCATTGGTCTCCCACTGGCAGCATGTGACCGGCAGGACCGGTCACCCCCCTTCGTCCCCCATCTGTAAATCTATCTTAATTGCTGGCTCGGTCTAAACGAAAGTTTGGAAAAAGCCGGAATCCGGACATCAAAAAGCCCCAATTCACACGGTTCGCAGCGATAAGGGCGCCTTTGCCCCCCCGACTGTTTCCGTCCCGGCAACCAGAAGGCGTAACCCTTTCGCAAACTGCGCGCGATTGTGGCGAAGGGGCCATGTGAAATCGGTTAGGTTACCATACAAGATTGTTCAATCTCATAAGAATCAATCAAGGGTTACGGATCACGCAAGAATGATTCGCCCCTCCGATCCGCCCTGCAACCCGGCCATGGGTCTGATCGCTGCCGCCTCGGCGGTTCCTTGCCAGCCGCGCCAAGGGGGGCGGTGTCATCCCCCTGTCGCCGGACCGTAACCACAATGTCATGTGTTTCGGCTAGGCACTGCCCCATCATCCAGATGAAGGGCGCGCCTCGATGGACCAGACAGCCCCCGGCTTTACCTATTCCCATCCCGGCCAATCCGCCTTTCGGCGCGCGCTGATCCGCAGCGTCGAACGGGCAACCGGCCAGCCGATGCTGCGCAATCTCTATCTCGACTGGGCCGCCGCCCCGCCACCGGGCGAGACGGTCTTCGACGCAGCACTTCGCCTTCTGCGGATCGGGGCAGAGCCTGTCTGGCACGCCCCCGCCGGGGCGATCCGGGCCTCTGGCGGCCTTCTTCTCGTGGCCAATCACCCCTTTGGCATCGTCGATGGGCTGCTTTTGGGCCAGTTGGGGATGCGCCTGCGCGGCAATGTCCAGATCCTGACGAACAGTGTCCTTTGCCAGCCGCCCGAGATCGGCCCCCATCTTCTGCCCATTGATTTCTCGGGCAGCGCCGAGGCCCGCCGCGCCTCGGCCCGCAGCCGCAGGCTGGCCGTCGATCTGCTGGCGGCGGGCAAGGTCGTCGCGGTCTTTCCTGCCGGGGGGATTGCCACCGCCAACGCCCCCCTGCGCGGCCCGGCCCTTGATGCGCCCTGGCATGGCTTCGTCGGTCGTCTGGCGACAGAGCCGGGCGTCACCACGCTGCCGGTCTTCTTCGAAGGCCGCAATTCGCGCCTGTTCCAGATCGCAAGCCACCTGTCCTATCCGCTGCGCATCGCGATGATCTTTCACGAAACCCGCCGCCTGATGGGCGCGCGGATCGCCATGCACATTGGCGCGCCGCTTGACCCCGAAGATCTGGCCCGCCTGCCGAAGGACGAGGTCGCGCCGCATCTGCGGCGGCAGGTGATGCATCTGGGCGGGCAGGGGGACGAGGTGTTCCGCTGGCCCGCCCATGTGACGTGGTAGCCCGGCGCGTCAGGCCACGCGCTGCCCCGCCACCCATGTCGCCCGCAGCATCCCCGCCGTCCCGAAACGGCGCACGCGGATCAGATCGGCCCGCTTGCCCGGCGCAATCTCGCCCCGGTCGTGCAACTGCGCGGCCATGGCCGGCGCGCGCGTGACGGTGGCCAGCCCGCGCGGCAGATCCCCCCAGAGATCGCCCAGCATCAGCGCCCCCGACAAAAGCGAGGAGGGCACGTAATCCGATGACAGGATGTCCAGCAGATCCGCCTCGGCCAGCGCCTGTGCCGCGACATTGCCCGAATGCGATCCGCCCCGCACCAGATTGGGCGCCCCCATCATCACCGCGATGCCATGGTCGCGGCAGGCGCGGGCAGCCTCGGGCGTGGTGGGAAACTCGGCCAGGCGGGCGCCATGCAGGGCGGACCGCGCCACCTGATCCCCGGTCGTGTCGTCATGGCTGGCCAGCACCGCGCCCAGACGGCGCGCCCCGCTGACGGTGGCCGCCTCATGCACCGCACCAAAGCGCGCCGACAGATCCTTCTGCCCGGCGACGTGATCGGCGAATTCCGCTTCTGAAAACCCGTGCTTGCCGCAGACATAGTTCCGCAGCTGCGTCAGGTCGCGGAACTGCCGCTGTCCCGGCGTGTGGTCCATCAGGCTGACGATCCCCACCCCGTCCTCGGGGCCGAACTTCGCCAGTTCCTCGACCAGCGTCTCGGAACAGACCTCGGCCCGCAGATGCAGGGCATGGCTGATCCGCAGCGCCCCCACCCGGCGCAGCGCCGCGATTTCGCAGGCCAGCGCGCGGGCATATTCGCCATAGTTCGATTTCGCCCGCGACGTCACCGATCCGACGCGCAGCGCATCGAAGACGGTGGTGATCCCGACAGAGGCCAATTCCGCATCATGTGCGATGATCGCCGCGGCATGCGGCCAGTCCACCTTGGGGCGCGGCTCGATATGGCGCTCCAGATTGTCGGTGTGCAATTCGATCAGGCCGGGCAGCAGCAGATCGCCCTCCAGATCCTCGGCCCCCGCCGCCGCCGTGGGGCCGGCCTCGACCGCGGCGATCCTTCCGTCGCGGATCAGCAGGCAGCCGTGCAGGATCCGGTCGGCCAGAAGGATGCGGGCATTGGACAGCAGGGTTTCGGTCATGTCAGGATTCCGCAAGGGTCAGGAGAAGACGGGGATGCCCCGCTTTCGTCACATGCATGTGACAGAGCGGCGCTAGGGCAGGGCGCATGGAACAGGATCGACGTTACGCCATCTATTACGCCCCGCGCGAGGGGGCCTTCGCCCGCGCCATGGCGGGCTGGCTGGGCTGGGATCCCCGGGCCGGTCGGGCCATCGCCCCCCCGCCCGATCTGCCGCGCCTGCCTGCGCCCCTGGCCGATCTGATCCGCGCGCCCCGGCGCTATGGCTTTCACGGCACGCTCAAGGCGCCGTTCCGCCTTGCCCCCGGCCTGACGCGGGCCGATCTCGATGCCGCGCTCGCCCGCCTTGCGGCACAGCTTCAGCCGCCTGTCCTTCCGGGCCTTGCCCTGCGTCCCATCGACGGCTTCCTCGCGCTTTGCCCCGCAGGGGATGAGGCCCCCCTCCGCGCCTTCGCGGCCGAGGTCGTCACCCGCCTCGACCCGCTCCGCGCGCCCCTGACCGAAGCCGAGATCGCACGCCGCAACCCCGCAACCCTCAGCCCGCGCCAGCGCGACCTGCTGGCGGCATGGGGCTATCCGCATGTGATGGAGGAATTCCGCTTCCACCTCACCCTGACGGACCGGCTCTCGCCCAACCTGGCCGAGGGCGTCGCCGTGGCCCTCGGGCCCTGGCTCGCGCCCCTGCTGCCGCGCCCCTTCGTGATCGAGGATCTCTGCCTGTTCGCCGAGGATACCGCGCAGCGCTTCCATCTTCTGTCCCGTCATGCCCTGACCGGCTGAAGCGCCGCCAGGAACCGGTCTATCCCCGTGGCCAGCGCCCCGCCATTCACCACATCCATCACCGCCAGCGCCGCCGGCACCTCGATCGCCGCCCGGCTGATGCGGGCTTCGATATCGGCGGCACTCTCGCGCCCCCGCGCCATCAGCCGCTCGCGCAGCACCTCTGACGGGGCCGAGACGCGGATCACCCGCAAGTCGGGAAACAGCTGCACCGCCGCCTCCAGCGCGGCGCGCGATCCGTTGAACAGCACGTCCCGCCCCGCCTGCCGTTCGGCGATCTGCGCTTCGGGCAGGCCATAGCGCAACCCATGCGCCCGCCAGTCCAGCGCGAATTCCCCCCGCCGCCTGCGGCGCGCGAATTCCTCTTCCGTCACCCCTTCGAAATCCTCGCCGCCCCGGGCTGCGGGCCGGGTGATGACACGGCGGACGATCACCAGATCGGGCCGCGCCTTTCGCGCCGCCTCGATCAGCGTGTCCTTGCCCGCCCCCGATGGCCCGACCACCGCGAAGATCCGCCCAAGGGCGCTCATGCCACGCCCCTTGGCGCAAAGGCGGTCACATCCACCAGCCGGTCGCAGACCTGCGCCCGCGCCCCCTCGTCGTGAAAGATCCCCAGGATCGCCGCACCGCGCGCCTTGGCCTCGGCGATCATCTCCAGCACCACCGCCCGGTTGGCGGCATCGAGGCTTGCCGTCGGTTCGTCCAGCAGCAGCGCGGGATAGGGATGGGCAAAGCCGCGCGCGATGTTCACCCGCTGCTGCTCGCCGCCCGAAAAGGTCGTGGGTGACAGCGACCAGAGCCGGGAGGGCAGGTTCAGCCGCTCCAACAGGCCCGCCGCCACCGCCCGGGCCTCTTCGGCGGGGCGGCCCAGCACGCGCAGCGGCTCGGCCACCACATCCAGCACCGGCACCCGCGGCACCACGCGCAGGAACTGGCTCACATAGCCCAGCGTCGCCCGGCGCAGCGCGATGATCTCGCGCGGCGCGGCGCGGACGATGTCCAGATCGCCCACCTCGATCCGGCCGCCATCGGCCAGGTAGTTGCCCCAGATCAGGCGCATCAGCGTGGATTTCCCCGCGCCCGATGCCCCCACCAGCCCCACGCATTCCCCCGCCGCCACCTGCAGACTCGCCCCCGCCATGACGGGGATCCGCGCGCGGCCCTGATTGTGCAGGGTGAAGGTCTTGGAAAGGTCAGAAATCCGGATCATGTCACACCTGCAGCACGGAAGAGACGAGAAGTTGCGTATAGCCATGCTGCGGATCGTCCAGCACCTGATCCGTCAGCCCCTGTTCCACCACCCGGCCCGATTTCATCACCATCAGCCGATCCGCCAGCAGACGCACCACCGCAAGGTCATGGGTGACGATGATCGCCGAAAGCCCCATCTCGCGCACCAGCCCGCGCAGCAGATCCAGAAGCCGCGCCTGCACGCTGACATCCAGCCCGCCGGTCGGTTCATCCATGAAGACAAGCCGCGGCCCGGTGACAAGGCTCCGCGCGATCTGCAGCCGCTGCTGCATGCCGCCCGAAAAGGCGCTCGGCCGGTCGTCGATCCGCTCGGCGGCGATCTCCACCCGCTCCAGCCAGTCCGTCGCCCGGGCGCGGATGTCGCCGTAATGGCGCGCGCCGACAGCCATCAGCCGCTCGCCCACATTGCCGCCCGCGCTCACCCCCATGCGCAACCCGTCGCGCGGATTCTGATGCACGAAGGCCCAGTCGCCGCGCGACAACCGCCGCCGTTCCGCTTCGGACATGGCCAGCACGTCGCGCGGGCCCGCGCCGGTGGCAAGGATCACCTCGCCCGCATCCGGCACCAGATGCCCCGCCAGACAGGAAAGCAGCGTCGATTTCCCCGATCCGCTCTCGCCCACGATCCCCATCACCTCGCCCGGCCACAGATCGAAGGACACATCCGCACAGCCGATCCGCGCGCCGTAAAACCGCGTCAGCCCGCGAACCGAAAGCAGCGGACCCTCGGGCTTCATCCCGGCGGAAATACCCAATTCCACGGCCCCCATCACGCCCTCCCCGCGGGCAGGGGTGCGGCCAACCGCCCCGAATGCCCCGCCGCCCGGCGGCACGTGCAGTGATCCGTATCGGAACAGACGAACATCCGCCCGCCCCGGTCATCGGTGATCACCTCGTCCAGATAACTGTCCACCGCACCGCAGAGGTCGCAGTCATGCGGGGCCTTGCCGGGATCGAAGGGGTGATCCTCGAAATCCAGGCTCACCACCTGCGTATGGGGCGGCAGCGCATAGATGCGCTGCTCGCGCCCCGCCCCGAAAAGCTGGATCGCCGCGCAGTCCGACAGCCGGGGATTGTCGAATTTCGGGATGGGCGAGGGATCCATGACATAGCGCCCCTCCACCCGCACCGGATAGGCATAGGAGGTGGCGATGGTGCCATGCCGGGCGATGTCTTCATAGAGCTTCACATGCATCAGGCCGTATTCCTCCAGGCTGTGCATCCTGCGCGTCTCGGTCTCGCGTGGTTCCAGAAAGCGCAGGGGTTCGGGGATCGGGACCTGGAAGACCAGGATCTGCCCCTCGCGCAGCGGATGTTCCGGAATGCGGTGGCGGGTCTGGATCACCGTCGCCGCGGTGGTAGAGGTGGTGGTGGCAACATGCGCGGTGCGTTCGAAGAACCGCCGGATCGAGACGGCGTTGGTGGTGTCATCCGCCCCCTGGTCGATTACCTTCAGCCGGTCCTCGGGCAAGAGACAGGCCGCCGTCACCTGCACCCCGCCGGTGCCCCAGCCATAGGGCATGGGCATCTCCCGCGCTGAAAAGGGTACCTGATAGCCCGGAACAGCGATCCCCTTCAGGATGGCGCGGCGGATCATGCGTTTTGTCCCTTCGTCCAGATAGGCGAAGTTGTAGCCCGGCCCGGTCATGCGGTGATCTCCCTTGCAAGGCGTCGCAGGGTTGCGGGAAGGTCGCCCAGCACATCGCGGGGCGGCAGGTGCAGACAGCGATATCCCAGAAGGGCAAGGCCCGATGCCGGGGCCCGATCCGCTGCGCGGTCATGGGTCTCGTCGATCAGGTCGATCGCGAAGCGATGGGCAGGGATCAGGAAATCCACGATCCAGGGCCCCACCGGGGCCTGCCTGCGCACCGCAAGCCCATGGAAGCGATGGCTCCGCAGGGCCTGCCACAGGGCCTGCTCCGCCGGGGTCATCGACGCGCGCAGGGCGCGGGCATGCAAACGCTGGCTGTCGTTGCGATAGGCCGGCATCCCGGATACCCCCTCCCCGACCCTCCCCCGTTCCGGGGGAGGGAGTGTGCAGGCCAGGCTTTCGCATGTCAGGGTTAACGTCATGTGAAGCGCGCCCCGGGTGATCGCAGGCCAGACTCTCCCTCCCCCGGAACGGGGGAGGGTCGGGGAGGGGGTGGCGCACGTCGCCGAGGAGGGGGTGACGCATCTCATTCCGCCGCCTCCGGCTCTGCGGCCGTTTCGGCCCGCAGCCTGCGCAGCAGTTCAAGCTCGCTCTGGAAATCCACGTAATGGGGCAGCTTGATATGTTCCAGAAAGCCCGTCGCCTGCACATTGTCGGCATGCATCAGCACGAATTCCTCGTCCTGCGCCGGGGCACCGGTGCCATCCTCGCCCAATTCCTTCCAGCGCAGCGCACGGTCCACCAGGCTCATGGCGATGGCCTTCCGCTCGGTCTGGCCAAAGGTCAGCCCGTAGCCCCGGGTAAACCGGGGCGGCGCGCCGCGCGATCCCAGAAACTGGTTGACCGTCTCGCATTCCGTCACCTCCACCTCGCCGATGGTCACGGCAAGGCCCAGTTCCGGGATCTCCATCGCGACATCCACCCAACCGATGCGCAATTCGCCCACAAAAGCATGGGTGCGGCCATAGCCGCGCTGCGTCGAATAGGCGAGCGACAGCAGGAACCCCTCATCCCCCCGCGCCAGCGCCTGCAACCGCAGCGCCCGTGTCGCGGGCAGTTCCATCGGCATCCGCGTCAAATCGGGCGGCGGCGTGTCGTCGCGGGGTGCGCCTTCGATCAGATCGTCCCGCTCCAGCAGTGCCGCCACATGCGGCACCGGCCCCGCCGCCGCCATGGCACGCGGGGTATCAGAGGGGGGAACGGCGCCGGGGCCATCGGCGGCCAGCCGGAAATCCAGCAGCCGGTGGGTATAGTCGAAGGTCGGCCCCAGCATCTGGCCACCCGGCACATCCTTGAAGGTGGCGCTGATCCGGCGCATCAGCCGCATCGCGGCGGTGTCGATCGGCTGCGACGCGCCAAGCCGGGGCAGGGTGGTCCGATAGGCGCGGATCAGGAAGATCGCCTCGATCAGATCGCCCCGGGCCTGCTTGATGGCCAGCGCCGCCAGATCCGGATCATGCAGGCTGCCCTCGGCCATGACGCGCGTCACCGCCAGGTGCAGTTGTGCGCGGATCTGCGCGACCGTCAGTTCCGCCACGCCCGGATCGCCGCGCCGCGCCTCGGCCAGCAGGGCATGGGCATTGTCGATGGCCCGCTCGCCACCCTTCACCGCGACATACATCAGACGTCCTCCACGCGGGTTGATCGGGGCAGGCCGGCGATCCGGTCGCCACAGGTCAGAAAGGCATCAAACCCCAGCGGGAACCGCGCCCGGTTGGCGCGGAAGGCGGCGATCTCGGGCAGCGACAGCCGCGCCTCGCCGCGAATGCCCGGGCCGCGCAGGCGCGCGCCCTCTGCCTCCAGCCGCGGGCAATCGATCACCAGCGTGGCCGCCCGGTCGGGATAGTCGGGCGTGCCGATGGCAAAGCGCGCGACAGGGTGCAGATCCTCCCAGCGGCCAAAGGCGAAGGCCGCCTCCTCTGCCCCGACCAGCGGCGCGCCGCAGTGAAAGGCCAGCCAGTCGCGCAGGTCGGGGCAATCATGCCCCCCCGCCAGATGGACCGGCGTCGTCCGGTCGAGCAGCACCAGCGCCAGCACCCCCGCAGCGGCCCCCAGCGGTGCCGGGGGCGCAGCCCCCCCCAGCCGCAGGATCAGCCCCGGCCGCGCCAGAACCTCCAGCAGCCCGCGAAAGCCGCGCGCGGCCTCTTCCGCGGGCCGGGCAAAGCCACCGGCAAGCGCTTCGGGCGTCATCTGTCCTCTCCCCTGACCATGGTGAAGAATTCGACCTTCGTCGCCGCCGCCTTCTCGGCCGCCACCTGTCGCCGCGCGGCCTCGTCCCGTGCCAGCGGGGCCAAGCATCGCACCCGCAGCACCTCCGCCGCTTCGGTCTGCATCAGCGCGTCGATCAGCGCTGCCCGCAGGGCATGGTCGCGGTCGCGCCCCTGAACATAGGCATGGCCCACCGCGCCCGAGGCGATGCGCAGCGAACAGCGCGTCACCGTCATTTCGCCCAGATTGAAGGGTGCCCCTGTCCCGCCGATCCGCCCCTGCACCATCACTGACCCGATTTCAGGCGCGCGCAGCAGATCATGCGCGGGCAAGGGCGCGGGGAACAGCGCGGCAAGCCGCGCGGGCCGCGCCCGGGCCAAAAGCGACATCCAGCCCTGCCGCGACATCGGCGGTGCATCGGCCGCGCTTTCAGGAGGCGTTTCGGGATCAGGGCCAGTGTCGGACATCAGGGCTTGCCGCCATTTATAGACAACTATACAAATCCCTATAGCGCAGGCCGCATGTCGCCGGTGCGAAGCTTTGGTGAAACTTCCATGACGATGGCGGGGGGCAGATGGGCAGACCGGCGATCTGGCACGAGATTGCCGAAACCCTGGCGCAGGAAATCGCCCGCGGCCATGCCCGCCCCGGCGACCGCCTGCCGACCGAGGCCGACCTTGCCGCGCGGTTCGGGGTGAACCGCCACACCGTCCGCCATGCGCTGGCCGATCTGGCCGCGCGCGGCCTAGTCCATGCCCGGCGCGGGGCAGGGGTCTTCGTCACCGCGCGCCCGGTCGATTATCCGCTGGGCCGCCGCGTCCGCTTTCACCAGGCGGTCGAGGCTCAGGGGCAGGTGCCCTCGCGCCAGTTGACCCGGATCGAAACCCACCCCGCCGACCGGGCCGAGGCCGAGGCGCTGGCGCTTGCCCCCGGCGACCCTGTCCATGTCGTCGAGGGCGTCTCCAGCGCGGATGGCCAGCCGCTCGCCGCCTTCCGCTCGGTCTTTCCCGGCTGGCTTGATGGCCTGCCCGAGGCGCTGCGGCAGGGCAACTCGGTCACCGCGGCGCTGGCGGCCTGCGGCGTGGCCGATTATACCCGCGCCGTCACCCGGCTTACGGCCAAATCGGCCCGGGCGGTGCTGGCGCTGCGTCTGCACCTGCCCGAAGGCGCGCCCATCCTGCGGGCCGTGGCGATCAATGTCGATCCCGCCGGGCGGCCCGTGGAATACGGCACCACATGGTTCGCCGGGGATCGCGTCTCGCTCACCATCGGTGACGACGCATCGTCATAGCCATGTTGCATGGCCCGGTTATCCACAGGCGAACCGCAACCTCCGGATGATCACCATGCCGCCCTTCCTGCCCCCGCTCTGCCTGACCGGTGCCGAGGTCCTGACCGGCGACACTCTCGTTCCGCGCCCCGTCGGGATTGCGGCAGGCCAGATCGTCGCGGCGCAGGGCGCGCAGGGGCAGGGCCTGCCTGCGGTCGATCTCTCGGGCTTCCTCCTCCTGCCCGGCATCATCGACCTGCATGGCGACGGCTTCGAACGCCAGCTGTTTCCCCGCCCCGGCGCGGCCTTCCCGCTGACCGCCGCGCTGGACGCCGTGGATCGCGAGGCCGCGGCCCATGGCATCACCACCGCCTATCTCGCCCAGGGCTGGAGCTGGGAAGGCGGCCTGCGTGGCCCCGATCAGGCCGAAACCCTGATGCAGGCGGTGCTGGATCATCGCGCCCGGGCGCTGACGGATCTGCGCGTGCAACTGCGCGCCGAAACCCATCTCGTGGCCGAAGCGCCGCGCCTGATCGCCGCCGTGGAACGCTTCCGCGTCGATTACGTCATCTTCAATGATCATCTGGAAGAAGGCTTCCGCATGCGGCGCGACAACCCCGATGCCTTTGCCCATTGGGCGCGGAAGGCCGGGCTGGATACCGCCGCGCTCACCGCAAGGATGGAGGCCGCGCGCCTTGCCGCCCGGCAGGTGCCGCGCGCTCTTTGCCTGATGGCCGATGCCTTCGACAGGCTGGGTGTCACCTATGGCAGCCATGACGATCCCGATGCCGAAACCCGCGAGGTCTATCGCATGATCGGCGCGCGCGTGGCGGAATTCCCGACCACCCGCCGCGCCGCCGCCGCTGCCCGCGCGGCAGGCGATCCGGTCCTTCTGGGTGCGCCCAATGTGGTGCGCGGCGGCTCGCAGGCGGGCAATGTCGCGGCGGCCGAGCTGATCCGCGCCGGGGCCTGCGACGGGCTTCTGTCGGATTACCACATGCCCGCCCTGCCGCTGGCGCCCTGGCGGCTGGCCGATGACGGGATCCTGCCCTTTGCCCGGGCCTGGGCTCTGGTGTCCTCGGGTCCGACGCGGGTGTTGCGCATGGTGGATCGTGGCACCATCGCCGAAGGGCTGCGCGCCGATCTGGCCATCGTCGATCCGGCCCGCCGCGAGGTGGTGGCAACCATTGCAGGCGGGCGGCTGTCACATCTCGCAGGCCGGGTGGCAGAGCGCTTCCTGCGCCTGCCAGACCTGGCCCGACTGGCTGCCGAATAGGTCAGGTCGCGCCTTCGTGACGGTCGAGGAATTCTTCCGCCCTCAGCCTGCGGAAATCGGCCAGCGCCGCGCGCAAGCGCGCATGGTCCCAGTCCCACCAGGCCAGCGCCAGCAGGCGGTCGATCACCCCGGGCGCAAAGCGCGCGCGCAGTGGTTGGGCCGGCACGCCCGCGACGATCATGAAGGGCGCGACATCCCGCGTCACCACCGCCCCCGCCGCCACGATGGCACCGATGCCCACCGTCACCTCGGGCTTGATGATCGCGCCATGGCCGATTCAGCAATCCGCGCCCAGCACCGTGCGCCGCGCCGCGCGGGCGGCGAAGAAGGCATCGTCATCCGACGCATCCTCCCAGTAATAGCTCGAACGATACAGGAAATGATGCTGCGCGGCATGGCTGAAGGGATGGTCGGTCGGCCCGATCCGCGTCATCGCCGCGATGTTCGAGAACTGCCCCACCGAGGTATTCGCGATATCGGCGAAGCGGTCGCAATAGGCATAGTCCCCGAAGCTGGAATTCAGGACACGCGCGCCCGCGCCGATCTCCACCCATGCGCCGAAGGTGGCGTTCTCCACCGTCGCGCCGGGATGCAGCAGGGGGTCGGTTGCGGAAAGCTTCGGCATCACGCCCCCTTGATCAGCTTGCGGCGCAACCAGCCCGAAAGGCTGTCCATCGCCATCACCATCAGCACGATCAGCACCATGTAATAACAGACCTCCTCCCAGTCCTTCTGGGTCTGGATCGCCTGGGTCAGCAGCAGCCCGATCCCGCCGCCGACAATGGCCCCCACCACCGTCGCGCTGCGGGTGTTCGATTCCAGCGCATAAAGAACCTGCGACAGCAACACCGGCAGGATCTGCGGCAGCATCCCGAACCGCGCCCGCTGCACGCCGTTTGCGCCGGTCGACCGGATGCCCTCGACCTGCTTCTCGTCGATGTTCTCCACCGCTTCCGAGAACGTCTTGCCGAAACTGCCCATATCCGTGATCAGGATCGCCAGCGCCCCCGTCATCGGCCCCGGCCCCCAGGCGCGCGACAGGATGATCGTCCAGATCAGCCCGTCCACCCCGCGCACGAAATCGAAGACGCGGCGCAGGGCAAAGCGGGCAGGGCCCAGCGGATTGACACCGCGCGCCGCCAGAAAGGCCAGGGGCAGCGACAGCACCGCCGCCCCGAAAGTGCCAAGGATCGCCATCAGCATCGTCTCGAAGATCGCCCAGGCCACATCGCCATGCCGCCACATCGGGTTGAACCAGAAATCCCCTGCCATGGCCGCGATATTGGCGCGCGCCGGATCGACCCTCTCTCCCCACAGCACCAGCCCGGCCAGTTCCAGCGGCCCCTTGCCGTGAAAGGGGCTGTCCAGCGTGAAGAAGAACAGCTCCCACCCCGGGAAATAGCGGAAGGTCTCCACCTTCGCGCGGGTATAGGCGAAACGGCCCTGCGCCGTGGTCACCGAGACGCGGTTGTCCGTTGCGCTGATCCAGTCGGGCAGGGGCAGCGGCGCGGTCAGCCGCAGACCGCCGCCTTCCGGGGCGATGTCGATGGTCCCGTATCCCGGCACCACATAGCGCGCCCCCGCCGGATCATAGGTCACGACATGGCCCGCGCCCAGATCAATGGTCGTGACTGCGCCCTGCACGCGCACCCAGTCGGGATAGCTGCCGTCGGGATAGCGCCCCTTCGCCTCGCCCTCGACGGCGGCGCTGACCGCGCCGCTGCGATTGTCGCGGGTGACATGCACCTTGTGCGACAGGAAATCCGACAGCAGGATCGCGGCATTCTCCATCCGCGCGCGCTGGGCAAGGCCCGGAATGTCAAAGGCCAGCACGACATAGCCCAGATAGACCAGCAGCAGCGCCGGGATCGCCAACGCGATCCTGCGGCGGCGGCGCAGCCTGTCCAGCAGCGCCTCTGCCCCCGACGGGGCATAGGGAATGGTGGTCATGGTCAGGACCCTTTCACAAGCCGGTGCCGCCAGTGATCCGACAGCCGGTCGATCACCACGATGGTCAGGAACAGCAGCAGGAAGATCGCGACGACCTGGTCATAGCGCCCGCCGCCCCATTGCATCGCGATCTTCAGCTCGTATCCGATACCCCCGGCCCCCACGAAACCCAGGATGGCCGAGGCCCGCAGGTTGATCTCCAGCCTGAGCAGCGCATAGGACAGCCAGTTCGGCGCCACCTGCGGGATCACCCCGAACCACATCCGCTGCGCCCAGGTCGCCCCGACCGAGGCCAGCCCCTCGACCGGTCGCAGATCGGCATTCTCCGCCACTTCCGAAAACAGCTTGCCCAGCACGCCCAGCGTATGGATCGTGATGGCGATCATGGCCGGAACCGGCCCGCCGCCCAGGATATAGATCAAGACCAGCGCGATCACGATTTCCGGGATGGCGCGCAGCGCATCGGTCACCCGGCGCAACAGCCCGATCAGCCGCGGCCAGCGCGCCAGCCCGCGCGTGATCAGCAGCGACAGGACCCCCGCCCCGATCACCCCCAGCAGGGTGGAGACCAGCGCGATATTGATCGTCTCCAGCAACGATCCCGCATTCTGCCACATCAGCCCCGGCAGGTTGGCCCGCTTGTCCCAGGCCTCTGTCAGAACCTCGGCCGGAAAATCGTCCAGCCGGTGCAACCCGTCGAGGAACCCCCCGGCATTGCGCTCCTGCGCCACAAGGAAGCCGGACGCCATGCTTGCCGCGAAGAAGACGAACAGAACCCCGCCATAAAGCCGCTTCCTGCGCGTCGCGGCCAGATAGGCCGCCCCGGGCGTGCCCGCATCGGGGCGCTTGCCCGGTTCCGGTCCGAAGGCGATATCGACCATGCTCCCCCCAGAAATGAAACGGCCGGACCCGTCGCAGGGCCCGGCCAGGATTGCATCCGTCTCAGTTCGAGGCTTCCTGCAGCTTGCGCGCCTCGATGATGCCCAGATAGTCCTCATGCCGCACCGGCACGAAATCCAGCGCCTCGCCCGCCGCCACGTTATAGGCACAGTCCTTGTCGGTCTCGTGCAGGTCGGCGACGATCTGGGTGACCTTGTCCTTCACCGCCTCTGGCAGCGCCTTGCGCAGCACGACCGGGCCTTCCGGGATCAGCGCCGACTGCCAGATCTGGACCAGATCGTTCATGTCCACCAGCCCGGCATCCGAAGCCTTGCGGAAGGCCCCCGAATTGAAGCCGTCCTCCCAGTTGCCCAGCCCGTCGGCCCAGCTCACGCCTGCGTCGAAATCGCCATTGGCGACGCCCACGATGGATTGCTCATGCCCGCCCGAGAATTTCACATCCGCGAAATACTGCTTCAGGTCGCCCAACTGCCCCTGCAGTTCCGCCGCAGGCACCAGATAGCCCGAGGTGGAGTTCGGATCGGCAAAGGCAAAGGTCTTGCCCTTGGCCTCTTCCATCGAGGTGATGCCGCTGTCGGCGCGGGCAAAGCCGAAGGCGTAATAGCCGGTGGTGCCGTCCACATTCTGCTTGGTCAGCCGCACCTCGACCGCTTCGGGATCGGTCAGATAGGTCTTGGCATAGGCCGAGGCCCCCAGCCATCCGAAATCCAGCGTCCCGCCCAGCAGGCCCTGGATCACGCCATCATAATCGGCCGGGGCAAAAAGCTTGACCGGAACGCCAAGCGCCTCTTCGATCTTGACGCGAAAGCATTCCTGGTTGGTCAGACGGTCCTGGGCATTCTCGCCGCCAAGGATGCCGATGTTGAATTCGGCGATCTCCTGCGCGGCGGCAGCCCCGGAAAGGGCAGAGGTGGCCACAAGAAGGGCAAGCAGCTTCTTCATCTTCGTCTCCATCTGGAAAGGGCCCCGGTCGCCGGGGCGCGGGGGGGGGGAAGTCAGGCCAGCAATTCGCGGGCATAGGCATCGTCGCCCCGCGTCCCGAGCGCCTCGATCGAGGTCGATGTCGCCGTCTCGGAAAACGAGGCATCGGCCCCGTAGATGTCGCGCGCCACGCCGGTGGTCAGCTGGTCGGGCGTGCCGTCAAAGACGATCCGCCCGTCGCGCATCCCGATCACCCGGTCGCAATAGCGCCGCGCGGTATCCAGCGTGTGCAGGTTGGCGATGACCAGGCGGTTGTCCTCGTCATGGATGCGCCGCAGGGTATCCATCACCACCTGGGCATTCATCGGATCAAGGCTGGCGATGGGCTCATCGGCCAGGATCACCTTCGGATCCTGCATCAGCGCCCGCGCAATGGCCACGCGCTGCTGCTGCCCACCCGAAAGCGCCTCGGCCCGCTTGGCGGCCTGTTCGGCGATGCCCAGCCGGTCAAGGATCGCCAGCGCCTTCAGCACGTCGTCATCCGGCCAGAAGCCAAAGATCGAAGGCAGCGTCGCCCGATGCGCCAGCCGCCCGTGCAGCACGTTCGAGACGACATCCATCCGCGGCACCAGATTGAACTGCTGGAAGATCATCGCGCATTGGCTCTGCCAGGCCCGCATCTCGGCCCCGCGCAGGGCAAGGATATCCCGCCCCTCGAAACGGATTTCCCCCGCGCTGGCATCGGTCAGGCGGTTCATCATGCGAAGGAAGGTGGATTTCCCCGCCCCCGACCGCCCGATCACCCCGACAAAGCCCGTCCGCTCCACCGAAAAGCTGATCCGGTCGACCGCGGCCTTCGTCCCGAACAGACGCGAGACATTCCTGACATCGAGCAGCATCCGAACCCCCTTCGGAATTGACTGCCCCCTCCCTAGGCGGGGAAGGTGACAGGCAGGCTGCACTTTGATGAAGCTTTTCCAAAACCCGCCGCTGCGGGCCCCGGGACGCCGCCGCTCAGGCCGCCGCGTCGGGCGGAAGCGGGAAGTCGAGGTCGATCTGCACCCGGCCGTTCCCGGCGCGCCGCGCCATGCGCACCCCCATGCTGCGCACCAGCGCCTCCGAGATCGACAGGCCAAGGCCAAGCCCCGCCGACCCTGCCCCCCGCGCAAAGCGCCCTTCGGGCAGGTCCGTCACGGCGGCGGGATTGGCGATGCTCAGTCGCCCGTCGCCCCGCAATTGCAGATCGACAGGGCCGGTTCCGTGCTGCTGGGCGTTCTCGATCAGGTTGCGCAGCAGGATCGCCACCGCATCCGCATCCGCCGCCACGTCCAGCCGCTCCAGATCCCCGTCATCCAGCCGGATCGGCTGGCCGCCACCCGCTCGCAGATCGGCCACCACCAGATCCAGCACCCGCCGCAGGTCGCAGGGCCCCCGGCCAAGGCCCAGCCCCGCTTCCTGCCGCGCCAGTTGCAGCAGCCGCTCCACCCGTCGGCTCAGCCCGTCCACCGCCTCCACCGCCGCCGCGGCATCGGGATCGGGCGAAAGCTCCAGCCGCCCGCGCAGGGCCGCCAGCGGCGTGCGCAATTCATGCGCGGCATTGGCGATGAAATCCCGCTCTGACCGGCGCAGCGCCTCGATCCGGCCCAGATAATGGTCGAAGGCCAGCGCCAGCGGCCGCAATTCCCGCGGCAGCCCCTCGGCCCCCACCGGCGACAGGTCGTCCGTGCTGCGCCCCGACACCGCCCCCGCCAGCCGCGCGACCGGCGCCGTGGCCTCGGCCACGATCCGCCGCAGGCCCCAGACCAGAAACCCGATCAGCGGCAGGGCCAGCAGAAGGAAGGCCGAGGCCGCCTCAAGCTTTTCCTCGCGCCGCAGATCGGTGGCATGGGCGGCCTCGATCACCACCCCCTCGGCGCTGCGCCGCAACACGCGCCAGCCCGGCAGATCATGGAAGCCATCCCCCTCCAGCGCGGGCCAGGGCGCCGGGGCAGGGGGCTGATCCGCGGGCAGGATACGCAGCACACGCTCGCTGTCGCTGGTCTGCACGCCCAAAGTGCGGGGGATGCTGCCTGCCTGCGCGGTGTCCAGATACAGAACCGTCGTCTCGACCAGCGCCTGCAACTCGCCGTCGAACATCTCGGTCATCTCGTGGTCCAGCACCACCGCTGACGCCAGGATCGTGGCCAGCCACCCTACCGCCACCAGCGCCAGCACCCGCCGCGTCAGCCGCCGCCGCAGCGACCAGGCGGGCGCGGAAGCGGGTTCAGGCGATGGCGCGGCCCCCTTCGTCATGGCAGCACATATCCCAGCCCGCGCCGCGTCTCGATCACGCCCGCGCCCAGCTTGCCCCTCAGACGCGAGACATAGACCTCCACCGCATTCCCCTCGATGATCGCGTCGAAACTGCCCAGCACCTCTTCCAGCGCGGCCTTGCTCAGCACCCGGCCCCGCGCGCCCAGCAGCGCATCGAACAGGGCCCATTCGCGCGATGTCAGGCGGATCTCCGCCCCGTCGCGCCACAGCCGCGCGGCGGCCCGGTCCACTTCCAGCCCCGCCAGCCCGATCCGCGTTTCCGGCAGCCCCTGGCCGCGCCGCGCATGGGCGCGGATGCGGGCCGACAATTCGCGCAGGTCAAAGGGCTTCACCACATAGTCATCCGCCCCCGCATCCAGCCCTGCGATCCGGTCGCTGATCTGGTCGCGCGCCGTGGCGATCAGTACCGGCGTCCGGTCCCCGGCCCGGCGCAGCGCCTTCAGCACCTCGATCCCCGGCCTGTCCGGCAGGCCCAGATCGAGGATGACGCAGGCATAGTCCGCCACCGCCAGCGCGGCCTCGGCCGTTTCGGCATCGGCGGCATGGTCCACCGCATGCCCTTCGCCCCGCAGGAACCGCAGGACGGTCTGCGCCAGATCCTCGGTATCTTCCACCAGCAAGAGCCGCATGCCCCCTTCTAGCGCAGCCCGCCCCACCGCGCGAGGGGGCATTCCGTAAGCTTGCTGCAAGCTTCGGCTGCGACAGGGCGCGAAAGACGATCCAACAGCAAGCCGCGAAAGACCCATGACCGACCATCCCGATGACAGCCGCGCCCCCCTTTCGGGCGCCGCCCTTGCCACCCGCCTGCCGGGCCTTCTCGCGGGCCTCCGCTCCCACCCGCTGCCGCGCCCCATCATCGGCCATACCGCGCTCAACCTGATCGTCTCGGCCTATATCCTTGCCATGCTGAATGCGGGCTTCTGGCGGCATATGGGGGAAATCTTCGGTGACACGCCGCTGCAATACGCGCTTTTCACCCTGTCGATCTTCGCGCTGACCATGCTCACGCTGGAATTCTTCGGACCCGGCCGCCTGCAGCGCCCCATCGCCGCCCTGCTGATCCTGGTATCGGCCAGCGCGAACCATTTCGAACAGAGCATGGGCATCCTCATCGACCGCGAGATGGTGCGCAACATCTTCGAAACCACCGTCACGGAATCGCGCCACCTCGTCACGCCGGGCGCGCTGCGCGCCATCATCCTGACCGGGGTCCTGCCCGCCGCGCTGGTCTTCTGGCCGCGCGTCGCGCGCGTCGGGCGCTGGCACCAGCTTTGGCGCTGGCCCCTTGGCGTGACCCTGTGCCTTGCCGTCCTTGTTGGCGGTTTGTTCAGCGATTTCAAAACATTCTCTGCCGTTCTTCGCGAAAGGAAGGAACTTCTCGCCGCCTATCAGCCAGGCGCAACCATCGGCGCCGTCGCCCGCTATGGCAAGCAGCAATGGAAATCCGGCCGGGTGGAACTGCGCACCGTCGCCACCGATGCCCGCCCCGGGCCGCTGCTGGCTGCCGCGCAAAAGCCCGTCCTCCTCGTCCTCTTTGCAGGCGAAACGGCGCGGGCGCAGAATTTCGGGCTGAACGGTTATGACCGGCAGACAACGCCTGGCCTTGCCGAACGCGGGGTGATCAACTTCCCCGATGTCGCCTCCTGCGGCACCTCTACCGCTGTCTCGCTGCCCTGCATGTTCTCGCCGCTTGCCCAGGCCGATTATTCCCGTGACGGCTTCCTGTCGCAGGAAAACCTGCTCGACGTGCTGGCCCGCGCGGGTTTTGCCACCCGCTGGATCGACAACAATACCGGCGATCAGCAGATCGCCGCCCGCACCGGATGGGACAGGGTGGATGCCACGCTCGATCCCGCCGCCTGCGCCGTCGAATGCACCGATGAGGTCTTCCTGCCCGTCATCGAAAGCACCCTGGCCGGGATCACGCAGAACACCGTCCTTGTCCTGCACATGATCGGCAATCACGGCCCGGCCTATTACCTGCGCTATCCCCGCGAAAGGGCGCAATTCACCCCCGATTGCCAAAGCGTCGAATTCGCCGATTGCACCCTTCCCGAAATCGTCAACGCCTATGACAACGGCATGCTGGAAACCGATCACGTCCTGTCGCGCAGCATCGACATGCTGGCCGCCACCGACAAGGCCCTGACGGCCATGCTCTATCTCTCCGACCATGGCGAATCGCTGGGCGAAGGCGGGCTCTACCTGCATGCCGCCCCGCTCTTCATGGCACCCGAGACACAGACCCGCGTGCCGATGGTGCTGTGGCTGGGCGAAGGTTTCCGCGATGCGCTTGGGCTCGACATGGATTGCCTGCGCGCCCGCGCGCAGGAACCCGCCAGCCAGGACAATCTCTTCCACTCCGTCCTGGGCCTTCTGGACATCTCCACCAAGGCCCGCGACCCCGCCCTTGACCGCGTCGGAACCTGTCGCATGGCGCAGACAGGCTAGGACGTGGGTCAGGCCGGGCCGGGGGACGGGAAACCCTCCGGCCCGTGCCCGATCCCTTCGCCGCGCGGCCCTAGCAGCCCCGCCCCGAAGGGCGGCGCTCCAGCTTGCGATGCAGGGTCGCCCGGCTCAGCCCCAGCGCGCGCGCCGCGGCCGAGACATTCCCCCCGGACCGCGCCAGCGCCCGTGTCAGCACCGCCCGTTCCGCCGCATCGAACCCGTCCCGCGCCTCAAGGCCCAGCACATCCGCCACCGGGCGCGGCGTCGCCGCCAGATCCCCCGTCAGGTTCAACTGCACCCGCGCCGCCCGCGTCGCCCCGATCACCAGGTCATCCGCATCCACCGCCAGCAGCGCGCCGCCCGCCCGGTCCGTTCCCGGCACCAGAACCAGCCGCGCGCCCGGGAATTCCGCGGCGAACAGATCCGCCTCCAGCCGCCGCGCCGCCTCGGCCACGGTTGCGCCGATCAGCCCGCCGATCGCCTCGGGCAGGTCCATCCGCGCGGTCGAGACGTCGATCACCGCCAGCATCTGCCCCCCCGGCCCATGCACCGGCGCCGAGGAACAGCTGAGCCCGATATTGCGCGCCAGGAAATGCTGGTCGCGATGGATCGTCACCGCCCGCCCCTCGGCCAGGCAGGTGCCGATCCCGTTCGTGCCCGCCTGCGCCTCGGACCACAGGGTTCCCGTCCACAGCCCGGCCGCCTCGAAGGCCGCGTCATCCCCCGCATGGCCCCGCCGCTCCAGCGCGATCCCTTCGGCATCAGCCAGCACGATGCAGGCCCCCAGTCCGCCCACCGTCAGGAACAGACGGTCCAGATGCGGCGCGGCCAGCGGCAGCAGCGCGCCCAGCCTTTCGCGCGCCAGCGCGATTTCCCCCGCGGTCAGCCGCCCCTCGGCCTTGCGCGCCGCCGGGTCCAGCCGGTGCAGCGTGGCCGACCGCGCCCAGGATGCCGCCACCGGCGACCGCGCCGCCAGCCCGCCCCGAATGGCGCTTTCGATCCGCTCGATATGCTGGCTGGCCGAAATCTGCATGTCGCCCCCTCTGCCCCCGCCGACCTGGCCACCCTGCGGCCCCCCGGCACAGTGCGCCTTGATCCTGGACAAATGCCCGCGCCGCGCAGGGCCGGATATGGCCAATGCGGTATATCGCCTCCGCAACCCCCACAAGACGACTTTGGTCGCGAGTCCTTCCCCCCCCCGCGCCGGGGTTGCCCCGGCCGCCAAAATCCGGCAACGATGCTGCGATATTTTTCGCCTTTCAAAAGGGTAAGGCCAGATGATCCATCCGGTTCTGTTGTGCGGGGGTTCGGGAACCCGGCTCTGGCCGCTGTCGCGCAAGAGCTTTCCCAAGCAGTTCACCCGCCTGATCGGCGAGGAAAGCCTGTTCCAGGCCTCGGCCCGCCGCCTTTCCGGCGAAGGTTTTGCGGCCCCCCTCGTGATCACCGGTTCGGATTACCGCTTCATCGTGACCGAACAGCTGCAGGCCGCGGGCGTCGATCCCGGCACCGTGCTGATCGAACCCGAAGGCCGCAACACCGCGCCCGCGGTGCTGGCCGCCGCCCTGCATTTGGCGCAGACCGATCCTTCGGCGCTGATGCTGGTCGCGCCTTCCGATCATGTGGTCCCCGATGCCGCGGCCTTCCGGGCCGCCGTCCGCGCGGGCGAAACCGCGGCCCGCGCGGGCCGCATCGTCACCTTCGGCATCCGCCCCACCCGGGCCGAAACCGGCTATGGCTGGCTGGAACTCACCGGCCCCGCCGCCGATGGCGTGCCCGTCGATCTGGCCCGCTTTGTCGAGAAACCGAAGCGCGACGCCGCCGAGGCGATGCTCGCCTCAGGCAATTTCCTGTGGAATGCGGGGATCTTCCTCTTTACCGCCGGCACCATGATCGACGCCTTCGCCACCCATGCGCCGGGCCTATTGCCCCCGGTCCGCGCGGCGGTCGATGCCGCGCGCCCTGATCTGGGCTTCCTCCGCCTTGAGGAAACCGCCTGGAAAGGGGCCGAGGCGATCTCGATCGACTATGCGGTGATGGAACGGGCGGGCAATCTGGTGGCCGTGCCCTTTGGCGCGGGCTGGTCCGATCTGGGCGGCTGGGATGCGGTGGCCACGGAAATGGCCGCTGACGCGCGCGGCAATGCGCTGGGCGGCAATGCCGTGGCCATCGACTGCGACAACACCCTCCTCAGGGCCGAGGATGGCGATGTCGAACTGGTGGGGATCGGGCTGAAGGACATCATTGCCATCGCCACCGGCGATGCTGTCCTCGTGGCCGACCGGTCCCGCGCGCAGGATGTGAAGCGCGCGGTCGAGGTGCTGCAGGCCAAGGGCGCCAAACAGGCCGAGGCTTTCCCCCGCGATCACCGCCCCTGGGGCTGGTTCGAAACCCTTGCCCTGTCCGACCGCTTTCAGGTCAAGCGGATCGTCGTCAAACCCGGCGCGGCGCTGTCCCTGCAATCGCACATGCACCGGTCCGAACACTGGATCGTGGTCAACGGCACCGCCCGCGTCACCGTGGATGACAGCGTCCATCTGGTGACGGAAAACCAGTCCGTCTACATCCCCCTTGGGGCCAAGCACCGGATGGAGAACCCCGGCAAGGTGCCCATGGTCCTGATCGAGGTGCAGACCGGCGCCTATCTGGGCGAGGATGACATCATCCGCTACGAGGATATCTATTCCCGCGGGCAGGGGGCGAAGGGCTGAGCCTGCGGGTTCACCGTCCCGCCCAGAGATCGTCATAGACGGCCCGGATCCCCGCGGCCTCCCGCTCCACCCCGAACAGGCGCAGCGCGCGCTCCCGCGCCGCCGCGGCCCATGCGGCATGGCGCGGCGCGTCCGACAGCAGCGCCACCGCCGCCTCTGCCGCCGCCTGCCAATCCTCCAGCGGCACCACCAGCCCCGCCTGATCATTCCCCCCCGCGCGGCCCGCGAATTCCTGGAAATGCCCGGTCCGCGAGGCGATGATCGGCACGCCGCAGGCCATCGCCTCGATCGGCGTCACGCCATAGCCCTCATATCGCGGCAGCGCCATCAGAAGGCCCGCCCCCTGCATCAGCGCGGGCATCCGCTCCGCCGCCACTTCGCCGGGAAAAAGGATCCGGCCCCCCAGCCCCGCCGCCGCCACCTCCGCCTTCAGCCCCTCGAGGAATGCCTCATCCCCGCCCTTGGCCATTCCTGCCACCACCGCCACCGCGCCGGGCAGGGCGGGCAGCGCCCGGATCATCGCCCGCACGAAAAGATCCGTCCCCTTCTCGGGCCGGATGCGCCCCACGGTCAGGATGCCATAGTCGCCCGGAAACCCGCTCGCCCGCCAGGCCGCCGCCCTGTCCGCCGCCGGGGCGAAGCGCGCCGTATCCACCCCATGCGGCACCACCGCCCGGCAGTCCGGCACGAAACCCGCTGCCGCTTCCGTCGTCGCGATCACCGCATCCATCCGCGAGATCAGCCAGCGCGGCCAGGCCGAATGCCGCCGCTGCGCCGCGCTGGTAAAGACGATCCGCACCGGCAGGCGCAGCACATCGCGGGCGAAAAGCGCAAGCTGCATCTCGGGGTTGCGGCGCACATGCCAGATGGAAAAGGCCCGCCCCTCGGGCGCCTCGCGCGCCAAGGCCAGCGCCGCCCGCCGCGTCACCGGCTCCGGGCAGCCGGGCAGGGCATGGCCCACCAGCACCACCCGCATCTGCCGCGCCTGACAGGCCAGCACCGCCGCCGCCGTGGCCGATACCCCGGTGAACCGGGGATTGAGGTTGGTGACATAAAGCTCGGGCGCCTTGGTCATGGGGTCATCCGCTGGGGCTCTGGCCCATAGACCTTGCCCCAAGGCCCGATGTCAACGCCCCCGACCGGCGCAGGCAAAGCGGTCGGGTTGTGGCGACGGCAGGGGGGCGATATATCCCGCAAGGTCCGTAAAGGGGCAGGGGAAGCATGGCCGTCAGGTCCGACAAAGCAGGCCGCATCGGCGCATGGATCACGGATCGCCTGATCCGCGCCGCGCTCTGGCTTGTCCTCAGCCTGCCCTTCGACGCCCGCCGCAGCCTTGCCGCCGCGCTGATGACGCGCATCGTCGCCCCCCTGGCAGGCTGGCGCAAACGCATCCGCGAAAACCTCGCCCTCGTCCGCCCCGACCTGCCCGAAGCCGAAGTCGCGCGCCTTGTCCGCGACGTGCCGCGCAGCATCGGCCGCACGCTGGCCGAACTCTATTCCGGCCCGGAATTCGTGGCCCGCGTGGCGCGCGAACCCCTGCAAGGCGCCGGGGTTGCCGCCCTGGAAGAGGCGCATCGCACCGGCCGCCCCGTCCTGCTCGTCACCGGGCATCTGGGCAATTACGACGCCATCCGCGGCGGCCTGATCGCCCGCGGCTACCGCGTGGGCGGCCTTTACCGCCCGATGGACAACCCCTTCTTCAACCATCACTACGTCGCCGCCATCTCGCGCATCGGCACGCCGCTTTTCCCGCGCGGGCGCAAGGGGCTCGCCGATATGGTCCGCTTCCTCAAGGGCGGGGGCATGGTCGGCGTGGTGCTGGATCAGTCGATGGGCGACGGCGCGATCCTGCGCTTCTTCGGGCATGAGGCGCTCACCGCCCTCTCCCCCGCCGAAATGGCGCTGCGCTACGACGCGCTGGTGGTGCCCACCTATGGCATCCGCCGCCCCGATGGCGGCTTCGACATGGTGATCGAGGCCCCGATCCCCCATGGCGATCCCGAAACCATGACCCAGGCCCTGAACGACAGCCTCGAGGCACAGGTCCGCGCCCATATGGACCAGTGGCTCTGGACGCACAGGCGCTGGAAGATGATCAACAAGACCTGGTAGGTGTTGCCACCGGCAGCAGCCCCAGGATCAGGCCCGCCGTCTCGGCCACCCCGTCCGCCTCGGCCGCCAGCACCGCCTCGGCCGCCGCCGTCAGGCCCGCCCGCGCCGCGGGATCGCCGCTCAACGCCGCCACCGCATGCGCCAGCGCCGCCGCATCGCCCACCACCCGCGCCGCGCCCGCGCCGTCCAGCCGGGCATAGAGATCGGCGAAATTGCCCACATGCGGCCCATGCAGGATGGCCGAGCCATGCAGCGCCGGCTCATAGGCATTGTGGCCCCCGATCCCCTGCACCAGCGACCCCCCGATGAAAGAGACCGGGCAGAGATCGAACCAAAGCCCCATCTCGCCCAGCGTATCGGCCAGGTAGACCTGTCCCCCCGGGGCCTCGCCCTGGCTGCGGCGGCTCTGTTCCAGCCCCGCCGCCGCGACCAGCCCCGCCACCTCGTCGCCGCGCGGCGGATGGCGCGGGGCCAGGATCAGCATCGCCTCGGGCCGCTCCGCGCAAAGCGCGCGATGCGCCGCCAGCACCGCCGCCTCCTCGCCCGGATGGGTCGATGCCGCCAGCCAGACCGGCCGGCCCGCCAGCGCCGCGCCCAGCCGCGCCCGTTCCGCCGCATCCACCGGCAGCCGCGCCGCCCCCCGCTTCAGCGTGCCCGTCACCCGCACCCGCGCCGGATCCGCGCCCAGCGCCACCAGACGTTCGGCCATCGCGCCATCCGTTGCCACCAGTGCGGCAAAGCGCCCAAGGATCGCCGCCGCCACGCCCCGCATCCGCGCCCAGCGCGCGGCCGACCGGTCCGACATCCGCGCATTGGCCAGAATCAGCGGGATGCCCCGCCGATGGGTGGAATGGATCAGCCGCGGCCAGAACTCGCTCTCCACCATCACCGCGACATCGGGCCGCCAATGCGCGAGGAACCGCTCCACCGGCCCCGGCACATCCACCGGCAGATATTGCAGGATCACCCGATCCGGCACGCGGCCCTGCATCAGATCCATCGCCGTCACCGTGGTGCAGGTCAGCAGCACATGCAGGTCGCCCCGCGCCGTCAGCGCCTGCAACAGGGGCAGCACCGACAGGCTTTCCCCCACACTTACCGCATGAACCCAGATCAGCGCCCCGTCCGGGCGTGGCAGGGCGGTCCGCCCCAGCTTCTCGCGCCAGCGCGCCGGGTCTTCCTTGCCACGCGCCCGCCGCACCCGCAAAGCCACCGCCGCAAGGGCAGGCCCCAGCACCCGCCCCAGCCCCAGCACGACCGACAGCACCGCCGAAGGCGGCGGTGCATCGGGCGGGGAAACGGCGCGCGCATCGGTCATGCCGGAGCCTTACACCGCCCCGCGCGCCCTGTCACTTCACCCCGAAGCGCGGGCACCACCGCAGGGGGCGTGCCTATTTCGTCAGGATCAGCTTGCCCGCCCGCGTGATGCGCAGGGCATAGACCTGTCCATCCAGCAGGATGCGGGCCTGCACGCCCCCCCGCGTCAGGACGCGGGCATCATGCATCGGGGCCGCATCCTGCGGCAGCGTCACCACCGGGCGGGGCTGCGCGCCCTGCAGGCGCATCGGATCGGGACGCATGTTCATCGGCCTGCCTCCATCCGGTCGAACAGGGCCTCCAGCCCCGAAGCGGCGCTGCCGGGCATCCAACCCGTCAGCGCCTGGCGCAGCAGATCGGCCATGTCCGGGGAAAGGTTCGGGACCAGTGCCGGGGACGGACCTGCGGCCAGCGGTCGGTATGTCATGCGGGGAAAACGGATCATCTCGCCAACTTTCTCTGGGATGAAGGGGCAGGGGCGCCGGGCTGACCGCATGGGCTGGCTGGGAGATGCAAGTAACCTATCAAAACAGTCGGGAATGTAAACCTGATTCTTTTGCTAAGCTTTTCCTCCCGCAGCACACCCTTTCCCCGCCCCCCGCCGCCTGCTAACCAGATCGCACAAAAACCGGAGCTTCCCATGCCTGCCGACAGCCTGACCTGCTTCAAGGCCTATGATGTGCGTGGCCGCCTTGGCCATGACCTCGACGAAGCCATCGCCGCCCGCATCGGCCGCGCCTTCGCCGAAGTGCTGGGCACCACCCGCGTGGTGCTGGGCCGCGACATCCGCGCCTCGTCGCAAAGCCTGGCCGATGCCGTGGCGCAGGGCCTGATGGAGGCCGGGGCAGAGGTGCTCGATCTCGGGCTTTGCGGCACCGAAGAGGTCTATTTCGCCACCGGCCATCTGGGCGCGGATGGTGGCATCTGCGTCACCGCCTCGCATAATCCGATGGATTACAACGGGATGAAGATGGTCCGCGCCGGATCCGCGCCGCTGGATGCCGCAACCGGCCTTGCCGCGATCCGCGCGCTGGCGGAATCGCAGGACTTCGCCCCCGCCCGCCCGGGCGGCCGCCGCAGCGATGCCTCTGCCACCCGCGCGGCCTATGTCGAACGCGTGCTTTCCTTCGTCGATCCCGCCGCGCTGCGCCCGCTCCATATCCTCGTCAATGCCGGCAATGGCGCGGCCGGGCCGACCTTCGATGCCATCGCCGCCGAACTGGCCCGCCGCGGCGCGCCGCTGCGCTTCACCCGGCTCCATCACACCCCCGACGGCAGCTTTCCGAACGGCATCCCCAACCCGCTCCTGCCGGAAAACCAGCCGGTCACCGCGCGCGCCGTGATCGCCGAGGGGGCCGATCTCGGCGTCGCCTTCGACGGCGATTTCGACCGCTGCTTCTTCTTCGATCACGAAGGCGGCTTCGTGCCGGGCGAATATGTCGTGGGCCTCCTGGCCGAGGTCTTCTGCGCCAAGGAACCCGGCGCCGCCATCGTCCACGATCCGCGCGTGATCCTCGCCACCCGGGCCGCCGTCGCCCGGGCAGGGGGCCGCGCCATCATGGCCCGCACGGGCCATGCCTTCCTGAAACAGGCGCTCCGCGACCATGACGCCGTCTATGGCGGCGAAATGTCGGCGCATCACTATTTCCGCGATTTCTTCGCCTGCGACAGCGGCATGATCCCCTGGCTTCTGGTGGCCGAACTGATGGGCCGCAGCGGCCAGTCGCTGGCCGCCCTTCTGGCCGACCGCCGCGCGGCCTTCCCGTCGTCCGGAGAGATCAACTTCCGCGTCCCCGACGTCCGCGCCGCCATCGCCATGGTCGATGCCCGCTACGCCCCCCGCGCCGAAAGCCGCGACGAAACCGATGGCCTCTCGCTCGATTTCGGGACCTGGCGGATGAACCTGCGCGGCTCGAATACCGAACCGCTCCTGCGCCTCAACGTCGAATCCCGCGCCCGCCCCGATCTGGTGGAACAGGCCGTGGCCGAGATCACGGCGCTTCTTGCCTGACCGCGTATCTGGCCCGGCCGTTGAATTTGGGTATTTGGGCCAAGATGAAGACCATGACAGTTCCCCTTCATCTTGGCCGAAATACCCGCAGGGGGTGAATGGCCGCGCCAGCGGACAGAGGGGGCGGCACGCCCCTTTTGACGTGGAGCGGGATGAGCGCGCCCCGCGCGGCACGCGACCCAAAAGGCTTGCGCGTCCCCCGAAAGGGGGGCGCGCTCCGCCGGATCACCGTCCGTCGCCGCCCCGCGTTAACCTTAACGCCACGTCAACCCAACGCCCGCCGCGTGCCCACGGCTAGCGGCACAGAAGGCGGCACAGCCTCCGGCACCGTCACATCACCGCCCCGATCTGCCAGGGCACGAATTCCGCCCCGCCAAAGCCCAATTCCTCCGACAGCGTCTTCTTCCCCGAAGCGACCTCGACAATCCGGGCCAGGATCTCTTCGCCCTTGGCCTCGATGCTGACGCCTTCGGTCAGGATATCCCCGCAGTTGATATCCATGTCCTCCGCCATCCGCGCATACATCTCGGAATTCGTCGCCAGCTTGATGCAGGGGCTGGGCTTGTAGCCCGACACCGACCCCCGCCCCGTGGTGAAGACGATCATCGTGGCCCCGCTGGCAATCTGCCCGGTCACCGAACAGGGGTCGTAGCCGGGGCTGTCCATATAGACAAACCCATTGGTATCAATGGGTTCCCCGAACTTGTAGACAGCCGCCAAGGGCGCGGTCCCCCCCTTCGCCACGGCACCCAGCGACTTTTCAAGGATCGTCGTCAACCCGCCCTTCTTGTTCCCCGGTGACGGGTTGTTGTCCATCTCCCCATCATTCCTGGCGGTATAGTCCTCCCACCAGCGGATGCGTTCGATCAACCGCTCCCCCACCTCCGGCCGCACGGCCCGGCGCGTCAACAGATGCTCCGCCCCATAGATCTCCGGCGTCTCGGACAGGATCGTCGTTCCCCCCATCCTGACCAGCAGGTCGGATGCATGTCCCAAGGCCGGGTTCGCCGTGATACCGGAATAGCCATCCGACCCCCCGCATTGCAGCCCCACGATCAGCTTGGACACAGGCGCGGGACGCCGCTCTACCCGCGACGCAACCTCTGCCATTTCCCGAAGTATTTCCAACGCCTTGGCAATCGTCGCCCGCGTCCCGCCCGTGCCCTGGATGGTCATGTAGCGGAAATTCCCGTCCGGCCGCAGCCGCCCCTGGCCCACAAGGTCCGGCACCTGCATCACCTCGCATCCCAGCCCCACCAGCAGGATGCCCCCGAAATTGGCGTTGCGGGCATAGCCCTTCAGCGTCCGCATCAGGGTCTGATATCCCTCATTCGTCCCCGACATGCCGCAGCCCGTCTGGTGGACGATGGGCACGATGCCATCGACATTCGGCATCCCGTTCAGCACCGGGTCCTTCTCCGCCGCTTCCGCAATGAAACGCGCGACCGAACCCGAACAGTTCACGCTCGTCAGGATACCGATGTAATTCCGCGTGCCGACCTGCCCATCCGCCCGATGATACCCCATGAATTCAAGCGGTTGCAGCGAGGGCAGGGGCCTGCATTCCGCCCCGATGGCATAATCGTCCGTATGCGGCGCCATGCCCAGATTATGCGAATGCACATGCGCCCCGGCCGCGATCTCCTCCACCGCCTGCCCGATGATCTGGCCATAGCGCAGCACGTTCTCGCCCCGCGCGATCCCCCGCGCCGCGATCTTGTGCCCGCGCGGCACCGGCCCCGTCAGCGCAATCCCCTCCACCACGGCCCCCTTCGGCAGATCGGCCAGCGCGATCACCACATTATCCGCCCCGTGCAACCGGATCACGCCTTCCGCCATATGCCCCCCTTGCAGCCCTTCCTTGACAGGGGGCCGTGCATGCCTAACATGTTAGCATGTTACAGCCGCCCGAACCCTCTTCACAAGTGCCTTCCGAAGCGCGCCTCGCGCCGCTTGACCATTTCTCCGGCAGCCTTGGCCAGCGCGTCTACCAGACCCTGCGCGAGGCGATCCTCTCGCTCGCCTATCGCCCGGGCGAGATCCTGCGCAAACCGGAAATCTGCGATGCGCTCGGCGTCTCGCGCAGCCCCGTCGCCGATGCCGTGGCGCGGCTGGCGGCCGAGGGGTTGGTGGATGTCGTCCCGCAGGCGGGCACCTTCGTCGCCCGTTTCTCGATGGAAGAGATCCGCGAAGGCGCCTTCCTGCGCGAGGCGATCGAAGTGGCCGCAATCGAACGCGTGGCCGAAACGATCACCGAGGATCAGCTCACCCAACTGCGCCGCAACCTCACCGTGCAGGCGGCGCTGATTGCCGATGGGGATGTGCCGGGCTTCTACCAGACCGATGCCCGCATGCACGAACTGCTGCTCTCCTTCACCGGCTTCCGCAAACTTGCCCAGGTCAGCGAGACGGCCTGGCTCCATGTCAACCGCGCGCGGCAACTCATCCTGCCCGTCCCGGGCCGCATCGCCGCGACACTGGACGAACACCGCGCCATCCTCACCGCACTCGAGGCGCGCGATCCCCAGGCCGCGCGGCTTGCCACGCAGCACCATCTGCGGCAATTGATCACCTATCTCGAACCGCTGGAACGCGACCGGCCCGATCTCTTCGATCCGGCCTGAAAGGCTTGCCCCCATGACGATCCCCAATCGCCCGCGCTATGCAACGCGCCTGAATGCCTTCAAACGCAAGGGCGACACGGTGGCCGACATGATCACAAGGGCAGGGGAGGTGGGTGGATTGAACGCCGCCGACCTGAACTTTCCCGACCATTTCGATCATCACACCCCGGAAGAACTGACCGGAATCTTGCAAGATTCGAACATGGCGCTGAACGGCCTCGCCATGCGCTATTACACCGACCCGGGTTTCAAACTGGGTGCCTTCACCCATCCCGATGCCACCGTCCGCCGCGCCGCCATCGACATCACGAAGCAGGGTCTCGACGCCTTGGCGCAGATGGGCGGGCAGGTGATGACCATCTGGCTGGGCCAGGACGGCTTCGATTACAGCTTCCAGGGCGACTACAATCGCATGTGGGATGACACCCTCTCGGGCCTTGCGGAAATCTGCGACCACAACCCCGCCCTCGACATCTCCATCGAATACAAACCGAACGAGCCGCGCTCCTGGTCCGTCCTGCCCGACATGGCCACGACGCTTCATGCCATCCGCGACCTGAACCGCCCCAATCTCGGCGTCACGCTCGACTTCTGCCACATGCTTTTCGCCGGAGAGATGCCCGCGAAATCCGCCACCCTCGCCGCCCGCCACTGCCGCATCATGGGCGTCCACCTGAACGATGGCTATGCCAAACGCGACGATGGGCTGATCGCGGGCACTGTCCACCCGATCCAGACGGTCGAACTCTTCTGGACGCTTGACCGTATCGGCTATGACGGCGTCATCTATTTCGACACCTTCCCCGATCACGGCGGCATGGACCCGGTGCAGGAATCCCGCGCCAATCTCGCCCTCACCGAACGCCTGCGCGCCGTCGCCGCCTCCCTCAAGGACGACCCCACCCTCACCGCCGCCATGGCAAAACAGGACGCGGCCACCGCCACCCGCCTCATCGCCCGCGCCCTTTACGGCGCCTGAGGCAATCCCCTTCGTCTTGGCTCAAATACCCTCGGGGGGTGCGGGGGGCGAAGCGCCCCCGCCCTGAGCCGAAGCGCGAATGCGCGCAGGCGAGGCAAAGAACTTGCGCCGCGCCCTTCGCGCGGCGCTCCGCTTCACAACCCGTAAAACCCCGCCGCCGTCCCGCCAAAGACCAACGCGCGGTCCACATCCGACAGGCCCGCCGTCAACTCCAGCGCCGCCGCCCGCCAATCCGCATATTCCCCGCGCAACCGGCAGACCGGCCAGTCCGACCCCCACATCACCCGCTCTGCCCCGAAGGCCGCGAAGACGTGGTCCACGTAAGGCCGCAAATCCTCCACCGTCCAATCCGCATCCGCCTCGGTGATCAGGGCGGAGAACTTCACCACTGCCGCCGTCTCATCCGCGATCCGGCTCATGCCGTCGGCCCAGAAGCGGAAATGCGCCTCCGACTTCTCACGGATCTGCGGCTTCATGCAGTGATCGACCACGACCTGCATCGTCGGATAGCGCTTCAGGATCGTCAGGAAATTCGCCAGATGGCGGGGAAATCCCAGCGCATCGAAGCGCAAGCCAAGGTCGCACAACGCGCGGAAGGCCCATTGCACATCCTCGCGCAGCATCCAGCCGTCATCCGGCAGGTCCTGGATCATGGGCCGGACGCCCTTGAACTTCGGATGCCCCGACAGGCGCTGCAATTCGGCAAGGTCGGCGGGCCGTTCGAAATCCACCCAGCCCACCACGCCCAGAACCCAAGGCGTCGCATCGGCGATGCCCAGCATGTATTCCGTCTCGGCCACGGTCGGCGCGGCCTGCACCAGAACCGTGCCCTCCACCCCTGCCGCCTGCAATTGCGGCCACAGCTCGAAGGGCGCATAGGGCCGCGACAGGACGGGATCGTCCTTCGGCATCCAGCCGTAATCGCCCCGCCCGGGGTGCCAGAAATGCTGATGCGCGTCGATCTGCATGGCCTTCCCCCTCATACCGGCGCGTCGGGGTGGATCAACCCCTCGGCCTTCATCGCCTCCCACAGCGCGGGCGGTATCTCTGCCGCCGCTGCCGCGAGGTTGCTTTCCATCTCGAACAGGCTCTGCCCGCCGGGGATCACAGACACGACGGCGGGATGCCGCGTGCAGAACTGGAAGGCCGCATCGACCAGCCGCACGCCATGCGCCTGACACAGCGCCTGCAAACGCCCCGCCTTTTCCATCGCCCAATCCGGCGCGTCGTTATAGCGGTACTGCGCCCCCGGCCGTGGCCCCGTGGCAAGGATGCCGGAATTGTAAGGTCCACCCACGACCACCCCGACCCCCCGCGCGGCGGCGGGGTCCATGAAGCCCGTCAGCGACTCGGTCCGCAGCAGCGAATATTCCCCCGCCAGCAGGAAGATGTCGAAATCCCCCCGATCCAGCAGCCAGCGGCAGGGTTCCCACTCATTCACCCCCGCGCCGAAGGCCCGGATCACCCCTTCTTCCCGCAGCTTCACCAGCGCGCGATAGCCGCCTGCCATGAACTCTGCCAAGCGCGCATCCAGCGCCGCCTGAGAGCCGTGGTTGAAGATGTCCAGATCATGGGCATAGAGGATGTCGATCCGGTCTATTCCCAACCGCTCCAGCGAAAACTCCACTGACCGGAATACGGCATCGTAACCGTAATCGTAAACCTCGTTCCGCGATGGCACGTCGAACCACTTGCCGAACCCGTCGCGCTTGTCAGGTGTCGTCGCCCTGAACAGCCGCCCGATCTTTGACGAGATGACATATTCATCCCGCGGCTTCCCCCGAAGGAAACGGTTCAACCGCGTCTCCGACAGACCCAGCCCGTAAAGCGGCGCGGTGTCGTAATAGCGGATACCGCCGTCCCATGCCGCCTGTAGCACCGCATGGGCATCGTCATCCGAAATCGCGCGGAAGAGGTTGCCGATCGGGGCCGACCCGAATCCCAGAACGGTAAAGTCCAAGCCCCCGTTGCCCAACCTGTCCCAGTGCCGCGTGTCCTGCATCTTTCCCTCCGCCCGTAACTGACATGCTAGTATGTTCCCCCTTCCGGTCCAATCCCTTTCCGTCTAGCCTTCGCCCATCTCGGGAGGATGAGAATGTCACGGTTCGAAAAGGTCTTCGGTGCGGGCAGGAAGCCCGTCATCGCCATGGTGCATCTGGGCGCGCTGCCCGGAACGCCCCTGCATGACAAGGCGGGCGGGGTGGAGGCGATCATCGCGGGTGCCGCCGCCGACCTTGCCGCGTTGCAGGCGGCGGGCGTCGATGCCGTGATGTTCGGGAACGAGAATGACAGGCCTTACGAGTTGAAGGTGGACACCGCCTCGACCGCGACGATGGCCTATGTGATCGGCCGCCTGCGCGACCGGATCACCGTGCCCTTCGGCGTGAACGTGCTGTGGGACCCGCTGGCCAGCGTGGCGCTGGCTGCCGCGACGGGCGCGGCCTTCCTGCGCGAGATATTCACGGGGACTTACGCCAGCGACATGGGGATATGGGCGCCCGACGCGGGGGCCGCGCAGCGCTACCAGCACCGTCTGGGCAACACGGATTGCGCGCTGCTCTACAACGTCTCGGCGGAATTCGCAGGCTCGCTTGATCCCCGTTCACTGCCCGACCGCGCGCGGTCGGCGGTGTTTTCGTCCATCCCCGATGCGGTGCTGGTATCCGGCGCGATCACGGGCGAGGCGGCGGAGATGCGCGATCTGGAGGCGGTGAAGCGGGTCCTGCCCAGGACGCCGGTTCTGGCCAATACGGGCGTGAAACATGCGACCATCGCGGATGTGCTGCGCGTGGCGGATGGCTGCATCGTGGGATCGGCGCTGAAGCAGGGCGGCGACACATGGGCCGCCGTCGATGCCGACCGCGCGACGGATTTCATGGACAAGGCCCGCGCGGCGAGGGGGTATTGATGCCTGCAAAGCGGAGCGCTGACGCGCAAGCCTTTCCTGTCGCCTCCCGCGCGTGCCGCGCGTCCGGCTCCGCGTTCAGGGGGCGCACGCGCCCCCTCTTGGCCGTGCCGGCCAATTCACCCCCTGTGGGTATTTTTGCCAGGATGAAGGGGCAGGGGAAGCAGGATGCTGCGTGATCTCATCCGCGATTACATGCTGATCCCCGGTCTTGCGGGGCATGAAGATCGCATCCGCGCGCGCATTGCGGCAGATCTGGATGCGCTGGGGATTGCGCATCGGACGGATCGGCTGGGGAACCTGTCGGCCACGCTGGAGGGCGATCCGGCGGCGCCTTCGGTATTGGTCTTCACCCATATGGACCAGTTGGGGTTCATCGTGCGGAAGGTGGAGGCGTCGGGGCTGATCCGGCTGGAACGGCTGGGCGGCGTGCCAGAGCGGGCGCTGGCGGCGCAGGCGGTGGTGATCTGTTCCCGCAAGGGCGATATCCCCGCGCTGATCGCCAACAAGAGCCACCATGCGACCACGCCCGAGGAGAAGTATCGCGTGGTGCCTTACGCCGAGCTTTACGTTGATGCCGGTTTCGCCTCGAAGGCCGAGGCGGAGGCGGCGGGCCTGCGCATCGGCGATCCGGTCGTCTATCGCCCGCATGTGATGGAACTGGCCAATGGGCGGCTGGCGGGGACCAGTGCGGATGACCGCGCGGGCTGTGCCGCGCTGGTCGATCTTGCGGCGCGGCTGCGGGATCGGGCGCCGGGGCCGGCCGTCCACCTCGTCTGGTCGGTGCAGGAGGAATACAACCTGCGCGGCGTCTTGCCCGCGGCGGCGGCGGCAAAGCCCGACATCGCCTTCCAGATCGACCTGCTGCTGGCCTGCGACACGCCGGACATGGTGGCGCGGGGCGACGTGACCTTGGGTGGCGGCCCCGGCATCAGCCTCTATTCCTTCCACGGGCGCGGCACGCTGAATGGGGTGATCCCGCATCCGGCGCTGGTGGCCCTGATGGAGGACACGGCACAGGCCGAGGGGCTCCCCCTGCAACGGTCCGCCCATACCGGCGCGCTGACAGACCTGTCCTATATCCAGTTCATGGGCGAAGAGGGGGTGGCCTGTCTCGATGTCGGCTTCCCCATGCGCTACACCCATTCCGCGCTGGAGGTGGTGGACCCTGCCGATGTCGCGCAGATGGTGCTGCTGCTGCAATCGGCCATCGCCCGCATCACCCCCGGCTTCAACCTGATCCGCTGATCCCATGACACACACGCTCGGCATCGACATAGGAACCTTCGAATCCAAGGGCGTTCTGGTGGACGGCACGGGCCGCATCGTCGCCACCGCCACGCGACCCCACAGGATGCTGGTGCCGCGTCCCGGCTGGGCGGAGCATCGCGCGGAGGAGGATTGGTGGGGCGATTTCGTCCACATCACCCGCGCGCTTCTGGCAGAGTCGGGGGTGGCGGCGACGGATATCGCCTGCGTCGCGGCATCGGCGATAGGGCCCTGCATGCTGCCCGTGGATGCGGATGGTGCGCCGTTGATGAACGGCGTCCTCTACGGTGTCGATACGCGGGCGGCGGTGGAGATCGAGGATCTGACCACCCGCATCGGCGCGGATCGGATCATGCAGGTCTGCGGCAATGCGCTGACCTCGCAATCCGTGGGGCCGAAGATCCTGTGGTTGAAGAACCGGCAACCCGAGCTTTACGCGCGGACGGCGAAAGTCCTCACCTCCACCTCCTACATCACGTGGAAGCTGACGGGGGAATATGTCATCGACCACTATACGGCGGCCAATTTCTCGCCCCTTTACGACGTGAACGCGCTGGCCTGGACCGATGCGCTGGCGCCCGACATCCTGCCTCTGGAGAAGCTGCCGCGCCTGATGTGGTCCACCGACATCGCGGGCCATGTGACAGCGGCGGCGGCGGCCGAGACGGGGCTGGCGATCGGCACGCCCGTCACCTGCGGCACCATCGACGCGGCGGCGGAAGCCGTCAGCGTGGGCGTGCAGCGGCCGGGCGAGATGATGATGATGTACGGGTCGACCATATTCATCATCCAGGTGACGTCGGACCCCGTCCGCGATGCGCGGCTGTGGTATGCGCCGTGGTTGTGGCCCGGCATGCATGCCTCGATGGCGGGGCTGGCGACATCCGGCACGCTGACGCATTGGTTCCGCGACCAGTTCGCGCGGGATACGTCCTTCGGCAACCTGGCGGCAGAGGCGGCGGCAAGTCCGAAGGGCGCGAAGGGGTTGATCTGCCTGCCCTATTTCAGCGGGGAACGGACGCCGATCCACGACCCCCTCGCCAAGGGCGCCTTCTTCGGGCTCGACCTCACCCATACGCGCGGCGACATGTTCCGCGCGGTGCTGGAGGGGATCGCATCCGGCACCGCCCATGTGCTGGACACCTATCGCGCGCTTGGGGCCTTTCCCGACCGCATCCTCGCCGTGGGGGGCGGGACGAAGAACGCGGTCTGGATGCAGGCCACATCCGATATCGGCGGGGCGGGGCAGATCGTCTGCGAAAAGACGGTGGGGGCGAGCTACGGGAACGCCTTCCTTGCCGCCACCGCCGTGGGCAAGGCGCTGCCCGACCAGATCGTGGAATGGAACCCCGTCGCGCGGACGGTGCGGCCCGAAACCGTGGCGGCCTATGCGCGGCAATATCCGCTGTTCAAGCGGCTTTACGCCCAGACCCGCGACATAGCGCATGAACTGGGCGGTGCGTGATGCGCTATGACCGCATGCGCCCGCATCAGGTGCAGGCGGCGATTGCCGCAGGGACACCGGTCGTCCTGCCGCTGGGTGTAATGGAACATCACGGTGGCCACCTGCCCGCAGGGGTGGACCTGCTGGCCGTGACCGAAATCCTCGACCGTCTGGGGGATGAGATCGTCACCCTGCCGCCCTTCGCCTATGGCGCGGCCTCCCATGCCGTCGCGGGGCCGGAGCATGGCACGACGCTGCATGTGGATGCATCCGCCCTCGTGCCGTTTTTCGAGGCGCTGTGTGCCTCGCTCATCCGCGCGGGGTTCCGCAATGTCCATGCGGTGATCCACCACCAGTCGGAAAACATCGCGCAGGGCATGCCCACCGACCTTGCCTTCCGCCTTGCCGCCCGCAACGCGATCTTCCGGCATCTGGAGGCGGAGCGCGGCGCGGGCTGGTGGGGCCGGCGCGACATGGCAGATTACTATGCCCAACACGGGCAGGGAACCGACCCTTTCAACTGGATCCGCCTGCATCCGCTGTTTCCGAAGAACGACGTCTTTCCCTTCGATCATGCGGGAGAGGGCGAGACGGCACTCATGCTGGCCCTTGCCCCCGACACCGTTGCGATGGAACGGGCAGGGGAGGGTGATCCCTGGTGGACCGAAACCGCCCCCCGCGCCACGGCGGCAAGGGGAGAAGAAGGGGTGCAGCTGGCGCTGGCGCATCTGCGCAAGGTGCTTGGCCTCTGAGACAGCGCCCGCCTAAAGCTCTGGCAAGTCCACCACGCCCTTCTTCAGGATGAAGCACCCGTAAGGCCCGCTATCGCTGGTGCGGATGATGGCGAAGGACCGCTTCGCCGCCTCGTAGAAGGCGAACCGCTCCAGCGCCTGCACCTGCACGGCCCGCCCCTCGGCCAGATCCACCACCGCCTGCATCCGCGCGAAGATCGGCACCACCCCGTCGGGGTCGCCCACCACCTGCATCCGGCTGACCGGCGCGGGAACGAAGCTATCCAGCGGCATCAGCGTCAGGATTGCCCGCGCCGCCGTTGGGATGTCGCAGCCCGCCATGTCGACCAGCCGCCCATAGGTCGTTTCCGCCGCGATCGTCGCCGCAGGATGGTTCACATCGCAGATCACCAGATCGTCGCCATGGCCCATCAGCATCAGCACATGCACGATCTCTGCCGACAGCCGCGGATCCATTCCCTTCAGCATCGCCACCCCCCGCGCGGCCAACGAATTTCCTGCGAAAATTCAGGCCGCGCGGGGCTGATTTTTCGCAGAAAAATCGTGGCCCCGCAGGCCGTCACTTCACCGCCCCCGCGGCCATTCCCTTGATGATGTATTTCTCCAGCACCACCCCGATCACGATCAGGGGCAGGATCGCCGCAAAGGACAGCGCGGCCATCGACCACCACGATATGCCCTGGCTCCCTGTCTGGCTGGCCACCATCACGGGCAGCGTATTGGCATAGGTCGATGTCAGCAGCGCCGCGAAGAAATACTCGTTCCAGGTCAGCACAAGCGACAGGATGAAGGCCGCCACCATCCCCGGCAGGGCGATGGGCAGGATGATCGTGGCGAATGCCCCCCAGATCGAAAGCCCGTCCACCAGCGCCGCCTCCTCCAGCTCCGTCGGGATCGAGCCGAACTGGTCGCGCATGATCCAGATCACGATGGGCAGCACCGACAGCGTATAAAGCAGGATCAGCCCCACCCGCGTATCCAAGAGCGCCAGTTCCCGGTACAGCACCAGGAAGGGCAGGGCCAGAACCACCGGCGGCAGGATCAGCTGGCTCAGGAAGAAAAAGCTGATATCGGCGTTCTTCATGAAGCCGAAGCGATAGTTGAACCGCGACAGGCCATAGGCCGCCAGGCTGCCCAAGGCCACCGCCAGCGCCGAGGACGTGACCGAGATCACCGCCGAATTCAGGAAGCGCTTCATGAACTCTGCCCGCACCGTGCTTTCATTGCCGATCGTATCCGGCGACAGGCCCAGCGACCGCCAACCCAGCCAGGCGGGTTGGTAATCCACCCAAGGCACCATGTTCCCCTTCATCACGTTGGGCGCCATCTTGAAGCTGGTCGTGATCGTCCAGTAGATCGGGAACAGGCAGATCACCGTCCACAGGATCAGCACGCCGTAAATGGCGATCCGGCTGGTCCACCACTTGGCGCGGTGGCGGCGGTCGGCCTCGGAATCGCGGAAGATCTGCGTGGTGGCGGTCATGTCCGGGGCCTCATCCAGCGGTCGGCGAGTTTCATCAGGATCGTCATGGCGATCACGATGACCACCAGATAGACAAAGGCCAGCAGCGTGCCGTAACCCACATTCGACCTCTCGCGATATTCGCGGAAGATGAAGCTGGTGACGGTATCCGTCGCCCCCCCCGGCCCGCCCGAGGTGACGTTGATCACCACATCCGCCAGCTTCAGCTTGAAGATGATGCGGATCAGGATCGCCGTGATCGACACGGGCAGCATCAGCGGGAATGTCACCTCCCAGAAATTCCGCCAGCCATTCGCGCCGTCAACCTTCGCCGCCTCGTTCAACTCCTTGGGGATGGCCTGCAGCCCCGCCAGGATCATGATCATCATGAAGGGGATATAGGTCCAGGCATCCATCACCATGATGGTCGCCCGCGCGATCTCGGGCGAACCGAAGAAGGACGGATTCTCCACCCCAAGGAACCGCGCCAGCCGCGACAGCGGGCCATAGCGCGCCTCCAGCATGGATTTGCCGATCATCCAGGACACCGCCACCGGCGACAGCATCAGCGGCAGCAGGAAGGCCACGCGAAAGAACTTCCGCGCCCGGATCTGCGCGTTCAGAAGCAGCGCAAGGCCGAATGCGATGGCATATTCCACAAGGATCGCCAGCGAATAAAGCACCATGTTCCACAGCGCGTTCCAGTAGAACGGGTCCGTCCACATCTGCCGGATATTGTCCAACCCGTTGAACTGCCGCCCCGTCGGGCTCGACAGGTTCCAGTCGCTGAAGGCGATGATCAGGCCGAACAGCAGCGGAAAGATCGTCAGCGCCGCCACGAAGATCGCTGCCGGCAGCACGAAGAGCGTGCGCTTCCCATGCTCGCCATTGATCAGCACCTGCCCCCAGCACAGCGCGACGGCCCAGGTGCAAAAGGCGTAAAGCGTGGGCCGCCAGTTGGCAAAGCCGAACTCTGCCTGCCCCGTGGCCTGCAGGAACTGCAATCCCCCCACCAGAGCCGTCAGCCCCGCCGTGCCCCAGATGATCGCCCGGCCAAAGCGCTTGCGCCCTTCGGGGATGTTGTCGTTCGTCACGACATGAAGAAGATCGCCTTCGCTGCTCACCTGCTCCCCCCGGAACGGTGCGCCAGAGCGGCGCACGGGTCATGCTAGCATGTTAGTCGGGGGGTGGGGCGGGTGGCAAGCGTGCCAGCAGGGCAAGGGTCGAAAAAGAAACGGCCCGCCACGAAGGGCGGGCCTTGATCAGTAGGACGGGGGGTCCGTCACCGCTTGCGCGGCGCTGCCGACCATGTTCCCCGGCCCGACGCCGGTGGGCATAGCAGTGCATGATACGCTTCTCAACGGAGAATGTTGCCATAGGCTATTGCATAGCTGCGTTGGGCTGATGGAACCCTTCTGATAAAGGGAGCAAACGCATAGGGTAAAACTATTTTTTCAGTGCTGGTGTGACTTAGCTTTTTCGCTCCATAAGCTTTCTGCGTCTGTCGATAATAGCTTTCGCTTCAAGAAAGCCATCATCTTGGTCTGATGGTTTTGGCTCCGGAAGCTTTGACGCGCGGATCGCTGTTTGAAGGTAATTCACCAGAGAGTAACTGTCTTCTAGAATTTCCCTAATGCCTTGCTTGAGTTCTGGATAAGCCGCAATAAATGAGCCAAAAGCAAATAATCCGGCATATAGTTTACCACGTATTGAGCCTTCAGATAACTCACCCAAGCGGAAATACGTTGGGATGGACCTGCGTCTATTTTTCCAAGTTTGGCGTTCGATTTGTCGCGACAATGAATACAAGAACTGATCGCCGTTTAAATCTTTTTTGCTCAATGCCGCGTCAAATGAGAAATCTAGACTGAAATCTGCTGTCTGGATTTCGTACCCGTTACGTTGAAAATTAAAATTTGCCATTCGAGCATCAATAATCCAGTTTCCGCTGGGTGTCCTGATGAACTTGCTGTTTTTAAGTATATCGCCGAACGGCGTGCGCTCATTGGGTTGATCTGCGATTTGCAAAATCTGATCTACGCTTGGGCCGTCAACTTCTTCTATCTTCGCAGACAAAAGGTCGATTTGAAGATGGCGATTTGAAGCCAAGCCACACCTCTAAAGCTTACGACAGTGGACTACTGTTTACGCCTCGCAAAACGCCCGCCACGGTTCCCCGCAGCGGGCGCTCTCATCCTACCCCGTCAGGGGCCGATCACATCCCCAGGCTCGCCTTGTACAGCGCGATCTGGCTGTCGCGGCCGATCTGGTCGGTGATCTTCTCCCAGGCCGCCGCAATCGCATCCGCCGTTTCCTGCGCCGATGCGTACTGCCCGGCGAAGCCCTTGGACAATTCGTCCTCGGCCACCGAATAGTACTGGAAGATGCCCGGGATGCGCGGCTCGATGGCCGCGTTCGGGTGGTTGTAGCTGTCGAGGTTCGATCCCAGATAATCCTCGATATAGGCCCGGTCATAGCCCGCCGCTTCCCATTCCTCGTACTGGAAGTGCGAGTTGCGGTAGGGCTGGAAGCCCGACGGATAGGCCGCCGTCCACAGCGACAGGTCCTTGCCGCCCAGATGCGCCGCCGCCGACCAGGCCGCCTTGCGCTTCTTCTCGTCGCCCGAAACGCGGCTGGTGACATAGATGCCCCAGCCGATATAGGCCATCAGCGGCGCTTCGTTGGCGGTTTCCTCCCAGGCCCCGGCGGCCGAGTTGTAGCGGCGGTCAGAGCCGGGGTTGATGCCAAAGCCCACCACATCCCCCACGACCGAGGTATCCGAGGTGCGCGCCGACGATCCGATATCGCCCCACCACATCAGCATCGAACCGGTGCCCGCCAGGAACTGGCTGAAGCCGGTGGTGCCGGGATCGGCGTTGATCTGGTCGGCCGGATAGGCGCCTGCCGCGATCAGATCCATCACGTCCTGGATGGCCTGCACCCAGCCCGGATTGTTCACGCGCGGCTTCATCGTGTCGGGGTCGAACAGCCAGGCCGGATCGTCGGGGTGTTTCACATAGGCCGCGGCGCGGTTGGCGATGAAATACATCCCGAACCCGCCCCAGCCCTTCAGCGGATCCAGATAGCCATGCGCGGGCTGCCCGGTCAGCGGGTCGGTCTGCCCGATCAGCGCCTTCGACACCTCGTTCACCTGCTGCCAGGTCTTCGGCACCTCGGCCCCGCCGATGGCGCCCTCGCCGAAATAGTCGGTCCGATAGGCGAAGGTGTGGCAGTCGCCGTCGATGGTGATGCGATAGGTCTTGCCATCCCAGGTGCCGACCGGCGGCTGCAGGTAACCCACCAGGTCATCCGCCTCGATCTGCGTCTTCACCCAGTCGGGCATCTCGTCCAGCAGGCCACGGCCCGCCGTGTCGCCCTCGAAGGGCGCGCCCATCTCGATGATGTCGAAATCGACCGTGCCGGTGGCGATGGATTGCTGCAGGCGCGCGTTGTAATCGGCCTGCGCCAGGTCGATCCAGTTGATCTTGGCCCCGGTATAGGCCTCCCACGGCTTGAGAAAGCCGCGGAACAGGAAGTTGTGCAGGTTCTGGTTGTTCAGGCCGAGGAAGGTCAGCTCCACGCCCGCGAATTCGCCCTCCGCCACATTGGCCTTGGTCGCGCCCAGGCACATCTCGCCCACCTTCTGCCAGTCGGCATCGGTCGGGCTGCCCATGCCCACGCCGGGGATCTTCAGGATCTCGGCCCGGACATTGCCCTCCTGCGCCATGGCCGGACGCAGGCCCATCGCGCCGGAAACCGCCGTCACCGCGCCCAGCGCCGTCGCCCCTTGCAGCATGCGGCGGCGGCTCATCCGCGCCTGCATGATCTCATATGCTCCAACCTTCACGTCGATATCCTCCCTGGGTGCGGCCGGTCGCCGCCATGGCGCCAGCCCTCTTGATTGATCGAGACGTCCGGAATGCCCAAGGCCGCGCGACGCGGTCCTCACGATCAGAAAAGGGCCTCCCAACCCCGTGCGGCAGCACTCCCTGCGCGAACCTTGGCGCGGGGGAGGCCCCCTGTCAAGTTTCTAACATGTTAGTATGATTAGTGCGTGGACAGGCCCCGCTTCACCCGCTACCAAAAGGGAAACCTTGGGAGGGGTGGCATGGCCGAAGTCACGATCCGCGCGCTGAAAAAGTCCTATGGCGGGCTGCAGGTCGTCCATGGTCTGGATCTCGATATCGTGGATGGCGAATTCGTCGTGCTGGTCGGCCCCTCGGGCTGCGGCAAGTCCACGCTCCTGCGCATGATCGCAGGGCTGGAAGAGGTGACCTCGGGCGATATCCGCATCGGCGAGCGGCGGGTGAACAACCTGCCGCCCTCCGAGCGCGACATCGCGATGGTGTTCCAGAACTACGCGCTCTACCCGCACAAGACGGTGGCCGCCAATATGGGCTTCGCGCTCAAGATGCGCGGGATGGACAAGGCCGAGATCGACCAACGCGTCAAGCGCGCGGCCGAAGTCCTGGGCCTGACGCCCTATCTCGACCGTTTCCCCCGCGCCCTCTCGGGCGGGCAGCGCCAGCGCGTCGCCATGGGCCGCGCCATCGTGCGCGATCCGCAGGTGTTCCTCTTCGATGAACCGCTCTCCAACCTCGACGCGAAACTCCGCGTCCAGATGCGCACCGAAATCCGCGAACTGCACCAGCGGCTGAAAACCACCACCGTCTACGTCACCCATGACCAGATCGAAGCCATGACCATGGCCGACAAGATCGTCGTCATGCAGGGCGGCCGGATCGAACAGGTCGGCGCGCCCCTGGAACTCTACGACCGGCCCGCCAATACCTTCGTGGCAAGCTTCATCGGCTCGCCCTCGATGAACATGATCGAAGGCACCGTGCAGGGCGGCACCGTCAGGGCAGGGGGCGCGACCCTGCCGCTGCCGCCGGGCATGAAGGTGGCCGAGGGGCGCGAGGTGATCTATGGCATCCGCCCCGAAAACCTCGGGGACTCGCCCGACGGGATCAGGGGCACCATCGCCGTGGTCGAACCGACCGGATCGGAAACCCATGTCGTCGTCCGCATCGAAGGCCGCGAACTTGTCGCCGTCTTCCGCGACCGGATCAGCCACCGCCCCGGCGACCAGATCACGCTCGCCCCTGTCGATCCGGCCGGCGTCCACCTTTTCGACAAGGCGACCGGCACCCGCTTCTGACGCCCCGCCACGGCTTGACCCCGCCGCCCCGGCGCGGCACGTTTCGCAGCAACAGGGCGGACCACCGCCGAGGGAGGAATGATGCTCAAGGGTATAGACAACCGGCTGAATGCCGATGTGCTGCGCGTGCTGCGCGCCATGGGCCATGGCGATGTGCTGATCGTGGCCGATACCAACTTCCCCTCCGACAGCGTGGCCCGCGCCACCGTGACCGGCGAACTCCTCCGCATGGAAAACCTCACCTGCGCCGAGGCCGTGCAGGCCATCCTCTCCGTCCTGCCGCTCGACACCTTCGTCGATGATTTCGCCGGACGGATGGAGGTGGTGGGCAATCCCGCCGAACTCCCCCCCGTCCAGCAAGAGGTGCAGGCCGAGATCGACCACGCCGAAGGCCGCCACCGCCCGATGATCGGCATCGAACGCTTTGCCTTCTACGACATGGCCCGCCAGTCCTATGCCGTCATCCAGACGGGCGAGCGTCGCTTCTACGGCTGCTTCATGTTCCGCAAGGGCGTCATCCCGCCCGAATCCTGATCCGATAGGTTCCCCCATGTCCGACATCGTCATCCTCGGCATCTTCGTGGCCGACACCGCCTATCGCGCCGACCGCCAGCCGAAGATGGGCGAAACCATCCTCGGCACCTCCTTCGCCCTCGGGCCGGGGGGGAAGGGGTCGAACCAATCCGTCGCCGCTGCCATGGCCGGGGGGGATGTCACCTTCATCAGCCGTCTGGGCAAGGACGCCTTCGCCGATATCGCGCGGGCGACATGGGCCAAGGCCGGGGTGAAATCCGCCATCACCGAAGACGGCGAGAGCTATACGGGCGCGGCCTATATCTTCCTTGAAAACGCCACCGGCAACAACGCCATCATCGTGGCCGCAGGCGCCGCAGGCCGCATCTCGGCTCAGGATGTCGAGGCGAACCGTTCCCTGATCGAAGGCGCCAAGGTCTTCATCACCCAACTCGAACAGCCGATCCCGGCCGCCCGCCGCGCGCTGGAAATCGCCCGCGCGGCCGGGGTCCGCACGATCCTGAACCCCGCGCCCGCCGCCGAACTCGACGATGCCTTCCTTGCGCTTTGCGACATCGTCACCCCGAACGAGTCGGAAACCGAAAGCCTGACCGGCCTGCCCGTGACGACCATCCCCGAGGCCGAGACCGCCGCCCGCGCGCTGCTGGCCCGGGGGGTGGGCGCCTGCCTGATCACGCTGGGCGAACGCGGCGCGCTCTATGTGGACCGCGATCGCAGCTTCCACGTCCCCGTCATCAGCGCGGGCAAGGTGCTGGATACGACGGGGGCAGGGGATGCCTTCAACGGCGGCTTCGCCGTGGCGCTGACCGAAGGGCGCGACCTGCCCGATGCCGTCCGCTTCGGTTGTGCGACGGCAGGCATATCGGTGACGCGGGCAGGCACCGCCCCGGCCATGCCCGCACGGGCCGAAATCGACGCGCTTCTGGCGGCCCAGGGGTAGCGGTTCCTGACGCAGGAACCGCGACGGAATTTGACGCAAATTCCGGGGCCGCGCCTCGCGGCCCTTCCGGTTTCTGTGTCAGAAACCGTCGCGGAATTTGCGTCAAATTCCGCCTTCCTGCCGCCCGAAATCCCGATGGAATCGCTCGGTGACCCGATGGTTAACGAAACTTTCGGCCAGCGCGCGCCTGCACCGCCGTCTGCACTGCGCCGCTGCACCGGCCGCTGCCCCCGGAATCCGCCAAAATCCCGCAGATTAATCCAGCGTTCCCAATGCCTTGCGCCATCCCGTTGACACCCCGTTCCCCGCGCCCCACTCTCCGCCCATGACCACTCCCCAGCTCCTCATCTTCGATTGCGATGGCGTGTTGATCGACAGCGAAGTCATCTCCGCCCGCCAACTCATCGCCGAACTCAAGGGCTACGGGGTCGAGATGGACATGGCCTTCGTCTCCCGTCATTTCCTCGGCCGCTCCTATCCCGTCGTGCTGAAGGAAGTGCGCGAAGGCTGGGGCGTGCAACTGCCCGACAGGTTCGAGGCCGATTACCGCGCCCGCCTTCTTGCGGCCTTCGAACGCGATCTCGCGCCCATGCCGGGGATCCGCGAAACCCTTCGCGATCTGGCGATTCCCTATTGCCTCGCCACCTCCTCCAGCCCCGAACGCATGCGCAAATCCCTTGAAATCACGGGGCTTTCCGCCCTGTTCCAGGGCCGCGCCTTCACCGCCTCGGAAGTGGCGCGCGGCAAGCCCGCGCCGGATCTCTTCCTCCATGCCGCCGCCCGCATGGGGGCGGACCCCGCCGCCTGCATCGTGTTGGAAGACAGCCTGAACGGCATCCGCGCGGGCCTTGCCGCCGGCATGCGCGTCTGGCGCTTCACCGGGGGCAGCCATCTGAAAGGGCTTGACCTCACCCCGCCCGAAGATGCCATTCCTGAGGCGAGTTTCTGCGATTTCCCCGCCCTGCGCGCCGCGCATCCGGGGCTTTTCGCCGCCGAACGAGTGACGCCATGACCCTGCACGATACAGAGCCCAGCCAAAGCGACGATGCCGCCCGTGCGGGCTGGCTCTATTACGTCGCGGGGCTCACGCAGGACCAGATCGCCCGCGAACTCGGCGTCAGCCGCCAACGCGCCCAGCGCCTCGTCAGCCGCGCCATGGCCGAGGGGTTGATCCATGTCCGCATCGAACATCCGATCGCGGCCTGTCTTGAACTGGAACAGGCACTTACGGACCGTTTCGGCCTGATCCGCGCCCGCGTGGCCCCCGGCCTCGGCCCCGGCGCGGATGCCGTCCGCGCCATCGCCCCGGCGGCGGCGCAAGAGCTGGAACGCTTCCTTTCCATGCCCGATCCGCTGGTCATCGCGCTGGGCACGGGCCGCGCCCTGCGGGGCATGGTCGATGCCATGACAACGATGGACGCCCCCCAGCACCGCCTTGTTTCCATGATCGGCAACATCGCCCCCGACGGCTCGGCCTCGTTCTTCGATGTCATCATGCGCATCGCCGACAAGGTCCGCGCCCCGCATTACCCCATGGCCATGCCGGTGATTTCCTCGACGGTGGAAGAGTTTGCCGCCTTCACCGCGCTTGCCCCCATCGCCCGCGTCCGCGAACTGGCCCAGCGGGCCGATGTCGTCTTCGTGGGGGTGGGCCAGATGGGCGATGACGCGCCGCTGCTGGCCGACGGCTTCATCACCCGCGCCGAACTCGCCGCCCTGCAAAAGCGCGGCGCGGTGGGCGAGGTGGCGGGCTGGGTCTTCGATGCCGAAGGCAACTACCTGGAAAAGCCCGAAAACACCCGCCATGGCGGGGTGCGCATCGTGCCGCGCCTGGCCCGCCCTGCCATCGGCGTGGCGGCAGGCCCGTCCAAGGTGCCCGCCATCCGTGCGGCGCTGAAGGCGGGTCTCCTGAACGGCATCGTCACCGACGAAGCCACCGCCAGAGCGATTCTGCTGCAGCGCTGATACCGCAGTGCGGCATGGCCGCGACGCTGCCTTAACGGTCCGGCAACCCTGTCCGGGCAGGATCCCGTTCACCTTCTGATCAGCTTTCAGGCGGAATTTCTGCCCAGTCGATGCATCTTTGCCCGACAAACGACTTGACGCAGACGGGCAGAATGTGGGTATTTGCTCATTAAGCGATTAAATGCTCAGTCGCTTCTATGGGAGGATACCAATGAACATCTCGCTTCGCGCGCTTCTCGGCGCGACGGTTTCGTTTACCCTTGCGGGTGCCGCTCTGGCCGAAACCACCATCACCGTGGCCACCGTGAACAATGGCGACATGATCCGCATGCAGGGTCTGATGGACGACTTCTATGCCAAGCATCCCGACATCAAGGTCGAATGGGTGACGCTGGAAGAGAACGTCCTGCGCCAGAACGTGACCACCGACATCGCCACCGGTGGCGGCCAGTATGACGTGCTGACCATCGGCACCTACGAGGTTCCGATCTGGGGCAAGCAGGGCTGGCTCACCTCGCTCAACGACCTGCCCGCCGAATATGACGTGGACGATCTCCTCCCCGCGATCCGGGGCGGCCTGACGGTGGATGGCAATCTTTATGCCGCGCCCTTCTACGGCGAATCCTCGATGGTCATGTATCGCAAGGACCTGATGGAAGCCGCGGGCCTGACGATGCCCGACGCGCCGACCTGGGCCGATATCGAAAAGGCCGCCGCCGCGATGACCAACCGCGACGCCGACATCAACGGCGTCTGCCTGCGCGGCAAGGCCGGCTGGGGCGAGAACATGGCCTTCCTCACCGCCATGTCCAACTCCTTCGGCGCGCGCTGGTTCGATGAAAACTGGAACCCCCAGTTCGATCAGCCGGAATGGAAGGCCACGCTCGATTTCTACCTGAACCTGATGAACAATTACGGCCCCGCAGGCGCCTCGAACAACGGGTTCAACGAGAACCTCACGCTCTTCAACCAGGGCAAGTGCGGCATGTGGATCGACGCCACCGTGGCGGCCTCCTTCGTGACGGGCAAGGACAGCACCGTTGCTGACAAGGTCGGCTTCGCGCTCGCTCCCGACAATGGCCTGGGCAAGCGCGGCAACTGGCTCTGGGCCTGGAGCCTTGCGATCCCGTCCTCGTCGGATGCGCCGGATGCGGCCAAGACCTTCGTCAACTGGGCAACCAGCAAGGGCTATCTGGAACTCGTCGCCTCCAAGGAAGGCTGGGCGAACGTGCCTCCGGGCACCCGCACCTCGCTTTATGAAAACCCGGAATACCAGAAGGTGCCCTTCGCCAAGATGACGCTGGACAGCATCAACTCGGCCGATCCGAATGCCCCGACTGTCAAGCCGGTTCCCTATGTCGGCGTGCAATTCGTGGCCATCCCGGAATTCCAGGGGCTGGGCACAACCGTGGGCGAAATCTTCTCGGCCGCGCTGGCCGGGCAGAAGACCGCGGACGAGGCCCTGGCCGAGGCGCAGACCGCCGTCGCGGATGAGATGAAGGCCGCAGGCTACATCCAGTAAACCCATCCGCGGGGCTGGCCTCCCACCGGCCCCGCACCCGGCCTGCCTGCGCTCCTCCTTGGCGCAGGCAGCCATTCCCCCTCCATCGCGCCAGGTGCCCTGGCCCCGATCCGAAGGCGAAACCCCATGTCCACACAGTCCAGCCGTCTTGCCGCACGTGTGATGGTGGCCCCGTCGGTGGTGCTTCTGTTCATCTGGATGGCCGTGCCTCTGGCCATGACGCTCTACTACTCCTTCCGCCTCTACCGCCTGCTGTCGCCGGACCGGACGGGCTGGGTGGGCTTCACCAACTACCTCTGGTTCTTCAATTCCCCTGATTTCTGGCTGGCGCTGTGGAACACGCTGGCGCTGGTGGGGGGGGTGCTGATCATCACCGTGATGCTGGGCATCCTGATCGCGCTCTTGATCGACCAGCCGGTGAAAGGGCAGGGGATGCTGCGCATCCTCGTGATCGCGCCCTTCTTCGTGATGCCGCCGGTGGCGGCCTCGATCTGGGAAAACCTGTTCATGCATCCGCAGAACGGCCTTCTGGCCGCCGTCGCGCGGGGCTTCGGGGCGCAACCCATCCTGTTCCTTGAAGAATATCCGCTGCTCTCCGTCATCGGGATCGTGTCCTGGGAATGGCTGCCCTTTGCCACGCTGATCCTTCTGACCTCGCTGCAATCGCTGTCCTCCGAACAGCTTGAAGCGGCCGAGATGGACGGCGCCTCGGCCCTCAACCGCCTGCGCCACATCATCCTGCCCCACATGACCCGGGCGATCACGGTGGTCATCCTGATCCAGACCATCTTCCTTCTGGGCATCTTCGGCGAGATCTTCACCACCACCCAGGGCGGGCCGGGATCGGCCTCCACCACGCTGCCCTACATGATCTTCAAGCAGGCCATCGCCGCCAAGGACATCGGCCGCGCCGCCGCCGGGGGGATCATCGCCGTGATCCTTGCCAATATCGTCGCCTATTTCCTGATGCGCGGCATTGGCCGCCATCTCGACGCCTGAGGTATCCCATGGCCCGCGCCGTTTCCCCCCGCCGCAAGACGCTGACCACCCTCGCCGCATGGTCGGTGGCCTTCATCATCTTCTTCCCCGTCCTGTGGATGATCCTGACCAGCTTCAAGACCGAAGCCTCCGCCGTCGCCTCGCCGCCCGAACTTTTGGGCGCGGACTGGACGCTGGAAAACTATGCCGAGGTCTGGCAGCGCTCCGACTATCCGCGCTTCTTCTGGAACTCGGTCGTCATCTCGCTCGGCTCCACCCTGCTGGGCCTTGCCGTCGCGATCCCCGCCGCCTGGGCCATGGCCTTCGTGCCGGGCAAGCGGACCAAGGATCTTCTGATGTGGATGCTTTCCACCAAGATGATGCCCGCCGTGGCGGTGATGATCCCGCTTTACCTTCTGTTCCTGAAACTCGGCCTGATCGACACGCGCTTCGGCCTTGTCATCGCGCTGATGCTGATGAACCTGCCGATCATCGTCTGGATGCTCTACACCTATTTCCGCGAAATCCCGGGCGAAATCCTCGAAGCGGCCCGCATGGATGGCGCGGGGCTGGTCAAGGAGATCCTCTATGTCCTTACCCCCATGGCGCTGCCCGGCATCGCCTCCACCCTGCTCCTGAACGTCATCCTCGCCTGGAACGAGGCCTTCTGGACGATCATCCTGACCACCACCAAGGCCGCCCCCCTGTCCGCCTTCATCGCCAGTTTCTCGGCCCCGCAGGGCCTGTTCTACGCAAAGCTCAGCGCGGCCAGCACCATGGCCATCGCGCCGATCCTGATCCTTGGCTGGTTCAGCCAGAAGCAACTCGTCCGCGGCCTGACATTCGGCGCGGTGAAGTGAGGTTCCCATGGGCAAGATAACGCTCCAGCACGTCAACAAATCCTTCGGCGAGGTTGCGGTCATCCCCGACATCAACCTTCAGATCGAGGATGGCGAATTCGTCGTCTTCGTCGGCCCCTCGGGCTGTGGCAAGTCCACCCTGCTGCGCCTGATCGCCGGGCTGGAGGATGTCACCGCAGGCCGGATCGACATCGACGGCACCGATGCCACCCATCTGCCCCCCGCCCGGCGCGGGCTGGCCATGGTGTTCCAAAGCTATGCGCTCTATCCCCACATGACGGTGCGCAAGAACATCGCCTTCCCGCTCAAGATGGCGGGCCTGTCCGAGGAGGAACAGGAAAAGAAGGTCCAGCACGCCGCGCGCATCCTGAACCTGTCCAACTACCTTGATCGCCGCCCCGGCCAGCTTTCGGGCGGCCAGCGCCAGCGCGTCGCCATCGGCCGCGCCATCGTGCGCGAACCGGCAGCCTTCCTGTTCGACGAGCCGCTCTCCAACCTCGATGCCGCCCTGCGCGTGACGATGCGGCAGGAAATCACCGAACTGCACCAGTCGCTGAAGACCACGATGATCTATGTCACCCATGACCAGGTCGAAGCCATGACCATGGCCGACAAGATCGTCGTGCTGAACGCGGGCAATATCGAACAGGTGGGCTCGCCCCTCGACCTGTACCACCGCCCCGCCAACCTCTTCGTTGCGGGCTTCATCGGCAGCCCCCGGATGAACCTGATCGAAGGGGCCGAGGCCGCGCGCCATCAGGCCGCCACCATCGGCATCCGCCCCGAACATCTGGACATCACAGAAGGCGGGCCCTGGCAGGGCACCGTCGGCCTGACCGAACATCTCGGCTCCGACACCTTCCTCAAGGTCACGCTGGACACAGGCGAATTGCTGACCGTCCGCGCCAATGGCGAGGTGGCCCTGCGCCATGGCGACCGCGTCGCCCTTGCCCCGCAGCAGGGCAAGATCCACCGCTTCGGCCCCGACGGAAAGGCCCTGGCATGAGGTTGCAAGGCAAGACCGCCCTGATCACCGGCGCGGCGCGCGGCATCGGCCTCGAATTCGCCCGCGCCTATATCGCTGAAGGCGCGCGCGTGGCGCTGGCCGATATCAACGCCGATGCCGTGGCCGCCGCCGCCGCCGCGCTTGGCCCGCAGGCCATCGCCGTGCAGATGGATGTCACAAGCCAGGACAGCATCGAGGCAGGCTTTGCCGCGGCCATCGCCGGGCTTGGCCATCTCGACATCCTGATCAACAACGCGGCCCTCTTTTCCGCAGCCCCCATCGCCGAAATCACCCGCGCCGACCATGACCGGCTCTTCGCCGTCAATGTCGCGGGCACGCTCTTCTGCATGCAGGCCGCCGCCCGCCACATGATCGCGCGCGGGCAGGGGGGCACGATCATCAACATGGCCAGCCAGGCCGGCCGCCGCGGCGAAAGCCTGGTCGCCGTCTATTGCGCCACCAAGGCCGCCGTCATCAGCCTCACGCAATCCGCCGGGCTGAACCTCATCGCCCATGGCATCAACGTCAACGCCATCGCCCCGGGCGTCGTGGATGGCGAACACTGGGACGGGGTCGATGCCTTCTTCGCCAAATACGAAGGCAAGGCGCCGGGCCAGAAAAAGCGCGAAGTGGGCGCGGCCGTTCCCTTCGGGCGCATGGGCACGGCCGGGGATCTGACCGGCATGGCCATCTTCCTTGCCACGCCCGAGGCGAAATACATCGTCGCCCAATGCTTCGGCGTCGATGGCGGCAACTGGATGGCCTGATCATGCGCCGCCCGCCGTTCCCGCTGTAAACCTTTGCCTAATCCTGCGGCGGCACCCCCGCCGCAGGTCATCCCAGACCACCCGAGGCCCAGAATGACCGTCCATCCCCATGCGCTTCCCGCCTATGACCGCAGCCGCCTCAGCCCCGGCATCGTGCATATCGGCCTTGGCAATTTCCACCGCGCGCATATGGCCGTCTATCTGGACGATCTGTTCGCCCTTGGCGAAGGCATGGATTGGGCCATCATCGGCGCAGGCGTTCGGGCCACCGACGCGCGGATGCGCGACGCGCTCAAGGCGCAGGACTGTCTGTCCACCGTCATCGAACTCGATCCCGCGGGCAAGACCGCACGGCGCATCGGCGCGATGATCGACTTCCTCGAGGTGCAGCCCGACAATGCCGCGCTCATCGCCGCCATGTCCCGCCCCGAGATCCGCATCGTCTCGCTCACCGTGACAGAGGGCGGCTATTACGTCGATCCGGCCACCGGCCGCTTCGATCCCGCCCATCCTGACATCGTCGCTGATGCGCAGCATCTCGACCGCCCCGCCACCGTCTTCGGCGCGATCCTGGCCGCGCTCAAGGCGCGTCGCGCGGCGGGTCTTGCGCCCTTCACCGTGATGTCCTGCGACAACCTTCCCGGCAACGGCCATGTCACCCGGGCCGCAGTCGCGGGCCTTGCGCGCCTCTCCGATCCCGCGCTGGCGGATTGGGTCGAGACAGAGGTCGCCTTCCCCAACGGCATGGTGGACCGCATCACCCCCGCCACCGGCCCGCGCGAACGCGCCATGGCCGCGGCCTTCGGCCTTGCCGATGATCCCGTGCCCGTCACCTGCGAACCTTTCCGCCAATGGGTGCTTGAGGACAATTTCCCCGCAGGCCGCCCGGCGCTGGAAAAGGTCGGCGTCACCTTCACCCCCCATGTCCACGCCTATGAGGCGATGAAGATCCGCATCCTGAACGGCGGCCATGCGATCATCGCCTATCCCGGCGGCCTGATGGATATCGAATATGTGCATGAGGCGATGGCCGAACCGCTGATCGCGGGCTTTCTGGAAAAGGTGGAACGCGAGGAAATCATCCCGATCGCCCCCCCCGTGCCGGACACGAATATTAACGATTACTTCACCTTGATCCGCGAGCGTTTCTCGAACCCCGAGGTGGCCGATACCGAACGCAGGCTCTGCCTTGACGGGTCGAACCGGCAGCCGAAATTCATCATCCCCTCCATCGCCGACAATCTGGCGCGCGGGATCCTGCCGCGCGGCCTGCTTCTGGAATCGGCGCTATGGTGCCGGTATTGCATGGGAATTTCGGATTCCGGCAAGCTGATCGAGGCCAATGATCCGAACTGGGACAGGCTGCAGGCCAATGCCCGCGCCGCCGCCGCCGATCCTGCGGCCTGGCTGGGGATGGAGGATATCTATGGCGATCTCGCGCAGAACCGAGACTGCCTTGCCATCTTCGGGGCCTTCCTGTCCGATCTCGGCGCAAGGGGCACCCGCGCCGTTCTGGCCGATTTCCTGAAGGGCTGAGGTCGCGCGCCGCCACCCCTGGCGCAATCCCGCAGCGCCTTTCGCCTTTGCCCATGATTTGGGCAATCCGCCCGAAATCCGGGCGCATGCCGGGCATTCGGGCAGCCCGGCCTTTCCGCCCCCCCGGCTTGCGTTGAACCGCCTCCCGCCTCGGCCTTGGATGAGGCGGAATCCACCGGCCGAGTTCGATGACCGCCCACACCACCATCCCCACCCCCCAGATGCAGCGCAGCCGCGGCGAGGCGGCGGTGCGCCTGCGTCAGGACGGTGGGCGGGTCCGTCTGGTGGACCTGCGGCAGCAGGACTCGGCCAAGGCCATCCTGCCCCGCGTGGGGGCTGTGCCGGAAGTGGTCTTCCTGAACACCTCGGGCGGCCTGACGGGCGGGGATCGGCTGTCCTACTCCCTGCATCTGGGCGATGGCGTGCGGGCCATCGCCACCACGCAAACCGCCGAACGCGCCTATCGCGCCGCCTCCGGCACCGCCCGGGTCGAGGTGGCGCTGGGCGTCGGTGCGGGTGGCTGGCTCGACTGGCTGCCCCAGGAAACCATCCTCTTCGACGCCGCCTCCCTCGACCGCACCACGCGCATCGACCTTGCCCCCGATGCCGGCTGCCTCGCGCTCGAGGCGGTGGTGCTGGGCCGCCATGCCATGGGCGAGACGGTCCACCACCTCGCCTTCCGTGACCGGCGCGAGATCCGGCGCAACGGCGCGCTCCTGCATCTGGAACCCCTCGTTCTGGAAACCGCCGCCCTTGCCGCCGGGCAGGCCGTTCTGGGCGGCGCGCGCTGCTTTGCCAGCCTTGTCATGCTGGCCCCGGGCCTTGGCGATGCCTTGGCCCCCCTGCGGCGCGTGCTGGATGAACCGGGCGTGCAGGCCGCGGCCTCGGCCTATGACGGCAGGCTGGTCCTGCGCGCCATGGCGCAGGACGGCTGGCCGCTGCGCCGCCAGATCGCGCGGGCGCTTTCCGTCCTGCGGCGCGGCGCAGTCCTGCCGCGCGTCTGGCAATATCAGGAGAACGGTCGATGAACCTGACCCCCCGCGAAAAGGACAAGCTGCTCGTCAGCCTCGCCGCCATGGTGGCGCGCGGCAGGCTTGGCCGCGGCGTGAAACTCAACCACCCCGAGGCGGTCGCCCTCATCACCGATTTCGTTGTCGAAGGCGCGCGCGACGGCCGCTCGGTGGCCGATCTGATGGAGGCGGGCGCCCATGTCGTCACCCGCGATCAATGCATGGCCGGGATCCCCGAGATGATCCATTCCGTCCAGGTCGAGGCCACCTTCCCCGACGGCACGAAACTCGTGACCGTCCATCATCCCATACGCTGAAAGGTATCCGCCATGGCAATCCGGTCTTCCCTGCTTCTGTCGGCCCTCCTCGTGGCCATGCCCGCGGCCGTTCTGGCCCATGAAGGGCACGGCTCCGGCTTCCTTTCCGGTCTTGGCCATCCCGTCGGCGGCATGGATCACCTGCTGGCGATGCTGGCCGTCGGCCTCTGGGCCGCGATGCTGGGCGGGCGGGCGCTCTGGGCGCTGCCGCTGGCCTTTGTCGGGGCGATGCTGGCCGGGGGGATGCTTGGCCTCGCGGGTCTGCCCCTGCCGGGGGTAGAGCCGATGATCCTTGCCTCGGTCGTCCTTCTGGGCGTGGCGGCGGCCCTCGCGCTGCGCCTTCCGCCGGGCTGGGCGGCGTTGGCCGTGGCGGCCTTCGGCCTCTTCCACGGCCATGCCCATGGGGCCGAAGGGCCGGAGACGGGGCTTGCGCTCTATGCGGCGGGCTTTGCCCTGGCGACGATGGGGCTGCATCTCGTGGGGCTTGCCATCGGGCTTGCCCTGAACCGCCTTGCCGCAAGCGGAACGCTTCGGCTTCTGGGCGTCGGCACGGCGCTGGGCGGCCTGTCGCTGGTCTTCGGCTAAGGGGGGCGCCTGCGATGATCCCGGGTGAGATTTTCCCAGCCGAGGGCGAGATAATCCTGAATGACGGGGCCGAGGTGACGGTTCTGATGGTCGCCAATACCGGCGACCGCCCGGTGCAGGTGGGCAGCCACTACCATTTCGCCGAAACCAATCCGGGTCTGGCCTTCGACCGGGCGGCCGCGATGGGCAAGCGGCTGGACATCCCGGCCGGAACGGCGGTGCGCTTCGAACCGGGCCAAAGCCGCGAGGTGCATCTGGTGCCGCTGTCAGGCGGGCGCGAGGTCTATGGTTTCAACGCAAGGGTGATGGGGCCGCTGTGACTTCGCTTGACGCGAGGGCTGGGCGGATGGAACGCTGAACGCCTCGGGCGGATGCCGGACCGGCCCCGTCCGTTGCAACCAGCAGAGAGAGGATTGACCGATGTGTGATGCCTGTCTGATCGACTCCGTGAAGAAATCCATGCTGTCGCGCCGCGCCCTGTTCACCGGCGCCGCCGCAACCACCGCTGCCGTCATGGCCTCGGGCCTGACCACGGCCAAGCCCGCGCTTGCGCAGGCCGCAGGCCGTGTGGTGGACCTGACCCATGCCTATGACGGCGCTTTCCCCACCTTCGACGGCAATCCCGGCATCCTTTACGAACCGGCGGTGAAATTCGCCGATTCCGGCTATCAGCTCTGGAAGCTGACGATCTACGAACATACCGGCACCCATATCGACGCGCCGCTGCATTTCACCGAAGACGGCACCTCCGTCGCCGATCTCGCCCCCGAACGTCTGGTCTGCCCGCTCTGCATCATCGACCTGAAGGCAAAGGCCGCGGAAGATCCCAACGCCATGGTCGAACCCGCCGATATCGAAGCCTGGGTCAGCGCCAATGGCGAAATCCCCGCCGGATCCTGCGTCGCGATGAATTCCGGCTGGGCGGCGAAGGTGGGCGATCCTTCCTTCCGCAACGATCCCGAAGGCAAGTTCGCCTTCCCCGGCTTCAGCAAGGCCGCGACGGACATGCTGGCGGGGCTCGACGTGGCTTGCATCGGGGTGGACACGCTCTCGCTCGATCCCGGCAATTCCGCCGATTTCGCGGTGCATTTCAGCTGGCTTCCGGGCGGGCGCTTCGGGATCGAGAACCTCGCCGGACTTGACGGCCTGCCCGCCACCGGCGCGACCGTCTTCATCGGCGCGCCCAAGCACAAGGGCGGCACGGGCGGCCCGGCCCGCGTGATGGCGGTGGTCTGATGGCCGTGGTTCCGATCCTTTCGGACGCAGAGGCGGGGGCCGAGGCCCTCGCCGTCTTCGACGACATCCGCACCAAACGGCAGACCGATTACGTCAACAACTTCTGGCGCGCGCTGGCCGCCGATCCGGCCTTGCTGCGCGCCACATGGGACCGGCTGCAGGCGGTGATGGGGCCCGGCACGCTCGATCCGCTGGTCAAGGAGATGATCTATGTCGCCGTCTCGGTCGCCAATGGATGCAGCTATTGCATCCATTCCCACACGGCGGCGGCACGGGCAAAGGGCATGACCGAGGCACAGCATGGCGAATTGCTGGCCGTGATCGCCATGGCCGCGCAGACCAACGCGCTGGCCACAGCGCTGCAGGTGCCGGTGGATGAACGGTTTGACGTAAAGGGAGGGTAGGGGATAATGCCTTGCGACGCGATCCGCATGCAGATGGAGCTGGCTTTCGGCGCGCTTGAAATGCAGCAGCGCATGCTCAGCGGGGCATGGCAGCTTGCCCTCTGGTGGATGCCGGGGGCGGTGCCTGCCTTGTCCGCGCAGGCCCATCCCGGCACTCCTGCGGGAAAGCGGCGGGCGAAGGGATGATTGCCCCCTCCGCCCTCCGGCGGTGGTCAGCCCTGATCGGGGATCGGGGGCAGACTGCGCAGATACAGGATCACGGCCGCCAGATCATCGGGCGTGAAGGCCTTGAAATGCCCATAGGGCATGGGCGGCAGCATCGCGCTGCCATCGGGGCGCCTGCCTTCGGTGATCATGGCCGCGATCTCGGCATCGTCATAGCCTGCCAGCCCATCCGCATGGCTGGTCAGGTTCGACGCGACCGAAGTGCCCCAGGGCCCGTGAAATTCGAACCCTCCCGCGCCAAGATGGGTGCCCACCATCGGCCCCTGCGGCCCCATGGTTGTATGACATTCCATGCAATGCGCGACAGGCCCGGCCAGATAGGCCCCATATTCCGCCGTCACTCCTGCCGGCGGCGCGCTGACGCTTTCGACCGGGGGGCCATAGGCGGGGGGCAGCGGGATACGATACTCCGAAACAGGCAAGGGCGCGGCGCTTTCCACGGCGGGCAGGCTGCGCAGGAACATCACCATCGAGGCAAGGTCGTCATCCGACAGGCCGCGATACATGGTGAAGGGCATCGGTGGCCCGATCAGCGTGCCGTCGGGACGCAGCCCCTCGCGGATGGCCTTCGCCAGATCCGCGTCGGACCAACCCGCTATCCGCCCGGCAGGCGTCAGGTTGGGGGCTACGGCACGGAAGGGCTCGATATCCTCCACCACGCGGCCCGTCAGTTCGAGATCCATCAGAGGGCCTTCGGGCCCCATCGGGGTGTGGCAATTCCCGCATCCGCCCGGCCCGCGGACGAGGTATTCGCCGCGCTCAAGGCTGGGTTCGGCATTCGCGGCGCTTGCCATCATGAGAATTGCCGAAAGCAGGGCAGGCAGATGCCCGCGAAAAGTGACGTCCCTCGTCATGGCTTTTTCCTTGATTTTGTTGGGTTCGGCTTACCAGGCGACCCCCGTGCCGCGGCACGGGCCACATATCCGAAAGCATGCACCCGGCCCCCCGCTTGCGTCAATCTGTCAGCGGCGCGGCACGCGCTGATCCTGCCATCCCGCCCCCTTCAGGAGTGATCCGATGCCCTTCGCCATCTCCCGCGCCGCCTATGCCGACATGTATGGTCCCACCGTGGGGGACAGGCTGCGACTGGGCGATACCGATCTGATCATCGAGGTGGAGCGTGACCTGATCGCCGAACGCTCTGCCGGTGGGGCCAATGCCCCGCGCTATGGCGAAGAGGTGAAGTTCGGCGGCGGCAAGGTCATCCGCGACGGCATGGGGCAAAGCCAGATCACCCGCGCGGCTGGGGCGATGGACACGGTGATTACCAATGCGCTGATTGTGGACTGGACGGGGATCTACAAGGCCGATGTCGGCCTGCGCGACGGGCGGATCGCCAGGATCGGCAAGGCCGGCAATCCCGATACGCAGCCGGGCGTCGACGTGATCATCGGCCCGGGGACCGAGATCATCGCGGGCGAGGGGCGCATCCTGACGGCGGGCGGCATGGACGCCCATATCCATTTCATCGCGCCCCAGCAGATCGACGATGCGCTGCATTCCGGCATCACCACCATGCTGGGCGGCGGCACCGGGCCTGCCCATGGCACGCTGGCCACCACCTGCACGCCGGGGCCCTGGCACATCATGCGGATGATGCAGGCGGCGGATGCCTTTCCCATGAACCTCGCCTTTGCGGGCAAGGGCAATGCCTCGCTTCCCGCCGCGCTGGAGGAACAGGTCCGCGCCGGGGCCTCCTGCCTGAAACTGCACGAGGATTGGGGCACAACCCCCGCCGCCATCGACTGCTGCCTGACGGTGGCCGATGCGATGGATGTTCAGGTGATGATCCATACCGACACGCTGAACGAATCCGGCTTCGTCGAAAACACCCTCGCCGCGATCCGCGGGCGCACCATCCATGCCTTCCACACCGAAGGGGCAGGGGGCGGCCACGCGCCCGACATCATCAAGGTGGTGGGCAGCCAGAACATCCTGCCGTCCTCCACCAACCCCACGATGCCCTATACGGTGAACACGATCGAAGAACATCTCGACATGCTGATGGTCTGCCACCACCTCGATCGCAAGGTGCCCGAGGATGTGGCCTTCGCCGAATCCCGCATCCGGCGCGAAACCATCGCGGCCGAGGATATCCTGCACGATCTGGGCGCCTTCTCGGTGATCTCTTCCGACAGTCAGGCGATGGGCCGCGTGGGCGAGGTGATCACCCGCACCTGGCAGACGGCGCACAAGATGAAGCAGCAGCGCGGGCGGCTTGAGGGCGAACAGGGCGAGAATGACAATCTCCGCGTCCGCCGCTACATCGCCAAATACACGATCAACCCCGCCATCGCCCACGGTCTTTCGCCCCATATCGGCAGCGTGGAAGAGGGGAAGCGCGCCGATCTGGTGCTATGGTCGCCCGCCTTCTTCGGGGCAAAGCCCGACATGGTGCTGATCGGCGGCTGCATCGTCGTGGCGCAGATGGGCGATCCCAACGCCTCCATCCCCACGCCGCAGCCGGTGCATACGCGGCCCATGTTCGGGGCCTTCGGGGGCAGCCTCGTCCGCAATGCGGTAACCTTCGTCAGCCGGGCCGGGCTGGAGGCGGATGTGAAGGGGGCCTATGGCCTGGCGAAAGAGGTTGTCGCTGTCGAGGGCTGCCGTGGCATCGGCAAACGCGACATGCGCCTGAACGATGCCACCCCGCAGATCGAGGTCGATCCCGAAACCTACGAGGTGCGCGCCGATGGCGTCCTGCTCACCTGCCAGCCGGCGGCAGAGCTTCCCCTCGCGCAACGGTATTTCCTGTTCTGACCATGTTTCCCCGAACCTGCCTTCCGCCCGCTGCCGTGCCGCACCCGGCCAGCCGCTCAATGCATGGCGCGCTGATCGCCCGCGCGGCGGATCGGCCAGCCGGGGCGCGGCGGTCCCGCCTGGACGGCAACCGTCCGGACCGTGGTCTGCACCCTGTCGCGCCAGTAGGCGGGGTTTTCGCGGATGGCGGGCGGCAGCAGCGCGGGATCAAAGATGCGATGGCGCTGTTCAGCCACCTCCACCCGGTGCCAGCGCCCGACCAGTGCCGCAGGAGCGGCATTGATCAGGCTTTCGCGCAGACGCGCCTCGCGCGCCTTGAGACGGGCGATTTCGGCCCGGATCTCGGCCAGTTCATCGGCTGGGGACAGGTGATGCATCGGCGACTCCCTTCTTGCTTTCGCAAGGCTCGCAGGCGCAGGTTAAGAAGCGATGAGGAGGCATCGCCAAAACGCGCCCATGCCGCCCTCCGGCCCGGCGCAGGCCTGGCCATCCTCCGGAAGGACAGGACCACATGACCGATTATCCCCTCGCCCAATCCCTTGTCCGCCATGCCGTGCTGGGAACCCGCCAGCCCGTCGATCATGTGGTGCTGGGCTATGATGAAAGGTTCCTGCGGCGCAAACGGCTGATGACCGTGTCGGAACGCGGTGTGATGATCGACCTGCCCGAAACCGTCAGCGTCGACGCGGGGGATTGCTTCGAACTGCTCGACGGGCGGCTGATCGCGGTCGAGGCCGCGGCAGAGCCGGTGCTTGTCGTGCAGGGGGATCTGCCGCGTCTGGCCTGGCATGTCGGCAACCGCCACACGCCCTGCCAGATCGAGGAAGACCGCCTCGTGATCCGTGACGATCATGTGCTGAAGGCGATGCTGGTGCAACTTGGCGCAACCGTCACCCATGCGATGGAACCCTTCCGTCCCGAAGGCGGGGCCTATGGCCATGGCCGCACCATGGGCCATGACCACGGCCATGGCCATGTGCCGCATGTCTTTACCCTGGCGCATGCACATCCGCCGGGCAGCATGCAGGTGCATCACCATGCCTCGCATCGCACCGATGAGGACGAGGCGGAGCCGCCCGAGGAATGACCGCCGATGCCCTGATGACGCTGGTGCAATGGCTGTCGCCCGCCTTTCCGACGGGGGGCTTCGCCTATTCCCACGGCATGGAGCAGGTGATCGCGGATGGCGGCATCCGCTCTGCCGCCGATCTGGAGGCCTGGCTGGCCGATGTCCTGCGCTTTGGTGCCGGGCGGCAGGATGCCATCCTTCTGGCCGCTTCGCTGCAGCCCGGGGCGGATCACGCGGCGCTTGCCACACTGTCGCGCGCCGTCCAGCCTTCGGCAGAACGGTTGCGGGAAACCACGGAACAGGGCGAAGCCTTCGCCCGCACTGTCGCGGCGCTGACAGGGCAGGCGGCGCTGTCGGCCCCCCTTCCCGTGGCCTTCGGGGCGGCGGCGGCAGGGCTTGGCCTGCCCGCGGCGCAGGTGATCGCGCTTTATCTGCACGCCTTCGCCAGCAACCTCGTCTCGGCCGCCGTGCGTTTCGTTCCTCTGGGCCAGACGGAAGGGCAGGCCGCATTGGCGGCCCTGCATCCCCTGATCGCATCCCTGGCGGAAACCGCATCGACCCTTGGCCCCGATGCGCTGGAAAGCGCGGCCTTGGGCGCGGATCTGGCCGCGATGCGCCATGAAACACTCGACGTGAGGATCTTCAAGACATGACATCCAATGGACCATTGCGGGTGGGCATCGGCGGCCCGGTCGGCGTGGGCAAGACCACGCTGACCGAACAGCTTTGCCGGGCGCTGGCGCATCGCTGTTCCATGGCGGTGATCACCAATGACATCTACACGCGCGAGGATGCCGAATACCTGATGCGCGCGCAGGTCCTGCCGGCCGAACGGATCCGGGGGGTGGAAACCGGCGGCTGCCCCCATACGGCGATCCGCGAGGATGCCAGCATCAACCTTGCCGCCGTTGCCGATCTGCGCGGGGCCTTCCCCGACCTCGACCTGATCCTGATCGAAAGCGGCGGCGACAATCTCGCCGCGACCTACAGCCCGGAACTGGCCGACCTGACGATCTATGTGATCGACACGGCGGCGGGGCAGGACATCCCGCGCAAGCGCGGGCCAGGGGTCACCCGGTCCGATCTTCTGGTGGTGAACAAGACCGATCTCGCGCCCTATGTCGGGGTCGATCCGGTGCTGCTGGAAGAGGACACGCGCCGGGCGAGGGGAAGCCGCCCCTATGTGATGGCACGGCTCCGGCAGGGGCAGGGCGTGGCCGAGATCGTCGATTTCCTGCGCCGCGAAGGCGGTCTGGTGCTGGCAGCCTGAAATCCGGGCAGCAAGAGGAAAAAGGCCGGGTCATCATGACCCGGCCTTCCGCATTTCCGACACTTTGCCGCCCGGATGCGGCCTGAGTCGGCAGATGCCGGGTTAGTGATCGCCCAAAACTTCGGCGACGGCCTGCGAACTGCGGAAGGTTTGGGCGGATGCGGGTGGTTTTGCCTTCCGCACTGCCTGTTCCTGCGGCGGCGATTGCCGCAGCGCGGCGAAGGCGTTCTTCTTTGCCTGCGGGGACGGAACGGACCCGTCAGGAACAGGGATGTGCGGCAGGGGACATGATGTGGAAGTCCGCCCCCGCCGCACGAGGTGCAACCGAAGTTGCCTGTCGAAGATAGTCACCCGCCCCGGGAAAGGGAAGGGTGCCTTCGGCTGGCCTCTGGAAAGAGGAAGATCCATGAACGGATTGAAGGGAATGATGCTGAGTGGCGCGATGGGCATGGCCCTCGCCGGTGCCGCGCTGGCGCAGGAGGAGACGATCAAGGTCGGCGTCCTGCATTCGCTGTCGGGCACGATGGCGATTTCGGAGACGACGCTGAAGGACACGATGCTGATGCTGATCGAAGAGCAGAACGCCAAGGGCGGCCTGCTTGGCAAGCAGCTCGAGGCGGTCGTGGTCGATCCGGCCTCCGACTGGCCGCTCTTTGCGGAAAAGGCGCGCGAATTGCTGACCGTGTCCAATGTGGACGTGATGTTCGGCTGCTGGACCTCCGTTTCGCGCAAATCGGTGCTGCCGGTGATCGAGGAACTGAACGGCCTGCTGTTCTATCCGGTGCAGTATGAGGGCGAGGAATCGTCCAAGAACGTCTTCTACACTGGCGCCGCGCCGAACCAGCAGGCGATCCCGGCGACGGACTACTTCCTCGAGGAACTGGGGGTAGAGAAGTTCGCGCTTCTGGGGACGGACTATGTCTATCCGCGCACCACGAACAACATCCTTGAATCCTACCTCGTCTCCAAGGGCATCGCGAAGGAAGACATCTTCGTGAACTATACGCCCTTCGGCCATTCCGACTGGTCCAAGATCGTGGCCGATGTCGTGGCGCTGGGCGCGGATGGCAAGAAGGTGGGTGTGATCTCCACCATCAACGGCGATGCCAATATCGGCTTCTACAAGGAATTGGCAGCGGCTGGCGTCTCTGCCGATGAAATCCCCGTCGTCGCCTTCTCGGTGGGCGAAGAGGAACTCTCGGGTCTGGATACGTCAAACCTCGTCGGCCATCTGGCGGCCTGGAACTACTTCCAGTCGGCCGATACGCCGGAAAATGCGGCCTTCATCGAAAAGTGGAAGGCCTTCGCCGGGCCCGAGCGCGTGACCAATGACCCGATGGAGGCCCATGTCATCGGCTTCAACATGTGGGTGCAGGCCGTTGAAAAGGCCGGAACCACCGATGTGGATGCGGTACGCGAGGCGATGTATGGGCTGGAAGTGCCGAACCTGACCGGGGGCATCGCCAAGATGCTGCCGAACCACCACCTGACCAAGCCGGTCCTGATCGGCGAGATCCGCGCGGATGGGCAGTTCGACATCATCAGCCAGACCGAACCCGTCCCCGGCGACGCCTGGACCGACTTCCTGCCGGAATCGGCGGTGCTGGAGGCCGATTGGCAGAACCTCGACTGCGGGATGTACAACACCGAGACGAAGACCTGCGTCCAGATCAAGTCGAACTACTGATCCAGTCGCGACATGCGGGGGGCTGGATGATCCGGCCCCCCTTTTCCTTGCCGCAGGGTATCATGCGACATTTCCTTCTTTCCCTTGCCACGGCGCTGCTGCTGGCCTTGCCGGGACTGGCAGAGGCGCAGGGCACCGCTGCCGAAATCCTGAACGAAAACCGCGCTTTGGTGGAAAAGCCGACACGGGCGAAGATCGGGCCGGTGATCGATGCGCTGGCCGCCAGTGGCGACCCTGTCGCCGCCACCGTTCTGGCGGCATGGGCCGAAAAGGGGCTGGGCCTGCGCAAGGCGGATGGCGTCTTCTTCCTGATCGAGGCAAGCGGGCATCAGTGGATCCTGCGTGACCTGACCGGGGCAGATGCCGGGACGGCCCCGAAATCCGACATGGTGGAATTGCGCCCCAATGCAGGGGTGCGCGGCCTGATCGCGACGGCACTCGTCCAGTTCACGCTTTCGGACCCGGACCCGGAGACGCGGGCAGAGGCCTTGACCTCGATCGCACGCGATCCCGAAGAGTCGCATCTTGCGCCCTTGCGCGTGGCCATTCCCGGTGAGACCGACCCTGTTCTGAAGGCTCAGAAGGAACGGCTGGAGCGTCTTCTGACCCTGCGCTTCGACCCTGACAGCGCGGCCCGGGTCGCGGCCATCGAGGGGTTCGGGGCGGACCTTGGCCTTGATCTGCGCGGGGCGCTGAACCCGTTGCTGGCGACGTCGCGCGTGGCCTTTGCGGGCGAACCGTCCGAAGGGGCGAACCTTGCGCGCGACCTCGTGCCGGGTGAGGACCTGACAGAGGTCGAGGCTCATGACCTGCTTGTCGCCGCCGGAATGGCGCCTGCACGGCTGACAGTGGAAGAGGCCCGCGCGGCGCTGGTCGCCAATATCGTGGACGGGGCCGTGGGTGGCGTGCCTGTGGCCGAACTCGGCACGCAGGACGCGCGCGACCGGGCCTATACGGCGCTGGAGGCGGCAGGAACCGTGCCGCCCGCTGCCACGGATTCCGAGGTCGCGGCGGCCATCGCCGCCCATCGCTTTGCCGAAGTCTATGCCGAGCCCGACCCTGCCGTGACCACGGCGGCCAGGGCGGCGCTGGATGCGATCACGATCAAGGTCGGCGCAATGCAGACGGCGGACCTTGCGCTGGATGCCATATCGCTGGCCTCGATCTATTTCCTTGCGGCCATCGGCCTTGCCATCACCTTCGGCGTGATGCGCGTCATCAACATGGCGCATGGCGAATTCATCATGATGGGCGCCTATACGGGCTATGTGGTCCAGCTGTTCATCACGAATTACACATTGTCGATCATCTTGGCGCTGCCCCTGGCCTTTGCCGTGACCTTTGCCGCGGGCGTTGCGATGGAGCGGCTGGTGATCCGCCACCTCTACAAGCGCCCGCTGGAGACGCTCTTGGCGACCTTCGGCATTTCCATCGCATTGCAGCAGATTGCCAAGAACATCTTCGGCACGCAGGCGCGGCCCCTGACGGCGCCGGCTTGGCTCGACGGGGCGCTGACCTTCAACGACGTCGTGTCGATCAGCTATATCCGAATTGCCATCTTCGTGCTGGCGCTGGTGTTCCTTCTGTTCTTCCTCTGGCTGATGAAGAAGACGCGGCTGGGGCTGGAGGTTCGCGCGGTCACGCAGAACCCCTCCATGGCGGCGAGCATGGGGATCAACCCGGACCGCATAAACATGCTGACCTTCGGTCTGGGGTCGGGCATTGCGGGGATCGCCGGGGTGGCCATCGGCCTCTTCGCCAAGGTGACGTCGGAGCTCGGGTCCGACTACATCGTGCAAAGCTTCATGACGGTGGTGGTGGGCGGCGTCGGCAACATCTGGGGGACGCTGGCGGGGGCCGCGCTGATCGGCGTGCTGCAGAAGGGGATCGAATGGCTGAACCCGTCGAACACGCTGGCGGCGCAGACCTACATGATCCTGTTCATCATCCTCTTCATCCAGTTCCGCCCGAGGGGGATCATCGCCCTCAAGGGCCGCGCGGCGGGGGATTGATGGTGATGTCTTACCCTCATTTTCCGTTGTCAAATATCCCACGGGGGTCCGGGGGTGTGAAACCCCCGGTCCCGCAGGCGATGCAATGCGCGAGGCTGACATGACGCGCCAAACCTCCGTCGAGCGTTCCTTCCTTGCCAAGAACCCATCCGTCCTGTGGTTCATCCTGATCCTTGCCCTCTTCACGCTGGGCGTGACGGTGCTGTCCGAAGCCTATGGGGTGGCGTTCCTGTCCACGTCCTTCGTCAAGACGCTGGGCAAGACTTTGTGCCTCTGCCTTGTCGCCCTGGCGATGGACCTGATCTGGGGCTATGCGGGCATCCTGAGCCTTGGCCACATGGCATTCTTTGCCCTTGGCGGCTACATGCTGGGCATGTGGCTGATGTATGCGCGGACCGAGGAGATCGTGGTCGCGGCGCTGGCGCAGGGGGGGCTGCCTGCCACGCCGGAGGAGATAGGGCAGGGGATCGCGGTGCAGATCTTCGGCGTCGTGGGGGCGTCGGAATTGCCGCCGATCTGGGTCTTTGCGCATAGTTTCTGGGCGCAGCTGGCGTTGGTCGTGGCGGTGCCGGGGGTGCTGGCGCTGGTCTTCGGGTGGTTGGCCTTCCGGTCGCGCGTGACGGGGGTGTATCTGTCGATCCTGACGCAGGCGATGACCTTGGCGCTGGCGCTCTATCTGTTCCAGAACGACAGCGGGCTGCGCGGCAACAACGGCTTGTCGGGGTTGCAGAACATGCCGGGGTTGGCGGAGGTGTCGCAGGATCGGGTGTCGGTCTGGTTCTTCTGGGCGTCGGCGCTGGCGCTGGGTCTTGGTTACGTGCTGCTGGCCTGGGTCGTGTCGGGCAAGTTCGGATCGGTGATCCGGGCCATCCGGGATGACGAGCAGCGGGTGCGGTTCCTTGGCTATTCCGTTGAAGGATATAAGCTTTTCGTCTTCACCCTGACGGCGGTGATCGCGGCGATTGCGGGGGCGCTTTACTATCCGCAGGCGGGAATCATCAATCCGGCGGAACTGGCGCCCATCGCGTCGATCTATCTGGCGGTCTGGGTTGCCATCGGCGGGCGCGGGCGGCTGTATGGTGCGGTGATCGGGGCGGCCTTCGTGTCGCTTCTGTCGTCGTGGTTCACCGGGGGGCGGGCGCCTTCAGTGCCCTTGGGCTTCTATACGATCAACTGGGTGGATTGGTGGCTGGTACTCTTGGGCCTGTCCTTCGTGGCGGTGACGCTGTTTGCGCCCAAGGGGATCGGGGGGGTGTTCGACCTGTGGCAGGGGGTGCGCGCGCCGGACCGGAAGGGCGCGGCGCTGGGGCCGGATGACGGGGCGCTGATGGAGAAGGAGGCGAAGGAATGAGCGCGCTTCTGGAAGTGTCGGGCGTGTCGGTGACCTTCGACGGGTTCCGGGCGATCAACAACCTGTCCTTTTCCATCGGCGCGCAGGAGCTTCGTGCGATCATCGGGCCGAACGGGGCGGGCAAGACGACCTTCATGGATATCGTGACCGGCAAGACGCGGCCCGATACCGGCTCCGTCACCTTTGGCGAAAGGTCGGTCTCGCTGCTGTCGCTGTCCGAGGCGCAGATCGCGCGGGCAGGGGTGGGGCGCAAGTTCCAGCGGCCCACGGTGTTCGAGGATCAGACAGTGGCCGAGAACCTGACCATGGCGCTCAAGGCGCATCGCGCGCCGTGGAGGGTGCTGTTCTGGAAGGAAAGGCCCGAAGACCGCACCAGGGTAGAAGCATTGGCACAAGAGGTGGGGCTGGCCGACCACCTGCCGCGCAAGGCGGGGGAGTTGAGCCATGGGCAGAAGCAATGGCTGGAGATCGGGATGCTGCTGGCGCAGGAACCCCGCCTTCTGCTGGTGGATGAACCTGCGGCGGGGATGACGCTGGCAGAGCGGGAACATACGACGGCGCTCTTGGTGGAGATGGCCAAGACCCGCGCGGTGGTGGTGGTGGAGCATGACATGGAATTCGTGCGGCGGCTGAACTGCAAGGTGACGGTGCTGCATGAAGGGGCGGTTCTGGCCGAAGGGTCGCTGGATCACGTCACGAAGAACCAACAGGTGATCGAAGTCTATCTGGGGCGCGGGTGATGATCAGGACCGAGGGGCTGACGCTGCATTACGGCGGGTCGCAGATCCTTCATGGCATCGACATGGAGGCGAAGGCGGGGGAAGTGACCTGCGTGATGGGGACGAACGGGGTGGGCAAGACCTCGCTCCTGAAGGCCTTGGCGGGGACGCATCCGCGGTCGGGGGGACGGGTGTTCCTTGGCGGGGAAGAGGTGCCGAAGGTGCCGCCGCAGGGCATGGCGCAGCGCGGTCTGGCGGTGGTGCCGCAGGGGCGGATGATCTTTCCGCTGCTGACGGTGAAAGAGAACATGGAGACGGCCTTTGCGCTGCTTCCACGCTCCGAACATCGCATCCCCGACGAAATCTACGAGCTGTTCCCGGTGCTGAAGGACATGGGGCATCGGCGGGGGGGCGACCTGTCCGGCGGTCAGCAACAGCAACTGGCGATTGCGCGGGCGATGATCATGCGGCCGCGCGTCCTGCTTCTGGATGAACCGACCGAGGGGATCCAGCCGAACATCATCCAGCAGATCGGGCGGGTGATTTCCTATCTGCGCGGCAAGGGCGACATGGCGATCATCCTGGTCGAGCAGTATTTCGATTTTGCCTATGGGCTGGCGGACCGGTTCTATGTGCTGAAGCGCGGGGCGGTGGCCTTGCAGGGCAGCAAGGCCGATCTGTCTCAGGATGTGCTGCGGGCCACGGTCTCGGTCTGACAATGCGGAAAGGGCCGCCCAGTGGCGGCCCTTCCATCATCGGTCGTGACAAGGTCGGATCAGTTGGTCGCTTCGCCCTCGGCGGGGGCCGCCTCGCCTTCTGCGGCGGCTGGCGCGGCCGAGAAGCTGGCAAGGAAGGCCGCCACATTCGCCGCCTCGGTCGCATTTGTCAGCTTGAACGACATCTTCGACTTGGCCTTGCTGTCGCCCGTCTTTTCCTTCAGGAACTTGGCCGGATCGGCGACATAGGCCACGATATCCTCTTCCGTCCAGGCAAAGCCAGATGCGCCAAGGGCGACGATCGACTCGCCATACTTGAACTCCGGATAGGTGCCCGCTGCACGACCGACGATCCCGTAAAGGTTCGGGCCGGTCTTGGCATTCTTGCCGGCCAGCACTTCGCCCGCTTCATTCGCGACGACGTGGCAGGTCTGGCACTTGTTGAACACCTTGGCGCCCGCTTCGGCGTCGCCGGCTGCAAAAGCGGGGGCAGCGAGGACGGTGGAAAGGACGGCAAGGGCAGTCAGTCTGGTCTTCATGGGATCCTCCCGGTTTCTTGGGCGATACTAAACTGGTTCGGCTTTTCGTTCTGGCAAGACTTCGTGATCAGGATGTGAGGATTTTCGCCTAGGCCACCGCATGCGCCACGGCGCAGCGCTGCCAGAGCGAGGCGAGGGCGGTCACCAGATGGTCGATATCGGCATCGCTATGCAGGGGGCCTGGCGTGATGCGCAGCCGTTCGGTGCCCTTCGGCACGGTGGGATAGTTGATCGGCTGCACATAGATGCCCCAGTCATCCATCAAGATGTTCGACACCATGCGGCACTTGACCGGGTCCCCGATCATCACCGGGATGATGTGGCTGTCATTGGCCATATGGGGGATTCCCGCGCGGTCAAGCCTCGCGCGCAGCTTGGCGACGTTCTGCTTCTGCATCCGGCGCTCCTCGTCCGACTGTTTCAGATGACGGATCGACGCGGCGGCGGCGGCAGCCACGGCCGGGGGCAGGGCGGTTGTGAAGATGAAGCCCGAGGCGAAGCTGCGGACGAAATCGCAAAGCGCGGCGGAGCCGGTGATGTAGCCGCCGACGCAGCCAAAGGCCTTGCCCAAGGTTCCTTCGATCAGGTCGATGCGGTGGGCGAGACCCAGTTCCTCGGTCACGCCGCCGCCATGGGGGCCATACATGCCGACGGCATGGACCTCGTCGATATATGACAGCGCGCCGTGGGCTTCGCAGACCTCGACGATTTCGCGGATGGGGGCGATGTCGCCGTCCATCGAATAAACGCTCTCAAAGGCCACGATCTTGGGCCGGTCGCCCACGGCATGCAGCTTGCGGTCCAGATCGCGCCAGTCGTTGTGTTTCCACAGCACCTTGTCGGCGCGGGAATGGCGGATGCCTTCGATCATCGATGCGTGGTTCTTCTCATCCGACAGGATCACCGCATTGGGGATGCGCGCGCCGAGGGTGGAAAGGGCGGCCCAGTTCGACACATAGCCGGAGGTGAAGAGAAGCGCCGCCTCCTTGCCATGCAACTCGGCCAGTTCCTGTTCCAGCAGCAGGTGGTGGTGGTTGGTGCCGCTGATGTTGCGCGTGCCGCCCGCGCCCGTGCCGCAGGTCTGCACGGCCTCGACCATCGCCTTCACCACGGTTTCGTTCTGGCCCATTCCCAGATAATCGTTGGAACACCAGACGGTGACCTCGCGCACCGCGCCGTCCTTGTGATTGGCGGCCCGGGGAAAGGAACCACAGCGCCGCTCCAGATCGGCGAAGACACGATAGTTGCCCTCCGCCTTCAGCGCGTCGATCTGTTCCTGGAAAATTGCGTCGAAGTCCATGTCGTCACTTCCTCACTGTCAGTGGCTTTTCGGGTCTTGCCGTGCCCGATGCGTTTGCTGGTGTCAGGTCGGCGCGATCGGATGGCATCATCCAGCGCCAGAGCTTCTGGTCGGGAAGGGGCAGGACCATGAACCAATGCTCCAGAAGCGCAAGCAGGGTCAGGGCGGAAAGCAGTGTATAGCCGATGGTCTGTCCCGCATCCGTGGCGGACCAGAGCCGTTCCAGGAAACAGGCCACGGCAAAGGACAGCACGGTGATCGAGACGGGAAAGACAGCGTTCATCGGTGCGATGCGGAAATGGCTGGGCAGATGCGCCAGGGGTTTCGGCAGAAACTCGGTATGGATGCGCGGCACGCCGAAGAACAGGTTCAGCTTGGCCGAAATCCGCGCGAAGAACAGGATCGCAAAGGTCCAGACGCCAAAGCGGTTCTCGGCCCCCTCGCTCATCTGTGCCAGCACGCCAAGCGTGCCCATCAGCGCAAGTTCATGCCAGGCGATGGTGCCGCAGGCGCGCAGGAAGCGCTCCCACAACGGGGCGAAAGGCGGGCAGGGGCGGGTATTCGGCCCTGCGATCACGCCCGAAAGGAAGGCCAGTTCGATCCAGCCCCAGATCGCCAGCGCAGCGACGAAGGCCGCGAAGGCGCCGGTTCCGCTGGCATCGTCAAGGCTGTGGCGCATCACGCCAAAGCCGCCCGCCAGAAGCGGCAGGCCCAGGATGACCGACCACAGATGCGCGTCGCGCCCCTCGCGATCGGCCCGCTTGACACGCCAGATGATGATGCCGGTCGAAAACCACCACAGGAACAGGGCGGCAATGGCGGCCAGCCATGGATTTGTCATGCGCGGCCCCCCCCTTCTGAGGGGGACCGCGCCGGGCGGTGGGACGCGCCCATCCCGCCGCCGCAACCACCGCTTGCGCGGCGATATGCGTGTTCAGGGGTCAAAAGGACGGCTCCAGCCGGACATCTGCCGGGGGCGTCATATGCTTGACCGGGATCAGGTAGAGGCCCGCGAAGGCAAGCGCGGCGCGCAGGGTGGCGGTCTTGTGGCCGATCCAGCCGCCGATACCGCCCTTGCGCTTGGCCGCGTCCATGTCGCGCATGGCCTGGTCCATGCGGCGCAGGCCGGGCAGCCAGCGGGGATGGTCGATATCCAGTTCCACCGGAAAGACCTGCCGCGCGATGATCGAGGTCTTGCGGAACACCTCCTGGTCATACCAGTCGATATCCACGCCCAGAGCGTTGTGGAAATCCACCCGCGCATGGTCGCGCACCCACATGGTGGAATAGACCGCCGTCAGGAAGAACCGGATCCACAGCTTGTTGGCGAAAGACTGCGTCAGCTTTGGGTCGGTGCGCATCAGCAGGGCAAAGGCTTCGCCATGGCTGAACTCGTCATTGCACCATTCCCTGAACCATTTGAAGATCGGGTGAAAGCGCTGTTCGGGGTGCGCCTCGAGGTGGCGGTAGATGGTGATGTAGCGCGCATAGCCGATCTTTTCCGAAAGATAGGTCGCGTAGTAGATGAACTTGGGCCGGAAATAGGTGTATTTCTTCGCCTTGGTCAGGAAGCCCAGGTTCACGGCAACGCCCGCCTCGCGCAGGGCGTCGTTGATGAAACCGGCATGGCGTGCCTCGTCGCGGGCCATGTAGTTGAACAGCTCGCAGATGTCGGCATTGGTGCCACGCCGCTTCATCTCCTTGTACAGCACGCAGCCCGAGAATTCGGCGGTGCAGGACGATACGAGGAAGTCGATGAATTCCGCGCGCAGGGCAGGGTCCATCCCCTGCCAGTCGACAGTATCCCAATCGGCATTCTTCTTGAAATGCCCCCGGTTCGGATCCGACTTCATCTGCGCGATCAGCTTGTCCCATTCCGCGCGGACGGGGGTCACGTCGATGCGATCCATCTCGTCGAAATCGGTGGTGTAGAAGCGCGGGTTGAGAAGCGTGGTCTCGGTCGCCATCGCGGTGGTGTCGAAGGCATCGGCCATCTCGGCGTGCAGCTCGCCATGGGTGGTGTCATGCTGCGGTTGGGCATGGGCGTTCACAGCGTCACCTCTTCGGAGAAGGAGAATTCGCAAAGCTCCATGAAGCCAAGGTCGCCCGTCAGGCGGGTCCATTGGCGCTCAAGCCAGCTTGCGCGGGTGATCGTGGCGGTGCGGTCCTCGATGACGACCTCGCCATAGGCCGCCAGAACGGGCGTGCCATGGACAAGAACCTCATCTCCGGGATGGACCACGGCGCCGTTGTTGAAACGCACATGGGCGTGCAGGCTTTCGAAGCGATGACTCACCTCGACGGTGCAGGGCACCTGTTCCTTTGCTTTGGTGAAAAGTCCCATCTTTCTGGTTCCCTTATTGGTCGAGCAGCCGTTCGAACGCGGCCTTGTTGTCCCCGCCGAAGGCATAAAGCTCGGCGCTCCATCCGGTGGCCGGATCCTCGGCGACGAGGCGACCATTGGCATAGCGGACGATGTTCAGCGGGGGATTGCCTTCGATCCGATGCACCAGACGCTCGCGCGCCATGGCGTTCTGGATCACGGTGATGAACCCGCCATGCGGCAGGTCGGCCAGAAGCGTGCCATCCGGATTGCGAACGGTGACGGCCTGCGCATCAAGGCCCTCAAGGATGATCGCGCGGGAGGAGACCACCTCGGCCGCCTTGGGCTGGCCCACGGTCGGGCGGCCCGAAACCACGGCGGCCGTCGTGATGGCAAGGCTGACCACCGCCAGCGCGAACATCGCGCGCAGCAGGGCTGTCGGGATCATCTCGGTCTTCTGGTTGTGAAGGGCGGGTTGGCGTTGTGTCATGGCCGCTCTCCTCATTCCGCCGCGACGGCATCGGCCAGCGCCGCATCGGCGCGGGTGACGACGGGCATGGCAAGGCGCGCCTCGGCCGCCTCGGCCAGCAGCCGCGCCACGCGTTCCGCATCGGGAATGCAGCGCAGGGCGGGTTCTGTGCGTTTCATCCGCCCGGGCCGCAGATGCGGCCACAGCGCCATGAAGGCAAGCCGCGTCTCGCCCAGCGTTTCCAGCGCGATCGTGCCGGTTCCAGTGGGTTTCAGATCAAGCCGGGCGGTTCCCACCTGCGCGAAGGGGATGTTGTAGGTGACCGACAGGGCGGCACCGATCTTCATCAGCACGCGCGCCGAGGTGACGGTATAGACCGTGGCGCGGGCCTGCGCCCATGCCAGCAGCCAGACCACCGCAACCGCAGCCACGGCCAGCACCAGATAGGGCAGGCCGCGCAGCACCGCCAGGGCAAGGCCCCCGTCGGCAAGGCCCATACCGGCCTTCCACAGCACGATCAGCGCCATGTATCCGGCGATCCAGCGGATCTTGAACGCCTCGCGGGCGAGGGCGTTTGTATCGGGGCGGCCCTGCCAGAGGACCTCTTCCCCTTTGGGGAGTGGCGCGGGGATACCGGGGGCCACGTCGAAGGCGAAATCATCATGGTCTGACATGGTTCAGACCCTTTCAAGCTTGGGGTAAGACGGGGCGGCCCGGGCGCAGGCCGCCCCCCTTTGCGTCAGAAGCCGTGCTTGCGCTTGTCGGCGTCGTACATCCAGCCACCGGCGACGTAGCCCGAGATCTTGTCTTCCTCGAGCTTCGTGACAGTGGTCAGCGACTTGGTCTGCGGAATGCCTGCAAAGCTGTCCGATGCGATGGCGCGAACGCGCACGCGGTCGGGCCAGATGCGGGCCAGGGTCATGGGAACAAGACGCTTGCCGCCTTCGTTCAGCTCGATCTCCAGATAGCGGACAAGCTGCTCAGGGGCGTCGACCCACATGTCGGAAACCCGACCCACGACTTCCAGATCGGCGGCCTGCACGGGCAAGCCACGCGGATCGCGGCCCGCGCTGACGACAAAGCCCTTGGCCTGACCCATGGGCACGATCTTGGCATGGCCGTGGCCATCCAGTTCCGGCTCATCACGGCGCGGCACCCAGGAGGCGGGGCCGACGCCATCGGTCATCGGATTGCCGGTCGGGGCATGCGGAAAGCCCTCGGAAACCGCCGTGCGCGCCAGCGCCAGATCGCTGCGGCGGTGGGCCGCCTCGTTCGCGGTCGAGGGGGCCACGACCTCGCCCTTGCCATGCGGCAGTTTGAAGGTCTTGGGCTTTGGCACCGGGAAGGGGCCCTGGTTCGGGGCGGGCGAGCCGTCCTCCATCTCCAGCGGATAGCCTTCGCGCATGTTCTCGGTCTGCAGATAGTAGATCAGCAGCGCGAAGAAGGCCCAGAAGAGCCAGATCGACAGGCTTGCCAGATCGAAGTTTCCAAAGAAGTTGACACCTACCATGTGATGGTCCTCCGGGGTCAGGTTGGGAATTCGGCAAGGCGCAGGCGCGCATCGCCGGACGTGGCTTGGTTCGGGTCGTGAAGGGGCCGCAGGCGGACAAGCGGTCCGAGCGCGGCAAGCGTCGCGAAAAGCAGCGCGATTTCGATGTGGTAGACGAAGGAATAGCCCATCGACGGATCGGCAAGGCCGGGGCCGAGGGTTCCTGCGGTGGCAAGGTGGCCCACGACGTCGCGGATCGTGCCGCCGAGGAAGATGGAGACGCCCTGCGCCGTGGCCTGTGCCGCGCCCCAAGCGCCAAGCGCGATGCCCGCGCCGGCAAGGCCGCCCACGGACATGGTCATGGCGACGGTCAGGGTGGCGATGGCAAAGAGCCCCGCGCCAAAGCCGATGAGGCCCGCCCCCGCGAAGAAGAGCGCAGTGGAATGGAGCGGGGCCGCGAAGATGACGGCGGAGAAGGCGGCGATCCCTGCAAGGATGCCGCGCGCGGCAAGGCGGTAGGGATCGGTGCCGCGTGCCAGCCAGCGGGCGGCGAGGATGAACCCGGTCAGCGCCCCCATGGCCGACATGGCGGTAAGGAAGGTGGTCTGCGAGACGCTCAGCCCGAGGATTTCACCGCCATAGGGTTCGAGGAGGACATCCTGCATGGCAAAGCCCAGCGTGCCGAGGACGACGACGACAAGCAGCCTGCCCGCCGTGCCGCCTGCCATGAGATCGGCCCAGGCATCGGCAAAGCGGGGGCGGGGTTCTTCGCGTTCCGCCTTGGTCATCGGGCGGAAGCGTTCCTGTTTCCACAGCGCGATGAGGTTGAGGATCAGCGTGGCGAGGCCGCAGCCCTGCACGACCTTGACCAGCGTGAGCGGGTCGAAGTTCTGCAGAAGCCAGCCGATGGCCAGCGCCGAGATACCCATGCCAAGGAGGTTCGCCACATAGAGCAGCGCCACGACGCGGGGGCGTGTCTCGTCGGAGGCGCGGTCCGAGGCCAGCGCGAGGCCTGCCGTCTGCGTCATGTGCATGCCGAGGCCGGTCATCAGGAAGGCGATGGCGGCGAGGGTTTCGCCCGCATAAGGCACCTCGAACGTGCGGTCGCCGGAGAGGACCAGCAGGGCGAAGGGCATGACGGCAAGCCCCCCCATCTGCCAGAGCGAGCCGAACCACAGGTAGGGCACGCGCTTCCACCCCAGCGCAGAGCGGTGGGTATCGGAACGGTGGCCCAGCAGCGCGCGGAAGGGGGCGACGAGGACGGGGATGGCGATCATCGCGGCCACGATCATGGCGGGGACCGAGAGTTCCACGATCATCACGCGGTTCAGCGTGCCGAGCAGAAGGACCTGCGCCATGCCGACCGACACCTGAAACAGCGACAGCCGCAGGAGTTGTGCCAGAGGCAGCCCTTCGGAGGCCACATCTGCGAAGGGCAGCCAGTTGGCGGTGAAGCGTTGCAGGTCTTTCTTGCGGAGGATCATGCGCGATACTCCAGACATTCGGAAATGTAGAAGCCGCGGCTGACGCGTTCGACGCGTCCCAGGTCGCCGCCCGTATGGCGGGCGATGGCGCGCCAGTCCTGCGGGATCATGGTGGGCGAGCGGTCGGCGCGCGGGAAGGCCTTGCCGATGGTGAAGAAGGTCATCAGGAAAGGCGTGCGCGGGGCGACGGTAAAGGTGATGTGGCCCGCTGTCCGGTCCGCCAGCTTGCGCAGGGCGGCCGCGATGTCGGGGGTGCGGTAGTAGATCAGGCTGTCCATCGCCATGACGAAGTCGAAGCGGCCATGGCTCGTGCAGGTCATGTCGCCGCTGGCGAAGGTGACGCGAGGGCGCAGGTCTTCGGTCAGGCGCGCCTCGGCAATGGCTATGAGCTGGGGCGAGATGTCCACCGCCACCACATCGGCCCCGCGCGCGGCGAGTTCCGCCGTCATCAGCCCGGTGCCGCAGCCAGCGTCCAGCACGCGTGCGCCGGTCAGGTCGGCGGGCAGGCGCGACAGCATGATGGCGCGCATCCGGTCGCGGCCTTCGCGGACGGTCTGGCGGATGCGGCTGACGGGCGCATCAGAGGTCAGGCGCTCCCACACCTTGGTGGCGCTGCGGTCGAAATAGTCCTCGACGCGGGAGAGCGTGGCGGAATAGTCCTGCATTCTCAGTCAAATCCCAGAAGTTCGAAGATATCGCGGTCAGGCAGCGGGTCGGGGGTGGACCCCGGCGCCTGCACCGACCGCCAGAGCGTATCGGCCAGCCGCAGGTATTCGGCGCGGGCGGTGATGATGTCGTCCTCGTCATCCATCTCGAACAGCGTCTTCTTCTTCAGGCGCGAGCGGCGGATGGCGTCGATGTCGGGCATGTGGGCGAGGCGGTTGAAGCCGACCTTCTCGCAATAGCGGTCCACCTCGTCCGTGGCGCGCGAGCGGTTGGCGACGCAGCCTGCGAGTTGCACCTTGTAGTTGCCGGATTTCGCCTGAACGGCGGCGATGATGCGGTTCATCGCGTAGATCGAGTCGAAGTCGTTGGCGGTGACGATCACCGCGCGGTCGGCATGTTGCAGCGGCGCGGCAAAGCCGCCGCAGACCACGTCGCCCAGCACGTCGAAGATCACCACGTCGGTGTCTTCCAGCAGGTGATGCTGCTTCAGCAGTTTCACCGTCTGCCCCACGACATAGCCGCCGCAGCCGGTGCCGGCGGGGGGTCCCCCCGCCTCGACGCATTTCACGCCGTTCCAGCCGGTGGCGACGTAGTCTTCCGGGCGCAGCTCCTCGGCGTGGAAATCGACCTCCTTCAGGATGTCGATCACGGTGGGTTGCAGGCGGCCCGTCAGGGTGAAGGTCGAGTCATGCTTCGGGTCGCAGCCGATCTGCAGCACGCGCTTGCCCATGACGGAAAACGCGGCCGACAGGTTCGAGGAGGTGGTCGATTTCCCGATCCCGCCCTTGCCATAGACGGAAAAGACCTTGGCCCCTTCGATCTTCATCGAAGCGTCCTGATGCACCTGCACCGAGCCTTCGCCATCCAAGCCTTTCAGCAGGGGGATTTCGTCTCTGGGGCTCATGCGTCATTTCCTTTCGAAATGGTCTTCGTCTCGGGGAAAATACCCCGGGGGGTGCGGGGGGCTGGCCCCCCGCTCCGGCAGTGGTCATGGGTGCGCGTTTGGGTCATTCCGCCGCGATCCCTTCCAGCCGATCCTCAAGCTCGTCCGCGGCGCGTTGCAGCGCGGCGAGCGTGTCGGCATCGGGTTGCCAGTAGTTGCGGTCCGACGCCTCCAGCAGGCGCTGGGCCATGCGCGAGGAGGCTTCGGGGTTGAGGGCGGCCAGACGGCGGCGCATCGCCTCGTCCAGCACGAAGGTTTCCGACAGGCGCTGATAAACCCAAGGATCGACCTGTGCGGTGGTGGCGGACCAGCCGAAGGTGTTCGATACCTGCGCCTCGATCTGGCGGACGCCTTCGGCGCCGTGGCGGAGGAGGCCTTCGAAATACTTGGGGTTCAGGCTGCGCGACCGGGTTTCCAGCGCGATCTGATCCTTCAGTGTGCGGACGGTGCCGCCGCCGCGCGTCTGGTCGCCGATATAGACCGGGGTTTCCTGCCCGCCGCGCGCGCGTTTCACGGCGCGGGCGATGCCGCCCAGCGTGTCGAAATACTGGTCCACCGTGGTGACGCCCAGTTCCACGGATTCGAGGTTCTGATAGGCGAGGTCCACGTCCTTCAGCGTCTTTTGCAGGAGGGCCGCGTTCTGCGTGGCCTTGCCGTTGCGGCCATAGGCGAAGGATTTGCGGTTTTCATAGGCGTCGGCGAGTTCGTCTTCTTCGCCGAAGGCCGAGGACCCCACCATGATGTTGACGTTGGACCCGTAGGCCCCTTCGGCATTGGAAAAGACGCGCAGCGCGGCGGTTTCCATGTCCACGCCCATCTCGTCGGCATAGGCCAGCGCATGGGCGCGGATGAAGTTCTGGGAGATCGGTTCCTCGGCCACGGCGGCCTTCCATGCGGCCTCAGCCAGCATCCGGGTTTGCAGCGGCAGCAGGTCACGGAAGATGCCGGAAAGGGTCATCACCACGTCGATGCGCGGGCGGCCAAGTTCGGCAAGCGGGATGAGGTCGGCCCCGCAGAGGCGGCCGTAATGGTCGAAGCGGGGCTTGGCCCCCATGAGCGCCAGCGCCTGCGAGAGGGGTGCGCCGTCGGATTTGATGTTGTCCGATCCCCAGAGGACCAGCGCCACGGTGCGCGGCAGGGTGGGGTGGGTGTCGAGCAGGCGCTGGGCTTGGCATGTGCCGTCCTTCAGCGCGAAGGCGGTGGGCATGCGGAACGGGTCGAAGGCGTGGATGTTGCGGCCCGTGGGCAGGATGTCGGTGGACCGGATCAGGTCGCCGCCGGGGACGGGGCTGGTGAAATGGCCGCCAAGCGCGCGGAGGATGGCGGGGATTTCGGTCTGGGCCTGCAGCTTGGCATCCAGCGCCTCGGCCTCTGCCCCCGTCGCGCCGATCAGGTCGATGTAGTCGCGGCGTTCATTCGGCCCCATTGGGCGGCCAAGGACGTGCAGCCCGTCGGGGATCAGCGCGCCTTCGGTTTCCAGCAGTTTCACCCAGAGTTGCGCGGGGTCCGTGGGGTCGAGGTCCACGGCGCGGGACTGTTCCACGATCAACTCCCACAGGTCCGCACGGTCCGGCGCGTCATCCGAGGCGGCGCGCCAGCGGGAGAGGGAGTCCTTGAGGTCTTGCAGGCCTTTGTAGAGGCCCGACTGGGCAAGCGGTGGCGTCAGGTGGGTGATCGTCACGGCGTTCGACCGGCGCTTGGCCAGCGTCGCCTCGGACGGGTTGTTGGAGGCGTAGAGATAGACGTTGGGCATGTTGCCGATCAGGCGGTCGGGCCAGCAGGTTTCGGACACGCCCGCCTGTTTGCCCGGCAGGAATTCCAGCGCGCCATGCATCCCGAAATGCAGCAGGACATCGGCGCGGAAATCGTCACGCAGCCAGCGGTAGAAGGTCATCATGGCATGGGTCGGGGCGAAGCCCTTTTCGAAGAGAAGGCGCATCGGGTCGCCCTCGTAGCCGAAGACGGGTTGCAGGCCGACGAAGACCTTGCCGAATTGCGCGCCGAGGATCATCACGCCGCGCCCGTCGGTCTGCAGGCGACCGGGGGCGGGGCCCCAGACGCGTTCGACGTCGGACAGCCAGCGCGTTTTCGCGACCATTTCGGCGGCTGGGATGATGGTGTGGACGTTGGCGGGTTGGCCATACATGCGCGACGTGCCGCCCATGACGGCCTCGCGCAGATCGTCCAGCGTGGCGGGGGGCGTCAGGTCGTAGCCTTCGGCGGCCATCGCGTGGAGCGTGTTGAAGAGGCTTTCGAAGACGCCGAGGTAGGCGGCGGTGCCTGCCGCGCCTGCGTTCGGGGGGAAGCCGTAGAGGACAACGGCGACCTTGCGTTCGGCCACTTGCGACCGGCGCAGGGCGGTGAGGCGGGCGGTCTTGTCGGCCAGCGCGTCGATGCGTTCGAAGCAGGGGGCCATCGCGCGGGTGGTGATCGCCTCTTCCGACGCCGCGCGGCAGTTCAGCTTGCAGCCCGCGCAGCCGTTCAGGTCGTGGCGGCCGGCAAAGACGGTGGGGTTCGTCGCGCCGTCGATTTCCGGGAGCGCGATGAGCATGGTGGTTTCCACCGGGCCGAGGCCGCCGCCCGACGCGCCCCATTGGCCCAGCGTCTGGAATTCCAGCGGGTGGGCGGCGATGTAGGGGATGTCCAACTCTTCCAGTGCGGCGACGGCGGCGGGGCTGTCGTTATAGGCGGGGCCTCCGACGAGGGAGAACCCGGTCAGTGACACCATCGCGTCGGTGCGCCCCTTGAAGAAGGCGTCGATGGCGGGCCGACCGTCGAGGCCCCCGGCGAAGGCGGGAAGGACGGCGATCCCCTTGGCCTCGAAGGCCCGGATCACCGCGTCGTAATGGGCGGTGTCCGAGGCGAGGATGTAGGACCGCAGCATGAGGAGCCCCACGGTCGAGACCGCTCCCACCGGGCGGGGGAGGTCCGCCACGTTGGTGGTGATGCGCGCGGCGAGGTCGGGGTGGTAGAGCCCGACATCGGGATAGTCGACCGGGGGTTTGGCCGAAACCGCTTTCCAGTCGCGGTTGGCCGAGTAGCGCGAGACGAGGTAGCGGATCATCTGTTCGATGTTGTCGTCCGACCCGCCCAGCCAGTATTGCATGGACAGGAACCAGGCCCGCAGGTCCTGCGCCTTGCCGGGCAGGAAGCGGAGGATCTTGGGCAGCCGCCGCAGCATCTTCATCTGCTTTTCGCCCGACGATCCCGAGGGGGCGTTCGACCCGCGCAACTTCTTCAGCAGTTGCATGGCGGCGGAGGCGGGTTTGGACATGTCCAACTCGCCCATCCGCGTCATCTTCACGATCTGCGGATCGGCGATGACGCCGACGAAGGCATCCAGCCCATCGCGCACGGCGCGCAGGTCTTCGATGACGGCGGTGATATGTTCCTCGATGAACAGAAGGTTTGCCACGACGATGTCGGCGGCGCGGATCGCGGCCTTGGCGCGGGCCAGCGCCACGGGGTTTTCGGCCCATTCGGCGGCGGCGTGGATCGACACTTCGATGCCGGGGAAGTCCTTGGCCAGCGCGGGGGCCACGCGGGCGGCGGGGCCTGCGGCATGGGCGTCCAGCGTTACGATGACAAAGCGATAGACACCGTCGCCCCGGGTCGGGACGCCCAATTCTTCCGGCGATGCATAGCGATCATCGCGCATAATGGGCCTTTGCCTCATACAGGGTGTCGACGCTGATCTCGAACAGGCCGCGGTCGGTGGCATAGCGTTCGGTGTTGCGCTTGGCCTTGCCGCGCACGAAGAAGGGGATCTTCTTCAACTCGCGCTCGGCATCGGGCAGCCAGACCACCTCGCCCGAAGGCGTGATGATCGGGATGTCCGGGATCATGGCGGCATAGCGATCCAGCGGCGCAGACAGGTCTTGCCCGGCCGGAACCACATAGGTCGGCAGCTCCTCCTCCTGGCGCGGCACGGCCTTGCCGCCGTGATGGCTGGCCCCGGCTTCGTCATGGAATTCGAAATCCTCGCGGAACATCGTCAGAAGATGTTCTTCCAGCCCCATGACCAGCGGATGGATCCAGCTGTCGAAAATGACATTCGCGCCTTCGAATCCCATCTGGGGCGAGTAGCGCGCCGGGAAGTCCTGCACATGGACCGGGGCCGAGATGACGGCGCAGGGAATGCCCAGCCGCTTGCCGATATGCCGTTCCATCTGGGTGCCGAGGATCAGTTCGGGTTGCAGGCGGGCGATTTCGGCCTCAACCTCCAGATAGTCGTCGGTGATCAGCGGCTCCACGCCATAGGCCTTGGCGGCCGCGCGCAGGGGACGGGCAAATTCGCGGTTGAAGCAGCCCATGCCCACGACTTCGAAGCCGATCTCGGTCGCCGCGATGCGGGCGGCGGTCGTGACATGGGTGGCGTCGCCGAAGATGTAGACGCGCTTGCCGGTCAGGTAGGTGGAATCCACCGAAGCCGACCACCAGGGAAGGCGCAGACCACTTTCATCCACTTTGGCAGACAAGCCCGTCAAGGCGCTGACTTCATGCAGGAAATCCCGCGTCGCCCCAACCCCGATGGGAACGATCTTCGTATAGGGCTGGCCACAGGCGCGTTCCAGGTGGCGCGCGGCGGCCTCGCCGGTTTCAGGGTAGAGCAGCACGTTGAAATGCGCCTGTCCCATACGGGCAATGTCGTCCGGCGTCGCGCCCATGGGCGCTGCCACATTGACGCTGATGCCCATCAGCGACAGCAGCCTCGTCACTTCGGTCACGTCATCGCGGTGGCGGAACCCCAGGGCGGTGGCGCCAAGAAGGTTGCAGGTGATGGCTTCCGTGCGCGGCATGGGCTGCGCCAATGCCTTTACGATCTGGTAGAAGGTCTCGTCCGCGCCGAAATTCTCCTTCCGCTGGTACGAGGGCAGGTCCAGCGGGATCACCGGGATGGGCAGGCCCAGCGCCTCGGCCAGGCCACCCGGATCATCCTGGATCAGTTCGGCAGTGCACGAGGCCCCGACGATCATCGCCTGCGGCTGAAAGCGGTCATAGGCGTCGCGCGCGCTGTCCTTGAAGAGGTTCGCCGTATCGCCGCCCAGATCGCGGGCCTGGAAGGTGGTAAAGGTGACCGGCGGGCGGTGGTTCCTGCGTTCGATCATGGTGAACAGCAGGTCAGCATAGGTATCGCCCTGCGGGGCATGCAGCACGTAATGCATCCCCTTCATGCCGGTCGCCACGCGCATCGCCCCCACATGGGGCGGGCCTTCATATGTCCAGAGCGTCAGCTTCATTCGGCGGCCTCCTTGCGGAGGATCGCCTTGCGGCGCAGCGGGCGCGAGAAGAGGCCGGCAAGATCACCCGCCTGTTCGTAGAAATGCACCGGCGTGAAGACCAGTTCGATGGCCCATTTGGTGGCAAAGCCTTCGGCCTCCAGCGGGTTGGCAAGGCCCAATCCGCAGACCGTCAGGTCCGGGCTGGCCGCACGCACACGATCCAGCTGCTTTTCGACATCCTGCCCCTCGCTGATCACCGGGCCCTTCGGCAGAAGATCAAGGTCCGGTCCGACCAGCCCTTCATGCAGATAGGGGGTGCCCACCTCGATCGCGGTCATCCCGCATTCGCGGACCAGAAAGCGCGCCAGCGGAATCTCCAGCTGGCTGTCGGGAAAGAAGAAGACGCTCTTGCCCCGCAATTCCGCGGCCTGCGCGGCGATGGCCTTCTGCGCCCGGGCGCGCGGCGCGGCGATCACGCTTTCGAACAGGTCCCGCGGCACGCCGAATTCATCCGCGATGGCCCGAAGCCAGGCGGTCGAGCCTTCCTCGCCAAAGGGGAAGGGGGCCGGGATATGCCGCGCCCCGCGCCGGATCAGCGCGGCATGGGTATCGCCAAGAAACGGCTGGACCAGCGCGAAGACGGTGTTTTCCCCGACATGGGGCAATTCCCCGGCCCGATGCGCGGGCAGAACCCGGATCGGCCCGATGCCCATGGCCGAAAGCAGGGCAAGGCACTGATCCTCCACCACATCCGGCATGGCACCCACGATCAGAAGATCGCGCGCCGCCGTCGGGGCAAGCGTCGGAACCATCGCCGCAAGGCAGGCATCCTCGCCCTGGGTGAAGGTCGTCTCGATCCCTGATCCGGAATAGTTGTAGACCCGGACATGCGGGGCATGCTGCTGGTTCAGGCGTTCCGCGGCGCGGGCCAGATCCAGCTTGATCACTTCGGAAGGGCAGGAGCCCACCAGGAACAGCTGCCGGATGTCGGGGCGGCGCGCCAGAAGACGGCCCACCTCGCGGTCAAGCTCTGCATTCGCATCGGCCAGCCCCGCCAGATCCTTCTCTTCGAGAATCGCTGTCCCGAAACGCGGCTCGGCGAAGATCATCACCCCTGCCGCCGATTGCAGCAGATGCGCACAGGTCCGCGATCCGACGACAAGGAAAAAGGCATCCTGCATCTTGCGATGCAGCCAGATGATTCCGGTCAAGCCGCAGAACACCTCGCGCTGGCCCCGTTCCTTCAGGACCGGGGTGCTGCGGCAGCCGTCGGAAGGCAGGTCGAGGCTCATGCGACCACCTCCGCCATGGTGCGGTTTTCCTCGACGGTCTCGGCCTCTGCATCAAGCCGGGCAAGGCGCAGTTTCCACAGGAACTGACCCGCATTCACGACGTAGGTGGCATAGGCCGCAAGCGCCAGGAACATCAGTTCGGAAGGGCTGAGGTATCCGGTGTAAAGTGCCCAGATATAAGCAGAATGCAGCGCGATGACGGCAAAGCTGAAGACGTCTTCCCAGAAGAAGGCGGGGGCAAAGAGGTACTGGCCGAAGACGACCTTCTCCCAGATCGCGCCGGTCACCATGATGACATAGAGAAAGCCCGTCTTGACGATGATCGAAACGGTCGCAGCAAGGTAGCCTTCCCCCGTCCAGAGAAAGCGCAGGACAAGCACCACGGACACGGCAAATGCAACGAACTGGGCAGGGGCCAGCAGGCCCTGCACAAGCGTCCATTTCGTGGCATCACGCCGGGCGCGTTCTGCCTCTGTGTAAAGCCGCCTGCGCGGTGTCTTGCTCGGACTCGGGTGCATCTTCAGACGCCTCTCCTTTCGGCTCCTCGCTGGGAAAGGTTAGCGCCGGGTGTGGAAGTGTCAACTGAAACTTACACATTGATCTCGATCCGGAAATGCAGGCCTTTCGCCGGAAAACCCGAAGAAACAGCCAATAACGCATATAATTACAGCGTATTCTCATGTGTTTTGCGGGCAAAAGATTCTTTTGGCTCTGGGGGTGTCAATTTGCTTTGACAATCTAGAACCAAAGGCGGACAGTAATTGAAGGCCATCTGTAGGGGGGTGCGCGTCTGCTGATGCGCTGGACTTGCGGGGCCGTGGAGCCAAGAATGGAACAGGGACTGCAACTGAAGGCGGCGCATCGGGCCGACGGCCAGATGGGCGGCGTTTCGCAATTCGCAGCGGATGTCGTCGCGCGGCTCGTGACGCGCGACGGGGGCGAGGATCCCGTCATCCGGGAGGATGTCTTCGACCGGTTCCTGCGGGCAATCCTGTCGGGCAATCTGCGCAGTTTCGAAGAGATGAAGCCCGAACTCCGCCGCAGCCGCCTCAGCCCCGATGTCTTTGCCGATGTCTACATTCCCGAAATGGCCCGGCGGCTTGGCCTGGCCTGGGAATGCGACAGGCTCAGCTTTGCCGAAGTGACAATGGGGGTGGCCCGCATGCAGGCCATCCTGCGCGACATCGGGGCGAACTGGTCGGCCGATGCCCAGGGGCCGCGTGTGGGGCCGACGCTTCTTCTGATTCTGCCAAGTGGCGAACAGCACACGCTGGGCGCAATGGTGCTGGCCGGCCGCCTGCGCCGGGTCGGGATCTCGGTCTCGCTGCGGATCGCGCCGACGGCTTCGGAACTGTCCAGGCTTCTTGCCCAGCGCAGCTTTGACGGGGCGATGGTCTCCATCGCTTCGGGTGGCAGGCTTGAATCTTGCCGTGCAGTGGTAAAAGCGCTTAAAGAGTCAGGAAAGTCTGCGTTGAAGGTGGTGGTCGGCGGGGCCATTGTCGACGGCACGGAGGAAATCGTGCGGAACACGGGGGCCGATCTGGTGACAAGTGATCTTTCCCACGCGCTGCTGGCGCTGGGCATTCACATCGGACAGGCCGCCCTCGAGGAACTGAGTTGACCCATGTCAGGGCCGCTTCCCGCAAGGCAGCGGCGCAAGATCGGATAGAGCGTGACGACCGACGGTAGACATTTGCTCAATGGCGGAAAGTTGCCGCTGATCGCTCCCGATCTCCTGAGCGAGATCCTTGCGACTGCGTCAGATATTGCCCTGCTCGTATCGCCGTCCCGCCGCATCATTTCCGTTCTCGTCAATCCCCATCACCGCAGCTTCGGTCAGCTGACCGATTGGGAAGGGTCAAATCTGCGCGATGTGCTGACGGATGAAAGCCTTCGCAAGCTTGACGCGCGGCTGGCTGGCATGCAGGGCGCACGCCATGGCGACACGGCGGTTGAACTGAACCACGCCGACCAGTCGAACTGGGAATTTCCCGTCCGCTATTCGCTGCATCGCATCGGGGCGGACGACTCGATCCTGATGCTGGGGCGCGACCTGCGCCCGATTGCCGAAGTGCAGCAGCAACTCGTTCAGGCCCAGCTTGCGCTGGAACGCGACTATGAAACGCAGCGGGAAATGGACACGCGCTATCGCGTCCTGATGGAGGTGATCCGCGATCCGGTCGTGATGGTCTCCATGTCCTCGGGGCGGATCACCGACATCAACCCCGCAGCGGCGCAGCTTCTGGGCGGCAGCCGGTCGGATCTGATCGGCGCGGCCATGGCGCAGGAATTCGAAGGCCGTCGCCGGGGTGAGTTTCTGGAAAGCCTCGCCAATCTGGCGGTTGCGGAAAGCGCGCTGCCGGTCGAATTGACGGCGCGGCGCTCGCAGAAGCGGCTATTCCTTTCGCCCACGGTGTTTCGCGCGGCGGGCGAGCGGATCCTTCTGTGCCAGATGGACATGACGAAGGGCGGCCCTGCCTCGCAGGATGAATTGGGCGACAACCTTTCGCGGCTTTACCACGAAGGCGTCGACGGGATCGTCTTCGCCGATGGCGAAGGCAATATCCGCGCGGCGAATGAGGCCTTCCTGAACCTGACCGATACCGCCAACATGGCCGCGGTGCGCGGTCGGTCGCTGACCGATTTCCTCGCGCGGGGGGCCGTCGATCTTCGTGTCCTTCTGGACAACGTGAAGCGGACGGGCCAGTTGCGGCTTTATGCGACGCGCCTGACGACGGATTTCATGGGGCAGATCGCGGTCGAGATTTCTGCGACGTGGCTGAATGACAGGCCCAATCCGGTGCTTGTCCTCGTCGTGCGCGATGCCAGCCGGGCCGAGACGCTGCGGCGCCCGGCTTTTGGCCAGCCTGACGATGGCGTGCGCAATGTGATGGAACTGGTGGGATCCAGCACGCTGAAGGACATCGTCGCCGAAACCACCGATGTGATCGAAAAGATGTGCATCGAAACCGCGCTGGAACTGACGCGGAACAACCGCGTTGCGGCGGCGGAAATGCTCAGCCTGTCGCGGCAGTCGCTGTATGTGAAGCTGCGGAAATATGGCCTGCTGAACAAGGACGGCGAATAGGCGCGCAACAGGGCCACCTGTCCCGGGTGCATTGCTGTGCTGCGCTGTCGCGACAATGGCCTCCCCCGCTCCTGGCATTCTGCCCCCCCGCTTTCGGCCTGTCCTGATGCAGGCCGCCCTCACCCCTGAAATTGTCGTTTGAAATTGACATACGTCAAGGTCTGAACGCGAAAAACTGTCAACTTGCGTTTACATAATGCAGGGGGACAAGATGCGTATCGTTTTCATCCACCCGAATTACCATTCCGGCGGGGCAGAGATTGCGGGGAACTGGCCGCCCGCCTGGGTGGCCTATCTGACCGGCCACCTGCGCCGCGCCGGTTTTGATGACATCCACTTCATCGACGCGATGACGCATCATATCGGCCATGATGAGCTGCGCGCGCGGCTGATGTCGCTGAAACCCGATGTGGTGGGTCTGACGGCCATCACGCCCGCAATCTACGAGGCCGAGGAAACCCTTCGCATCGCGCAGGAAGCCTGCCCCGATGCCTTGCGCGTTCTGGGCGGCATCCATGCCACCTTCATGTTCCGCCAGGTGCTGGAAGAGGCGCCCTGGGTCGATGTGATCGTGCGGGGGGAGGGGGAAGAGATCCTCGTCAACCTGATGGAGGCGGTGCGGGATGGGCTGTGGCCGGAGGGGCGGCGCAAGATACGCGGGCTGGCCTTCAAGGATGGGGATGAGATCGTGGCGACGCAGGCTGCGTCGACGGTGAAGGATCTGGATGCGATCGACCCGGATTGGTCGATCCTTGACTGGGACAAGTATATCTATGTGCCTTTGGGCGTGAAGGTCGCGATCCCCAACATGGCGCGGGGCTGTCCCTTCACCTGTTCCTTCTGTTCGCAATGGAAGTTCTGGCGCGATTACCGGGTGCGCGATCCCAAGAAGGTGGCGGATGAGATCGAGCGGCTGGTGACGGATCACGGGGTGGGGTTCTTCATCCTTGCGGACGAGGAGCCCACCATCAACAAGAAGAAATTCGTCGAATTCTGTCAGGAGCTGATCGACCGCGGCCTGAACGAGCGGGTGACCTGGGGGATCAATACCCGCGTGACGGATATCTACCGCGACCGCGATCTGTTGAAGTTCTACCGCAAGGCGGGGCTGGTGCATGTGTCGCTGGGGACGGAAGCCGCGGCGCAGTTGAAGCTGGACCTGTTCAACAAGGAAACCACCGTCGCCGAGAACAAGGAGGCGATCCGCCTGCTGCGCGAGGCGGATATCTTCGTCGAGGCGCAGTTCATCGTGGGACTGGAGAACGAGACGAAGGAGACGCTGGAAGAGACGTTCCAGATGGCCTGGGACTGGCAGCCGGACCTTGCCAACTGGTCGATGTATACGCCTTGGCCGTTCACTCCGCTGTTTCAGGAGATACGGGATCAGGTGGAGGTGTTCGACTTTTCGAAGTACAATTTCGTCACGCCCATCATGAAGCCTGCCGCGCTGACGCGGGGGGAACTTCTGGACGGGGTGATGAAGAATTACCGCCGTTTCTACATGCGCAAGGCGCTGTTCCATTATCCGTGGCGCGGGACGGGCTTCCGGCGGCGCTATCTGCTGGGCTGCCTCAAGGCGTTTCTGAAGGCGGGGGTGGGGCGAACCTTCTATGACCTTGGCAAGGCGGGCTATTGGGGGCCGCAGACCAAGGGGAAGGTGGATTTCCACTTCGACGAGACGCGGACGATTGCCGATGCCCAGATGGCGGATTGGGAGGCGAGCGCCGACAAGGCCGCGAAGGCCGCCGAGCGGCGGGCGGCAGTGAAGGCGCAGATGGCGGAGCGGGCGGAGGAGCGGAAGTTCAAGATGCCCGAGGTCGCGGCCTGTGGCGGCGGCAAGCAGCAGATGGACGAGGAGGCCTGAGGTCATGGACGGCGGCTTCGTCCCTGTTGCGGCGGCGGAGGCGCGGATCGGGCCGAATGCGATCACCCAGCTTGTCGCGGTGCTGGACCGGGTGGAGGGGCGCGCTCTCCGCGATCAGGTGATGGCGGCGGCGGGGGTGGCGGTGCCGGATCCCGCGCTGGGGATGATCCCTGAGGCCGACGCGGCGGCGGTGCATCTGGCGCTGCGGATGGCGGTGCCGGAGCGGGCGGAGGGGCTGCTGCGTCTGGCGGGGCTGGCGACGGGGAGTTACATCCTGCGCCACCGCATCCCGCGCGTGGCGCAATGGGTGATCCGGGCGTTGCCTGCGCCTTTGGGCGCGCGGGTGCTGGCGGGGGCGATTGCGCGGCATGCCTGGACTTTCGCGGGGTCGGGGGCGTTCCGCATCGCGGGGTGGAGGCCCTTGGTGTTCGAGGTGGCGGGCAATCCGTTGGTAGCGGGGCTGCGGGGGGATCACCCGATGTGCCACTGGCACGCGGCGGTGTTCGAGCGGCTGTTTGCGCGGCTGGTCTGGAAGGGATGCGTGGTGCGCGAGGTCGCCTGCGCGGCAGCGGGGGATGGGGCCTGCCGGTTCGAGGTGCTGCCCCATGCCTGAGCGGCGCGTGGGGTGGCAGATGTCGGATTTTGGGTATTTGGGCCAAGATGAAGCCAGTGTCAGGTAAAGTTTACAGTTTGGGCTTGTCCGACTCTGAATTCTGCTATGTAGTTGGAGCATGACTGTCAGCTATTCCATACAGCCCCGTCGCCTTCCCGAACCGCGCGCCATGCTGCGGCTGATCAAGCCGATCACATGGTTCCCGCCGATCTGGGCCTATCTCTGCGGGTCGGTGTCTTCCGGTGTGCCCCTGTCGGGGAATTGGGGGATGGTCCTTTTGGGCATGGTGCTGGCGGGGCCGATCGTCTGCGGGATGTCTCAGGCCGCGAATGACTGGTGCGACCGGCATGTGGATGCGGTGAACGAGCCGGATCGTCCGATCCCTTCGGGGCGGATACCGGGGCGGTGGGGGCTGTGGATCGCCCTTGCCATGACGGCGCTGTCACTGTGGGTTGGATCGCTGCTGGGGACCTGGGGGTTCTGGGCTACTGTCGCGGGGGTCGTGGCGGCATGGGCCTATAGCGCCGAGCCTGTGCGGCTGAAGCGGTCGGGCTGGTGGGGGCCGGGGCTGGTGGGGCTGTCCTATGAAGGGCTGCCGTGGTTCACGGGCGCGGCGGTCCTGTTGCAGGCCGCGCCGCGGTTCGAGGTGGTGATCATCGCGCTGCTTTACGCCTTTGGCGCGCATGGGATCATGACGCTGAACGATTTCAAGGCGCTGGAGGGCGACAGGCAGCATGGCGTGCGGTCCTTGCCCGTGGTGCTGGGGCCGGAGGTCGCGGCCAAGATCGCCTGCACGGTGATGGGCATGGCGCAGGCCTTGATCATTCCGCTGCTGCTGCTCTGGGGCAAGCCTTGGCACGCGCTGGGCGTGCTGGCGGTGCTGGTGCTGCAGGTGGCGGCGATGCGCGTGCTGTTCCGCGATCCGAAGGGCAAGGCGCCCTGGTATAACGGGACGGGCGTGGTGCTGTATGTCACGGGGATGATGATTTCGGCCTTTGCGCTGCGGGGGCTGGCATGAAGCTCACATGGGTCCAGATCGTGCGGCTGGGCCTTGTGCAGATGTGTCTGGGCGCGGTGGTGGTGCTGACCACATCGACGCTGAACCGGCTGATGGTGGTGGAACTGGCGCTGCCTGCGGTGCTGCCGGGGCTGCTGGTGGCCTTGCACTATGGCATCCAGATCACGCGGCCCAATTGGGGGTTCCGGTCGGATACCAAGGGGAACCGCACCGCCTTTATCATCGGGGGGATGGCGGCGCTGGCTTTGGGTGCGTTCCTTGCAGCGGTGGCGGTGGTTTTGTTCCCGTCTGGATTTGGCGCGGGGCTGGCGCTTTCGGTTCTCGCCTATGCCCTGATCGGGGTGGGCGTGGGCGCGTCGGGGACGTCGCTTCTGGCGCTTCTGGCGACGGCGACAGAGCCGCGGCGCCGGGCGGCGGCGGCGACGATCACCTGGTTGATGATGATCCTTGGCATTGCCGTGACGGCAGGGACGGTGGGGGCGCTGCTGGACCCCTATACCCCTGCCTTGTTGCTGGAGATCGTGGGCGTCGTGACCCTGGGCGCGGTGGTGCTGACCGCCGCCGCCGTCTGGGGGATCGAGCGGCGCGTGGTGGCGGAGCGGGAGGCGGAGGCGCTGCCCTTCCGGCAGGGGATGGCGGAGGTCTGGGCGGAGCGGAAGGCGCGGGTCTTCACGCTGTTCATCTTCCTGTCGATGACCGCCTATTTCATGCAGGAGCTGATACTGGAGCCCTATGCGGGGCTGGTCTTCGGTTTCGCGCCGGGGGAAAGCACGCAGCTTTCGGGCGCGCAGAATGGCGGCGTCTTCGTGGGGATGCTGCTGGTCGGCATCGCGGCGACGGGGCTGCGGATCGGGTCGTTGCGGATGTGGGTGATGGCGGGGTGCCTTGGGTCCGCGCTGTCCTTGCTGGCGATTGCGGGGTTGGGGCAGACGGGCGGGGCGCTGGTGCCTGCGGTGGTGAGCCTTGGCTTTTTCAACGGGATGTTCGCCGTGGCGGCGATCGGGACGATGATGGCGCTGGCCGGCCAGGGGCGCAATGCGCGGGAGGGGACGCGGATGGGTCTCTGGGGCGCGGCGCAGGCATTGGCGGCCGGGTTCGGCGGGCTGGTGGGGGCGGCGGCGGCGGATGGGCTGCGGCTGGTGATGCCGGTTCAGGATGCCTTCGGCGCGGTCTTCCTGGCCGAGGCGGGTTTGTTCGTGCTGTCCGCGCTGATTGCCGCGCGGGTGGTCGAGGGGCGGGGCGGTCGTCTGCCCCGCGCGCAACTGATACCGGGGGAGTGAACCATGTACGACGTCTTCGTGGTGGGTGGCGGGCCTTCGGGTGCCGTGGCGGCAGAGGATCTGGCGCGGGCGGGCAAGCGCGTGGCGCTGCTGGACCGGGCGGGGCGGATCAAGCCCTGCGGGGGGGCGATCCCGCCGCGTGCGATCAAGGATTTCGGCATCGCGGATGAGCAGATCGTGGCCAGGATCACCACGGCGCGGATGATTTCGCCCACGGGCCGCATGGTCGATATCCCCATCGAGAACGGCTATGTCGGCATGGTCGACCGCGAGCATTTCGACGAATACCTGCGCGACCGGGCCGGAAAGGCGGGGGCAGAGCGGCTGACGGGAACCTACCTTCGGATCGAACGCGACGGCGCGGGAACCCATGTCGTCTGGCGCGACAAGGCGACGGGGGTCGAGAAGCGGTCGGCGACGAAGCTGGTGATCGGTGCGGATGGCGCGCGGTCTGTGGTCGCCCGGGCCGAAGTGCCCGGCGGCGACAAGATCCCCTATGTCATCGCCTATCATGAAATCATCAAGGCCCCCGAACCGTCGCCCGACTATGACCCCGACCGCTGCGATGTGATCTATGACGGGCGGATCAGCCCTGATTTCTATGGCTGGGTGTTCCCGCATGGCGGGCAGGCGAGCGTGGGGATGGGCACGGGGCTGGATGGGGTGGACCTGAAGAAGGCCACCGCTGATCTGCGTGCGGCCTCTGGCCTGACGGAATGCGAGACGATCCGCAAGGAAGGCGCGCCCATTCCGCTCCGCCCCATGGATCGCTGGGACAATGGCCGTGACGTGGTGCTGGCGGGGGATGCCGCCGGGGTTGTGGCGCCGTCGTCGGGTGAGGGGATATTCTACGCCATGGCCGGGGGCCGCGTTGCGGCGACGGCGGCGCAGGCGGCACTCGCCTCGGGCCGTGCCTCGGATCTGCGCATCGCGCGCAAGCTGTTCATGCGGGAACATGGAACCGTGTTCCGGGTCTTGCGGTCGATGCAGGATGCCTATTATCGGAGCGATGAACGGCGCGAGAGGTTCGTCAGCCTCTGCCATGACGTGGATGTGCAGAAGCTGACCTTCGAGGCCTATATGAACAAGAAGCTGGTGAAGGCGCGGCCGATGGCCCATGTGAAGATCGGGATCAAGAACATGGCGCATCTGCTGCGGCTGGTCTCTCCGGTATGGACCTGATGCGATGAACGCGACCCTTTTCCCCCCTGCCGTCACCGAGGAGATGGTCCCCGCCTGGGTCGATGGCCGCCTGCAGCCGGTGGGCAAGCTTGAGGTGCATCAGCGCGGGCTGCGCCACAAGGCGGTGTCGGTCTTCGTGATCGACGGCAGCCGCGTGCTGATCCAGCAGCGCGCGCTGTCCAAGTATCACACGCCGGGGCTCTGGGCGAATACCTGCTGCACCCATCCGCGCTGGGATGAGGATCCCGCCGCCTGCGCCGTGCGCCGCCTGCGCGAGGAGTTGGGCATTGCCGGCCTCTTTCCCGCCTTTGCCGATCGCGTCGAATATCGGGCCGAGGTGGGCAATGGCCTGATCGAACATGAACTGGTCGACATCTTCGTCGCCGAAACCGCGCCCGATCTGCCGGTTCAGCCCAATCCCGATGAGGTGGCCGCAGTGCGCTGGGTCGATCTCTATGACCTCGCCGCCGAGGTGGCGCGCAACCCCGAGAAATTCACCCCCTGGCTGCGCATCTATCTGGGTGAGCATATGCATCGCATCTTTGGCAGTCTGGTTTCGGGCCGCTAGGCCCGGCGCCGATCAGCCGCGCGGCAGGGCATCCAGCCAGGGCAGGATCAGTTCGGCCACCGCCTCTGGCGCCTCCTCATGGACCAGATGCCCGAAGTCGGGCAGTTCGGCATAGGTCGCAACCTTCAGATGCCGCGCCGCATCCCGCGAAACGCGGGCCGGCACGGCCATATCCCCGGTCGAGGCGATCAGAAGTGTCGGCGTCGCGACTGGGCGGGGCTGCGCCATAAGCTCATCCACCCGCCATTGCGCCATCATGCCCAGCGTTCCGTCGACATGGGCCGCATCCCGAACCAGCGTCAGATACTGCGCCTGCCCCTCGGGATCGAGCCGCGATCCGGTGGAGTCCAGCAGGCGGTTCACGGTGGCGGCATGGCCCCAGAGCCGGGCCACGACATGCGGGATGAACGGGGTCACGGCCAGAACCCGCGCCAGCAGGGGAAACAGAACGCCCGCCGCGCCTTCAAAGGCCCCCAGCGCGGCATTGATGCCGATCACCCCCTTCAGCGGCAGGAAATCCGACAGGCGCAGGGCCAGCGCCGCCCCCGCCGAATGCCCGATCACGGCCAGCGGCGACAGGTCAAGCTTGCGGCACAGCGCCACGATATCCTCGGCCATGGGATCAATCCCATAGCGCCCGCGCGCCCCCGATCGGGTAAAGCCCTGTCCCGGCAGGTCCGGCACGATGACGCGGTAATGCGGCGTCAGCAACGGGATCAGCTTGCGGAAACTGTGCCCGGACCCGCCCGCGCCGTGCAACAGCAACAGCGGTGGCCCTTCGCCTGCATCGACAACGCACCAGTCATGCGGCGGGCTGGCGATGCGGCGGGCCCTGTCGCGATAAGGCCAGTCCGGGGGGATGCGGTCGAACACCATCTCAGCCGTCCAGCGCCGCGCCCAGAACCGTCGACAGCCGCCGCGCATCGACGCGGGGCAGCGCGATATAGGGCGCATCCATGATCTGCGACAGCGCGAAGAGCGCGGGCTGCGGGCGGTTCGCCACATCTATCACGATCACGGGTGTCCCGCTCTGGCGCAACTGACGGGCAAGCCTCTGGCTTTCCTCCTCGGCGCGGGCACGGTCAGCCGTGCCATCCAGCGCGATATTGCCCCGCCCATCCGTCAGCAGGGCGATGGTGGGCGTCAGCCCGCGTGCCTTGGCCTGCAGCGCGGTGGCCATGGCCAGTTGCAGCGCCGAAGCCAGCGGCGTACCGCCGCCGCCGGGCACCCCCGCAAGGCGGCGCTTGGTCTGCACCAGCGACCGTGTCGGCGGCAAGAGCAGTTCCGCCCGCGATCCCCGGAAGGACAGCAGCGCGACATGGTCGCGCCGGGCATAGGCCTGGGCCAGCAGCAATTCGATGGCCCCCTTCGCCTCGGCCAGCCGTGCAAAGGCGGCCGATCCCGAGGCATCGACAGCAAAGACCAGCACCCTGTCCGAAGTTTCCCGATAGCGCCGCAACCGGATGTCGCTGCCGCGGATATGCAAGAGCGCGCCGGGGCGCAGGCTGTCACGGCGGCGCAGCGGCTGCCAGGGCGCGGCGGCCCGCAGCGTGGCCACGATATCGACCCGCGCGCCCTGCGACAGCGCCCCGTGCCGCGACGGCAAGGGTCGGCCTCTGCGATTGCCTGACTGTTCCGCCCCGCTGCCCCCGGCGGCCTTTGCGGCCCGGGCGGCCCGCCCGGTTGCCAGGCTTTCCAGCAGGTCGCGCGGCAGGGCGGCAAGGGCGGCCTCGACCAGCATCTCGTCCGGGATCGACTGGCCCGGATCTTCGGCCTTTGCCTCTTCGCCTGTGGCGTCGGGCGGCGGCTCCGGCGGGGGGGCATCCTCGGGCATGTCCTCGGCGGCTTCATCCTGCACCGTCGCGCGATGCGCAAAGACCAGCATCGCCGCGGCCTTCAGATCCGCCTCGCTAATCGCCTCATGTCCCTGCCATGCCGCATGGGCCCGCGCGGCGGCGGCGGCCAGCAGGGGCGCGCGCAGCGATGCGATGCCCAGTTCCGCCGCAGCCCGCGTCAGCGCGTCCAGCTGGCCCGGTGTCAGCCGCAGATCGCCCAGCCGCTCCCGTGCCGCCTCAAGCCTTGCGGGATCGGGCAGGGCGGGGCGACACTGGCCCCAGGCCAGCCCGTCAAGATCGAGGAACAGGCCAAGCCGATCCGTCAGCCCGGCGGGCAATCCCTCATCCGGGGCGGCAGCCTCATCCAGCGCGACAAGACAATGCCCGCGCCCATCCAGTGCTGCGGCCAGACGGGCCGCAAGCCCCGGCGGGCAGCGTTCCGCCATGGTCAGGATCAGCGCGCAGGGCTGATCCAGCAGGCCCCGCGTCATCACCGGCCGCCCGCTTTCCAGCGTCGCGGGCAGGTCAAGCCCGCCCTGCAGCGCATCATCGCCGATCGTCGGATGAATGCGCCGCAGTGTCAGGGGCAGGGCGCAGAGGGCATCTGTCACCAGATCGCGAACCGGCCCGACAGCCGCCCGCAGCCAAAGCCCGCGCAATCCGGCCGGATCGACAGCCAGACAGGCGAGCGCGGTTTCCACCCGGCCCCAGGGATCATCGGCGGGGATCAGGGCAGAACCTCGCCCACAGCGCGGATCACGCGGGTGGTCGATCCCGCCTCATCCAGCGGATCGCGGCGCAGGCGATGCGCAAGGCACATCGGCGCGACCGCCTTCAGATGCAGCCGGCTGACACTGTCATCGCCTTCAAAGGCCGCCAGCGCCCGCGCTGCGCGCAGCAGCGTCAACTCGCCGCGCAGGCCGTCCGATCCGATGGCGATGCAGAGACTGGCGCAATCATGCAGCGCGGTATTCGGCGTCTTGACCGAGGCGAGCGCCCCGCGCGCGGCGATGATCCGGTTGCGCAAGGCGGCATCCTGCGGCTTCCAGGTTTCGATGAAGGCGCCGTAATTGGTTTCATAACTGTCCCGGCGACGGATCACCTCGACCCGCGTTTCCACGTCGCGCGGCGATGTCACCTCGACCGACAGGCCGAACCGATCCAGCAACTGCGGGCGCAACTCGCCCTCTTCGGGATTGCCCGATCCGACCAGCACGAAGCGCGCCGGATGGCGGATCGACAGGCCCTCGCGCTCTACCACGTTCTCGCCCGATTGCGCCACGTCCAGCAGCAGATCGACGATGTGATCCTCCAGCAGGTTGACCTCGTCGATATAGAGATAGCCCCGGTTTGCCCGCGCCAGCAGGCCCGGCTCGAAGGCCCGCTCGCCCCGGGTCAGCGCGCGTTCGATGTCCAAGGCGCCCAGCACGCGATCCTCTGTCACGCCCAGCGGCAGATCGACGACGGGCGTCGCCTTGCGGATCATCCGCCCGGTCGCGCCCTGCGCCCAGTCCGGCACCTGATCGGCGCTGGCGGAACTGACAGGGCAGCCCTCAACGGCGTCGATCTCCGGCAAGAGCGCGGCCAGCGCCCGCACAGCGGTGGATTTGCCCGTTCCGCGATCCCCGAAGACAAGGACGCCGCCGATGGAGGGATCAATCGCCGTCAGGATCATCGCCTGTTTCATCGACTCCTGGCCGACGATGGCTGAAAAGGGGAAGGGTTGCTTCATCATGACACCGTAAGTGCAAGGATTTCTTGCGAAATTCCTTGGGGACGAATTTTCTGCGAAAATTCTGGGGAAAGGGGTTCGCTGGCTGCCCGATCCGTTGCCGAAGGATTGGGGTCAGGAACCTTCGCAGACGGTTCCTGTGCGCCGAGAGAGGCGATGGGGTCTGACCCGTTCCAGCAGCCCGTGCTGCCCAACAGGCGGAAGCGGGCGTAAAGCTCTTCGTTGAACCAGTTGCCATCGCGCACGGCGCGGATCGCCCGGGCATGGGGGCCATCGCCCCGGGCAAAGGCCGCCATGCTGGCCGTGTCGGGCCAGATCGAGAAGGTCACCTGATGCAGGAGCGGCACCTCGCCGATGCCGATCTTGAAGGCCACATTCGGATCGCGTCCGATCACCGCCGAGATGGACGGCACCCGATCCCAGAACCGCAGGGCGCGCGCGGGCTTCACCGTGGCGCGGGTCAGCGCCGCAAGCGGGCCGCGCTGTTCGCCGGGTGTGGCGGCTTCGGGCAGGAAAGGGTTGACGCCTGCCCAACGGCCGCGCGCCGACAGGGGATCGAGGAAGACAGTCCAGGCCTCGGTCGCGCGGGCGCGCCAGCGCCGCCAGACCGGGCTTTCCGCCACCGCCGCCCGGGCCGTGGCTTCATCCGGCCAGACTGCGACAATCGCCCAGACGCCCCAGTTCGGGCGCGGGGTAAAGCCTTCCCCGGTGCCCGATCCGCACAGTTTCCAGAAGAGCGCCCGGTGTTCCCGCCGCAGGGCAAGGCGTGCCGCGCCCATCTGGCCGATGACCCACAGGCGCGGCAGGAGACCGTTGAAACGGAAGAGGCTGAGGCTGGTGACAGAAATGGCGCAACCCTCCGTGCGGGATGGTGTAAACTTAGTCTGACATTTTGCGCCGCCAAGGGGAAGCGAAAAGGGGCGAGTGCGACGGTGTGTTCTGTGATATTGTAAATCAAACTAGACACTCTATCATCAGGATCATGGAACAGACTCTGCATCCTCGCCCCGCATCCTCTCTGCCTGAGGCAGATCATGCCATCGTCATCGGCGCGGGGCTTGGCGGCCTTGCCTCGGCTATGCGGCTGGGGGCGAAGGGGTGGCGGGTCACGGTGATCGACCGGCTGGACCGGGTGGGCGGGCGCGGGTCGTCGATCACGCAGGGCGGGCATCGGTTCGATCTGGGGCCGACCATCGTGACGGTTCCGCAAGGCTTGCGCGATCTTTGGGCGGCCTGCGGGCGGGATTTCGACCGGGATGTGCGGCTGGTGCCGATGGAGCCCTTCTACGAGATACGGTTTCCCGATGGATCGACCTTTGCCGCGCGGCAGGACGAGGCTGCGATGAAGGCCGAGGTGGCGCGGCTTTCGCCATCCGATGCAAGGGGTTACGAGACGTTCCTGAAGGACAGCGAGGCGCGCTATTGGTTCGGGTATGAGGATCTTGGGCGGCGGCCGATGCACAGGCTCTTGGACCTGATCAAGGTGCTGCCGAAATTCGGGATGATGCGGGCGGATCGGTCGGTCTATGCCCATGCCGCGCGGCGCGTGAAGGATGAACGGCTGCGCTTTGCCCTGTCCTTCCATCCGCTGTTCATCGGGGGTGACCCGTTCAACGTGACGTCGATGTATATCCTTGTCAGCCATCTGGAGAAGGCCTTTGGCGTGCATTACGCGATGGGCGGCGTGCAGGCGATTGCCGAGGCCATGGCGCGGGTGATCGCGGCGCAGGGGGGCGAGGTTGTCCACAATACGGAAGTGGATGAAATCGTTGTGGAAAATGGCCGTGCGGCGGGGGTTCGGCTGACGGGCGGCGAGGTGATGCGTGCAGGCCTGGTCGTCAGCAATGCGGATGCGGGGCATACCTATACGCGGCTCTTGCGCAACCTGCCGAGGAAGCGCTGGACCGACCGGAAGGTGAAGGATGCGCGCTGGTCGATGGGGCTTTATGTCTGGTATTTCGGGACCAAGGGCACGCGCGAGATGTGGCGCGACGTTGGGCATCACTCCATCGTCGTGGGGCCACGCTATCGCGAGCATATCAAGGATATCTTCATCCGCGGGAAGCTGGCGGATGACATGAGCCTTTATGTGCATCGGCCAAGCGTGACCGATCCGTCCTGCGCGCCCGAGGGCGATGATACTTTCTATGCGCTGTCGCCTGTGCCCCATCTTGGTTTCGACAACGGCGTGGACTGGGCCGAGGAGGAACCGCGCTATCGCGCCAAGATGGCGCGGATGCTGGACGAGCGGCTGATCCCCGGTTTCCGTGACCGCATCACCGAGGAGATCACCTTTACGCCCGAAACCTTTCGCGACCGTTACCTGTCGCCGTACGGTGCGGGATTCTCCATCGAGCCGCGCATCCTGCAATCGGCGTGGTTCCGGCCGCACAACATCTCGGAAGAGCTGCCGGGGCTGTTTCTTGCCGGGGCGGGCACGCATCCGGGGGCGGGGCTGCCGGGCGTGATCGGGACGGCAGAGGTGCTGGGGATGCTAGTGCCCGATGCGCCGAAGCTGTTGCGGCAGCGCGAGGAATTGAGGATGGCCGCCGAATGATCGACCCGCGCGACATGGCCCATTGCCGCGAGGCGATCCGCACCGGATCGCTGTCCTTCCATGCGGCGTCGCGGCTGTTGCCGCCTGCCGTGCGTGACCCGGCGCTGGCGCTTTATGCCTTTTGCCGGATGTCGGATGACGCAGTGGATGAGGGGGCCGACAAGGCCGGGGCGGTGCTGGGTCTGCGCGACCGGCTGGATCTGGTCTATCGCGGAACGCCCGCCGATGCGCCCGCCGACCGGGCCTTTGCCGCGGTGGTGGAGGGGTTCGAGATGCCCCGCGCCCTGCCCGAGGCGCTGCTGGAGGGGTTTGCCTGGGATGCGGTGGGGCGGCGGTATGAGACGCTGTCGGGGGTGATGGATTATTCGGCGCGGGTGGCGGCGGCGGTGGGGGCGATGATGTGCGTCCTCATGCGGGTGCGCGACCGGGATGCCCTGGCGCGGGCCTGTGACCTTGGTCTGGCGATGCAACTGACCAACATCGCGCGGGATGTGGGCGAGGATGCGCGGGCGGGGCGGCTGTATCTGCCGCTGGCATGGCTGCGGGCGGAAGGCATTGATCCCGATGGGTTTCTGGCGCGGCCAAAGGCCTATCCCGGTGTGGCGCGGGCGACGTTGCGGCTGCTCGATGAGGCGGACAGGCTTTATGCGCGGGCGGATGCGGGGGTGGCGTCGCTGCCTTTGTCCTGCCGTCCGGGCATCCATGCGGCGGGGCTGATCTATGGCGCGATCGGCACCTGCGTGCGCCGCGCGCGGGGCGACAGCGTGACGGCGCGGGCGCGGACGGGGCAGGGGCGGAAGCTGGCCTGTCTGGTGGCCGCGGGTGCCAAGGCCGCGCTGTCGGCGGTGGGGCCGCGCGCGGCGGTGCTGCATGCGGAACCGGAGCCGGAGGTGGCCTTTCTGGTGCGGGCCGCTGCGCGGGACGCGGCGCGGCGGGGGCGCAGCGATGCGCTGCTTGCGGTGCTGGCGCAGCTTGAGGCGCAGGACCGGGGGCTGGCCTGAACGCCTTGGGGCGCAAGGTTTTTCTTGGACGAAGGCGCAAGCCGGGCTAGATCGCGCCCCGCAGGGATGCGGAGGGCGCTATGGACTATTTCACGCTGTTTCTGACCTATCTGGCGGCCTGCGGGGCGGCGGCGGCGACGGGGGCGATGTTCCAGCCGGGGGAGTGGTATCGGGGCCTTGCCAAGCCGCGCTGGACGCCGCCGGACTGGCTGTTCCCGGTGGCCTGGACGGTTCTTTATCTGGCCATGTCGGCGGCGGCGGCGCGGGTGGCGATGCTGCCGGATACGGGGCAGGCGCTGGCGCTCTGGTCGGTGCAGATCGCGCTCAACACCTTGTGGACGCCTGTCTTTTTCGGGCTGCGGCGGATCGGGGCGGGGCTGGTGATCATCTTCCTTCTGTGGCTGGCGGTGGCGGCGACGATGGTCGCCTTCTGGCAGCATGACGCCATCGCGGGGGCGCTTTTTGCGCCCTATCTGGCCTGGGTTACCGTGGCGGGGATGTTGAACCGGTCCGTGTGGCATCGGAACGTGGCGGCCTGAGAAATCAAGGCTTTGGCCGGAAACGGGATGGCAGCACTCGGTGCAGCCGTCCAGTGCAGCAGGGCGTATGCACCCAGCGGACGGCAAAACGGGGTATCGCGCAACGGCCCTGCCGTTGCGCGGCGAAAATCTGTGTCAGATTTTCAGGCGATTTCTGCGTGCAGAAATCGCGCCGGAAATTGACGCAATTTCCGGTTACCAGCCGCTGCGCCTTGGCACGCGGACGGCCAGCATCGGTTTCAGGAGTGGCTGGCGGAAGCGGGTGAGGTCGAGCGCCTCATGCACGCCTTGCGTCACCTCGCCCATCAGCCGGGTTTCCACCACGGAGCGGGAATAGAAGGGCGCATCCAGCATGGGCAGGACCTGACGCGGCCTCGTGCCGGGATCGGCGCGGGTTTCGCGGCGGACCAGCCATGCGGTGCGGGCGAAGGGGGTGCGGGGGGGCGCGTTCACCTCGCGCGCCTCGCCCGAGGGGGTGACTTCCAGCGCGAAATCCTGCTGGGTGCCGTCGCGCCATGTGGCGTCGTAGAGGCAGAGCGCGCGGTCCTGCATGGGAAAGCGGCCCCATGTCCAGAAATCGAAATCCCGCTCCAGCGCGGTGGTGCCGAAATTCGCGTCGAAATAGCCATGCCCCTGCCAGCGGTGGCCTTGGGTCAGGTTCACGTCGATGCGGGCTATGGGAGCGAAGGGGCGCCATTGGTGGCGGGGGTGGAGGGCCAGTTCCACGCCCGTCACGGCGGAAGGCGTCAGCGTGATGCGGCCCCGCACGCGGGAGATGAGGGGGGGCGAGGAGACCTCGTTCACGTCGATCACCAGGTCGCGGCCGGTCCAGTGCATGCGGGAGGGGCCGATGGTGAGGGTGTCTTTCGACTGGTGCAGGGCGGCGGTGCCACGGTCGGTCATGGTGAAGCGCCCGCCGGGGCCATAGGTGGCGACGTTCAGGCAGACATGGTTCTGCGGGTTGCGCCGCCCGCTCCACGCATACCAGGGCGAGAAGACCGAGCCGATGAAGCCTATGACCGAGACCGCGCGGCGCCCGTCGTCGGAGACGCCGTCGAGATACCACCAGGCATAGCCGTCGGGGCCGACTTCGACGCGGAAATCCGGTCCTGCATGATCGCCTCGGCCGCGTGCTTCGCGGAGAGGGCTGCCATCGGCACGCCCGCCCCCGGATGCGCCCCGCCCCCCGCCAGATAGAGGCCCGGCAGGGCGGTCCTGGCCGGGGGGCGCTGGAAGCTGGCCATCATCCCTTCGGGCGACCTGCCATAGATCGCCCCCCCGGATGCCGGAAAGAGCCGGTCCAGCGTGGCGGGGGTGGAAAGCGCCTCCGGCCCCGGCGGTGTCAGGGTCAGGCCCATGCGGGCGAGGCGGTCGAAGGTGATCTGACGGCATTTCTGGAAATCCTCGGGGCGCAGGGCGGGCAGGCCCGCGGGGGCGTTCAGGATGATCTCGAAGCGTTCGGGGCCGAAGGCGGGGTCGGAGGCTGGACCGGAGGCGGGGTCAGCGACGGGAACCGACATGGCGCGGGCGCGGGGGTCGCGGATGCGGTCTTCGGCGCAGAGGTAGAGGGTGGGGGCCTCGGGCATGCGCCCCTGCCCGATGGGGCCGAATTCCGCTTCGGGGTTGGCGGTGAAAAAGAGGTTGTGATGGGTGAGGTGGGGGGCCTTGTCGCCCCGCGCCTCGGAGGCGAAGGCCCAGACGAGGGCCGACAGGCTGCGCGGATGCGCGGCTTTGCGGGGCAGGCTGGCTGCGGCGGCGGTGCCCATGCGGCCTTCGGTGAGGGCGGCGGGATCGCCGTTGAAGACGACGGAAGTGCAGGGGAGCGTGCGGCCATCGGCGATCTGCACGCCCGTGACATGGCCGTTCTGGCGCTGGATCCGGGTGGCGGGTGTGCCGTAGCGGAAGGTCACGCCCATGCGTTCGGCAAGGGCGGCAAGGGCCGTGGCAAGGTGGTGCATGCCCCCCTCCACCGCCCAGACGCCCCGCGCCTCGGCCCGCCAGATGAGCGACAGGACGGCGGGGGATCGGGCGGGCCTGCCGCCGACGTAAGTTGCATAGCGGGCGAAGAGCTGGATCAGGCGGGGGTCGCGGAACTGGGTTTTCAGCCAACCGTGCAGGGACAGGCCGGGAAGCAGCGCGGGCCAGAGCGCGGGCTTGCGCAGCGCGGCGCGGGCGATGGCGGGGAGGTCGGGTCTGGCCGCCTGCATCACGGGGGCGTCGAAGGCCTGATAAAGGGCCTCGGCCGTGGCGTCGAATTTCAGGAAGGCCGCCGCCTCGCGCGGGCCGGCGAGCGCGCGGATGTTTTCGGCATTCTCGGCGCGGTCGGTGGTGAGGTCGAGCGCGGGTGATCCGGGCCACCAATGCCGGGCGAGGATGCGCTGCGGCAGAAGCGTGGCGTGATCGTCCAGTCGTTCCCCGTTCAGGGCGAAGAGGGCGTCGAAGACATGCCGCATGGTCAGGACGGTGGGGCCGGTATCCACCGGCCCTGCGGGCGAGGGGATGGCGCGCGCCTTGCCGCCGGGGGTGGCGGCGGCCTCCAGCACCGTGACCTTCAGGCCGGATGCGGCCAGCCGGATGGCGGCTGCCAAGCCGCCCATCCCCGCCCCGATCACGATGACGCGGTCCTGTTCCATGGCGATGAGTGTAGGGAAGCCCTTGAAGTTGTCCATCTCGAATTACAACAATGTGTAAGATTTAGTTTACACCACGCGATGGCGGTGCGAGACTGCCGGGCAGGACAGCGAAAGGAACGGTCATGGGTCTGAATGGCGGCATGGACGTGCGGATCGAGGCGGCGGTGGCTGCCGCGCTATCGCTGGGGCAGGGGCCTGTGGGGGGCGATGCCCCGTCCAGGCTGCGGGCGGCGCTGGATCATGCGGTCTTTCCGGGGGGCGCGCGGATCAGGCCCACGATCCTTGTTTCGGTGGCGCGGGCCTGTGGCGATGATCGCCCGCATCTGACGGATGCGGCGGCGGCGGCGCTGGAACTGATCCATTGCGCGTCGCTGGTCCATGACGATCTGCCCTGTTTCGACGATGCCGATATCCGGCGGGGCAAGCCCACCGTTCACCGCGCCTATGGCGAACCCGTCGCGGTGCTGGCGGGGGATTCGCTGATCGTGCTGGCCTTCGAGGTGCTGGCGCGGGCGGCGGGGGAAAGCCCGCAAAGGGCGGTGGAGTTGATCCGGGTGCTGGCGCAGCGGACGGGGATGCCGGGGGGCATTTGCGCGGGTCAGGGCTGGGAGAGCGAGGCGGAGGTCAACGTCGCCGCCTATCACCGCGCCAAGACCGGGGCGCTGTTCATTGCGGCCACGCAGATGGGGGCTATCGCGGCGGGGCAGGAGCCCGAGCCGTGGGAGGAGTTGGGCGCGCGGATCGGCGAGGCGTTTCAGGTGGCGGATGATCTGAAGGATGCGCTTTTGACCGAGGCCGAGATGGGCAAGCCTGCCGGGCAGGATGCCGCCCATGCGCGCCCCTCTGCCGTGGCGGAGTTGGGCGTGCAGGGGGCGGTGTCCTACCTCAAGGATATTCTGGGCGGGGCGATTGCCTCCATCCCGTCCTGCCCCGGCGAGGCGATGCTGGCCGCCATGGTGCGGGCCTATGCCGAACGGATGACGCCCGTCGCCCTGCAGCCGGTGCGGGGATGAGCGACGCGGCGGCGGGGTCCGTGACGCCCGGTCGCCGGGCGCGGCAGCCCTTGGCGGTCCGGTTGGGCCTGTCGCCGCGGTTCCATGCCTTTTGCGCGCGGGTACCGGGGTTGAAGCATATGGCGCGGGCCGAAGGGGCGGCGCTGTTCGACATCGTGCAGGGCTTCGTGCAGAGCCAGGCGCTGCTGGCGCTGGTGGAGTTGCGGGTGCTGCATCGGTTGGCCGAGGGGCCTGCGGCGCTGGCCGCGCTGGCGGGGCCTGCGGGCGTGCCGGTGGAGCGGATGGCGATCCTGTGCAAGGCGGGGGCGGGGCTGGGCCTGATGGCCGAGCGGCGGGGGATGTGGCGGCTGACGGTGCGGGGGGCGGCGTTCCTTGCCGTGCCGGGGCTGGAGGCGATGGTGCGGCATCACCCCGTCCTCTACCGCGATCTGGCGGACCCGGTGGCGTTTTTCCGGGGCGAGACGCAGCCGGAATTGGCGGGGTTCTGGCCCTATGTCTTTGGCGCGGGGGGGGCTGCGGACCCGGAGCTTGCCGCGCGCTATTCGGCGCTGATGGCGGACAGTCAGGGGCTGGTGGCGGCCGATACGCTGGCCGCCGTCGATTTCCGGGGTATCCGGCATCTGATGGATGTGGGCGGCGGGACGGGGGCCTTTCTGGCCGCCGTGGGTGCGGCGCATCCGGGGCTGGAGATGACGCTCTTCGATCTGCCCGCCGTGGTGCCGGGGGCGGAGGCGCGGTTCACCGCCGCCGGGATGGGCGGGCGGGTGCGGATCGTGCCGGGATCGTTCCGGGATGATGCGTTGCCTGTGGGCGCGGATGCCATCTCGCTGGTGCGGGTGCTTTATGACCATGCCGATTCCACGGTGGCCGGATTGCTGCGCGCGGTCTGGGCAGCCTTGCCCGACGGCGGGCGCATCCTGATTTCCGAACCCATGGCGGGCGGCACGCGGCCCGATCCGGCGACGGATGTGTATTTCTCCATCTACACCCTGGCCATGCAGACGGGGCGGACGCGGTCGGGCGCGGAAATCCAGCGGATGCTGGAGGAAGCGGGCTTCTCCGACTGCCAGATCCGCCCCGGTTTCCGGCCCTTTGTCACCTCGGTGGTGACGGCGGTGAAGTCTGTCAACGACAGCGCACAAAAAAGTGTCTAATTAAATTGACACTGAGCGATGTCAGTCTATCCTTACACATAGCCGATACCGCTCCCGCAACCCGGAGAGTCGCGGCACAGGGGGAAGAAACGTGAGAACGACTGCAGTCATCCTTTCCGGCCCGCGGGAGCTTTCGCTTCAGCCGCTGGACATCGTCGCCCCGGGCGCGGGTGACCTGGTGGTCGAGATCGCGCATTCCGGCATTTCCACCGGCACCGAAAAGCTGTTCTACACCGGCACGATGCCGCCCTTCCCGGGCATGGGCTATCCGCTGGTCCCCGGATATGAGGCGGCGGGCGTGGTGGTCGAGGCGGGGGCCGAGTCGGGCTATCGCGTGGGCGAGCATGTCTTCGTTCCCGGCGCCAACTGTTTTGCGGGCGATGTGAAGGGGCTGTTTGGGGGCGCGTCGCGCCATCTGGTGACGCCCGCGCATCGTGTGTCACGCATTGATGGCGGCATGGGCGCCGAAGGCGCGCTCTTGGCGCTGGCGGCCACGGCGCGACATGCGCTGGCGGGCTTTGCCACGGCGCTGCCCGATCTGATCGTGGGGCATGGCACGCTGGGCCGGCTGCTCGCGCGGTTGACGGTCGCGGCGGGTGCGCCTGCGCCGACGGTCTGGGAAACGAACCCGGCGCGGCGCGAGGGCGCGGCAGGCTATGCCTGCATCGCGCCCGAAGACGACCCGCGCCGGGATTACCGCGCGATCTATGACGCATCGGGCGCCAAGGGCCTGCTGGATCAGCTGGTCATGCGGCTGGCCAAGGGGGGCGAGGTCGTGCTGGCGGGGTTCTATACGGAACCCGTCTCCTTCGCCTTTCCGCCCGCCTTCATGAAAGAGGCGCGCATCCGCATCGCATCCGAATGGCAGCCCGATGATCTGGTTGCCACCCGCGCGCTGATCGAAAGCGGGGCCTTGTCCCTGTCCGGTCTGATTACCCACACCCGTCCGGCATCCGACGCGCCTGAGGCCTATGCGACGGCCTTCGGTGATGCGGCCTGCCTGAAGATGATCCTCGATTGGAAGGCCACGGCATGAACGACGTTCCCAACCTGAAGGATTTCGACACCCGCCTGCGCGACGAGGCGCATGAGGAGCCGTCGCTGGAGGTGCCTTCGGACCCGCCCAGCAAGAAGACGCAGATCATCGCGATCTACGGCAAGGGCGGGATCGGCAAGTCCTTCACGCTGGCCAACCTCAGCCACATGATGGCCGAGATGGGCAAGCGCGTGCTGCTGATCGGCTGCGATCCGAAGTCGGATACCACCAGCCTGCTCTTCGGCGGCAAGGCCTGCCCGACGATCATCGAAACCTCCACCCGCAAGAAGCTGGCGGGGGAAGAGGTGAAGATCGGTGATGTCTGCTTCAAGCGGGGCGGGGTCTTTGCGATGGAACTGGGTGGCCCGGAAGTCGGCCGCGGTTGCGGCGGGCGGGGGATCATCCACGGCTTCGAGCTGCTGGAGAAACTGGGGTTCCACGACTGGGACTTCGACTATGTGCTTCTGGATTTCCTGGGCGACGTGGTCTGCGGCGGGTTCGGCCTGCCCATCGCGCGGGACATGGCGCAGAAGGTGATCGTGGTCGCGTCGAACGACCTGCAATCGCTGTACGTCGCGAACAACGTCTGCTCGGCGGTGGAATATTTCCGCAAGCTGGGCGGCAATGTCGGCGTGGCGGGCATGGTCATCAACAAGGATGACGGCACGGGCGAGGCTGCGGCCTTTGCGGAGGCTGTGAAGATCCCGATCCTTGCCGCGATCCCGGCGGATGACGACCTGCGGCGGAAGTCGGCGAATTACCAGATCGTGGGGACGCACGCGACCCAGTGGGGCGCGCTGTTCGAGGAGCTGGCGGGCAATGTGGCGGATGCGCCGCCGCTGCGGCCCAAGCCTTTGACGCAGGACGGGCTTCTGGGCCTGTTCGATGCGGAAACCACGGGTGCGGATTTCGTGCTGGAGCCTGCAAACGATGCCGACATGCGCGGCAAGTTCGCGGGCGAGGTGAAGTCGCTGGAAGTGGTCTACGACGATGTTTGATCTTTCCGCGCTTGAGAAACTGGAAGAGGCGCTGCGCGCGCTGGCCCGGAAGGGGACGAAGTGATGGACGGCGAAATCCGCTATGACCACACCGCCGAGACGCCCGTGACCGAGGGGCTGCGCCCCGAAGTGGGTGCGGCCGGGGTCGTGGCGGATGGCCCCAATCTTGATGGTCTGGGTTGCCATGCAGGTGCGGCTGAGATGGAAGCTGCGGCGCGGGCTGCGGGGAATTCCGACGTGCTGGACCGCTATGCGGCGGATTATCCGCAAGGTCCGCATGACAAGCCGCAGAGCATGTGTCCTGCCTTCGGCTCGCTGCGCGTGGGTCTGCGGATGCGGCGGGTGGCGACGGTTCTGTCGGGGTCGGCCTGCTGTGTCTATGGGCTGACCTTTGTGAGCCACTTCTACGGGGCGCGGCGGTCGGTGGGCTATGTGCCGTTCAACTCTGAGACGCTTGTGACGGGCAAGCTGTTCGAGGACATCCGCGACGCGGTGCATGAGCTGGCGGACCCGGAGCGTTATGACGCGGTGGTGGTGACGAACCTCTGCGTGCCCACCGCATCGGGCGTGCCGCTGAAGCTGCTGCCGAACGAGATCAACGGTGTCCGCATCGTGGGCATCGACGTGCCGGGCTTCGGCGTGCCGACCCATGCCGAGGCGAAGGACGTGCTGGCCGGTGCCATGCTGGCTTACGCGCGGCGCGAGATCGAGGCGGGGCCTGTGGCGGCACCCGAGCGGGGGCGGTCGGATCGTCCGACGGTTGCCCTGCTGGGCGAGATGTTCCCGGCGGACCCGATGATGATCGGGGCGATGCTGGCGCCGATGGGTCTGGCCGCGGGGCCGGTGGTCCCGTGCCGCGAGTGGCGGGAGCTCTATGCCGCGCTGGATAGCGGCGTGGTGGCGGCGATCCATCCCTTCTACACGGCGGCAATCCGCGAGTTTCAGGCGGCGGGGCGCAAGGTCGTGGGATCGGCTCCGGTCGGATATGACGGGACGATGGCTTGGCTGGCGGCCATTGGCGATGCCTATGGCGTGAACCCGGCGCATGTGGCGGCGGCGCAGAATGCCTTTGGCGGTGCGATCAAGGGGGCTTTGGCGGCGAACCCGATCAAGGGGCGGATCACGCTGTCGGGCTATGAAGGCTCCGAACTGCTGGTCGCGCGGCTGCTGGTCGAAAGCGGGGCGGATGTCGCCTATGTCGGCACGGCCTGTGCGCGGAACGAGTGGTCGGCGGCGGATCGCGACTGGCTGGAGGCGCGGGGCGTCGCGGTGAAATACCGCGCGTCGCTGGAAGATGACTGCGCGGCGATGGAGGCATTCCGGCCTGACCTTGCCATCGGGACGACCCCGGTGGTGCAGAAGGCCAAGGAGCTGGCCATCCCGGCGCTGTATTTCACGAACCTGATTTCGGCGCGGCCCCTGATGGGGCCTGCGGGGGCGGGGTCCCTGGCGCAGGTGGTGAATGCCGCCATGGCCAACAAGGCGCGCATGGACGGGATGAAGGACTTCTTCGAAGGCGTCGGCACCGGCGATACGGCGGGCATCTGGGAAGGCGCGCCGAACCTGCGCCCCGATTTCCGCGCGGCGCATCAGAAGAAGCTGGAAAAGGCCGCCAAGGCCGCCGCGGCGGAGGCGATGATATGATCCGTCGCCACGATTTTTCTGCGAAAAATCTGAAGAACGAATTTTCTGCGAAAATTCGGGTCTCGGCTCCGGGTGCTGATTTTTCGCAGAAAAATCGGGGTTGGGGGAGGCGTGCATGCTGATCCAGGACCATGATCGTGCGGGCGGCTATTGGGGGGCGGTCTATGCCTTCTGCGCCGTCAAGGGATTGCAGGTGGTGATCGACGGCCCCGTGGGCTGCGAGAACCTGCCCGTGACCTCCGTCCTGCATTACACCGACGCGCTGCCGCCGCATGAATTGCCCATCGTGGTGACGGGGCTGGGCGAGGAAGAACTGGGCCGCGACGGCACCGAGGGCGCGATGAAGCGGGCTTGGAAGACGCTCGATCCTGCCTTGCCCGCCGTGGTCGTGACCGGGTCGATTGCCGAGATGATCGGCGGTGGCGTGACGCCCATGGGGACGAACATCCAGCGTTTCCTGCCGCGCACCATCGACGAGGATCAGTGGCAGGCCGCCGACCGGGCGATGACCTGGATCTTCACCGAATTCGCCATGACCAAGGGGCGGATGCCCATCGAGAAGAAGCGCGAGGATGGCGACCGCCCGCGCGTCAACATCCTTGGTCCGATGTATGGCGTCTTCAACATGGCGTCCGACCTGCATGAAATCCGCCGTCTGGTCGAAGGGATCGGGGCCGAGGTCAACATGGTCATGCCGCTGGGCGCGCATCTGGCCGAGATGCGGAACCTCGTGAATGCCGATGTGAACATCGTCATGTATCGGGAATTCGGGCGCGGTCTGGCCGAGGTGCTGGGCAAGCCCTATCTGCAGGCGCCCATCGGGCTCGAGTCCACGACGAAATTCCTGCGCAAGCTGGGCGAGTTGCTGGGGCTGGACCCGGAGCCGTTCATCGCGCGGGAGAAGCATTCCACGCTGAAGCCCGTCTGGGATCTGTGGCGGTCGGTAACGCAGGATTTCTTTGGCACCGCCAATTTCGCCATCGTGGCGAATGAAACCTATGCCCGCGGCATCCGCGCCTATCTGGAAACCGACCTTGGCCTGCCTTGCGCCTTTGCCGTCGCGCGGCAGGCAGGCGCCAAGACCAACAACGAGGCCGTGCGCGCCATGGTGCGCCAGCATCGCCCGCTGGTCCTGATGGGGTCGATCAACGAGAAGATGTATCTCGCGGAACTCAAGGCCGGACATGGACCGCAGCCGCATTTCATCGCGGCAAGCTTCCCCGGTGCCGCCATCCGCCGCCATACCGGCACGCCCTTCATGGGCTATGCCGGCTGCGTCTGGCTACTGCAGGAGGTCTGCAACGGGCTGTTCGAGGCGCTGTTCCACATCCTGCCGCTGGGGTCCGAGATGGACTCGACGGCTGCCACCCCCACGACCCTGCGGCGCGACTTCCCCTGGGATGCCGATGCGCAGGCAGAGCTTGACCGGATCGTTGCCGAACATCCGGTCCTGACACGGATCTCCGCCGCGCGGACCCTGCGCGATGCGGCCGAAAAGGCCGCGCTCGACCAGGGCGCAGAGCGGGTGGTCAAGGAAACGGTGGAGGCGCTTCGTGGCGCGGCCCGCGCAACACAAAAGGGAGGAACTGCATGAGCGATCATACCGCAGGCGAGAACGGGCATCACGCCCACCGCGCGCCGCGCATCGAGTTCTACGTCTATTTCGCCCTTATCTTCCTGGTCGCGATCCCCTTCGCCGCCATCGCCTGGATCGTTCAGACGGTTCTGGAGAGGCGCCTGCCGGTGCATGGCCCCCTGGCCCGCGCCTGGCGCGAGGCGGGGTCGATCACGCCCAACATCTTCCGCCCCTAGGGAAGGAAGCCGAATCTCCGCAGGCCCCGCCGGGGCGCTTGCGGAAGGAACTGATCCGGGTTGCGCCCGACCCGTCACCGCTTCGCCCTCCCCCAGACCATCGGGGGGTGGCGGAAACTCGGAAGGGCATTCCGCCCGACCGTGAACCTGGCCGCAGGGATTGCGGCGTCAGTCTGCCCATCCGGAGGATAGAATGGCTGATAAATCTGACCTGAGCTTCACAGGTCTTACCGACGAGCAGGCGCAGGAACTGCACTCGGTGTATATGAGCGGGCTCTGGCTCTTCGTGGCCATTGCCGTCGTCGCCCATATCGCCACGTACATCTGGCGCCCGTGGTTCTGAGGAGGATCAAGCAATGTCCAAATTCTACAAGATCTGGCTCATCTTCGATCCCCGTCGCGTCTTCGTCGCGCAGGGTGTCTTCCTGTTCCTGCTGGCTGCGATGATCCACCTGGTGGTTCTGAGCAACGGCCTGAACTGGTTCCAGACCGCTGCTGCCGCCGGTGGCGCCGCTCCGGCGGCCGCGACCGAGTGACGCCGTAAGGCACTGGCTGCGGGCGGAGGGCTGGCCTCTTCGCCCGCGGCGACCCGAACGGGTTTTCCGACGGCAAAAGCGACCGCCGGGCGCAACAAAAGCGGAGAGGGAAGCATGGCACTGCTCAGCTTCGAACGAAAATACCGCGTGCCGGGGGGCACGCTGATCGGCGGGAACCTGTTCGACTTCTGGGTCGGACCTTTCTACGTCGGCTTCTTTGGCGTCACGACGTTCTTCTTCGCGGCGCTTGGCACGATCCTGATCTTCTACGGCACGGCCATGGAAGGTGTGTGGAACCCGTGGCTGATTTCGATTGATCCGCCGCCCGTGGAATACGGGCTGGGATTTGCTCCCCTCATGCAGGGGGGGCTTTGGCAACTGATCACCATCTGCGCGCTGGGGGCCTTCATCAGCTGGGCCCTGCGCGAGGTGGAGATCTGCCGCAAGCTGGGCATGGGCTTCCATGTGCCCTTCGCCTTTGGCGTCGCGATTTTCGCCTATGCGACGCTGGTGGTGTTCCGCCCGCTTCTGATGGGGGCCTGGGGCTATGCCTTCCCCTATGGCATCTGGACGCATCTCGATTGGGTGTCCAACACGGGCTATACCTACGGCAACTTCCACTACAACCCCGCCCATATGATCGCCGTGTCGTTCTTCTTCACGAACGCGCTGGCGCTGGCGCTGCATGGCGCGCTGATCCTGTCCGCCGCCAATCCCGAAAAGGGCAAGGAGATGCGGACGCCGGATCATGAGGACACCTATTTCCGCGACCTGATCGGCTATTCGGTGGGCACCCTCGGGATCCACCGCCTGGGCCTGCTTCTGGCGCTGAATGCCGGGTTCTGGAGCGCGGTCTGCATCATCATCTCGGGCACCATCTGGTTCGACCAGTGGGTCGTCTGGTGGGATTGGTGGCTGCAGCTGCCGTGGTGGGCCGACATCGCAGGAGGCGTAAATGGCTGAGTATCAGAACATCTTCACCCAGGTGCAGGTGCAGGCCGCCCCCGAAATGGGGATGGTGGAAGGGGTGGAACTGTCCAACCGGACGAAGGGGGCGAGTTTCTCCACCCTGGCCGGCTGGTTCGGAAATGCCCAGCTCGGGCCCGTCTATCTGGGCACGATGGGGGTGATCTCGCTGATGTCCGGCGCGGTCTGGTTCATGCTCTGCGGGGCCTGGTTCTGGTATCAGGCGGGCTTCAACCCGGCGGTCTTCATGCGTGACCTGTTCTGGTTCTCGCTGGAACCGCCCTCGGCCGAATACGGCCTGGGCTTCGCGCCGATCGCCGAAGGGGGGCTGTGGATCATCGCATCCTTCTTCCTTCTCGTGTCGGTCCTGTCCTGGTGGGTGCGGACCTGGCTCCGGGCCGAGGCGCTGGGCATGGGCAAGCATGTGAGCTGGGCCTTCGCCAGCGCGATCTGGCTGTTCCTGGTGCTGGGCCTGTTCCGGCCGATCCTGATGGGGTCGTGGTCGGAAGCCGTGCCCTACGGCATCTTCAGCCATCTCGACTGGACCAACAACTTCTCGCTGACCTACGGCAACCTGTTCTACAACCCCTTCCACGCGCTGAGCATCGCCTTCCTCTACGGATCGGCCCTGCTGTTCGCGATGCACGGGGCGACGATCCTTGCGGTGTCGCGCTTTGGCGGCGACCGCGAGCTTGAACAGATCGCCGACCGGGGCACGGCGGCCGAACGGGCGGCGCTCTTCTGGCGCTGGACCATGGGCTTCAATGCCACGATGGAGGGGATTCACCGCTGGGCCTGGTGGTTCGCGGTGCTGGTCACGCTGACGGGCGGGATCGGGATCCTTCTGACCGGAACGGTCGTGGACAACTGGTACGTCTGGGCGCAGGACCACGGCTACGCGCCGCTGGATTGAGGAGATAGGACATGTCTGACGACTTCATGCAGCAAAAGCCCGGTTCTGCCCTTCGGTCCTGGGCGCTTTACCAGATGATGGCCGGGGCAGGGTGGGCGGCGCTCTTCGTGCTGGCGGTGGCGGCGATCCTTCTGGCGGTCTGGGGCGTGGGCCTTCTGCTGCCCGAGGAAAGCAAGCAGGCCCCCGATCCGAATGCCTTCCTGATCACGGCCCCTGCGGAAACGCAGGTCGCCTGACCCTTTGGTGCGGGCGGAGGATTTCGCCCGCATCCCTACCATTCGGGCCATACGCCGGCCCGGATCCGGGGCGCAACCACAGCCCGGTTCCCTTCCTGTTGGCGACAGGGACCTGGTGCCGTGTTGGTAGACCCGACACGGCACTTTTTTCATCGGAGGCCATGATGACCCAGACCCCGCTTTTGGACCGCATCGCCGGACCGGCAGACCTGAACCGACATTCCCCAAGTGGCCTGCCGCTTGACTTCAAGATCGCCTGATTTTGCTCGCTGGGCAAGCGTTCTTCGCCCCGAGCGGTGTCTGTCGTCGCGCAAACGGCCGAAGTCGGGTGGATCAAGCCTCGAACCCGCAGCATTCTGG
>NZ_JAALFE010000109.1 GCF_011059185.1 Paragemmobacter kunshanensis | reverse complement strand
GGGAAGTACGAGACCGTCTTCATCGACTCGATCACCGTGGCCGGGCGGCTCTGCTTCCAGTGGTGCCGCGGCCAGCCTGAGGCGTTCTCCGAGAAGACCGGCAAGCCCGACATCCGCGGCGCCTACGGGCTGCACGGCCGCGAGATGATCGGCTGGCTGACCCACCTGCAGCACACGCGCGGCAAGCATGTCTGGTTCGTGGGCATCCTCGACGAGCGGCTCGACGACTTCAACCGCAAGGTCTTCCAGCCGCAGATCGACGGCTCGAAGACCGGGCTCGAGCTGCCGGGGATCGTCGATCAGGTCATCACCATGGCCGACATCGCCGATGCCAACGGCCAGCCGCAGCGCGCCTTCGTCTGCCAGACGCTGAACCCCTGGGGCTATCCGGCCAAGGACCGCTCGGGTCGCCTTGATCTTGTCGAGGCCCCGCATCTCGGCCGGCTGATGGAGAAGATCCAGCGCCCCGCGGCGCCTGCCTCCGAACGACTGACCTGGCCGCCGGTGACCCCGGCCGATCCCGCGCCCGCGCAGGAGTCCGGCCATGGCTGAGCGCCTCTCGCCACGCCCGGTGTCCCGATCCGGTCGCCGGGGTGGCTTTTCCCATCTGACGCCGCTGCGCGTCCCACCCTCCAACTGAAAGGAGCCGCGCAATGTCCGGACCCTGGAACGACTTCAACTCC
>NZ_JAALFE010000108.1 GCF_011059185.1 Paragemmobacter kunshanensis | reverse complement strand
CGCGAACGCCAGATCGTCAGCCGGAGTCGGCGCGTTGCCATGTTCAGCAAGGAAGTCTTTTGACCAAGCCCTCTTATGGCGCTTGTACAATGCATAAGCGGTGAGGGCTTCGATGTCGTCTCCCTCCGCTCCAAGCAAATCGAATACAGGGTTACCGGCCATGTCGTGGCGTCATGCGGGTTGTTTTCGGGCTTTCATGGCACCAGCTGCGGCCTTCTTGGCAGCTAGATAAACGTCACGCTTCAGGGTGACCACTTCACCACCGGTAGAAGAGTGGCGGGTAACGAAAGCCGCGATCTTACCATCGCGCCCAACCGTCTGGACCCTAAAGAATTTTGTCGGCTTAACCGAGGGCATCGTTGCCTCCAAGCGTTCATCTCCGTCCAGAAGTAACAACGAAGAGCACACCAGGCTAGTGGGGATCGACGTATTTTTGAGCCAGATAGAGCTTAACGCACTTCTAACCGCAGCCGCGCGCCGATCAGATCGCTGAGCGAGCCAACAGCTCAGCGATCTGAAAAGCAAGTGCTTTCTAGGCATTAAGCCGTGAGGCGATCTTGGTCAGCGCCAGCTGCCAGCGACGCCACGCGGTCGTGCGGTCGCAGCCGAGTTCCCCGCTGATCTGCTTCCACGGCACACGGGCCGCGCGCGACCAGACCAGCTTGCGCTCCGCCTCCTTGATCCAGAGCAC
>NZ_JAALFE010000107.1 GCF_011059185.1 Paragemmobacter kunshanensis | reverse complement strand
CCAGAATGCTGCGGGTTCGAGGCTTGATCCACCCGACTTCGGCCGTTTGCGCGACGACAGACACCGCTCGGGGCGAAGAACGCTTGCCCAGCGAGCAAAATCAGGCGATCTTGAAGTCAAGCGGCAGGCCACTTGGGGAATGTCGGCTTCAGTGCCTTCAACTTGAGATATCTTATCAGTGATCTCGATCACCTCAAATTCCTCAAGTATTGCAGCCTTTATTCTCTCGACCTCATCTTCATAGAGGCAGACGATCCTAATCCCAATAAGATCAGTGATCTTGTCTCGGATAGTGTAAGGTGTTTTTGATGCTTCAAGGGCTGTCCGATATTTCCGTGTGAACTTGCTTATACATTCCTCTCGATCCTTTATTCGACCCTCCACACTTGAGACGGCGACATCGGATTTTGCTTGAACCAAAGACTCGATCAACGTTCTGAATGAACTCAAGGCTGCCTGAAGGCTTTCAAAATTTTCGTTGTAAAACTCTCGAAAGGAGCTCTTTTCCGCATCGAAATCCAACGAACCCATGTCTCATGCCCCTTGAGCAAGTAAACCTACAATCATCAAGCCTGCATGCCTGCACTGATGCTCTGTCATGTTTAAATCAACTGCTGGGTTCGATGTAAACGGGGATGCTTCATCCGACATTCCCCAAGTGGCCTGCCGCTTGACTTCAAGATCGCCTGATTTTGCTCGCTGGGCAAGCGTTCTTCGCCCC
>NZ_JAALFE010000106.1 GCF_011059185.1 Paragemmobacter kunshanensis | reverse complement strand
CCCCAGGGACGGGCGATGGGAGTAGGCCCGGGTTGCGGGTGATGGGGGCTGATCTGCGCCTCCGCCTCCGCCCTCGCGGCAAGAAGGCTGCTGCGCACCGCATCGAGGCTGGCGTCCTCTTCGAGGAAGCGCCCGGCCCTCTGCGGCTCTCCGGCAAGGCGACAGAGGTCTACCACGGCACGGGCATGGGCGATGGCGTCACGCCGGATGGCGGTTGGATCAATGCCGGTCACCACAGGCTTGGGACACGCCGGTTTGCCCGGCTCAGGCTCGGGTTCATCCGGGACCGCGGTAGCCTCGTCGCCGATCTCGTCGCCTATGGCGTTTCCGGCAGTCTTATTGCCGTCCTGATCGCTCTCAGAAGCCGGAGCGGTGATGGCTTCCGCCAGCGCGGGTGGCGCGTTGCGGAACCGCGCGATGTCAAAGCTGGCTGCAATCCGCACCGGCTCGATCAGGCGGGTGGCGAGCCCCGCCTCGAGGGCGGCTTCCGCATCGAACCAGGTCTCGGTCGCCATCAGCGCCGCGATCTCCTTTTCGGTGCGTCCGGACCTTGCCGCATAGCCTCGGACCATGCCGCCCGCGATCTTGTCCATCGTGTCGGCCATCTCGCGCATGTCGGCGGCGGTGCCCATGACCAGCCCCGAAGGGTCGTGGATCATCAGGAAGGCATTCTCGGGCATGACGATCTCGTCACCCGCCATGGCCACATAGGAGGCCGCCGAGGCGGCCACGCCGTCGAT
>NZ_JAALFE010000105.1 GCF_011059185.1 Paragemmobacter kunshanensis | reverse complement strand
CCCCAGGGACGGGCGATGGGAGTAGGCCCGGGTTGCGGGTGATGGGGGCTGATCTGCGCCTCCGCCTCCGCCCTCGCTGCAAGAAGGCTGCTGCGCACCGCATCGAGGCTGGCGTCCTCTTCGAGGAAGCGCCCGGCCATCTGCGGCCGTCCCGCAAGGCGACAGAGGTCGACCACGGCGCGGGCATGGGCGATGGCGTCACGCCGGATCGCGGTTGGATCGATGCCTGTCACCACAGGGTCGAGACTTGGCGGTGTGCCCGGCGCAGGCTCGGGTTCACCGTGGATCTCGAGAGCCTCGTCGCGGATCTCGTCGCCTTCGACGTCTCCGGCGGCTTCATTGACGTCCTGATCGCTCTCGAAAGCCGGATCAGCGATGGCTTCCGCCAGTGCGGGTGGCGCGTTGCGGAACCGCGCGATGTCAAAGCTGGCTGCAATCCGCACCGGCTCGATCATGCGGGTTGCAAGCCCCGCCTCGAGGGCCGCTTCCGCATCGAACCAGGTCTCGGCCGCCATCAGCGCCGCGATTTCCTCTTCGGTGCGTCCGGACCTTGCCGCATAGCCTCGGACCATGCCGCCTGCGATCTTGTCCATCGTATCGGCCATCTCGCGCATATCGGTGGCGGTGCCCATGACCAGCCCCGAAGGGTCGTGGATCATCAGAAAGGCATTCTCGGGCATGACGATCTCGTCACCCGCCATGGCCACATAGGAGGCCGCCGAGGCGGCCACGCCGTCGAT
>NZ_JAALFE010000104.1 GCF_011059185.1 Paragemmobacter kunshanensis | reverse complement strand
GTGTTGCCGCGGGAAGCGAGCGCAGCCACGCTGCGCTCGACGAAGGTCTTCTGGCGGGGGCGCAGGCGCATGGCCGGGATCCCCCTTACTGCGCCCAGCTCGGCCGACCGGCGGCGCCGGGAGCGGACGCGGGCTGGCTGGGCTGGGTGGCCGTGGTGGGCTGCTGCGCTGCGTGGCCCTGCGCCGGCGCGGCGGCGAACCGCGGCGCGACCGTGCCCATCAGCGCGGCGTAGTCGCGATGATCGGGAGTGACCGCGGCGCGGATCTCGTTCTTGTCCTCGCCGTTGGTGTCCTGGCCGATGTCGATGCGGGCGACGAATTCGACCCCGTCGAGATCGCCGAACCCGTTGATGCGGCGGCGCACCTGAGCCTCCGGCGAGTTGTCCTTGTCCGACACGCCGCGCGCGGAGTTGAGGATGCCACGGATCAGGCCGCGCCCCATGTTGGCCCAGTCAGGGCCCTTCGGGCTGTAGAGGCCGATCAGCGACCAGACCTTGCGCCGGGCATAGGGACCCTCGAGCACCGTGTATTCGGCGTCGAGATAGACGGCGCCCGTGGCGGCGCGGCGCGCCCAGCCACCGGTCCAACCCTGCGAGGGGTCGTCGAAGCCGCCGGGGCGGAGCGTCAGACGCACCTTGGCGAGCGTACCCTTCGGGATGACGTTGGTGTTCGATTGGGCGGAGTTGAAGTCGTTCCAGGGTCCGGACATTGCGCGGCTCCTTTCAGTTGGAGGGTGGGACGCGCAGCG
>NZ_JAALFE010000103.1 GCF_011059185.1 Paragemmobacter kunshanensis | reverse complement strand
GGAGGGCCACCCCACAGGGTTGGCCACTCCTCCCATACGTCCGGGCCAGCCGCGCGCGCCGCCGTGACGCTCCCTTGTGCTTTCCGATCCGACGACGGCGGCCCCGTACCGCCAAGCACCAGACCGCCGTCGTCTTCCACCACCACCGGCCCCGGCAAAGGAGACCCATCATGGCTCAGCCGACTCTGATCCCGAATTGCGACGGCGCAAGGTTTGAATCGCTGCCGCTCGACACGCCCCGCAACCGCTGCATCCTCGCCCTCGACCTCGGCACCTCGACCGGCTGGGCGATCCGTGGCCATGACGGCCTGCTCACCAGCGGCACCGTCTCGCTGCGCCCGGGCCGCTTCGACGGCGGCGGCATGCGCTACCTTCGCTTCACCAACTGGCTGACCGAGATCGACCGGCTGTCGGGGCCGGTCGCCACCATCTGGTTCGAGGAAGTTCGCCGCCACGCAGGCACCGACGCAAGCCATATCTACGGCGGGCTCATGGCCACGCTGACCGCATGGGCCGAACTGCGCGGCGTGCCCTACGAGGGCGTCCCGGTCGGCACGATCAAGCGTCACGCCGCAGGCAAGGGCAACGCCGACAAAGCCACGATGGTCGCCGCCGTCCGTGCCCGCGGCTTCAGCCCGGCCGACGACAACGAGGCCGACGCCATCGCCCTGCTGCTCTGGGCGATCGAGACGAACGGGGGTGTCGCATGAGATGGCATCCCCACGGCTACGGCGGGCGACGCCGGGATCCCGAGCAGGTCAAGCGCGAGGGCTGGCAGGAACAGGGCGTCCTCGCGGTCTCCGCCGATGACGACCGCCTCAC
>NZ_JAALFE010000102.1 GCF_011059185.1 Paragemmobacter kunshanensis | reverse complement strand
GCCGATCTGTCGCTCGAGGATTTCAGGCGTCTTCCGGGGCTCTATCGCCGCTGGGAGCTGACCGAGGTCTGCGAGCCAAACCGCAACTATCAGATCGAGGACGCTGGCGCCCATGCCGACGGGACGCCGCTGCTGGCGATCTACGTCGCCGAGCCCGCGCCCGACGTCCGCGAGGCCGCGTGATGCGCCTCCTCGATCACCTCATCCCACGGAGAACCGCCATGCCGGATCAGCCGGACGACATCACCCGTCTTCGCGCGGCGAACTACGCCCTTGAAGACCTCCCCGAAACCATCGCCTTCCCACAGCGCCCCGGTGACGAGCCGCGCGAGCCGCTGCCGGTCGTCGAGGCGACCGTCGACGAGATCGCCTTCGCGATCGTGGAAGCGGAGCGCGAGAGCACAGTCGCCTACCGCCGCGCAGACGCGCTGAAGCGGCTCTACAAGCTCGCCCGCGAGGCAGGGTGCATCGGCGCAGATCGCGCCGCCGCTGCAGTAATGAAAAAGGAGGGCCAGTGATGGCCCTTCCCATCATCGGCGCCGACGAACGGCTCGCGCAACGCAAGGGCATCAAGGGCGTCATCTTCGGCCGGTCCGGGATCGGCAAGACCAGCCTGCTTTGGACGCTTAACGCCTCGACCACGCTCTTCCTCGACCTCGAGGCCGGGGATCTGGCGGTCGAGGGGCTGGAGATCGACACGCTCCGGCCGCGCACCTGGAAGGAATGCCGCGACTTCGCGGTGTTTATCGGCGGGCCGAACCCGGCGCTGCGCGAGGACCAGCCCTACAGCCAGGCGCATTTCGACGAGGTCTGCGGCCGCTACGGCGATCCGGCGGTGATCGGGAAGTACGAGACCGTCTTCATCGACTCGATCACCGTGGCCGGGCGGCTCTGCTT
>NZ_JAALFE010000101.1 GCF_011059185.1 Paragemmobacter kunshanensis | reverse complement strand
GGACGGGATCACGCCTAGCAGCATCACAGTTGGACGTGGATGCCTCGATACCGTCCCGCGCGCGCATCCCTCGGGCAGGTCGGTCATTTTCTTCGACGAGGTGGCGCGGATCACCGAGGACAGCTGGGAAGCGGGCGAGACGCTGGCGGCGCGGCTCCTGCCCGAGACGGGTCGCGGAACACTGGCCTTCGCGCTGGCACCCGAGGACAGTGTAACGCTCGACCGTCGTGCCATCCGGCCCCTGCCGCCCGGACGGGTGCAAGGCAACGGCAGTTACGCCCCGAACGTCGATGCGCTGGTCACCGGCCCTCTCGCCCTGACCTGGACGCATCGCGACCGGCTGACCCAGACGAGCCCCGTGATCGTCGACCACACCGGCGGCTCCATCGGCCCCGAACCGGGTGTCGGCTACATCATCGAAGTGCGCTGGGTGGATCCGGATACGGGTGCCGCCATCCTGCCCGCAGGCGTGGTGATCGACGCAGGCAGCAGCGCCAGCTGGTCCCTCGCGCCAGAGGCCATTCCCGAGTTGGGCGCCCCGGATCGCACGGCTGAGATCGAACTGGCCGTCCGCTCGCGGCGCCTGGTCGAAGGCAGCTGGATCACCGACCGCGAGGCGCGGTGGTTTCGGCTGACAGCGCCCTTCGCCGCCGGATGGGACCGTGGCTGGGGTTTCCTCTGGGGCACCTGATCCCGGAATTCATCACAACGAACGAGGACGAGCATGCCGGAACGGATCATGCCGGGATTGGGGCTGCGCGCCTTCTACGATCCCGGCCAGCGCAACTGGGGCACCAGCCTCAGCGAAGACCTGCGCCGCCTGTCTGCGCTGGTACAGCCGCGTGCCACGTCACGGACTGCAGCACTTCCTGCCACCGGCACCGCGGGCCAGATCGCCATCGTGCCCGCCACGGCAGGCGCCAATGC
>NZ_JAALFE010000100.1 GCF_011059185.1 Paragemmobacter kunshanensis | reverse complement strand
GGACGGGATCACGCCTAGCAGCATCACAGTTGGACGTGGATGCCTCGATACCGTCCCGCGCGCGCATCCCTCGGGCACGTCGGTCATTTTCTTCGACGAGGTGGCGCGGATCACCGAGGACAGCTGGGCGGCAGGCGAGACGCTGGCGGCCCGGCTACTGCCCGAGACCGGGCGCGGCACGCTGGCCTTCGCGCTGGCACCTGAGGATCTGGTGACGCTCGACCGTCGCGCCATCCGGCCGCTGCCGCCCGGGTGCGTGCAAGGGAATGGAAGCTACGCCCCGAACGTCGATGCGCTGGTCATCGGCCCTCTCGCCCTGACCTGGACGCACCGCGATCGGCTGACCCAGACCAGCCCCGTCATCGTCGACCACACCGGAGCCTCGATAGGGCCCGAACCGGGGGTCAGCTACATCGTCGAGGTGCGCTGGGTAGACCCGGACACCGGTGTGGCCATCCTGCCCGCGGGCGTGGTGATCGATGCAGGCACTGCTGCCAGCTGGTCCCTCGCACCTGAAGCCATTCCTGAGCTCGGCGCCCCGGATCGCACGGCCGAGATCGAACTGGCCGTCCGCTCGCGGCGTCTGGTCGAGGGAAGCTGGGTCACGGATCGCGAGGCGCGGTGGTTTCGGCTGACGGCACCGTTTGCCGCCGGATGGGACCGCGGCTGGGGGTTCCTCTGGGGCACCTGACCCCGGAATTCACAATAACTAACGAGGACGAGCATGCCGGAACGGATCATGCCGGGATTGGGGCTGCGCGCCTTCTATGATCCTGGCCAGCGCAACTGGGGCACCAGTCTTAGCGAAGACCTGCGACGTGTGTCTGCGCTGGTTCAGCCGCGCGCCACTTCACGGACTGCAGCACTTCCTGCCACCGGCACCGCGGGCCAGATCGCCATCGTGCCCGCCACGGCAGGCGCCAATGC
>NZ_JAALFE010000010.1 GCF_011059185.1 Paragemmobacter kunshanensis | reverse complement strand
CCAGAATGCTGCGGGTTCGAGGCTTGATCCACCCGACTTCGGCCGTTTGCGCGACGACAGACACCGCTCGGGGCGAAGAACGCTTGCCCAGCGAGCAAAATCAGGCGATCTTGAAGTCAAGCGGCAGGCCACTTGGGGAATGTCGGTTCATGTCCTTGCCGCCGATGCGGATCACGCCCTGCGTCGGCTCGATGAAGCCCGAGATCATGCGAAGGATCGTCGTCTTTCCACAGCCCGACGGGCCAAGAAAGGAAAAGAATTCCCCCGCCTTGATGGACACATTGGCATGGTCCACTGCGCGGAAACTGCCAAAATCGCAGCAGACATTCTCAAGTTCTATTCCGGCGCTCATCGCGTCGCGTTCCCCTGTCGTGGCATTGTTTTCGTTATGTGCTGGCCAAGGCCAGCCGGCCCGTTTGCGGGCGCAATCCGTGCTTCCCTTGCCGCGGGAAAGGTCTGTCCCCTGCCTGATCCTGCCTGCCAGAACGATGACGCCGGACCTTGGCCCGGCGTCACCTGTTGTCCTGGCCTGATCAGGCGGCCTTGTACTTGTCGGCATATTCCGCGCGCTTGGCGAGGAATTCCGCCGACTGGTCGGGCCACCACCACAGCTTGGACAGCGCCTCGTCGTTGAAGGTGCCGTTGTAATAGGCCGACACTTCCGGATCCATCAGATCCGCCGCGCCCTTGCCCACCGGGTTGGCCGAGAAGGCCGTCGCCCAGATCGCCGCCCCTTCCGGGCCCGAGATCCATTTCACGAATTCATGCGCCTGATCCACGTTCTGCGCATTCTTCATCAGGACAAAGCCCTGATGCCAGGCAATCGCGCCTTCCACCGGGGCAATGTACTTGTAGCCGTCATTGCGCAGGTTGAAGCCGGTCGAATCCCAGCACAGGCCAATCGTCGCGCCATTGGCGGTGAAGCCGGCATTGGCCTCGTTCTCGCCCGACCACCACTGCACGACATTGCCCTTGGCCTTGATGGCCTCGGCCAGGGCGATATCCCAAAGCTCCACCATCGCGGCCATGTCGGTATAGCCGTCCATCCACGGACGCGGCAGCTTGCCCTGCGCATCCAGCCAGCGGCCCATCGCCGCCAGCGCCGAATGCGGACGCACCACGGCCTGGTTTTCGGCATTGAACAGGTCGCCCAGCGAGGGCGGATCGGACAGGACGGCATCCGCCTCGCTCACCACCAGCGATTCCGTGCCCCAGACCGACGGAACATAAAGCAGCGCGCCATCCTTGCGCGACCGTTCGCCCGCGGCGCCATCGGCAAGACCGGGCAGATAGTTCGCCATGGCCAGCTTGGATTCGTCGAACGCGCCCAGAAGGCCGTTGTCGTTCCAGGCGCCGACGCGGTCGATGGTCGGCTCGATCAGGTCGATTCCGCCTGCTTCCAGCGCGACCTTGCCCTCGGCGAACATGGTGTCCTGATCCGGCAGTTCCTTGAAGTTGACCTTGATCCCGGTCGCCGCTTCAAAGGCCGGGAAGGCCTTTTCGGTGAATTGCGGATAGCCGGCCCAACCGGTGAAGTTCAGCTCGCCCGACGAGGCAAGCGCCTTGCGCGAAATGATCGCCGGCGCGGCCAGCGCCCCGATCCCCAGCGCCGTGCCCTTCAGCAGGGTCCGACGGTCAATCATCGACGTGTGTTTCTTCATGATAGCTCCCCTTTGTTTGGTCGGGCAGGGCGATGCCATGCCTGTTCCCGGATCGTGCCTTGATCGCCGATCTTGGGCGTATTGGTGACACGATTCGCGAAAGACGCAAAAGATGATTTCGTGAAACCACGGGCATGCGCGACAATGTTTCGTGCAAATGCCACCATACTGCGCGTCAGGGCGGGATCGAACATGCCTGCGGTTGCAAGCCCGTCCCGTCACGGCACCTTTCCGTTGCGCCCGCCACCGGGCCGGGGTGCGGGTTCAGCGCCACAGTCCCGGCCGTGCGCAGGGCAGGGGGCGCGTCAGGTTTGACCCCCGCAAGACGGGCCTCTATCCTTCCTGCATCCGGGCCTGATCCAGTCTCCCGGGATCGGGATCGCCTCTGTCTCGCGGTTGAATGGTGCAGGTCAAGGAATGGCAATGAGTGTTGCGGTGAACCAGATCCCCGCCCGGACGATCCATCGAGACGGTGCATGAACATCGAAGCCTCTGATCAGAAGCCTGCGCGCAAGACGGATGTGACGGTTCCGCCCGTGATGGATGATCTGTCTCAGGTTGGCGGGGCCGAGGCTTTCCTGCTGCGTGGCGGTCTTGTGGATGCCTGGTTCGAAGCGCGGCCCGGTTCGGATGTGCTGGCCGTCACCTTCGACAACCTCTCCTCCATCGGCGAATACGATCCGCCGCAGCCCTGGCTGCGCTGGCGGATGGAAAAGGCGGGGATCTCGCTTCTGGGGATCATGGCCACGCGCAAGGACTGGTATCGTAATCCCGATACCCCCGCCCTGATCGCGGCCCTGCGAGAGGCGGGGCTCTTCTCGCGGTTTCGGCGGGTGGTGTTCGTCGGGGCCTCCATGGGGGGCTTTGCTGCGCTGGCCTATGCGCCCATGGTGCCGGGGGCGGCGGTGCTTGCCTTCAGCCCGCAAAGCACGCTGGCACGCAGCATCGTCCCTTTCGAACGCCGATACCGCTATGCCGCGCGCAAATGGGACTGGTCCGATCCCGCCTATCTGGATGCGGCCGGGGATGGCCCGACCGAGGCCGAGGTGACGCTGGTCTACGATCCCTTCGTCCCCGAGGATCGCGCCCATGCGCGGCGCATCCGGGGGCCGCGCGTCAACCATGTCACCGTGGCCCATACCGGGCATCGCGCGATCCGCAACATCAAGCTGATCGGCGGTCTGCAGGAACTGATCGAGGGTGTCGTGCGCGGCACGCCCGACTGGCCCGCCTTCTGGCGCGCCTTCCGGGCCAGACGCGCACAGATCGGATGGCAACGCGATTTCGTGGCCAAGGCGCGCGAGAGGGGGCATCTGGCCCTGCTGCCCGGTGCGCTTGCCGTGTTGCGCAAGGCCAATCCCGAAAGCGGCTTCGCCCGGCGCGAGGCGCGCCGCCTTGCCCGGCCCGCCGATGCGCCCCCGCCGCCCGCCGCCCCTGCAACGGCCGAGGAAGGCCAGATCACCGTCGGCACCCCGGACTGGCCCAAACCCTTTGCGGGCCTGATCCTCGATCTTCCCAATGCCAGTTTCCTGCCGGAACGCGAAGGGGATGCCAAGCTCGCCTCGGGCATCCTGAAAGCCGATGGCAGCTACTGCACCCTGTCGCAGGGCTGGATCCGGGCGCGAAAGCCGATGCCGGCGCCCAGCCTTCTGCCCGGCGAAACCCTGCGCGATCTGCCGGGGGTTCATCTGTTCGGCGGGCATTTCCGGGGCCATTTCGGGCATTTCCTAGTGGAATCGACGGCCCGCCTCTGGGCGCTGGATCACCTGCCCGTGGCGCCCGACAGCATCCTCTATCTGCCCTATCGGGGCGAGGTGGGGGCGATCGAGAAGGCGATGGAAGGGCATGACCGCTTCTATCGACTGATGGGCATCAACCAGCCGGTCCGGACCTCAGGCACCGGGCTTCGGGTGGAGCGCCTCTTTGTGCCGGAACTGGGCTTCGGCTGGTCAGAACGCTATGCAGGCAGCCCGGCCTATCGGGATTTCATGCAAGGCCGCCTGCGCGCCGCCGTTGCGCCGGAAGGCGGAAAGAAACTTTACGTCTCTCGCGCGCGCCTTGCGGCCAATCGTGGCGGCATCCTTGGCGAAACCGTGATCGAAGAGAACCTCGCCCGCGCGGGGTATGAGATCTTTCATCCCGAAAAACACCCGCTCGAGGTGCAGATCGCCCGCTACCGCGCGGCGGAACGGATCGTCGCGCTTGATGGATCGGCGCTGCACCTTGCGGCCTTTGTCGTGGATCCGGGCACGCGCGTGGCGATGATCCTGCGCCGATCAAAGGCCAATGCCGCCGATTACCGGCTGCAGTTCCGTTCCTTCTGTGGCATCGAACCCGATGTGATCGACGTGATCCGCACGGATTGGGTTTCGGGCGATGCGGGCCGTGTCGATTTCCGCTCTGTGGGCGAGATTGATTTTCCGGCCCTGTTCAAGGCCCTCGCCGCGACCGGCTATGTCACCAAATCCTTCCGCCCCCGCCTGCCCAAGGCGGATGAGATGGCGGCCCTTCTGGCCGAATTCGCCGATCGGCGCGGCGGTGAGATGCGCCCCTTGCGGCAGGGCGAACGCCATGGCGACGAAGAGGATAGCTGATGCCGGATCTGACCTTCTTCTTCATCGTCGAACCGCCGAAATATCAGCTGATGGCCTGCTATCTGGCAGGCTCCATCCGCGAGAATTTTGGCCCGCAGGTGGCGATGGTCGGCTATTGCCCCGCGCACCGGATGGCAGAGCTTGACCCTTCGGTCGTCAAGGCGCTGGCCCGCATGGGTTGCGAGGTGCGGCCGATGCAGACCATGGGCCGCTTCGATCCGCCTTATCCGCATGGCAACAAGATGCTGGCCGCCCTGCAGCCACGCGACAGCGACTATTCCTGCTTTCTGGATTCCGACATCCTCTTCCTGCGCCCCAACCAGCCCGAAAACCTGATCCGCGAAGGCCATGTCAGCCTGACGCCCGCCGCCTCCATGGGCTGGGCGGGGCAGGATATCTGGCCGCGGATCTATGAAACCGTCGGGCTGGACCTGCCCGAGGAACGCATCCGCCTGATGAACCAGACCAAGGGCAAGGATCGGATGCCCTATTTCAGTTCCGGCCTCTTCGCCTTTCCCGAACGGCACCTGAACGGCGAGGGCCTGCGCTTCCCCGAAGTCTGGATGCAGGTGGCCGATGCCGTGGAAGCCAATCCCGACATTCCCGCCAAGCGGCCCTATCTCGATCAGATGACCCTGCCGCTGGCCATCCGCAAGGCGGGGCTGGGCTGGAACATCCTGCCCAAGGAGCAGCACTACATCCTTGGCGGGCGCAAGCGCGGGGAACCCCTGCCGCAGGATCGCGACATCTTTGCCGTCCACTACCGCACCTGGGAGATCGTCAAGGAATACGGTCTGGTCCGCCGCGCCAAGGACATGCTGGAAAAGCATGCAGGCGTCCGCCGGCTGGCCCAGATCGACAAGCGCGCCGAGGCGGCGGAGTGATCGTCAGATCCAGTCGAGGCTGACCCGGTTCGGATCGTAGCTTTCCGCAAAGGCCTTGCGCAGGGCGCGGAAGCGGCCACGCAGATCGCGGAACTTGCGTTCATGCGTTTCCGCCACCAGAACCCGGATCCGGTCGAACATGCTGTCGCGATGCATCGCCTCAAGGATATCCAGCTCCGCCCCTTCGATATCCATCTTCACGAAGGCGATCTCGGCCCGCTCGGCCAGCGTCTCGCGCAGGAAAGAGGGGAAATCCACCAGCGGCACATCGACGGCATTGTCGGAATCGATCTGCCGCCCGCCGTCAAGGATCGTGCTCTTGACCGAGGCGCCGGTCGGGTTGTCGCCAAAGTTGGCGGCGCGCATCAGCCGCACCGTTCCCGCCCCGATGCCCACAGCGGCATTGATCAGCCGGACATTCGCCCGCTCCGCAAAGCGTTCCGTCAGTTTTCCAAAGGCCCAGGGGTCAGGCTCGAAGGCAATGACATCCGCCCCGGTCCGCGCAAGGATTTCCGTGACCACCCCCATGTTGGCCCCCAGATCAAGGGCAAGATCCCCGGGCCGCAGCATCGCCGCGACGCCCGAAAGATATCCCTCGGCATGGGCCTTGCGCAGGTTGCGCTTCTGCCTGCGGATCAGCGCCTCGGCCTTCAGTTCGGCTGCGGATTTCTGTGCATCGCCCGCGGGCGTGCCCTCATCCAGCCCCTCGTCATCCGGATCGGCCATGACGCGTTACTCTTCCAGCGCGGCGGCGGGATCGACCCCTTCGATCTCGCACATCCGCGCGGCATAGGAATTCGCCAGCGGCGGATTGCGCCGCCACCAGGGCTTTGTCCCGTTCGTATAAAGATGCACCGACAGCGTGTTGTCGGTGAAATGCCCCTCGACCCGGCCATAGGGATCGTAGAAGACATCGTTCAACTGGAAGGGCACGGGATAAAGGTAATCCGGCGTCAGCGCCTTTTCGTAATCCCCGGTCTGTTGCGCGAACCAGGTAAAGGCCTGCGGCCCGAAAGCCGTGCGCTCGGCATTGTAGATGCGCACCGCCTGCGGAAGGCTGCGATCCTGCTTGTCCAGCTTCTTGCGCTGCTGCTTGTTGAACCAGGCCGGGGCCTCGGGCAGGTTCTCATAATAATCCAGCAAGCGGTCGATCAGTTCGCCCTTTGGCGGGATGTAGACCACGCCGCAATTCAGCGCGCCGCGAAAGCCGTGCCCTGCAAAGATATTGTCCATCTCATCGGGAAAGGGCTTGTGGCAGTAGGCGTCGCAGTCGATCCAGACCGCATCTATCGCCTTGATCATCTTGTAGCGGAACACGTTCGACAGAAAGGATTCCGACGTTTGCGACACGATGTCCATGTCGATCTTCATGATGTCGGTCGCCTTGCGCACCTCGACCCCGGCGGGGACATTCGACACGTCATGCGTGCAGTAAAGGATCGTCGGATGCCCGTTGCGGACATGCGACAGCAGGCAGATCTGGTTCAGGTAATGAAGCTTTTCGCCGATCCAGAGGGATGCGACGGGGCGGCGTTGGGGTACTGACATCATGCCTCACTATGCCCGGGAAACCGGGTCGTCTTGTTTGCCCGAACCTTGCCCGAAACCACCCGTCCTGTCCACGTTTCCGCATTCAAAAGGGCAGGGCGTGTCATTCCTGCTGAAAAAGCGCCTGGAAACGGTCAAAGGCTGCCTGCTCAAGGTCGCGCACCCCGGGGATGGCCCGGATACGGGCCTCGATGGCCTCACGGGCCGCGCGGTAATGCGCGATGGAGTGATCCTGCACCTCGTTCAGGTTGACCTGCCTGTAAAAGCCGCTGCCGATCCGGCGCTTGCGGTTGTTGCGCCCATTGGCATCGCCGCGCGCATGTTTCAGGCGATGCAGGTCATCGGATTTGACATGGTGGTGATGCAGGCAGGCATTCGCCCAGGTGCATTGTCCGGCCGCCGCCGCATATCCCGAACCGCGCTCCTGCAGCATCGCATCGACGGGCAGGGGCTGGCCTTCGGTGTTCAGGGCAACAGGCATGCGCCCGCCCTTCGGAAATTTCGGAGTATGGACATCCATCCGCAGAAAGGATCCAGGCCGGAAGATCGACTTGAAGTTCACCAGACGGCCGGACTCCGGCGTGGCGGGCACCGCCTCGGCCCAGGTGAACTGGTCCGTCACGCTGCCGCCGGTCCAGCGCGCGACCTCGCCGCGTCCGAAATGGCGCCACTGGACCCCGATCGACTCTGCCTGCGGAAAAAGGCCGGTCAGGGCACGCACCGACCGGTCGCCCGTCGTGACATTGAGGTATTCGTCGGCGTCAATATGCATCACCCATTCGGCCGCCTGCACATGGGGCAGGGCAAAGGCATGGGCAAGCGCGGTCTTCTGGATCGACCCCGCGGCTTCATAGGGGCCGGGATTGTCATACCAGTCGACAGGCTCTTGCTTGGCAATCAGGCGCAACAATGCACCGGTGCCGTCGGAACAGTCATTGGTGTAGACGGTGATCCGGTCAAAGCCCAGCGCCAGATGATGCGCCAGCCATTCCACCAGAAACAGCGCCTCGTCCCGCATGCAGGCGACGATCACATGTGTCATGCCTTTTCCTTCGCGGTCTGGGTCGGGGCATAGGCCCGCGTCAGGGCCGGATCGAACCCGAATTGCGGACCGGTCAGCCCGATCCCGGCAAAGGCCGCCTCGACAGGCGCGATGTCATCCTGCCAGCGTTCCATCCAGCGGCCGCTCAGGAATATCTGGACGGGAGGCGCGCCGGCATCCCTTGCCCAATCGGCAAGCATGTCCGGCGTCAGGCCGGGATGGCCGATCAGCAGGGCACCCGGCTGGATATCCCGCATCAGGGCGCGAAAGGCGGCGCCCGGCTCTGCTTCCCCGATCTGGCTGTCCAGCAGGCGGAACCGCTCTGACCGGGAAATCCCGTTGCGTTCGATGATGTCGCGCGCGACGGCCTGAAGGGCCGGGTCGTCCTCTTGCAGGACAAGGGTCAGGTCCGGGCGGACCTTGGCCAGATGGCAGGACAGGAAGCCGCAGCCTGCGCCCAGATCCAGAAAGACGGCACCTTTCGGCAGAACGCTCGGAATGCGGCGGGCGATGCCGCGTTCGAACTTTCCAGCCTCGATCACCTGCAGCGCCGAAGGCACGAAGATACGCGGATCAAGCGGCACTTCGACCGTGTGATTCATCTTCCAGCCCATCGGCGGATTGCCCGACATGTCCTTCGGGCCAGAGATGTAGCTGCCCATGGGAACGACCTGTGGCTTCGGTTCGGCAGGTGCGGACTTGCGATCTTCCTTCGCCTTGGCATTGCGGCGCTTTTCCACGTCGGACATCAGCGCCGCGATCTTTTCCTTGTCGCGGGCCTGCGGGGGCTTGGCCGTGATCTCGGTGATCGGAATGGCGGACGCCTTTGCAAGATCGGCCACAAGCTGATGGTAGGCCTCTGTCTGCTTCAGTTCCGCAAGCCGGCCTTCCGCGCGGTCAAGGGCGGCATGATGCAGGCGGTGCAACACCGGATCCGCCAGCAATTCCCGAAGCACCGCATCGCGCGCCGAGGAATAGCGCAGCATCGTTTCATCACGCACTTCGTTCCTGTCCTGCAGCGCCCAGTAGTCGGAGTTGTACTTGTCCTTCTTGTTGTTGACGTTGCCGCGCATCTTGCGGATCGCGTAGCTGTCGACCGACTTCACGGCGTAATGGTTCAACTGCACCCAGTCATAGCCCACCGTCCGCGTGATGGATCGCCAGCCCCGGAACTTGAAGTAATCCTCCATCTCGCGCCCGGATCCGTTCAGCCATTTCACACTGTCGGGAAAGGGCGTGTCGATGTGGCGGTTCTTCATCTTCGGGCGGTGGATGCCCAGTTTCCAGTAGTCCGGATCGAAGGTGAACAGCGTCTTCACGCCCCAGCCCTTGTTCCACATGGGCGGTGCGGCACAAAGATACTGCTCGGTCACCGGCGCTCGTGACCAGTCCACCACGCCGCCTGAACCGAAGATGCGCCAGGTCACGACGATCCCGTTCGCATCCTGCGCCTTGGCTGCGGCGATCAGATCGTCCAGCGTGCCGTCGCCATAGCGGATCGACAGGAATTCATCCGCATCGAAGACCATCACCCAGTCGGATTTGCAGACGACCGGTTCCTCCTGCGCGTGGTTCAGGGCGCTGGGCTGGGGACGCAGCCCTTCGGGGATGACGTTGCGGCGGTGATGTGCAAGGCCCAGTTCCTCAAGCCGGATCAGCATGTCATCCGTGCCGTCGGAACAATCATTCGTATAGACGACCAGATCGGTAAATCCGATGGCGATGTGATGGGCCACCCATTCCAGCACGAAGGGGCCTTCGTCCTTCATCATCGAAACGGCGGTGACCTGTCCATGCGGGCTGGCATGCGGCTTCTGGCGGAAGGGCACGGTTCCCCACAGGTCGGATGCCCCGCGTGGCTTCCTGACCCTGGCTTCCGACGTCATGATCGACCCTTACGAATTGGCACATGCCTCTGATGCCCCGAGGCCATGTCTTGCGTCAAGCGTCCTGCGTGGCCATGGCCGGGCTGGACCGTCGGCATGCGGCAAACTAGCATGGCTGTGTATCGAGTTTCCGGGGGGCAAGGATGCCATCGCAGGTCAACAGGAATGCGCAGCGCAAGATCGGCAAGCTGCTTGAAGGAGAGCCGACAGCGCAAAAGCTGAACATGGCGCTGCGGCATCTGGCAATGTGGCGGGCGCATTTCCTTGAGAACCTGCTGCAGGAACGTTCCGGCGACAGGATCCTGTCGGGCCCCTTCAAGGGGATGGCCTATCCCCTGCGCAGTTCGGAAGGATCGCGCAATCCCCGCCTGATCGGCTGCTACGAGGCCTGCCTTGCCCCGGTGATCGAGGAGATCGTCGCAGGTGGTTATGACACGGTTGTCGATATCGGCTCGGCCGAAGGCTATTATGCCGTGGGTCTTGCCCTGCGCATGCCGAAGGCGCGCATTCTGGCGCGCGACAGTGACGATCAGGCGCAATCTGCCTGCACCCAGCTTGCGCAGGCCAACGGGGTGCAGGACCGGGTTCTCGTCGGTGGCACGGTCACGCATGACGAACTGAACCGGCTGATCACCGACAGGACAGTGGTGATCTGCGATACCGAAGGCGCCGAGGAGCAGCTTCTCGATCCCGCAGCCGCACCGGCACTGCGACGGGCCGATATCCTTGTGGAAGTGCATGAGGGCATGAAGGAAGGGCGTCTCGATCTGCTGGTCCGGCGGTTCTCGCCGACGCACGAGATCCGGCGGATCGAACGCAAGCTGGATGATCAGGCCTTGCCGGGCTGGACGGACCGGCTCGGCGATCTGGACCGGCTGCTTCTGCTCTGGGAATGGCGATCGACACCGACGCCGTGGCTCTGGATGACGCAGAGGCGGACATGACGGATCCCGTGCTGGCCAATGCCGCCATCTGGTTCGCACCGGATGGGTTTGATCCGTCGCGCGGCGTGAATGGGCGTCGCATGGCCGGGGACAGTTTCCTGCGCGGCTGGATCCGGCACGGAAGGATGCCGGAATGCGTTGCACTGACCCATGGGCCGAGCGACGGCCGCGCCTTTCGCGATCTGGTGGCCTCGCTTCGCCCTGATCTGCCTGTCCGGGTCGAGCGGCTGGACGATGCAAGGGCCATTGCGCCGGTGGGAACGATGTTCTTCTCCGGCCCCAATTTCGCGACCGAGGCCTGGCGGCGCAGCCTGTGGGGCGAAACGGCCTATTCGATCTGCGGCATGACCCATACCATGTCGACCAAAGCTGTCATGGAGGGAGCATTCCATCTGCGCACTGCGCCGCAGGCGGAGTGGGATGCGGTGATCTGCACTTCGCGCGCGGTCCGTTCGGCCCTGTCCGCGCAGATGGACATGATAGATGCCTTCCTCTCTCGCCGCTTCGGTGGCCGCCTTCCGCCCCGCCCGCAATTGCCCGTCATTCCCCTGGGAATCGACTGCGCCGAATTCCAGCCCGATCCGGCGTCAGGTGCCGCGCTCAGGATGGAACTGGGCATTGCGCCCGAGGACAGTGTCGCCCTTGTGGTGGCGCGGCTAAGCCCGCACGAGAAATTTGATCCACTGCCTGTCTATCTTGCCCTTCAGCAAGCCCGGCAGGGGGCCGACCGCAAGCTGCACCTCATCCTTTACGGCAATTTTCCCGACGACTATTCGCGCCGGGTCTTCATGTCGACGGCCGATCGCTTCATGCCGGATGTGGGCCTGCATCATGTCCCGCATGCCGGCCCTGCGCGCCGCCTGGCCGCGCTGTCTGCCGCCGAGATGTTCCTGTTCCCGATCGACAACCTTCAGGAAAGCTTTGGCATCGCCCCGGTCGAGGCGATGGCGGCCGGCTTGCCCGTCGTGGCTGCGGATTGGGACGGCATTCGCGACACTGTCGACGATGCCTCTGGTATCCTGGTCCCAAGCACAGCTGCGCGAAGCGAACATGTCACCTCGACCGGATTGCGCTACCACGGGGGCACCGACAGCTATATCCAGTTCCTGGGCCAGATATCCGCGGTGACGGCGCTGGATGTCAGGCGGATGGCAGAAGGGGTGCGGGCGCTGATGACAAGCCCGGAATTGCGCGCCCGGATGGGGAAAGCCGGGCGCGAAAGGGCGCGGCGGCATTTCGACTGGTCGGTGATCGTGCCGCGCATGCAGGCACTGTTCGGCGAGTTGGACGCCATGCGCCGCTCGGCCGACAGCGCGCGCCACCCGACTATCGCGGCATCGGAGCTGCCGGTCGCCCCGTCGCCCATGACGCTGTTCGCATCCTTTCCGACGCGCCAATTGGCACAGGGGGCGCGGTTTGCCTGGCTTGGATCGGACATCCTTCCTGTGACCGAAGCCTTCGCCCTGCGCGACTATATGGCAACCCGACGCGTCTTCGAAACCGCCGATCATGTGCAGGCAACAGCTGTGGCGCTGGAAATGCGGGGCCATGCATCGGCGGCAGAGCTTGCACAGCACCTTGGCTATCCCATACTGCGTGTGGAACGATGCCTCTTGTGGCTGATGAAATATGGCTATGCCGGACTGGAGGAGGTACCCGCATGACCAGGACGGTAATGATCACAGGGGCGGGCAGCGGCATTGGGCGCGCCACGGCACGGGCCTTTCTGGCACAGGGCTGGCGCGTCGCAATGATGGGGCGACGGGCAGAGGCGTTGGAGGAAACCGCGCAGGGAAACCCGATGGCCCTTGTCCTGCCCGGGGATGTCAGCCTGCCTGCCGATGTGGACCGCGCCTTCGCCGGGATCGAGCGGGAATGGGGGCGTCTCGACCTGCTGTTCAACAATGCTGGCCTGTCTCTCAAGGCCGCACCCATCGACGAGATTGCCGTCGAGGATTGGCAGCGCCTTGCCGAGGTGAACATCACGGGCATGTTTCTTTGCGCAAGGGCTGCTTTCGGCCTGATGCGGCGGCAGCAGCCCCAGGGCGGACGGATCATCAACAACGGATCCATCTCGGCCCATGCGCCAAGGCCGGGTTCGGCACCCTACACCATATCGAAACATGCCATCACCGGTCTGACAAAGACGCTTGCCCTGGACGGGCGACCCTTCGACATCGCCTGTGGGCAGATCGACATCGGCAATGCCCTGACCGACATGGCACAGGCCTTCACGAAAGGGGTGCCACAGGCCGACGGGTCGATCCGCGTGGAGCCGGTGATGGACGTGGCCCATGTGGCGGATGCCGTGGTTCACATGGGAAATCTGCCGCTTTCGGCCAATATCCCGTTCCTGACGATCATGGCGCGCGACATGCCGTTCATCGGCCGCGGCTGATCACGCTTCGCGGCAGAACATGTCATAGACCAGTGCGATGGTCCGGCTGACCTTCGGATCCTGGATCGAATAGAAGATCGCCTTGCCTTCGCGGCGGCAATTCACCAGCCCTTCGAGACGCAACCGCGCCAGTTGCTGGCTTACGGCGGCCTGGCGGGAATCCAGCAGACGTTCGAGTTCCGTCACGGATTTCTCGCCCGAGGACAGATGGCAGAGGATCATCAACCGGCCCTCATGCGACAGCGCCTTCAGGAAAGCTGCGGCTGCGGTGGCGCGGACCATCATTTCATCGACGGCAAGCTCTGCGCAGCCGTCCTTTGAGTCGACGGGTTCTGCGCCAGCGCGCGTCACATGCATCTGCATATCCTGCTCCGTTCCCATTGGGGTGGCTTAACACGTAATCATCAGATGTGCGACAGTGCTGGAGGCTGCAACGCGATCAGACCGTCTTCTTGCGGAAAATGGGGCACAGTTTCGTGATTTAAAGCCCGTTTTCCCGTGATTTTGGGCCGACCGGCGTGTTTTTTGGCCTTTCAACCGCAGCCTATCCCCGTTGAGGCGGGCCTTTCCCGCCATCTCCGGGCAGGGGGCGACCAGGGCGCGTGACGGCGTGTCGCTGAAATGCCTGCGGATCCGGCAAAGCTGGGCTAGGGTCTGGTCGACTCAATCCGGGTGAACCGCATGACAAGACCGCTTTCCGCCTTCACCGCTGCCGGGCGTTTCTGGCGCGGGAACCTGCATACCCATTCCACCAGATCGGATGGCGTGCTTGCACCCGAAGAAGTGTGCCGCCGCTATCGTGCCGAGGGGTATGATTTCCTTGCCCTGACGGATCATTTCGTGGGCATGTGGGGCTATCCCATCGTCGATACCGTGCCTTTTCGGACAGAGGGTTTCACTACGATCCTGGGCGCAGAACTGCATTCGGGGGCCATGGCGAATGGCGAGTTGTGGCATGTTCTGGCCGTTGGCCTGCCGCCAGATTTCGCGCCGTCGAACAGCCCCGATTTCGTGCCGCGCGCGGATCAGGAAACTGCTGCCCAGATCGCCGAACGGGCCGTTGCTGCCGGGGCCTTTGTCGCAATAGCCCATCCGCAATGGTCGGGGCTGACCCTGGCAGACGCGCGTTCGGTCACGGCGGCGCATGCCGTAGAGATCTACAATCACGGCTGTGCCACCGGATGCGACCGGGCTGATGGTTTTGCCATCGCCGACCTGCTTCTTACCGAAGGGCGACGCCTGTCGATGATCGCCACGGATGACGCGCATTTCAGCGAGCCGGATCACTTCGGCGGTTGGGTCATGGTCAAGGCCGAGAGGAACGAACCCGAAGCCCTGCTGGCGGCGCTGAAGCGGGGGGATTTCTATTCCAGCCAGGGCCCGGAATTGCGGGATGTGCGGATCGAGGGCGACAGGGTGGTCGTCGAAAGCTCTGCCGTGTCATCGGTCATCGTGCAGGGCTGGGGGACAGGGGCCAAGGGGGTGCATGGGCATTCCATGACGCGGACAGAGGTGCCACTGGCGCGCCTTCTGAACAGCCCGTGGCTGCGGGTCACGGTGATCGACGCAGCGGGCAAGCGGGCCTGGTCCAACCCGTTCTGGCGCGAGGTGGATGGCGGCAATCCCCGGACCTGAGGGCGCATGGGGGGGCTTTGCGCCCCCCTTTCTGTTTCAGTTCCCCAGAATTCCCGGCAGGCGCAGGTCCATCGCGCGGGCATGATCCAGCGCGATGTCATAGCCCGCATCGGCATGGCGCATGACGCCTGTTGCTGGGTCGTTCCACAGGACGTTGTTCAGCCGACGCGCAGCGTCTTCGGTGCCGTCCGCCACGATCACCATCCCGGAATGCTGCGAGAAGCCCATGCCCACGCCCCCGCCGTGATGCAGCGACACCCATGTCGCGCCGGAGGCGGTGTTCAGGAGCGCGTTCAGCAGCGGCCAGTCGGAGACGGCGTCGGAGCCGTCCTTCATCGCCTCGGTTTCCCGGTTGGGAGAGGCGACGGAGCCGGAATCGAGGTGGTCGCGGCCGATGACGACGGGGGCCTTCAACTCGCCCGACTTCACCATGTCGTTGAACATCAGCCCCGCGCGGTGGCGGTCGCCCAGCCCGATCCAGCAGATGCGGGCGGGCAGGCCCTGGAAGGCGATGCGTTCCTGCGCCATATCGAGCCAGCGGTGGAGATGGGCGTTTTCGGGGAAGAGCCGCTTCATGGCCGCGTCGGTGGCATGGATGTCCGCCGGATCGCCCGACAGCGCACACCAGCGGAAGGGGCCGATGCCGCGGCAGAAGAGGGGGCGGATATAGGCGGGGACAAAGCCGGGGAAGGCGAAGGCGTTCTCCAGCCCCTCATCCTGCGCGACCTGTCTGATATTGTTGCCGTAATCCAGCGTCGGGACGCCCGCATTCCAGAAATCGACCATCGCGGCGACATGGGCGCGCATGGAGGTGCGGGCGGCCTTCTCCACCTCCTTGGGGGCGGTTTCCTGTTTCGCGCGCCATTCGGCGGTGGTCCAGCCTGCGGGGCAGTAGCCATGCAGCGGATCATGGGCCGAGGTCTGGTCGGTGACGATATCGGGGCGGGGGCCGCCTGCCTTCATGCGGGCGACCAGTTCGGGGAAGATCTCGGCGGCATTGCCGAGAAGGCCCACGGATTTCGCCTCGCCTTTCGCGGTCCAGTCGGCAATGAGGGCGAGGGCTTCGTCCAGCGTCTGCGCCTTGGCGTCGAGATAGCGGGTGCGGATGCGGAAATCGATGCGGGTTTCGTCCACTTCGACGGCAAGGCAGCAGGCCCCGGCCATGACGGCGGCCAGCGGCTGCGCGCCGCCCATGCCGCCGAGGCCGCCCGTGAGGATCCAGCGGCCCTTCAGGTCGCCGCCGTAATGCTGACGGCCCGCTTCGGCGAAGGTCTCGAAGGTGCCTTGCACGATGCCCTGGGTGCCGATGTAGATCCACGATCCGGCGGTCATCTGGCCATACATGGCCAGCCCGCGCTTATCCAACTCGTTGAAATGATCCCATGTCGCCCAATGGGGGACGAGGTTGGAGTTGGCGATCAGGACGCGCGGGGCGTCCTTGTGGGTGCGGAAGACGCCGACGGGTTTGCCGGATTGCACCAGCAGCGTTTCGTCGTCGTTCAGGGTTTTCAGCGTGGCGACGATGCGGTCGAAATCCTCCCACGTCCGGGCGGCGCGGCCGATGCCGCCATAGACCACCAGCTCGTGCGGGTTTTCGGCCACGTCGGGATGCAGGTTGTTCATCAGCATGCGCATCGGCGCCTCGGTCAGCCAGCTTTTGGCGGTGATTTCCGGGCCGGTCGGCGGGTAGATGTCGCGGAGGTTGTGGCGCTTGTTCATGTGGGTGTCCCTTCAGAGCGTGGGAAGCTGGATGGACGTGGCCGAGGCGAGATCGCCATGGGCCACAAGTTGCGCGGCGGCTTCGATATCAGGGGCGAGATAGCGATCCTCGCCCAGTGTCGCGACGTCCTGCCGGAGGCGGGCGACAGCCTTTTCGAGGGGCGGCGACGTGTGCAGGGGCGCGCGGAATTCTATGCCCTGGGCGGCGCAGAGCGCCTCAACCCCAAGGATGCGCGACAGGTTGGCATTCATACGTATCAGGCGGCGCGCGCCATGGGCGGCCATGCTGACATGATCTTCCTGATTGGCGGAGGTGGGGGTGGAGTCGGTAACCGTGGGGTGGGCGAGGTGCTTGTTCTCGCTCATCAGCGCCGCGGTGGTGACTTCGGCGATCATCAGGCCGGAATTCAGGCCCGGGTTCGGGGTCAGGAAGGGCGGCAGGTCGAAGGACAGCGTCGGATCCACCATCAGGGCGACGCGGCGCTGGGCGATCGCGCCGATCTCGCTGATGGCCAGCGCGATCATGTCGGCGGCGAAACCCACAGGTTCGGCGTGGAAATTCCCGCCCGAAACGATCTGGCCATCGGCCAGCACCAGCGGGTTGTCTGTTGCGGCATTCGCTTCGATTTCAATAGTTTGCGCAGCCTGACGCAGAATGTCCATGGCGGCGCCGGTGACCTGCGGCTGGCAGCGGATGCAATAGGGATCCTGCACGCGGGTATCGCCTTCTCGGTGGCTTTCACGGATTTCGGAACCATCAAGCAGGGCGCGCAGGGTGCTTGCGGCCTCGATCTGGCCCGCATGGCCGCGAAGCGCGTGGATCTGGGGGTGAAGGGGGGCGGTGGAGCCCATGATCGCATCGGTCGACATGGCCGAGATGACGAGCGCCCCCTGCGCATTGCGCCAGGCATCGAAGAGGCCCGCCAGCGCATAAGCGGTTGAGAACTGGGTGCCGTTGATCAGGGCCAACCCCTCTTTCGGGCCGAGCGTGACAGGGCTGAGCCCCCGCGCGGCAAGGGCCGCGGCGGAGGGAAGGATCTTTCCGCCGACCTCTGCTTCGCCCGCACCGATCATGGCAGCGGTCATATGGGCGAGGGGGGCAAGATCGCCCGAGGCGCCGACGGAACCCTGGGCAGGGATGACGGGGGTAATGCCATTCTCCAGCATCGCCTCGAGCAGGGCGATAACCTCCCAGCGCACGCCAGAGGCCCCGCGGCCGAGTGAAAGCAGTTTCAGTGCCATCATCAGGCGGGCGACGTTGCGGGGCATCGGGTCGCCCACGCCACAGCAATGGGACAGGATCAGGTTGCGCTGCAGCGTTGCGGTATCCTTTGCCGCGATCTTGAGCGAGGCGAGTTTCCCGAAGCCCGTATTGACGCCATAGACAGCGGTATCGCCGGCCGCGGCGACGGCGATCCGGGCGGCAGCAGTATCGACCCCCGCGCGCGCCGAGGGATGAAGCTTTGCCGGAAGTTCATCCCGATAAAGGCGCTCAAGCTGGGTCAGTGTCGTGGCGCCGGGGGTGAGGAGTTCAGGCGTCAAGGCGGCCTCCGATAATGGATCTGTGCAGGGCTTCTGCCCCGATGCGATAGGAGAGTTCGGCGGGATGCTGGGCATTCCAGAGACAGAGGTCTGCGCGTTGGCCCGGCACGAGGGTGCCCCGGTCGGCAAGGCCAAGCGCGCGGGCGGCATGGGCCGTGGTGCCCAGCAACGCTTCTTCCGGTGTCATCCGGAAGAGGGTGCAGGCCATGTTCATGGCAAGCGGCAAGGATGTCATGGGAGAGGACCCGGGATTACAGTCGGTGGCGACGGCCATGGGGACATGGGCCGCACGAAGGGCTGCGATGGGCGGTGGCGTCGTGTCGCGCAGGGTATAGTAGGCCCCGGGCAGGATGGTGGCGACCGTGCCCGCACGGGCCATGTCGGCCACACCTTCGGGCGATAGATGTTCAAGATGATCCGCCGAAAGGGCGGCATGGCGGGCGGCGAGTTGGGCGCCCCCGAGGTTTGACAGTTGTTCGGCGTGAAGCTTGACCCGCAGGCCAAGGGCCCGGGCGGCAGTGAAGAGCCGGTCGACCTGCGCGGGACTGAATGCGATGGTTTCGCAGAAGGCATCGACCGCGTCGATCAGCCCTTCGGCATGGGCGGCACGCAGCGAGGGGATGGCGACACCCTCGATATAGGCGTCCGGATTTTCCTTGTATTCCGGTGGGATGGCATGCGCGGCCAGGTGGGTTGTGGTGATCGTGACAGGCCGCATCCGGCCAAGGCGGCGGGCGGCGCGGAGCATCTTGAGTTCGTCTTCGATTGTCAGGCCGTAGCCGGACTTGATCTCTATCGTGGTGGTGCCCTGCGCGATCATCGCGTCGAGGCGGGGCAGGGACTGGGCGACCAGATCATCTTCGCTGGCCGCGCGGGAGGAGGTGACGGTGGACAGGATGCCCCCCCCGGCACGGGCAATCTCTTCGTAGCTTGCACCCTGAAGGCGCAGCTCGAACTCGGCGGCGCGATTGCCTGCGAAGACGAGATGGGTATGCGCGTCGATCAGGCCCGGGGTAAGGAGCTTTCCACCGCAATCAATGGTTTGCGCCTTTGGCGCCTCAATCCTCGGGCCGATCCAGGCGATGCTTTCGCCTTCGATCAGAAGGGCTGCATCCGGGATCAGGCCGTATCCGCCGCGCATCGTGGCGGCGGTGAGGCCGGTCAGGAGAATCGCCATTGCGCCTTGCCTTATGTCTGAGCTTTGCGTTATTATGTCTATACATAATGACCTGTCAAGCGAGGGACGGAGATGCAGATCCATGCAGAGCGCGCATTGCTGCCGGGGGGGTGGGCGTCGGATGTGGGGGTGCGGATCGAGGCCGGGCGTATCGTCGCCGTGGGGCCCGCCGATGGGGGGCGGCGCGTCGGATGCCTGTTGCCAGCGCCGGTGAACCTGCATTCCCACGCCTTTCAGCGCGCGATGGCGGGCATGACAGAGCGGCGCGGCGCGGGGCAGGACAGTTTCTGGACCTGGCGGAGCCTGATGTATCGCTTTCTGGACCGTTTGACGCCCGATGATGTGGAGGCGATTGCCGCGCAGGTGATGGTGGAGATGGCAGAGGCCGGTTACGCCGCGGTTGCGGAGTTCCATTATCTGCATCACCAGCCTGCGGGCGTGCCGTACGCCAACCTGGCAGAAATGTCTGAACGGATCGTCAACGCGGCGGAAGAAACCGGTTTCGGGCTGACGCTGCTGCCTGTGCTGTATCAACGCGGCGGGTGTGACGGGCGCGCGCTGACCCAGGGCCAGGCGCGGTTCGGGAATGATCCCGAGCGGTTTCAGCACCTATGGGAGGGGGCGGCGCGGGCCGTTGCCCGGCTTGCCGATGGCGTGACAGGGGTGGCGCCGCATTCGCTTCGCGCGGTGGACATGGCCGGATTGCGCCTGGCCGAGGGGATCGCCCCGGGCGCGCCCATCCACATTCATCTGGCAGAGCAAGTGGCCGAAGTTGAAGAGGTTTCTGCCGCCATGGGGGCGCGGCCCGTGGAGTGGTTGCTGGCGAACTTTGCTGTGGACGGGCGGTGGTGCCCGATCCATTGCACGCAGATGACGGAGGCAGAGACGCTTGCCCTGGCGCGGTCTGGCGCGGTGGCGGGGCTTTGTCCGATCACCGAGGCGAATCTGGGGGATGGCATCTTTGACGGGGTGCGCTTTGCAGCGGCCGGCGGGCGTTGGGGGGTGGGGTCGGATTCGAATGTGCGGATCAGCCTGGCCGAGGAATTGCGGCTGTTCGAGTATTCGCAAAGGCTGCGTGACCGGGGCCGGGCGCTGCTGGCCGAGGCCGGGCGCTCGACCGGGCGCGTGCTGTGGGAGGGCGCGGTGGCCGGGGGCGCGATGGCCGCGGGGCGGACCTCTGGCCGCATCGCCGAAGGGGCGGTGGCAGACCTCGTTGCGCTGGATATGGACAGCCTTCATCTGGCCGGAAGGGATGGGGATGAGATCCTGGATGCCTTTGTTTTTGCAGGACATGATGGGTTGGTGCGCGAGGTCTGGTCGGCTGGTCGGCATGTCGTGACAGAGGGCCGGCACGTGGCGCGGGAGCGTGTTGCGCAACGGTTTCGTGCGGTGATGTCGGGGCTGCGGGAGAGGGCGTGATGGCAGGTTGGGAGGCGGTCAGGGACGAGGTGCTGCGCCGCATCCGGGCGCGGGTCTGGCCACCGGGGGCGGTGATCCCGGGGGAAGAGGCCCTGGCGGTGGAGTTCGGGGTGGCGCGGGCGACGGTGAACCGGGCGCTGCGGGAGGTGGCGGAAAGCGGGCTGCTGGAGCGGCGGCGGAAGGCCGGCACGCGCGTGGCGGTATTGCCGGTCCGCAAGGCGACGCTGGAAATTCCCATTATCCGGCAAGAGGTTGAGGCGCGGGGTGAACGTTATTCCCAGCGCGTTCTGGCCGAGCGGATGGACCCTGTTCCCTTGGCTGCGGCGCTGCGGATGGGGTTGGCGGAGGGGGTTGATCTGCTTTTTCTGGAAACGCTGCATCTGGCGGGGGGCAGGCCCTTTGCGCATGAGGTGCGCTGGCTTAATCCGGCCGTGCTGCCGGGGGGGGAACTGCCCGATTTCCGGCATATCAGCGCCAATGAATGGCTGGTGCAGAACGTCGCCTATACCATTGGTGATATTGCATTTTCCGCCGAAGCGGCCAGCCCGGAGGAGGCGCTTGCGCTGGGCATCCGGACGGGGGATCCAGTTTTTGTTACCGAGCGTGTGACATGGTCCGGAGAGGCGCCGATCACATTTGTCCGGCTGCTGCATGGGCCGGGTTACCGGCTGCGGACGATGCTGTAGACCCGTGCAGCGCCCGGTGCAGATGGGCAGTGCAGCAGGGCGTATGCACGCAGCGAGCGCCGGACAAGCAATTCATTATGACATGTGAACCAGGCTTGGGCGCGGCGGGGTGCTGCCCTTTGCTGCCCGGCTTCGCATCAGGGGTGCCCCTGCGATGCCCAGCAATGAGGCGGCAGAATAATTTTTGACCATCAAGTAAATCCTGCTAACGCTAGGTCATGCAACGGGCCGGGCCAGCCTTTAGGCTGCAGCGCAGGGTGTGGTTGCCGGGGCGGCGGTCGGAATGGCGACGGGGGCGTGAGGACGGGGATGGGCATGCTGGATCTGTTGGTCAGGGCAGGGCGGCTGCCCGAGGGACGAAGCCCGGTCGACATCGCCGTGAGGGACGGGAAGATCGTGGAGATCGCCCCCCGGATCGAGGCCGAGGCCGGCCGGGTGATCGAGGCGGGCGGGCGGCTGGTGGCGCCGCCCTTTGCCGACCCGCATTTCCACATGGATGCCACGCTCTCGCTTGGCCTGCCGCGACTGAACCGGTCCGGCACGCTGCTGGAGGGGATCGCGCTTTGGGGGGAGTTGAAGCCTCTGCTGACCCCGGAGGCGGTGAAGGAACGCGCGCTGCGCTATTGTGATCTTGCCGTGTCGCAGGGGTTGTTGTCGATCCGGACGCATGTCGATGTCTGCGATGACAGGCTGACGGCGGTGGAGGCGCTGCTGGAGGTTCGGCGCGAGGTGGCGGGCTATATCGACCTGCAACTGGTGGCCTTTCCGCAGGACGGGCTTTACCGGGATCCGACGGCGCATCGGAACCTGATCCGGGCGCTGGACATGGGCGTGGATGTGGTGGGCGGCATCCCGCATTTCGAACGCACCATGCAGGCGGGGGCGGAGTCTGTGCGCGCGCTGTGCGAGATCGCGGCAGAGCGGGGGCTGCCGGTCGATCTGCATTGCGACGAGAGCGACGATCCGATGAGCCGCCATATCGAGACGCTGGCGGCAGAAACCGTGCGGTTGGGCCTGCAGGGGCGGGTGGTGGGGTCGCACTGCACCAGCATGCATTCGATGGACAATTACTATGCCTCCAAGCTGATCCCGCTGATCGCCGAGGCGGGGCTGCATATCGTGCCGAACCCGTTGATCAACATCACGTTGCAGGGGCGGTCGGACACTTACCCCAAGCGGCGGGGGATGACGCGGGTGCCGGAACTGCGCGCGGCGGGGGTCAATGTGGCCTTCGGGCAGGATTGCACGATGGATCCTTGGTATCCGCTGGGATCGGCGGACATGCTGGAGGTGGCGCATATGGGGATACATGCCGCGCCGATGACATCGCGTGAGGCGATGGGGTGGGCGTTTACTTCGGTGACGGTGAACGGGCATCTGGCGATGGGGCTGCCCGATCCGACGCTGCGGGTGGGCGGGGCTGCCAACATGGTGCTGCTGCAGGCGCGCGACCCGATCGAGGCGGTGCGCATGAAGGCCACGCGGCTGGCGGTGATCCGGGCGGGCCGGGTGATTGCCGAGACCGCGCCGCGACTGGCGCGGCTGGATCTGCCGGGGCGTCCGGCGGGGCTGGACCCCGCCGATTACGCGCCGATTGCGGAAGACTGACATCAACAACAAAACCAACGGGGAGTAAGGAAATGCGATTTACGACAACACGGCGTACGATCCTGATGGGGGCTGCGGCCACGCTGGCGCTGCCGGCCTATATCCGCCGGGTGAATGCCCAGACGGCGATCAAGGTGGCGGGGGTCCATGCCTCGCCGGTGGAAAACGCCTGGAATTCGCGCATCCATGCCGCGATGCAGGCGGCGGCGGCGGATGGGCTGATCGAATACGAATTCTCGGAAGGGGTGGCCGCGACCGACTATCCCCGCGCGATGCGGGAATATGCGGAAGGCGGGGCCAAGCTGATCTGGGGCGAAAGCTATGCGGTGGAGGCAGAGGCCCGCGCGGTGGCGGCGGATTACCCCGAGACGGCCTTCCTGATGGGGTCGTCGGGCGGGCCGGAGGGCGACAATTTCGGCGTCTTCGGCACGCGCAACCATGAGGCGGCCTATCTGGCGGGGATGCTGGCGGGCAAGATGTCGAAGACCGGGACCTTCGGGTCGGTCGGTGGCTATCCGATCCCGGAAGTGAACCTGCTGATCAACGCCTTCCGCATGGGCGTGAAGGAGGTGAACCCGGAGGCGAAGTTCCTGAACGGCTTCATCGGGGCGTGGTTCGATCCGGCCAAGGCCAAGGAAGCGGCGGTGGCGCAGATCGACGGCGGGGCGGATATCCTGTTCGGGGAACGCATCGGGACGGCGGATGGCGCGGCCGAGCGGGGGGTGAAGGCGATCGGGTCGCTGATCGACTATACGCCGCGCTATCCGGGGACGGTCTTTGCCAATGCGATCTGGAATTATCGCCCCACGATTGATGCCATCGTGGCCGATGTGGTGGCGGGCAAGCCGGTGGGCCGCGATTACACCGAATATTCCTTCATGAAATATGGCGGGAACGAGTTGATCTATGTGGCGGAAGAGGTTCCCGCCGATGCCGTTCCGGCGATGGAGGAGAAGAAGGCCGCGATTGCTTCGGGTGCCTTCGAGGTGCCGATCGACGCGAACGAGCCTGCGTAAGCGTTGCAGGACGCGACATCCTTGGCAGGGGCCATCGCCTCGGGCGCCGTTTCGGCGTCCGGGGTGATGGAGGCCGCGCTGGAGGCGGCGGCGGCGCGGGGGTTCGGCGCGATCTGCCGGCTGGAGCCGGGGATGGGGCGGGCGGGGGCCTTGGGGCCTTTGTCGGGGCCCTTTGCCGGGGTGCCGTTTCTGGGGAAGGATCTGGGGTCGGGGGCGGCGGGGCTGTCGCCGGTCGCGGGATCTGCGGCGCTGGCGCGGCGGCGGGTGGATCAGGGGGCGGATAGTGACCTGTTCGCGCGGTTCCGGGCGGCGGGGCTGGTGCCTTTAGGGCTGACCACGGTGCCGGAATTCGGGTTGGCTTTGACATCTGATCCTTGCGTGAATCCGTGGGATGGTGCGCTGTCGTCCGGCGGGTCTTCGGGCGGGGCGGCGGCTGCGGTGGCGGCGGGGATCGTGGCGATTGCGCATGCGACGGATGCGGCGGGGTCGATCCGGGTGCCTGCGGCCTGTTGCGGGCTGGTGGGGTTGAAGCCCAGCCGGGGCGCGGTGCCGATGGGGCCGGATCAGGGGAACTGGCTGATGGGGCTGGCGAGCGAGCTGGTGTTGGCGCGGTCGGTGCGGGATGTTGTCACGGCGTTTGATGCGGTGGCAGAGGATGGGGCCGGTGGGCGGGGTTTCGCTGCGGGGCGCGTGGGGGTGATGGTGCCCGAGGGCTGCGATGCGGTGCAGGCCGAGGGGGCAAGGGCCGTGGCGCGGCTGGCCGAAGGTCTGGGGCTGGCGGTGGAGGAGCGCGCGTTTCCGGCTGTGATGGCGGCGCGGGCGGGGGTCGTGGCGCGGCGGGTGCTGACGGCATCTTTGGCAGAGTGGATGGGGTTTCTGGGTGTGTCGGGGGAAGAGTTGACGCCGATTGCGGCGGCTGTGCTGGAGGAGGGCCGCGCGATGGGGGCGGCGGATCTGTTCGCGGCCAGCCGCGAGATGGCGGTGCTGACGGCGGAATGGGAGGGCTGGATGGCCGGGGTGGATGCGGTGATCTCGCCCGTGTTGGCGCGGGGGGTGCCGGAGGTGGGGGCCTTTGACATGACCGCGCGCGATGTGGCGGCGCATTTCGCGCAGATGGGGAAGGTCGCGCCGGGGGCGGCGCTGGCCAATGCGGCGGGCTATCCGGCGCTGGTGATCCCCTTGGCGGGCGGGGGCATTCCGGTGGGGGTGCAGATCGCGGGCCGTGTGGGATGCGACCGGGCGCTTTTGGCGCTGGGCGCGCGGTTGGCGGCGGCGCTGCCGCCTGTTGCCTATCCTTTCGATATCGCGGGGCATCCATGAGCGGTGGGGCGGTTCTGGAACTGGAGGGGATCACCAAGCGCTTTGGCGCGCTGGTGGCGAATGACGACGTGACCCTGTCCCTGAAAAAGGGAGAGGTGCTGGCCCTGCTGGGCGAGAATGGCGCGGGCAAGACGACGCTGATGAACATCCTGTTCGGCCATTATGCGGCGGATGCGGGCGAGGTGCGGGTGGAGGGCAGACCCTTGCCGCCCGGAAAGCCGCGCGCGGCCATCGCCGCGGGCGTGGGGATGGTGCATCAGCATTTCACGCTGGCGGGCAATCTGACGGTGCTGGAAAACATCGTCATCGGGTCCGAGCCGCTTTGGAAGGTGGGGTCTGACCGCGACGGGGCCGCCCGAAAGCTTATGCAGCTATCGGCCACCTTCGGGCTGCCGGTGGACCCGGAGGCGCGGGTGGGTGATCTTTCGGTGGGCGAGCGGCAGCGGGTGGAGATCCTGAAGGCGCTGTATCGCGATGCGCGGATCCTGATCCTGGATGAACCGACGGCGGTGCTGGCCCGGCCCGAGGCAGAGCAGTTGTTCCGCATCCTGCGGGGCATGGCGCAGGGGGGGCTGTCGATCATCTTCATCAGCCACAAGCTGCATGAGGTGATGGGGGCATCGGACCGGGTCGTCGTGCTGCGCGGGGGCAGGGTCGTGGCAGAGCGGGCGACGGCAGAGACGAACCCCGCCGAACTGGCGGAACTGATGGTGGGCCGTGCCGTGGCACGACCGAAGCGCGAGGCGCATGCGGCGGGGGCGCCGGTGGTGGTGGCAAAGGGGCTGTCGGCATCGGCGGGCGGGGGCATGGCGCTGGACGCCGTGGATTTCGAGGTGCGGACGGGCGAGATTCTGGGGATCGTCGGGGTTTCCGGCAACGGGCAGGCGATGCTGGGGCGGGTGCTTTCGGGGCTGGCGCGGCTGGATGCCGGGACCATCACCTTTGACGGGCGCGACATCGCGCGGATCACCCCGCGCGCGGCGGTGCGTATGGGCATCGGGCGGGTGCCGGAGGATCGCCATGCCGAGGGCGTGGTGGGGGATCTGGCCGTCTGGGAAAACGCGGTGCTGGAGCGGGTGCGCGACTTTTCCCGCTGGGGCTTCGTGCGGCGGCGGGCGGCCGAGGCGCATGCGGCGGGGCTGATTGCGCGGTTCGACATTCGCGGCGCGGGGCCTGCGACGCGGACAAGGCTCTTGTCGGGCGGGAACATGCAGAAGCTGATCCTTGGGCGCAATCTGGCGGCGGGGCCGCGCTTCCTGCTGGCCAATCAGCCGACGCGGGGGCTGGATGAGGGGGCCATTGCGGCGGTGCATCAGGAATTGCTGATGGCACGCTCCGAGGGGGCGGCGATCCTGCTGATATCGGAAGATCTGGAGGAGGCGGTGGGATTGTCGGACAGGTTGCAGGCAATTTCCAAGGGGCGGCTGTCGGAACCGATTGCCGCCGAGGAGGTGGATGCGCGGCGGCTGGGGCTGATGATGGCCGGGGTCTGGGAGACGCGCGATGCGGTTTGAACGGCGCGAGGACGTGTCGCTTCCGGCGCTGATCCTTGCGCCGCTGATCGCGGTGCTGGCGGCGCTGGTGCTGTGCGCGGGGCTGATCGCCATGGCGGGGGTCAGCCCCTGGCTGGCCTATGGCGAGATGCTGCGCGGGGCCTTCGGATCGCGGCTGGCGGTGACGGAGACCTTTACCCGCGCCTCGCCGCTGATCCTGACGGGTCTGGCGGCGGCGGTCGCGTTCCGGGCGCGGCTGTGGAACATCGGGGGGGAGGGGCAGTTCTACATGGGGGCGCTGGCGGCGGCGGCGCTGGGGCATTCGGCGCTGGCGGGCTGGCCCTTGCCCCTGGCCTGGGCGGCGCTGGCAGCGGCGGGGATGGCGGCGGGGGCGGTGCTTCTGCTGGTGCCTGCGGTGCTGCGGCTGCGGTTTGGCGTCGATGAGGTGGTGACGACGCTGCTTCTGAATTTCATCGTGCTGCTCATTGTCGGGCTGATGGTGGAGGGGGTGCTGAAGGATCCGATGGCCTTCGGCTGGCCGCAATCGGTGCCGGTGGCGGCGGGGCTGCGCTTGCCCGACCTGGTGCCGAGATCGCGGCTGCATGTGGGGATCGTGCTGGCGGTTGTCGTGGTGCTGCTGGTCTGGCTGGTGCAGGCGCGGACGGTGTTCGGGGCGGAAACGCGGGCGGCGGGGCTGAACCCGCGTGCGGCGGCCTTTGCGGGGGTGCCGATCACGGCGACGCTGGTGAAGGTGGCGCTGTTGTCCGGCGGTTTGGCGGGGCTGGCGGGCGCGATCGAGGTGCTGGGGCCGGTGGGCTATGTCACCACCACCATGTCGCCGGGCTTCGGCTATGCCGGGATCGTGGTGGCGATGCTGGCGGCGCTGCATCCGCTGGGCGTGGTGGCGGCGTCGGTCTTTGTGGCGACGGTCTTCGTCGGCGCGGATGCGATGAGCCGGGCGACGGGGGTGCCAAGCTTCATCGCCGATGTGATCATGGCGGTGGCGTTGCTGGCGATGCTGGTGGCGCTTTTGTTCACAACCTGGCGGGTGCGGCGATGATGGAAGCCCTCGATATCCTGACGACGGCGAGCCTTTGGGCGGCGGTGCTGCGGATCGCGACGCCCTTGATCTTTGGCGTGCTGGGGGCGCTGATCTGTGAACGCGCGGGGGTTCTGAACCTTGGGATCGAAGGGATCATGACCATGGGGGCCATGGTCGGCTGGCTGACGGTCTATTGGGGGGGCGATCTGTGGGCGGGGCTGGCGATGGCGGTGCTGGCGGGGATGGCGATGGGCTGGCTGCATGCGATGCTGACGGTGCCCCTGGGCCTGTCGCAGCATGTGTCGGGGCTGGGGATCACGCTGCTGGCTTCGGCGCTGGCTTACTACCTTTACCGGTTGTGGGTGCAGGTCGGTGACCTGCCGCCCACGATCGAGCCGTTCCAGCCCTGGCCGATCCCCGGCCTGTCGGCGATCCCGTTCCTGGGCGATGTGGTGTTCACCCAGACGCCGCCCACCTATGTGGCGTTGATCCTTGTGGGGCTGGTGGCCTGGATGCTGGCGCGCACGCCGATGGGCCTTGCGCTGCGGATGACGGGGGAGAACCCGCATGCGGTGGAGGCGCAGGGGTTGAACCCGGTGCGCATCCGCATCTGGGCGGTGATGGTGGGATCGGGGATCATGGCGCTGGGGGGGGCGTTCCTGACGACGGCGGCCTTCAACAGCTTTTTCCCCGGCATGGTGCAGGGGCGGGGATGGATCTGCATTGCGCTGGTGGTGTTCGCGTCCTGGCGGCCGGGCAAGGCGCTGCTGGGGGCGCTGCTGTTTGCGCTGTTCGATGCGTTTCAGTTGCGTCTGCAGACGGTGGTGGAGGGGGTGCCCTATCAGCTGTTCCTGATGGCGCCCTATGTGCTGTCGATTGTGGCGCTGATCCTTGTGGCGCGGCGGGCGCGGGTGCCCGAGGCGCTGATGCAGCCCTATCGGCGGGGAGAGCGCTGAGGGATTAGGCGCAACCTAACCAATGCCGAGAGAAATGCATGTTTCGCCTAACCAATGTCTCACATAGAGCAAAGGGGGGGGCCTTGCGCCCGATGCGAAAGGGAGTGCGGCAATGGCGGTTGAGACGGTCGATACGCTGGTGATCGGGGGCGGGCAGGCGGGGCTTGCCATGAGCGCGCATCTGGGGCGGCGGGGGATGGACCATCTGGTGGTGGAGCGCCACCGCATCGCCGAGCGCTGGCGGACGGAGCGCTGGGATTCGCTGGTGGCCAATGGCCCGGCCTGGCATGATCGCTTTCCGGCGATGACCTTCGATGACATGGACCCGGATGCCTTTGCGCCGAAGGACCGGATCGTGCGCTATTTCGAAACGCTGGCCGAGCGGGAGAAGATGCCGGTGCGCTGTGGCGTCGAGGTGCGGCAGCTGGTGCAGCGGCCCGAGGGGGGATTTCGCGCCACGCTGGCGGATGGCGGGGTGATCGAGGCGCGGAATGTGGTGGCGGCGACGGGGCCGTTCCAGAAGCCGGTCTTTCCGGCGATGATCCCGGACAGCGCGGGCGTGATGCAGATCCATTCCAACCATTACCGCAATCCGGGCCAGTTGCCGGAGGGGGCTGTGCTGGTGGTAGGGGCGGGGTCTTCGGGGGCGCAGATTGCGGATGAACTGCTGCGGTCGGGGCGCGAGGTCTATCTGTCCGTGGGGCCGCATGACCGGCCGCCGCGCGCCTATCGGGGGCGGGATTTCGTCTGGTGGCTGGGGGCGCTGGGCAAGTGGGATGCGCGGGCGGTCGAGCCGGGGATGGAGCATGTGACCATCGCGGTCAGCGGCGCGGAAGGCGGGCAGACGGTGGATTTCCGCAATCTGGGCAACCGGGGGATGAAGCTGGTCGGACGGACGGATCGCTGCGAGGGGGGCGTGCTGCATTTCGCGCCGGATCTGGCTGCGAACATCGCGCGGGGGGATGCGAATTACCTGTCGGTGCTGGACGAGGCTGATGCCCATGTGGCGCGCGAGGGGCTGGATCTGCCCGAGGAGCCCGAAGCGCGGGTGTTCGAGCCGGTGCCGGATTGCGTGACCGATCCCATCCTGTCGCTGGACCTGAAGGCGGCGGGGGTGGGCGCGGTGATCTGGGCGACGGGCTATGTGCTGGATTTCGGCTGGATCGGCATCGACGTCTTCGACGACAAGGGCCGCCCGCGCCATGACAAGGGCATCTCCGAGGTGCCGGGGCTGTATTTCCTGGGCCTGCCATGGCTTTCACGCCGGGCGTCGCCCTTCATCTGGGGCGTCTGGCATGATGCAGACCATCTGGCGGGCCATATCGCCGGGCGTGGCTGAAGCGCCAGCGGCGGCAGGGGCGGATCAGGCCATCCGGTTCTGGAAATGCGGCACGATGAGCCGCCACATGCTGCCCAGCGTCATCACCGCCGCAAGGAGCGTGCCGAACAGGGCCGCCAGCACGAGTGCGCCGGGATCGGTGTAGCCGCCGATGAAATGGGCGATGCCGACACATGCAAGCGGAAGGTGAAGGCCGAGAAAGGCGATTCCCAGCATCCGGACGACGGTGTCGCATTCGCTGGGGATATGCTGAGGCATGGTCATTTCCTCCCTGAGTTCTGCTGACAAGGAAAACGGTCTACCGGCAGGCGAATTTATACAGCCGAAAGGATGATCCACCCATCCGTCGGACGGAGGCGCGACGCGGGGCGCCCGCCGGGCGATTCCGCGCCCTTGGCAGGGTTGTTTACGGGTCTTGAAGCCGCCGGATGGACCGCCTAACGTCGCGCCATCAGTGCGGACGGTATCTGGGAGGAGACTGTGCGAAGCCGGTGTGACCGCGAAGCCCGGGATCTTCTGGGCGGCCTTTTCGAAAGCGGGCTTGGATCATTTGTCGAGTCCGTGCCGGGCGAGGCGCAGGTCGAGGCGCTGGTCGAGGTGCTGTGCCGGCTGGAGCCGGGGATGCAGCAGGACCTGTCGGGCATTTCGGGGCTGGGGCGGGACGGCGAGGATCTGGGCCAGATCGTGGCCGCCGCCGCCGCCATTGCGCAGAGGCGCTGGCAGCGGGGCGAACTGGATTTCGACGGTGGCGTGGCGCTTTTCGTCGGTCTGGAGCGGTTGTTGCGCTTTGAAGGGCGCAAGGATAGGTTCGGCGGCGGACGTGTCCTGCTTCTGGTCCCGGAGGGTGAGGAGCATCTGCTTGGCCCGCGTCTTGTGCGGCGCGAGCTTGTGGCGGCGGGCTGCGATGTGACGCTGGAGATCGGCGCAACGCCGGAGCGGTGGCTTGGTCATGTGGCGACCGAGGTTTTCGATGTTGTGGGCCTGTCGTTTGGCCATGACGAGTTGCTGGCAGAGGCGCGGGACTGGATCGACGGGATCAGGGCTGCGTCCTGCCATGCGGGTGTTTCGATCATGGTCGGCGGTGCCGCCCTGACGGCGGCGCAGGAAGCCTATCGGTTTCTTGGCGCAGATCTGGTGACATGCGACTTGGCCGTGGCGACATCCTTTCTGAAAGGAGGGCGCGTCCGGCCTGGAAAGGCGAATTGACGATGGGACGCGCAGAGACCGGGCATTACACCGAGCGGCTGGCCGCCGGGCAGATTGCCCGACTGATGGACGGGCTGGCCGATCTGGTGATCGAGCTGGACCGTGCCGGCAGGGTGCAGGAGATTCACGGGGCACAGGCGGCCGGTTTGCTGGGCTGGGTGGGGCAACCCTTTGATGCCATCGTGTTTTCCGACAGCGCCGAAAAGGCGCGGAGCCTGCTGGAAGATGTGCTGACCCCGGTCGCGCCGGACTCTGCCGCCGAGATTGGCGGGGGGCGGCATGTCAATCTTGTGGGGGGGGCGGGGCTGCCCATGCCCTTTCTGCTGCGGACCGTCCGCTTTGGCGGGGCGGGGCAGGGGGTGCGCCTTCTGCTGGGAAGGGATCTGGCGCCTGAAAGCCGGATCCAGCGGCAGTTTCAGGCCGCGCAGCAGACGCTGGTGCGGGACTATGAGGCGCGACTTGCGATGATCCAGGATCGCTATCGGCGGGAAATGGAAGCCTCGTCCGTGGAAGAGGCGGCGCGGCAGGTGGGCAAGTCACCGCTTGAGGTGATCCTTGCCGCCTTCGTGCAGCGCCTGCGGCGGCGCTGCGCGCTGGAGGCGGTGGGGCAGGCGCGCGAGGATTATCGCCACGCGGCCGAGATCCTGGGGATCAGCGTCGAGGAGTTGGATCAGATCCTGCAGGCCCCGGTGGCCGAATAGCCGGTTGCCGAATGGCCCGATCACTCGGGCTGGAAGCCCGAGATCAGCTGGCGCAGGCCGATGACGGCCCCGATGGCGATGGCCACCAGCGTGACGGGGCCGGACCAGGCGAGGGTGGCAAAGCCCGTGACGCCCTGACCGACCGAGCAGCCCATCGCGACCACGCCGCCGATGCCCATCAGCACCGCGCCGCCCACCTGCCGGCCCAGTTCGCGCGGGTCTTCGCAGGCCTCCCAGCGGAACATGCCGCGGATCATGGAGCCGATCAGCGCCCCGGCCATGACGCCCACGACGGAGCCGACCGAGAAGGTGATGCCGCCCGCGGTGGAGGTCATCAGGAAGATCAGCGTGCGCCCGACGGGGGCGGTGAAGGAGGGGCCTTCGACCGAGACCGCGCCAAGGCTTGATTCGTAAAGCCAGGTCGTGCCGGCAAAGCACCAGACCACGGCAAGGCCCGCCGCCACGCCCCAGGCGATCATCCGGGGGTTCTGGCGCAGGCCGCGATGGGACAGGGCCCAGAAGGCGGCGAGCGCGGCGATGGCCAGCGTGGCGGCAAGGGGCGGGATGCCAAGCCTGCCCAGATCATGCAGGATGCCCTGCGGGCCGGTGGCATCGGGCTGGGGAAAGAGCGCCGTGCGCAGCGGGGCCAGCGGGCCGGAAAGCGCGATGAAGCCGAAGATGCCCATGACGACGACCACCACCAGCGAGCGCAGGTCGCCGCCGCCGAAGCGGACCAGCGCGCCGAAGCCGCAATTGCCGGCCAGGGCCATGCCATAGCCGAAGACCAGCCCGCCGATGATGGAGCCGAGCGGATTCCATTGCAGGCTGTGGTAGAAGCTGGCGCCAAGGTCGATCAGCCCCGTCATCGCGCCGATCTGCGTGCCCAGGATGGCCACGGCCAGCACGATCCCCCAAAGCCGGAGGCGGCGCTGATCCTGGGCATAGACGGCGCTTTCCAGCGCGCCGAGGGTGCAGAAATCCCCCAGGCGGGCGGCCAGCCCCATGACCAGCCCGCCGACCAGCCCGACGAGGGCCGCCAGCATTCCGATGGGCAGAGACTCCATCGTCCTTCCTCCCTTTCCTGACCCGCGGCGCAACCTGCGGGGATGCGATCCTGTCAGTCCCGATCTTGTGCCGGGTGGCCGAACAGGCGGCAAAGCAGTTGGATCATCTCCGCGACCTTGGGGTCAAGGAGAGAGTAGAAGATGGCCTGCCCTTCGCGCCGCGCGCTGACGAGCCCCTCGAGGCGCAGGCGGGCGAGTTGCTGGCTGACGACAGCCTGACGCGCGGAGAGCAGGTTTTCAAGTTCGGTGACGCTTTTCGGGCCGCCATGCAGGTGGCACAGGATCGTCAGGCGGCCGTCATGGCCGAGCGCCTTGAGAAAATTCGCGGCGGTCTCTGCCTCGGCCACGAGTTCGGCGAGGCTGGGGGATGTCACGGCCTTGTCCATGTCTGCGGCGCTCAGATCCAGTGTGCTGTCCCCGTCTGTTCTGCCGCCTAGATGAACCTATTGGCGGGCGATCACAACATTTTCGTGCGGCTGCCGGACATGGCGGGGCGGGCTGGAACCGGGATGCATCAGTTCCCGGCGGCGGCGATCATCTGCGCCAGCAGGGGCCAGAAGAAATCTTCGCCCGGATAGCCTTCGATGCGCGAGAGTTCGGTTCCGTCGCGCAGCAGGATGAAGGTGGGGGTGAAGACGGGCGGGGCGCGGAGCGTGACGCCGTCGGGAAGCGGTTCGCGCAGTTGGAGTTGCAGCAGAGGGGCGGCGATGCCTTCGGCGGTCAGCGGGTATTCGGGGCCGACTTCCGCGTGCCAGCGGGCGCAGTAGATGCAGCCCGGCTGTTCCACCATGGCCAGTTGCAGGCCCTGCGCCTGTGCCATCGGCGCGGCCCAGGCCAGAAGCAGGGCCAGCGCGACAAGCGCGGCGCGGAGGATATGCCCGCGAGAGGCCCCGGCAGAGCCAGGGAAGGGAACCGATGACGGCGGGGGAAGGCGGTTGCCCATGTTGACGCCCATATAAAGATAGTAATATTCTAATGTAACTTTGCCATTTGGGCAAGGCAGCGCTTCGGGGAGGGAGCGATGCTGGAAGTTTCCTTCACGGGTGCGGCGCTGGCCGGGCTTTTGTCTTTTCTTTCGCCCTGCATCCTGCCGATGGTGCCCTTCTATCTGTCCTATATGGCGGGGCTTTCGGTCAAGGAATTGCGCGACGGGGGCACGATCGCGCCGGGCGCGCAGCGGCGGCTTGTGGTGCAGGCGGTGGCCTTTGCGCTGGGGGTGACGTCGATCTTCGTGCTTCTGGGGCTGGGGGCCACGGCGCTGGGGCGGGTGTTCCTGCAATGGAAGGAAGTGCTGTCCTGGGTGGCGGGCGGGGTGCTGATCCTGTTCGGGTTGCATTTCCTGGGCGTGCTGAGAATCGCGCTGTTCTACCGCGAGGCGCGGGTGCAGACGGAAGCCAAGCCGCGCACGCTGATCGGGGCCTATGTGATGGGGCTGGCCTTCGGTTTCGGCTGGACGCCCTGCGTGGGGCCTGCGCTGGCGGCAATCCTGATGGTGGCCAGCGGCATGGGTGACTTGTGGCGCGGGGGGGCGCTGCTTTTGGTCTATGGGCTGGGCATGACCTTGCCCTTCGTGCTGGCGGCGGCCTTTGCAGGGCCGTTCCTGGCCTGGGTGGCGCGGCATCGGGCGCTGATGGGGCATGTGGAAAAGGCGATGGGGGTGATGCTGATCGTCTTCGGCATCCTGATCGCCACCAATTCGGTGAACCTGATCGCGGATTGGATGATCCGCAATTTCGACTGGTCTGGCACCTTGAGATGACGAAGGGGAGGATGCGATGACGCGGCTTGCAGGGATGATGGCGGCGCTGGTGCTTTCGGCGCTGCCCGCGATGGCGGTGGAACTGGGCGATGACGGGCTGCACAAGCCCGACTGGCTGCGCGAGACCTTCAAGGATCTGCGCGAGGATCTGGCCGAGGCCAATGCCGAGGGCAAGCGCCTGCTGATCACGGTGGAGCAGCGGGGCTGCATCTATTGCACCAAGATGCATGAAGAGATTTTTCCCGACCCAAAGGTCGATGCGCTGATCCGCGAGAGCTATTTCGTGGTGCAGTTGAACCTGTTCGGCGATGTGGAGGTGACCGATTTCGACGGCACCGCACTGAGCGAGAAGGAGATGGCCGTGCGCTGGGGCGTGATGTTCACGCCCACGCTGATCTTCCTGCCCGAAGAGGTGGCCGAGGGCGCGACGGCGGCCGATGCCTCGGTCGCGATGATGCCGGGGGCCTTTGGCAAGGGGACGACGGCGGCGCTGCTGACATGGGTCCGCGACCATGGCTATGAGTCGGGCGAGCATTTCCAGAAATTCGTCGCCGAGCAGATGGCCCTGGAACAGCAGGGCGCAAGTGATTGAATAGCCTATATATAGGAATATTCACAGATACATATATTTCTGTTGCATGCCGTCGCATCCCGTTGTTATCGTGAGGGCAGGGAGAGATCAGGGAGGATCGCAATGACTGGTCGGCTTTGGCTGGCGGCGGTGGCGGCTTTTGCCGCGGCGGTGCCGGCAATGTCTGAGACGGCACCCAAGGATGTGGCCTTCGTCGAGGGGGCGATCGAGGCTTCGCTTTCGGGCATGCCGGGCAATCCTGAGGAGGGCGCCAAGGTGATGACCACCAATGCGCTGGGCAATTGCGTTGCCTGCCATCAGGTGAACGGCATCCCGAATGTGCAATTCCCCGGCACCATCGCGCCGCCGCTGGACGGGGTGGCGGACCGCTGGTCCGAGGCGCAGCTGCGCGGCATCGTCGCCAATGCGAAGATGACCTTCGAGGGCAGCTTCATGCCCGCCTTCTACAAGACCGAAGGCTTCATCCGCCCCGGCGCCGCCTATTCGGGCAAGGCGCCCGAGGGAGACCTGCCGCCGATCCTGACGGCGCAGCAGATCGAGGATGTGGTGGCCTTTCTGATGACCCTTAAGGAATGACGGCCCAGAGGAGAGCCAAGGAGATGACGATGAACCTTTCCAGACGGAACGCCCTTTGGGTTGGCCTTGGCGGGATCGCCGCGGCGGCCTTTCCGGGGCTGAGTGCGGCGGCCACGGTCGAGGAACTGACGGCGGCCTTCACGGGTGGCGCGGCGGCGGGGGCGGGCGGCATCACGCTGACGACGCCCGAGATCGCCGAGAACGGCAATACGGTTCCGGTCGAGGTGGATGCCCCCGGCGCGGTGGCGATCCTGCTGCTGGCGGCGGGCAACCCCGAGCCTGCGGTGGCGACCTTCACCTTCGGGCCGGCGGCAGGCAGCCAGCGCGCGGCGACGCGCATCCGCCTGGCCAAGACGCAGGATGTGATCGCCATGGCCAAGATGGCCGACGGGTCGATCGTGCAGGCGCAGGCGACCGTGAAGGTCACCATCGGCGGCTGCGGCGGCTGAGATCAGGGAGAGGGAGATATACCATGGCAGATGATGCAAAACCCCGCGTGAAAGTGCCGAAATCCGCAGCCGCGGGCGAGGTGGTCACGATCAAGGCCCTGATCAGCCACAAGATGGAATCCGGGCAGCGCAAGGACGCCGAGGGCAAGCTGATCCCGCGGTCGATCATCAACCGCTTCACCTGCGACCTGAACGGGGTCAATGTGGTGGATGTGGCGATTGATCCGGCGGTGTCGACGAACCCCTATTTCGAGTTCGACGCCAAGGTGGATGCGGCCGGTGAATTCAAGTTCACCTGGTATGATGATGATGGCTCCGTCTACGAAGACGTGAAGCCCATCGCCGTCGCCTGACCGCAGCGCCGACAGGGAGGACAAGCGCATGCGAGCAACCAAATCAGGATTGGCCGCCACGGCCCTTGGCCTTGCCCTTGCGGGCACGGCCCTTGCCGACCCGGTCGAGGATACGCTGGTCGTCGAGACCGACGATGGCGCGATCGAGTTCGTGACGACGACGACGGCGCCGGATCATCTGAAGGATGTGATGGATACGATCTATTCCGGCTGGCATTACCGCGAGGATGAGACGCGCGATCTGCAGCGGGACGATTTCGACAATCCCGGGATGGTCTTTGTCGACCGGGGGATGGATCTGTGGAACCAGGAGATCGGGGCCAAGGGCGAAAGCTGCGCCGGTTGCCATGAAGGGCCCGAGTCGATGAAGGGCCTGCGCGCTGTGACGCCGCGCGTCGATGCCGGGACGGGCGCGCTGATGACGGTCGAGAACTATGTCAACGAATGCGTGACCGAGCGGATGGGCCTTGAGGCCTGGGGCATGACCAGCGACAAGATGAAGGACATGCTGGCGCTGATCTCCATGCAGTCGCGGGGCGAGGTGGTGAATGTGGCCATCGACGGCGCCGCGGCCCCGTTCTGGGAAAAGGGCAAGGAGATCTATTACACCCGCTTTGGCCAGCTTGAGATGTCTTGCGCGAATTGCCACGAGGACAATCAGGGCCAGATGATCCGGGCCGATCACCTGTCGCAGGGTCAGATCAACGGGTTCCCGGTCTATCGACTGAAGGATGCGGGGATTCTTTCGGCACAGCAGCGCTTTGTGGGCTGTGTCCGCGACACGCGGGCCGAGACGTTCAAGCCGGATTCGGACGAGTTCAAGGCGTTGGAACTGTATGTCGCGTCGCGCGGGAACGGGCTGAGCGTGGAAGGCGTGTCGGTTCGTCACTGACCGCTTGAGGCATTGCCGCGCGCCCCGGGTGTGATCCAGGGGCGCGGGTTTTCGGGACAATCGGGCAGCACGGACGCGCCATAGGCGCGATGCGTGGACGCATGCCCAGAGGAGACAGACGGATGATCACGCGGCGCGAATTCCTGCAGGCATCGGTGGCGGCTTCGGCCATCCTGGGGATATCGGGGTTCGGCAACTGGTCGAAGCTGGCGGCGCAGCAGGCGCTGACCGAGGACCAGCTTCTGGCCTTCGAGGATTTCGGGAATGTCACGCTGGTGCATGTCACCGACATCCACGCCCAGTTGAAGCCGATCTGGTTCCGCGAGCCGGAATGGAACATCGGCGTGGGCGATGCGAAGGGCAAGCCGCCGCATGTGGTGGGCCGCGACTTCATCGAGATGTTCAAGCTGACCCCGGCCTCGCCCGAGGCCTATGCGCTGACCTACGAGGACTTCACCGCGCTGGGCAAGACCTATGGCCGCATGGGCGGGATGGATCGGGTGGCGAGGGTGGTGAAATCCATCCGCGCGGCGCGGCCCGAGGCGCTGATCCTGGATGGAGGGGATACCTGGCACGGGTCGATGAGCAGTTTCCTGACCAAGGGTCAGGACATGGTGAATGTGATGAATGCGCTGGGCGTCGAGGCGATGACGAGCCATTGGGAATGGACCTATGGCACCGAGCGAGTGAAGGAGATCGTCGAGACACAGCTGAAATTCCCGTTCCTTGGCGCGAATATCTTCGACGCGGAATGGGATGAGCCGGCCTTCGAGCCCTATACGATCTTTGAACGCGGCGGCGTGCGGATCGCGGTGATCGGGCAGGCCTTCCCCTATATGCCCATCGCGAACCCGAAATGGATGTTCCCCGAATACAGCTTCGGCATCCGCGAAGAGCGCATGCAGGAGATGGTGGACGAGGTTCGCGCCGAGGGTGTCGATCTGGTGGTCTGCCTGTCGCATAACGGGTTCGACGTGGACCGCAAGATGGCGGGGCGGGTGAAGGGGATCGACGTGATCCTGACCGGCCATACCCATGACGCGATCCCCGAGCCGGTTCTGGTGGGCGAGACGATCCTGATCGCCTCGGGCAGCCACGGGAAATTCGTGAGCCGGGTCGATCTGGATGTGCGGGACGGGCGGATGATGGGCTTCAGGCACAAGCTGATCCCCATCTTTGCAGACGTGATCACGCCGGATGCCGACATGGCCGCGATGATCGAGACGGAACGCGCGCCGTTCAAAGAGCAGATGGAAGAGAAGATCGGCACGACGGAAAGCCTGCTTTACCGGCGCGGCAATTTCCAAGGGACCTGGGATGATCTGATCTGCGATGCGATCCGGTCGGAACGCGATGCGCAGATCGCCATGTCGCCCGGGGTGCGCTGGGGGGCATCGCTGATGCCAGGCGATGCGATCACGCGCGAGGATATCCACAACGTCACCTCGATGACCTATGGCGCCTGCTACCGGACCGAGATGACGGGCGAGACGCTGCGGACAATCCTTGAGGACGTGGCCGACAACCTGTTCAACCCCGACCCCTATTACCAGCAGGGCGGCGACATGGTGCGGGTGGGCGGCCTTGGGTTTTCCATCGACGTCACGCAGGAGATCGGCAAGCGCATCGGCAACCTGACGCTGACCGATACGGGCGAGGCGATTGATGCCGCGAAATCCTACACGGTGGCCGGTTGGGCCAGCGTGAACGAAGGCACCGAAGGGCCGCAGATCTGGGACGTGGTCGAGGCCCATATCCGCAAGCTTGGCACCGTGAAGGTGGAACCGCGAGATTCGGTCACCGTGACCGGCATTTGAGATCAGCGAAAAGGACCGTGCGCCAATGACTGACGAACGCATGTCTGAAGAGACGACGAAAGAGGGGCGCGGCCCGTCGCGCCGGGGTTTCCTGCGCAACTCGGCCCTGGCCGGGGCCGGGCTGGTGGCGGGGGCCGGGGCGGCGCGGGCGGAAGGGCCCGATCCGCTGATCACCGAGGTGCAGGACTGGGCATCCTCGTTCGGGGATGCGGTGGATGCGGCGCCCTATGGCATGCCGATCCGGTTTGAATCCCATGTCACGCGGCGCAATGTGGAATGGCTGACGGAAAGCCCGGTTTCGTCGATCAACTTCACGCCGATCCATGCGCTGGAAGGCACGATCACGCCGCAGGGCTGCGCCTTTGAACGGCACCATTCCGGCGCCATCGAATTGTCGAAGCAGGATTACCGGCTGATGATCAACGGGCTGGTTGATCGGCCGCTGGTCTTTACCTATGAGGATCTGACCCGCTTCCCGCGCCATGTGACGACGGCCTTCTGCGAATGCGCGGCGAATGGGGGCATGGAATGGGGTGGCGCGCAGCTTGAGGGCTGCCAGTACACCCAAGGCATGATCCACAACATGGAATATACCGGCGTCATGCTGCGCGACCTCTTGGCCGAGGCCGGGGTGCAGACGGAAGGGAAATGGGTCTATGTCGAGGGGGCGGATGCGTCTTCGAACGGGCGGTCCATCCCGATGGAAAAGGCGCTGGACGATGTGATGGTCGCCTTCTTTGCCAATGGCGAGGCGCTGCGCAAGGAACATGGCTATCCTGTCCGGCTGGTCGTGCCGGGCTGGGAAGGCAACATGTGGGTGAAGTGGCTGCGCCGGATCGGGGTTTATGACCGCGCGGTGGAAAGCCGGGAAGAGACGTCGAAGTATACCGATCTGATGCCCGATGGCCGGGCGCGGAAATGGACCTGGGTGATGGATGCGAAATCGGTCATCACCTCGCCCAGCCCGCAGGTGCCGATCCGGCATGGCAAGGGGCCGCTGGTGATCAGCGGACTGGCCTGGTCGGGCAACGGGGCGATTAACCGGGTGGATGTGTCGCTGGATGGCGGGCGCAACTGGCAGACGGCGCGCATCTCGGGCGATGCCAAGAAGAAGGCGCTGACGCGGTTCCATCTGGATATCGACTGGGACGGGTCGGAGCTGTTCCTGCAATCGCGGGCGGTGGACGAGACGGGCTATGTGCAGCCCACCAAGCAGGCCCTGCGCGAAATCCGCGGCCTGAACAATGTCTATCACAACAACGGCATCCAGACCTGGTGGGTCAAGGCGGATGGGGAGGTCGAGAATGTCGAGATCGCGTAAGCTTCTGCTGGCCTCCTGCGCGCTTTTCCTGACCACGGGCCCGGTCATGGCCGAAACGCTGGGGCTGGGCCGGGCGGCGCTGCCCGAAGAGATTGCCGCCTGGGACGTGTCCGTGCTGCCGGACGGGCAGGGGCTGAAGCCCGGGTCGGGGGATGTGCTGACCGGGGAAGAGGTGTTTGCTGACAAATGCGCCTCTTGCCATGGGGAATTCGCCGAAGGGCTGGACAGCTGGCCGGTGCTGGCCGGGGGCGAGGGGTCGCTGACCGATCCGCGCCCGGTGAAGACCATCGGCAGCTACTGGCCGCATCTTTCGACGGTCTGGGATTATGTGCATCGGTCGATGCCCTTCGGTTCGGCCCAGACGGTGAGCGTGGACGAGACCTATGCGATCACCGCCTTCCTTCTGTATTCCAACGGGTTGGTGGACGAGGATTTCGTCCTGACGAACGAGAATTTCACCGAGATCGTCCTGCCCAACAATGACGGCTTCTATCCCGATGACCGCCCCGAGACGGAATATGTGCTGTTCAAGGGCGAGCCCTGCATGACGGGTTGCGCGGAAGGTGTGCCAAAGATCACCAAGCGCGCGGTTGATCTGAACGTGACGCCGGAAGATCCGGACGGGCGTCCGGCGGGCAGCCTGCCGGACCTGCGCGCCGCGGTGGCGACGGAAGGCGGGGCTGAGGTTGTCGCCGTGGCGGCGGAAGGCGAGGCGGTCGTGGAAGAGCCCGCGGCCGAGCCGGAAGCCGTGGCGGAGGAGGCCGTGGTCGAGGAGGCCGTGGTCGAGGAGGCGGGGGCTGATCCGGAGCTGATCGCGGCGGGCGAGAAGGTCTTCAAGAAATGCGCGGCCTGCCACAAGGTGGGTGACGGCGCGAAGAACGCGACGGGGCCGGTGCTGAACGGGATGATCGACCGGGCGGCCGGAACGGTGGACGGGTTCAAGTATTCCAAACCGCTGGCGGAAATGGCGGCGGGCGGGCTGGTCTGGGATGCGGCAAGCCTGCATGCCTTCCTCGAGAACCCCAAGGCCTTCATGAAGGGCACGAAGATGACCTTCGCGGGCCTGAAGAAGCCCGAGGAACGCGATGCGATCATCGCCTATCTGGCGACTTTCGCGGAGTGACGGGGATGGGGGGCCGGTTTCCATCGCTGCTGGCCCTCTTCGCCCTTGCTGCCGTGGCGGCGGGGGCGGAGGAGATCGGGGATGCCGAACGGGGCGAGGCGCTGTTCAAGAAGCAATGTTCCGCCTGCCACCAGATCGGGGAAGGGGCGAAGAACCGGGTCGGGCCGCGGTTGAACGGGCTGTTCGGGCGTCGGGCCGGGGCGCTTGAGGATTTCACCTATTCCAAGTCGATGGCGCGGATGGGGGCGGATGGGCTGACCTGGACGCTGGAGACGCTGGATGCCTATGTCCACAATCCCAAGGCCCTGGTTTCCGGCACGCGGATGAATTATCGCGGCATGGCGGATCCCGAGGCGCGGTTGGCGCTTCTGGCCTATATCCGCGAATGGTCGGACAAGCCGCGCGACATCCCCGAGGCGGAGCCGACGGCGATCATGACGGATCATGCGGTGGATCCCGCGATCCTCGCCATTCAGGGGGATCCGGATTACGGCGCCTACCTGTCGTCGGAATGCACGACCTGCCATCAGGCGGATGGATCGGATCAGGGCATCCCGTCGGTGACTGGCTGGCCGGAAGAGGATTTCGTCGTCGCCATGCATGCCTACAAGGACAGGCTGCGCCCCCATCCGGTGATGCAGATGATGGCGGGGCGCCTGTCGAATGACGAGATTGCAGCCCTGGCTGCCTATTTCGCCACGCTGAAGTGACAAGCCGCGAGGCCCGGAGAAACCGGGTCCGGATCATTCGCAATCAGGGAGGACACGCGCATGAAACTGAACAGACGTCTTTTCATCGGAACGACCCTTGCGGCGGGGGCAGCCCTGTCTGCGCCCATGGTCTGGGGGCAGGCAAAGCCCCGGGTGGTGATCATCGGGGGCGGTGCCGGCGGGGCCACGGCGGCACGCTACCTTGCCAAGGACAGCGCAGGCGCGCTGGATGTGACGCTGGTCGAGGCAAATCCGATCTACACGACCTGCTTCTTCTCCAACCTCTATATCGGCGGGTTCCGGGAATTCGAAAGCCTGCAGCACGGCTATGACAAGGTGGCCGCGGGCGGGGTGACGGTCATCAACGACATGGCCACGGGCGTGGACCGGGCCGCGCGGACGGTGACGCTGGCCGGGGGGCAGGTGCTGCCCTATGATCGGCTGATCCTGTCGCCGGGGATAGATTTCAAGGAGGGCTCGGTTCCCGGCTGGTCGGTCGATGCGCATGCCGAGATCATGCCCCATGCCTACAAGGCCGGGCCGCAGACGCAGCTTCTGAAGGCGATGGTGGAGGCGATGCCCGAGGGCGGCACCTTCGCCATGGTCGCGCCGCCCAATCCCTATCGCTGCCCGCCCGGCCCCTATGAGCGGATCAGCATGGTGGCGCATGTCCTGAAGCAGAAGAACCCGACGGCGAAGATCCTGATCCTTGATCCCAAGGACAAGTATTCCAAGCAGGCGCTGTTCGAGGAAGGCTGGGGGCTGCATTATGACGGCATGGTGGAATGGGTCGGCCCCGAATTCGGGGGTGCCGCGGTCGAGGTGCGCCCCGAGACGATGGAGATCGTCGTCGATGGCGAGGTGCAGAAGGTGGATTGCTGCAACGTGATCCCGGGCCAGATCGCGGGCAAGATCGCCCAGATCGCCGGGGTGACCGATGACAGCGGCTGGGCGCCCGTGCATCCCGACAGCATGAAGTCCAAGGCGGATGAGAATGTCTATGTGCTGGGCGATTCCAGCGCGCAGGGCGACATGCCGAAATCGGGCTTTGCCGCCAACAGCCAGGCCAAGGTGGCTGTGATGACGATCCGGGCGGAACTGACGGGATCGAAGGCTTTCCCTGCGAAATACACCAATACCTGCTGGTCGCTGATCGCGCCCGAGGATGGGGTGAAGGTCGGCGCATCCTATGAGCCGACGCCGGAAAAGATCGCCTCGGTCGACAGTTTCATCAGCGCGACGGGCGAGGATGCCGCGCTGCGCAAGGCAACCTACGAGGAATCCCTCGGCTGGTATGCCGGGATCACCGCCGACATGTTCGGCTGACGCGTTCCTCCCAGACTGGCGGGCATCCTGGCGGGATGCCCGCACCTTTCGCAGAGACGGACAAGAAGATGCTGACACGACGCCATATCCTGACTGCCGCGCTGGCCACGGCCGCGGGGCCGATGCTTCCCCGGCGGCTTTGGGCGGGATCGACGCTGACGCTGGGCGGGGTGCAGATCGACACGCTGTCGGACGGATCGCTGGTCCTGCCGGGGGATTTCATCCTGGGGGGGATGCCGCAGGACGAGATGGCGGAGATCGTCGCCAGATATGGCCTGCCCACGGATCAGCTGACGCCGCCCTGCAATGTGTCGCTGCTGCGCGATGGCGCGAATGTCGTGCTGTTCGACGTGGGATCAGGCCCGGATTTCCAGCCGAGCGCGGGAAAGCTGGCCGAGGCGATGGAGGTGCTGGCGATCAGCGAAGAGGAGGTGACGCATGTGCTGTTCACCCATGGGCATCCCGATCATCTGTGGGGTCTGCTGGATGAATTCGACGAGCCGGTCTTTCCGGCGGCGGAATTCGTGATGGGGCAGGCGGAATTCGACTACTGGATGGACCCGGCCACGGTGGACAGCATCGGCGAGGCGCGGGCGAGTTTCGCCGTCGGCGCGGCGCGGCGGCTTGCGGTGATTGCCGATGTGGTGCGGCTTGTCGCGGATGGCGACGAGGTGCTGCCGGGGATCATCGCGCGGCTGACGCCGGGTCATACGCCCGGACATCTGGCCTGGGAGATCGGGGCCGGGGGGGCGATGGTCGTGGGCGATGCCATCGGCAATCATCACGTGGCCTTCGAGCGGCCGGACTGGGCCTCGGGCTCTGATCAGGATGGGGCGATGGCGGCGGCGACGCGGGTCGCCTTGCTGGAGCGGCTGGCCGAGGGGGGGATGCCGATGATCGGCTATCACCTGCCGGGCGGCGGGATCGGGCGGGTGGAGCGGGCGGAAAGCGGCTATCGCTTCGTGGAGGCGTGATGCGGATGCGCCTTGCCTGGCTGATGGCCGCCACCTGGGCAGGAATGCCCCTGTCCGCGTCAGAGGATATCGCGGACCAGTATCCGCAATCGGTGCTTTATTCGAAACCTGTCGAGGTGATCCCGCATGTCTTTTCCGCCATCGGGGCCACGGCGCCGCCGACGATGGAGAATGCGGGACATAACAACAACCTGTCCTTCATCGTGACGGGGGACGGGGTGATCGTGGTGAATTCCGGGGCGAGCTGGAAGCTGGCCGAGGCGCTGCATGCCGAGATCCGGGCGGTGACTGCGCAGCCTGTCCGGCTGGTGATCAACGAGAACGGGCAGGGCCATTCCATGCTGGGCAATGGCTATTGGGCGGCGCAGGGCGTGCCGATCCTTGCCCATGAAGAGGCGGCGGCGGAATTCGCCGATGGGTCGGCGCAGGATCTGGCGGCGCTGCAGCGCTATGCCGGGCCGAATGCCGAGGGCACGGTGATCGCCCTGCCGAGCGAGACCTTCACCGACCGCAAGGTGGTGGAGATGGGGGGTGTCACAGTCGAGGTGCTGCATCTGGGGCCTGCGCATTCGCCCGGGGATACGCAGGTCTGGATACCGGCCTGGTCGATGATGATCGCAGGCGACATCGCCTTTCACGAGCGCATGCCGCCGATCTTTGAAGGCACCTGCACCAGTTGCTGGATCGAGACATGGGAGACGGCTTTCGCGCCGCTTGCCCCGACTTACGTGATCCCCGGCCATGGGCATCCCACGAACCTGGCGCAGGTGACGCGTTACACGCATGATTATCTGGTGGATCTGCGGGCGAAGATCGGCGCGCATCTGGACGCGGGCGGCGATCTGGCCGGGGCCTATTACGTGGACCAGTCGGCCTGGGCGCATCTGGACACCTTCGAGGAACTGGCCACGAAGAATGCCGGTGTGGTCTTTGCCGAGATGGAATTCGAATAGGGATCAGGCCGCCACGGTGCGGCCTGCCTGATCGACAAGGAAATCGGTGATCACCGCGCCGATCCACATGCAGAGCAGCGCGATCCAGGCGGTGGCCACGAAGATCGAGCCGCCGGTGACACCCGCGCCGATGGCGCAGCCGCCCGCCAGCATCGCCCCGAAGCCCATCAGCACGGCCCCTGTCAGCGACCGGCGCATCTGGCTTTCGCCGTCAAAGCCCTGAAACCGAAGCTGGCGCGACAGGGCGGCGGCGATGAAGGCCCCGAGAAAGACGCCGGGCACCAGGCCGATGTCGAAATCCAGGTCCGGGCTTTCGGTCAGGAAGAACATCAGCGTATTGGCGGAGGGACCCGAAAAGGTGGCGGATGTCACGGTGACGGGATCGAAGGCCTGCTGAGAGAGGCTGAAGGTCAGCACCCAGCCGAGCGCGATGGCAAAGCCCACGCCCGAGGCGAAGACGAGTTGCACCCAGCCGATGGCGTGGCGGGCCGCCAGCCAGAGTGCCATTCCTGCCGTGGCCAGCCCGAGGACAAGCCCCATCCCGTCCGGCAGGCCAAGAGTGGCGAGCATGTCGATGTTGCGGCCGTTCGGGGTTGTCCACAGCCCGGCCAGCCAGTTGCGCAAAGGGGAAAGCCAGCCATGCAGCGCCATCTGGGCTGTCACGGCGAAGACCAGGCCCGAGATGACCGAGCGCAGGTTGCCTGTTGCGGCAAGCACCAGCAGGCGCCCCGAGCAGCCGCGCGCCAGCACCATGCCCGCGCCGAACATCAGCCCGCCGATGATGGCCCCGGACCAGGATCCGGTGACCGCCATCATGCGTGCCTCTTCCGGGGCAAAGAGCCCGGCCAGCCGCGCCGCCTGAACCCAGATCACGGCCGTCGAGAAGGCAAGCAGCCAGACGGCCGTGCGGGGGCCAAGCTGGCCACGGGCGAATTCCACGGTCGCCGCCCTGAGACAGAAGGAAGACCTTTGGGCCGCGATACCGAACACGCCCCCCACGAACAGCCCCAGCAGCGCGCCGAGAAGGGCTTCGTCGACATGGTCGAGCAGATAGGTCAGATCCATCCGGCAATCCCCTGATCAGGCGGCGGCATGCCAATCGCGCCGACCTTGCCAGTCTTGCGGAAATCCGGGTTGCTGTCTCTGATCCAGATCAGACGGGGATCCTTATGCCCTGTGGCAGGGCAGGATCACGCGATCCGGCCCCCAGTCACAGAAGGCTGTGGCGGAACAGGACGGCGCGGCCTTCGATTTCGGCCACGAGCCGGGCTTCGGGCCAGAACCGGAAGAACACGATCGGGCCTGTCTCCGGCTGTGGACGCAGCGGCGTGGCGGCAAGGCGGGTGGAGGACAGGGCGAGATAGCCGAGGCCCCCCTGCATCGGCAGCGTTTGCGCCCGCAGGCCGAGTTCGGCCAGGCGCGCGGTATCGAGCGTGGCGCAGGACATCGCCTCGATGTCGATCAGGCGCTGGCTGGCGAGATCCCAGACGGGTTCGCCGATCGACAGTTCCTCGACCGGGCAGAGATCGTCGGGACGGGGACCGACGCGCAGGCGCAGACCCTGCGAGAGCATCACGGCCTCGACCGCCTGGACATTTTCAAGCGCAGGGGTGGCGGCGACAAAGGCAGAGGGGCCCTGTGTGGGAAGCATCAGGCCCATGCGGCACCCCCTTCGCGGCGAGAGGCGCGCTGGGATGACTTTCGGGCGATTGTCCCGTGGGGGACTGACCCGCCGTCGAAGACGGCTTGCGAAACACGAACACACATAACACACACCCTGGCAGCTTGGGCCTTCCGTCCTGCGCCCTGGCCGGTCTTGCGGATGGCCCCCACCATCTGCGATCCGGCTTTCCCGATCCGGCGCGAGGCCGACATGCGGGCGGCGAATGGGCTCGCCTTGAGTCAAATTGTTACCACAATTCGGACACATCGCAACCGATTAGGGAGAGGTGCCGCGCGGAGGTTGTGGCCAATTCCTGTTCTGCGGCGGGTCTTTGGACGTTCTGGAAACGATCCCGCGTCCTCAATCCGGAAAGCTAGGAATCGTTAACAAGATATTGAAAAAATGGATCAAAACTTGGCGCCCCGCCCCGATGCAGGGCAGGGCGATTCGCAGCGCGATTCGGCGGTCATTCGGTCGGCGTTTCGGGGCCGACGATATGGACGGCAAGGAGGCATCCGTTCGGGGTGTAGGAATTGTGTTCGGTGCCGTCGCGGTAGAAGACCAGATCACCGGGCCGGAAGACGGTGCCGTCATCTTCGATCAGTTCGCCTTCGAGGATGAGGAACTGTTCATGGCCGTTGTGGATATGCGTGCGGGTGCGCATCCCGGCGGGCATGCGATAGACGTGGAAACCTTCGCCGAGCGGCTTGTCACTGTCGAGTTGCAGGATCTCGTCCCCGAGGGCCACGCCATCGGGATAGACGAAGGGGGTGAAGGCGGCCTCCTTGATGTTGGCGATGCGGCGTTCGTCTTTGGTGAAGGACATGGGATCGGGCCTTTCTGTCAGAAGAAGCGGGTCGCGCGATGGACGGCGCGGCCCTTGAAGGGGGTATCGGGACGGCCAGGAATGCTCGTCCGTAGACGCAGGGCGGGGGGGCATCGGGGGACGGGGCGGATCATGGTTCGGCCATCAGGCGCAGGGCTTCGAGCTGCGGCCAGTCGGTGGCGGGCAGGACGCGGGCCGGTTCGTCGATGTCGCCCGTCCAGCCGTAGAAGCCGAGGAAGGGGGTCGGGCCGACCTTGGTGAGATGGGGGCGGTGCGGATCGTTCCAGACCGGGCGATGCGCAGGCTTCACGATCAGGGGCCGGTCGGGGCCGAAGCGCCAGCCATGCGGGCCGGTCAGCGGCAGGTAGAGTTCGGGCGCGGCATGGCAGTGATCGCGGTAAAGCACATGGGGCGCGATGAGGAAGAGGCCGAATTCGGCCGTCTCCTCGGCGAAGGGGGCATCGGGGCCGAGCAGCGGGCAGAAGGCATGGCCCGTGGCAAAGGCGATGCCGATCTCTTCGGGGGGGTATCTGTCATAGACGCGCCAGCCAAGATGCGGGGCGGAAGCGGCAATGGCGGCTGACAGGGCCGGGTGCGTGGCCGCCAGCGCGGCAAGGGCGGCGGCGAGATGGGCCGTGACGACGGGCAGGCCCTGCGCGGCTGGCTGCAGGGCAGCGGGGCTGCGGCGGGCCAGCACGCGGCGCAGTTCGGCCGCGCCGGGGCAATGCAGCGGGGCGAGATAGGCGCCCGCCTCCTCCATCAGGCGAGAGAGGGTGGCGGCGGCGTCCGGGCTTTGTCGGGGTGGGGCGGGCAGGCCATGGGCGGCCAGCACCTCATCGGCGGGGCGGCTGTCGGAGGCGGCGGCGATGCGCCATGCCTCCAGTTCCGCGGGGGAAAGCTTGCCCTGCTGATACAGGGCCATGGCGGCACCATAGCGGATCCGCCCGGCCCCGGGCGTGCCGAGGGGAAGGTCGAGCAGGGTTTCGGGGCGGTCAGTCATTGGAACGGTAGGCCATGCGTTCGTCCAGAACGCGGCGGCGTTCGGCGCGGTTGAGGATGATGCCCGCAATCACGACGCCGGTGCCGACGGCCAGCACGGTGAGCGTGGCCAGCGCGTTGATATCGGGGGTGACGCCCAGCTTGACCTTGGACCAGATCAGCAGCGGCAGGGTGGTGTTGCCGGGGCCGGTGGTGAAGGAGGTGATCACCACATCATCGAGCGAGATGGTGAAGGCCAGAAGCCAGCCCGAAAGGATGGCGGGGAAGATCGTGGGAAGGGTGATGTCCCACATCACCTGCCAGGGGCGCGAGCCGAGGTCCATCGCGGCCTCTTCGATCGCGCGGTCGGACTGGATCATCCGGGCCTGGACGATGGTGGTGACGAAGACCATGGAAAAGGTGATATGCGCCAGCGTTATGGTGGTAAATCCGCGCTGGCCGGGCCAGCCGATCCAGTCGGCCATCAGGATGAAGAGCATGAGCGAGGAGATGCCGGTGATCACCTCGGGCATGACAAGCGGGGCGGTGACGAGGCCCGAGAAGAGCAGGCGGCCCCGGAAGCGGGTGAAGCGCGCCAGTGCGATGCCGGCAAGCGTGCCGAGGATCGTGGCGATAGAGGCAGAGATGACGGCGATCTTGAGCGACAGGACCAGCGCCGCCCCGACCTGGCGGTTGGACAGAAGCGAGACATACCATTTCGTCGAGAAGCCGCCCCAGACGGTGGCAAGGCGGCTTTCGTTGAAGGAATAGACGATCATCGACAGGATCGGCACGTAGAAGAAGGCGAAGCCGAAGCAGAGGACGGTGAAGAGAAACCAGGGGCGACGGTTCATGGCTTTGCCTCTGCCCCGTCGGCCTTGGCCTGATAGCGGCTGTAGAGCATGGTGGGGATGACCATGATCAGCAGCAGCGCCACCGCGACGGAGGAGGCCATGGGCCAATCCCGCGCCGAGGTGAATTCGTCCGAGATGACGCGCCCGATCATCGGGCTTGCCGCATCGCCGACAAGCGAGGGGATCACCAGTTCCCCGGCAGCGGGGATGAAGACCAGAAGCCCGCCCGCCACGATGCCGGGGATGGATTGCGGCAGCGTCACGTCGCGGAAGACGCCGAAGGGGCGGGTGCCAAGGTCCATCGCCGCCTCATCCAGCGTCGGGTCAAGCCGTTCGAGGCTGGCATAGAGCGGCAGGATCATGAAGGGCAGGTAGGTATAGACCATGACCAGCACGACGGCGAAGTTCGAATGCATCAGCGGCAGAGAGGTGCGGCCCAGCCTTCTGGCGTGATCCAGTTCCAGGCGCTGGTGAGCATCTGGTTGAACCAGCTGTTCTTGCCCATCATCCCCATCCAGGCATAGACGCGCAGAAGGAACGAGGTCCAGAAGGGCAGGATCACCAGCATCAGAAGGATGTTGCGCCAGCCCTTCGAGACGCGGGTCAGGCCAAGCGCCATCGGATAGCCGATCAGCAGGCAGAGGATCGTTGCGACGGCGGCATTGCCCAGTGAGGTGAGGAAGGAGCGGATGTAAAGATCGTCCGTGAAGAGACGGGCGTAACCATTGAAATTCACAAGCGGATTCTCGCCGCCATAGCCGAAGGGCGGGGCCGTCGGAGTGCGGGTGGCCACGCTCATGGCAAGGACGATCACGAAGGGCAACAGGAAGAACAGCACGAGCCAGAGATAGGGCAGCCCGATGATCAGGTCTGACCATCCCTTGCCGTTGAACCAGCGCGACAGGCGGGTTTGCATCGCGTCACTCCCGCAGCAGGATGGCGGCGGCGGGCTCGAAGCTGAGCCAGACGCGATCATGCCAGTCGGGGCGGGCATCGCCGCCGCGCCGGGCGTTCACGGCATGCACCGACATCAGGCCACCGCCCGGCAGGATGACGCGATAGAGGCTGTCCTTGCCGAAATAGGCCAGATCCTTCACCTCGCCCGACAGGACATTCGCCGCATCGGGAGGGTCGCGCTGAAGCGCCACCTTTTCCGGGCGCAGGCCGAGGGTCAGCTTTTCCCCCACGGCAAGGCCGGGCAGGGTGCCGGTTTCGACCTCGGCCGCGAAGGCGGGAACGGAGAGGCGCGCGCGGGTGCCGTTGACGGCGGTCACCGTCGCCTCGAACTGGGTGATGGAGCCGAGGAAGTTCGCCACAAAACGCGAGGCGGGATGTTCGTAAACCTCGCCGGGGGGGCCGACCTGCTGCACCTGGCCACGATCCATGACGGCGATGCGATCAGCCAGGGTCATCGCCTCTTCCTGGTCATGGGTCACGACAATGAAGGTGACGCCCGTCCGTTCCTGGATCGACATCAGTTCGAACTGGGTATGTTCGCGCAGTTTCTTGTCCAGCGCGGCGAGAGGTTCGTCCAGAAGCAGAAGCTTTGGCTGGCGGGCAAGGGCGCGGGCAAGGGCCACGCGCTGGCGCTGGCCACCCGAGATCTGATGCGGCTTGCGTTGGGCGAAGGGGGTGAGTTGCACCAGATCCAGCATGGCGCGCACGCGGTCGGCCCGTTCGGGGGCGGACATGCGTTCGTGCTTCAGCCCGTAGCCCACGTTCTTTTCCACCGTCATATGGGGAAAGAGCGCATAGCTTTGAAACATCATGTGGACGGGGCGTTCCCAGGGGGGGACGCCCGTCATGTCCTGCCCATCGAGGAAGATGCGGCCCGCGCTGGGTTCCTCGAACCCGGCCAGCATCCGAAGGAGGGTGGTCTTTCCGCAGCCAGAGCCGCCGAGAAGGGCGAAGATTTCGCCCTTGGTGATGGTCAGCGACACGTCGCGCACCGCCTGAAAGGTGCCGAAGGTCTTTGAAACGCCCTCGATCCTGAGGAACGGCGCGCTGGCCCCGGTCATGATCAGCCGCCGGACTTGATGGTGGCCCAGATGCGGGTGATCTCGCGGTCCTGTTCTTCGGTCTGGGCCGCGGGGGTATACATGCGCGCCAGCGTCGCCTCATCGGGATAGACGGCGGGATCGCCTGCGATGGAGGGGTCGACCAGCGGCGTTGCCGCCTTGTTGGCATTGGCATAGCCCGTGTAGTTGGTGCAGGCGGCGATCACCTCGGGGCGCAGAAGGTAATCGACAAAGGCATAGGCATTGTCGGTATTGGGGGCGTCCGAGGGCAGGCAGAGCAGATCGAACCATGCCGGGGCGCCGGTTTCGGGCACGAAATAGGCAAGGTCCATCTCGATCCCGGCTTCGGCGGCGCGCGCCTTTGCCACGCCGTAATCGCCCGACCAGTTGTTGATGGCGCAGAGTTCGCCATTGGGGATGGCGGTCAGGTAATTGGCGTTGTCGAAGGTGGCGATATAGTCGCGGATGGGGGCGAAAGCCTCGGCCATCCTGGCATATTCGGCGGGGCCTGCGGTGTTGGGATCAATGCCCAGATAGCTGAGGACCATGAAGCCGATATCGGTGGGGCTGTCGAGGATGGAGATCCCGCAATCGGCCAGTTTGGCGGCGTTTTCCGGTTTGAACAGCGTGTCGAGAGAGGCAAGGTTGGCGTCGGGCAGGCGTTCGCGCACCATGTCGAGGTTATAGGTGATGCCGACCGATCCCCACATGTAGGGAACGCCGTATTCGTTGCCCGGATCGAAGCCTTCGACGATCTTCAGGATGGCAGGATCAAGGTTGGACCAGCCCGAAAGGCGGCTGCGATCCAGTTTCTGATAGACGCCCGCCGTCACGAATTGCGGCAGCGACAGGCCCGCCATGACGACGACATCATAGCCTGTGGAGCCTGCCAGCATCTTGGCCTGCATCTCTTCGGCGCTGGCGTAAAGGTCGTAGACCACGCCGATGCCGGTTTCGGCTTCGAAATCCGCGATGGTGGTTTCGCCGATATAGTCGGACCAGTTGTAGACATTCACGGTGCCGGCCTGCGCCCAGGAGGGGCGGACATAGGGGACAGCCAAGGTGCTGCCAAGCGTCAGAAGGGCGTTGCGACGGGTCAGTTTCATGGCGGTCTCCCTGTTGTCTGCGTGCCGGTGTTCCGGTCTTGATCCTGCAAGGCTAAGCGCGATCAGCCTGTCGCGCCAAGCATTTCCTGATTGACCGCGGCCATGCGATCCTCGGGCGGGGGGGTGTCGAGTTTCATCACGGGCAGAAGGGCGCGCAGGTCGTCATGGTGGCGGCGCAGGCCCCATTCCAGATCGGAGAGGTGGAAATTGTCGAAGGCCGAGGATTTCATGGATTCGTTCGACCAGATCGAAAGCTGCTGATCCTCGGCCGAGGTGTCGCGGTCGATCCGCATGGCAAGGTAGCGGGCAAGCCGTTCCTGCCGGGATTCATCGGGGTTGCGATAGAGGCGGCCGGTCAGCCGGGTAAGGCCGGGGCCAAGCGGGATTTCGTGATAGTATTGAACGCCTTCCGGGGTGAAGGCGAAGACGATCTGGGGGAATAGGCCATAATAGGTCCAGGCCCCGGCCAGATGCGGCGGCAGGTGATCGCGCGCGCGGGACAGGCGGTTGTAGTGGCGCACGGACCAGAGCCGCCCGGGCGTATCGCCGTAGCGGCCGATGGAGATGTTCAGCCCGTCGGACAGGAAGATGTCGCGATAGTCGCGGCCATAAAGATCCTGCAGGCCCGGATGGGCGAGGGGGACATGATAGCCTTCATTGTCGACATCGCGGACGGATTTCCAGTTCACCGGCAGTTCGGTTGACCAGTAAGGCGTGGCGACGGGCAGGATGTCAGCCGTGCGGTAGGCGGCGAAATCGGCATCGAAGGGGGCGAGGAGATCGGCGATATCGGCCTGCGGGCCGGGGTGGAAACGCAGGAATATGAACCCGTGGAATGTTTGCATTTCAATGGGTTTCAGGCCGAACTTCGCGCGATCCATGCTGTCGAAGCTGGTGGGCTGCGACGCGCCGCGCAGGGTGCCGTCAAGGTTGTAGACCCAGCCGTGGAAGGGGCAGACGATGGAGCCGCGGCACTGGCCCCGGTCGCCATCCACCACACGCGCGCCGCGGTGGCGGCAGAGGTTGTGGAAGGCGCGCACCTCGCCATCGGCGCCACGCATCACGACGGCGCGTTCGCCGAGCATGTCATAGGTGATCCAGTCGCCCTTTTCGGGCAGGTCGTTCACATGGCCGACCACCTGCCAGTGGTTCAGGAAGACATGGTCGCGTTCAAGATCGAACAGCGCCGGGGAATGATAGGTCCAGCCCGGAAGGCCGCGCCTGTCCCAACTGTTGGGAACGGGCTGAGAGCGCAGGGGATGCGTGGTCATGTCGGGATCTCCATCTCGGAAAGCACCCATTGGTGGAAGCGGTGAAGCTCGTATTCCTCGGGCATCAGGCGGGCGGTCATGGCGGCGGGTGCCGAAAGGCCGCGCTGGTTCATCTCGCAGGCGGCGGCGTCCTGTGTGAGAACAAGTTTCGCGAAAGCCGCGACCTGGGCGGGATCGAAGGCGCTGTCGGCAAGGGTTTCGGGGGCGAAATGCCATTCCGCAACCAGGCGCATCCGGGTGGGGGAAAGCGGTTCCACGCGGACGGAGCGGACGTAATCGACATGGGCCACGACGAAGAGAGAGGGCCAGAGCGTGAGGAAGGTATGCCCCGCCGCGCGTTCGGCGGCGGTCAGACCGGGGAAGGGGGCGGCGGCGGGCAGGCCTGTCAGAGTCCAGCTTTGCGCGCCGCTGCGCAGGGGGGGCGCGGGGGGCTGGTCGGGCGTCCAGTCGGGGCGCTCGTCATGGGCCATGACGCCCTTGCCATAGACCGGGACCAGATCGCAGAGTTCGGGATGGATGCCGGGGCAATGCAGGCATTCGGAGTAGTTTTCCCAGAAAACCTTCCAGTTGCAGGCAATCTCGTTTTCCCAACGATGACCTGTAACCAATTGATCCATGGGCCAATTGTCGAAAATCGACAGGGGAACATCCGCCCTGAGGGGGGCGGGATCTTCGGCGCAGGACAGGAAGATGAAGCCGTTCCAGACCTTGATCGCGACCGGGCGCAGACCATGGGACGCGGCATCGAAATCCGCCGTGGGGCGGGCATGGCCGGTGGCGATGAGGCGGCCATCGGCGGCGCTGTAGGCCCAGGCGTGATAGGGGCAGGAGATGCGCTTGCCCAGCGGCTGTTCCCCGGCTGCGCAAAGCTCGGCCCCGCGATGGCGGCAGATGTTGTGGAAGGCGGAGAGTTTCCCCCCAACATCATGGCAGAGCAGGACGGGATGCGCGCCCACCATGATGCGCCGCATCCGGCCCGGCGGCAGATCGGAGAGGCGGCCCGCGGCGACCCAGTGGCGCGACCAGGGCCCCGCCATTTCGCGGACGAACCAGTCGGCGCCGCGATAGGCGTCCGGGGGCAAGCCGGGGGGGCAGTGATCGAGCAGCGGGCCTTGGGGGGCGGGCATCGGGAATCTCATTTACAGCTTTGCAGATGGTCGCTGGAATCTGATTGAACTGTCAATCAAAATGGTGAAGACTGCGGAAATCCCTTGTTTTCCAGCGCCATGCGGCTATGGAAAGGATGGGCGAGTGATGGGCGAGGATGGAAAATGGCCAGTTTGACGGAAGCTGTCGCCGCGCCGCGCCGGAAGTTGAGCCGGGGGGAGCGCCGGCTGCAACTGATCGAGGCGACCATCGCCGTGATGGCCGACCATGGCTATGCGCGCACCACGCTGGGCGAGGTGGCCCGGCGGGCGGGGCTTTCGCATGGATTGGCAAATTTCCATTTTGAATCAAAGGAAAAGCTGCTGGCGGCGACGCTGGATCACCTGTCGGAGGAGTATCGCGCCAATTGGCAGGCGGCGCTGGCGGGGGCGTCGGATCACCCCGCCGACAGGATCGCGGCGCTGATGGCTTCGGATTTCGCCCCGGCGATCTGCACGCCGGAAAAGCTGGCGGCCTGGTGTTCCTTCTGGGGTGAGGCGCAGAGCCGCCCGATGTACCAGGAGCATTGCGGATCAAATGATCAGGAATATCAGGATGTTCTGGAGCGTCTTTGCGATGATCTGTTAAGTCTTGGCGGCTATCCCGGCCATGCCGGGCGGATCGCGCGGGTGCTGCGGGTGGTGACCGAAGGGGTCTGGCTGGACCTGATGACGATGCAGGCACCCTATGACCGGGAGGAGGCGATGGCCACGGTCTGGGCGGCGGCGGCGGCCTTCTTTCCGCGGCACTTCGGGGCCGAGGGGCGGCTTTCCGGGCCCTGAAGGGTGTGCAACGCCCGGTGCAGATGCGCAGTGCAGCAGGGCGTATGCACCGAGAGGCAGCTGATCCCGGGGTCAGCGCCCCGTCAGGCGGCGCTGCAGGATGCGGTGGAGCTTGCGGTGCAGGGGCGTGATGCGGTGGCGCAGGTGGGTGGCGGCATAGACCGGCTGGCGCAGGACTGGGGCATCCGTCACCTCGCGGAAGCGGCCCGAGGCGAGCATCTGGGTGGCGGTGCGTTCCAGCACATAGCCCGCGCCGCCCATCGCGGTGAGGAGGGAGGCGACCGTCGCGCTTTGGCCCACCGAGACGGGGGCGGAGGCGAATTCCGGCGTCAGGTCGCGGTGCATCGCTTCGAACATCGGCGAGAAATGGGCGAAGATGAAGGTCTGGGGGTTCACCTCGGCCCGGCGGTCGGTGTCGGTGCTGATCATGCGATAGGTGACTTCGCCCAGTTCCGAGAAGTGCAGGTCGGGGTGGGGTTTGGGGGAATACATCACGGCGAAGTCGAGGATGCCCGTCAGGACATCGGCGCACATCTGGTTGGAATAATCGGGTTCGATGTAGAAGGCGGTATCGGGGAGCGCGCGGCGGAAATCGGCGATCCATTCGCCGATATGCTGGGCGGCAAGGTCGTTCTGGATGCCGAGACGGATCAGGTGGGCGGCGCGGTCGGGGACCTGGATGCGGCGGCGCGCCTCGTGCCATTCATGGCGCAGGGCGCGGGCATGGGGCTCAAACCGCGCACCTTCGGTGGTGAGGTCGGTTCCGGCGCGGGAGCGGGTGAAGAGTTTTGATCCCAGCGCCTGTTCCAAGGCGGCGATGCGGGCGGAGATGGTGGATTGCGTAAGGCCCAGCCGTTCTGCCGTGCGGTTGAAGCTGCGGGTTTCGCAGAGGTCGAGGAAGGTTTCGAGATGGTCGATCTGCATGGGTGCGTGAGGGGGGCTGCCTAATCGGGTTTTCCGATCAATAGGCGGGTCGGGGCCGAATTGAAAGGGCAGGGTTTGGCTGTCATCCTTCCGCGCGGAATGGACGGAGGGCGAGATGGCGGATTTTCCCACGAGCGCGCGGGTGGTGATCATTGGCGGGGGCGCGGTGGGGGCGTCGTCGCTGTATCACCTTGCCAAGGCGGGGTGGACGGATTGCGTCCTGTTGGAGAAGAACGAATTGACTGCCGGGTCCACCTGGCATGCGGCGGGGAACGTGCCGACCTTTTCGTCCAGCTGGTCGATCATGAACATGCAGCGCTATTCGGCGCAGCTGTATCGGGGGCTGGGGGAGGCCGTCGATTACCCGATGAACTATCACGTGACCGGGTCGGTGCGGCTGGGGCATAGCCGCGAGCGGTTGCAGGAGTTCAAGCGCGTCGTGGGGATGGGGCGGTATCAGGGGATGGACCTTGATATCCTGTCGCCCGATGAGATCCGGTCGCGCTATCCCTTCCTTGAGACGCATGATCTGACGGGGGCGTTGTATGACCCCTATGACGGCGACATCGACCCCGCGCAGTTGACGCAGGCGCTGGCCAAGGGGGCGCGGGCGATGGGGGCGCGGATCGAGCGGTTCTGCCCCGCGACGGGTGTGCGGCGCGAGGGCGACGAGTGGGTGGTGGAGACGCCCAAGGGCGAGATCCGCTGCGAGATCGTGGTAAATGCCGCCGGTTACTACGCGCGCGAGGTCGCCAAGATGTTCGGGCGCGATCTGCCGATGATGGTGATGAGCCATCAGTATCTGCTGTTCGACACGATCCCGGAGTTGGAGTCGTGGTCCAAGGGGGTGGGTCACAAGCTGCCGCTGCTGCGGGATGTGGATTCGTCCTATTACCTGCGGCAGGAGAAATACGGGTTCAATCTGGGGCCGTATGAGAACCCCTGCCGCGCGCATTGGGCGACGCCCGATGATCCGATGCCGGAGGATTTTTCCTTCCAGCTGTTCCCGGATGATCTGGAGCGGTTGGAGTGGCATATCAACGACGCCATGGCGCGGGTGCCGCTGCTGGGGCAGGCCAATCTGACCAAGGTGATCAACGGGCCTATCCCCTATACCCCGGACGGGAACCCATTGATCGGGCCTATGCCCGGTGTGCCGAATGCGTTCGAGGCCTGTGTCTTCACCTTTGGCATCTGTCAGGCGGGCGGGGCGGGCAAGGTTCTGGCCGAATGGGTGACAGAGGGGGCGACGGAATGGGACATGTGGTCCTGTGATCCGCGCCGCTTTACCGGGTTCGAGGACCCGCAATACTGCGTGGAGAAGGGGATGGAGGTCTATGGGCATGAATATGCCATCCATTTCCCGCATCACGTCTGGCCTGTGGGGCGGGGGAAGAAGCTGTCGGCGGTGCATGACCGGACGGCGGCGATGGGGGCGCAGTTCGGGCCATATAACGGGTGGGAGCGGGCGCTGTGGTATGCGCGGCCCGGCGATGATGTGAGCGAGGCGGCGCAGCGGACCTGGGACCGGGAAGGCCCGTGGTTCGGTGCGGTGCGGGAGGAGTGCCTCGCGGTGCGGGATGCCTGCGGCATCCTCGACCTGCCGGGGTTCAGCCGGTTCCGGGTGACGGGCGCGGGGACGGTGGCGTGGCTGTCGGCGCAGATCACGGGACGCGTGCCGGGGGTGGGGCGGCTGGGGCTGGCCTATTTCGCGGATGGGAAGGGGCGGATCGTCACCGAGATGTCGGTGGCGCGGATCGCGGAGGAGGAGGTGCTGCTGATCACGGCGGCGACCGCGCAGATGCATGACAAGGAGTGGCTCTTGTCCACCTTGCCTGCCGGTTTGACGCTGGTGGATGAGACGGAGGCATGGTCGACCCAGATCCTGACGGGGCCGAAGGCGCGCGAGGTTCTGGTGGCGGCGGGGTGCGAGGCCGATCTGGGCAAGGGCTGGCTGACCTTTCAGATGGCGCGGATCGCGGGGGCGGAGGTTGGGCTGTTCCGGGTGAGCTTTGCCGGGGAATTGGGGTGGGAGATCCATTCCCGCGTGGCGGATACGCCTGCGGTCTTTGACGCGGTGATGGCGGCGGGGCGGCCCTTGGGCCTGCGGCCCTTCGGGATGTTCGCGCTGAATTCCTTGCGGGTGGAGAAGGGGTATCGGGCGTGGAAGGGGGACCTTTCGACCGATTACACGGTCTTGCAGGGCGGGCTGGAGCGGTTCGTGGATTGGGCCAAGCCCGACTTCCGGGGCAAGGCCGCGCTGGAGGCGGAGAGGCAGCGGGGCGTATCCAAGCGCTTCGTGACGCTGACCGTGGAAGCGGGGGAGTGCGATCCGCCTTACATGTCGACGCTGTGGCATGAGGGGGCCGTCGTCGGGGAGACGACGAGCGGCTATTTCGGGCATCGGGTTGGAAAGGTCGTGGCGCTGGGGATGCTGCGGGCGGACCTCGCGGTGCCGGGGACGGTGGTCGAGGTGGAAATCTTCGGCGAGCGGTGCCGGGCGGTGGTCTGCGAGGATGCGCCGCTGTGGGATGCGAAGAACGAGCGGTTGCGCGCGTGATCGGCTGCGGGACCGGGGGACTTTGCGCCCCCCGGACCCCCCGCAGGATATTTTAGAACAGATGAAGGGCAGGGCGATGGGAATTCCGGTGCGGGCGCGGGCGGTGGTGATCGGCGGGGGCGTGTCGGGCTGTTCGGTGGCCTATCATCTGGCCAAGGCCGGGTGGACGGATGTGGTGCTGCTGGAGCGGAAGCAGTTGACATCTGGCACGACATGGCATGCGGCGGGGCTGATCGGGCAGTTGCGCGGGTCGGCGAACATGACGCGGCTGGCGAAGTATTCGGCGGACCTTTACGTCAAGCTGGAGGCGGAGACGGGGGTGGCGACGGGGATGCGGCAGGTGGGCAGCATCTCGGTGGCGCTGACCGAGCATCGGCGGGAGGAGTTGCTGCGGCAGGCCACCGTGGCGCGCATCTTCGGGGTGGATGTGGCGGAAATCTCGCCTGCCCAAGTCAAGGAGATGTATCCGCATCTGAACGTTTCGGACGTGGTGGGGGCGGTGCATCTGCCGCTGGACGGGCAATGCGACCCGGCCAATATCGCCATGGCGCTTGCCAAGGGCGCGCGGATGCGGGGCGCGCAGATTTTCGAGCATACGAAGGTGGTGGGTGTGCGTCAGGCGGGGGGGCGCGTGACGGGGGTGGATTATGTGTCCTCGGACGGGGAGCCGGGGTTCATTGGCGCCGATGTGGTGGTGAATTGCGGGGGGATGTGGGGGCGCGACCTTGCGGCGCAATCAGGCGTGACGTTGCCGCTGCATGCCTGCGAGCATTTCTACCTGATCACCGAACCCGTGGAGGGGTTGGGCCATCTGCCTGTGCTGCGGGTGCCGGATGAATGCGCCTATTACAAATCGGACGCGGGCAAGATGATGATCGGCGCCTTTGAACCCAAGGCGAAGCCCTGGGGGATGGGGGGGATCCGCGAGGATTTCATGTTCGACACGCTGCCCGAGGATTGGGATCACTTCATGCCCATCCTTGAGAAGGCGATGGACCGGATGCCTTTGTTCCAGACATCGGGGATCCATACGTTCTTCAACGGGCCTGAGAGTTTCACGCCGGATGACCGCTATTATCTGGGCGAGGCGCCGGAGTTGCGGGGGTATTGGATTGCCGCGGGGTATAATTCGGTGGGCATCGCGGGATCGGGGGGCGCGGGGATGGCGCTGGCGTCCTGGATCACGGAAGGAGAGCCGCCCTTCGATCTGTGGGAGGTGGATATCCGCCGGGCGCAGCCCTTCCAGCGCAACCGCGCCTATCTGAAGGAGCGGGTGAGCGAGACGCTGGGGCTGCTTTATGCCGACCACTTCCCCTTCCGGCAGGTGGAGACGAGCCGGGGCGTGCGGCGGACGCCGCTGCATGAGCATCTGAAGGCGCGGGGCGCGGTGTTCGGCGAGGTCGCGGGTTGGGAGCGGGCGAACTGGTTCGCGCGTCCGGGGCAGGAGCGGGAATACCGCTATGACTGGAAGGGGCAGAACTGGTTTGAGAACCAGAAGGCCGAGCATATGGCCGTGCGCGAGGGGGTCGGGTTCTTTGACATGACGTCCTTCGGCAAGATCAGGGTGGAGGGGCGGGATGCGTGCGCCTTCCTGAACCGGGTCTGTTCGGCGGAGGTGGATGTTCCGGTGGGGCGCATCGTCTATACGATGTTCCTGAACGCGCGCGGCGGGATCGAGGCGGACCTGACCGTCACGCGGCTGTCAGAGACGGCTTTCCTGCTGGTGGTGCCGGGGGCGACGTTGCAGCGCAATCTGGCGTTGCTGAGGCGGGCGCGGGCGGATGAGTTCGTGGTCATTACCGACATGACGGCGGCGGAGTCGGTTTTGTGCATCATGGGACCCAAGGCGCGGGACCTGATGGCGGCGGTGTCGCCGGACGATTTCTCCAACGCGGCGCATCCGTTCGGGATGGCGCGGGAGATCGAGGTGGGCATGGGCCTGGCGCGGGCGCATCGGGTAACTTACGTGGGCGAACTGGGCTGGGAGCTGTATGTGAGTTCCGACCAGACGGCGCATGTCTTCGAGGCGCTGGAAGAGGCGGGGGCGGGGCTTGGGCTGACGCTGTGCGGGATACATACGCTGGATTCTTGCCGGATCGAGAAGGCCTATCGGCATTGGGGCCATGACATCACCGATGAGGATCATGTGCTGGAGGCAGGGCTTGGCTTTGCCGTGTCGAAGAAGAAGGCGGGGTTCACGGGCCGGGATGCGGTGCTGCGCAAGGCCGAGGCGGGGTTGAGCCGTCGGATGGTGCAGTTCCGGGTGGAGGACCCGTCGGTCATGCTGTTCCACAATGAGGCGATCGTGCGGGATGGGCGGATCGTGGGGCCGGTGACGAGCGGGAATTACGGGCATTTCCTCGGCGGGGCGGTGGGCATGGGCTATGTGCCTTGCACGGGGGAGAGCGAGGCGGAGGTCCTGGCGTCGCGTTACGAGATCGAGGTGGCGGGGGTGCGGCATGCGGCCGTGGCGTCGCTGGTGCCGATGCACGACCCGAAATCGGAGCGGGTGCGGATGTGATCGAACCCGGGGGGCCATGCGGCCCCCCGGACCCCCCGGCGCGGGACCACGGATGTGGCGCGGGGTGGAGGCGGGGAAGATGGGTATTTGGGCCGAGACGAAAGGGCTTGCGGAATGAGCGATATCGGTGAGGTTTGCGAACCGGCACGGGCGCGGCGGTCGGGCGGGCGGTCGGCGCGGGTGGCGCTGCGGGCGGCGCCTTTGGCGGATGATGTGCGGCCCGTGCGCGGGGGGATGCCGGGGGGGCAGTACAAGCCGCTGACGGAGGCGGGGATGGCGAAGATCCATGCCTCGGCGCTGGAGGCGCTGGAGGTGATCGGGCTGAGCCAGGCGCCGAAATCGGGGGTGGAGATCATGACCGCCGCCGGGGCCATCCAAGGGGATGACGGGCGGCTGCGGTTCCCCCGCGCGCTGGTCGAGGACATGCTGGCGGTGGCGGCGCGGGATATCACGCTTTATGCCCGCGATCCGAAGCATGATCTGCATCTGACCGGGACGAATGTGCATTTCGGCACGGCGGGGGCGGCGGTGCATATCGTCGACCCGATCACGCTGGACTATCGCGAGTCCACCGCGCAGGACCTGTATGACGGGGCGCGGCTGGTCGATAACCTCGACAACATCCATTTCTACCAGCGCACGATGGTCTGCCGCGATGTGGTGGACAATCGCGAGATGGACCTGAACACGCTTTACGCCTGTCTTGCGGGCACGAAGAAGCATGTGGGGACGAGCTTTAGCGATCCTGCCCATGTCGCGGATTGCTTCGACATGCTCTATATGGTGGCCGGGGGCGAGGAGAAGTGGGTGGAGCGGCCCTTCGTTTCCAACTCCAACTGTTTTGTCGTGCCGCCGATGAAGTTTGCGGAAGAGTCCTGCATCACGATGGAGGATTGCATCCGGCGGGGGATGCCCATGCTGCTGCTGTCTGCGGGGCAGGCAGGGGCGACGGCGCCGGCGCCCATCGCGCTGACCATCGTGCAGGCGGTGGCGGAATGTCTGGCAGGCGTCGTCTATGTGAATGCGATCAAGAAAGGGGCGCCCGCGATTTTCGGGACCTGGCCCTTCGTTTCGGACCTGCGGACGGGGGCGATGAGCGGGGGGTCTGCGGAGCAGGCGCTGCTGACGGCGGGCTGTGCGCAGATGCACCGGTTCTATGGGCTGCCCGGAGGCGCGGCGTCGGGGATTTCGGACAGCAAGCTGCCGGACATGCAGGCGGGATGGGAGCAGGGGATCACCAATGCACTGGCGGGCCTTGCCGGGTTGAACATGTGCTATGAGGCGGTGGGGATGCATGCCTCGCTGCTGGGGTTCTGTCTGGAGAGCCTTGTGCTGGGCGATGATCTGCTGGGGCAGGCGATGCGGCTTGTGCGGGGGATTGATGTGACGGAAGACAGCACCTCCATCGAGGCAATGAAGGAGGTCTGTCTGGGCGGGCCGGGGCATTATCTGGGATCGGACCAGACGCTGAGCCTGATGCAGACGGAATATGTCTATCCCAAGGTGGGCAACCGGATGAGCCCGAAGGAATGGAACGAGGCGGGCAAACCCCTGTTGCTGGATGGCGCGATCCGGCGCAAGAATGAGATCCTGTCCAAGGCGGGCTGCCGGGTGGAGCCCGAGATCGACGCCGCGATCAGGGCGCGGTTCAACATCTATTTCCGGTGAGGGAACAATGACCTACGCAAATCTTTCGAAGTTCTACATCAACGGGGAATGGGTGGCGCCGCTGGGAGGCAGCACCATGGGGGTGGAGAATCCGGCGAGCGAGGAGATCGTGGCGCAGGTGGCGCTGGGATCGGTGGCCGATGCGGATCGGGCCATTGCGGCGGCGCGGGCGGCCTTTGACGGGTTCACCGCCTGGAAGGCCAAGGATCGGATCGCGCTGCTGGAGGCGATCCTTGCCGAATACAACAAGCGCTATGAGGAATTCGCGGTTGCCATGTCGACCGAGATGGGCGCCCCCATGGCCTGGGCGCGCGAGGCGCAGGCCTGGGCGGGGCAGGTGCATATCGAAAGCACGATCAAGGCGGCGAAGGAATTCCATTGGGAAGAGATGCGGGGCGATACGCTGATCATCCGTGAAGGGATCGGGGTTTGCGCGCTGATCACGCCCTGGAACTGGCCGATGAACCAGATCGCCTGCAAGGTGGCGCCCGCCATTGCGGCGGGCTGCACCATGGTGCTGAAGCCGTCGGAGATCGCGCCCCTGTCGGGGGTGCTGTTCGCCGAGGTCTGCCATGCGGCGGGGGTGCCGGCGGGTGTGTTCAACATGGTGAACGGGACCGGGCCGGAGGTGGGCGCGCGCATGTCGGCGCATCCGGAGGTGGATATGGTGTCCTTCACCGGATCGACCCGGGCCGGCACGGCGGTGGCGGCGGCGGCGGCGCCGACGGTGAAGCGGGTGGCGCAGGAACTGGGCGGCAAGTCGGCCAATATCATCCTGCCGGGGGCCGATCTGGCCGCGGCGGTTGCGGGCGGCGTCGAGGGATGTTTCGGCAATACGGGGCAGTCCTGCGATGCGCCGACGCGGATGTTCGTGCCTGCCGCGCGGATGGATGAGGCGCTTGCCGTGGCGAAGGAGGCGGCGGAAGCCGTGGTCGTGGGCGATCCGAACGATCCCGCGGTGACGATGGGGCCGCTGATTTCCAAGCTGCAGTTCGACAAGGTGCAGGGGTTGATCCAGAAAGGGATCGACGAGGGGGCAACACTGGTGACGGGCGGCGTGGGGCGGCCTGCCGGGCTGAACCGGGGCTGGTTCGCGCGGCCCACGATCTTTGGTCATGTGACCAATGACATGACCATCGCGCGGGAGGAAATCTTCGGTCCTGTCCTGTCGGTGATCGGCTATGAGACGGTGGATCAGGCCGTGGCGATGGCCAATGACACGGTCTATGGCCTTGCCGCCTATGTGCAGGGGCCGACGGCCGAGGCGGTGGCCGTGGGTCGCCGCCTGCGCGCGGGGCAGGTGAGCCTGAACTATCCGGCCTGGGATACTTTCGCGCCCTTTGGCGGATACAAGCAATCGGGCAATGGCCGGGAATATGCCGATTGGGGCATCCATGACTTCTGCGAGGTCAAGGCCATCGTGGGGCATGGGGCGTAAGGGGCTGGAATGAAATACGGATATGTTGGGCTGGGGAACCTTGGCGGGCATCTGGCGGCCAGCCTGATCCGGGCGGGGCATGAGGTCGTGGTCCATGACCGCGATCCTGCCCTGGCAGAGCGGCACCGGGCGATGGGGGCCACGGTGGCCGACAGCCCGGCAGAGGTGGCGGCGCAGGTGGATCACGTCTTCACCTGCCTGCCCTCGCCTGCCGTGTCCGAGGCGGTGCTGGCGCAGTTGCTGACCACAATGAAGCCGGAGGCCACCTGGATCGAGAATTCGACCCTGGGGCGCGAGGATATCCTGCGGCTGGCGGGGCTGGCGCGAACGGGGGGCGTGCGGCTGCTGGAGGCCCCCGTGACAGGCGGCGTGCATCTGGCGGCGCGGGGCGAGATCACGGTGCTGGTGGGCGGGGATGCCGACCTGTTCGAGATGCATCGCCCGGCGTTGCAGGCGATCGGCAGCCGCATCTTCCACATGGGGCCCTTGGGCAGTGCCGCGATCATCAAGGTGATCACCAACATGCTGGCCTTCATCCATCTGGTGGCGGATGGCGAGGCCTTGATGCTGGCCAAGCGCGGGGGGCTGGACCTGAAGACGGCCTGGGAGGCCATCGCGGCATCCTCGGGGACGTCCTTCGTGCATGAGACGGAGGGGCAGCTCATCCTGAACGGCAGCTATGACATCGCCTTCACCATGGATCTGGCGTTGAAGGATCTGGGCTTCGCGATGGGGTTCGGGAAGGAATTCGGGGTGCCGCTGGACCTTGCGTCGCTGACCAACCAGACCTTCATGAAGGGCAAGGCGGTCTATGGCGGGACGGCGCAATCGACGCAGATCGTGAAACTGCTGGAGGATGCGCTGGGAACGGATCTTCGGGCGGCGGGGTTCCCGGCACGTCTGGAATAGGCCACTTCATCTGTTCTCAAATATCCTCGGGGGGTCCGGGGGGCGAAGCGCCCCCGGGTCTCTCCATCCCGCGCCACGTCCTGCCTTGCATTCCGCCTGCTGCCGGGAAAGGGTCGGCGCAAAGGAGATCTGCGCCATGACGAACCGCCCCGAGGACGACCGCCGCTTTGCCGACCTGCTGCACCATCGCGCGGCGCGGCTGGAGCAGGGCGATCCGGTGACGCCGCCGCTGGTGAGTGCGGCGACCTATCACCTGCCGCGCAGCGATCTGGGCGGGTTCCTTTATGGGCGCATGTCGATGCCGACATGGGAAGAGGTGGAGGCGCAGCTTGCCGTCCTTGAAGGCGCGCCCTGCATCAGCTTTCCCTCGGGGATGGCGGCGATTTCGGCGGCCTTGTTTGCCGCCGTCACGCCGGGGCGGCGGGTCGTTTTGCCCTCGGACGGTTACTACACCGTGCGGCTTTTCGCGGAAGGGTTCCTGAAACCCTTCGGCGTGACGCTGGACTATGTGCCGACGGTGGAGATGGACAAGGCCGATTTCACCGGGGCGGGGATCGTCTATGTCGAGACACCTTCGAATCCGGGTCTGGATGCCTGCGACATCGCCGCCGTCGCAGCGCGCGCCAAGGCGGCCGGGGCGACGGTGATCGTGGATAACACGACGCTGACGGCGGTGCTGCAGCGCCCGCTGGACCTTGGGGCCGATCTTGTGGTCGCGGCGGATACCAAGGCGCCGGGGGGGCATTCGGATGTGCTGTTCGGTCATGTCGCGGGGCAGGATGCGGGGCTGATGGCGCGGGTGCGGGATTGGCGGAAACTGTCGGGTGCGGTGCCGGGGGCCTTCGAGGCCTGGCTGGTGCATCGCGGGATCGAGACGCTGGAACTGCGCCTGTCGCGGATGTGCGCGAGCGCGCAGGTGATTGCAGAACGGCTGGCCGCGCATCCCAAGGTCGGGGGGCTGCGCTATCCGGGGCTTGCGGGCGATCCCGCGCATGCGGTGATGGCGCGGCAGGCGCGGGGATTCGGCTTTCTGATCGGTATGGTGCTTGAGAGTGCCGAAGCGGCCGAGCGGTTCCTTGCGGCCTGCCCCTATATGGCGCGGACGACGAGTTTCGGGTCCACCCATAGCGCGGGCGAACGCCGCGCGCGCTGGGGCGATGCCGTGCCGGACGGGTTCCTGCGGCTGTCGATCGGGGTGGAGCCGGTCGAGGCGCTCTGGGCCGGGATCGAGGAGGCGCTGGCGGTTGTTTGAGGGCTGAAAATTCTTCAGCGAAGAATTTTCAGGAAGATGAAGATTTTTCGTAGAAAAATCTTCCGGGTCGGTGGTGGGGCGAAAATTCTTCGCAGAAGAATTTTCGCTGCGCCCGATGTCAGATGTTGGTCCAGCCGCCGTCGATGTTGATCGCCTGGCCGGTCAGGAAGGCGGCCTCGTCGGAGGCGAGGTAGACCGCGAGATGGGCGATTTCCTCGGGCTGGCCGATGCGGCCCATGGGCTGGCGCGCGATGAAGGCGGCGCGCGCGGCCTCGTAATCGCCTTGCGCGCGCATCCGCTGTTCCAGCGAAGGGGATTCCACCGTGGCCGGGCAGATCGCGTTGCAGCGGATGCCGCGCGTCACATAGTCGGCGGCGATGGATTTGGTGATGCCGATCACGGCGGCCTTGGTTGCGCCATAGACGAAGCGGTTGGGGGCCGCGATGATGGAGGAGGCGACCGAGGCGATGTTGACGATTGAACCGCCGCCGTTTTCCAGCATCGCGGGCAAAAAGGCGCGTGTGACGCGGTAGAGCGCCTTGACGTTCAACTCGAAGGAAAAGTCGAAATCCTTTTCCTCGCAATCGAGGATCGTGCCCGCATGGACGAAGCCCGCGCAATTGAAGAGGATGTCGACGGCGCCAACCTTGGCTGCCATGGCGGCGACGGCTGTGCCATCGGTCACGTCGAGGCGGTGCGCCTCGAACCCTTCGGCGCGCAGGTCTTCGACCGCCTTGCTGCTGATGTCGGTGGCAATGACACGGGCACCTTCGGCCTTGAAGGCGCGGACGGTGGCAAGGCCGATCCCGGCTCCGGAGGCGGTACAGAAGGCGGTCTTTCCGGCGAGGCGCATGGTGCGGTGATCCCTTATCCTTGTGACGCGCAGTCAAGCGGAAGCGGCCCGCCGGGGCAAGGGCAAACTGACATGTCAGTTTGCGCCGAGGGTCAGATCAGATCGAGGAGGCGGCTTGCCTCGCTGCGGATATCGGCAAGTCTTGCGCGATCTTCACCGGGGTGAAAGCGGGCGCGGGTGGCGGTGGGCATGGGGGCGGGTTCGGCAATGAGGATGCGCGGGCCGTGTTTCGCCGCTTCGGCGGCCCAGGATCGGGCCAGCGCCATCTGCGCGGCCTTGGTTGCGCCATAGGCGCCGTGGAACTTTTCGCCACCCTTGGGGTCATCGGGGAAGAAGGCCGTGCCGCCATCGGGGGCGGCGCGCAGGAGGGGGTCCACCATGGGGATCAGCAGGCCCGTGGCGCGGGTGTTGGTGGCGATGGACTTTTCCCAGTCCTTGGCATCAAGGCTGCCCATGGGGGCGAGAGGGGCGGCGTGGATGGCGGTATGGACCCAGAGATCGAGATGGCCCCAGCGATCATGGATGGAGCGGCAGAGATGGCGCATGGCATCGTCATTGGTGATGTCCATGGGGGCGAGCGTCAGCGTGCCGGCCCCGGGGAGACCCGCGGATTTCACGCGATCATCGAGTTCCTCCAGCGCGCCCACTGTGCGGGCGACGGCGACGACATGCCAGCCGCGCAGGGCAAGCTGTTCGGCCATGGCCGCGCCGAGGCCGCGCGAGGCGCCGGTGACGAGGGCGATCTTCTGGGTCATGGGATCAGGCTCCGTAGCTGGCCGGGCGTGGGTAATTCATACAAGCTGAAGGGGCAAGTGCGCCTTCTGGCCAGCGGTGGCGGTCCAGCGCCTGATGGGGCGGACGGATTACTCGGCGGCCTTCATCTGGAAGCCTTCCTCGATCTTGTCCGAGGGGGCGACCGGGTAATCGCCCGAGAAGCAGGCATCGCAATAGCGCGGATTGGCAGCATCGCGGCCCGCCGCCTCGCCCGCAGCGCGGTAGAGGCCGTCGAGCGAGATGAATTTCAGGCTGTCGACGCCGATCCAGTCGCGCATCTCATCCTCGGACATGGTGGCGGCGAGGAGCTTGGAGCGTTCGGGCGTGTCGACGCCATAGAAGCAGGGCCATGCGGTGGGGGGGGAGGCGATGCGGAAGTGGACCTCGGCCGCGCCTGCATCGAGGATCATGTCCTTGATCTTGCGCGAGGTGGTGCCGCGGACGACCGAGTCATCGACAAGGATCACGCGCTTGCCCTTGATCAGGGCGCGGTTGACGTTGAGCTTCAGCCGCACGCCCATGTTGCGGATCTGTTCGGTCGGTTCGATGAAGGTGCGCCCCATATACTGGTTGCGCGTGATGCCAAGCCCGAAGGGGATGCCGGACTCTGCCGCGAAGCCGATGGCGGCGGGGGTGCCGCTGTCGGGGACGGGGCAGACGAGATCGGCCTCGACCGGCGCTTCGCGCGCCAGTTCCACGCCGATCTGGCGGCGGGTTTCATAGACGGAGCGGCCACCGAGGATAGAGTCGGGGCGCGAGAAATAGACATGTTCGAAGATGCAGAACCGCGATTTGGCGGGCGAGAAGGGGCGGAAGCTGTCGACCTTGTTGTTCTCGATCACCACCATCTCGCCGGGGTCGATTTCGCGGATGAAATCGGCACCGATGATGTCGAGACCGCAGGTTTCCGACGAGAGCGCCCAGCCGTGATCGCCGATCCGGCCGAGGACGAGGGGGCGGACGCCAAGGGGATCGCGCACCCCGATGAGTTTGGTGCGCGTCATGGCAACGACGGAAAAGGCGCCTTCGACGCGGCGGAGCGCATCCTTGATGCGTTCGGGGATCGTCTTCTGGATCGACCGCGCCATCAGGTGGATGATGCATTCGCTGTCGGAAGAGGACTGGAAGATCGAGCCGCGTTCGATGAGTTCGCGGCGCAGGGCGGCGGCATTGGTCAGGTTGCCGTTATGAGCGATGGCCGCCCCGCCCATGGAGAATTCGCCGAAGAAGGGCTGCACGTCGCGGATGGCGGTCGCGCCCTTGGAACCTGCGGTGGAATAGCGCACATGGCCGATGGCCAGTTCGCCCGGCAGGGTATCCATCACGTCGGCCTTGGTGAAATTGTCGCGGACATAGCCGAAGCGGCGGGCGGAGTTGAAGCCCTGTTCGGGATCGTAGGAGACGATCCCCCCCGCCTCTTGCCCGCGATGCTGCAGGGCATGCAGGCCGAGGGCCACGAAATTTGCCGCATCGGCGACGCCGATCACGCCGAATACGCCGCATTCCTCCTTCAATTTGTCATCATCGAAGGGGTGCGAGAGGAAGGGGCGCATGGGGCCTCCGAATCCGAGGAAAGCTGTGCGTCTGATCTAGTGCTTTGTCAGGGGGAAGTCACGCCCCCTTTGGCCTGTGCTGCGATGCGGCGACGGATCAGCCCGAGGTGGCGGGGGCGGTTTCGGCCGGGGCGGCGGTGCCGACGCAGACCTGCGTGAGGTCGTTGTAGCGGGCGACGATCCAGCCGGGGGCATCGGTCGGCATCTGGGCGTCGATATTGTCCTGGAAGGAGGCGAAGACCTTGGCAGAGCGGCTGTCATCGACCATGGGGATGGCGTTGGAGGCCACGGCGCGATCATAGACGAGGAAGGCCACGGCGACGAGAAGCACGCCGCGCGCGACGCCGAAGAGGAAGCCAAGGCCCTGATCGAGGCCGCCAAGCGCGGTGCGGTGGATGGCCGAGGAGAGGAGCGGCGTGAAGAGCGAGGCGAGGATCAGCGCCACGGCAAAGACCACGGCGAAGGCCGCGATGATGGAGAGTTCGCAACTGTCGCCGAGGAATTCGCCCACGACGGGCAGTTCCTTGACGAGGGGTTGCACCTGTTCGGCGAAGAGGAAGGCCACCAGCGCCGCGCCGATCCAGCCGACGATGGCCATGGCTTCGCGGACGAGGCCGCGCGAATAGGCGAGGATCGCCGAAAGCACGATGACGCCGGCAACGACCGCGTCGATCAGTGTGAAACCTTCCATGTGCCGTCCTGCTCCTGTCCTGCCGGGGAGGATCAGCCCGCCCCGAACATCTCGCCCACGAAGGCCGTGAGGTCGGGCATCTGACGCACCCGCATCCCCGTTTCCGCCCCGATCTTGGAGCGGTCCGGCGCAATCGCCTGTGAGAAACCAAGTTTCGAGGCTTCTTTCAACCTGTTTTCGGTCTGACCGACGGGGCGGAGGGCGCCAGAGAGGGAGATTTCGCCGAAAAGCACCATGTCTGGCGGAAGCGCCACATCTTCGCGGGCGGAAAGGAGGGCGGCGGCGACGGCGAGATCGGCGGCGGGTTCCGACACGCGCATGCCGCCCGCGACGTTGAGGAAGACGTCAAGGCCCGCGAAGGGGATGCCGCAGCGGGATTCCAGCACGGCGAGGATGGTGGAGAGGCGGCCGCTATCGAGGCCGACGACCGTGCGGCGCGGCGTGCCGAGGTTGGAGGGCGCGACGAGGGCCTGGATTTCGGTCAGGACCGGCCTTGTGCCTTCGATGCCCGCGAAGACGGCGGAGCCGGGGCTGGACTGGCCGCGATCCGACAGGAAGAGCGCCGAGGGGTTGGTGACCTGCGACAGGCCATCGCCTGTCATTTCGAACACGCCGATCTCATCGGCGGGGCCGAAGCGGTTCTTGACGGCCCGCAGGATGCGGAACTGGTGGCCGCGTTCGCCTTCGAAATAGAGGACGGTATCGACCATGTGTTCCACGACGCGGGGACCGGCGATCTGGCCTTCCTTGGTGACATGGCCGACAAGGATGATGGCGACGCCGCGCCGTTTGGCGAAGGTGACAAGTTCATGCGCCGCGGCGCGGACCTGTGAGACGGAGCCGGGGGCTGCCTCGACCGTATCCAGCCACATGGTCTGGATCGAGTCGATGACGGCAAGCTGGGGGCGTTCGGCATCGAGCGTGGTGAGGATGTCGCGCAGCGCGGTTTCGGCACCGAGGGCGACGGGGGCATCGGTCAGGCCCAGGCGCTGGGCGCGCATGCGGACCTGGGCCGCGGCCTCTTCGCCCGAGATGTAGAGGCATTTGAGGCCGCGCCGGGCGAAGCTGGCGGTGGCCTGCAGCAGCAGGGTGGATTTCCCGATGCCGGGATCGCCGCCCACGAGGATGGCCGAGGCGGGGACGAGGCCGCCGCCGAGGACGCGGTCAAGCTCCTCCATGCCCGAGGCCGCGCGGGGGGGCGGGGCCTCTTCGGTGGCGAGGTCGGTGAGGGGGATGGTCTTGCCCTTGGCGCCAAGGGATTTGGGGCCGGTGGAGAGGGGGGCCTCTTCCACGATGGAGTTCCAGGCCCCGCAGGCATCGCATTTGCCCGCCCATTTGCGGTGGACGGCGCCGCAGGCGGTGCAGGTGAAGGCGGGGGAGGATTTGCTCATGCCCATTGGGTAGCGGGTCGGTGGCGGGGGTTCAAGGGCGGTGGCGGTGGGAGAGAAGCAGCGAGAGGCCCACGCAGGCGGTGAAGAGCCAGAGGCCCCAGGCGGTTTCGATGGTGCCGAAGCCGGGGCCTTTTGCCAGCACGATGTAGAGGGCGACAAGGAAGATATCGGCCATGGCGAGGCGGCCCAGGACGCGCAGGGCGGGCAGGGCGCGGGGCGAGAGGAGGCGGAAGTCGATCAGCGCGAGGCCCAGGACCTTGGCATAGGGGGCGAAGAGGGCGAGGAAGCTGACCAGAAGGGCCAGCGCCGGATCTGTGGACCAGAGCGATTGCAGCCCGGTGACGACCGAGATTTCCGACAGGCCGAACAGCGGCAGCAGCCCCGCGCGCAGAAGCGGCGCGAACCATGCCACGGGAAAGAGGATCAGGAGCGAGAGGTTGAGAAGGACAGCGGGGCGCATGGGCGCATCTGGCCCGCCCCGCGCCATGGGTTCAAGTCATTTCCCCGGCTTTGGCAGTTGCACCACGGTGGCATCGCGGGGTTCGTCCGGTTCCATCGCATAGCCGAGCTGGGGCAGGATATCGCGCAGGTCGGCCTCGAGCCGCTTGATCTGAACTTCGGCCTGGCGTTCCTCGGATTCGATATCCGTGAGCCAGCGGCGCAGGTCATCGGTGATGTGGCGGGCAAGGGCGATGCGTTCGGTCAGGGTGGCGGCCTCTTCCTGGCGGTGTTTCAGGAATTCGCGGGCGCGGGCGACGCGGGCATCGGAATAGGTATGGGCAAGATCGCGTGTCTGAAAGCTCATCTGTGCGGCGAGTTGCAGGAGTTCGGGTTCGAGATGGGCCAGATCGGGATGATCGCGCAGATGGGCAAGGCGGGCGCGCAGGGATTCGAATTCGCCCGACAGGGCGAAGACGCCCGCGCGATCGGCGGCATGGGCGATGCGATAGGCATGGGCCACATCCTCGAGCCCCATGGCGAAGGAGCGGTGGCTGCGTTCAAGCCGCGCCATGCGGGCATTGGCGGGCAGGAAGAGGCAGAGCAGCAGGAGGAAGGCGTTCAGCCCGAGTTGCGCCCAGATCCCGGCATGGGGCAGGGGTTGGCCCCCGAAGGCGAGCGCGATGTCGGGCCAGGGCAGATGGCCGAGGGCGGCGAGCAGGCTTGCCCCCGTCAGGGCAAGGGCGAGAAGCAGGACAAGACCGCTGGCCGCGGATTGCAGGATCTGCAGGGCAATCCTGAGATTGCCTGAAACGACAGGGGACATCGGCACCACCACACTCATTACCCCATGCAGGCAAGCGCAGGGCGGGCAGATTCGGCAAATGTTTTTCGATGGTTCCGGGTTCTGGTGCGACAGTGGCGGGTGGCGGGCGGGATTGTTTCGAATGCGGAAACAGTCAGCCGAGGACCAGCACGAGGATCGCGCAGACGGGCAGGATCCAGAGCAGGGTTCCCACGATCCAGTGGCCCCAGATCGGCGCGGGCCATTCGCCCAGCACATGCCGCGCCCAGGCCCAGACCAGCCAGAGCCAGCAGAGGATGGAGAGGATCAGGCTGGCCTGATGCAGTTCCAGATAGGCGGGATGCCAGGGCAGGATCAGCCAGAGGCAGAAGGCGCAGGCCGCCAGGGCCAGAAGGCCCGCGCCTTCGACCCTCTGGCGCCAGCCTGCGAGGGCGGCAACGGCGATGGTGACGGGAATGGCGGCCACGAGGGCGCGCACGATGCCGGAGCCGGAGAGCAGGGCGAGCGCGTTCTGGATCCAGGCATCCATCAGCGCACGGCGGCGATGGGGCCGGTCGCGCGGCCGTGGATGAATTGCTGGACGAAGGGATCGGGGGTGGTTTCCAGATCGGCGATGGGGCCGGTCCACTGGATCACGCCGTCATGCAGCATGGCCACGCGGTCGGCGATGGCGCGGACCGAGGTCATGTCATGGGTGATGGTCATGGCGGTGGCGCCCATCTCTGTCACGATCTCGCGGATCAGGTCATTGATGACGCCGGCCATGATCGGGTCAAGCCCGGTGGTGGGTTCGTCGAAGAAGATGATTTCAGGGCTTGCCGCGATGGCGCGGGCAAGGCCCACGCGTTTCTGCATGCCGCCCGAAAGCTCGGCGGGGAAGAGGTCGGCGACCTCTGGCTTGAGGCCGACGCGGCGGAGTTTCTCGATGGCGATCTCGCGCGCCTCGGCCTTGGGGCGCTTGGTGGGGCCACGCATCAGGCGGAAGGCCACGTTTTCCCAGACGCGGAGGCTGTCGAACAGTGCGCCGCCCTGGAAGAGCATGCCGAAGCGGGCGAGGAAGGCGTCGCGGTCGGCTTTCGTCACGTCCTGCCCATCCAGCGTGATGGTGCCGGTATCATGCTGCACAAGGCCGAGGATGCATTTGAGCAGCACCGATTTCCCGGTGCCGGAGCCGCCGATGATCACCATGCTTTGCCCCGAGGGGATGGTCAGATCCACCCCGCGCAGGACGCGGTTCTTGCCGAAGGTCTTGGTGACGGCGGAGAGGGTGATCATGCGGAGAAGAACAGTTCGGTGAGGATGTAATTGGCAGCGAGGATCAGGACGGATGCGCCCACCACGGCGGATTTGGTCGCGGCCCCCACGCCCTGCGCGCCGCGGCCGGAATGCATGCCGTGGTAGCAGCCCATGATGGCCACAATGAAGCCGAAGGCGGCGCCTTTCCAGAGGCCCGAGATGACATCCCAGCTTTCCAGGAAATCCACCGTGTTCTGCAGATAGGTGCCGGAGTTGAAGCCGAGGCGGTTCACCCCCACGAGCCAGCCGCCCGCGATGCCGATGGCGTCGCCCACGGCGACGAGGACGGGGACGGCCAAGGTGGCGGCGAGGACGCGCGGGACGGCGAGGTATTTGATCGGGTTGGTGGAGAGGGTGACCAGCGCGTCGATCTGTTCGGTGACCTTCATCGTGCCGATTTCCGCCGCGATGGAAGAGGCGACGCGGGCGGCGACCATGAGGCCGCCCAAGACGGGGCCGAGTTCGCGCACCATGCCGATGGCGACGATGGAGGGGACCACCGACTCGGCGTTGAACCTGGCGCCGCCGGAATAGATCTGCAGCGCCAGCGCGCCGCCGGTGAAGACGGCGGTGAGGCCCACGACGGGGAGCGAGAACCAGCCGATCTGCATCAGCGCATGCAGGAATTCGCGCGGGTAGAAGGGTGGGCGGAAGATATGGCCGATGACGGCGGCGGCAAAGAGCGTGACGCGCCCGATGGCGGCGAGGGCGGCCAGCACGGGCCGCCCAAGCGCGGCAAGGGGCGCGGTGAGGGCGGTCATGCCTGCCCCCCGGTCTGCCGGGTGACATGGCGGCGCGCATAGCGCGGGCCGAGCGCGGTGAGGATCTCGTATCCGATGGTGCCCGCGATGGCGGCGAGGTCATCGACGCCCTGATGCGGGCCGAGGATATCGAGGCTGCGCGGGATTTCGGAAAGGTGGCCGATATCGGCGGTGATCAGGTCCATCGAGACGCGGCCGATCAGGGGGACGGGCGTGTCGCCATCCCAGAGCCGGACCTTGTTCGAGAGCGTGCGCGGCAGGCCATCGGCATAGCCGGCCGAGAGGGTGGCGACGGTCGTCGCGCGGTCGGCCGTCCAGGCATTGGCATAGCCCACGGTTTCGCCCTTTGCCACATCGCGCGTCTGGATGACGGGCAGGGACAGGGTGACGACGGGTTGGGCCGCATCGAAGGGCTGGCCGCCATAGAGGCCGATGCCGGGGCGGGTGAGATCGAAATGGTAGTCGGGGCCAAGCAGGATGCCGCCGGTGGCGGCGAAGCTGCGCGGGATGCCGAGCCCGTCGGTCATGTGATGGAACTGCGCCAGTTGGGCCGCGTTCATCGGGTTGTCGGGCTCATCGGCGCAGGCGAGATGGGACATCAGGAAGACGGGGCCCGCCTCCAGCACGATGGGGGCGATGGCGCGCCATTCGGCCTCTTCCATGCCGAGCCGGTTCATGCCGGTGTCAAGCTGGATGCCGAAGGGGTGGCCGGGCAGGGATTCGAGGTGCCGCGTGACCTGCTGGAGCGAGTTCAGCATCGGTGTCAGGTCGAGATCGTGGATCATCTCGGTATCGCCCGCCATATGGCCGCCGAGGATGCCGATCTGGGGGCCGGGGCCGAGGATTTGGCGCAATCTGGCGCCTTCTTCCGCGACGGCGGTGAAGAAGCGCCGCGCGCCCGCGCGGGCCAGCGCCGGGGCGACACGGTCGATCCCGAGGCCATAGGCATCGGCCTTGACGACGGCGGCGGTCTGCACGACGGGGGTGGAAAGACGGTCCAGCGCGCGCCAGTTGGCGGCGATGGCGTCGAGGTCGATGGTGAGGGTAGCTGTGGCCATGGTGCGGGGGTTTTCGGCAGGGGCGGGGCTGCGGTCAAGGGAATTCTGGCGGCAGGGCATCACGGGGTGGCGAGGCGTGATCTTGCGGCGCGCTTCGCGCAAGCCTTTCCTGTCGCCTCCGCGCGTGCCGCGCTACGGCTCCGTCGTCAGGGGACGTTCCGTCCCCTCTGTCCGGGCGCTGCGCGCCCGGCCATTCACCCCTGGAGGGTATTTGTTGCCAAGATGAAGGGGAAGGCGCGTCAGTCGCGCAGGCCCGCCATGGCGCGGTCGAGATGGACATAGCCGCCATCGACGAAGAGCCATTGGCCGGTGGTGTGGCCCGCGCGGGGCGAGAGGGTGAAGACCACGGTATCGGCCATTTCGGTATCGAGCGTCATGCGCTGGCCAAGCGGGATGCGGCGGGTGATTTCGGCCAGTTTTTCGGCGCGGTCGGGGAAGGTGTCGAGCCAGGCGTCATACATCGGCGTCAGGACTTCGGCCGGGATCACCGCGTTGACGCGCACGCCATGGGGGGCGAAGGCTGCGGCCCATTCGCGGGTGAGGCCCAGTTGCGCGGCCTTGGCGGCGACGTAAGCCGAGGTGGAGCCCTGGCCGGTGACCCCGGTCTTGGAGGAGATGTTCACGATGGCGCCCTGCTGGGCCTTGAGATCGTCCTGCAGGAGGTGGGTGAGGGTGTAGTAATGGATCAGGTTCTGGTCGAGCGAGGCGCGGAAGGCGTCGGGGCCTGCGTTCAGGTCTACGCCGTCATTGGTGCCTGCGTTGTTCACAAGGCCCCAGACCTGCCCCCAGCGGGCATGGACCGTATCCACCGCGCGGCGGATTTCGGCATCCATCGACAGGTCCACCTGCACGAAGCCCGCCTTCGGGTGCAGTGCGGCGAGATCGGCCAGGAAGGCCGGATCGGGCGGGCGGCGGGCCAGGATGACGGGGATGGCGCCTTCCTCGGCCAGGCGGCGGCTGATCGCGCCGCCGATCCCCTGTCCGCCGCCGGTGACGATGACGACTTTGTCCTTGAGAAGCAGGTCCATGGCGGGGCTCAGTATCCGCCGCCGTCGCCATCGCCCTGCCAGGGCTGGGCGAGGTTGCCGAAGCGGGTGAAGCGACCCTCGAAGCTGAGTTCGACGGTGCCGATGGGACCATGGCGCTGCTTGCCGATGATCACCTCGGCCTTGCCATGAACGCGGTTCATCTTTTCGAACCATTCGGCAAAGCGCGGATCGTCCTCCGGCGGCTTGAGGCGTTCGTGATAGTATTCGTCGCGATAGACGAACATGACGACGTCGGCATCCTGTTCGATGGAGCCGGATTCGCGCAGGTCTGACAGTTGCGGGCGCTTGTCATCGCGGGATTCCACGGTCCGCGACAGCTGTGACAGGGCCACGACGGGGATGTTGAGTTCCTTGGCGATGGCCTTCAGCCCTTGGGTGATTTCCGAGACTTCCTGCACGCGGTTCGATTCGCCCTTGGAGGAGCCCTTCAGAAGCTGAAGATAGTCGACCATCAGCACGTCGAGGCCATGGGTCCGCTTGAGCCTGCGGGCGCGGGCGGCGACCTGGCTGATCGGCAGGGCGGGCGTGTCGTCGATATAGAGCGGGCAGGATTCGAGGGACTTCGCTGCCTCGACGAAGCGGCGGAATTCGGTTTCGGTCATGTCGCCGCGGCGGATCTGTTCGGAGGGCACTTCCGAGGCCTCGGACAGGATCCGGGCGGCAAGCTGTTCGCTGCTCATCTCGAGCGAGAAGAAGCCCACCACGCCGCCTTCGACCGCGCCTTCGCCGCCGTCATGGGTGCGGCCGCGGCGATAGGCCTTGGCGATGTTGAAGGCGATGTTGGTGGCGAGCGAGGTTTTGCCCATCGAGGGGCGGCCTGCGAGTATGAGAAGGTCGGAGGGGTGGAGGCCGCCGAGCTTGCGGTCGAGGTCGACAAGGCCGGTGGAGATGCCCGCAAGGCCGCCGCCGCGCTGATATGCGGCGTTGGCGGAGTTCACCGCCTCGGTCGTGGCACGCAGGAAGGAGACGAAGCCGCGCTGGGCCACGCCCTGTTCCCCCAGCTTGTAAAGCTGCTGTTCGGCCTCGGTGATCTGTTCGCGGGGTTCGGAGACGACATCGACCTTGGCCGCCCGGGCGGCGATGTCGCGGCCAAGCGTGATGAGTTCGCGCCGTACGGCGAGATCATAGATCATCTGCGCATAGTCGCGCGCGGCGAAGGACGAGATCGCGGCGCCTGCCAGGCGGACCAGATAGGCCGGGCCGCCGAGTTCCTTCAGCCCGTCGTCATCCTCGAAGAAGGGTTTGAGGGTGACGGGAGAGGCGAGCGCATTCTTCTGGATGCGGGCGGCGGCCTTCTCGAAGATGCGCTGATGGACGGGATCGAAGAAATGCTCGGCCTTCACGAGGCTGGCGATGCGGTCATAGACATCATTGTTGGTCAGGATCGCGCCCAGCAGTTGCTGTTCGGCCTCGACATTCTGGGGCAGAACCTCTTCCTCCGCCTGCGGGGCGGCGGGAAGGTTGGGGCGCAGGGTGGCGATTTCGTTCATCTCTGCCTCGGGTCGGGACTGCCGGGGTCGTCTCTGCCCCGTTTTCATCCGGTGGAACAGGCGGGAACAACCCTGTGGAAAACGCCAGCCCGACTCGGATATCAGGGGGGCATTCTACCATATCTTGCCTTGCCTGTCGCGGCGGACACCAGGACGGGGCGGGATCCGCGCAAAGGCGGGCGATTCCCCCACAAAGCATCCACAGGGCCGCCCACAGGAAACTTCGGTCACTTCGCCTGGCGGGCCGCCTGCCAGGCGCGGGGATCGTGCAGGAAGCTTTCGACCTCGGCCAGGGTGGCGGCATCGAAGGCCGCAGAGGCGCGCGCCTCGGCCAGAACGTCCCACCAGGTGCACAGATGATGCAGCGCGACGCCATGATCGGCAAGGCGCCGGGTCGTTTCCGGGAAGATGCCATAGTAGAAGATGACCGCGGTATGGGCGCAGGTTGCGCCCGTCTCGCGGATTGCATCGACGAAGGACAGTTTGGAACCGCCATCGGTGGTGAGGTCTTCGACCAGAAGGACGCGCTGGCCTTCGGTCATCGCGCCTTCGATGCGGGCGTTGCGGCCATAGCCCTTGGGCTTCTTGCGGACATAGGTCATCGGCAGCGCCATGCGTTCGGCGACCAGCGCGGCGAAGGGAATGCCGGCGGTTTCCCCGCCGGCGATGTTGTCAAAGGCCTCGAAGCCGGCATCGCGCATCACCGTCACGGTCAGGAAATCCATCAGCGTGGAACGGATGCGCGGATAGCTGATCAGCTTGCGGCAGTCGATATAGGTGGGCGAGGGCAGGCCGGAGGCCAGTGTGAAGGGCGTTTCGGCATTGAAATGGACGGCCTTGATTTCCAGCAGTGCCCGCGCGGTCAGGCGGGCGATTTCCTCTTTCGGCGGGAAGGCGGTCGGGATCATGGTCAACTCCTGTCGGCAGGCCCGAAAATCTTTCAGTGAAAGATTTTCGGGACAAGACCGAAGAATTTTTGCCAAAAATTCTTCGGAACGGGGGGGCGGAAAATTTTCAGGAAAATTTTCCGCGGTTCAGGCCTCGACGTGCCAGTGGACGGGAAAGCCCGGGTCGAAGACGGTGACGGGGCCTGCCTCGGTGAAGATCTTGGCAGGCCATTGGGCGGGGGCGCCCCGGGTGAGGGTGAGGCGGTCCTCGTTCGGGGGAAGGCCATAGAAGCGGGGGCCGTTCAGGCTGCTGAAGGCTTCCAGCCGGTCGAGCGCGCCGTCCTCTTCGAAGACATGGGCAAGGAGCTGCATCGTGTTCGTCGCGGTGAAGCAACCCGCACAGCCGCAGGCATGTTCCTTCAATGCATCGACATGTGGGGCGCTGTCGGTGCCGAGGAAGAAGCGCCCGTCGCCGCTGGTGGCGGCGGCGCGCAGGGCGAGGCGATGCTTCTCGCGCTTGGCCACGGGCAGGCAGTAGTAATGCGGCTTGATCCCGCCCACCAGGATGTGGTTGCGGTTGATGATCAGGTGATGGGTGGTGATGGTGGCCCCCAGCGTTTCGCCCCCGGCACGGGCATAGGCCACGCCTTCCTCGGTGGTGATGTGTTCCATCACCACGCGCAGGCCGGGGATGCGGCGGCGCAGGGGATCGAGGACGGTGTCGATGAAGACGGCCTCGCGGTCGAAGATGTCGACTTCGGGCGTGGTCACCTCGCCATGGACGCAGAGCGGAAGCCCGATTTCGGCCATGCGCTCCAGCACGGCGGTGACTTTCCCGAGATCGCGCACGCCGCCATGGGAATTGGTCGTGGCACCTGCCGGGTAGAGCTTGACCGCCTTGACGAGGCCGGAAGCATGGGCGGCGGCCACGTCCTCGGGATCGGTGGTTTCGGTCAGATAGAGCGTCATCAGCGGCTCGAAAGTCATGCCTTCGGGCAGGGCCGCGAGGATGCGGTCGCGATAGGCGGCGGCCTGATCGCCCGTCACCACCGGCGGCACGAGGTTGGGCATGATGATCGCGCGGGCGAAATGGCGCGCGGTTTCGGGCAGCACGCCCTTGAGCATGGCCCCATCGCGCAGATGGAGATGCCAGTCATCGGGGCGGCGGAGGGTCAGGCTCTGGGTCATGCCCTGCGCCTAGCGCAACTTGCCCGCGCTTTCCAGTGCCGATTGGTGCGGCGGGCGGGTCAGTCGCCGTCGCGATCAGGGGTGGCCTCCCCGTCGGCCCGGGGGGCGCTGGGGGGCAGGCCGAGATGGGCTTCGAGATCCTGCAGCCTGCGGCGGAAGCGCGGCCCCGCCTGGCGCTGCACGGCCGAGCGGCAGATCATCAGCGCCAGTTTCGGGCGCTGGGCCTGATCGACCTTGCGCAGGATGGCGCGCAGATAGGGGGCATAGCGGCGGCGGGCGCGCCAGATGCGCGCAAAGGTCAGCGTGTCGAGCCGGTTCTCGCAGGCTGCCGTCAGCAGGGCAGGCAGCAGGCCCATGATGCGGATGGTGTTCTCGATCGTGTCGCCGAAATGGCGGGTGGGCAGCGCCGTCACCCAGGGTGCGCGGAACAGCGCGGCATGCATGGCATTCTCGGCCATCAGGGGATCGTAGACCACGAAGACACGGCTGGCCCCTTCCGTCATGTCGGGGGCATAGCCGTAGCGGGTGGTGAAATCGAGCCGACGCAGGGCAGGGTTGCGGTGATCCCAGCCCGCGACGGCAGGATCGAGCGTCGCGCGCGGACTGATCGCGAGGACCGAGGAGCCGGGGGCACAGACGCAAAAGGCGCAGGCGGCATAGCCGCCGGCCCCGGCACCATAGAAGAGGACGCGGTCGAAATCCTCGAAGAAGGCCTCGTCGACGAGGCGGTCGAAATAGCCCCAGACGGCCGGATCGCGGAACCAGGTTTCCCCTTCGCAGATGATCGTCAGATGCGACCAGCCATTGGCCAGGGCAACGTCATGTCCAAAGGGCATCTGCCCGTCACGCGCCAGGATCTGGTCCAGCGATTCGAAGGTGACCAGAAGGATCGGGCCATCGTCGTGGAAATAGGCATGATGCCTGCGGCCCAGCGGTTCGAAATAGCCCTCTTCGGCGCAAAGCTCCTCGATCCGGGCGAACCATTCCTCGCGCGTCAGCACGGCCTGGGGGCGGGCCTGCCCTGGCTGATCCGCATCGTCGCGGTCGGGATCGGCAAGGTCGCCATCGGCGCGGTCTGACATGGGCGGCGGCCCCTTCTGCTCGGGTCTGGCCGGGCGATTCCCCGAGCCTTGATCTGTGTTTTGCCGATGCTTCTAGCCGGGGCAAACGGCAAGTTTGTGGCATTTGTTTTGCGGAACGCGGCTTTTCCGGTCAACTGTCAAGGCATGCCGGGAGGCAGGGTCGGGGGCCGCACCTGCCGCGCCGGGCAGAGGGGCGGATCAGCGCCCGGGCAGGGCGTGGGTCCAGATCATCCGCGCCTCGGCGGCCGTCAGGCGCGCGGTGGGGGGCGTCATCATCAGCCGTCCGAACAGGGCGCGCCAACCCTCTTCGCGCATCAGGTCGGCAAAGCGGGCCTGGCGCCAGGCGAAGGCCCTGTGATGCAGTTCGGACAGCCGGGGATCGGCCATCAGCTCTGCCCGCAGGTCGGCGCTGGGCAGGTCGAGGATCGAGCGATCCTCGACCCCGCAATGATTGCGGTCCACCCAGTATCCCAGATCAAAGGCCGAGGCATCGCGATTGGCGCGGCCCCGGTCTGCCTTGACGAGATAGCCCTCCATCGACCCCAGCGCATAGTGGTTCAGTTGCGCCAGGCCGTAATGCGGCAGGCCGAGGGGCGAGAAGATGCGCTGCGGCCCACCTGGCAGCGGGCGACCGGCGCTGTCATGCCAGCGCTGGCGGTCGGTGACCTGGCCCTTGGGGCGATGCACGCCGGGTTGGCCGAAACGGCCGTCATTGCGGTAGAGCGTCTTGAACATCACCGCGCGCCAGGGCCATTCCAGTGGATCGGGCGCGGCGCGGGTGAAGGTTTCGGTCACCGGATCGTCGGTCAGCCGGACCACGCCCGCATTGCCGAACATCCGCCAGGTCAGGGTGATGGCATCGGCCTCGGGCAGGGCGCGCAGAAGGGCGGGGATGGTGCGGTCGCCGCAATGGATGTTCACGAATTCGTCGATGTCGAGGACGAGGATCCAGTCGGCGGCCTTCACCAGCGGATGCCCCGCGGCGGCCTTCAGCGCGTGCCATTGCGGACCCTTCTCATGCGGGCCGTCATTGCGCAGATGGGTCAGCCAGCCCATCTGCTCCAGCCGGTCGAGCATGAGGTCGGTGCCGTCGGTGCAATCGTTGGAGAAGGCCAGCACATCGGTAATGCCCGCCGCGCGGTGATGGGCCAGCCATTCCACAAGGAAGCTGCCTTCGTTCCGCACCGTCAGGATCGCCAACACACGCATGGCCCAGCGATAGCATGGGGGGCGGGCATTGCAAGCGCCCCCCTCCATTGGTCGCATGCGCGGCCATGGCGGCTTGACCCGCCACAGGGGCAGGGCCAAGCATGGCGCGGGCCTTGGCAGGGAAGGAAGACATGGTGCAGGCATTGCCCCAATCCATCGACGCGGTCGGAACGCTGCTGGCGGGGCAGGGCTATGTCGCCTCGCGCGCGCTGGCGACGGTGGTCTTCCTGTCGCTGCGGCTGGGCCGGCCGCTGTTCCTCGAGGGCGAGGCGGGGGTCGGCAAGACCGAGATCGCCAAGGTCCTGGCGGCGGGTCTGGGGCGGCGGCTGATCCGGCTGCAATGCCATGAGGGGCTGGATGCGGCATCGGCGGTCTGCGAATGGAACTTCGCGGCCCAGATGATCGCGATCCGCACGGCCGAAGCGGGCGGCGGCGCGGATCGCGACGCGCTGAAGGCCGAGCTTTTCACCGAGGAGTATCTGATCGAGCGGCCCCTGCTGGCGGCCATGCGGCCCCAGCCCGGCGGCGCGCCGGTCCTGCTGATCGACGAGCTGGACCGCACCGACGAACCCTTCGAGGCCTTCCTGCTGGAGGCGCTTTCGGATTTCCAGGTGACGATCCCGGAACTCGGCACGGTCAAGGCCCCCGAACCGCCCCTCGTGATCCTCACCTCCAACCGCACGCGCGAGGTGCATGATGCGCTGAAGCGGCGCTGCCTCTATCACTGGGTGGATTACCCCGGCTTCGAGCGCGAGCTGGAGATCCTGCAGGCCCGCGCGCCCGAGGCTTCGGCCGCGCTCAGCCGCGAGGTGGTGGCCTTCGTGCAACGCCTGCGGTCGGAGGATCTGTTCAAGAAGCCGGGCGTGGCGGAAACCATCGACTGGTGCAAATGCCTTCTGGCGCTGGATGTGATCCAGCTGTCGCCCGAGGTGATCGCCGATACGCTGGGCGCGATCCTGAAATATCAGGACGACATCCAGAAGATCCAGGGATCCGAGGCGAAGAGGCTGCTGGATGAGGTGAAGAAGGGCCTCGTCTTCACATGAGGGATCCGGGATGAGCCCGCCCCTTCATCTTGGCCCAAATACCCGCCTCGCAACGCCGGTGTCCCACGCGGCGCTGCGGGTCAGGCGATGCGGGGGGTGCGGGGGGCAGGGTGCCCCCCGCCCCGGTCATGGCGGGGCGTGAGGATGCAGGATCCGGCGCTGCCTGAAGACGGCAAGCTTGCGCATAACATCGCGCATTTCGCGCGGGCGCTGCGGCGGGCGGGGCTGCCCATCGGGCCGGGGCGGGTGATCGACGCCATCAGGGCGGTGGAGGCGGCAGGCTTCACCGAGAAGGTGGATTTCTTCTGGACGCTGCATGCCTGTTTCGTCAGCCGCCCCGAACAGCGCGCGGTGTTCGAGCAGGTCTTCCGCCTCTACTGGCGCGATCCGCAATTCCTTGAACAGATGATGACCCTGCTCTTGCCCGCCTTGCGCGGGGTGCAGGAGGAGCGCCTGGCCGATGCCGCCGAGAAGCGGGCGGCAGAGGCTTTGTTGGACGGGCGGGAGGTGGACCTGCCCGAACGCGAGGGCGCCTTGCGCGAGGAAGAGACCGAGATCGAGATCGACGCCACGGCGACCATGTCGCATGAAGAGCGGCTGAAGACGCTCGATTTCGAACAGATGAGCATGTCCGAAATGGCCGAGGCCAGGCGCATGCTGGCCCGGCTGGCCCTGCCGGTGCGCCCGCTGGTGACGCGGCGGATGGTGGCCGATCTGGCCGGGCGGCGCATCGACGGGCGGCGCACGCTGCGGGCGGCGCTGCGGCAGGGGGGCGAGGTCACGCGCCTGATGCGCCGCGCGCCGGGGGAGCGGTGGCCGAACCTTGTGGTGCTGTGCGACATTTCGGGGTCGATGAGCCAGTATTCCCGGCTGGTGCTGCATTTCGTCCATGCGGTGGCCAACCGGAAAGGCCAGGGCTGGGCGCGGGTGCATGCCTTCACATTCGGCACGCGGCTGACCAATATCACGCGCCACCTGAAGAACCGCGATGTGGATGCCGCGCTGAAGGCGGCGGGGGCCGAGGCGCAGGACTGGTCGGGCGGCACGCGGATCGGGGCCTGCCTGCGCGCCTTCAATCGCGACTGGTCGCGCCGGGTGTTGGGGCAGGGGGCGGTGGTGCTTTTGATCACCGACGGGCTGGATCGGGATGACAGCGGCGCGCTGGCCGCGGAAATGGAACGGCTGCATCTCTCCTGCCGGCGGCTGATCTGGCTGAACCCCCTTCTGCGCTGGGAGGGCTTCGCCCCGCGCGCCATGGGCATCCGCGCGATGCTGCCCCATGTGGACAGTTTCCGCGCCGGCCATTCCATCGCCTCGATCGAGGCGCTGGGGGCCGCGATTTCCGAGGCAGGCGACAGCGGCGAGAAGGCCCGGCTGATGGCGATGATCGGGGCGGAGTGACCCGGCACTCGGCAAGGGCATGCCGATCCGGGGCGGAAACCGGCGCTTGATATCGCATATCAGCGCCAAAGACGATCATCTGTCCCCAGCCGCGCAGACGTGATGCGCGTGAATGTGAAAGGATGTCCGATGAAGAAGTTCCTGATCTCGACCACGGCTCTGTCGGTGGCGCTGACCCAGGTCGCGCCGCTGCCGCTGATGGCCCAGACCCTGACGGCAGAGGGCAGCATCATCGCGGATGACGGGCGCGTCCTGTGCGAAGGCACGGCGGATGCGCCTTGCGACATGAATGCCGTGATGGAGCAATTGGCGGCCGAGGCCGCCGCGCAAGCCGAGGCAGAGGCCGCCGCCGCCGCAGAGGCGCAGGCACAGGCCGAGGCAGAGGCCGCCGCAGCAGCGGAAGCCGCGGCAGCGGCAGAGGCGGAAGCCCAGGCACAGGCAGAAGCAGAGGCCGCCGCGGCAGCGGAAGCGCAGGCCCAGGCTGAGGCGGAGGCCGCGGCGGCTGCGGAAGCCGAGGCTGCAGCGGCGGCGGAAGCGCAGGCGCAGGCAGAAGCCGAAGCAGCGGCTGCAGCGGAAGCAGAGGCTGCGGCGGCGGCTGAAGCGCAGGCCCAGGCAGAAGCGGAGGCTGCGGCAGCGGCAGAAGCGCAGGCCCAGGCCGAGGCAGAGGCTGCGGCAGCCGCGCAGGCGGAAGCAGAGGCTGCGGCTGCGGCGGAAGCTGAGGCTGCGGTTCCGGATGAAGCGGGTGGCGAAGCGGTGGAGGCTCTGCCTGTCGAGGAAGGCCAGGCCGAAGAGGGCGCCGTGACGGAAGAGGCCGCACCCGAAGAGGCCCCCGCAACCGAGGTGGCGCCGGAAGAGGCTGTCGTCGAGGAAAGCCCCGCAGAAGCGGGGGCGGCGGAAGAGGCCCCGGCAGAGGCGACTGTCGCCGAAGAGGCCCCGGCGGACGCCCCGGCCGAGGAGGCGCTGACCGAGGAAGCCCCGGCGGAAGCCGCGCCCGGGGATGAGGCTGCCCCGGCAGAGGAGGGCGCGACGGTCGAGGCCACGGCCGATGCGCCTGTGGCGGAAGCGGTGGAGGCCGTGACCGATCCGGCGATTCTGGTCGATCCGGCCGCGCCCGAGGCGCCCAGCGTCGAGGCCGTGGAAACCCTGAGCGAATTGCTGGCCCAGCCGGAGGGCGGCGCGGTGGCGGAACCCGGCGCGGCGCTGACGCTTGTTCCCGAGGCGGCGGCGGAGGCTACGGCCACCGAGGCAACCCCGGCACCCGATGCCACCGATGTGGTGGTGCAGGAGATCACCGAAGAGAGCACGCGGTCTTCGGCGCAGGATTTCTCGGCCCCTGCATCGGCCTCGCTGGCGACGGCGGCGGCGGCGGCCTCGGGCAATGATCGCGGGCTGACGGATCTGCAGAAGTTCGGGCTGGTGGCCCTTGGGGCGCTGGCCGTCGGGGCAATCATCAATGCCAATCGCGACGAGGTGGTGTCCAACACGGGCGACCGGGTGGTCGTGCGGCGCGGGGATGGCAACTATTACGTCTACAAGGATGACGACACGCTGCTGCGCCGCCCCGGTTCGACGGTGCGGACCGAAAGCTTCCGCGACGGATCGACCCGGACCATCGTCGAACGCGGGGATGGCACGCAGGTGGTGACGATCCGCGATGCGACGGGGCGGGTGCTGCGCCGCGCGACCTATGATTCGCTGGGCCGCGAGGTGGTGCTGATCAACGATCTGCAACCCGAGGAGCGGATTGATGTCAGCCGCCTGCCCGCGCCGCGCGGACGGGTGATCAGCCTGTCGAGTTCGGAAGAGGATGCGCTGCTTCGGGCGCGGATGGCCGCGCTGGATGCCGAGGAACTGGGCCGGACCTTCAGCCTGCGCCAGATCCGCGACATCCCGCAGGTGCGCCGTCTGGCGGCGACGGTGGATGTGAACAACATCACCTTCGATACGGGATCGGCGGCGATCAAGGCGGAACAGGCGGAATCGCTGGCCTCGCTGGGGCGGTTCATGCGGTCGATGATCGCCGAGAATCCGGGCGAGATCTTCCTGATCGAGGGCCATACCGATGCGGTGGGGGCGGCCTCGCTGAACCTGACGCTGTCGGACCGGCGGGCGGAAAGCGTGGCGCTGGCGCTGACCGAGTATTTCGATGTGCCGCCGGAGAACATGGTGGTGCAGGGATATGGCGAATCCGACCTGCGGATCGAAACGCAGGAGGCCGAGCGGCAGAACCGCCGCGTGGCCGTGCGGGTGATCACGCCGCTTCTGCGCAGTGCGGAATTGCGGTGAGTTGACCTGAATCAAGGCAAGGCCCGGGCGGGGCGGGCAGGGTGGCTGCATCGGGCGGTTCCCTCCCTTGCTCCGCCCGGACGCGTGCCGTTCCTCCCTGCTCGGCATTGCACCCGCGCCGTGGATCCCTGATCCACGGCGCGTTTGTTTTCCGGGGGCTGATCTCTTCTTTCCCGCGGCCTGCCACCTTTTGCCAGTGGCGCGGGGCGGGCTTGCGGCGCATGATCCCCGCGATGGAGGAGCCGATGACCGAGACGAGCGGACGCGCCGAACATGACAGCCTGCCCGAAATCGCCCTGCGCTGGCATCGTGAGGGGCGCGGCGCGGCGCTGGCCACGGTGATCGAGACCTGGGGATCGGCCCCACGTCAGGCGGGCAGCCAGCTTGCGATTTCGGGGACGGGCGAGATCATGGGATCGGTTTCGGGCGGCTGTGTGGAAGGCGCGGTGGTGACCGAGGCGCTGGCGGCGCTGGAGGATCGGCGGTCGCGGGTGCTGAGCTTTGGTGTCAGCGACGAGACGGCCTTCGCGGTGGGCCTGGCCTGCGGCGGGACGATCCGGGTGCTGGTGGAGCCGGTGGGGGCTGGCGCCGAGGCGCTGCCCGAGGCGATGCTGGCCGATCTGGTGGCGGCGCGGGCGGCGCGGCGGGCGGTGGCGATGGCGGTGCATCCCGGCGACTGGTCGCGGCGGCTGATCGCGCGGGGCGAGGAGGCGGCGCTGGAGGCGCGGTTCCGGGCGGACCGGTCGGGGATGGAGGAGGACGGGCGTTTCATCGCGATCCACAACCCGCCCCTGCGGTTGATCGTGGTGGGGGCCGTGCATATCGCGCAGCCGCTTTTGCAGATGGCGCGGCTTTGCGGTTATGACTGCACGCTGGTCGATCCGCGATCCGCCTTCGGATCGGAGGCGCGTTTTCCGGGCGAGCGGATCCTGGATGACTGGCCGGACGAGGCGCTGGCGGCGCTGGCGCCGGATGCGCGCACGGCCATCGTGACGCTGACCCATGATGCCAAGCTGGACGATCCGGCCATCGCGGCGGCGCTGCGGTCGGAGGTGTTCTATCTGGGCTGCCTGGGATCGACGCGCACCCATGCCAAGCGGGTGGAGCGGCTGGGGGCGGCGGGCTTTGACGCGGCGGCCATCGCGCGCATTCATGCGCCTGTCGGGCTGGATATCGGCGCGAAGAGCCCGGCCGAAATCGCGGTGTCGATCATGGCGCAGATCACGCAGAGCCTGCGGAAGGGCTGAGGATGTTCTTCGGGGAGGTGGCGCTTGAGATGGCGGCGGGGGCGGTGCTGGCGCATTCCGAGCCGGTGCCGGGCGGGCGGTTGCGGAAGGGCGTGATCCTGGGCGCGGCCGAGATCGCGGCGCTGCGGGGGCAGGGGCTGACCCATGTCACCGTGGCGCGGATGGGCCCCGGCGATGTGGCCGAGGACATGGCCGCGGCGGAGCTGGCGGCGGCGCTGGTGCCCGATCCGGTGGGGCAGGGGGTGCAGCCGGGGACGGCCTTTACCGGGCGGGTGAACCTGAATGCGATGGGGCCGGGGATCGTGGCGCTGGACGAGGCGGCGATCCACCGGATGAACCTGGTGCATCCGGCCATCACGCTGGCCACGCTGCCACCCTGGCAGCGGGTGACGGCGGGCACGCTGGTGGGGACGGTGAAGATCATCGCCTATGGGGTGGAGCGGGCGGCGCTGGACCGGGCGCGGGATCTGGCGCGTGCGGCGATCCGGGTGATGCCGGTGGTGCTGCGGGAGGCCTCGCTGGTGATGACCGAGGCGCCGGGGCTGGATGCGAAGGTGGCGGCGAAGGGGCGGCGGGCCGTCGAGGGGCGGTTGCGCGCGCTGGGGATGCGATTGACCGGGGTGGAGAGCGTGCCGCATGAGGGCGCGGCGCTGACCGGGGCGCTGCGGCGGGCCGGGGGGGAGATGGTGCTGCTGCTGACGGGGAGTGCCACGTCGGACCTGATGGATACGGGACCGGCGGCGGTGCGGGCGGCGGGCGGGACGGTGGCCCGTTTCGGCATGCCGGTCGATCCGGGCAATCTGCTGTTCCATGGCCGTCTGGGCGGGCGGCCGGTGATCGGCCTGCCGGGCTGTGCGCGCAGCCCCGCGCTGAACGGGGCGGATTGGGTGCTGGAACGGCTGGCCTGCGGCCTTGCCGTGACGGATGCCGACATTGCGGCGATGGGGGTGGGCGGGCTGTTGAAGGAGATCCCGCTGCGCCCGCAATTGCGCGAGCCGACCTAGACGATTTTTCATGCGAAAAATCAGGGGGCCGCCCGCTGGGCGGCTGCGCTGCCGGGGGCGGCATGAAAAAGACCGCGCGTAGGGCGCGGCCTTTTCAGGGGTTCGGCAGGACCTGCCCTATTTCGGGGCGATCATCATCACCATCTGGCGGCCTTCGAGTTTCGGCATCGACTCGACCTTGCCGGCATCGCCCACATCGGCGGCCACGCGGTTGAGCAGATCGAGGCCAAGCTCCTGGTGCGCCATTTCGCGGCCCCGGAAGCGCAGGGTGACCTTCACCTTGTCGCCTTCGTCGAGGAATTTCATCACCGAGCGCATCTTCACGTCGTAGTCATGGGTATCGGTTCCGGGACGGAACTTGATTTCCTTGATCTCGATGATCTTCTGCTTCTTGCGCGCTTCGGCCTCGCGCTTTTGCTGTTCGTATTTGAACTTGCCGAAATCCATGATCTTGCAGACCGGAGGTTCCGCATTGGGGCTGATCTCGACCAGATCAAGGCCGGCTTCTTCGGCCATGGCCATGGCGCGGGCGGGGGTCACAACCCCGATGTTTTCGCCATCTGCGCCGATCAGGCGGATTTCCGGGGAACGGATGCGATCGTTCACGCGGGGGCCCGTTTCGCGTTGCGGCGGGGCGTTGTGGGGTCTGCGGGCTATGGTGGTGGTCCTTCTGCGGTTTCAGGCTGCGCGCGCAATCTAGTCGGCGATGGCGGCTGTTTCAACGGGAATCGCTTGGCAAACAAGGCAAAAGCGGCGGGAGGCGGCGGTTGGTGCTGCCGGGATGGCCGCGGGGGGTTCAATTCCCGGGCCAGAAGGTCCATATGAACGATGCAACCGGAAGTGATCCGGGAATGGGAGACAAGAGATGAACAGAAATGTCATGATCGGCGCGGCAGTGGTGGTTCTGGCCGGGCTTGGCTATTACCAGTTCAGCTATGTGCCGGCGCAGCGCGCGGCCGAGGAAGCCGCCGCCGCGGCGGCGGCAGCGGAAGAGGCTGCAGCGGCGGAAGCCGCGGCCGCGGAAGCGGCGGCCGCCGCCGAGGCGGAAGCTGCGGCGGCTGCTGCGGCCGAGGCCGAGGCTGCGGCTGCTGCCGCCGCCGAGGAAGCCGCCGCTGCCGTGGAAGGCGCTGCCGAGGATGCGGCCGCGGCCGTGGGCGAGGCTGTCGAAGGGGCCGCCGAGGCGGTGACCGAGGGCGCAGCCGACGCGACCGCAGCGGTGACCGAGGGTGCTGCCACGGTGCAGGACGAGGCGGCTGCCGCGCTGGACGCTGCCAATTTCGATCCGGCGCGGATTTCGGCGCTGATCGACGCGTCGCAGCTGGATGCGACCACGAAGACCACGCTGAAGGCAGCGGTCGAGGCGGCGGGTTCGAACCCGGCGCTGGTGCAGACGGCGGTCGATCAGGTGCGCGCGGCGCTGGGGCTTTGATCGCGGAGCGGGGGGCTGTCCAGCCCCCCGCACCCCCCGGGGCCCGAGACCCGACCGGCGTATCCGGTGGAAAGGGCGCAGGGGTATTTGGGCCAAGATGAAGTGGCAAGGCCGCGCGGGGCAACCGACGCGGCCTTTGTCATGGAGGGGGCGGGCAGGCCGTGGCTGCGATCAGATGCCGTCGCCGACGAAGGCCTTTTCGACCACGAATTGCTGCGGATCGGAATTCGCGCCCTCGGTCAGGCCGAAATCTTCGAGGATCTTCTTGACGTCGATGTTGAAGGCGAGCGAGCCGCAGACCATGGCGCGGTCCTCTTCCCGGTTCATGGGCGGCAGGCCCAGATCGGCGAAGACCTTGCCGGAGGTGAGGTTGTCGGTCACGCGGCCCATGTGGTGGAAGGGTTCGCGCGTGGTGGTGGGATAGTAGAGGAGCTTGTCGCCCACCAATTCGCCGATCAGGGGATCGTCCTTGAGGCTTTCCACCAGTTGGCGGCCGTATTCAAGCTCGGCCACCTCGCGGCAGGTGTGCATCATGATGACCTGATCGTATTTCTCGTAGGTTTCCGGTTCGCGCATCAGGGATGCGAAGGGGGCGAGGCCGGTGCCGGTGGCAAGGAACCAGAGGCGTTTGCCGGGCAGGAGCGCGTCATGGACCAGGGTTCCCACGGGTTTGGGGCGCAGGATGATTTCATCCCCCGGCTGGATATGTTGGAGCTTGGATGTGAGCGGGCCGTCGGGCACCTTGATCGAGTAGAACTCCAGCTCCTCATCCCAGGCGGGGGAGGCGATGGAATAGGCGCGCAAGAGCGGTTTGCCGTTATCGCCCAGAAGGCCGATCATCACGAATTCGCCCGAACGGAAGCGGAGGGAGCGGGGGCGGGTGACGCGGAAGGAAAAGAGCCTGTCCGTCCAATGCGTGACCTGCGTCACGGTTTGCGCGTCGGGCAGGTGCGGCTTGGCCGTTTCGGTTCTGGCGGGGGCGTCCATCGTGGCACCTTGTTCGGTCATGGTCTGGTCCGGGCATAAGGGAAGACGGGCCGCGCGGCTAGGGCGCGGGGCGTCGCAGGTTGCGGGTGTGGCCGATCAGGCGCGCAGGCGGGCCTGATAGTGGTGGTCCTGCCAGTTGGCGCGGAAGGCCCATTGGGGGGCAGGCTGGCGGGCGGCGAGGTCTTCGGGGATTTCCACCTCGTCAAAGCCCACGCGGCGGATCATGGCGTATTGGTCGGCGATGACATGGCCATGGGCGCGCAGGCGGCCCGTGTAGCCCAGCATCCGCAGGCGGCGCGCGATGGTGAAGGCGCGGCCGTCGTTGAAGGCGGGGAAGGCCACGCGGATGAGCGAGAGATCGGCGAGATGGGGCTGCAGGGCGGTGGGGTCGTCGGTATTGGACAGATCCACGGCGCCCTGATGCGTGGCGAGGTCGGCCAGCGCCACGATGGGGGCGTTCCAGTCTTCGGGGCCGAAGCCGCTATCGGTGACGATCACGGTCATGCCGCGTTCTCCTTCGTCGTGGTGCGGACGGGCTTGCCGTCGATGAAATGGATGCCGCATTCGGTTTTCTGGCTGCCGCGCCAACGGCCTGCGCGCGGGTCTTCGCCCGGCTTCACGGGGCTGGTGCAGGGGGCGCAACCGATGGAGGGGTAGCCCCTGGCCACCAGCGGATGGCGGGGCAGGCGGTTTTCGACCATGTATTCCTCAAGATCCTCGCGCCCCCAATGGGCGAGGGGATTGACCTTGATGCGCGTCTCGCCTTCGGCTTCGAAGAATTCGACCTGATCGCGGGTTGCGCCCTGATAGCGTTTGCGCCCCGTGATCCAGCCGTCGAAATCGGCCAGCGCGCGCTCCAACGGTTCGATCTTGCGCACAGCGCAGCAGGCATCGGTGTTGAACTGGTGCAGCGTGCCGTCCGGGTCCTCAAAAGCGACCTTGCCTGGATGGGCGCGGATGGTGCGGATATCGCAGAGCGCGAGTTTCTCGGCCAGTTCGCGCTGGTAATCCAGCGTTTCCTGAAAGAGCATCCGCGTGTCGATGAAAAGGACGGGCGTTTCGGGCGCGATGACCGAGACGAGGTGCAGCAGGACAACCGATTCCGCCCCGAAGGAGGAGACGAGCGCCACCTTTCCCAGATCGGCATCCTTGAGCGCATGTTCCAGCACCGCGGTTGCCCCGTGGTGCTTGTAACGTGCGTTCAGGAGAGCAACGCGGTTTGCGACGTTGCCTTCCGGGGTGGAGGTGTCACGCGGCATCCTTTTCGCCTTCCTCGTCGTAGAGCGCGGCCTTGAACGGGTCCATCCCGACGCGGCGGAAGGCGTCGAGGAAGGTTTCCTCGGGCGACTGCCGGATTTCGAGATAGGCGCGGACGATGCGTTCGATGGCAGGCACGATTTCGTCATAGGCGAAGCCGGGGCCGGTCTTGTCGCCGATGGCGGCGGTTTCGGTGCCGTCGCCGCCGAGGGTGATCTGGTAATTCTCCACCCCTGCACGATCCAGCCCGAGGATGCCGATATGGCCCACATGGTGATGGCCGCAGGCGTTGATGCAGCCGGAGATCTTGATCTTCAGCGGGCCGATGTCGTGTTCCAGCTTCAATTCGTCGAAGCGGGTGGCGATCTGCTGGGCGATCGGGATCGAGCGCGCGGTGGCGAGCGCGCAGTAATCCATGCCGGGGCAGGCGATGATGTCGGAGATCAGGCCGACATTGGCCGTCCCCAGACCCGCATTGACCAGCGCGGCGTGCAGCGCGGGGAGGTCGGCCTTGTGGACATGGGGAAGGATGACGTTCTGTTCGTGGCTGATGCGGATTTCGGAATGGCCGTAGGTTTCGGCAAGGTCCGCGATCAGGCGCATCTGGTCAGCCGTAGCATCGCCGGGGGTTTCCCCATGTGCCTTGAGGCTGATGGTGACGATGGCGTATTGCGCGTTGCGATGGGCGGTGAGGTTGGTGTCGGCCCAGGACCGGAAGGTCGGGTCGGCCTTGTAGAAGGCGTCGTAGGCGTCCGTCGGCGCGTTGCGGAAGGCGGGGGGGGCGAAGGCCTCTTCGATTTCGGCCAGAAGTTTCTGGTCGTTGCCGCCGAAGAGGGGGCGGAGTTCGGCGAAACGCTCTTCGATCAGGCGGGTGATTTCTTCCTTGCCCGTCTCATGCACGGTGATCTTGATGCGGGCCTTGTATTTGTTGTCGCGACGGCCGAGCGTGTTGTAGACGCTGAGGACGGCTTCGACGTAAGGCAGCAGGTCGGCCTTGGGCAGGAAATTCCGCACGGTGTGGCCGATCATGGGGGTGCGGCCAAGGCCGCCGCCCACGATCACCTCGAAGCCCGGTTCGCCCGCCGCGTTGCGCACCATGCGCAGTCCGATGTCATGCGCGCGGGTGACGGCGCGGTCATGCGGGCTGCCGGTGATGGCGATCTTGAACTTGCGGGGCAGGAACTGGAATTCCGGGTGGTCGGTGGACCATTGGCGCAAAAGTTCGGCGACGGGGCGGGGATCTTCGATTTCATCTGCAGCCGCGCCGGCGAAATGGTCGGCGGTGACGTTGCGGACGCAGTTGCCCGAGGTCTGGATGGCGTGCATGCCCACATCGGCCAGGGCTTGCAGCATCTTCGGCACGTCTTCCAGCTTGGGCCAGTTGAACTGGATGTTCTGGCGGGTGGTGAAGTGGCCATAGCCCTTGTCCCAGGTCTGGGCGATATGGGCGAGTTGGCGCATCTGGCGCGGGTTGATCGTGCCATAGGGGATGGCCACGCGCAGCATATAGGCGTGGAGTTGCAGGTAGAGGCCGTTCATCAGGCGCAGGGGGCGGAATTCATCCTCGGTCAGCGAGCCGTCGAGGCGGCGTTCCACCTGATGAGTGAACTGGGCGACACGTTCGCGGACGAAGGCTTCGTCGAATTCGGAATAGCTGTACATCGGTGCGGCCTTTGAATTTCGGGTCGGGGGGGCGGGGTGAACCCCGCCCTACGGGAGGGGGAGGCGGGGTGAACTCCGCCCTACGCGTAATCGGCCTGCTTGCCGTGGTTGTAGTTCGAGGGGCCGCGGGTGCGGAATTCCTCGCGGAAATGCGTGGGTTCCGGGCCGTTGGGGCCGGGCTTGGCATCGGCGAGATAGGCGCCGACCACAACCAGTTTCTGCGCCGCCCCATGCAGGAGGCGCATCTGGGCATGGGCCTCGTCCTCGATCAGTTCGGCCTCGTGGTGGAAGGGGGACCAGCGGTCATCGGCGGTGAGATAGACCACATCGCCTTCGCGCAGGCGGTTGGCGGTGACAACCTTGGGGGTGAAGCGGCGGCTCATGCGGTGGCTTCCTTCAATTCGGAGAGCGCCGCGCGGGCGCGGCGGGGGGCGAGGCCGTAGAGCAGGACGGCGGGGCCGTCCACCTGCGCCACGGCTTCGGGGAGGGTGGAGAGGGTGGCGGCGATGATGCGCTGTTCGGGGCGCGAGACGTTTTCGACGATGGCGACGGGGGTTGCCGGATCGGCGCCATGCATCATCAGGCGGCCCTGGATGAAGCGGCTGGATTTCTTGCCCATGTAGATCGCGGCGACCTCCCCCGCGCGGGCCATGCCGCGCCAGTCCTGTTCGGCGAAACCTTCCATGTCATGGCCCGTCACGATGCGCAGCGCGCCGTTGCGGCCGCGTTTCGTGAGGCTTTGGCCGATGCTGGCCGCGGCCACGGCGGCGGAGGTGAGGCCCGGGAGGATGGCGAAGGAAAGGCCCGCCGCTTCCAGCGCGTCCATCTCTTCATCCAGCCGGCCGAAGATGCCGCAATCGCCGCCCTTGAGCCGCACGATGCGCGCGCCGGTCATGGCCTGCGCGACGAGGGTGGCGTTGATGGTGGATTGGGTGGTGGAGGGGCCGAAGCCTTCCTTGCCGACGTCGATCCGGGTGACATGGGGCGGGATCAGGGCCAGCACCTCTGCGCCCACCAGCCGGTCATGGATCACCACATCGGCGGCCTGCAGGGCGCGGAAGGCGCCCAGCGTCAGATGCGCGGCGGCCCCGGGGCCTGCACCGACAAAGGTGACGGCCACGGCGGCAGGGGTGAAGTGAGGCAGGTCGGTCATCGGGCTGTCCTACGGATTGCTGTGGGGAATATAGGATATTTTCCCGGTTTTGGGCCAGACGCCCTTGCAGATAAGAACGTTTGTTCCGATACTGGCGGCAGATGGAACGTGTTTCCGGGCAAAGGGGGTTTTCGCGAATGGCGGTCCGGCTGGACGAGATGGACAGGAAAATCCTTGCGGAACTGCAGGCCGATGCCGAGCAATCGCTGGATGAGATCGCGCGCAAGGTCGGGTCTTCGAAGACGCCGGTCTGGAACCGGATCCGGCGGATGAAGGAGGCTGGGGTGATCACCCGGCAGACGGCGATCCTTGACCCCGAGGCGCTGGGGCTGGAAGCCTGCTTCTTCGTGCTGATCCGCACGAGCGAGCATGAGGCGGAGTGGCAGCGCAAGTTCCTCAAGGCGCTGCGCGAGCGGCCCGAAGTGCTTGAGGCGCATCGGCTGGCCGGGGATATCGACTATGTGCTGAAGGTGCGGGTGAAGAATGCGCGGGCCTATGACACCTTCTATCAGGCGCTGATTTCCGAGGTGCGGATCTACAACGTGACGGCCCTGCTGAGCATGGAAGAGATCAAGGCCACGACGGTGCTGCCGGTCTGAGGATCTGGCGCCGCGCCGGTCAGAAGGCCACGAGGACGAGCAGGATCACCAGCAGTTCCAGCGCGTGCTTGCCGATCTCGAACCCCAGACCTTGCCAGGTCTCGAAACCCATCAGATCCGGTGTGATCAGGTGGAGGATGAGGATGATACCCCCGCCGGCCAGCGTCAGCCCGACATTGATCCAGAGGCTGCGGGGCAATCCGGAGAGGCGGCGCACGGCCAGCAGGATGGCGCCCATGCCAAGGCAGGTGGCAATGGTGGTGAGAAAGGCAGTCAGCACGGCGTATCATCACCCCCTTTGGCCATGATCTGGTTGTGGGGGTGCAGGCGCGATCAGGCAAGGCAGCCTTACGGTTGAATCCTGCCCGAAGGTATGGCGGGCAGGCGTTGATCCGCCTTCAGCTTCAGGGCCTTGAGCCCGTGGAAGTGGAAGACATCGGCATAATGCGGGCGACCGGCCAGCCGCAGGTCCGGCAGGCGGGCAAAAAGGATGGGCAGGGCGATCTGCAGTTCCAGCCGGGCCAGCGGGGCGCCTACGCAGAAATGCAGGCCCGCGCCGAAGGTGGCATTGGGTTTCGCGACGCGGTCGGGGCGGAACCTGTCGGGGCGGTCCCATTGCCCGGGGTCGCGGTTGGCGGCGGCAAGCAGCAGGCCGACCTGATCGCCACGGTGGAAGGTCTGGCCCATCACCTCGACATCCTCATAGGCCCAGCGGGTGAAGAGATGCAGCGCGGGATCGTAGCGGAGGATTTCCTCGACCGTGGCCTCGATGCCTGCGGGGGCGAGGGCGGTGGCGGGTGTCTTTGCCTCAAGCAGGGTCTTCACGCCATTGCCGAGGGTATGCACCGTCGCCTCGTGCCCGGCATTCAGAAGCAGGATGCAGGTGGTGATCAGTTCATCGGTGGAGAGGCGGTCGCCTTCGCTTTCGGCGGCGATGAGATGCGAGATCAGATCATCGCGCGGGTCGTTGCGGCGGGCCTCGACATAGCCGCGCAGGAAGGAAACGAAGGCCTCGGTCGCGGCGACGGCGCGATCTTCGGTTTCGCGCCTGCGCCCGGCCATGTACATGCCCACCATCGCATTGGACCAGCGCAGCAGGTCATCCGCCATTTCTTCCGGCACGCCGAGGAGGCGGGCGATGATGATGACGGGCAGTTTCTGCGCGAAATGCGGCAGGAGATCGAATTCCCCCGCGGGAAGGGCGTCGATCAGGTCATGGGAAAGCTGCGTGATTTCCGGGGCAAGGGCGGCGATGCGGCGCGAGGTGAAGGCGCGCAGGACGAGGGCGCGCAGGCGGGTATGGCGGGGGGGTTCCAGCTCCAGCATGGAATGCGCCTCGACCGCGTAGAAGGGGCGCAGGTGATCGGGGATGGCGGGGGCATGTTCGGGGGGGGCCTCGCGGCCGAAGCGGCGGTCGCGCAGGATGGCGTTCACGGCGGCGGCAGAGGGGGTGCAGGCAAGGGCGTAGTCCTGCCAGTGGAAGAAGGGGCCGGTGGCGCGGGCGCGTTCGTAGAACGGATAGGGGTTCTGCACGAAGGCGGGATCGGTGGGGGATTGGGAAAGGGTCTGCATGGGCCTGTCAGCGGCGGAAGATGGGGATAAGCCCTTGTGCCACAAGCACTCCGATCGCGACAAGGGCCGCGCCGAGGGCCTGGACCCAGCTCCAGGTGCCGCCCAAAGCCAGCATGAAGACCATGACGTAGAAAGGGGTCAGGTTGATGTGCAGCGCCGACATCGCGATGCCGAGACTGCCCACGGCGATGATCCAGAGCACCTGGCTGATGGCCAGCCCGCCGATGCCGTAGATGGCGAGTGCCGTGAATTCGGTCAGGCCGAAGGCGGCGAGGTTGGGGCCGGGGAAGCCGAGGGCGAGGCTGATCAGGCCAAAGGCGGTGCCGGTGATGGCCGCGCCGCAGACGGTGAGGCTGGTGGAACCGAGGGGGGTAAGGCCGGGCAGGGCGGTGACCGTCCAGCGCGAGGCGAGGGTGAAGGTGATGACAGAGCCCAGGCAGAGCAGCGCGCCGATGCCGAAGCCGAGGCCGCCGTCGAAATTCCCCGCGGCAAGGATGCCCCCGATGATGGACAGCATGAGGCCCAGCACGATTCCGGGCGTAAGCCTGCGCCCATCAAGGAAAATTTCCAGTGTCATCCCGATCAGCGGCATGGCCGAGGAGACCACGGCGGCCATGACCGCCGAGGTGCGGGTCTGCCCGAAGACCAGAAGCAGCGCGCCCAGCGCCAGCAGCGATCCCACCATCGTGCCGCGCAGCCAATTGGCGCGGCGCAGCGCTGCGCCCCCTTCGACCAGCCACCAGACGGGCAGCAGGAAGGCCGCGGCCATGACCATTCGGGCGGCGTTCAGCAGGATGGGGGGAAGCGGTGCGGGATCGGCGCGGATCAGGATCTCGGCGGCGGGAAGGGCCGCGGCCCAGATCAGCATGGAGGCCATGCAGATGAGATTGGCGGAAAGCGGAGAGCGGGCGGGGGAAAGGGCGGTCATGGAATATCCTGAATCACCCCTGCACCATCCCCCGGAGCGGCCCTGCGGGCTGTTCCGGGGGCGACGTGAAAGGGCGCGATCAGGCCGCGGAAAGGGCGGAAACGATGGCGCCGAAATCGGCGGCCTTGAGGCTGGCGCCGCCGACAAGGGCACCGTCGACATGGGGCACGGCAAAGATTTCCGTTGCGTTGGAAGGCTTTACCGAGCCGCCATAGAGAAGGGGCACATCCGCCGCCGCCGCGCCGATGCGGGCGGTGAGGCGGGCGCGGAGGAAGGCGTGGACTTCGGCGATCTCGGCGATGGTGGGGGTGCGGCCGGTGCCGATGGCCCAGACCGGTTCATAGGCGATGACCAGATTGGCGGCCGTCGCATCGGCGGGGACGGAGCCGTGCAGTTGGGTTCCCACCACGTCGAGGGTGCGGCCGGCATCGCGTTCGGCTTCCGTCTCGCCGATGCAGACGATGGCGATGAGGCCCGCCTTGAGGGCGGCTTCGGCCTTGGCCAGGACCTGCGCATCGGTTTCGCCATGGTCGGTGCGGCGTTCGGAATGCCCGAGGATCACATGCGAAGCCCCTGAATCGACAAGCATTTCTGCCGAAATGTCGCCCGTGTGCGCGCCCGAGGATCTGGCATGGCAATCCTGCCCGCCGACCTTGATCGCCGTGCCGCGGGCGACATCGGCCATGCGCGCGATCAGGGTGGCGGGGGGGCAGAGCAGCATGTCGCAAGCGGGGGCGGGATGGGCCTGGGCCAGCGCCGAAACCTCGGCCAGGGCGGCGGCGGTGCCGTTCATCTTCCAGTTGCCTGCGGCGAGTTTTCTCATCCTGTCCTCCGGTTCCCAAAGCGCGCAAATGTGAGCGCAAACAGGGTTACGGGGAAAGGGTTTCAAGGGAAAGGGGTGTGCAACAATTTGTGCAGACGCGCAGTGCAACAGGCGGTGCAGACCGATTTCGGCAGGGAAATCGGGAAAGGGCGGGGATCGGTGCGGGGGGGCAGGTTGCGTGGGTGTGGCGGGGAGACCCCCGCCCTACGGGTTGGCGAGGGTGGCGGGGTGAACCCCGCCCTACGGGCGGTGTCGGGGGGCGGGGTGAACCCCGCCCTACGGGCGCGGGATCGCGCGCGCGGGGTCAGGCGGCGGGCTGGTCCTTGAACTTGATCGACTCACCGCAGCCGCAGGCCTCGGCCACGTTGGGATTGTTGAAGTGGAAGCCGGATTCGAGGAGCGATGTCTGATAGTCGATCTCGGTTCCGAAGAGGAACATCTGCGCCATGGGGGCAATCATCACCCGCGCGCCATCCTGTTCCACCACCTCATCCATCGGATTGACGTCGGTGACATAGTCCATGGTGTATTCCATGCCCGCGCAACCGCCCTTTTTCACGCCGATGCGCAGGCCCGCGCTGCCCTGCCTTTCCATCAGGCGGGCGATCTGCCGCACGGCGGCGGGGGTCAGGGTCACGGCCTGCTTGCCGGGAATGCCGAACATGATCTGATCCTTTGGGGGACTGCGCTGATCCTGAAGATAGGGCGCGGACCCCGCTTTTCCAAGCGATTACATGAAGCCGAGTTCGAGGCGGGCTTCGTCGGACATCATGTCCATGCCCCAGGGGGGATCGAAGGTCATCTTTACGTTCACCGATTTCACGCCCGCCAGCGGCTCCACCGCATCGGCGACCCAGCCCGGCATCTCGCCCGCCACAGGACAGCCCGGGGCTGTGAGGGTCATGGTGATGTCGACGTCATTTTCGGCGGTGATGTCGATCGTGTAGACAAGCCCCAGATCGAAGATGTTCACCGGAATTTCCGGGTCGAAGACCGTGCGGCAGGCCTCGACGACCTGATCGTAGAGGGGGTGATCGGTGCTGGAAGGGGCGATCAGGGGCGCGCCTTCGATCTTGTCCGCGTGGGTCATGGGTGTTCCGGTCGGGTTTCTTGACTGAATATATAGGGATTGTCGGCCCCAAGGTCCAGCCATCAGAACGGATCAGTTCGGGGCGGTGACGGCCACGGGAGCGCGGCCCGGTTCCAGCCGCCAGACGGCATTGGCGGCGAGGGTCTGCCAGTCGCCCGCCGTGCCGTCGGGCCAGAGGATGCGGATTTCGGCGCTGGTCGCGGGGCCGAGGCCGAAATGTTGGGGGACGAGGATGCCGCCGACATGGCCGCCGCCGACCTGCACCTCGCGGCTGTGGATGCGGCCATCGGGGCGGCGCAGTTCGATCCAGGCGCCGATGGCGTTGCGGTTGGGGCCGGGCAGGGAGAGATCGAGCGCGATCCAGTTGGCCGGGCTGGCCGTGGTGTTGCGCCAGATCTGGGCGGGTTCGTTGCGGTTGAGCGCGATCATGTCGAGCAGGCCATCGGCATTCAGATCGACCAGCGCGCCGCCGCGCCCCTGGGCCATGGAGGCGACACCGGACCTGTCGCCGGATTCGAGGAAGGTTCCGTCGGGGCGTTGCAGAAGGAGGTTGTTGGGATCGTCCTCGGCGAAATCGGGCATGGCCCAGACATTGCCCTTGACCACATAGAGATCCGGCAGGCCGTCATTGTTCACATCGCCGAATTGCGCGTGCCAGGCGGTGGAGGGGCGCAGGTCGCCGCCGGTATAGGGGCGGTGGGCGGTGACGCCGGATTTCAGCGCGATGTCGCGGTAGCGGGGGAGTGGCGCGCCCTGGGGCGGGATCTCGGCCAGCGTCTGCAGCTTGTTGTCGGCCATGGAGGTGAGGAAGAATTCGGGGAAGCCGTCGAAATTCAGATCTTCCTGCGCGATGCCCATGCCCCAGATGCGCAGGCGCTGCCAGCCTTCTGCTTCAGTGAACAGGCGGGGGGGCTGGCCGGGTTCGACATGCCAGAGCTGTTCCTGCCCGCCCTTGTAATATTCGCGGTCATTGGAGACGCGCAGGTCGGGGGTGCCTTGCCTGTCCCAGTCGGTGAAGAGGATCGAAAGGGCGCAGAAGCCGGGGGTGAGGGGGAGGGGGGCGTCGTAGCCTGACCCGTCGGTCTTGGGGCGGTAGAGGTGGTTGGGGGTGCAGTTGCCCCAGGGGAAGGCCTCTTGCGCGCGGTCGATATAGGTGCCGATGGCCAGCGTGGGCAGGGATGCGCCCTGTTCCCATGTGGCGGCAAAGGCGGTGGACCACAGATCGAGCCCGTCAAAGCCCCATGCCGCGGAGGCATCTTCGAACCTGCAGTCACCAAGGCCGCGCATCAGCCGGTCTTGCCCGACGCGGAGGAGGGCGAGGTCGAGGATGCCGTCGCCGTCGATATCGAGCGGGTAGGCGCCGGAGACGGAGGTTTCCTCAAGCCCCGAAGGGGTTGGGGTGAAGGCGAGGGGGCCTGCGGGAGCGCTGTCGTTCACGAAGAGGGCGGCGGGGGCGGTGCCGCCGGCGGCGAAGATGTCGGGGCGGGTGTCGCCGTTGCAATCGAAGACGGCGATTCCGCCGCCCACCATGAATTCCCATTCGCCGGTGAAGGCATGGGTGAAGCCTGCGGGGGCGGTTTCCTCGGCAAAGCTGGGGATCGCCGGATCCTGCGCGCGGGCGGGGGCGGCGGCGGCGAGGGCGAGGAGCAGGAGGGCGCGGCGCATCGGGATCATTTCCATGTCTTCAGCGCGTTGACGTGATCGCCGACGCAGGCCCCCTGATCGAGGCCAAGGTCGATGGCCGCGCGGAAATGGATGCCGCCATAGAGGCGCGAGATGCCCGCCTCGCGCGCCGCTGTCCAGAAATCGGGGAAGTCGCGGGGGGCGAGGCCATCGGCCTCATGCGTGCTGTCGGTGAAGGGGAAAGGGGTGCCGAAGGTGGCGGTCAGCACCTGCGCCACGGCGCCCGATTGGGTGGAGTGGCCGGAAGGATATTCGGGGAAGGGTGGTGTGATCAGCAGGGGTTCCCATTTCGGGTCGATCACGCGGCGGATATAGGTGACGGGGCGGAGCAGATCGTAGCGATACTTGTCGCGCCAGTTGACGATGAAGCCGTCGGAGACGGCCATGCCGAGGCGGACGAGGGCGTTGACCCGGTCTTCGACGGGAAGCGCGTCGCGTTCGGCGATTTCGAAGATGATGGACACCCAGTGGCCCGGCGGGGTGGGCGAGAGCATGGGATCGTCGGACCAGAAGCGGGCGATGATCTTTTGTTCGTCGGTCAGGGATCTGGAGGTGTCATAGACCTCCATCGCCTGCTTGTAGAATTCTGATCCCGGGTCTTCGGAATAGGCGGGGGGCGGGGGCAGGGGGCAGGCTTCGCCATCGGGCAGGGTGAAGGGGCGGTTCTGGCCCCAGGCGGGCAGGAGCGGGGCCTGCTGCAGCTGGACAAGGCTGGTGGGCACCCAGTCCTGCGGTTCGCCGCCGAGGGTGTAGGTCATGGGAAAGCCCAGGTTTTCCACCACGGCGCCGCCGTCATCGGCGGAGGCGGCGATGATCGCTTCGGCCAGGGCGGCGCCATAGGCCTGCGAGCGGGCGAGGGTGTCGGGATCGGTGCCTTCGGCGGTGAGGGCGTCGAGCTGTTTCGTCAGCGCGGCCTTGGCGCGTTGGCCGGTGGGGCCGGTGTTGGAGAAATAGACGTCCACCGCATGGGCGAGGGCGGTGTTGAGGATGACATCCTCGTCATAGGCGAGACCGTCCTCGCGGAGGGGGGGCATGGGTACGGCGGCGACCTGCCCGGTGAGGGATTGCAGCCGGTCACTGCCCGAGGCGGTGGCCTCATAGGCGATGAGGGCGGTATAGGCGAAGGCGCGGCTGGCGACGGGGGGGCTGTAGGTGGGGGTATGGCGGACGAGTTCGAGGATCATCCGATACCAGCTGCCCAGCACCTGCGCGCGGTCATCGCGCGCCCCGGCCTGTGCCTGATCCTGTGCCTGATCCTGTGACTGGACCTGTGACTGATCCTGTGACTGGGCCTGCGCCGGTGCTGCAAGAATGCAGAGGGCAACCGCCAGGGTTGCTGAGAAGTCTTTGAATATGTTCATCTTTCCCCCCTGAGGCGGGTCTTTGCGACCTCTGCCCCGGACGGAAACACGGCGCGGGGCTCCTTGCAAGGAAAACCCGCGCCGGGGATGACCGCCGATCAGAAGGGGATTTCGTCGTCCATGTCGGCCCGGCCACCGCCGCCGCCTGCGCCGCCCGAGCCGCCGCCGGAATAGCCGCCACCCGAACCGCCGCGCCCGCCGCCGGATGCGCCACCGGAATAGCCGCCGCCCTGATAATCATCCTGGCCGCCGCCGTAATCGCCACCGCCGCCACTGCCGCCGCCATCACCGCGACCGCCCAGAAGGGTGAGGTTGCCGTTATAGGGGCGCAGGACGATTTCGGTGGTGTAACGGTCCTGGCCCGACTGGTCCTGCCATTTGCGGGTTTCCAGCGCGCCTTCGATATAGACGGTGGAGCCCTTGCGCAGATACTGCTCGGCGATCTTGGCGAGCGCCTCGTTGAAGATGGCGACGGAATGCCATTCGGTGCGTTCCTTGCGTTCGCCCGAGTTCCGGTCGCGCCAGGTTTCCGAGGTGGCGATGCGCAGGTTCACCACCTTGCCGCCATTCTGGAAACTGCGCACCTCGGGATCGCGCCCGAGATTGCCGATGATGATGACCTTGTTGACCGAGCCAGCCATGGAGTTCTCCCCGAATCTGTTCTTGCGGACCTTAGGCCCTTGAGGGTTAACGAAACCCTTCGGGCAGAGCGGACCGGCATCCTGCGACGCCTTCCCTGACGCTATACCCGCCCCCACGACCTGCCGCAATGCGAAGGCGCGGGCGGAGGGGGGCGAAGTTGCGCGCCGGGCTCTGCAACCTGGGTTGCAGAGGGGGGTGTGGCGGGGAGGGGGGATCTGCAACCGGGGTTGCAGAGGGGGGCAGGCGGGGCGGTCTATACCCTGCGGCGGATTCCGGTGGGCGGGGCGGGGTGGCATCTGGGGCGACGACGGCCGGGCAAAGCGCCCTGCCGCGCAACATGAAAGGTTGAACAGATGATCCGCAAGAGTGCCGTGGCCGCGCTGGCCCTGACCCTTCTTTCCGCCCCCTTTGCCATGGCGTCGGAGGGCAAGGTGGACGCCGCCGCGCAGGAAACGCTGACCGCGCAACTGACCGCCGAAGGCTATGAGGTGCGCCAGTTCAAATCGGAAGACGGGCTGATCGAGGTCTATGTCGTGAAGGACGGCAAGATGCAGGAGCTGTGGTTCGATGCCGATCTGAAGCAGGTCGAGCATGAGGAAGACGAGGGCTGATCGCCCGTCACCGGGGCAGGGGGGCACGGGTCGACCGCGCTGCGGCGGCCGTGCCCCCCGCTTTGGAGCCGAACCGCAGAGCAAGGGAAGATGAGATGTCGGAAAGAGTGCGCGTCTGGGATCCGCTGGTGCGGATCTTTCACTGGTCGCTGGCGGGGGCCTTTCTGGCCAATGCCTTTTTCACCCGGCCGGGCAGGGAGGTTCATCAATGGGTGGGCTATGCCGTGGCGGGCTTGATCGCGCTGCGGGTGGTCTGGGGCCTTGTCGGCACGCGGCATGCGCGCTTTGCCGATTTCCTGCCGATGCCCGGCGCGGTGCTGGGCCAGATCCGCGACATGGCGACGGGGCGGCGGCATGCCCATGCGGGCCATTCGCCGCTGGGCGCGCTGATGATCTGGAACCTGCTGCTGACCATGGCGGGACTGGCGGCATCGGGTTATGCGATGACGACGCTGACCTTCTTCGGTGTGGAATGGGTCGAGGAGGTGCATCAGGTGCTGGTGGTCTGGGCCGAGATTTCGGTCGTGGTGCATGTGCTGGCGGTGGTGGGGGAAAGCCTGCGACTTGGTGTCAATCTTCCGAAGTCCATGGTGACGGGATACAAGACCCTGCCCTGAGCCTGCCATTGGCCTGCCCCGGGCCTGACCGATGACCAAGGACGGATCTGCATGCCATGACGGACGACTTCGAGACGACGCGCGACAGGCCCCGACCCGCGCCGCGATCCCCGCGGCGCATCCTGGGGCTGATCCTGTTCCAGGTCCTGTGCGCGGGGTTCTTCCTTGTGGATGTGATCGCCGATCTGGGTGAACTGGGCTTTCATCCCTGGCACATGCTGCCCGAACTGGCGGCGACCGCGGGGCTGTTTCTGGGCATCGCCTTCGAGGTGGGGGCCTTGATGGCCCTGCTCCGGCGGCAGGCGCATATGGAAAGGTCGCTGGGGGTGGCGGCCGGGGCGCTGGCGGAGTTGATGGAGGATTACTTTCGCCAATGGGGGCTGACGCCATCGGAGGCGGATGTGGCCGGATTCACCATCAAGGGCTGCACCATCGCCGAGATCGCGAAGCTGCGCGGATCGGCGGAGGGCACGGTGAAGACGCATCTGAACGCGATCTACCGCAAGGCCGGGGTGCAGGGGCGCGGGCAGTTGGTGAGCATCCTGATCGAGGACCTGCTGAATGCGCCGCTGGTGACGGCGCGGCCGGGCGGGGCTGCGGGATCGTGACCCACTGGTCAAGGGCGCGGCGGGGATGTATGGTCCGCGCTGATCTGACTGGGATGGTGGCATGCGGGCTTTGGCCTTCGGAGCGGTGATCCTTCTGGGGGGCGGTCTTGCCGAGGGCGGGCTGCGGGCCGAGGGGCTTGTCCTTTCGGGATCGGGGCAGTCGAGGCTGGCCATCTTCGAGAAGCAGAAATCGCTGCTGGATGGACGGCTGGCCAAGCAGTATTCCGGATCGGAGCGGCTGCGCCCCAAGCGCGAGGGCGAAGAGGATGACGGCCCGCTGCCGGCCTTTCGCGGCAATTACAAGGGCGAGTTCCTGGAGGTGGCCAAGGCCGCCGCGCGCAGGCACAACATCCCCGAGGATCTGTTTCTGCGGCTGGTGCAGCAGGAGAGCGGCTGGAATGCGGGCGCGGTCAGCCCGAAGGGCGCGACGGGGCTGGCGCAGCTGATGCCGGATACGGCGCGGCTTCTGGGGGTGGATATCAACGATCCGGCCGAGAACCTGGACGGCGGGGCGCGCTATCTGCGGATGATGTATGACCGCTTCGGTTCGTGGCGGCTGGCGCTGGCGGCCTATAATGCGGGGCCGATGGCGGTTGAGACGCATGACGGCATCCCGCCCTATGCCGAGACCGAGAATTACGTGAAGGCAATCCTCGGCTGAACTGGCGATGTGGGCGATTTCTGACGCGAGACAATCGCGGCGGAATTTGACGCAAATTCCGGGGCCCAGCCTTTGGATACGGGGAGAGTGCGTGCGGCCTGCGCCGCATGACTTTCGCTGCCCCCGAAGGGGGCCGTTTCCTGCGTCAGGAAACGGCGCGAAATCTGTGTCAGATTTCGCCTTTGCGGGGCGAGAGGCGGGGTGAACCCCGCCCTACTCTGCCGCGATCTTGATGACGGGTTCCATGCTGGCAAGCACTGCATCGGGCAGGTGGCACTTGATCTGATGGCCACCCTCCAGCATGCGGACGGGGGGCACCTCCTTCTCGCACAGGCCGCCCGCGACCTGGGCTTTCCAGCGGCAGCGCGTCTGGAAGGGGCAGCCGGGGGGCGGGTTGACCGCCGAGGGGATGTCGCCTTCCAGCACGATGCGGCTTTTCTGCACGCGGGTATCGGCGATGGGGACGGCGGAGAGAAGCGCCTCGGTATAGGGGTGGTAGGGGGGGGCGAAGACCTGATCGGTCGTGCCCATTTCCACCACATGGCCCAGATACATCACCATCACCCGGTCCGAGAGGTAACGGACGATCGACAGGTCATGGCTGATGAAGAGGAGGGTGGTCTTGTTCTTCCTCTGGATGTCCATCAGGAGGTCGGTGACGGCGGCCTGGACCGACACGTCCAGCGCCGAGACGGGTTCGTCGGCCACCACCACCTTGGCGCCGCCCGCGAAGGCGCGGGCGATGCCGACGCGCTGTTTCTGGCCGCCCGACAGCTGGCGCGGCATGCGGTCGGCGAAGGCGCGGGGGAGTTTGACGAGGTCGAGGAGTTCCAGCATCCGCGCGTGGCGTTCGGCGTCGGAATTGCCGTAATCGAAGATTTCCAGCGCGCGGATGATCTGGCGGCCCACGGTCATGGAGGGGTTGAGCGTGTCGAAGGGGTTCTGGAACACCATCTGGAGTTTCGAGATCGTGTCCGTGCCGCGCATCTGGATCGGCGTTGACTGCACGTTTTCGTCAAACAGCATGATCTGGCCGGAGGTGGCGGTTTCCAGCCCCATCAGCACCTTGGCGAAAGTGGATTTGCCACAGCCGGATTCGCCCACGATGGCGAGCGTCTCGCCTTCGCGCGCTTCGAAGGAGAGGGTTTCGTTGGCCTTCACCACCTTCTGCATGCCGCCGCCGAAGGCCGAGGTGCCGACGGAATAGTATTTCTTCAGGTCGTCGAGTTTCAGGACGACGCGGCCGATCTCGGCCTTTTCGGTCACCTTGCCGGCGGCGGGGGGCGTGGACCAGTCGATTTCGGTGCTGCGCAGGCAGCGGGTTTCGTGGCGGTGGCCGTCAGGGACGGCGACCATGGGGATGTCCTGCGCATTGCAGCGGCCTTCGACGAAATAGCTGCAGCGGGGGCCGAAATTGCAGCCCTGGGGCCGTTCATGGGGCAGGGGGAAGTTGCCGGGAATGGCCACGAGGGGGCGGGCGTTCTTGTCGGCGCCGGGCAGCGGGATGGAGCGGAAGAGCGCCTGGGTATAGGGGTGGCGCATCTTGTCGAAGACCTCTTCGACATTGCCGGTCTCTACCGCCTCGCCGGAATACATCACGCAGAGGCGGTCGCAGACATCCAGCACGAGGCCGAGGTTGTGCGAGATGAAGAGCATCGAGGTGCCGTATTTCTCGCCCAGATCCTTGACGAGGTCGACGATGCCGGCTTCGACCGTGACGTCGAGTGCGGTGGTGGGTTCGTCGAGGATGAGGAGCGCGGGTTTCGACATCAGCGCCATGGCGATGACGATGCGCTGCTGCTGGCCGCCCGAAAGCTGGTGCGGGTAGGCATTCACGATGCGGTCGGGGTCGGGCAGGCGGACATCGGCCACGATCTGGCGGGCGAGTTTCCAGGCCTCGTCCCTGGACATGCCCTGATGGATCATCGGCACTTCGGCCAGCTGCGCGCCGATCTTCATGGCCGGGTTCAGCGAGGCCATGGGTTCCTGATAGATCATCGCGATCTCGGAGCCGCGGATGTGGCGGAGTTCCTCTTCACTCATAAGCGTCAGGTCGCGGCCCTTGAACCGGATCGAGCCGCCGGTGATGCGGCCGTTCTTGCCCAGATCGCGCATGACGGCGAGGGCCACGGTGGATTTGCCGCAGCCGGATTCGCCCACCAGCCCCATCGCCTCGCCCGCCATGACGGTGCAGGAGAAATCCATCACGGCGGGGATTTCGCGCAGGCGGGTGAAGAAGGAGATCGAGAGGTTCTCGATTTCGAGGATGGGTTTGGAGGGATCCCAGGGTTCAGACATTTCGACCTCGCGCGGGTTGATCGTGCGGGACCGGGGGTTTCACACCCCCGGACCCCCGTGGGATATTTTTGAACAGATGAAGCAGCAGAGGGGCATCGCGGCGTCAGTCCTTCATGCTTTCCTCGCGCAGGCCGTCGGCGAGGAGGTTCAGGCCGAGGACGAGCGACATGAGGGCGATGGCAGGGACGACCGCCGGGTGGGGGGCGATGGCCAGAAGGCGGCGGCCATAGTTGATGGTGCTGCCCCAATCGGGGGATTCGGGCGTGACGCCGAGGCCGAAGAAGCCGAGCGTGCCCAGAAGGATCGTGGTGTAGCCGATGCGGAGGCAGAAATCGACGATCAGGGGGCCGCGGGCATTGGGCAGGATTTCCCAGAGCATGATATACCATGGCCCTTCGCCCCGGGTCTGGCCTGCCGCCACATAGTCGCGGGTCTTGATGTCCATCACCATGCCGCGCACGATGCGGAACACGCCGGGCGAGTTCACGAAGACCACCGAGACGAAGACGTTGAGCATGTTCGGGTCCATCGACCAGATGCCCAAGGGATCGGCGTTGAAGGCGAGGCCGCTATAGGCCCAGAGGCCGAAGAGCAGCGTGAGGCCCACATAGAGGTTGCGCTTGGCAGGGGTGGTGAAGAAGCGCGAGTTGAAGAGGATGGTGAGGAAGATCACCGGGAAGATGAAGAGGATGGCGGCCAGCGCGATGGGGATGCCGGTGACGCGGATTTCGGGTGTCACGAGCAGGTAGAAGAGCAGGATCACCGGGAAGGCGAGGACGAGGTTCGACAGGAAGCTGATCGTGGTATCGAGCCTGCCGCCGAGATAGCCTGCGGGCAGGCCCAGCGTGATGCCCACCATGAAAGCCACGACCGTGGCGGCGGGGGCGATCTTCAGCACCTCGCGCGCGCCCATGACGACGCGGGAGAAGACATCGCGGGCGAGGTGGTCGCCGCCCAGCAGATACCAGGGATAGGCCCCTTCGGCGGGATCCTTGAGCGGCGAGCCGGGGATGATGTTCTTCATGCCCGAAAGCTGTGCCAGCGGGTCATGGGTGATGATCCAGTCGGCGAAGAGGGCGGTGAAGACCCAGAACATGACAAGGCCGAATCCCGTCATGCCGACCGGGCTGTCGAAGATGCGGCCATAGAGGCCGAGGCGGCGCTTGAACTGCATCGAAAGGGCGAAGGTGACGATCAGGGCCACCCAGACGGGCAGGAGTTGCGCCGCGATGCGCAGGAGGATGGAACCCCAGGAGAGTGCGTCTTCCATGCGTGATCCTTAGGCGAGGCGGATGCGGGGATTGAGGAAGACGTAGCCGATATCCGAGATCAGCTGCGTCACCAGGACGACGAAGACGGCGACGACCGAGCAGGCGAGCAGCGTGTCGATGTCGTTGTTGCCGGCGGCCTGCACGAGCGTCCAGCCGAAGCCCTTGTAGTTGAACAGCGTTTCCACGATCACCACGCCGTTCAGCAGCCAGGGGAATTGCAGCATGATCACCGTGAAGGGGGCGATCAGGGCGTTGCGGAGCGCGTGCTTCATCACGACCTGGCGGAAGGAGACGCCTTTCAGGCGGGCGGTGCGGATATATTGCTGGGTCATCACCTCGGTCATCGAGGCGCGGGTCATGCGGGCGATGTAGCCGATGCCGTAAAGGGCGATGGTCATCACGGGGAGGAAGAAGTTCCAGAAGGTGATGTCGTCCATGGCCGATGTCGCGGTGCCGGGGAAGAGCGTCTTGCCCGAGATCCAGCCCGCCTCGGCCAGGATGGGCGAGATGCCCGCCGTGGCAGAGGCGAGAAGCGCGATCAGGATGACGCCCGAGACATATTCGGGGGTTGCCGTGGTGGTGATGGCGAAGGTGGACAGCACGCGGTCGGTGCGCGAGCCTTCGCGCATGCCCGACAGCACGCCCAGGAGCAGCGAGGAGGGCACCATCACGATCATCACCCAGAGCATGAGCCAGCCCGTCGCGCCGAGCGAGCGGGCGAGAACCTCTGTCACCGGCTGCTTGAAGACGGTGGAAAAGCCCCAGTTGCCCTGCAGGATGCCGCAGAAGCGGGGGGCGGTGGCGGGATCGGTGCCATTTGCGATGCAGCGGCCGCGCAGGGTGCCATCCTCCCCCTCGCGCGTCCAGCCGGGCATGACGCCCAGCCATTCGCCATAGCGCACCAGCACCGGCCCGCCATAGCCGTTATTCTCGAGCCAGCTTGCCACGGCATCGTCGGCCATGCGGACCGAGGCCTCGGACTTGGCGAGCTTCTCGAGGTTGGGGGGCAGGTTCGTCATGTAGAAGACGATGAAGGTCAGGGCGATGGCGGTCAGCACCATCACGCCGATGCGCCGCAGCACGAAATACAGCATGGATCATCCTTTCCCGATCATGGGGGATGAGGGCGGGCAGAGGCGCGGGGGCCTTGCTGCGGCTCTGGTGGCGATGCGGAAGATGCGCGGGGGAGAGGTGCCCCCCCGCGCATCCGATTGGCAATCAGGCGATCAGGCCGAGATCGACCACTTGTAGTGGTGGTGTTCGAAGGTCGCGTGCATGTCGGCCCCCTTCACCTTGGGATCGAAGTGGCGGTAGATCGAGCGCCAGTAGGGCTGCACCATGACGCCCTGTTCCTGCATGATCTCTTCGAGACGCTTCATCACTTCGGACCGCGCCTTGGCATCGGAAATCGACAGCGCCTTGGCGAGTTCGGCATCGAATTCGGCGTTCGAGAAGGCGGCTTCGTTCCAGGCTTCGCCCGAACGATAGGCCAGCGCGAGGATCTGGACGCCGAGCGGACGCATGTTCCATTCGGTGGCCGAGAAGGGGTATTTCAGCCAGTCGTTCCAGAAGGTGGAGCCGGGAAGCACGGTGCGCTTGATGTTCAGGCCCGCATCGCGGATCTGGGCTGCGACGGCGTCGCAGGTTGCGGCCTGCCAGCTGTCATCGAGCGAGATGAGCTCGAATTCGAAATCGCCCTTGCCCGCATCCTTGACCTTCTGCGCGCCGGCGGCCGGATCGGCAGTCAGCGGGGGCAGGGCGTAGTATTCGGGGTGGATCGGGCAGACATGGTGGTTTTCCGCCACGGTGCCGAGGTTCGAATAGCCCAGTTCGAGGACGACATTGTTGTCCACGCACTGAATGAGGCCGGTACGGACGTTCACATCCTTGTATTCCTCGGCCAGCTGGTTGAAGCGGACGGCCAGCGTCGCGGCGGTGACGGCTTCGGATTTCGTCCAGCCCAGCGCATCGAACTGTTCGATGAATTCGCCCGTCGACTGATAGGTCGCGTCGATTTCACCGGCGGCGGCGGCGTTCACTTCGGCCGAGGGATCGGTGCCGAGTTCGGTATATTCGATCCGGTCCAGATAGGGGCCGCCATAGACGGCGGTGCCCCACCAGGTGTGGTTGGTGTTCTTGACCAGATGCGCCTTGACGCCAACCTCGACGGTTTCGGGCAGATAGGGGCCGGTGCCCGGGGTCTGGGTCGGGTCGCCGTTTTCATAGGATTTGTGAACGACCGCAGCCGGATAATCGGCCAGGCCCGCGAGCAGCGACACGTCGGGCGCGGAGAGCGCGAGCTTCACGGTCAGCGGATCGACCACGGTGACGGCGCCGTCGCGCAGGGCCTTCTTCTCGGCATCGACGAGCATCGAGATGCGGCCCGGCATCGAGTTGCCTTCGACATTGCCGTCGGCCCAGCGGGCGAAGTTGTGCGCCACGTCATCGGCGGTGAAATCCTCGCCGTTGTTCCACTTCACGCCCGCGCGGACCTTGAGCGTGTATTCGGTCGCGTCGGCATTGGCTTCCCACGAGTCGAGCAGCATGCCGCGGATCGAGCCGTCATTGTTGTATTCGACGAGGTATTCCAGCCAGCCACGGGTGACGTTGGCGATCTGCGACCAGTCGGCGGTGCGCGGGTCCTTCAGCGCCTTGATCTCCATCGACATGCGCAGCGTGCCGCCTTCGGTGGGGGTGTCCTGCGCCATGGCGGGCGCGTCCATGCCGATCAGGGCATAGGCAGCGGCGGCGGAAACGCCGAGCGCGGTGGTGCGGGCGAGGAATTCACGGCGGGACAGGACGCCCTGGCGCACTTCCTCGGCATACATGGTTGCCGCCGGATGGATCATGGCGGTCTGGGTTGTGTCTTTCATTTCGGTCTCCCTGGACAGGCAGTGGCTTTATTGGTTTTTATGTCGCTTTCGCGCCCCGGTTGATCTTTTCGCGTCCGGTCATCCCGCAGGGGGAGACCGGAAAAACCGAACCGATGCGCACGGATCGCCCCGCCAATAGCGCATCTTTTTCGACCATCCGTCAACGCTTGGTTTCGGCGGTTCAATGTCTGTTTACGACATGTTCAGGACGTATACGGGCATTTGCCCGCAAGGTCAAACCGAGCGCCGGAATTCGGTGGGCGACTTGCCCGTAAGGTGTTGGAAGGCGCGGGTGAAATAGGCCGCCGAGGTGAAGCCGAGGCTGGCCCCGATTTCGCCCACGGGCATGCGCGTTTCGGCCAGCAGGCGGCGCGCTTCGAAGATGCGGCGATCCTGCAGGATGGTGATGGCCGAGCGCCCGCAGGCCTGCCGGCAGCAGCGCGACAGGTGGGTGGGCGTGACGCCCAGCGCGGCGGCGAATTCGCCGACCCCTGCGCCGGTGCGGAAATCGCGTTCGATCAGGGCGGTGTAGCGCGCCACAAGCCGTTTCGCGGCATCGGGGCGGGTCTGTTCGGGCGCGGCCTTGGCGACCTGGCGTTCCAGCCAGACGCCGAGCAGGCCCATGTAATGGCGCGTGGCGCGTTCATGGGCCGGGCTGTCGGAATTCATCTCGCGCAGGATCATGTCGAAGATGACATTCACCTCCTGCTGGGCATGCACCTCGCGGATGCGCAGCAGATGCGGGGCCTGCGGCAGGGGCAGGGTGCAATCCTTGCCGAAGAAGAGGGCATTGCCAAAGACCTGCGGGCCGACCTCGAAGCCATGCATCACTCCTGCGGGGATGAAGACGGCGTTATGGGCGGTATAGCCGCGGGTGACGCCCGCGATGGTGATGCGGCCCTGGCCCTTGGTGAACCAGAGCAGCATGGGTTCGGAAATGGCGCGCATCGCCTCGACCCGCCAGCGACCGCCAGCCGCCAGCCGCGGGATCGCGACAAGTCGCGGTTCGCCGCCAGCCGGGCCGGTAAGGGCCGCTGCCTGAGTGAGGTCTTGCATCCGGGGCTCTTCCGCCATGGGTTCGAAGCGAATCATAACGCCGGTATTGCAACCAACCCAAGCAAAAAGATGGCAAGGCCGGGCAGTTATCCACAAGCCTTTCGGATGCTGTTGATAACCTTTGGGTTGTGCGTGTGGGTCCGGTTCGCTTCTGGCTCAGGGCAGGGGGATGGCGCGCCAGTCGCCCATGCGCGAGCGGAACCAGGTGCGCTGGCGCTTGGCATATTGGCGCGAGGCTGTCTTGGCGGCGGCGATGGCCTCAAGCAGGGGCAGGCTGCCCTGCAGATGGGCGATGAGTTCCGGCGCGCCGATGGCGCGCGAGGCGGGGCGGTTCGGTTGCCAATGGGGGAGTTCGGCGCGCGCCTCCTCCAGCGCACCTTCGGCGATCATGGCGTCGAAGCGGCGGTCGATGCGGGCGTTCAGCCAGGCGACATCGGGGGTCAGCACCAGTGCTTCGGCCTTTGAAAGGGGCAGGGCCGGGGGGGCGGTGTCGTCCTGCCAGGCGGCAAGGCCGCGGCCGGTGGTCTGCAGCACCTCCCAGGCGCGCTGGATGCGGGCGGGGTTCTGACGGTCGATCCGGGCGGCGGTGGCAGGGTCGAGCGCGGCCAGAAGGGCGGCGGGGCCTTCGGTTTCGCGGATGAGGTCGGCGCGGGCGCGGATGGCGGCGGGGGTGGGGGGGATCTCGGCCAGGCCCTCGGTCAGGGCGGTGAAGTAGAGCCCGGTGCCCCCCACGATGACGACGGGGCGATCCAGAAGCGGCAGGACGGCGCGCAGCCAGTGGCCGACGGACCAGTCGGCCTCGCGCGGGACATGGCCATAGAGGGCGTGAGGGGCCTGCGCTTCATCCTGGCGAGAGGGGCGGGCGGTCAGGATGCGCCAGTTGGCATAGACCTGCAGCGCATCGGCATTGACGATCACCCGCCCGTCGCGGGCGGCAAGCTCCATCGCCAGGGCCGATTTGCCGCTGGCGGTGGGGCCTGCGATCAGGATGGGCGCCTCGCGCGAGAGGGTCTTGGTGTCGAACCGCAGGGCCTGCCTCCTTTCCATCCGCGCCGGGGGTCGCGCTCCGCGCCGGGAGGGGTGCGGGGAGGGCAGGTTGCCCTCCCCGCCCGCGCGGCCCGCAGGGCGCGCGGTTCCCCGGTTGAACCCGACGCCGTTTTCATACATTTTGCGCCGCAGTCAAACCAGATTACGAAAAGCGGGGTTTCCATGTCCAAACCGGTTCTTGATGCATCGGTCACCTATAGCCGCGTCATGCTCAAGATTTCCGGTGAGGCCCTGATGGGTGATCAGGGCTTCGGGCTGCATCCGCCCACCGTCCAGCGCATCGCGCAGGAGGTGAAGTCGGTCCATGATCTGGGCGTCGAGATCTGCATGGTGATCGGCGGCGGCAACATCTTCCGCGGACTGGCCGGATCGGCGCAGGGGATGGAGCGGACGACGGCGGATTACATGGGGATGCTGGCCACGGTGATGAACGCGCTGGCGATGCAGTCGGCGCTGGAGCAGCTGGGCGTCTTCACCCGGGTGATCAGCGCGATCCCGATGGATCAGGTCTGCGAGCCCTATATCCGCCGCCGCGCGGTGCGGCATCTGGAGAAGAAGCGGGTCTGCATCTTTGCCGCCGGAACGGGCAATCCCTATTTCACCACCGACACGGCCGCCACGCTGCGCGCCAACGAGATGGCCTGCCAGGCGATCTTCAAGGGCACCAAGGTGGACGGGGTCTATGACAAGGACCCCAAGAAGCATGCCGATGCCAAGCGCTATGAGACCGTCAGCTATGACGAATGCCTGGCCAGGCATCTGGGGGTGATGGATGCCTCGGCCATTGCGCTGGCCCGCGACAACAACCTGCCGATCATCGTCTTCTCGCTGGATGAACCGGGCGGGTTCCGCGGCATCCTGCGCGGCGAGGGCACCTATACGCGCGTTACTGGGTGAACTGCGGCGGGTGGCGGGGAAATCCCCGCCCTACGGGGCTGTTCCGTTTTGGCGCGGCTCTGCTATAGAACGGGAAACGGTCCCGCAGCGGACCGGGGAATGAAGGAAGACCACATGTCGGCTGACGACCTCGACATCGACCTTGACGCCATCGAGCGCCGCATGGATGGCGCGATGAACGCGCTGAAGACGGAATTCGCCTCGCTGCGGACGGGGCGGGCCTCGGCCCAGATCCTGGATCCCATTCAGGTGGAAGCCTATGGCCAGATGACACCCATCAACCAGCTGGGCACGGTGAACGTGCCCGAACCGCGGATGGTGGTCATCAATGTCTGGGACAAGGGCATGATCGGCAAGGTGGAAAAGGCGATCCGCGAAAGCGGGCTGGGGATCAACCCGGTGACCGACGGGCCGCTGATCCGGCTGCCCATCCCGGAACTGAACGAGCAGCGCCGCAAGGAGCTTGCCAAGGTCGCGGCGCAATATGCCGAAAGCGCCAAGGTCGCGATACGCAACGTGCGGCGCGACGGGATGGACCAGATCAAGAAGGCCAAGGCGGCGGGCATGTCCGAGGACGACCAGAAGATGTGGTCGGACGAGGTGCAGGAGCTGACGGACAAGGCGATTGCCGCGGTCGACAGGCAGCTTGAACAGAAGCAAGCGGAAATCATGCAGGTCTGACACGGGGCGCAGGGCGGCCCCGGGGCCGCCTGCCTGCCGTCTGACGGGGAGCTGGGCTTGGGCACAGGCGAGAAAACCGATCCGAAGCGCCCGCCCCGCAATGCGGAGCATGTGGCCATCATCATGGACGGAAACGGCCGCTGGGCCACCTCGCGCGGCTGGCCGCGGCTGGTGGGCCACCGGCGCGGGGCCGAGCGGGTGCGCGAGGTGGTGCGCGCCTGTCCGGATCTGGGGATCCGCTGGCTGACCATCTATGCCTTTTCGACCGAGAACTGGAAGCGGTCCACCGAAGAGGTGCTGGGCCTGATGGCGATCTTCGCGCGCTATATCGAGCGCGAGGCGGACCGGCTGTCGGTGGAGGGGGTGCGGCTGCGCTTCATCGGCGACAGGTCGCGGCTGGATCCCAAGCTGCAGAAGATGATGGCCGGGATCGAGGCGCGGACGGCGGCGGGCACGCGGCTGAACCTGACGGTGGCGATCAATTACGGCGGCCGGGACGAGATCACGCGCACGGTGCGCGCCATCGCGCGGGACGTGGCGGCGGGGCTGCTGGCACCCGAGGCGGTGACCGAGGCGCTGATCTCGTCGCGGCTGGATACGGGCGATCTGCCCGACCCGGACCTGATCATCCGCACCAGCGGCGAGACGCGGACATCGAATTTCCTGCCCTGGCAGGCGGCCTATGCGGAATACGAATTCTCTGAAACGCTGTGGCCCGATTTCGGGGCGCAGCATCTGGCGCAGATCGTGGGGCAGTTCGGCCATCGCGAACGCCGGTTCGGCGGGGTGGTGAACGCATGACGACCGGGCAGCAGGAGGCCGGGCCGACAGGGGGCACCCCCGAGGAGGGTGGCACAGCCCCCGGGCAGGCCGGGCAGGAGGCGGCGGCCTTCGCCCCGGCCCCGGCGGGCAGCCTGCGCTGGGCGGATCTGCGGACGCGGTTCGTGTCGGCCATCGTCATGGTCTCTGTCGGGGCGGCGGAAATCTGGTTGGGCGGCCCGTCCTTTGCGGTGCTGGTGGTGCTGCTGACGGCGGGGATGATCTGGGAACTGGCTTCGATCACGGCGCCCGTGCAGAAGAACCGCCCGCTGGTCATGGCGGGGATCGGGGCGGCGGCGCTGGGCGCGGCGCTGGTGCTGCGGTCGGATCTGGCGGCGGCCTTCCTGATGATCCCCTCGCTGGCGCTGGCGCTGACGCCGCGGCGCGACCGGCGGATCGCGGCGATCTATGCGGCGGCGATCATGGTGGCGGGCTATGGGCTGGTGGAATTCCGCGACGAGGCGGGAACGGCCGGGGTGCTGTGGCTGGTGATCATCGTGGTGACGTCGGATGTGGCGGGATATTTCGTCGGGCGCATGGTGGGCGGGCCGAAATTCTGGCCCCGCGTCAGCCCGAAGAAGACATGGTCGGGCACGGTTGCGGGCTGGATCGGGGCGGCGCTGGTGGGGGCGGGCTTTGTGCTGGCGGGGCTTGGCGGCTGGGTTCTGGTGCCGCTTTCGGCGCTGGTGGCCCTGGCCGGGCAATTGGGCGACATCGCGGAAAGCTGGGTGAAGCGGCGGGCGGGGGTGAAGGACAGCTCGTCCCTGATCCCGGGCCATGGCGGGCTGCTGGACCGGTTCGACGCGCTGATCGGGGCGACGGTTCTGGTGATGGTGCTGGGCCTGTTCTTCAAGACGCTTCCCATCGGCTGATCCTGCATGCGGTCGATTTCCATATTCGGGGCCACGGGGTCCATCGGGGAAAGCACCTTTGACCTGATCCGCAGGGCGGGCGGGGCCGGGGCGTTCCGCACGGTGGCGCTGACGGGCGCGCGCAATGTGGCGCGGCTGGCCGAGATGGCGCGGGAGTTGCGGGCCGAGGTGGCGGTTGTCGCGCATGAGGAGGAACTGCCCGCGCTGCGGGCGGCGCTGGCCGGATCGGGCGTGGAGGCGGCGGCGGGGGCGGCGGCGATTGCCGAGGCCGCGGACCGGCCTGCCGATTGGGTGATGAGCGCGATCGTCGGCGCGGCGGGGCTGGTGCCGGGGATGCGCGCGCTGCGTCATGGGGGAACGCTGGCACTGGCCAACAAGGAAAGCCTTGTCACGGCGGGGCCCTTGCTGATGTCCACGGCCGAGGCGCATGGCGCGACGATCCTGCCGGTGGACAGCGAGCATTCGGCGGTGTTCCAGGCACTGACGGGCGAGGACAGGGCTGCGGTGGAGCGGGTGATCATCACCGCATCGGGCGGGCCGTTTCGCGACTGGCCGCTGGAGCGGCTGGCCGCGGCCACGGTGGCCGAGGCGAAGGCGCATCCGAACTGGTCGATGGGCAACCGGATCAGCATCGATTCCGCCTCGATGTTCAACAAGGCGCTGGAACTGATCGAGACGCGGGAGTTCTTCGGTTTTGAGCCGGCGATGATCGAGGTGCTGGTGCATCCGCAAAGCATCGTGCATGCGCTGGTGGGGTTCCGCGATGGCGGCGTGATGGCCCATCTGGGGCCTGCGGACATGCGCCATGCCATCGGCTATGCGCTGCACTGGCCCGCGCGGGGCGATGTGCCGGTGGAGCGGCTGGATCTGGCGCGGCTGGCACGGCTGAGCTTCGAGGCGCCCGATGAGCTGCGTTTCCCCGCGCTGCGGCTGGCGCGCGAGGTGATGGCGCTGCGCGGCAAGGCGGGGGCGGCCTTCAACGCGGCCAAGGAGATCGCGCTGGATCATTTCATGGCGGGTGAGATCGGGTTTCTGGACATGGCGGCGGTGGTCGAGGCCACGCTGGAGCGGCTTTCGGGCGAGGTGGCGCTGGGAATTCCGGCGGCGGGTCTGGACGAAGTGCTGGCGATGGACCATCTGGCAAGGACAAGGGCCGCGGAATGCGCGGCGCATGGCAAAAAGGGCAGGTAGGGCGTGGAACTGATCAACCTGATCCCGAGTTTCGGGGGGCTGGCCTATACGGTGCTGGCTTTCGTGGTGGCGCTGCTCATCATCGTTTTCGTGCATGAATTCGGGCATTACATCGTCGGGCGTTGGTCGGGCATCCATGCGGAGGTCTTCTCGCTGGGCTTCGGGCCGGTGATCTGGTCGCGGATGGATGGGCAGGGCACGCGCTGGCAGATCGCCGCGCTGCCGCTGGGCGGTTATGTGAAGTTCTTCGGCGATTCCAACGCGGCCTCGGCCGGGCATGTGGATGATCTGGGCGGGCTGACGCCGGAACAGCGGCGGGCCACGATGCATGGCGCGCCGCTTTGGGCGCGGACGGCGACGGTGGCGGCGGGGCCGGTGTTCAACTTCGTGCTGTCGATCCTGGTCTTTGCCGGGGTGTTCCTGACCAATGGCGTGGCGACCGAGGCGCCTGCCGTGGGATCGGTGCGGGGGATGCCGGGGATCACGGCCGAATTGCAGCCGGGCGACCGGATCCTGGAACTGGGCGGGCAGGAGACGCCAGATTTTCCAAGCTTCCTTGCGGCGGCCGCGACGCTGCCTGCCGAACCGCGGGTGGCCTATCGCGTGGCGCGGGGCGAGGCGGAGCTGGATCTGACGGATTCGCATCCTTTGCCGCCGCTGGTGGAATCGGTGCATCCCGATTCCGCTGCGCGCGAGGCGGGGGTGGAGCCGGGCGATGTGGTGCTGGCGGTGGATGGCGCGCCGGTGGTGACATTCGCCCAGTTGCGCGAGATCGTGGGGGCATCCGACGGCGGGCCGATCACGCTGGATCTGTTGCGCGGCGGGCAGAAGATCACGCTGGAGTTGCAGCCGCGCCGGGTGGATCTGCCCTTGTCGGAAGGCGGGTTCGAGACGCGCTGGCTGATCGGGTTGACGGGCGCGCTTTATTTCGAACCCGAGACACGCCAGCCCGGGCTGGTGGAAAGCATCACCCTTGGGGCGGGCCAGACATGGGACATCGCCACGACCTCGCTTTCGGGGCTGTGGCATATGGTGACCGGGGCGATTTCATCCTGCAACCTGCGCGGCCCCATCGGGATTGCCGAAACATCCGGGGCGGCGGCGAGTGCGGGGCTGACCAGCTTCATCTGGTTCATCGCCATGCTGTCCACGGCGGTGGGGATGATGAACCTCTTTCCGGTGCCGGTGCTGGATGGGGGGCATCTGGTGTTCTACGCCTATGAGGCGGTGACCGGCCGCCCGCCGACGGCGCGGGCGCTGCAGGTGCTGATGGCGGTGGGGCTGGCGGCGATTCTGACGCTGATGGTCTTCGCGCTGACCAATGACATCTTCTGCCCCTGAGATATCCCGCCGCTGAGCGCGACCGGCGCGACAGCAAGGGCCGTGCCACCATGCCGCAGGCCGCGAAAGCGCCGGACCGGGGCCAAACTGGTGCCATAATCGGGGCCTAGTTCCGCATCATCGACAGATGAGGAGCATGACGATGCAGGGTTTCTCGAACGGGTATCGCGGCCTCTCCGTGATCATGGTGGTGAATTCGGACCGGATCTTCACCGTGGGGACGATGATTGCCGGGCTGCTGGCCGGGGCATTCCTCGGCACCTCGCTTCTGGCGCATTGAATTTGGTTAAGAACGCCTCTGCCTTTTGACAAGTCCTGCGCTTCCGGCTAAGTCAGGACACAAGAATTTGTTAATGGCGGGGCTAGGGCGATGCGGAAACCGACAGGCGTATTTGGGGCGTCGGCGGAGACGAAGACGGGGGTGCTGCGCCCGGCCCTGATTGCGGTTTTCCTTTCCAGCGCGGCCATTTCGACGCCGTTCCTGACACCCGCCATCGCGCAGAGCTACAGCTTTTCGACCGTGAAGGTCGAGGGCAACCAGACCATCGAGCCTGCGACGATCATCTCTTACGCAGGAATCGGTCGGGGCGAGACGGTTTCGGCGGCACGTCTGAATGACGCCTATCAGGGCATCGTGAATTCCGGATTGTTCGAATCCGTCGAACTGGTGCCGCAGGGCAGCACGCTGCTGATCCGGGTCGTCGAATATCCGATGGTGAACATCGTCAACTTCGAGGGCAATTCGCGCCTGAAGGACGAGGAGCTGGCCGAGATCGCCAAATCCAAGGGGCGTTTCGTCTATTCGCCGTCGCAGGCCGAAGAGGATGCGGCCAATATCGCCGAAGCCTATCGGCTGCGGGGCCGGATCGCGGCCACGGTGGAGCCGCGCATCATCCGCCGCGACGGAAACCGTGTGGACCTGGTCTTCGAGATCACCGAAGGCAAGGTGGCAGAGATCGAGCGGCTGTCCTTCGTCGGCAACCGCGCCTTCAGCGACCGCCGCCTGCGGCAGGTGCTGGAGACCAAGCAGGCGGGCCTGCTGCGCCAGATCATCCAGAGCGATACCTTCGTGGCGGAGCGGCTGGAGCTGGACAAGCAGCTTTTGCGCGATTTCTATCTGGCGCGCGGCTATGCCGATGTGCAGGTGCTGGACGCCACATCGGATGTGGCGCGCGAGCGGGACGCCTTTTTCGTGACGATCACGATCCGCGAGGGGCAGCAGTTCCGCATCGGCGAGGTGTCGACGGTCTCCGAGATCGAGGGGCTGGATGCGGCGGAATTCGCGGCCGTCCAGCGCATCCGCAAGGGCGAGGTCTGGTCGCCTGCGCTGATCGACAACAATATCGCGCGGATGGAAAACCTGGCCCTGCGCAAGGGGTTGAACTTCGTCCGCGTCGATCCGCGCATCACCCGTGACGAACGGGGCGGGGTGCTGGATGTGGAATTCGCCATCGTCCGGGGCGAGCGGATCTTTGTCGAGCGGATCGACATCGAGGGCAATACGACGACCCTGGATCAGGTGGTGCGCCGCCAGTTCCGCACGGTGGAAGGCGACCCGCTGAATGCGCGGGAAATCCGCCAGTCGGCCGAGCGCATCCGCGCCTTGGGCTATTTCGCCGATGCCAGCGTGAATGCCGAGCCGGGCAGCACCCCCGATCAGGTGGTGGTGAATGTCGATGTCGAGGAGCAGCCGACCGGTTCGCTGACCTTCGGGGCAAGCTATGGCGTGTCGACCGGCGTTGGCTTCAACGTGGGCCTGAGCGAGCAGAACTTCCTTGGCCGGGGGCAGGCGGTGGGCCTGTCGCTGACCTCGGGCACGGATTCGGCCGAGGGCAGTTTCTCGTTCGTCGAGCCTGCTTTCCTGGGGCGCGACGTGGCGCTGAAATTCGCGGTGTCCTACCGGGAGTCGGACAACGAGAATTCGTCCACCTATGACTCGCGCATTGCCCGCATCTCGCCCGCGCTGGAGTTTCCGCTGGGCGAGTTGAGCCGGCTGGAAGTGCGCTATTCCTATCAGGATAGCAAGATCAGCAATGTGCCTGCCACCTCGTCGCAGATCCTGCGGCTGGAGGATGCGCAGGGGGCCGTGACGACCAGCGCCATCGGCTATACCTACAGCTATGACAGCCGGATCAGCGGGTTGAACCCGAAGGGCGGCGTGCTGTTGCGCTTTGGCCAGGATTTTGCCGGGCTGGGCGGAGACAGCAAATATGTGATGACCACCGCGCTGGCCCTTGCGGAAACCAAGGTGCGGCAGGAAGAGGTGACGCTGCGCGCCATCTTTGAGGGCGGCATGATCAACAGCCTGGGCGGCACGAACAGCAGGATCACCGAGCGCTTCTTCGGCAATGGCAAGATCCGCGGCTTCGAGCCGGGCGGGATCGGGCCGCGCGAACTGGGCGCGGGGGCCACGGCCGAGGCGCTGGGCGGCAACATGTTCGCCGTGGCGCGGTTTGAGGCGGATTTCCCGGTGGGCCTGCCCGAGGAATACGGGATCACGGGTGGGCTGTTCTTCGATGTGGGATCGGTCTGGAGCCTGGACAACGTGAACGGCGGTCTGGCGGGCGCGGATATCGTGGACGATTCGATGAACCTGCGGTCGTCGATCGGCTTCTCGATCTTCTGGGAAACGCCGGTGGGGCCGCTGCGGTTGAACTTTGCCAAGCCGTTGGTCAAGGAAACCTATGACGTCGAGCAGACCTTCGACCTGACGGTTTCGACCAAGTTCTGATGCCGCGGCTGCGGTCAGCCCCCTTTGCCGCCGCGCTGGCGGTGGCACTGGCCCTGATGGGGGCCGGACAGGGCGCGCTGGCGCAGGAGCAGGCGGAAGAGGTTCTGCCGCGCGCACCCGTGCTGATGCTGGACCGGAACCGCCTGTTTGCGGATTCCGCCTTCGGCAAGGCGGCCGAGGCACGCTTTCAGGCGGAAAGCCAGGTCCTGATTGCCGAGAACCTGCGCCTGGAACAGGCGCTGGAAGAGGAAGAGCGCCAATTGACCGACCAGCGCGCGACGCTGGATGCCGAATCCTTTCAGAAGCTGGCCGCCGAGTTCGACAGCAAGACCGAGGCGATCCGCGCGGCACAGGATGCGAAGTCGCGGTCGATCACCTTGAAGCGGGAAGAGGACCGCCAGCGTTTTCTGCAGGCGGCGGTGCCGGTTCTGGGCGAATTGATGCGCGATGCGGGGGCGGTGGCGATCTTCGACAAGGAGATGGTGATCCTGTCGCTGCGCGGGGTGGACATCACCGAGGAAGCCGTGGCGCGGATCGACGCCGCGCTGGGGGATGGCAGCGCCCTGCCGGAGGAAGGTGCCGTGGCGCCGGGATCCGGCGGCGAGGCGGCGCCGCCCGCCATGCCCGAGGCCCCTGCCACCCCCTGATGGCAGGTGCTTGTTTCACCCTGCCCGAGTTGCTAGTCACGAAGGGGCATCCGCCTTGATTGCCCGATGGAGAAGAAGATGAGCGAAAGCCCCGTCACCTTTGCGGATCTCGACCTGATCCAGCGGATCATCCCGCATCGCTATCCTTTCCTGCTGGTGGACAAGGTGCGCGACATCGTGGTGAACGAAAGCTGCGTGGGGATCAAGAACGTGACGATCAACGAGCCGCAGTTCACCGGGCATTTCCCGGGGATGCCGGTCTTTCCGGGCGTGCTGATCATCGAGGCCATGGCGCAGACTTCGGGCATCCTTGTGGGGCTGTCGATGGACCTTGTGGACAAGAATGCGAAGGTCTTCTTCATGGGGGTCGATGGGGTGAAGTTCCGCCGGAAGGTCGTGCCGGGTGATGTGCTTGAATTGCATGTGAAGGCGCTGCGTGGCGGGGGCCGGGTGTGGAAGTTCGAGGGCCGCGCCATGGTGGAGGGGGAGCTTGCCTGCGAGGCCACCTTCATGGCGATGTTCGACGTTCCGAAGGCCTGATCCGATGGCCATTCATCCCGAGGCGCGCATCCATCCCTCTGCCGTGGTCGAACCGGGGGCAGTGATCGGGGCGGGCTGCGATGTCGGGCCGTTCTGCGTGATCGGCCCGGATGTCGTGCTGCACGAGCGGGTGGTGGTGAAGAGCCATGCCGTTGTAACCGGGGCGACCGAGATCGGCTGCGAGACGGTGATCTTTCCCTTCGCCACGGTGGGCGAGGTGCCGCAGGACCTGAAATACAAGGGCGAGAAGTCGCGCCTTGTGGTGGGCCGCCGCTGCCGCATCCGCGAGGGGGCGACGCTGAACCTGGGCACCGAGGGGGGCGGCGGGGTCACGCGGGTGGGCGATGACGTGCTGATCATGACGGGCGCGCATGTGGGCCATGACGCGCAGATCGGCAACCGGGTGATCCTGGTGAACCATGTCGCCATCGCGGGCCATTGCGTGCTGGGCGATGACGTGATCGTGGGTGGCCTGTCGGGGGTGCATCAGTTCGTGCGCATCGGGCAGGGCGCGATCATCGGGGCGGTCACCATGGTGACGAATGACGTGATCCCCTATGGCCTGGTGCAGGCCCCGCGGGGCGAGTTGGACGGGCTGAACCTTGTCGGGCTGAAACGGCGCGGGGTGGAGCGGGGCGAGATCACCGCGCTGCGGGCCGCCTATCAGATGTTGGCGCAGGGGGAGGGGACCTTCCTCGACCGGGCGCGCCGTTTGGGCGAAGAGACGGACAGCCCGCATGTGCGGGAAGTGACGGATTTCATTCTTTCCGCCTCGGACCGATCCTTCCTGACGCCGAAATGACGCGGACGGCGATCATCGCGGGACGGGGGGCCCTGCCTGCGGCAGTGGCGGCGGCGGTGGAGCGGCCCTTCGTGGCGGCACTGGAGGGGTTCGATCCGGCGGGCGTGGAGCCGGACCTGCGGTTCCGGGTGGAACGGCTGGTGCCCTTCCTGCGCGCGCTGGAGGAGGCGGGGGTGAGCCGCGTCTGTTTCGCGGGTGCGGTGCAGCGGCCGAGGCTGGACCCGGCGCTGTTCGACCCGGATACGGCGACGATGGTGCCACGCCTGCTGGCCGCGATGGGGCAGGGCGACGATGCGACCCTGCGCGAGGTGTTGGCGATTTTCGAAGAGGCGGGATTTGCGCTTGCCGGCGTGGCGGAGCTTGCGCCCGCGCTGGTGCCGGGGGCGGGCGTGCTGTGCGGGACCGTGGGCGAGCGGGACCGCGCGGATGCTGGCCGCGCTGCGGTGATCGTGGCGGCGCTGGGGCGCGTGGATGTGGGGCAGGGCGCGGTGGTGCAGCAGGGGCTGTGTCTTGCCGTGGAGGCATTGCCGGGGACGGATGCGATGCTGGCAGGCGTCGCGGCGATCCCGGCGGGGCTGCGGCCTGCGGGGGCGAAGGGCGTCTTCTACAAGGCGCCGAAGCCCGCGCAGGACCGGCGGATCGACCTGCCCGCGCTGGGGGTGGAAACCGTTCGGCGGGTGGCGGCGGCGGGGCTTGGCGGGATCGTGTGGGAAGCGGGCGGGGTAATCTGTCTGGACCTGCCCGCGATGGTGGCCGAGGCCGAGGCGGCGGGGCTTTTCCTCTGGGCGCGGGAGCCGTGAAGATCTTCCTTGTGGCAGGCGAGCCGTCGGGCGACCGTCTGGGGGCGGCGCTGATGGCGGGGCTGCGGGTGCTGCGGCCGGATGTGGAATTTGCGGGGGTGGCGGGGCCGCTGATGCAGGCTGCGGGGATGGCGTCGCTGTTCCCGATGGAGGAGCTTTCGGTGATGGGGATCGCCGAGGTGCTGCCCAGGTATTTCCACCTGAAGCGGCGTATCCGCGAGGTGGCGGAGGCGGTCGTGGCATCCGATGCGGTGGCGCTGGTGACGATCGACTCGCCCGATTTCGGGTTGCGGGTGGCGGCCTTGGTGAAGGCCATGAAGCCTGCGGTGCGGACGATCCATTACGTCGCGCCGTCGGTCTGGGCCTGGCGGCCGGGGCGGGCGGCAAAGATGGCGCGGCATGTGGATCATGTGCTGGCGCTCTTGCCCTTCGAGCCGCCCTATATGCAGGCGGCGGGGATGAGTTGCGATTTCGTGGGGCATCCGGTGGTGGCCGAGGCCTTGGCGTCAGAGGAGGAGCGGGCGGTCTGGGCGGGGACGGGGCCGCTGCTGCTGGCCTTGCCGGGGTCGCGGCGGGGCGAGGTGTCCCGGCTGATGCCGGTGCTGGGCGAGGTGGTGGGATTGCTGGCCACGCGGTATCCGGGGCTGCGCGTGGCGCTGCCCACGGTGCCGGGCGTGGCGGGACTGGTGCGCGAGATGGCGGCGGGCTGGCCGGTGACGCCCACGATCGTGGAGGAGGCAGGCGCAAAGCGCGGGGCCTTCGCGGCGGCGGATGTGGCGGTGGCAGCGTCGGGGACCGTGTCGCTGGAACTGGCGGCGAATGGCTGCCCGATGGTGATCGCCTACGACATGCACCCGCTGACGCTGTGGCTGATGCGGCGGGCGGCGCTGATCGACACGGTAACTTTGGTGAACCTCGTGTCGGAGACGCGGGTCGTGCCGGAATTCATCGGAGAGCGCTGCCGGGCCGACCTGATCGCGCCCGCGGTGGAGGCGTTGCTGGCGGACCCTTCGCCACAAGAAGGTGCGATGAGCCTTGTGATGGAGCGGCTGGGAAAAGGCGGCACGCCGCCCGGCCTGCGGGCGGCACAGTCGGTGCTTTCGGTGCTGTGATTTCGCCACGACGCGCCAAGATTTTTGACCAAAAATCTTGGCGCGGGAGACACCAAAACTCTTCCAGAAGAGTTTTGGTGGAGGTTGCCTGAGATTTTTCAGTGAAAAATCTCAGGCCGGGCGGCCCTTCCAGATCCAGCCGCCGCCCAGCACGCGGCTGCCTTCGGGGGCGTAGAAGACGCAGGCCTGGCCCGGGCTGACGCCGTCTTCCGGCGAAAGCAGTTCCACCTCGGCCTCTGTCTCGGACAGGGGCCGGATCACGGCGGGGCGCGGGGGCCTTGTGGAGCGGACCTTGACGTTCAGGTGCCATTCAGGCCGGCTGGTCAGGGGGGCGTCACCCAGCCAGTTGATCTCGCGCAGCGGGACGGTGCGGGTGGACAGCGCCTCCTTGGGGCCGACGATCACGCGGCGGGTCTCGGGGTCGAGCTTCACCACATAAAGCGGCTCATCCAGGCCGCCGATGCCGAGACCCTTGCGCTGGCCGATGGTGTAATGGATCACGCCCCGGTGGGTGCCGAGGACGGTACCGGAGATATCCACGATCTCGCCCGGGTCGGCGGCGCCGGGACGGAGTTTCTCGATCACGGCGGCATAGTTGCCGTTCGGGACGAAGCAGATATCCTGGCTATCGGGCTTGTCGGCCACAGGCAGGCCATAGCGCGCGGCGAGCGCGCGGGTTTCCGCCTTGGAGGCAAGGTGGCCCAAGGGGAAGCGCAGGTAGGACAGCTGTTCCGCGGTGGTGGAGAAGAGAAAATAGCTCTGGTCGCGGTTCGGGTCCGTGGCCATGTGCAGCTCTGGCCCCATCGCCCCCATCTTGCGCTGGATGTAATGGCCCGTGGCCATGCAATCGGCGTCCAGATCCCTTGCGGTGGCGAGCAGATCCTTGAACTTGACCCTTTCGTTGCAGCGGATGCAGGGAACAGGGGTTGCGCCTGCCAGGTAGGCATCTGCGAATTCCTCGATCACCGCCTCGCGGAAGGTGTTTTCGTAATCGAGGACGTAATGCGGAAAGCCCATGGTTTCGGCCACGCGGCGGGCATCGTGGATATCGCGGCCCGCACAGCAGGCGCCCTTCTTTGCCAGCGCCGCGCCGTGATCGTAGAGTTGCAGGGTGACGCCCACGACATCATAGCCCTCTTCCGCCAGCATTGCCGCAACGACAGAGGAATCGACGCCGCCCGACATGGCGACGACGACACGGGTTTCGGCCGGCGGTTTGGCAAGGCCCAGCGAGTTGAGCGGATGGTCGAGCGGCATCGGTCGGATCCTTGGCGGAGCAGGGCGCAGGCATACAGGAAAAACGCCTGCCACCACAAGACCCCGGACCCCGGGCGCATTCAGCATCAGTTAACACTGTGGGGCGATACTCGGCACAGATCGGAAGGAGCATGGTCATGTATATCAAGCGTGTACCCGGCCCGCGCCATGTGACGCTGCCGGATGGAACGATCCTGACACGGGCGGATCTGCCGCCCCTGGATACGCGGCGCTGGGTTGCGCGGCGCAAGGCGGTGGTGGTGCAGGCCGTTACCCACGGGTTGATCGCGCGGGACGAGGCGCTGGAGCGATATGCCCTGACGGATGAGGAATTCAGCCACTGGGAAAACGCCGTGCGCAGCCATGGAGAGGCTGCGCTGCGGGTGACGAAGATTCAGCGATATCGTCAATTTTAAATTGTGTTTCGTGCAAATGCTGGCATAGTAATCAATGTTTAACGAGTGATCTGCAAAGTCGTTACAGGCGACCTTCGGAGTGTAAAGAATGCGAGTACTTCTGGTTGAAGACGATCCCGCGACGTCGCGGAGCATCGAATTGATGCTGACACATGCCAATCTGAACGTCTATTGCACCGATCTGGGCGAAGACGGCATCGATCTGGCGAAACTCTACGATTACGACCTGATCCTGCTGGACCTGAACCTTCCCGACATGAGCGGGCATGAGGTTCTGCGCCAGTTGCGGCTGGCCCGGATCGAGACGCCGATCCTGATCCTGTCAGGGTCGGACGATACCGACAACAAGATCCGCGGCTTTGGCTTTGGCGCGGATGATTACCTGACCAAACCCTTCCACCGCGAAGAGCTGATCGCGCGGATCCACGCGATCATCCGCCGGTCCAAGGGGCATGCGCAATCGGTGATCCGGACGGGGCGGGTGAATGTGAACCTTGATGCCAAATCCGTCGATGTGGATGGCAAGAGCGTGCATCTGACCGGCAAGGAGTATCAGATCCTGGAACTCCTCAGCCTGCGCAAGGGCACGACGCTGACCAAGGAGATGTTCCTGAACCATCTTTCTAGGCGCAAAAAATCCAACAAAATCAATGCGCCTATGTTTCCGTTTCAACGCGGTTTCAAAGTTCTCTATTTAGCCGCCGTTTGTTCCAAAACCTTTGTAGCCGCCAGAAGGCACCCCGCGCACAGTTCTACCCACCTGGCATCATAGTCAGGCTCTTCGCCGATCATGATAAGAAGATCATGGTTCTCTCCGCATTCGTCGCACACGTTCCTCGTCCAACTTGTGTTTCCGATAATTTGGTCAATCTTCTCTGGCGTCCGATCCTGTGGAGAAAGCGCCAAGAGACGTTCAGTTATTCGGGCCTTATGTTCGTCACTAGTGTTCCGATACTGTTGCGCCCAACGTTCCGGCGCTTGTTGGCAAATTTCTGACCGCAACAAAACTTTCATAGTCATTTCCGTTTCTCCTGTGCTTCTTTAGCTCTGGCCCTCTGCATCGCCTTCCCGGCATACAGGCGCACCATTTCCACCGCGCTATGCCCGGTTATCGCCATGACATGCTCAGAGGTTAGGCCGGGGATGCTGGCAATTTCTGACGCCGCAGCATGGCGCAGCGCGTGGATGTCGTATTCCTGCGCGCCGATCTTCTCCCTGACCTCGCGAATGTCTTTCCACGCCAAGTTATAGCCCACGGGCCTGCCGTTATCCTGGCACACGATGAACAGCGACCGCTTGGGCGTGGCGTCCAGCACAGCGCGCAACCGATCGGTAAGGGGGATGAACAATTCCCGCTTGGTCTTGCCTTGCTTGATCGTAAAGCCGTCGCCGTCCATGTCGGACCAGCGCAGCGCAAGCACGTCATTGATCCGTTGCCCTGTGCCTAGGAGCAACTCGAACAGAAGCGCCGTGCGGCCCGTTGCAGTGGCGCGAAAGGCTGCGATCAGATCAGCAGGCCACGGCTTGCGGACCTTGCCCGTCGCGGGCAGGCTCTTGACGCCCTTTGCCGGGTTATCCTTCATCCAGCCAATATCAATTGCGTGTTCCAGTAGCACAGACAGCGCCCCGATCTTGCGGTTAGCGTCGGTCGGCTTGTCAGAAAGTGCCTTCTGCATTTGAATGATGTGGACGCGCTGCAATGTGGCCGGATCAACATTGCCTGCTGACTTCTCAAAATAGGCGAGGCTGCGCTCATATGATTTGCGAGTGTTGAATGCCAGCTTTGCCCACCCGCGCGATTGGCGATAGCTGGCGATCAGCTTGGAAATAGTCTGCTTTGGCGTAACGATGCGGCCCCGCAACAGTCGGGTGTATTCGGCGTAAAACTCTGCTGTTCCGGGGGCGGCGTGAATGCGCTGACACGTTCCTGGCCTGACGAAATATAGATAGCCCCGCTTGCCCTTGGGATACACGAAAGCCGGAAGACTGCGCTTCACTTGCGCCCCCAATCAATCAGGTCAGGATCCGGCCCGCGCTGCACATTGGCGGGCGGGGTCACGCGGATCTTGCCATCCGGCTCTATCTCAACCGTGCAGCCTGCCGTGACCCATTCGGCCACCATACGGCGCAAGGCATCGGGGCGAATGATGCTAGTCATATGTCCTCCACGCGATGGCACGGTGTCCAGACGCCACCGCGCAGCCGCCAGACAAGGCGCGGCTTGGTTATGCGGGGGCGGGGCGGGGTCATCATATATCCTCAATAGCTTCTTCCGCGAAACGTTTGGCATCCTCAATGCTTTGCGCCTCCAATATCATTCTCAATACATTTCGAAGAGCAGCGATGCGGGCCTTGTCAGTTTCTGACTTGGCCTGTTCTACGCCGCGCGCCATAATGTTTTGGATAAGCGTCAGTTCCTCCATGCGGTCGGCATGTGCCTTTTCGGAACCGCCGCCTTTCACGGTGACGGTGTATTCTTTTCCATCAAACGTTACCCAAAGATCCGCACATCCAAGGCCGCCGCCTGTATCCATGCTTGACCCATGATCAACCTGTGACCGCAAATAGTCGCGGATCATATACATCAACTGCAAAGCATCCTTGGGCAGATCAAGGCCTGGTAGGTCAAAGTCGCCAAGGTTAAGTGGCCTTTTCCCGTCACTCACAGTTCAAACCCCTCATCTGGCTTCGCAGCATCGCCGCGAATGATTGCGTTAAGTTGTTCCACCCGCCACCGTTCAAACTTCCCGATCCTGACAGGCGGCGGCAAGGCTCCACATTCCACCAGCCGCATGAAATCCTTCGGCGGCATGTCAAGCATCGCCGCCGCTGTCTGCGCCTTCACGGCAAGGGGGCTAGTCATCGCGGGCCTCGCTGTCGGGCAGGATGCGCGGCTCCACCCACGGCCAGTAAATCAGCGTTGCAATGACCCCAAATGCAACGCCCGCCGCAAAGATGCCGATAATTGCCACGTCACCCATCACCGCCCCTCCTGTTCCAGCGCGCGGAGGATGGCGTCACCATGGCACCGGGCTGGCTTGCACCAGCAGACCAGATGCTTTCCGCGCAACGGCTCAAGGTCCAGCGTCGGCAGAACTTCCCGCTCGAAGCGGTCGCAGACTTCATCCCGCGTTCCGTCCTTGCCGATCACGAAGGGGTTGCCCCATGCCGATCCGCGACCGATGTAGACCGCACCAGCCGGGGCCGTTCCCGCGCGCTTGTTGTGGACCGCCACCGCCTCTATCAGCTTGCTCAGGCTCATGTGCGGGCCTCCCAATGAATACCGATGATCCGCAGCCCCGGCAGCTTGCACACATTGGCCTGCCAAACTTGTTCCGGGTCGGTGCCGTGCAGAACGATGCAGTAGAGGCCGTCATGGCCCTGATACTCGCATAGCCAGGGCGTGAAGGGGCCGAGAGCGGCAGGGCTGCGTTCATCGGCCGCAACACGGCGCAGGGATCCCCAATCGTGGCTCATGTGCGTTCTCCGATCATGGCGAGGATTGCCGCTTCGCATCTCAACACTTCCTGATCCTCGCGGTTGTTGTCGCCAATGTATCTGGCGCGCACAGCAGCAGCCGCCTCACGCAGCGCATCTTCGCGGGTTTGTTTCAGCACGGCTTGCAGGGACACGTCATTCATTCGCTCGTCTCCCCGATCAGGGCGAGGCGCAATGACGCCAGCGCGCGGTCAACAATGGGGAATTCAGCGCCTTCGTTCCCGGCGCGGCATGACAGGGCTTGCAGGTTCGCCTTGGCCCATGACAGTGCAGCCATGGCCTCGGCCGCCGCCTCCCGCGCCTGTGCGTCGTCCGCCCCGGCTGTTACACCGGGGCTTGTCTCATGCGACCGTAACCGTCGGTCAAGGTCATCACCTCCTTCCTGGTCATCATCCATGCTGCAATACCCGCCGCAGCAGTCGTCGCCTGTCGCGCCATAGGGGCAGCGTGAGCGCGCCTGTGCGGCGGTTAACACGTCCGCGCCGTCGTGTTCGCTTTTCGGCGTTTCGTTAACATGTGCGGCGTACGTGGGGGCGAGGGCGTCAACGGCTTCCATGCAGGCAAATGCCCCCATTGCCATCTGCGGCATGCCGTAGGTCCGTGCTTCTTCTGCAATTGCCTTGCACTTTGCCAGCGCCTCGGCCTTGTCGATCAGGGTCATTGGGTCGCCTCCGTGATGGCGGCGCGGGTTTCGCGCATGATGCAAAGAGAAACGGGCGGATTTGCACTGGCGCAGTCTCCACCGCAATCGGGGCATCCACTGTGTTCCCACCGCTTCAACGCCGCCACCAGCTTCGCCACGCGGGCCTGAGACGCGGCGAGGGCGGTTTCTGCGGCTTCATGATCCCTTTGCGCTTTTCGCATAAGGCTGTTGCATGTCTCGGCGTAGTCTTTTGCATCATCGATCTGCGCCTCCTGCGCGGCGATGCGGGCGATGAGGGCCGGGACGCCTTCGCGGCACCATTGGAAGAACGTTGCATCATTGGCATGGCGCATCGAACCAATTCGGTAACGCTTGCCGTCTGGCTGGATGACAGAAAGATCGTGACTTGAGTCCCATTCACTGAATGGAGCGCCTTCTGCCTCCTTGCAGAATGACGGGTGAAACTGCACCACGCGCCCCGGCGTCACGCCTTCCAGCACCTTCCCCGCCTCTGCCAGATCGGCAGGCACGGCGGCGGCGAGGGAGGCGAGGACTTCGGTTTCTGGCAGGTAGGTTGTGCGCTTGCCGTGATACAGCGCATCGCCACCGTCCTCGATGACACGGCGCTGCACCCCATCCAGCATGGCGGCGAAGGGGTTAGCGGTCATGGCGGTTCTCCAGCTTGGCGATGAAGGCGCGGGCGCGGTTTTCAGCGTCTAGGGTGTAGCCCTTGACCATGTGCGGGTATTGCTTGCCGTGGTCGCGCAAAGCGTCATGGCATTCCCGCAGCACCTCCACCGCCTCCGCCAGCAGCGCGGGATCGGCGCACAGATCGGCGCGGACGTATTCTGCCCCGTGGCCTGTGAAATCATGATCTTCCCAATTGCCACCGATAAGCGGGCTGCCTGTTTCCCCGCTATGCCAATCAGGTTCGCGGCAAGCCCAAATGCGTTCCGGCGCGTCCATCACATCATCCCCTCAGCAACGATATCAATCCGGCCCGCGCCATCTTCGGGCACCAGAATCGACGGCGGCACGGACATAAACCCCGCAGGCGGCGTGACGGTAATCAGATCGTCCGCGCCGGATGCATTGATTTCCACCCGCACATCAACGGCCAGCCCGTCGATCGACAGCGTGAAGCTGTAGATGCTGAGTTGGTGGATCCCGGTATTGGCGAACATCACCTCGGCCTCCACGCCGGGGCGCGATGACGGCTGCATGGTGACGTAGGTTTCGGCGTTCCAGTGGTGGGTATCCTGGCCGAATGCCATTACTGCGGCGGTTCCGCCGATGATCAGCCCGCCAAGCATCGCGGCAGTGGCTATCCCCCAGCCATGGGGGAGGCGGCGATCAGTCATTCGCGGGCCTCCAGCATGGCGTCGGCTATCTCTGATTGCAGCGCGGCAATCAGTTTTTCGGCTAACGCAATATCAGCCCCCAAGCGTTCCGCTTGTGCACGAAGGACTACTAACCTGCGCTGCGCATAAAGCAGCTCACATTCAGGCAGATTCGCCCTTATGGTTGCAATTGTCGCAAGGTTCTTTTCGCGGCTAGTGGAAATCCACCAGCTTTTAACGCGCTCTTCAATGGCGCAAAGAACGTCCTCTACGCTATCACAGAAGCGCGGCTCTTCGTCAAAGATTTCCGAGACATTGCCAAAAGGAGTATAGAGGCCAAGCCTCCACTGTTGTTCATTGCTACCCAGGTTATAGCGGCCTTGGTGCAGTGTGTAATATGCTGTGCGCTCACTCATTCCCCCGCCTCCCTCAACACGGCGTCGGCCAGTTCCACCGCGCGCTTTGCTACGTCTTCGCCCGCGAACATCACGCCACGGCCAGCCAGCGCCGCCGCGATGTGGATCGCCGCGTATTCGCGCTTGGTGAGGCCGGGGACGTAGTGCATGTGTTCGGTTTCGGGTGACGGAAATGCGCTGTCAGTCATCGGAAAGCACCTCCTTGACGCGAGATGACGCCCCATAGCCTTCCGCTTCCGGCATGGAGCAGAATGCATCCGTAAGCTTGTCCGCGAACTCTCCGGCTTGCTCTTTGGTTTCAAAGGCAAAAGCCATAAATTCCACGACGTAGTATTTTTCAGACGGATCGCTCATTGGCCTGCCTCCGTGATGGCGGCGCGGGCGGCGTCTCTCAAACGACTGCGAGAGTTGTTCCATCCACGATTGTATTCACTGGGGGCCTCAAGGTCTTTTGCCTCAGCGATGATCTTCAACGCCTCCACCAGCCGCGCCGTCTTGGCCCGCTCTGCGGCGAGGGCGGTTTCTGTGGCTTCGGCGCGGTCAAGTTCTGCCTCAAATTGCCGCGCGCTTTCGCGCGTCGCCTGACGATATCCTTGGATGTATCTCTTAAGCCCATTGTTCACCGCCTCCTGCGCGGCGATGCGGGCCAACAAGGTGGCGATCAGATCGGCTGCGTCAGAGGTCAACAGGTCCTGGTCGTCGCGGAGTGTGCGCAAAATGCCACCCGACGCTTCTGCCAGATCGGCAGGCACGGCGGCGGCGAGGGCGGCGAGGACGTCGGTTTCGGGCAGATAGGTTGTGCGCTTGCCGTGATACAGCGCATCGCCACCGTCCTCGATGACACGGCGCGGCACCCCATCCAGCAGGGCGGCGAAGGGGTTGTCACTCATCCCACCATCCTCCCCAGCGCGATCAGCGCGACGAAACACGCGCCGAACACAAAGCCCACGGCCACGAATTGCCACGGCTCCAGCAACAGCCGCCCGCGCGGCTGCATCGCCGCAAGCTTGGCGTCCAACTCGTCGGCGATGCTCTCGGCGGTGCGGATCAGATGGCGTTCATGCATCTTCGCTCTCCAATTCTGCGATCCGCGCCTTGATGCGCTCGATCTCGGCCAGAGCATCGGTTTCGCTACCGTGCCAGCTACCGACGTTCATCGCCTCGCAGACGCGGTTCCACTCGCGCTTGAGGGCGGCGATCTTGTCGGCCTTGGCCTGTTGCGCACCAGCGGCCACGGCCACGTTGATGCAGGCCGCGACGGCTTCGGCGGTGCCAGCGGGGAGGAACAGATTCACCGTCTCGTTGACGTTCCGGCTTTCGCAGAAGACCGTCACGACACCGAAAGCGCCGTGATACTCGCCGGGGCCATGTTCCTCCGCCTCGGCCTTGGTGATGTTCTGAATGTTTGCGCTGATCATTTCATGGCTCCTTGAATAAGTTCCAAATCGGTGAAATCTGCCTCGTGAACGCCGAAGCATTCGCGGCAGGTGATGCTGTCAACCGTCCATCCCTGATGGTCGATCAGCCGCAGCTCGACGTGCCACTCATTGCAGAAATCGCAGCACTTGCGGCCTGCGGGCGGCTCGGTGAAGTCGTATTCGACAACGGTCATGCGCGGCTCCATTTCGTCAGTTCCCCGGCCAGCATGTCGGCCACCTTCGCCAGCAAAAACTTGCTGTCGCCGTGTTCTTCGTAGAAGGCGCGGGGAGAATAATGATAAGCGCCGGGGCCGTATTCGCGGCGGTGATGGCGCGGGCAGAGCGGCAGAACGCGCATGTCAGAACGCGGATTGCCTTCGTGGTGAACTTCCACCCCATGAACCCCGCACACAAGGCAGGGCAGGGCCGCTACAGCCGCCATGTGGCGCTTGCAGGCGGCGGTGCCGTTGACTGGCTTCGGCTCTTTCAGGCCAAGCGGTGGTTTCTGAGCGAGGTTCATGCGGCCCTCACCAGCTTCTCCGGCTCAACGCCAATCTGCGCCGCGATCCAGTCCAGGATGGCTGTCTTGCTCTCCTGAAACCGCTTTCCGCCCATCGCCCGCAGGGATTGGCTTTCCGGCGTCCAGATCGTCACCACTGGCCCCACAACGCGGCCAATGGCGTATCCGTGTTTCCCCGCCTCAGCGGCCACCAGCGCAGCCTTGACGCGGCGGGCGGTTGCCATGGCCCCGCAATCGAGCGTGTATGTCTGGTGGAAGCCTGTGGCGATCAGCGCGTGTTTGCGCATCGTCTCAGGCGTGTCGGCCCAAGGCATGGCACAGAGGCTTTCCGGCAGGTTGGCCCAAGCGTCACTGATCCATGCGAATTGGTGCTTGTGGCTGTTGGTGCTGCGCCCGCGCTCAATGGTGACAAGCACAACCTCGCCATCGTCCAGATCTGGCTTGGCGTTTGTCAGCAGGCGCAGGACGCCACCTTGATAGCGGGCGCGGTATTCCATCAGCGCCACTCCGGGGCGAAGGGGATCTCGTCGTCCATGTAGGCACCAGCAGGTGCGCCGCCTGTGGGCCGTTGGGCGCGATCCGCAGCGCGGGCGGTGTTGGATTGCCCGTCGTCGCGGCGATCATTGCCGCCCATCAGGGTGACTTCGGCAGCGCGCAGGGTGAGGTATGTTTTCCCATCATGTTCGCGCGTGGACATGTCGCCAGAGACAACGACACGCGCCCCCTTGGTGAGGTATTGCGCCAGCTTTTCGCCGCGCGAACCCCACAGGCTGCAATCGAACCAAAGGGTGCGCTTGCTGTCTCCGAAGCCTTCGGTAACGCCCACGGAGAAGCCCGTAACCTTGTCGCCTTGTTGCGTGGTGCGGGTTACAGCATCTTTCCCGATGCCGCCCGCGATTGTCAGGGATTTCATGCCGCTTCCTTTGCAGTCAGTTGGGTTTTGCGTTTCTTGGCGGTTTCCAGCGCTGAGGCGTCGGCCTTCACAGCCGGGGGAAGATCCAGCCAGATGGCGTTGAGGGCTTCCACGCTGTCGGCGTTGGCGAGGCTTTCGCAGGCGATGGCGAGGGCTTCGGGATCGGCGGCAGCCTGGCGCTTCGGCGCTTTTGTCGCTTCCCCGTCGTCGTCCTCAGGGGCAAGGCCAGTCATGCCCAGCAGCCCGTAGCGGCGCGCATAGGTGATGGCAGAACCAACGCCCTGCATGTCCTGTTTGCCGATCACCAGATAGACGCGGCTGGACAGCCTCTCGCCGCTTTCGTGGGCCAAGATGGTATCCACGAACTGGCCGAACTCGTCCTTGCCGCTCGGCTGCATGATGGCAAAGCCGTTGCCATGCAGCGCCGATTGGCAAGCGTCCAGAACCGCGCCAAGATCGGCATACTTGCTTTTCAGGTGCGGGTTCGTCGTGTTCTTGATGACAGCGCCCATTTCCTTCTGGGCCTTCACCAGCGCTTTGATTGCGTCGCTCATTTCCGCAGCCCCCGCAGAACCATGTATGCCCGCACCATTTCGCGGCGGTAATACTCCGTCATCACCCGCAGGCCGCGCTGGCGGCAGCTATGGTATTCGCCGCGCGCGTAAACCATGTCGGCCAGCGCGGTGTTGCGAAGGTATTCACGGGCAGTCATCACATGCCCCACATGCTGAGAAAGCCGTAAACCACCACAGCGGCCACAACGGCGAACATCAGGAAATCGCGCAGTCCTTCGGCGATATCTTCCGGCGTCATGCTTCTTCTCCGTGCATCAGGTTCCATTGGTGTTGGCGAAAGGCGGGGATCGTCATGCCAGCATCGGCGGCCATGCGAGCCACAGCGGCGTCAATCAGATCGTCCTTGCTGTGGGTGGCTTCCGGCTCGGATGCCGTGGTGCAGGCCCAGCACGTCGTGAAGCTGCGGGCGCTGTATCCGTAGTCATCGCGTGATGCGTCGATCAGATGCCGCTTGCCTTTGCAGACGGTGCAGAACCTGTCGGTGTCGTCGCGGTGGGGCATCGGTTCCTCCATTCGTTAGAGGAACAATACTAGGAAATTTCCCAATCGCAAGCGGAAATTTTGGAAACTTCTTTAGTGACGATCCGCGCGCCCTATGTCACCTTCCAAACTTGGAAGGGGGTGAAGCGTGAACATCAAATTTGAGAAGGATGAGTTTGCAGCCATCATTCAACGGCTGTCCAGGGCGAACAGGTTGGCTTTGTTTTCAGAGATCGTTTCGGCGCTTAGTTCGGCAAGAGTGCGCGCGCCATTGTCAGAATGCGCGCCCGATCAATTTCCGGCAAAAGCCCGAAAACCTCAACAAGCTGGCGATTAAGTTCAATATCGCTTGGTTCTGAAACAAGGGCTGAAAGCGGAACGCCCAAGCCTTCCACGGCGATCTTGTGGAGGGTGTCCACGCGCGGGTTTTGGCTCTTGCCCTTCATGATGTCGTAGATGGCCGTTTGGTTCACCCCGGCGCGCTTGGCGAGTTCGAAGGGGTTAGTCCCCCGCTCCTCCATCAGCGCGCTAAGGTTCCGGGCCACGATAGACATGATCTGCGTCCGCTCCATGGGATAGGATTTATCCTTTCCCAACCTAAGCCTTCAACGCGGAAATTTCCAGTTGCAAGTAGTCAAGAAATTTCCTAACTTGGCCTCATGCAGCACACACACCCACAACATCTTGACCTTTTGGCTATCGTGGAAGCGTTCATCGCTTCATCTGGTATGTCAAAAAGTTCGTTTGGCATGGCAGCGATGGGCGACCCTTGCTTTGTGGACCAGTTGCGCGATGGCCGAGAGCCTCGCCGCCGGACCATCAAGCGGGTGATGGAGTTCATCGCCACTGGCGAACGCTACGACGCAAGCAAGCACTCCCTGCGCAACAAAGACAAGCGCGAGGTGGCAGCATGAGCGGCTGGACATACTCAACCGCCGTATACTGTTTTGGCGAAGGCCCCGGCCAGCCCGTCAAGTTGGGCGTGTCGGAGTGCATCGTCAATCGCTTCCAGATGATCCGCACCCACACATGGCGTGACATGCGCCCGTTTTGGGCATGGTGGGGGGACGAGGTGCACGAGCGCGCGCTTAAGGACCGCTTTGCGGACCGCCGCATTCGTAATGAGTGGTTCGCGGACCCGGACGACGAAATCAAAACACTCCTTCCATGGAACCTGCCTGCTGACGGCGTAGCGTGGCCGATCAAGATGCAAGTGCAGCAAGAACTCCGCAAGAAACGGTGTAACAGCTTCCCCGGATATCGGCCTAGCTACAGCATCACGCACGAAAAGCAGTTTCAGCACATTGACGCCTCGCTGCGCGACGAAATCACCGCATACGTTGGCGCTTTGGGCATCACCTTGACGGATGCTGATTTTGCCCCGCGCGATGGGCGCGAAATCGAGGCCGCCTTGAATGGGGTGGCCGCATGAGCCAAACATTCCGTTCCACACCTTCCCCCGCGCCCGTGCCGTCTCCCGATGGCATCGCCTCCTCCCTGCTTGGTGGCGCGGCAACTCCCCCGGCATCCATGGCAGCGATGCCGGGGGCTTTTCTTCTCGGTGCATCATGATGTGGCAAGAGCGCGGCAAAGACGCTTCTGGCTCTGACACATGGGTAGGCACCACCTGCGGCCAGACGTTCCTGATCACCCGCCATCCGGCGCGCGGCGTCGATCTGTGGCGTATCCCCGGCAAGGAACTGGTGTCCATCGGGTTCAAGTCGGTTGAAGCCGCCAAGGAATACGTTGGGAGGGCTTTCGGATGATCGAGCCAACCGACCGATCAGAGCAAAGGCCGCGCGTCATCTGTCGATGCGATGATTGCGGGCATAGCGAATACCAAAACTGCGATTACGAGCGGCAATCAGGCGGCGCTTGGAAGCCGAACGAGGGACAGGTGATCCACCGGCTTACCAAGAACGGATGGACGCACATCAAGGGCAAGCTGCGCTGCATGGCTTGCAGCGTAAAGCGCAAAGCGGAGAAACCTGAAATGACTGAGAATGTGACGCCGCTTCGCCAGCCGACGCGGGAACAGAAGCGCCAGATCATTGAACTTCTCGGTGAGGTTTATGACACCACCATTGAGCGGTATCGGGGCGCTGAAAGCGATGTGACGGTGGCGGAAGCCATCGGCGGCGGATGCATGTTCGGGTGGGTTGCTGAGATCCGCGAGGAACTTTTTGGCCCGGACGGGCGGAACGAAGAACTGGACGCCCTGCGCGCTGATATTTCGGTGTGGCAGGAAACTTCCGGTGAACTTCTGACAAAGGCGCATGCCGCCATCAGGGCGGTTGAGGATCACGGTGAAAGGGCCAAGGATTTCCAACGCCGCATGGATGCGCTCCTGAAGGCTGCGGGGCCGCGCGGGAAGGCCATCGCATGATGACCCTCAAGCAACAGCGGGATTATCTGTCCAAGCGGTATTTCCGCCTCGTCAAGATCGGGGATCGGGCCGGGGCCAAAGAGGTTGCCGAACAGCTTCGCCAGATCGTCGCGCAAATCCTGCGGGGTGCGTGATGGCTTGGCTGTTTCTCTTGGCTTTCTTTGCAAGCGCGTTAGTGGCGGGAATTTTCGGCGGCTTGCCGATGTTGGCGCTTTGCTGCGTGTCTTTCGCGGCTGGCGCTTGGTTCGCCGCATGGAGGATCTCCGGATGAAACGCGAGGCCCCCATCCAGCGCGCCATCGTGCAATGGCTGCGCGCCCAGCATCCGGCTTGGATCGTTCACCACTGCCGCAATGAAATCAACAAGAGCGGCAAGGCCATTGCCCGCGAACTGGCCGAGGCCAAGCAGAACGGCGCAATAACGGGCTGGCCGGATCTGATCGTGCTGCCGCCTTCGCATGTCGGGCCGATCTTCTTCGAGGTGAAGGCCGAGGGCAATTACCCCACCGACGCGCAGCGCCGCGTTCACGATCAGCTTCGCGGGCTGGGGTATCGCGTGGGCATCGTCCGCTCTGTGGATGACGTAAAGCAGCGCCTGGCCGATTGGGGCATCTGGTTCAATCGGGGGGCGGCATGACATACGTTCTCAGCCCCGAAGCCATCGCCGCGTGTCAGTCTGTATTCGTGCAGCACAAAAACACGGCTCTGCTGATCGTGGATGCCGTGTCGGAACAGACGGGCATTCCCGCCAAGCGCATTCTCAGCCCGCGCCGCGATGCCGCCACATGCCGCGCTCGCCAGATCGTCATGTATGAGGCCCGCCAAGCTGGGCTTTCCCTGATGCAGATCGGGGACGCATTGGGCCGTGATCATACCAGCGTCATGCACGGCATCCGCGCTGAAAAGAAGCGGAGGGGCGCATGACGCGCGTTCCGTATTTCAACTTTTACCCCGCCGATTTTATGAACGGTGTGCGCGGCCTGACGGCGCAGGAAGTCGGCGTCTACACCATGATCCTGTGCCGCATCTACGAAGAAAGCGGCCCTGTCGAATATCACCCGCGCCGCCTGTCAACATACTGCGGAATGCGCGAAGCAACCTTCGCGTCGGTGGTAGAAAAGCTGGTTGATCTGGACAAGCTGCAACTGGTTGACGGGATGCTTTCCAACCGCCGCGCAGAGGGTGAAATTGCAAAGCGTGCGGACGGTTTGAAAATTGCATCCAAGGCGGGAAAAGCAAGCGCCGAAAAAAGGCAACAAAATCAACGGCAGGACGCAACGCCCGTTCAACAGGCGTTCAACCATACAGATACAGATACAGATAAGTATTCCGTAGCTAAAGCTACGGAGGCTGATTGCCTCGATGCGACTGCGGATTTGTCCAAGGATTTGTTTGAACGTGGCGTGAAGTTTCTGAGCCGCCACGGCATCGGAGAACAGAAAGCCCGCAGCATCATCGGCAAGTGGCGCAAGGATCACCCGGACGCTGAAATCATCAGCGCATTCATGGACTGCGCCAAGAGCGGGGCGATTGATCCCATTCCTTGGATCACGGCCCGCCTGATCCCGCCGCAGCGTTTCGTCCCTGACTTTTCAAAATACGGGGTTACCCAATGAACCTTCGCCAAGCCGAAATCGCCAAGATGCTTGCCCAATGGCTGGAAAGCTACACGCCTCCCCGCAGCATGGCTGGCAATGCAGAGGCGTTGCAGCGCGAGAGCGAAAGGCTTCTTAGCGTCCTCACCAAGTTCGCGCCGCAGGACGGTTACAACGGATGGGTTTCGTCGGTTCTTGAGCAATGCTCATACCAGATGAAAACCCGCGCTTGGCCGACAGTCGGGGAATTGGGCGCGGCCTGTTCTAATGCCAGAAAGGCCATGAAGCCGAGCGAAAAGCCCGCCGCATTTGTGCTGGACGTTCACGAGTTGAACGCCAACCGGATGAAGGCCGGGGAAGCTGTGGGCGAGGGGTATCTGTATGGCCGCGAGGCTGTCGAGATCATCGCGCGTGGCCTGATTGATCAGGAAACCATGACGAAGTATCGCAGCGCCGCTTTTTTTCGCCGCAAGGACATTCACGGCGAGGAAGCTGCATTGGCTTGGGAAGCCGAGGCAAAGCAGCGCCATGAGGATGCCAAGACGGCCCGCAAGCAACGGGTGGCAGCATGACGCGCGATGAACTGGACGCCGCAGTCCTTGGCCGCATTTCCGAAAGCCCATGCATCATGGCCGATCTGATCGCCGCATCTGGTGTGAGGAAAAACCTGATCAACGCTTCGCTGCAACGCCTGTTCAAGCGGAACGCCATCAGCAAGGCCAGGCACAACCGCAACACCAACAGGTATTACATCGGTGAAACGGCCCCGAAAGAAAAGGACGCCGTTCTGGAGGCCCGCCCGGTTCGCGTCCATGCAATCCCTGTGAAGCGCGTTGTTGTCCGCCCGTTCAGCATCGCCGGGGAAGACGGGAAAGCGTTCACCGTCACCCTTCCCGCCGCCCCTTGGTAGATCCGCGCATGACTGAGCGTGTCCTGAAAGCTTTCTGGCATCGTGGCCGCAGAATGGCCGTCGCCTGGACAACCGCCGAACTGGAACGCCGGACAGGGCTTTGCTTCGAGCGGCTGAATGTCGAACTGCGCACCCTGTCACGCAAGGGCTGGGCAACAGGACACAAGGCCAACCACCGATACGACAGGGCAACATGGGAACTCACCCCCGCAGGCAAAGCAGAGGCCGAGCAGATCATCCGCTCCGAAGCCATCGCAAGGAGCGCGTGATGACCTGGCTCATAGCTTGCGAATATTCAGGCCGCGTCCGGGATGCCATGCTTGCCATAGGGATCGACGCGGTATCCTGCGACTTGCTGCCCACCGAAGTGGACGGCCCGCATATTCAAGGCGACGTGACGGAGCAACTGCAACGCCGCTGGGCTGGTGTCATCGCTCACCCCCCATGCACGAGGCTTTGCAACTCGGGCGTCCGCTGGCTGCACGAGCGGAACCTGTGGGATGATCTGAAACAGGCGATTGCATTCTTCCAGGCTTGCCAGCGCGCCAACGCGCCGCGCGTGGCCGTGGAAAACCCCGTGATGCACAAGTATGCCCGTGACGTGGTTGGGCCTGCGTCTTTCAGCGTCCAGCCTTGGCAGTTTGGTGACGACGCGAAGAAGCGCACATGCTTCTGGACGCGCGGGCTTCCTGCGCTGCGGCCAACATCGGCGCTGGACGGTTCAACCGCCGTTGCAGAGGTTCACACCGCCAGCCCCGGCCCGGATCGCTGGAAAGAGCGTTCCAGAACATACCCCGGCATCGCCCAAGCCATCGCAAGCCAGTGGGGCAATTACACCGATCTTCTGACGGAGGCCGCTTAGTATGCAGGCAAGCCAGCAAGCAACGCAGCACAAGCGAGCGCCGTGCGATCATCGGCACCGCGCCGCTTCATTTGCACGATGGAATTGGCCGAAACGCCAAGAAGCCGCCCGCACTCTGCATCAGAGCGCGCCCGGCCTTGGGCTTGCATATCGGCAAGCCATTGACAGAAGCGTTGGGCTGTCATGCGGTGGTGGACGCTACAGCAGCAGCTTTCAGCGCGCGCAATTCCGTAGTGGTGCGGATACGCCCCTCGGCATCGCGGGGCAGAGCGGCACGGGCGTTGTAGTAAGCCAGCCATGCTGCGTTTGGGCAGGCAATGCCATCAACAGACACAAGGCCAGCGGCGGCACGGCGGGCTTGAGCAGCGGCGATCAGATCAAGAGCGTTCATGGCGGTCTCCATTTGCTATTCCACGAATATACAACTTACTTGTATGATATGCAAGGGGTGAAATGATGACACACTGGGGCGATATCACCGCAGAAGCCCGCAAGCGGCTTACCCCCGTGGACACGCAACTCCTGCGCCAGTTCGCGGCCAGAGAGCGCCAGCCATACGATCAGGTGCTTCTTCCGCTGCTGCTGGAAGCCGCCGCAGACGAAATCGACGGATACCGCGCCCGCGAGACTGCCGAGCGCGAATTGATCCAACACAGGCTGCAACGCGCGGCTGAAATGCGCAGAGGGGAAGCGATATGAACCGCGAGGAAGAACTGATCGCCGAAAACGAAGCGCTGCGGGTGCAGTTGCGGGAAATGGCGCTAGACGTGCTTGCCGCATCTGGACAGGCACAAGAGGCATATGAGGCGCAGCTTGCAGCGGAGGCCAAAGCCGACAGATTGCGCGCAGAGGCCGAAAAGATCGCCGCACAGCGCGATGAGGCGATTTCGCGGGTGATGCAGGCCGATGATCAAAGGCGTTCCGATGCGGCGGCCTTATATGGGTGGATCACGTATTTCCGCGATCAGCTTGAAATCGCCAACCGAGAAATCGCCCGCATCCGTTCCGACAGGCAAAAGGAGCAGCAACCATGAAACTCACTGATCGCCAGAAGGCCGATCTCGCCAAGCAGGAACGCCGCCTAGGCCCCACCACAGGCGCATCCAAAGGCAGCAAGCCAGCACCGCCCGCAACCCTGAAAGTCAGGCCGGGAAAAACAAAAGTCCGCGTGAAGTGGGAGAAGAGGTTCTGATGACACTCTGGGCCGCATACACCCGCCGCGAATTCGACGCCCAAGAGGAATGCGAAGCCTTGGGCATCACCTGCTATGCACCTAGGCGCGTAGACGTGCGCCGCAGCGGAAAGAAACGACGGGCAGAGGCCGTCATTGGGCCTGCCTGGCCGGGGTATGTGTTCATTGAGGCAAGCTCCGAAGAATGGCACTATTTCAAGGCCAGCAAGCACATCAAGACGATGATGGGCATAGGGGAAAAGGAGGCGAAGATGGTCCGCGCGCTTATCGAAAGCGTTGAGGCGGAATTCAACAAGCGCATGGCGCAGATAGACGCAGGCGAGAGGCTTTCCGAGTATCGCCCCGGCGAATTGCTTGAAATTGTCTTAGGGCCGTTCGCGGGCCAGCTAGCCCGCTTCAAGCGCATTGCCGAAGGTGCTATGTTCCCCGAAGTGGTGGCGGAAACGGAACTCATGGGCCAGGTGGTGACGATCAAGCTGGATCCGCTGGCGGCAAGAAAGGCGGTGGCGTGATGCAGATCGAAGAGGGCAAGGTTTATGTGACGCGGGACGGGAAGTTTCACGCTGGCCCCATGATGAAAGTGGCAAGCGCTGATGCGTGGGTTTTGGAGCGCTACCCGTTCATGTGTTCGAAGACGAGATTGGCTGTCCGTGCTGATGGTAGGTGGCGGCATTGGCCTGATACCGAAGATCATGAATTGGACTTGGTGTCTGAATTGCCCACCGCCCCTTGATTATCCCGCAACCATCGGTATACTGCGCCCATTGCCTGCACCAGCCCTAGGCGGCGGTCAGGTGCGCGGCCCCGGCTGAAATAGCGTCGGGCGCAAAGTCCTAAGCTTTTCCAAACACATCGCGAGGCCGTCATGGCATCTGTCTATGTCACGTTGGGCCGCACAGGCCCCGCCGCAAACGGGCAATCTCTCGCCTATTACGGCCAAACCCGCAGCGAGGTTATCACATCGTCCGGCACCTCTGCCGCTGGCGGTCTCCCCGCATTCGAGGGCGAAGTCGCGCAAGTGTTCTGCGCCTCAGCCGTCTATGTCCGCAGCGGTGCAACCGTCACCCCCGCAACCGGCCTTTACGTCCCGGCTGGCATTCCCACCTATATCGGCATGGTCGCAGGCGAAACCCTGCGCGTGATTGATGTCTGAGGAAAAAAAATCCAAAAAAATGCTGCGGGGTTGTGCTGGTATCCCCGGCCCCGGACGGCCCAAGGGTATGCCGAACAAGACAACCGCGCTTCTCAAGGACGCAATCCTGCAAGCGGCGGAAAAGGCAGGCGGCGAGGGAGGCATGGTGGCCTATCTGACGCAGCAGGCAGAGGACAACCCCGGCCCGTTCATGGCCCTGCTGGGCAAGGTGCTGCCCATCCAGACGATGCACGGCAGCGATCCCGACAACCCGCTTCCCGGCGTCATCACGCTCAACATCGTAAAGCCGGATGGCGCAGCTTGATATACCAGCTGTATTCGCGCCCCTTCTACAGCCTGCGCGATACAAGGGTGCATATGGTGGCCGGGGTTCTGGCAAGTCGCATTTCTTCGCGGGCTATGCCGTCGCACTCATGGCGACAAAGCCGAATTTCCGCGTGGTCTGCGTCCGCGAAATCCAGAACAGCATCAAGGACAGCGTCAAGCAACTGATCGAGGACAAGATTGCCCAACTCGGGCTGTCTGCCTTCTTCACTATCACCGATCAGGAAATCCGGGGCCGCAACGGTTCGCTCTGCATCTTTCGTGGCCTGCAAAACCACACAGCCGCAAGCATCAAGTCTCTGGAGGGCTTTGATGTGGCATGGATTGAGGAAGCGCAGACGATCAGCCAGATGAGCCTGGATCTGCTCACCCCGACAATCCGCAAGGACGGCAGCGAAATTTGGGCAAGCTGGAACCCGGTTAGCGAGACGGATCCGATTGACGCCATGCTGCGCGGCGACGAACGGGACAACGCCGTTGTGGTGCTGGCGAACTGGAGCGACAACCCGTATTTTCCCGAAGCCCTGCGCGAGGACATGAACCGCGACAGGGAACGCAACCCGGACAAGTATGCCCATGTTTGGGAAGGCAAGTATCAGTCGCTTTCGGAAGCCCGCATCTTCCGCAACTGGCGCGTGGGCGAGGTTGAGCCGCCCGCCCGCGTGATCTGGTATGGCGGCGTTGACTTCGGCTTTGCCAACGATCCCACAGCGGCTTTGCGGTGCTGCCTGATCGAGAATAAGACGCTGTATGTTGATCACGAGGCTTTCGAGGTGGGTGTTCCTACCGACGCCCTGCCTGTGTTCCTCGCCCGCATTCCTGAGTTGCACAAGTGGCCGTGCAACGCTGACAGCGCCCGGCCTGAGACGATAGACTATCTGCAACGCCACGGCTTCCCCCGCATGAGGGGCGCGCGCAAGGGCAAAGGTTCGATAGAGGACGGCATCAGCTTCTTGCAGGGCCTGGATATCGTGGTGAACCCGCGCTGCATTAACCTGATCCGGGAACTCGGATCATACGCCTATGAGATCGACAAGCGCACCGGGGCCATCCTGCCCGTCCCCGAGGACGCCAATAACCACGGGATCGACGCCCTGCGTTATGCCGTGGAGCGCCTGCACCGCAAGGGCAAGCTGATCCCGATGGACGTTGTGCTGGACGATGACCTCTTGCAGCGCCCGCCGGATTACCGCGCCGAAGCCCGAGAACCTGACGACTGGAAGGTTGTTTGATGCTTGAACTCGCCCAACTCAAAAGCATGGCGGAACGGGCAACCGATCTGACCAGCGACGCGCGCGAGGCTTCGGAGCGTGATCGGGATTACTACGACGGGTTCCAATGGACTGCCGAGGAAGAGGCAATCCTGAAAAAGCGCAAACAGCCCATCATCACAGTCAACCGCATCAAGCGGAAGATCGACGCGATGATCGGCATTGAGCAGCGTGGCCGTGTCGATCCCGTCGCCTATCCGCGCAATCCGCAGGACGAAGAAGCCGCCGATCTGGCAACCAAGGCGCTGCGGTTTGTCGAGGAAACCCAGCGCGTGGACGTGAAGCGATCCAACGCCTTCGAGAACCTGATTGTGGAAGGCTACGGCGGCGTTGAAGTCATCGCCGAGGAATACAACGGGCAACTCGATGTTTGCGTGAAGCGCCTGCGGTGGGAGGAAATCTTTTTCGATCCCCACAGCCGGGAAAAGGATTTCTCGGATGCGGCCTATCTTGGCGTCCTGAAATGGATGAGCTTGGACGCGGCGATGGAATACGCCAGCCAGTTCTATCAGGGCGACGATCTGGAAGCCATTCTTGACACCGGGGCCGATGGCACGGCTGGCGAGACATACGAGGACAGGCCGCAGCGTGAAGGCATGGCATGGGCCGACAAGCGGCTTCGCCGTGTCCGCGTGGCGCAGATGTATTACAAGCGCGGCGGGCAATGGCATCTGGCGATCTTCACCGGGAAGGGCGAACTCTACAACGACGTGTCGCCGTATATCGAGGACGGCAAGCCAGCCTGCCCGATTATCCTCATGTCGGGCTATGTGGATCGTGAAAACCGCCGCTATGGCGTGGTGCGCGATATGATCTCCATGCAGGACGAGATCAACAAGCGCCGTTCCAAGCTGTTGAACGCGCTGAACAATCGTCAGACTATGGGCATGAAAGGCGCGGTGAACGTCGCTGAGGTAAAGCGGCAACTGGCGATGCCGGACGGGCATGTGGAAGTCGATCCGGCTGCATTCGATCCAGAAACGGGCATGAAGCCTTTCGAGATCATCCCCACAACTGACATGACGATGGGGCAGTTCAACCTGCTGCAAGAGGCCAAGCAGGAAATCGACATGTTGGGGCCGAATGCGTCGCTTCTCGGCCAGTTGTCCGGGCAGCAATCCGGGCGGGCAATCATGGCGCAGCAACAGGCCGGATTGGCCGAACTTGCGCCGATTTACGACAGCCTGCGCGACTGGACGGAACGGGTCTATCGGGCCATCTGGCACCGCATCAAGCAATTCTGGCAAGAACCGCGCTGGATCCGCGTCACGGATGACGAGGCGGCGGCGCAGTTCGTCGGCGTCAACCAGATGGTGATGGGGCCTTATGGGCCGCAGATGATGAACCCGATTGCCGAGATTGACGTGGATATCCTCGTGGATCAGGCCCCGGATTATGCCTCTCTGCGGGCGGAACAGTTTGACAAGCTGGCCGATCTGGCGGCGAAGGGTGTGCAAATCCCGCCTGACGTGCTGATCGACGTGGCCGACATTCGCGACAAGCGGAAGATCATGGAAAAGATGCAACCGCCGCCCGAGGCGCAGGCCATGCAAGCGCAGATGGCGCAGGCGCAGGCACAAATCGCGCAGCGTGGGGCTGTGGCCGAGATCGACAAGACGGAAGCCGAGGCAGAACGCGCAAGAGCGGCTGCGGCCAAGGACATGGCGTCCATCGGCAAAATGCAATTTGACGCGCGGATGGAAGTCGTGCGTCCGATGAATACCGCCGCCGGGTTCTAACGGGCGATCACCGCAGTTTGGACGGACAACCAAACCCCGCCGCCGGGGCAAGGGCGATGCGTAACTCACCACGACATGGGAGACGACACGATGAGCGATAAACTCGCATTCCTTGACGACGAACAACCCGAACCCGAGGCCGAAGTTTCCGAAGCTGTCGAAGCGGAAGAGATCGAGGCGGAAGGCGAAGGCCAGGGCGAACCAGAGGCCGCGCCGCCTGCGGCTGTCGAAGCGGAAAAGCCGGGCGCAATCCCCATCAGTGCGTTGCTGGACGAGCGGGAACGCCGCCAGAAGGCCGAGCGCGAGGCGGAAGAACTCCGTCAATGGCGCGCACAGATCGAAGCGAAACAGAAGGCGCAGCCCGCCCCGGATTTCTTCACGGATCCCGATCAGCGGCTGCAATACGAGCGAAACCAGTTTCAGGCGCAATTCACCGCCTTGAAGCTGCAACAGTCGCGGTTCCTCGCCGAACGAGATTTCGGCGCGGAAGAGGTGAAGGCGGCTTATGCCTACTTTGACCAGCATCCGCATCTTTCGCAGCAACTTCTGGAGCATCCGTCGCCGTTCCACGCGGCGGTGGAGTTCTACAAGCGCCAACGGGTGGCCGAGGAAATCGGCGCTGATCCCGAGGCGTGGAAGGCTTCTCAAATGGAAGCCATCAAGGAACAACTCCGCGCAGAGATCATGGCTGAACTTGGCGGAACCGCTCAGCCGAAACCCCGCCTTCCCGGTTCGCTGGCGTCCGCGCCTGCGGCTGGCAAGGCAGGTGAACCGCGCGCCAAAGGTTCAGCGTTTGACGCTGCCTTCGGTTCGTAACCGCATCAACCCCTACGGAGTGTAAGAGATGGCACAAACCTCTCTCAATACTGCCTCCCGCGTCGCAAAGTGGGATGCGCAGTTCTTCGCGGAATACGTCCGCGACAACCGCTTCCGCCCCTACATGGGCCGGAGCGATGGCAATGCCATGATGCCTATCGTGACGAAATACGAGCTTTCGGCGGGCGGCAAGACCATCAACATCCCCCTCATCACCCGGCTCAAGTCGGGCGGTGTGCAAGGCACCTCGCGCCTGTCCGGCAACGAGGAAGCCCTTGGCAACTTCAACAAGTCGATCACGGTGAACTGGAACCGTAACGGCGTGGTGATCGTGAAGCCCGACGAGCATTGGACCGAAATGGACCTGCGTCGCGCGGCACGGATGCAGCTGAAAACCTGGGCGGGCGAAAGCCTGCGCGACGACCTGATCTGCGGCTTCATGGCTGTCGACGGCACGTCGTTCCTGCAAGGCAAATCTGCCGATGCGGGCGGGCCGACGCTGACGCCGCTTGCCGCCTATCTGGCGCAGACGGAAGGCAACAAGAACTCGTTCCTTGCTGCCAACGCTGACCGCTATCTGTTCGGCGCGGCTGTGTCGAACAACAGTTCGAACAACCACGCCAACTCGCTTCTGAACATCGACACTTCGGCGGACAAAATGTCTGCTGGCATCGTGTCGCTTGCCAAGATGCGCGCGCAGGAAGCCGATCCGCACATTCGCCCGTTCAAGACGGATGACGCGGAAGGCCGTGAATGGTTCGTGATGTTCGTCGGTTCGCGTGGGTTCCGCGATCTCAAGCGGGACTCGTCCATCCTCGCAGCCAACCGGGAAGCCCGCCCGCGTGAAGTCGGATCCAACCCGATCTTCCAGGACGGCGACCTGATCTGGGACGGCGTGATCATCCGCGAAGTGCCGGAAATTCCCGTCGTTACGGGTGTCGGCGCTTCGACTTCGGATGTGTCGATGGCGGCTCTCTGCGGCGCTCAGGCTTTGGGCGTGGCTTGGGGCCAAGAACCGACTTCGCGGGTCAAGAAGGAAACCGACTACGACTTCGAATATGGCGTTGCCATCGAGGAGTGCCGTGGCGTTTCCAAGCTGATCTACAACGGCGTCCAGCACGGCATGGTGTCCGTCTGGTATAGCGCCCCGGCTGCGGTCTAAGGAGGATCAGATGCCTAACGCAACTCTCCGTTCCATCGTGAAGCTGGACACTCTGCAAGTGAAGGCAGAGCGCGCGGCCACGATCATCGACAGCACGGTTGAGGTGGGGACTTCGGTCGCCGCCGGGACTGAATACGTGTTTGTTCGCATTCCCTCAAATGCGCGCATTCACGGCCTGTCGCGCATTGCTGGCGACGTCCTGGACGCCACCGCGAACACCCCGACGCTTGATCTGGGGTTCAAGGCGGTTTCCTCGAACATCACCACCGATGATGACGCGCTGAACGACGGGATCGACCTGTCGGGATCTGCTTTCGATGTGCGCCTGATCAAGGATCACGCCAACTCGGGCAAGATGGCTTGGGAATTCGTTTCCGGCCAGACGTCCGATCCGGGCGGTTTCTTCGATCTGATCGCCACCACGAAGGATGCCGTTACCGCCGCTGGCGGGACGCTGACCCTGACGCTGGCCTATTCGGTTGACTGATAGCGACGGGGGCAGGGGAAACCTTGCCCCCTTCCACCATGGAGGGACGCCATGCGCGCCAAGTTTCTCAACAACGCAGCCGGAGATTGGAAGGGCATTGCTCTCTCGCCGTTCTGCGAGTTTGACGTGCCGGAACACCTGCGCGCCGTTGTGGCGGCAAACCCGAATTTCGAGGTTCTGACGGAAGAAAAGCCCGCAGAACTTTCAGAGGAAAAGCCCAAGCGGGGCCGTCCGCGCAAGGTGCAAGATGGCGACGCGGCTTGAAGTGATCGAGCGGGCCTTTCGCATCCTTGGCGTGAAAGCCGAGGATGAAGGGCTGACGGCTGATCAATATGCCAACGGCGGCGACGTGCTGGATAGCCTGTTTGCCGAGTTGGGCAATGAAGCCACGATTTCGTGGACGCTGGACACGACGCCCACCATGTCGTTTCAGCCGCTTGGCATGCTCTTGGCGGTGGAACTGGCCGGGGAATACAGCGTTCCGCGCCCGACAACGCGCGGGCTGGCTTGGCGCAGGCTGATGGCGACGATCCGCAGCGACAACCGCGAGGACGTGCGGGATCTGGACGATGACGGCGCGATTTCCGACGAGGAAGCCGACGCCGGGGCGCGGAGCCTGTATTACTGATGCAACTGCAATTCTTCGCCCCTGCCGCGCGTGATAGCGATAACATCGCGGCCAACCCGTCGCGGCTGGTGAATTGCTATCCCGAACCAATTGTTGCCGGGGGCAGGGCGCAATACGCGATCAAGTCTGTCTTGGGCTTGCAGCCGTTTTCCGCCCTTCCGGGCGTGTTTACGCGGGCGCTGTCAGAGGTGGACGGAAAGCTGTTTGCCGTGGCTGGCGAGGTATTGCAGGAAATCGCAGCGGATGGCGGATACCTCAGCCATGGGGCCATAGCGGACGACGAAAACACCACGATTGCCGGGAACAACGGCGATGTAACCGTGGTGGCGAACGGCGACTATTACCTGTGGGATGGAGTGAGCCTGACAAACCCGACGCCGGGGGCTTTCAGCGACTTCGGCAGCCATGATTACATCGGGAATTACACGGTTCTCACCGAGTTGAACGGGCGGCGGTTCCAGTGGAGCGACATTGCCGACGCAAGCGATCTGCCGGGGCTGAACTTCTCCACGGCAGATGGGCGCGATGACAACCTGATCCGGCCTTTCGCGATCAATGGCGTGTTGTATCTGTTCAAGGAAACATCGCACGAGGTTTGGTATCTGACGGGCGGGGCAGGGGCGGCTGCATTCGAGCGGCAAGCGGGCGGCGTGGTTGATGTTGGCTTGAAGTCACACAACCTGATTACCCGACTGCCGGGGGCGGCTTTTTTCGTCGGAGATGACAACCGCGCGCATATCGTGGCCGGGGCATTGCAGCCGATCAGCATTCCCCCCGTAGAGACGGCCATCAAGGACTGCCAGCCGCAGGCATGTTTCACCTATGAGGACGAGGGGCATACCTTCTGCGTCATCACGTTCCGGGATTGCCCGGCCTGGGTGTATGATCTGGCGACGGGCGAATGGCACGAGCGGGCGGAAGGGGTGACGCTGGAGGCTTGGTCCGCGACGTGTTCGGCCAAGTTTCGCGGGGAGTGGTATTGCGGGCGATCCGATGCGCAGTTGTTCCGGTTTGCCAAGATCGGCACGGATGACAACCAGCCCCTGATCCGAGAGGCGACAAGCAAGACGCTGTATCAGGACGGGCAGCGGTTCAACGTGGGGCAGATCGAACTCTTCCCCCGGCAGGGCTTTCAATCGGCCACGCTGGAACTTGAGATAAGCCGGGATGGCGGCTTGACATGGACGCCTCCGAAAACGCGCCAGATTGGCCCTGTGGGCAACTACGCGGGGCGGGTGATCTGGCGGAACCTTGGGCAGTGTCGGCAGATCACGGCGCGGGTGCGGTTTAGCGAGGCGCAGCGGTTTACCACCGGATACTCCGGATCGTCGCGCAATTTCTTGTATAGCGCGATAGAGTGGCTTTTCAGGCCCACCATCGTCTGGTTCGCGCCAAAGTTCGTCACCTGCGCGGCGGAATGCCATGTCGTGCCCGAGGTCAGCTCATCCCTCTCGATCAGAACGACGTCGGTCCATCCCTCCTGGGTGAGATGATAAAGCGTCGAGCAACCGGCGATGCCGCCGCCGATGACAACTACTTTGGTACGGGATTTCATGAGACGCCTCCGATGCAATTGCACAAACTAAGGAAGGCAACTCAGCTGCGCCGCAACGGTCAGTGTGGGGTTTATCAAAATATCGGAACAGATTTGTGATGTAGTGATAAGAACGTGGAATGGTTTGCGCCCCTCCGCGGACCTGCGCGGATCTCACGTCCTGCCACTATCGTTGTCGCGGGAAGTCGCGCTGTCAGGAAACCAGCCTGAAGCTGTCCGTCAGCCAGGGGTTGCTTTTGTGAAGTGGCGCCAGGGCATGTTCAAGGATCAGGCTGCGCAGCTTGCTGTCGACAAGATCAACCAGCGAGCGCGAGCAGTCCGGGGTGCTGACAATCGCCAGCGTGCGGGAAAACGTCTTGCCGGGAAAACGGTGCATGCGCAGCTTTGCATGAAATCTCTTGGCCCGCGAGAAGTGCAGGGGCGTGGTAATGGTCCATCCGGCGCCGGCCGCGACCATCGCCATCAGCGTCTGGTGGCTGCTGCATTCAAACCTGTGGGGCGCCGACACGCCGATGCGGCGCAGTTGCGATTCGATCTGCTGCGCGATCATCAGGTTACTGGAAAAGCGCAGGAACGGCAGCTTCGTGCGCCCCTCCATGATCTCGGTCAGGGATCGGTCGTCAACCAGGGGAAGGACCAGAACAAACGGATCGCGTAGCAGGGGGCGGTCCACAAGGTCGCGTATGGTTTCGCTTGGCGTGGTCGTGACGCCCAGGTCAAGTTGCCGGTCGCGCAACATGCGGATGACCGAATGGCTGGAGTCGGTATGATACAGAAAATCGCAGACGGGCATTTTGGCCGACAGGAATACAGCCAGGTCGGGCGTGATATCGCTGTCAAAATCCTCGATCGTGCCGATCCTGAGGAAACTTGCCTCGGATATGCTGCCGGCCGAGGCCTCGGCCTTGGCCCTGCGGATTGCATGAAGCGCCTCTTCTATGTTGCGCAGAAAAGCCATGCCCTTTGGCGTCAGCACCATGGGACGCCGGGCATGATTGAACAGCTCGACGCCCAGATGATCCTCCAGACTGCGCAAATGATACGAGACAGTGCTGATCGTCAGGCCCGACTCCTCTGCTGCGGCCTGAAGCGATCCCTTCTGCGCGCAGATCTGAAACAGTTCCAGCCATTTGAGGTTAACGGGTAAACCCCCGCCAGAGCCATGCCGGTCAGAAAGCGTAGGGCAATCGCACCCTCTGGCCCCAAAAAGGGCAGTGCTGCATTGGCCAGTGCAGCCAGCACCGCTGATGCAGTCATCAGCCGGTGCATGGAGATAATGTCGGGCAGGTTGACAAGCGATGCGCCGATTGCCCCCACGACGAAACCGACCTGCACAGCATTGGTCATCCATGCCGCCTGTGACGCTGACAGATTCCATTCTACGATCAATGCGGGCATGATCGCGGTTGCCGAAAACCATGTTGCAAGCACGCCGACAACACCGGTGCAGATGATTGCCAGTATCCGCCAACGCAAGACGGCCTGTGGCGCGGTGGTCATGTCAAAGCCCTTTCAGCTGCATCCGGTAAATCTCGCCCCTCTTTCACCGACATTCCCCAAGTGGCCTGCCGCTTGACTTCAAGATCGCCTGATTTTGCTCGCTGGGCAAGCGTTCTTCGCCCCGAGCGGTGTCTGTCGTCGCGCAAACGGCCGAAGTCGGGTGGATCAAGCCTCGAACCCGCAGCATTCTGG
>NZ_JAALFE010000001.1 GCF_011059185.1 Paragemmobacter kunshanensis | reverse complement strand
TCGGGGAAGGGTCACATGGGTCAAATCTCAATGGAAATCTTCAGCCCAACCGGGTCAGCTCTCAGCGCAAATCAACAACCTCATCTCGGAACTCGGCCTTTCCGCGCTCGGCACCTCGCCCGAAGGCGAAACCGAATACCATCTCGACAATCCCTTCCGCCTTGTCCTCACCGAAATCGACGCCGCAACCCTGGCCCTCTTCGCCCCGCTCCACCTGCCCCCGGAACTGCCCCGCCCCCGGCTTCTCCACCGCCTGCTCGAGGCGAACCTTCAGGGGGTGGAAACCGGGCAAGGCATGATGTGCCTCCACCACTCCAATGAGATCGGCTATCGCGATGTCCTCGACCTGCGCGAGATGACGATCGAACAGCTGCAACTCCGCTTCGTCGATTTCTCGCTCTACTTCGATTTCTGGCGCAGCGAAGGCATCCGCATCCTGCAAGTTGAACTCGGCCCCGGCGATCCGTCGGTCGAAGGCTTCCTCCGGCTCTAATCAAGGCAGCACGCGGGATGAGCGAGGGCGGAGAAAAGACAGAACAGCCAACCCCGAAAAAGGAACGGGATGCGCGCCAGAAGGGCCAGGTCGCCCGCAGCCAGGAGGTTGTCACGACGGTCTCGATGTTCGGCACCATCGCCGTGATCCTTGCGATGGGCGGCCTGATCTGGAACCGCCTTACCACCCTGATCGACCAGATCGCCGCCATCGCCGCACGGCGCGAGAATGTCTCGCTCAGCGAAGGCCTCGCGCTGACATGGGATGTCGGGGTGGCGATCACCATCCCCATCCTCGGCGCGGTGATCTTCCTCGCCATTGCGGCGAACATGATGCAATTCGGCGTTCTGGCCTCGCTCGAGGCGGTTCAGCCAAAGCTGGAACGGATCTCGCTGATCGGCGGGTTCAAGCGGATCTTCTCGGGCAAGCAGCTGGTGGAACTGCTTAAATCCATCCTCAAGATCGTCTTCCTCAGCGTGCTTCTCTACTACGTGCTGAACGAGGCGATCGGCCCCTTCATCTCGGCCGTGTCCTGCGGGATGGATTGCATCGCTACTGTCACCGACAGCGTCACGCGCCGGATCCTGATCTTCTCGGCCGTGGCCTTCATCATCGTGGCGGTGGCGGATTTCTACTATCAGCGCTACGCGCACACCAAATCGCTGATGATGTCCAAGGAAGAGATCAAGCGCGAATACAAGGAAAGCGAAGGCGATCCCCATGTGAAGGGCCATCGCAAGCAGGTTGCCATGGAACTGGTGATGAGCGATGGCCCCGCCCAGGCAAAGAAGGCCAGCGCGCTGGTCGTCAACCCCACGCATCTTGCCGTGGCGATCCTCTACAAGCCCGATGAAATGCCTCTGCCCATCGTCTCGGCCAAGGGGGCAGGCACCTATGCCATCGACATGCGCATCGAGGCCGAACGCGCCGGGGTGCCGATCTTTCACAACATCCCGCTGGCCCGCCATCTTTATGCCGATGCCGAAACCAACGATTTCATCCCCGAGGATGTCTTCGATGTGGTGGCTGAAATCCTGGCCTGGGTGGCTAGGCACGAGGCAAGCCTCTATCAGGGCCCGCTGCCGCATGGCGATATCGACATGCAGCGCGGCGATCACCGCCCGCCGGGAAGCTGATCCGCGTTCAGGCCAGCGCGCGGGCGAACAGCGCGGCCAGCCGCGCCTGCCCGGCGCGATATTCGGGCAGGCTGCGCGCCGAAAGCTTCAACCCCTTCACCGCCGCGATCACCGCCTGCGCCACATCCGCCCCGGTGCCCAGCCCGGCAGGCACCCCGCGCCGCGCCAGCCAGTCGCCCAGAACCTCCACCATCCGCGCCTCGCCCGCCGCCGCCAGATCGCCCGTCACCGAAAACCCGGCGTCCATAAGCTCCTCGCCATGCGGGGTGGTCAGCACCGCCTCCATGAACTTGCCGTCCTTGGCGACAAAGGCCGCCATCAGCGCCGCCTCCAACCCTTGCCCCGGCTGGTTCAAGGCCGCTGCCATGTCCCGCAGCGCCTCGTCGAAATAGCGCACCGCCAGCGACCGGAAGATGTCCTCCTTGTTGCGGAAATGCAGATACAACGCGCTGCGCGACATCCCCGCCCCCTTGGCGATGTCATCCATCGAGGTGCGCCGATAGCCATAGGTCGCAAAGGCCCGGAAAGCCGCATCCAGGATCGGCTCCAGACGGTCGGGCAGGGCGGTGGTCACAGGGGCAGGATCGGCCATGTCGACACCCTGACAAACCCCCTCCAGATTGTCAATTGACAGACTGACATTTCGCGCCCATTTTGTCACAAGCGAATGGAGGATCCCATGCCCGTCACCCTCACCGTCAACGGACGGACCGAAACCCTCGACCTGCCACCCGACATGCCGCTCCTCTGGGCTCTGCGCGATGGGATGAACCTTACAGGTACGAAATACGGCTGCGGCGTCGCCGCCTGCGGGGCCTGCACCGTGCATGTGGATGGGCAGGCGGTCCGTTCCTGCCAGACGCCGCTGGGCGATGTGGCGGGGGCAACCGTCACCACGATCGAAGGTCTGGGCAACCCCGCCGCGCTGCATGCCGTTCAGACGGCATGGGTCGCGGCGCAGGTCGCACAATGCGGCTATTGCCAGTCCGGCCAGATCATGCAGGCCGCGGCCCTTCTGGCCGAAAACCCCAGCCCCACCCCGGATGAAATAGATGAGGCGATGTCGGGCAACCTCTGCCGCTGCGGCACCTATCCCCGCATCCGCGCCGCCGTGCAGGATGCCGCCCTGCGCCTGAAGGAGGTGTGATCATGGGCCGCGCAATGAAGATCGCCCGTCGCGGCTTCCTCCTCGGCTCTGCCGCCCTGCTGGGCGGGGTCGCCTTCGGCTGGTATCGCTACGCCACGCCCCATGCCAACCCGCTGGAAGCGGGTCTTGCGCAGGGAGAGGCCACGCTCAACCCCTATGTCCTCATCACTGCCGATGGCGTCACCGTAATCGCGCCGCGCGCCGAAATGGGGCAGGGCGTCCACACCACCCTCGCGGCCCTCGTGGCCGAAGAGATGGATCTCGACTGGTCGCAGATCCGCGTCATCCACGGCCCCGCGTCCAAGGCCTATTACAATTCCGCCATCCTCGGCGAAGGCGTCCCCTTCGCCCCCACCGATGACAGCCGCCTTGCGAATACCGTCCGCTCTGCCATGGATATCCCGGCCAAGTTCCTTGGCCTGCAGATCACCGGCGGCTCCTCCTCCATCCCCGACGCCTTCGAAAAGATGCGCCTCGCCGGTGCCGCCGCCCGCGCCGCGCTGATCAGCGCCGCCGCTGCCCGGCTCAACCTCCCCGCCGCGCAACTCTCCACCGAGAACGGCGTGGTCATCGCCCCCGACGGCACGCGCCTCCCCTATACGGATCTGGCCGAGGCCGCCGCCACCATCGACCTGCCCGCCGAACCCGCGCTGAAACCGCGCGCCGAATGGAAACTTCTTGGCCGCAGCCTCCCCCGCGTCGACATGCTGGCCAAGGTCACGGGCACCCAGACCTATGCCATCGACCTGCGCCTTCCCGGCATGCGCTTCGCCACGATCCGCACCAATCCCCGCCTTGGCGGCCCGCTCCTCTTCTTCGATGCCTCCGCCGCCGAGGCGATGCCCGGCGTCGACCGCATCCTCCCCGTCGAAAACGGCGTGGCCGTCATCGCCACCAACACCTGGACGGCGATGCAGGCCGCCGATGCCATCACCTTCGACTGGGGCCCCGCCCCCTATCCCGCCACCAGCGACGAGATCACCGAAACCCTCCGCGCCTCCTTCACCGATGATCGCAAGGACAGCACCAATCGCGACGATGGCGATGTCGATGCCGTCCTCACGCCCGATGACTGGCAGGCCGAATACTCCGTCCCCTATCTCGCCCATGCCACGATGGAACCCATGTCCAGCGCGGCGCTCCTGAAGGATGGCAGGCTCACCGTCTGGTCCGGCAACCAGCTTCCCACCCAGATCCTGATCGAGGGGCAGGCCCTCACGGGCCTCCCGCCCGAGGCGATCACCGTCGAAACCCTGCCCATGGGCGGCGGCTTCGGTCGCCGTGCGGAGATGGACATCATCCGCCAGACCATCGCCCTCGCACAGGCGATGGAGGGCACGCCCATCCTGCTGACATGGTCGCGCGAAGAGGACATGACGCATGATGGCTACCGCCCCGCCGCCCTGTCCCGCGTGCGCGGCAAGGTGCAGGACGGGCGGCTCGTGGCCTTCGATTTCGCCACCTGCTCCTCCTCCGTCGTGGAAAGTCAGGTCGGGCGTCTGGGCTATTCCCTCCCCGGCCCCGACAGCGCCATCGTGCAGGGCGCATGGGAACAACCCTACCGCCTGCCCAATCACCGCGTCACCGGCTACCGCGCCCCGGCGATGCTGCCCGTCGGCTCATGGCGCTCGGTCGGTGCGTCGCAGAACGCCTTCTTCCATGAAACCGCGATGGACGAACTGGCCCATCTCGCCGGGGTGGACCCCGTCGAATTCCGCCTCGCCCATATCGACCACGACCCTTCCCGCAAGGTGATCGAGGCCGTGGCCGAAATGTCGGGCTGGGGCAGCCCCACACCGGGCCGCGCCAAGGGCATCGCCTTCTGCCTGTCCTTCGGCGTCCCCGTGGCCGAGGTGATCGAGCTTGCCTCCACCCCCGACGGCCTCCGCCTGACCGGCGCATGGATCGCCGCCGATCCCGGCATCGCGCTCGACCCCGGCAATATCGAGGCGCAGTTGCAGGGCGGCATGATCTACGGCCTCTCCGCCGCGATAAGGGGAGAGATCACGCTCGCCGATGGCATGGTCCAGCAACCCAACTTCTGGGATTTCGAACCGATGCGCCTGCGCGAATGCCCGCCCATCGTCGTGCGCATCCTTGAAAACCAGCCGCATATCCGCGGCATCGGCGAACCCGGCACCCCGCCCGCCGCCCCCGCGCTGGGCAATGCGATCTTCGCCCTCACCGGCCAGCGCTTGCGCGACCTGCCCTTCGCCCGCAGCGTGACCTTCGCCTGATCCGCAGGCCCGGATCGCAGCCCGGAATCGCAACCCGGGCAGGCCCTTCCCAACCCCCTCCTGCCCGGCCTATGGTCCGGGGCAGGAGGAACCGCCATGACCCGCATCACCGCCATCCGCGCGCTGGATATCCGCTTCCCCACCTCGCGCAGCCTTGACGGCTCCGATGCGATGAACCTCGCCCCCGACTATTCCGCCGCCTATTGCATCATCGAAACCGATGGCGGCCATGCAGGCCATGGCCTCACCTTCACCATAGGACGGGGCAACGAACTCTGCGTCGCCGCAATCACCGCCCTCGCCCCGCTGATCGAACACATCCCGGTCGAAGACCTGCTTTCCGACATGGGCGCCACATGGCGGCGCCTCACCGGCGACAGCCAGCTTCGCTGGGTCGGCCCCGACAAGGGGGTGATCCACCTTGCCACCGCCGCCCTTGTCAACGCGCTCTGGGATCTGAAGGGAAAGGTGGAAGGCAAACCCGTCTGGCGCGTCCTCACCGACATGACGCCTGCGGAAACCGTGGCCCTCGTCGATTGGCGCTATCTCTCCGACGCGCTCGATCCCGGCCGCGCGCGGGAAAGGCTAGAGGAAAACCTTCCCACCCGCGCCGCCCGCATCGCCGAAATGCGCGCAACCGGATATCCCGCCTATACCACCTCGGCCGGCTGGCTCGGCTATTCCGACGAAAAGATGCGCGACCTCTGCCGCGCCGCCATCGCGCAGGGCTGGAACCACTTCAAGATGAAGGTCGGCGGCAATCTGGAAGATGACATCCGCCGCGCAAGGATCATCCGCGAAGAGATCGGTCCGAACCGCCGCCTGATGATGGATGCCAATCAGGTCTGGGGCGTGGCGCAGGCCATCGACCATATGAAACCACTCGCCGCCTTCGACCCCTGGTTCATCGAGGAACCCACTTCGCCTGACGATATCCTCGGCCATGCCGCCATCGCGCGCGGTGTGGCACCCATCAAGGTGGCCACCGGCGAACACTGCCAGAATGCGGTGATGTTCAAGCAGTTCCTGCAGGCCGACGCGCTCCAGATCCTGCAACTCGATTCAGCCCGCCTTGGCGGCGTGAACGAAATCGTGGGTGTCTTCCTTCTGGCCGATCACTTCGGCGTGCCCGTCTGCCCCCATGCGGGCGGCGTGGGGCTTTGCGAATATGTCCAGCACCTGTCGATCTTCGATTACGTCTGCGTCTCGGCCAGCCTGACGGATCGCGTGCTGGAATATGTCGATCACCTGCACGACCATTTCGAAACACCCGTTCGGATGCGGAACGGCCACTACCTCCCGCCCGAGGAACCGGGTTACTCGATCACGATGAAACCCGACTCCATCGCCGCCCATCTCTGGCCCGATGGCGCGGCGTGGAAAGGCTAGGGCTCAGGCCGTCACTGTCTCCACGCTCAACACCGTGGGCAGATGCCGCGCGATCTCGTCCCAATGCGCGCCCTGGTCGCAGCTGGCAAAGACGGATCCGCTGTTGGTGCCGAAATACACCCCCGTCGGGCTGGCCCGGTCCACCGCCATGGCCTGCCGCAGAACGGTAAAGAAGCAATCCTTCACCGGCAGGCCATCCGTCATCGCCTGCCAGCTTTCGCCCCCATCCTCGGATCGGTAAACCGCGGCGGATGCCCCCGGCGGATAGCGCCCCTTCGTGTCGCCGTTCAGGGGAAAGGTCCACAACCGCCGCGCGTCGCTTGGATCTACCGCGATGGGAAAGCCGAAATCGCTGGGCAGCCCCGCCGTGATCGGATGCCAGCTTCGCCCGCCATCCGGGCTGCGGAACACGCCATGGTGGTTCTGCTGATACATCAGGTCGCCCCCGCCCGGCGCGCGCACCATGTTGTGGACGCAGAAGCCCAATTCATGCCCCTCGCCATGGGAATGGTCGTGATGGTCGTGCTGCCCGTCGCCTTCGTTCGACAGGCGGTTCCGCCGCTCCCAGCTTTGCCCGCCATCCTCGGTGGCAAAGACCCCGGCGGCGGAAATGCCCACCCACAGCTTCCCCGCATCCGCCGGATCGCCCACGATCGTATGCAGCACCAACCCCGCGCCCCCCGGCTCCCATTCGGGGCGCGAGGGGTGGTTCGACAGCGCCTCCACCTCTTCCCACGACTCGCCACCATCCCGGCTGGCAAACAGCGTCGCAGGCTTCGCCCCCGCATACAGCACCCCGCCCGACAGCCCCAGCGACCACAGCGCCGATATCCGGCCCTTGAAGGGCGCATCGGGCATCGGCCCGCGCCCCATATACTCGGCCATGCCCGGATTCTCGGCCAGCATCGCATCCATGATCCCGTTGGCCAGCAGGGACAGCACCCATGTCTCGCCCCCGTCGGTGGATCGCCAGACCCCCGCACCGTGAAACTCGCCGCCCCCCGCCGCGTAAAGCGCGCCGGTCGCCGGATCGCCGATCACATGGTTGATGTTCCAGCCGTCACAATGCGGCCCCGACACCTGCCATCCCTGCCGCCCGTCCTGCGACCGCAGCAGGAATACCCCCTTGGTGGTGCCCGCAAGCACCGTCACCGCGCCAGCCATCCACAGCCCTCCCCGCCGCCGATGCCCCAGCCTAGCACCGAAGGCCGAGTCGCCAAGCGCCTTTCGCCGCGCGGGTCAGTCCTGCAACACGATCAGGTCACGCCCCGAAAGGCTGACCTCGGCCTGCGTGCCGATGGCGGGCGGCGGCGCGTCGGATCGGTTGAACGTGTCCAGCGCCACCACGCTGCCCGCCACCTCGGCCCTGACGCGGATGATGGATCCCAGGAACTCCACGCCCTGGATCACCGCGGGCAGCACCACCTCTGCCCCCTCCTTGCGACCCAGATGCACCGCCTCGGGCCGCAGCGCCAGCGACAGCCGCGCCCCCTGCGCCACCGCCACCGGCTCGGCCAGCCGCACCGGAACCCCGGCAACTTCCGCCGTCTCCGGCCCTGTCACCTTGCCGTCAAAGATGTTCAGCGTCCCCACAAAGGTCGCCACAAACCGCGTCGCGGGCCGGTTATACACCTCGAACGGCGCGCCCACCTGTTCCGCGATCCCGCCATTCATCACCACCACGCGATCCGACATGGACAGCGCCTCTTCCTGGTCATGCGTCACGAAGATCGTGGTGATCCCCAACTCCCGCTGGATTTCCCGTATCTCGTTCCGCAACGAAACCCGCACCTTCGCGTCCAGCGCGCTCAACGGCTCATCCAGCAACAGCACCCGCGGGCTCGGCGCCAGCGCCCGCGCCAGGGCCACCCGCTGCTGCTGCCCGCCCGACAGCTGGAACGGATACCGCCCCCCCATCTCCGGCAGCCCGATCAGGCGCAGCATCTCGGCCACCCGCGCATCGCGCCTGTCCTTCGCAACCCCCTTCACCTTCAGGCCAAAGGCCACATTCTCCGCCACCGTCAGGTTCGGGAACAGCGCATAGGCCTGAAACATCATCCCGATATTCCGCTGGTTCGCCTTCAGCCCCGTCACATCCTGCCCGTCGATCACGATGCCCCCGGATGTCGGCACCTCGAACCCCGCCACCATCCGCAGCACGGTCGTCTTGCCGCACCCCGAAGGGCCGAGCAGCGAGATGAACTCCCCCTTCTCCACCGCAAGGTTGAAATCCTTCACCACGCGGTTCGCGCCAAAGGACTTTTCCAGATGAGACAGGTTCAGGAAGGACATCAGGCCTTCGCCCTTTCATGTTTGGCAAATCGGGTCACAAGCTGCATCAGCCCCATGCAGCCCCAGGTGATGGCAAAGGCGATCACGGCCAACGCGGGCGGCTCATAGGCGCGGTTCGCCCCCAGAAGCTGCATATAGGGCCCGAAGGCCGGGCGGTTCAGCAGCGCCGCCATGGTGAATTCCCCCATCACGATGGCCAGCGTCAGAAAGGCCCCCGACAGCACCGCCACCATCACATTGGGCAGGATGATCCGCGCCAGGATGGTAAACCACCCCGCGCCAAGGCTCTGCGCCGCCTCCGTCAGCACGCCCACATCAATCGTCCGCAACCCGGTATCGACGCTGCGATACATGTAGGGCAGCGCCAGCGTCGCATATCCCATCGTCAAGAGGATATCCGTGCCAAAGGCCGATCCCGTCAGCGGCAGGAAGCTGGATGTGTTGTAAAGCCGGATATAGCCGAACACGATCACGATCGCCGGAATCACCAGCGGCAGCAGCGTCACGAATTCCACGAAGGGCCGCGCCTGCGGCAGGCGCAGCCGCACCCAATAGGCCGTCGGCACCACCAGCACCACGCCCACCACGATCGTCGCCGCCGACAGCGCCAGCGAATAGCCGAAGGTTTCCCAGAACCGCGGATCGGCAAAGACCACGCGATAGGCGTCAAGGGAATATTCCCCCCGCCGCATCTTCAGGCTGAACTCGGTCATCCCCAGCAGCGGCAGCAGGAAATACAGGCACCCCAGAACCAGCGTGCCCCAGGCGACAAGGCGCATCATTTCAGCCACCTTTCCGACCGCACGCGCAGCCAGATATAAAGGAAATTCGCCGCCGCCGTGATCACGATCATCCCGAAGGCCAGCGCATAGCCCAGGTTGGGGTTGCCCAGCACATCCCCCCGGATCTGCGCGAACAGCTTGATCGGCACGATGTTCAACTGCGGCCCCGTCAGCGCGAAGGCCGTCGCCACTGCGCCAAAGGCATTGGCGAACAGCAGCGCGAATGTCCCCAGGATCGACGGAAACAGGATGGGCAGCGCCACCATCCGCCAATACTGCACGCCCGTCGCGCCCAAGACCGCCGCCGCCTCACGCCATTCCCGCTTCAACCCGTCCAGCGCGGGGGTGATGATCAGGATCATCAGCGGGATCTGGAAGAACAGATAGGTGATCACCAGCCCCCAGAAGGACAGCAGGTTGAACCCCATCGCCCGCAGGTTGATCCCGAACTCCGTCCGCAGCCACACCGTCACAAGGCCCACAGGCCCCAGCGTCGCGATAAAGGCGAAGGCCAGCGGCACGCCCGCGAAATTCGATGCCACCCCCGAAAATGTCAGCAGGGGCGACCGTATCCCCTTGGGCAGCCCGCCAAAGACCACCGCCGCCGCCATGGCAAAGCCCACTGCACAGCCCAGCAGCGCCGTCACGAAAGACAGCTTGATCGAGGTCCAGTAGGCCGACCGGATCGAGTCTGTGTTCAACTCGATGATGTTCTGAAAGGTGAAACCGCCCTCGGGCGTCTGGAACGCGCCGACGACGATCTTCATCGTCGGCAGGATCAGGAACAGAACCGCAAAGACAGCAAAGGGCAGGATGCCCAGCCATTCCACCGGCCAGCGAAAGCGCGGCCCTTGCGCGGGTCGGTCATCGGCCATCCTGTTCCCCTGTCGGTTCCGTTTCCTCGGGGCGCTTTCCGGCCCCGTTGATCTTGCGTAACACAAAACGCCCGCCCCCGGCAAAGGGGGCGGGCGTCCGGGCCATCAGCCCTTATTCGACATTGGCGCCGACAACGGCATCCCAGCCGCCGACAACGGCGGCCTTGTTCGCGTCCACCTCTTCCAGCGTCGGGAAATAGGCGGCCTCATAGGCCTCTGCCGGGGGCAGCGCATCCATCAGATCCTGCGGGATCTTGCCGGCAGCGGCCATGGCGTTGAACCGGGCCGGGTGGCAGTAGCCCGCCAGCCAGCCAAGCTGGCCCTCGTCCGAATACAGGTATTCCATCCACAGTTTCGCTGCGTTCGGCTGCGGCGCATAGGCGGAAATGGCCTGCACATAGACACCGGCCAGAACGCCCGATTTCGGCACCACCACCTCGACCGGCGGGTTGCCCGCCAGCGTGTCGCGCGCCGACAGGGCGTTGTAGTCCCACATGATGACGATGGGCGTGGTGCCCTGCGCCAGCGTGCCCGCCTTGCCGATGACCGGCACGAAGTTGCCCGCATCGTTCAGCGCCTTGAAGAACTCAAGGCCCGCCTTGCCCGCAGCCTCGCCCGGCGCGGCGCCGGTCGACATGCCCGCCGCCAGAACGCCCAGGATCGCCTGGTTCGAGGCGCGCGGATCACCGGCCAGTGACACCATGCCCGCATATTCCGGCTTCAGCAGATCGGCCCAGTCCTGCGGCACGTTCTCGACGATGTCCTTGTTCACCAGGAAGGACATCACGCCGTAATAGTCGGCATACCAGTGGCCATCCGGATCCTTGATGTTCTCGGGGATCTCGTCCCAGGTGGCAACCTTGTAGGCCTGGGTCAGGCCTTCCGCCTTGGCCTGCGGGCCGAAGGCAAGGCCCACATCCAGAACGTCGGGTGCCTGCGGGCCCTTGTTGTCCTTGTTGGCCTTCACGGCCTCAAGCTCGTCCGCCGAACCCGCATCGGGGTTCAGCTCGTTCACGGTGATCTCGGGATACTTGGCCTTGAACCCGGCGATCACATTGCCATAGCCGCACCAGTCATGCGGCAGGGCGATGGTGGACAGCATGCCTTCGGCCTTTGCGGCGGCCTCCAGCTCTTCCATCGACTGTGCATGGGCAATCGGTGCCACCAGCATCCCGGCAATGCTTGCCGAGGCAAACAGCATGTTACGAATCTTCATCTGAACGTCTCCCCGTTCGTGTTTCGCGCCCTGACCCGGCCACACGCCCTTGGCTGTGCGGTTCCCCATCGCCGATGCGGGGGACGGTCCAGGACCGTGACCCACGCTAATGGCGACAATGCCGACTCAGCAAGCGTAGTCGCACGGGTTTGTAACAATTTTTCCGCTTCTCGCGGGGCTGAAACGAAACTGACAGGAGGTTCTGGCAAGGTGACGTAAGGGAAGGTTACCGGAACCTGCGTGCAGCGTGCGTATGCACAGGCTGCTGCACTGACGGGCTGCACCGGCTGCTGCCATGGCCCAGCCTTGCATGTGCCGCATGGCGCCTTTGCGAATTAACGGGTTTCGGCGCGGCCCCTCAGGGCCTAACTCTCTGGACGTAAAGGAGAATGAAGATGCCGAACGTGAAAAGACTGGTCCCCGAAGCCAAGGCCCGCGCCGCCGCCCTCGCGGCGCTTGACCAGATGTATGGCTACTACGCCTTCGACTGGAAACCCTTCCCCCACGCCCTCGCCAAGGCCGCCTGAGCGGCCTTATCGGCCCCGGAACGCCACCACGTTGCCGCCCGCAAAGCGTTGTTTTTGCGAGATGATCTGGCTCTTGCGAAGCTGGCGGCCGGATTCGGCATGGTCCAGCAGCATCAGCCGGAAGGTGGCTTCCATCAGCTGCGGATGCACCGTGGCCCCTTCGCCGCCGATCAGCTGCGTCAGCCGCCAGGCGCCATCCTCCCGATCCACCTGCCGCCGCACCGCGCCCCGATCTGCCACACCATAGGTGGTGCAGAAACTGTCCAGGAACTCTTCATCCTGTGGCGAAAGGTCGGGATGGGGCAGCATTTCCTCCATCGGAAGCAGGCCTTTCACCGAATAGGTCAACGGCGCCGCCTTATGCGCCCCGATGCTTTCGGAAAACAGCACCCCCCGCCCCGAAGCCAGATGCCAACCCTGCGCCAGATACAGCAGGCGTTGCAGGTCAAAGAAGCCAAAGCCTTCCCAGGCATGATGAAAATGGTGCGACAGATAGATTGCGACATCCTGAGCGCGGCTAGCCATCTGCATCTCTCCTCTCGGTACGATCGACGGCCTTCCGGGCCTGTCAGACTGTGTTAACCCAAGGCTGCATTCTATCCGCATCTGCATGAATTCCCATGCTTTCCGTGGTATTACAGCCGTTCGTATATACATCCACACGGCGCGGTTGATCGGGTGTCTTCCCGTCGCGGCGGGTGGATCGGATCCTTCGGGACAAGCCCCTCCGGCCCCTTCCAAGGCTTGGTCCGGGCCATTCCGGCCCGCCCCATTCTCGTGATTTTCCTGAAAGCCGGCCGTCAGGCCGGATTCCGCGGCGCTCAGGCGTAGAAGCGCTGGTTGCCTTCCCCGATCCCGTTCATGCGCTGCACTTCAAGCACGACTTCCAGCCGGTTGCGTGCGTTGAATTTCTGCATGATCTGCGTCATGTAATGCTTCACCGTCTTGTCCGACAGGTTCAGCTTGTTGGCGATTTCCTTGTTCGATGCGCCATTCAGAAGCTCGCGGATCACCTGATCCTCGCGCGTATTCAATGAGATGGTCGCCCGCTCTGCCTTGCGCAGTTCGGCCTGGCGCATTTCGCGCAGAACCTTTGTCACCAGCGAGGAAGAGATGAACTCCTTGCCTGCCGCCACCTCTTCGATCGCATAGCAGATATCGGCCCCCGAACTGCCCTTCAGGACAAAGCCCGTCGCCCCGGCCGAAAGGGCCTGAACGCAGGTTTCGGCGCTGTTGGCGGCGGTGAAGACAAGGACACGTGTATCGGGACTTTCGTCCTTGATGCGGCGGATGGTGTCCATCATGTCGCCCGGAACGTTCAGTTCGGCGACCAGCACATCGCATTCGCTGGCGCGCACAAGATCAAGCGCCTCTTCCGCGCTGGAACCGGTTCCGGCCACCTTGTACTGCGGATTGGCGCGCAGGATCTCGACCAGGCCGGCAAGCACGATTGGCTGGTCATCAACAAGAACAAGATTCAGCATGTCAGTCCTACTTGCAGAGTTGGGCCAGTTCTCCCGGCCGCGTTCCAATGCCCCCGAAAGTTAAGATAAGTTAATTTCGACCTAGGTCTAAACGAAAGTCGGTATTCTGACGGCTTTCGGACATGTTTCTGCCATGATTGACTGGGTGAACCATCTGTAATGCCAAGGGTTCTGCCATGTCCGTTTCTGCTTCTGAAACAGTGCGACCGGTGCGCAGATTCAACCTTGGCGGAAATGAGGCAACCCTTCCCTGCAAGCGCCGATGCAATTCAACCGGGAATTGCAAATCGGGAAAACGCGGCAATCCCGGGATCGCGAGTCAGGAAGGTGATTCGCCGGTCAGAAAGGCCCGACATGCGGGCCGAGAAAGGCCCGGCAGGCGGCACGGGCATCGGCCTCGGTCAGAAGGGCCGGTTCCACACAGCGCTGCACGCCGAACCCATCCACAAGGCAGATGAAGGCTGACGCCACCGTGTCGGCATCCAGTTCGCGCCCATTCGCCTGCGCCGCCTCGCGCAGGGCCGCCGCAATGGTGGCGCGATAATCGCCGTAAAGCTGGCGATGCGCCTCGCGCAGGACGGGGTTGTTGGAAATCTCGCCCCACAGCGTCAGCCAGATGTTCAGGACATCACGGTCAAAGAGTTCCGGCGATACCAGCGCCTCGATGATGGCCTCGATCCGGGAAAGGCCCGGGCGCGGGGCTTCGATCACCTCCATCCATTCCCGGTACATGCGGGCATAGACGGCAACAAGAAGACCGTCCATCGAACCGAAATGATGCGTGATCAGCCCGCGGGACACGCCCGCCTCGGCCACGATCCTGTCGACGGTGAATTCGCGGATACCGCCGCGCGCCATGCAGGCGCGGGCGGCATCCTCCAGCAGGGCCCGCCGGTCCCCGGCGGGGAGGCGGGCCTTCTTGCGCGGTGCTTCAGCCAAGCTGTCTTTCCTTTGGCCGCCTTCTCTCGCCGGTGTGTAGTCCCGTCAGGCCTTGCGGAAGGCTACCGGGTCGGGATGGCCGTCGGCAAGGACCACCGGCACCAGATCCGCGTCATGCAGCGCGAGATAGGGTTCGAAGCAGATGAAGATGAATCCGCCCGACTCCTCCATCAGGTCTTCCATCCGGTTGAACATCGCGCGGCGCTTGTCGGTATCCTGCTCGGTCAGCGACGCCTGATAGAGTTCCTCGTATTCCGGGCTGTCGAAGAAGGACCAGTTATAGATCCCGATCTGATCCGGTCGGAACCAGACGAGGTTTTCGGTCGGGTCGATGCCACCGGCAAAGTTCATCAGCACCAGTTCGATGGATTTGTAATCCTCGCCCGCCGTCTTGTCGCCCAGCGCCCAATAGGCGGCATCCTCGACCGGCTGGATGTTGATGGTGATACCCGCCTCGGCCATGTTCGCCTGGATGATCTGGGCAATGGTCTGGCTGGTGCCATCGGTCAGCGCATAGAGGTTCAGTTCGATCCCCTCGGCCCCGGCTTCGGCCAGCAGGGCCTTGGCCTTTTCCACGTCACGCCCCGCAATCAGATTGGACGGACGCGCAAAGACGGAGGAAGGCGGGACCACCCCGGTAGACCGGGGCACAAGCCCATCATAGGCGCCGGCCAGAACGGCGTCGCCATCATAGGCATATTGGATCGCCTGACGGACACGGATGTCCTTCAGCGGTTCTGCGTTCATGTTGATCGTCAGCCAGGCATAGCGGGTGGACTCCGCCTCGATCATCGCAGCCCCCGCAGGCAGCCCGGATTTGAGCTGCGCCGCCGCGCCGACGGCCACGCGGGTAAAGTCGAAGGCGTCGGCCTCATAGGCAAGCTGGGCGGCCTGATCATCGGTGACGATGAAGAACTCCACGCGCGAGAAGGCGGGTTTCTCGCCCGTCCAGTCGGGATTGGCGACCAGCGTCACCTTCTGGTTCTGTTCCCAAGAGTCGAACAGATAGGGGCCGCATTGCGCAGGAATTTCCGTGGTATAGCTGCCCCCCGCCGCCTCCACCGCCTTCTGGCTGACGATATGGCCCCCGTAATAGGGCAGGGCGATCACGATGAACGGGGCGAAGGCCTCGGTCAGGTGGATGATGCCGTTGCGGTCATCAATCACCTCCACCTCCTTCAGCTTCTCGAACTGATAGGCCCAGGCGCTGTCGGATCCTGCGATGCGCTCGAACGAGAATTTTACATCCGCCGCGGTGACCGGCCCGAAATCGCCGGTCCATTTCAGCCCCTCGCGCAGGGTGAAGGCCAGCCGCGTGCCATCCAGCCATTCGAGCTTTTCCGCCGCCCATGGCCGCCATTCATTGCCTTCGCGCATGTCGCCCAGGCGGACCAGCGTCACATTGGTGCAGCGCGGAATGATGTCGTCCAGTTCCCCGATGATGCCAAAGGGATCGAGCACCTGGAAATCCGCCCCGACGCGCAGGCGCAAGGTATCGCCCTCGGCGGACCAGGCAAAGCGGGGCAGCGCTGCCGCTGCGGCCAGCCCGACGCCTGCCGCTCTCAGAAAACCACGTCTGTCAGTTCTCCACTGCATGTTCTTCTCCCTGTTCCTGTTGTGTCGTCACGGCGAAATGGCAACGCGCCATGCGCCCGGGCCCCGTGCTGGCCAAGGCGGGCGCCACCCGTCGGCAAAGATCGCGCGCAAGCGGGCAGCGCGCGTGGAATTCGCATCCCGAAGGCCGCCGCAGGACCGATGGCACCTCGCCCCGGATCGCCAGATCGGCGCGGCGCTGGCGCGGATCCGGTTTCGGTTCGGCGGCGATCAGGCTGGCGGTGTAGGGATGGGCGGGCTTGGCAAAGACCTGTGCGGTTGGCCCCTGTTCCACCACGCGGCCCAGATAAAGGACCACGACGCGATCCGCGACATGGCGGACAAGGGCAAGGTTGTGGGTGATGATCAGATAGGCAAGGCCCATGTCGCGGCGCAGGTCCGACAGCAGGTTCAGAACCTCGGCCTGGACGGAAACATCAAGGCCCGCCGTCGGTTCATCCGCGATCAGCAGCCGCGGCTTCAGGGCAAGCGCGCGTGCCACCCCGATGCGCCGCGCCTGCCCGCCCGACAATTCATGCGGATAGCGCCCTGCGATGGCGGGCGGAAGCCCGACCATGGCCAGAAGGTCGCGCGCCGTCGTCTCTGGATCGGCAAGCGGCTGGCCGTGAATCCGGAAGGGTTCGGTGATCAGGTAGCCCACCGTCAGCCGCGGCGAGAGTGAGGCCGTCGCATCCTGGAACATCATCGCCGCTTGGCGGCGCATGCGGGTGAAATCGGCGGCGGTCGACAAGGGCTGGTCATCCAGTGACATGGTGCCGCGCGAAATGGGCTGAAGCCCCATCACCGCGCGGGCGAGCGTCGTCTTGCCCGATCCGCTTTCCCCGACCAGCGCCACGCTTTCCCCCGCCGCGATGCCAAGCGAGACATCCAGAAGGATTGGCAGCCGTGCCCGGGAAAGAAAGCCCCCCAGCGGCAGGTCGACCGAAACATCGCGCAGATCGAGAACCGTCTTCATGGCCCGGCCCCGTGGCATAGGACTGATCGCCCGGGGCCGGGGTGGTGGCGCGGAACCGGGCTTGCGCAGGCGGGTTGGGCCATGCCGCAGCGTGGGGCAAAGGCGCATCCCTCGGGCAGGGCCGTCAGATCCGGGATCCTGCCCCCGATGGCAGGCAGGCGCCCCGAGGCAGGATCGACCACCGCCGGATCGCAGGCCAGCAACGCGCGGGTATAGGGATGGCGGGGATCGTGGAACAGGCTGTCGACAGGGCCTTCCTCGACCACCTGGCCTGCATACATGACGGCCACGCGGTCGCAAAGTTCGGCGATGACACCAAGGTGATGGGTGACGATGACGATGGCCCCGTCGAAACTGCTGCGCAGGTCGCGCAGAAGGTGGATGATCTGCGCCTCCATCGTCACGTCCAGCGCGGTTGTCGGTTCATCCGCGATCAGGACATCGGGTTGCATCAGCAGGGCCGCGGCAATGGCGACACGCTGGCGCATGCCGCCCGAAAGTTCGTGCGGATAGCGGTCAAGGCAGCGCTGCGGATCGGGGATGCCGACGCGGCCCAGCATGGCGGCCAGCGCCGCGGGCGCGGCGCGGGCCGGATCATGGGCACCGGCGAAATCCGCCAGTTGGCGGCCGATCGTCAGAACCGGGTTGAAGGCTGTCATCGGGTCCTGAAAGACCATGGCGACGGATCTGCCGCGCAGGCGGCGCTGGTCCTCTGGCGACAGGCGCAGCATGTCGGTTCCTGCCAGGCGCACCGCCCCGGCCGAAATCCGGGCGCCCGTGGGAAGAAGATTGATCATGGCCGCCGCCAGGGTGGATTTCCCGCAGCCGCTTTCGCCCATGATGCCCAGAACCTCGCCGCGGGCGACGGACAGCGATACATCGCGAAGTGCCCGAAGGTTTCCCCCCGGCACCCGATAGCTGATCGACAGATTCTCGACCGAGATGATCGCAGTCATCCCCACCTCCGCCCGGCACCGCGGGGATCGAGGACGTCGCGCAGCCCTTCGCCAAGGAAGGTGAAGCCCAGCGTCGCCAGAACCAGTGGAACGCCCGCCACCAGCACCACATGGGGCGCCTGCCGCAGGGCGTTGTAGCCTTCCGAAAGGATGTTTCCCCAGGATGGCGAGGGTGGCTTTACCCCGAGGTTGAGGTAACTCAGCCCCGCCTCCAGCATGATGACAACCGGGATGTCCATGCAGATCAGGATGACAAGCGGACCAATGACATTGGGCAGCAGGTGGATCAGGATGATCCGGGCCGATCCGGCCCCCATTGCGCGCTCGGCAAGGATGTAATCCGCCTGTGTCAGGGCAAGCGTCTGGGTGCGGATCAGGCGCGCATAGGCGGGAAAGGACACCAGCACGATCACGAAGATCAGGGTTGCCGTGCCGGGGCCAAGCACGGTGATCACCGCAAGGGCGAAGAAGATCATCGGCAAGGATGACATGCTGTCGAAGATCAGGACAAGGATGCCGTCCAGCCAGCGCGGCCCATGCCCCGCAATCAGCCCGAGGATCAGCCCGATGGCCCCCGCAATGCCGATCGAGGTCATTGCAATCCCCAAAGCCAGCCGCGCACCCCAGATGATCCGTGACAGCAGATCCCGGCCAAGGTGATCCGTTCCCGCCCAATGCTGGGCCGATGGTGGCTGAAACCGCGCCTTCACATCCAGCGCGATGGGATCATAGGGGGCGATCCACGGCGCCAGCAGGGCCATCATCAGGAAGGCCACCACCAGCACCAGCCCCGCCAGCCCCATCCGGTCGGCCACCAATGCGCGACCGATGCCGCGCCGCACCGGATTCGCGCCATCAACCGCGGAGGACATCGCGCACCCTTGGATCAAGCCGCGCAATCAAGAGATCGGCGGCAGTCACGATGAACAGGTAAAAGGCCGTCATGAACAGCACGCATCCCATCACGACCGGATAGTTGCGCTTTTCCACGGCCCCCGTGATCAAGGTTCCGATACCCGGACGCGAGAACACGCTTTCGACGAAAACCGCGCTCGACAGGATCGACCCAAAGCCGATGGCAAGCACGGAAATGGTGGGAACGATGGCCACGCGCAGGGCGTGACCGAAGATGATGTCGCGCTCTGTCATGCCAAAGGCACGGGCTGTGCGGATATGCGGGGCCTCCATCACCTCAAGCAACGAGGCGCGGATCAGCCGGGCAAGATAGCCGACCCAGCCGATCCCCACCGCGAAGGCGGGCAGGATCAGCGCGCGGATCTGGCTGCCGATGTCGCCCTTTTCGCCCGCGCCGATGGCGGGCAACCAGTTCAGCCAGACAGCGAAGACGATCAGCGCATAAAGCGCCACGACGAAGGACGGGACCGAAATCATGCTGACCGACAACACCCCGAGCAGCCGATCAGCCCAGGAATCGCGCCAGACCACGGCCGCACATCCCAGAAGGACGCCCATGATCAGCGCCCAACCCAGTGCCACGATCCCAAGGATCAGCGTATTGGGAAACACCTCAAGGATCTGGTCAAGAACCGGGCGCCTCGACCAGACATCGACACCCAGATCGCCCTGCAGCACATTGCCGAAGAAATAGAGGATCTGCGTCAGGATCGGTTGATCCAGCCCCATCCTTTCGCGCAGCGCCTCTTTCAGTTCCGGCGTCGCACGCGGGCCCAGCGCCAGCGAAGCCGGATCCCCCGGCACCAGAAAGACCATGCCATACATGGCCGTCATGACCACGATCAGGATCAGGACCGAAAGCCCCAGTCGCCGGATCGCATAGGCCAGCATCAGCCCGCCCCCCGCTTGCTACATGTGATCACGCGCTATCCTTTCGTGCCAGTCGCGGGAAAAGACGGGCCTGCCGTTCTCGGTAATCCTCAGCCGCATCTCCACGATGAAATGGGTGGCATCACAGGAGAGGGATCCTTCGCTCTCATGCCGGATCGTGGTGTCGGCGCGCTCGATCTGCACGGTATATCCCGTCTCGCAGCGCGCGCTCAGCGGATCGCCCTCGGTGATGCGATAGCGGGCATAGCCGGTGCCGCGATGCGTCTGCCCGATGGCAGGCATTTCGGTTGCATAGGTCCAGCGTGGGAAATCCACGACGCTTTCCCCGGACAGAAGATCACGCCGGACGGTTCGCCGGATCGCGGGCAGCGCCGGGTCGATGGGCAGATCGTGCTGCGGGGCGCAATCCGCCTGTTCCGCCGGATCGAAGCGGCGCAGCTTTGCATCCCCTGCCTGCGGCGGGCGGATCGGCAGTTGCAGCGCACTCTCGCCCAGCCGGATCGTCAGGGTTGCCAGTTCCGGGGAAGGCCAGGCAATCGGCCAGTAGACCGTTGAAATGGATACCGCGATCCGATGCCCGGCCGGGAAGCGGTGCGCGATATCATCCAGATCCACAGTTGCGGTGGTCACCTCGCCGGGGATCAGGGCCTGCGGATTGCCATGCCCGAAGCGGTGGCACAGGTTCAGATGGCCAATGGCCACGCGGGTGGATGCCCCGCCGGGCGCCACATCATTGACCCGCACCGAAACCAGCGCCTGCGGCTTGTCGCTGGAAAAGGTCAGGTGCAGTTGGGGCGCGCCCAGGATCTCCAGATCCTCTGCCAGAGGTTCCGTGACGAAGACCAGAGAGCCCCCGTCATCCTCGCGCTGGTCTGGCGCCCATTCCGCGTCATTGCCATAGCGCCCCACCTCGCCCGCGGCCAGACCGACCCAAAGTGGCGAGCAGATGGAAACCATGCCCTCCCCGTCAGCGCCCAGCCTGCCATCGGCCCCGAGGGGCAGTTGCCGCTGTTCGATCCGGGAAGATGGCCACTGATCCTCGGCCACCCAACGGCCCGGGCGTTCGGTATAGCAAGTCTTCGGTGGCACGCTGTCCTGCATCCAGGCCCGCAGAAGCGGCTCGTCCATGATGCCGGTATCGCGCCCCTTCATCCAGTGATCGCACCAGCGCAGCACCTCTTGCAGCCAGCCGATGGCAGGTTCAACGGTCACGTCTTGCGGGTAGGAATGCGCCCAGGGGCCGATCAACCCGCGCCGGGGGCCGGAAAGGCCCGCCAACAGGCGTGGCACCGCTTCCGAGTAATTGTCGGCCCAACCCGACACCGCGTAGACGGGAATGGTGATCCGGCTGAAATCCTCGCAGACCGATCCCTGCTTCCAGTAGTCATCGCGCGACTGGTGGCGCAGCCATGTCAGGATCCAGGGGGTGTTCGCCTCCATCCGCGCCTGCCACATCTCGCGCCAGGCATCGCCCACGATGGCGGGATCGGGGGGCAGATCCTGATGCGCGAACATGGTCGAGGACCAATCGAAATTGTCCTTCGACAGGCAACCGCCGACCCAGTGGATGTCGGTCGCATAGCGATCGTCGGTGGAACCCACGGTGATGATCGTCTTCAGCGCGGGCGGCTGGCGGGCGGCGATCTGCAGCCCGTTGAACCCGCCCCAGCTGATGCCGATCATCGCCACCTGCCCGTCGCACCATTCCTGGGCAGCGAGCCAATCTATCGCGGCGACGCCATCCAGCTGTTCCTGCACCGAATATTCGTCGTCGATGATGCCTTCGCTGTCTCCTGTCCCGCGGATATCCAGCCGCAGGCAGGCATAGCCGTGGCGGGCAAGATAGCGATGCATCTTCTCGTCCCGCGCCCGTGTCCCGTCACGCTTGCGATAGGGCAGATATTCCAGGATCAGCGGCACCTTTCCCGCCCCTTCGGGCAACCACAACCTTCCTGCCAGACGCACGCCATCAGGCATCGGCACCCAGATGTTCTCGATCTCCCTTAGCCCGTAGGGATACTCTGTCCGAACCGTCGCCCCCCTGCCCTTCGCCATCAGTTCATCGGTGCCCCGCCTTCGGCCTTGCGCCGCGTGACATAGGCGCTCAGCGCCTCGTCCACTGCGGCATCAAGGGGTGGATCCTCGGCCTGCGCCAAAAGCTCTTTCCAGACCGTATTCGCCCGCGCCCGCGCGTCGATCCCGCCGCGCTGCAGCCAGTTCGGGTAGTTGTCCCAGTTCGACACCATCGGCGCATGAAAGGCCCGCTCATAGCGTTCCATCGTATGCGCCGTGCCGAAGAAATGCCCGCCCGCCCCTGCCTCCAGAATGGCATCCAGCGCCAGGTCGGACTCGGTCGTTGTCAGCGGTTCGAACCAGGCATCCATCATCTGCAACATCTCGGCATCGAGGATCAGCTTCTCGAAGCTGGCCGTCAGACCGCCATGCAGCCATCCCGCCGCATGTTCCAGAAGATGCGCCCCTCCGGTCAACGCCCCCCACAGCGCCATCTGCGATTCATAGGCGGCCTGCGCATCCACCGCATTCGCGGCCGTCACATTGGATGATCGGAACGGCACGCCGATATGGCGGGCCAGTTGCCCCGATGCCTGCGCCGCCTTGGCATATTCGGGCGTGCCGAAGGCAGGCGAACCGGACCGCATGTCCACATTCGACGTGAACCCGCCATACATCACCGGCACGCCCGGCCGCACGATCTGTGTGAGGATAATACCCGCCATCGCCTCGGCATGCTGCAGCACCAGCGCCCCGGCCAGCGTTACCGGCGCCATCGCCCCAGCCAAGGTGAAAGGCGTGATCACATTCACCTGCCCATGCGCCGCCATCGCGATCAGGCCCTCGGCCATCGGCACGTCAAGTTGCAGCGGAGAGTTGGTGTTGATGATCCCCAGCAGAACGGGCCGCCCGCGCAGCCCGTCCACCGTTGTCCCCAGCATGATGGCCGCCATCTCGATCCCGTCCATGGTGCGCGCATGGCCAAGGGTCTGGGTCTGCCAGTTCTTGTCCAGATGCCGGATCTGCGCGTGGTAGATGTCCAGATGGCGCGTGTTCGCGGGCAGGTCCAGCGGCTCGAACGGACCGCCGCCCTCTTGGTGGATGACGTTCAGACCCTGCACGAGACGCAGGAAATCGCACATCTCGGCGAAGGTGCCGTCGCGGCGGCCCTTGTCATTGCACATGACATAGGCCGGCCCCCCGACCGAGGCATAGACGCAATGGCCGCCCCCGATCCTCAACGATTTCGCCGGGTTGCGCGCAGCCAGCGTGAAAGAGGCCGGCACCGTCGCCAGGCGTTCCGCCACCATCGCCGGGTCCAGGCGGACCGTCTCACCCTCTACCCGCGCCCCGGCCCCGGCGAACAGATCGCGCGCCGGACCATGCAGCACCCGCATGCCCTGCCGCGCCAGCACATCCAGCGCCGCCGCATGGATTGCTGCCACCTGATCATCGGAAATCACCCGGACCCATTCGGTCCGCCGCTCCACCTGGCCGAAGGGTCGTTGCGGAACCCCGCCCGAGGGGCGGCCGGCCTGCCGTCTGCGCCCCTCGACCCGTGTCATTCGGCGGCCTCCGGCATCTGGAAATCCCGCGGCGCGAAGGGCGCGTCCCGGCGCGGCACCGCTTCCGCCGCCGTCAACCCCAGTTCACGCGCCGTCTTGTGCCCCTGATAGACCGCATGGACGATCGCCCCCGGCGCCAGCGCATCCCCCGTCAGATGCAGCCTTTCGCGCGGCATCGTCCCGGCCAGCGCCTCATGCAGTGCGCTGCCCCCGGCCCGATAGCCCACGATCACCAGCGACCGCGCCGCCATTTCCCGTGCCTCGCCACTGAAGATCTGCGCAAGATGCAGGCGTTCCCCGTCGAACCCTGTCACCACCTCCAGCGTCCGCAGCCCGATGCCCTTCTTCGCAAAGGATTGATGCACCAGGGGCTGTTCATTTGTCATGAACCCCCAGGCCGCCGCCGCGCCTGCCGTGGTGATGTAGGTGACTGCCCGGCCTTGCCCCGCCAGATGCTCTGCAATCGCAGAGCCGAGGTAATAGTTGTCATAGTCGAATACGGCGACAGGGCCTTCCGGCACGACACCTGCCGCGATGTCATCGGGTGTATAGACACGCGGCGCTTCCAGCGGCACCGAGGGCAGTTCATTTGCCCCGCACAAATGCGGCAGCCACCTTGCGCCTGTGGCGATGACCACATGATCGGCCCCGAAATCCCGCACATCTTCCGCCGACAACGCGCTTTCCGGGTAAAGCGACACGTTGGGCAGTTTCTGCAACTGCCCCATCCGGTAATCCACCACCCGGTGCCACTGGTTCAGCCCGGGCAACCGGCTTTCCCAGCGCAGCCGCCCCCCGAACTCTCGCGCCCTGTCGGCCAGCGCCACCTGATGCCCCCGCCGTGCCAGCGTCAGCGCGGCCTCAAGTCCCGCAGGCCCAGCACCCACCACCAGAACCTGCCCCTTGCCGTCCTTGCGCACCACCTCGGGATGCCAGCCGCGCCGCCATTCCTCGCCTGCCGTCGGGTTCTGCGTGCAGCGCACCCAGACGCCGTCATGCCAGCTTGAAATGCACATGTTGCAGCCGATGCATTCGCGGATATCCTCGACCCGGCCTTCCTCGATCTTCTTGGGCAGGAACGGATCGGCAATCGAAGGCCGCGCGCCGCCGATCAGATCCAGAACCCCGCGCCTGACCATCGAAACCATTGTATCGGGGCTGGTGAACCGCCCCACCCCCACCACAGGCTTGTCGGTGATGGTCTTCAGGAAATCGACAACCGGCTCGTGGCTGCCTTCTGCCGTATAACGGCTGGCGGCGCAGTCGGTGGCGGAATAGTCCATCTTCACATCGAACAGGTCCGGTGCATTCTTCAGATGGCCGATCACCTCATGCGCTTCGCTCGGTGCCGTCTCGGACGGGCGGGCACGCAGTTCCTGCATCGACATGCGCAGCGCCACGGCGCATCGGCCATGCGTCGCTTCGCGCACGGCGTCGATCAACTGCTCCACCAGACGAACCCGGTTGCGGACGGAACCGCCATAGTCATCGGTGCGATGATTGTAGTCGGAAAGCAGGAACTGATAGGGCAGATAGCCCATCCCGGCATAGACATAGAGGATATCGAACCCCGCCCGTTCCGCCATCACTGCCGCTTCGGCATGCCAGCGGATCAGATCCCGGATATCCTGCGCGTCCATGACCTTGGGTCGCGCCGAGGACATGAATCCCACATGCGTTGCCATCCACGGCACGCCCGAGGGCGACAGCGGCGCGTGGCGCGTCGTGCGGTTCACCGCCGCCGCGCCGCCATGCCAAAGCTCGATCGCCGCCAGTGCCCCGTGCCGATGCGCAGCTTCCGTCATCAGTGCATGAGACCGCAGATCCGCCGCGTCCCACATCGTCGCGCAGGGGAAAGGGCTGTCATCGGAACTGGGATGGATGGAGCAGGCGCCGGTCGACACGACCGCCCATCCCCCCTCGGCCTTCGTTTCCCGAAAGGCCGCCCGCACATGCGGCGCGGCGTTCGTCATCCCCGAGGCATGAGGCACCTGAAAGAAACGGTTCCGCGCGACCTTTGGCCCGATCTGCACGGGCTGGAAGAGAAGGTCGTATCGCGGGTCGCGGGGCATGTGCCCTCCTGCCATCGAATCCTTGCTGAACGGTTGTATAGTATCAGCGTCGCAAGGTCTGGCAAGTCATTCCTTTCAGTCGGGCCGCCCTCCCTGCCTGGCCCCGCTTGACCCTCCCGCATCAAGGCCAATCAGGCGATCCAGTGACAGCCTGCCCGGCCCGAAAGCGATGATCGCCAACAGTGCCGCAGCCCAAAGCCCATGCGTGATCCATGCCCCCGGATAGACAAAGACCTGAATCACGGCCGTCATGCCAAGCAGGCCCAGCGCGGAAAGACGGGTGAAAAGCCCCAGGATCAGCAGGACCGGCAGGACATGTTCGGCAGCGGTTGCAAGGATGGCGGCAAGATCCGGCGGGATCAGCGGCAGGGCATATTCGTTCTCGAACAGGAAATAGGTCGATGGCTTTATGCTGATCAGGCCTTCCACCTTGGTCCGCCCGGATTGAAGGAAGACCATTGCAGGAAAGACGCGCAGGGCAAGGGTCACGGCATCGCGCGGCAGGCGGTCCAGCCGGGTGTTGAGGATCCGCACAAGGGAAAGCATCATTCGGTCTCCTGCAGGTCTGTGATTGCGCCACTTCCGATCAGGTAAAGCAGCAAGGGTTGCGGATCGTGGTCCGGATCTGCGGCAACCGCCGCCTCTGCCGCCACACCCAGGGTTTCTCCGCGGCCCAGGCCTTCCACCATCCGCGCCTCGGCCCCGGTCACAGGGCGCACAGGCACGTTGAAGGCCCGATCCCGCAGGATCAGGGCGATCTCTGCTCCGGCGGGGGCAACCGTCCCGGGGGCCGTGCCGGGCTGATTCTGCAGCCAGATCGACACCGCCGGATGGCCGAGGTGCAGCACGCGCACCGATGGTGCAAGCCGCAGCCGCAGTGCATATGGATCTGCCCCGGCAAGGCGCACCGGATCCATCGGGGGCGCATCGGCCGAATGAAAGGCCAATCCCCGCGCATATTCGATGCGGGCCACGTCGGCCATGTAGGGATAGCCCTTCAGGGGGGCAAACCCGGCCAGGAAATCCGGAAAGCTCTGCCCCCATTCCAGAAGGACAGGTGATGTCGGGCGATGGTCTTCCGCATAGATCCGCGCCATGGCGGCAAAGAACTCTGCCCCGACAAGGCGGCGGATGACGGGAAAGCGTCTCGCCAGCGCCTCGATCAGGCTGGTTGCCACGTTGTTGCGATAGACGGCGAAGCGGCGTTCAGCCTCGGCCGGATCGGTGGCGGTCAATCCGGCCGGAAGGGGCGCACCCTTCAGCGCGGCATCAAAGGCAAAGGTAAGCGTGCCATGCGCGGGGAAATCAGGAAGCCCGGGCAAGGTGATGCTCTCCCTGATCAAGAATGTGCTGCGCGCGCGCGGCCTCGGCGCGCAGCGTGGACCAGTCGGGAAGATCGTTGTCCCATTCGACAAGCGTCGGAAGCGGGCCTGTCCGCGCGATCACTTCGGTGAAGAGCGTCCAGACAGGATCGGCAACTTCGCTGTCATGGGAATCGATCAGGAACGGGCCTGAAGGCAACTCCTCCGAGGCGTGACCGCCAAGATGGATCTCGCCCACCAGATGCAGTGGAAAATCGGCAAGCCAACGGCGCGGATCCGTCCGGTGATTGGTGCATGAGACAAAGACGTTGTTCACATCCAGAAGCAGGCCACAGCCCGTCCGCCGGGCGATCTCGTACAGGAAATCGACCTCGGGGATCACGGATTGTTCGAACAGGACATAGGTGGAAGGGTTCTCGATCAGGATCCGGCGGCCAAGGGCAGCCTGCGCCTCGTCCACATGATCGCAGACAAGCGCGAGCGTCTCATCGGTATAGGGAAGGGGCAGCAGATCGTTCAGATAGTCCGTGCCATGGCTGGACCAGGCAAGATGTTCGGAAAAGCTTTCCGGCTGATATCGGTCGCACAGGCGCCGCAGCCTGGCCAGATGATCCGCATTCAGGCGACCCGGCCCGCCAATGGACAGGCCCACACCATGCAGCGACAGGGCATGATCCGCGCGGATCGCGGCTAGCTGGGCATGCGGCAGCCCGCCCGCTCCCATGTAGTTCTCGGCGTGAACCTCGAAGAATCCCAGGGCCGGGGGTTCGGCCATGATCGCGGCGAAATGGTCGGGCTTGAAGCCAAGGCCCGCGGCTTTGGGGAGGGTCTTCATCTGCGATATCCGGTCTGGCTGGGGGCGGGGCGGCAGGGCCGCCCCACCGATGCGGTTCAGGCGGGAATGTCGCGATCCAGTTCCTCAAGCGAGCCGCTGCGCGCCATGCCATCGGCACCGGCGGGCAGTTCCATCGTCACGCAGGTGCCGGCCGGAACCAGCTTCCAGGCATTGCCCTGATAGTCCACTTTCGAGGTGCCGGCGCAGGTCGTGCCCGGCCCTGCGGCGCAGTCGTTCTGGCCAGCCAGGGCCACGCCAAAGCACTTCTCCATGCCTTCCTCGGCATGAACGCCGGTCGCAGCGGCCATCGACAGCGCGCAGGCCAGCGACGCACCAAGGCCAAGGGTCGTTTTCGCAAGGGTCATCGGTATCTCCATGTCAGAACAAGCGGGCCACTTCCGGGCCACGGCTGTCCTTTCGCGAAGGGGGGCAGGGGCGTTACAGCCCGCTTCCATCACGGAGTCGTGTCCGCTGTCTGACAGGGCCGCCCGGTCGGGATTCAGCGCGCAAGTGCCAGCATTGCAGCGACGTCCACATGCGCTTCCAGGTGGTCGGCAAGGTCGTCCAGCACCTGTTCCACGCCCTGCGCATAGGACAGACCAGAGGCCTGCACGCCAAGCCCCGCAAGCCAGGCGCCGCGGAAGGCATCATCGGTAAACAGACCGTGAAGATAGCTTCCGGTGACGCGGCCATCCGCGCTGGTCGCACCTTCGGGCCTTCCCTCCAGCATGGCGAAGGGCCTCGCGCAATCGGGGCCCTCGCTGCGCCCGATGTGGATCTCATAGCCGGTCACCGTCAGCCCGGTGGCACAGTGCCGGGCCGAGGATCGGGTCAGGCGCTTGTCTTTCGTCATCACCGTCCGGATATCGAGATAGCCGAGACCCGCCGTTTCGCCCGGCGGCCCTTCGATCCCGTCCGGATCGGCGACAGACTGGCCCAGCATCTGATAGCCGCCGCAGATGCCAAGGATATGACCGCCCCGCCGCCTGTGGGCCATCAGATCGACATCCCAGCCCTGGGCGCGCAGGAAGGCCAGATCGCCGCGCGTGGATTTGCTGCCCGGCAGGATGACGACCACGGCATCGCCCGGAATCGCCTGCCCCGGCATCACCATCTGCACCGCAAGCCCGGGTTCCTGCTTCAGCGGATCGAGATCGTCGAAATTCGCGATCCGCGACAGGCCAAGACAGGCCACCTTGATCGGGCCGCCCTTTCCATTGTCGACCAGATCCAGCGCGTCTTCTGCCGGCAGCCGTGCAGCACCATGGAACCATGGAATGACGCCAAACCCCCACCATCCCGTGCGCGCCTCGATCAGGTTGTAGCCATCATCGAACAGACGGGGGTCACCCCGGAACTTGTTGACGAGGAAACCCGCGATCAGGGCGGCATCTTCGGGATCGAGGATCGCCTGCGTCCCCACGATCTGCGCGATCACGCCGCCCCTGTCGATATCGCCCGCCAGAATGACGGGCACATCTGCCGCGCGGGCAAAGCCCATATTGGCGATGTCATTGGCGCGAAGGTTCACCTCGGCCGGGCTGCCCGCGCCCTCGACAAGGACAAGGTCGCATTGTGCCTGCAGACGATGAAAGCTTTGCAGGACCGCCTCCATCAGGCGCGGTTTCAGCAAGGCATAGTCGGCGGCGCTGGTCGATGTGCGCCGCTGCCCCTGCACAACGACCTGCGCCCCGACACCGGTTTCGGGCTTCAGCAATACGGGATTCATGTCGCTGAGGAGGGCAACACCGCAGGCCAGCGCCTGCAGGGCCTGCGCGCGCCCGATCTCGCCCCCGTCGGCGGTGACGGCGGCATTGTTCGACATGTTCTGCGGCTTGAACGGCATCACCTTCAGACCGCGCCGCCGCGCTGCCCGGCACAGGCCAGCCACCAGAAGCGACTTGCCCACATTGGAGCCGGTGCCCTGAATCATGAGTGCAGGCATGGTGTCGGTCTTTCAGCCAGCGCGGCGCGTCATCGGGCCACGGCGTTCGATCTGGCGGAAAAGAAGCACGATCAGCCCGGCAAGGCAAAGGTAGACCAGCGCCAGCAGCAGAAGCGGTTCATAGACGATGAACGTGTCCTGCCGCACGCGGCTGGCCACGGCATAGATCTCCACCACCGTGATCGTGGCCACCAGTGGCGTGGCCTTCATCTGCAGCACGGTTTCGCCGCCAAGCGTCGGCAATACGGCGCGCACCGCCTGCGGCAACCAGATCCGCCACAGGATCATGTGGCGCGGCATCCCCATGGCGCGCGCCGCCTCCAGCTGGCCGCGCGGCACGGAACGGAAGGCCCCGCGCATCACTTCGCCCTCATATCCCGCATAGGACAGGGTCAGCGCCAGCAGGGCATAGGGCCAGGCCTGCCGCAGGATCGGCCACAGATCGCTTTGCCGGATCCACGGAAACTGCGGGAAAAGCGAACCCAGCCCGTAGTAGAGAAGCCAGATCTGCAACAGAAGCGGCGTGCCCCGGATCACCGTGCAGAAGATGCGGGCAGGGGCCGCCAGATACCAGGGCCCCGCCGCCTGCGCGAGGCCAAGGGGAATGGCAAGCATCATGCCCAGCACGGTGGACAGAACCAGCAGCCAGATCGTCCGCCAGATGCCTTCGGCCATCAGGGGCGCGTATTTCGGCAGCCAGTCCCAGCGCATCTGGGTTGCGCACCAGACAACCAGCGCCGCGCCGATCAGGCAAAGGAAGATGCGGTGGGGTTGCAGCCAGTCGCGCATCGGATCAGCCCCCCGCATTTCGCGGCTCGCCGCGGCGCGCCCAGGCTTCGATCCGGGCAAAGGCCCAGCCCGACAGCAGGGTGATGATCAGGTAGATCACACCGGCCGCAAGGAAGAAGGTGAAGAACGCCTTGGTGGTTGCCGCGGCCTGCCTTGTGGCGAAGGTCAGTTCGGAAAAACCCACGACAGCCAGCAGCGCCGTATCCTTTGTGGCAATCAGCCAGAGGTTCGCCAGCCCCGGCATGGCCAGCCCCAGCATGGCCGGAAAGATGATCCGCCGCGCCATCAGAAGCGGCGGCATCCCCATGGCCTTTGCCGCCTCCACCTGCCCCTGCGGGACAGCCAGAAGCGCGCCGCGAAGAACCTCGGTCGCATAGGCGCCCTGCACCACACCAAGCACGGTAATCCCGGCAGCCACGCCGGAAATCTGGATACGTTCATGGCCGAAGGCGATCAGGATCTGGTTCACCAGATCAGTGACGCCGAAGTAAAGGATCAGGATCAGGATCAGTTCCGGCACGGCCCGGACGATCGTCGTATACATCGCCAGCAGGTCGCGCGTGATGGGCCCGCCATGGATCTTGCCCCATGCGCCAAGCCCGCCCAGAACCAGACCCATGGAAAACGCCCCGACCGCGATCAGAAGCGAATTCCACAGCCCGGCCAGCAGCGTTGCCCCCCATCCGGGGGGCGAGAGGGCCAGAAGGTCCAGCGTTTCCATGCTGCCCCTCTCCTGCTTGCGTCAGCCCATCCTCAGTTGCCGTAGATGGACGAGGCGAAGTAGCCCGCAGTCACCTTTTCATAGGTGCCGTCGGCCAGAACCCCGGCAATGCCCTTGTTGAAGGCCGCCTTCAGCTCTTCCTCGCCCTTGCGCAGACCCACGCCGACGCCAAGGCCAAGGATCGCCGGGTCATCCGCGACGGTCCCCTTCACTTCGCAGCAGGCGGCGCCTTCGGGCGTGGCAAGGAAGGCGTCCAGCGCGATGCTGTCGGCCTGCGTTGCGTCGATCCTGCCCGCGATCAGATCCTGGTTGGCCTCATCCTGCGTCTGATAGGTCTTCACCTCGCCCGCAACAGGGGCAAAGTATTTCTCCACATAGGCCTGATGCACGGTCGAGACCTGAACCCCGATCACCTTGCCGGTCAGTCCCTCAGGTGTGGCATCCATCTCAACGCCCTTGGCACCGACAACGACCGTGGGGGTGTTGTAATACTTGTTCGAAAAGTCGATCGTCTGCATCCGCTCTTCCGTGATCGACATCGACGCCATGATCGCGTCGATCTGCCCTGCGGTCAGCGCCGGGATGATGCCATCCCACGCCACGGGAACGATTTCGCACTGCAGTTCCGCAGCGGCGCAGATCGCACCGATCATCTCGACCTCCCAGCCGACCCAGGCGCCGCTGGCATCCTGGCTGGCAAAGGGGGGATAGGCTTCTGCGGCAATACCCACCTTCACGGTTTGCGCGCTGGCAGCACCGGCGATCAGGCCAAGGCTCAGCGCAAGGGCGGCGGTCATGGTTCTCTTCATTGGTCAGACTCCCTGTTCTGGTTTCTTGTTTGTCCCTCTCAGCCCACGGACCGGAGGAATTGTTGCAGGCGCGGCGATTGCGGCGCACCGAAAAGCTGTTCTGGCGGACCCTGTTCCTCGACCAGACCGCTGGCCAGAAAGACGACATGGCTGGCCACTTCGCGGGCGAACTTCATCTCATGTGTCACAAGGATCATCGTCCGCCCTTCGGCCGCAAGGGCCCGGATCACCGCCAGAACCTCACCCACCAGTTCGGGATCAAGCGCCGAGGTCGGTTCGTCAAAGAGCATCGCCTTGGGTTCCATGCACAGCGCCCGCGCAATGGCGGCCCGCTGTTGCTGGCCACCTGACAGGAAGGCAGGATAGGCCCCGGCCTTTTCCGCCAGGCCGACCCGCGCAAGCAAGGTCATCGCGCGCTCCGTCGCCTCGGCCCTGGGCACGCCCAGAACATGGACCGGCACCTCGATCAGGTTGTCCAGAACCGTCTTGTGCGTCCAGAGATTGAAGTTCTGGAACACCATTCCCAGGCTGCGCCGGATACGTTCGATCTGTCGGCGATCCGCCGCGCCGCCTTCGGGGCGCTGGCGCACCTCTTCGCCTGCGATCACGATCTTTCCAGCGCTGGGCGTTTCCAGAAAGTTGATGCAACGCAGCATGGTGGATTTTCCGGATCCCGACCCACCGATGACGGCGATCACATCGCCTTCATGCGCGGTCAGATCGACACCCTTCAGCACTTCATGCGGACCAAAGGACTTGTGCAGCCCTTCGACGCGGATCGCTTCGGGGGCCTCGCTTGTCCTGCTTTGCGCGGCGGGTGCTGCCAAATCTGCGCTCCTGTACGTTTGGGGAACAAGTTAGACGGGCCATCCCGCCATCTGGCAAGCAAAATCGCGCAGCCGCCCGGGGCGGTTGAACTTGCCGTGAGGTCAACAGCCATTTGCCTTCATTCCGGGCCCTTTCGCCGGGATGCGGCAGGCTGCCGCACTTCCGCAGCGCTTCCCGCTTTCCACGTTGAACGGGAAACCACAACGCAAGCAGGAGGAGAGCGGAATGCCAAGACTTCATCGGGGAACATGGATCGTCGTTGCCTGTTCCGAAGGGGCGATGATTCTGGAGAATGCGGGCTGCGTTCGAAATCCCGACCTTCGCCTGATCGACAGGATGGATGCACCGGCCCCGCGTGTGCCTGAAACGCGCCGCCCCCTGCCGGAAGTGACGGATCGCGGGCGGCTCGCCACGTCGGCCTTTGCCGCCCAGGTCGTCAGCCGCCTTGCACGCGAAGCGGCGCGCGGCGGGGCACAGCGCCTTGTGCTTGCGGCATCTCCTCCGCTTCTGGGCGCGATCCGCGACCGGCTGGATGAAGACCTTCGCGCACGGGTCGTTCTGACGCTGCCCAAGACCCTGACAAGGCAGCCGCTCGGAAAGATCGTCGCCGTGGTGAACGAGGCACTTGATCGCGCGGCCTAGGCCCGGATCGTTTCAACCGTCAGATTGCCGTTGGTATAGACGCAGATATCGGCGGCAATCGCCATGGCACGGCGGGCGATGTCTTCGGCAGGCAGGTCGGCCTGCATCAGACCGCGCGCCGCCGCCAGGGCGAAGTTTCCGCCCGATCCGATGGCGGCGATGTCATGTTCGGGTTCCAGCACATCGCCTGCGCCGGTGATGACGAAAAGATCACGCCCGTCGGTGACGATCAGCATCGCCTCGAGATTGCGCAGATACTTGTCCATCCGCCAATCCTTGGCCAGATCGACACAGGCCCGCGCAAGCTGACCGGGGGCAGCTTCAAGCTTCTTCTCAAGCCGTTCCAGCAGGGTAAAGGCATCGGCGGTAGATCCGGCAAAGCCGCAGACGACATCGCGTCCACCCGGCGACAGGCGGCGCACCTTGCGCGCCGTTCCCTTGATCACGGTCTGACCAAGGCTCACCTGGCCATCGCCCGCGACGACCACTTCACCGCCTTTGCGCACAGCAAGGATCGTAGTGCCGTGCCAGCCGGGAAACTTGTCATCGGACATTGGGGCCTCCTGTCTTTCGCCCAATATGGGCATGCGCGCGGCAAAAGGAAAAGGGCGGCCACACCGGGCCGCCCCATCCTTGAGGGTGAGTCGGATCAGATCGCCGACTGGATCCAGGTCGCCAGCGCGGCCTTGGGTGCTGCGCCAACCTTGTTCGACACGACCTGCCCGTCCTTGAACAGGAACAGCGCAGGAATCCCCCGCACGCCAAGCTGCGCCGGGCTGTCGGGGTTTTCGTCGACATTGACCTTCACGATCTTGACCTTGCCCGCATATTCAACGGCAAGTTCCTCCAGCGCCGGGCCGATCTGGCGGCAGGGGCCGCACCATTCGGCCCAGAAATCCACCACCACCGGAACGTCCGACTTGCGGACTTCGGCATCGAAGGTGGCATCGGTGACGGCGACGGTCGCAGCGCCCATCTGACATATCTCCTGAATGGAATATCGGCCCGTGAAGCTATGGACCGCAGCGAGACTCGTCAAGGGATCGTGGTGCGGGAGAGTGCCGCACTCACGATATCGGGATCGAGGGGCATCAGGCGCGCGTGCCGGGTCCAGAGTATGGCGGTTTCGATCCGGCGATCAGGGTAGATCTGCGCCAGTGCCGCAGCATAGGCCCCCATCTGGCGCAGGATGCCTTCGGGCACTTCTGCGGATGTGGCGGGAAGCGTGCGGTTCGACTTGAAGTCGATGGCAAGAAGCCGGTCGGGGTGCAGGATCAGCCTGTCGATCGTGCCCCGCATGGGCTGCCCCAGCAGGGTTGCGGTGATCTCGACCTCTGTCAGGGCATCGTTCCGGAACAGGGCGGGATGGGCCTCGATGACGGCCTGCGCCTCGGCCAGGAGTTCGACGCGCGTTTCAGGATCCGGGATCAGGGTCGCGGCAAGCGCCGGATGATCGGCGACGTCGGCACCCGGAAGATGTTCCAGAAGCAGATGCAACGCCGTGCCGCGTGCCTTCGCGGCCTCTTCGTCCAGCCCTTCGCCAGGCAATGCCTTGGCCCCTCCAAGATCCGAGGGTGACAAGGGTTGTGGCGGGCGGGGCGGTTGCTCAGCGGGCTGAACTGCCCAGCCGGGCAAAGGTGGCAGGCTGTCGGCCTGAACCAGACCTGGCTTCGGATCAGGCCAGGCCCCATAGGCATGCCGCAGGCGGCCGCCGGGCAGCGCTTCGGCCCCGGCAGCCTCGATCCCCTGCGCAACCATGCGATACCAGGATTGTTCCTGCCGTGCCTCGCCCGCGCCGCAGACGATCAGCCAGGACCGCGCCCGTGTCAGGGCGACATACAGCAGGCGAAGGCGCTCCTCCGCGTCGCGTTCCTTGCGGCGGGCGCGGGCAGCGGCGATGCCGGCCGGGCTTTCCTCGGCGGGGGTGCGCCAGACAGGAACGATCTGGTCGGACAGAGCTTCGATCTCGACCACCTCATCCCTGTCGCGGGGGGTGGTGTCGCAGGTATCGGGCAGGATCACGATGGGGGCCTCCAGGCCCTTTGCGCCATGCACCGTCATCACGCGGATCCGATGGCCTTCACTGTCCATCTGGCGCTTCACCTCGACCTCGTCGGTCGCAAGCCAGACCAGAAAGCCGGTCAGGCTGGGTATGTCCGTCCGTTCATAGGCCAGTGCCTGCGACAGCAGTTCGTCGATGCCATCCTCGGCCTCTGGCCCCAACCTTTGCAGCAGGCGGCGGCGGCCGTCATGGCGCGTCAGCAGGCGCTCGATCAGATCATAGGGCCGCAGATAATCGGCCTGATCGCGCAGATCGGTCAGCATGGCATGTGTCGAGGCATGGATCGCGGCCTGGTCGCGCAGCGCCTCCCACAGATAGCCCTTTCGCGGATGGGCCAGGGCAAACAGCTCTGCCTCGGTCCAGCCACACAGAGGCGAACGCAGTACAGCGGCCAGGGACAGGTCATCCTCGGGCGTCGCAAGAAAGGCGAGAAGGGCCGAAATATCCTTCACCGCCAACTCTGCCCCCAGCTTCAGCCGGTCTGCCCCGGCAATCGGCAGGCCACGGGCCTTGCAGGCGCGGATGATCTCGGCGAACAGGTCAGACCGGCGTTGCACAAGGATCAGGAAATCGCCCGCATGCACGGCGCGGGAGGAGCCGTTTTCAGGGATGGCGATGCCGTCGCGGATCAGGCGGGCAATTTCATCGGCGATCTGTGCCGCAAGGCGGGCGGTGTGATGTTCTTCGGTGATCAGGTCGACGGGATTGCGCCAGTCATCCTCTTCGCCCGACTCGGCCTTTTCCACCAACGGCCAAAGGTCCACCCTGCCCGGCATGTCATCCCAGAAAGCGATATGGCTGGATCTGCCCCCCAGCGCCGCCGGGTAGCGATCACCAAAGGTCTCATCCACGACACGCAGGATCGCGGGCGACGAGCGGAAGGAATGTTCCAGTTCCAGCGACTGGAAGAATCGCTCCACAGCCTGAAATCTGGCGCGAAAGGCGGCCTGCTTTTCGTCAAAGGCCGCCACATCCGCGCCCTGGAAGGAATAGATGGATTGCTTCTTGTCCCCCACGACGAAAAGCGTCCTCTCCACCTCGCGCGCCCCGGAACCTGCGGTAAATTCGGCAGCCAGGCTTTCGATCACGCGCCATTGGTCCGGGCTGGTATCCTGTGCTTCGTCCACCAGGATATGGTCGATCCCGCCATCAAGCCGGAACAGAACCCAGGCCGCGACCGTGGGATCGGTCAGCAGGCCGGATGCGCGGGTGATCAGGTCGTCGAAATCCAGCCATCCGCGCTGCGCCTTGCGCTGTTCGTAAAGCGGCAGGAAGGCAGCGGCAAAGCGATGCAGCACCAGCGCCCGCTCCATCGCATTCAGCGCAATCCGCTTGCTGCGCGCCGCTTCGACCCGGCGCATCAGGTTCTCAAGGCGGTCAAGAAGCGGACCAAGGGCCGTGCGGGTGTCCTTGGTGGGAAAGCTGCCGATCTTTGCGGTAAAGGGTTCCTTGGCCTTTGCTCCGTTCAGAAAGACATCTTCCAGCACCGACAAGGTGGCTAGCCCCGGATCAAGCAGATCGAGCGGGGCCAGCTTCCCGGCTGCCTTGGAATCATTGCCACCCTTGGCCACCAGCGCAGAAATGACATCCGGCATCCAGGCCGGTTCGTCCCCCAGAAAGACCTCTGCCAGCAACCTGTCTGCAGTGTCATCCGGCTTCAGGCCGAAAAGGCGGCGGGCATCCTCTGGGGAAAGGGGCGTTGCGAATTTCGCGCGCCTGGCAGTGATCTGCCGGATCAGGGTTCCGAAATCCTCTCCCGTCCAGGCCCGGGCAACATCACCGATCACGTCCGGGGCCAGCCCTCCGGCCAGTTCCTCAAGGATGTCATCCTGCAGCAGGCGGGCGCTTCGGTCATCCAGTTCCACGAATTGCGGGGATACCCCGGCCTCAAGCGGAAAGCGGCGCAGCAGGCTGGCGCAGAAGGAATGGATGGTCTGGATACGCAGCCCGCCGGGCGTCTCGATGGCGCGCGCGAACAGGCGGCGGGCCTGGGCCAGCGTATCCGCATCCAGCCGCCCGCCCTCGCCCAGTTCTGCAAGGGCAGACCGCAGGGCCGCGTCCGGCTTCATCGCCCATTCGCCAAGACGGCGGAACAGCCGGTTCTGCATCTCGGTCGCGGCAGCCTTGGTATAGGTCAGGCACAGGATGTGCTGCGGCTCCACCCCACCCAGAAGAAGGCGCGCCACGCGATCCGTCAGCACGCGGGTCTTGCCGGATCCGGCATTGGCCGACAACCAGGTCGATGCCACGGGGCTGGCGGCCTGCACCTGTCTTTCTGAAGCGGCATTCGTCATGCGTCGGGGCCTACCGTTTCGGGGCTGGGTGGCGAGGTCGTGTCCCACTCGCCATGGCGCGAGAGATGGTCATAGTCGCCTTCGAACCGCTCCTTCAGAACGGCCCGCCGGGCGGTATAGCCTGCGCCGGGCCGCGCATAATGAGAAACAAGCGCGATCAGGCCCTCCCATGCCTCATCCGTGATCTGGGGCGTGATCTCGGTCTCTTCCACCTTCGGCTTCGATCCGAGTCCGACATAGGTGATCCGGGCCACCTCGGATCCTTCAAGCCCCGCAAAGGCATCCCGCTCGGCCATCGCAGCGGCCAGAAGCAATTGCTTGTCAAAGGCCTTCTGCATGGCCTGCGTTGGTGGCGTTCCGGTCTTGTAATCCATGATGTGCAGCCGCCCGTCCGGCAGGCGGTCGATCCTGTCGGGCGTGCCGACAAGCCGAAAGTCGAGAGGGGCAACAGCAACACCCCCCTTGCCTTCCAGGGCAACCGATGTGCCGCCATCCCGGCTGTCGACGGAAAGAAAGAAATCCGCCGCCCGCTCCAGCCGCGAGAGCCAGAGCGCGCGGGCAGCGGGCCATGGCACCTGTTCCCCAAGAATGCGGGCGGCCGTCTCCAGCAACCTTGCCCTGCCTCCGGCCGGATCCTCGCCAGCAGGTCGATCCTTGACGAAGGATTCAAGGATCAGGTGCAGGATCTGCCCCCGCAGGGCGGCATCGGGTTCATGCCGCAGCGGATCAAGCCGCCGCAACCGAAGGACATAGCGGCAGTAGATCGCATAGGGGTCGCGGATCAGAAGGCTGATGCGCGTCAGGGAAAGCTCCTTCGGGCGCGCGGTCAGGGGCGGCCGCGGTGACGGACGGCCCGCAGGTTGCAGCCTTGGATCCGCCTGCATCTCGGGCGTGGGCTGTTCAAGCGCCGCCGCCAGGGCAAGCCATTGGCGGCCCCGCGCGCGCATGGCGGCAAGCGCCTGGCGGCCCTGCCTTTCGGGCAACCCCTCCATCAGGTTCACCAACCTGTTGATCCAGCGCGAGGGGACAGTCTCCGCCTCGGCATCCCGAAGGGCGCGGGTCAGCACCACGCGCGGCGCGGCACAGGCGATCTGATAGTCATGGGCCGAAAGGCCAACCTGCCGCTCCGGCAGAAGAAGCCCGGCTTCCTTGCGCATCCGGCGGTTCAGCCACGGGTCGGGTTCGGGCAGTCTAGGCCATGCGCCATCGTTCAGCCCCCCAAGGATCACCAGATCCGCGCCCTGCTCGCGGGCTTCGCGCGGGCCGAGGATCAGAATTCCGGGATGTGCGGCGACAGTTTCCCGCACCTCTCCCCGCGCAATGACGGCATCGAACAAGTCGCGGTATTCGACAGGCGCAAGCACGCCTCCTGCATCCGCCTCGGTCGCGAGGCCGGACATGAGCTTTCGTGCCTCAACCCCGGCCTCCTTGTCCCACAAGGTGCCGCTGCCTTCCGCTGCCGTGCCGCGGGCAAAGGCTTCGGCCAGTTCGCATTGGGCCGCTACCAGATCGGCAAGGGTGCCGGTCGTGATCCCGGCTGCCCGTTCGATCAGGGTGGCAAGGGTCTGGGCCCATGGCAAAAGCCCGGTTTCCTTGCGCGTCGCGGCCCATGTCAGCAGGGCTTCCCCAGTCGGGAAGGCCGGGCCCTTGCGGCGAAGCTGCATCTCCAGAAGCCGCGTGAACAGCAGGTGATCCCCTCGATCCGCGCCGGAAAAGGCTAGCGGATGCTTCAGCACGGCAAGCAAGGCGTCCGAGGTCAGCCTGCGCCCCATGAGCGACGCGACATGGCGCAAAAGTCTCCCGGGGGCAGACAAGGCAAGCGGGCGCCCCGCGCTGTCATCGGGCAGGATCCCCCAACGATCCAGTGCAGCCGTCACCTGGCGGGTCAGCATCCGGTCAGGACTGATCAGCGCGGCGGTCGTCCCTTCTTCCGCCGCCTGGCGAAGGATCAAAGCAATGGCCAGGGCTTCGGTGCGCGGCGTCGGTGCCTCGATCAGGGTGACAGTCTCGGTCGCCTCGGCCAGATCAGGCAGTCCTGCCCCTTCGACCAGCCATTGATCCGTCACCGGTGCTGGCCGCAGCGAAAGGGAAATCAGGCGATTGCGCGCCGGGGCAGGGGCCTTGGCATCCGTCCAGGGGCGGATGGCACTGGCGGGGATGTCCAGCCGTTCCATCAGCCGCCGAAAGCGGAACTGCGGATGGTCCTCGCCCGTCATCGCATCGGTCAGCCGTTCCCAGACCCAGTCCGGCATGTCCGGATCAAGGCCCGGCAGGACAAGCGCCCCTTGCGGCAGGGCGGCGACGGCCTGCATCAGGGCCGCCGTGGTGCCGCGTGATCCGGTAGAGCCCGCAACGATGACGGGCCCCTCAGGCGGATCTGCCTGCCAGAGCGCGGCAATGCGGCTCACGGCAAGGCGCTGCCGCGTCTCTGAATCCGGCGCGCCTTCGCCCGAGAAATAGGGTGCGACAATCGAAAGAAAGGCCCGCGTGCGGGCCCAATGGGCGGAATGATCCGAAACATCCAGCGCGCCGATGATCTCTGGTGAAACGCCTTCCCCCTGCATTTCGTCCATCAGCCCGGCAAGACTGTCCGCCAGATCGAAAATCGCTGCGCGGGGTGCAAGGTCGGGTTGTGCATCCAGCAATCGCGCGATGAGTTGCGACAGTTCCAGCCGTCGGCGCAGGGGCGATACGGCGCTGGGCAGGCCCGGCAGGGCCATGCCTTCAGAGATATCGGTCAGGACGCGCAGCCGGGGAAGAAAGCCCGGCCCATCAGCACAGAAGGCGTCGATCACGCGGCGGCGCATCCTGTTGGTATTCAGGAACAGCGTAACGCCCGCCATCGCCTCTGGCGGGTGGGGGGCGAGGCGGGCACGCAGCCCGGCCACAAGGGCCGGCGCGAAATCGACGCCGGGTGGCAAGTGAAAGACGCGCGGGCCGGGTTCACGGAAGATCACGCTGCGCCCCCAAGCAGGTTCTCGGCCAGCACAATCCCTTCGGGCCGCCCCACATCGCACCAGCCCCCGTCATGGATCAGGCCATGGAGCCGCCCCTCGGCAATCATCCTGTCCCACAGAAGGTTCAGCGAGAAGACCTCATCGCTGATATCGGCAAGCGCCCCCGTCCGCAGAATCTGCGCGCCCAGATACACAAATCCCGCGGCACCCCTGGCTCGGTCCAGACGGCCATCCGGCCGCATCACGAAATCGCCCGTGCCGCCATGACCCGTGGCCTTTGCTGCGGGCAGCAGCAGCAGCAGCCCGTCCATGCGCGCGCCGTCCCATCCTTCGATCAGTTGGGTCAGGGCATTGGCCCCCGTCCAGACGGCATCGGTGTTCAGCGTCAGGACGGGATCCGATCCCAGCAGCGGCAGGGCAGCCTTCAGCCCGCCCCCGGTTTCCAGGATGCGTGGGGATTCCCGGGAAATCGCCACGCCGCGCGGGGCGAGATGTGCTTCCATCCGCGGGGCGAGGTAGTGGGTATTCGCCACGATGCGGGTGACGCCTGCCCCGTCGGCCAGCGCCAGGGCATGGTCGATCAGCGGCCTTCCCGCCACGCGGATCAGCGGCTTGGGGCAATCCGCCGTCAGCGCGCCCATCCGCGTGCCGAGGCCCGCGGCAAAAAGCATCAGCGGTGGGGATGAAGGCCGCATTGCGCGCCGATCCTTTCAAGCATTTCGGGGCTTGGTGCGGGCAGGTGATCCCTGCAGATCGCCGCAAGGGCCGACAGTGCCGGATGGTCCAGATTCCGCCAAAGCTGCGACCAGACACGGGGAAGCAAGGCAAGATAGCCGGGTTTTCCCGCCTTCAGGCAGAGCCGCGCGAAGATGCCTATGATCCGAAGCGCGCGCTGGGCACCAAGCGTGGCATAGGCGGCGGCGAAATCGCCGGGATTCACCCCGCCTGCGGCACAGAAACGGGCGATCATCGCCGCCTCGACCGGGGCGGATACATCGCGTCGCGCGTCCTGCAGCAGCGAGACCAGATCATATCCTGGCTGCCCCATCTGGGCGAGTTGGAAATCCAGCAGGCCCACCCGCGCCACTCCGACTCGATCCGGCAGCCAGAGCAGGTTTTCGGCATGGTAGTCACGCAGAATCATGATGCGCGGGCCGTCTGCAAAGGTCCGGATCAGCCCTGTCAGGGTCGCGATGAAATCCGCAGGGTCCGGGCTCTGCCCGGTGGCAGCAAAGGCATACCAGTCAAGCGCATAGGCCGCGCCCTCGGCCCAGTCGGCGGCCGAAAGATCCGGCAGGCCCGCCGGGGCCTCATGCGCCTGCAGCCGGACAAGCACATCCGTTGCCGCGGCATAAAGCGGGGCTTCCATGGCCGGATCCCTCGCGATCAGGCGGGCAAAGAGATCATCGCCAAGATCCTCAAGCAAAAGGAAGCCGTGATCGAAATCCTCGGCCAGGATGGCGGGCGGCGAAAGGCCCAGCCCGGCAAGATGATGTGCGATGCGGGCAAAGGCGCGGGGGTCGTCCCCCTTTCCCGGGGGCGCATCCATCAGAACGGCGCTGCGGTCCGGCCGCGTCAGGCGATCATAGCTTCGGTCCGAGGCATCCCCCGCAAGAAAGCGCCGCTCGGCACCGCCCCATCCGGCGCGGGCAAGAAAAGCGGTGGAAAGCGCCTGCCTGCCGCTCATGGCGCAAATCCTGCAATCGCGGCCCTCAGGTCCGCCCGGCCGCCGCTGATCGCAACGCGCCGCCCGTCCCCATCGACCGCAAGCCGCAGGCGAAGGGCGCCTTGCGGCAAATGCGCGCCCAATCTGTCCGGCCATTCCACAAGGCAGATCGCCTTTGAAAAGGCATCCTCAAGCCCAAGTTCCAGAACCTCGTCCGGGTGTGTCAGACGATAAAGATCCGCATGCCAGATCTCGACATCTCCGGCATCATAGGTCTGCACCAGGGTGAAGGTGGGCGAGGGGATATCTTCGAAACGGCCAAGCCTTTCCCGGATCAGCGCGCGGGCCAGATGCGATTTCCCTGCCCCGATCGGCCCTTCCAGCAGCAGGCAATCCCCGGCGGCAAGGCGCGGTGCCAGAAACGCCCCCAGGGCCGCGGTGGCGGCATCATCCTTCAGAAGGAATTCGGGATCAGGCAACGGCGCATCGGTCATGCCGACAGTCTTACCGCCCTGCAACGCCACCGCAAGCCGAAGGGTCCGCATCATCGGGCGGGGCGCTGATGGCCCGTGGCAGGCCAGCGCTGATGACCGGCTGAAATCCCACCAGCACTGCGCCATCGGTCAGCGGGGCAAAGCGGCAGGTGATCAGCCGTCCGTCCAGAAGTCGCGCTTCTGCCTGCCAGGGCAGGCGGCTTTCCAGGGTGGCGAAGTAATCCTCGGCTTCGGTCCACAGGTTTGTCGGCGCAGATCCTGCCTTCCACTGCGACAGCAGCGTGGAAACGGAAACGGCAACCATGCGCGTGCCGGGATCATGCCCCCAGAGCGCGGCATAGGCCGCGTTCGAAAGCACAAGCTGGCCGGTGATGGAAAACACCGCAATACCTTCCTCCATCCGGTCGATCACGGCCTGGCAAAGGTCCAGATCGGCCCGAAAGCGGCGATTGCGGATGATCTCGGTCGAGATGTCGTTGATCATCAGTGCAAGCCCACCGTCGATATGGCGGCGGCCCGTCACGCGATAGGTTTGTCCCCCTGGCAGTGCCCAGGTTTCGTCGAACTGGCTGCTGGCGGCGGCACGCTCCATGTCTGCGATCTGGCGTCGCCAGCTTTTCCAGTCCTTCGGTTCGGGCACCATGCTCCGGTCCCTCATCGCATCCAACATGGCAAGCAGGCTGGGGCGGCGCGACAGGAAGGCGGGCGGCAACCCCGTCAGATCGGCCAGCGCCGGGTTGAAGCTTTGCAGGTGCCGCGACTTGTCGAAGATCGCAAGACCCGTGGGCAGTTGCGCAAAGGTGCGCGCCATGGATTGCACCATGTCGCGCAGGCTGGCCTCGGCCTCGATCAGGTCGTCGATGGGATAGGCCAGTCCGGTCCCCCCATGAATGGCAAGGGTAAACCAGCGTGGCTTGCCGTTTTGCATGATCTGGAATCGCCCGGGCGTGGCAAGGGCTGCCTTGTCGGCATCCCCCTCCAGAAGGTTCCGGAAGGCGGCATTCGACCAGGTCACCCGCCCCGGAGCATCCAGCCGCCAAATCGGCAGGGGGGCCTGCTCGGCGGCCTGCTCGGCCTGCCGTCTGGCATCTGCCATCCTGCGTGCCCCGCTTCCGGGAAAGGCAGACAAAAGGGCCATCCCCAATGACGCCCCAAGAAGAGCAAGGGCCAGAAATTCTAGCCAGTTCCAGATTGTCAAATGCGTTCCGCCAGGTTGGTGCAACTCAACCCTAGCGTGATCATCCTTAACAATTAGTTAATATTGCGGCTCCGCTTCTGGTCCATGACCGGACGGTTTGCACGCAATGCAGCGAAGTCAGACCATGGCCTGACGGATCGCCCCGGCCCAGCGTCGCCGCGCTGCCTGCCGGTCTGCCAATGCGAGGCACGGCACAAACCGCTCGCTTTCGAACGCGGGCAGATCGGGGCAGCCCATGGCCGCAAGCGCCATTCCGGCAACCCCGATTGCGCCGATTTCCTCGACCCGGGCGGAAAGGACAGGCCTGTCGATCAGGTCGGCCTGAACCTGCATCAGGAACCGGTTCCCCGATGCGCCACCATCGGCGCAAAGGGCGCCAAGCGGCTGGCCGATCTCTGCCTGCATCGCTTCGAACACATCCGCGATCTGATGGGCGATGGCATCTATCGTGGCGCGGGCCAGATGCGCGGGCCCTGTGCCATGCGTCATGCCACCGATGGTGCCGCGCGCGCCATCGTGCCAATGCGGCGCGCCAAGCCCGGCAAGTGCCGGCACGAAGGTCACGCCCCCGGCATCCGGCACGGTCTGCGCCAGTGCAGACAATGCCGCCGCATCCGGAAGGCCCAGCAGCCGCGCGGCAAAGGCGGCGGCCTGAGCGGAAACCGTGATGTTGCCCTCAAGGGCAAAGGCCGTGCCCGCCCGATCCGTCCAGGCGATGGTCCCCGATATTCCGTTGGCCGGGGTCTTGCGGACGGGTGTCAGGGTCATCAGCGATGATCCCGTCCCGTAGGTGGCCTTCACGCCGCCGGGCTTGCGGATGCCATGGCCGTAAAGCGCGGCATGGCTGTCGCCCATCATCGCCCGGATCGGTATGCCTGACCCAAGCGCCGTGGTCCCCTCTGCCGTGTCCCCGAAATGGCTGTCGGATGGCAGGGCCTGCGGCAGGCAATCGACGGAGGCTCCGAACAGGTCTGCAAGCTCCGGGCTGAAGGCAAGGCGCGCCGTATCGAAAAGCTGGGTCCGGCTGGCATTGGAATGATCGGTTGCAAAGGTCCGGCCCGCGGTCAGGTTCCACAGCAGCCAGCTGTCCACGGTTCCGGCGCGCAGCCGCCCCTTGGCCAGAAGCGCCGCCACCTCAGGCAGGTTCCGCATCGCCCAGCCAAGCTTCGAGGCTGGGAACAACGGATTGATCCCAAGGCCGGTGGCCGCGATCACCTGCGCGTCATGGCCTGCCGCAATCAGGGCTGCACAGTCCGCAGCCGTCCGGCGGCATTGCCAGATCATCGCGGGGGCGATGGGCTGGCCGGTCTGGCTGTCCCACAGCACAAGCGTTTCGCGCTGGTTCGCGATGGCGATCGCATCGACCGGCGCAGTCCCTCCGCGGGACATGACCTCGGCAATCGCCGCCTGCACCGACGTCCAGATCTCCGTCGCGGATTGTTCGGCCCAGCCCGGCTGCGGATAGTCCGTCCTCAGCGGCACCGAGGCGCGGGCGATCACATGGCCGGATCCGTTGATCAGCAGCGCCTTTGTGTTGCTTGTGCCCTGATCAAGGGCAAGGATGCGCGGCCCGGTCATGCCTTGCGGTCCAGCGCACGCAAGGCCGCGGCAGCGATACCTTCCGGCGACAGGCCATATTCCTTGAACAGCCAGTCGACGGATCCCGTCGGCAAGAAGCCGGGAAAGCCCACCCGCTCGACCGGGACAGGCCGATGGGCCGCCGTGAACTCTGCGACCGCACCACCCAGCCCACCCCGGATGCTTGCCTCTTCCACGGTGACGATGGCCCCGGTCGCGGCGGCTGCGTATAGCGCCTCCTCGTCCAGCGGGTTCAGGGTCGAGAAGTTCAGGACGCGGGCAGAAATCCCCTGATCCGCAAGGCGCCCTGCGGCCCCCGCCGCCAGATGCACCGTCGTGCCGCAGGCGATCAGGGTGACATCCCCGCCCGGTCGCACCAGTTCGGCCTTGCCGGGCCGGAACTGGCGATCCGCGATGTGAAGATCGGGAACGGGCATCCGCGACAGCCGCAGATAGACGGGCCCTTCATGCGCGGCGGCCCATTTCACGGCCTCTGCCGTTTCCCAGGCATCCGCCGGGGTGATGATGGTCAGGTTCGCCAGCGGTCGCAGCCATGCGAAATCCTCGATCGAATGATGCGTTGCGCCCAGTTCCCCATAGGCCACGCCGGACGACTGCCCCACGAGCTTCACGTTGAAGCCTGCATAGGCGATATCGGCCTTCACCTGCTCCAGCGCGCGCCCGGTGATGAAGCACCCAGCCGCCGAGACGAAGGGGATCTGCCCCCCGTTGGCAAGGCCCGCCCCGATTCCCACCATCGCCTGCTCTGCGATGCCTACATTGATCAGCCGGTCCGGAAACCGTTTCTGGAAACTGTTCAGCTTCGAGGATCCGACGGAATCATTCACAACGGCCACGATCCGGGGATCGGCTTCGGCAAGCTGTTCCAGCGTGGAAACCCAGATGTTGCGGCAATCCTGAAATCCCGCGGCAACAGGCGCTGCATGTGCCATCAGACCAGTTCCTTCATCGCTTGTTCGAATTGCGCATCATTCGGCACGCCATGATGCCAACTGGCGACGTTCTCCATGAAGGACACGCCCTTTCCCTTTGTCGTATTCGCGATCACGCAGCGCGGTTTGCTGCCGGGCGCGGCACCCAGCACCGCAAGCAGCGCGGCGGGATCGTGGCCGTCGACCTCTGTCACGTCAAAACCGAAGGCGTCATAGCGCTTGTCCAGCGGATCGAGGCCCGATGTCTCTTCCGTGCCGGCCCCCTGCTGCAGGCGGTTTCGGTCAATGATCAGGGTCAGGTTCGAAAGCCTGCGATGCCCAGCCACCATCGCCGCCTCCCAGTTGGAACCTTCCTGCTGTTCGCCATCTCCCGTCAGCACAAAGGTGCGATAGCCCGCCCCGGCAAGCTGCCCCGCAATCGCGATCCCGGTCGCCACCGGAAAGCCATGGCCCAGCGGGCCGGTATTGGTTTCAATCCCGGGCAGGTAATTCCGGTTCGGATGGCCGTTCAGCAGGGATCGCGGCTGCATGTAGGTGGCCAGCCAATCCTCGGGAAAGTAACCCGCAGCGCAAAGCGCGGTATAAAGCGCGCCGGTCGCATGGCCCTTTGACATGACGAAACGGTCACGATCCGGCCAGTCGGGCCGCTTGGGATCGAAACGCATCACTCCGAAATACAGCGTCGCCAGTATGTCGATGGCCGAGAAATCGCCCCCCGGATGCCCAAGCTGCGCGCGATGCACCATCGCAAAGGCCGTGCGCCGCATCCACAACGCCTTTTCCCGGATCAACGGGATCTTGTCATTCATATGCATGTCAGAACCGGTTCGGTTGGAAAAGCTGCGGCTCGGGTTCCTGCCCGTGGTGATAGAAGGGCCAGCCGAGGTAACGCGACACGGCCTCGTTCACCACATCGGCATGATGCCCGCGCACCATCGCGACATGATGTTCGAACCCGTTCTGGGTCACGAACTTCATCAGTTTGCGCAGCCCCGCGACCCGCGTCACCGCGATACCGCCATCCATGGCAAAGGGATGATCGGTGAACTCCCCTTCGCCCAGATAGCATTTCACCGTGCCGCGACGATCATCGGTCGACAGCCGGAAGAATGTCATCGGGCCGGGCTTCACCTTGCCCTTCACCGCGCCAAAGCATTTCGACCGACCGATGCTTTCGCCCAGCACATCCAGTTCGCCCACCTCGGGCGTGTCGCCGATGAAGGATTTCGGATAGTTGCCGCAATGGGTGCAGACGCAAAGATCCTGCTCGTCGGCATAGTTGTTGTTCCAGTCAAGGATTGCGGGCGGCGCGCCCGAGGCAAGCGCAAGCGCATACATCGACAACGCCCCCATGATATCCACCTCACAGGCCGAGGGCATCAGATCCTCGCCCATCATCGACATGGTCAGGCAGGTCGCGCAGCCGAAATTGTCCTGCAGCGAACGCCAGCACTGGATGGCCGAGGCGTCGCAACCGTTCTCTTCGATCCAGCGGTTCACGGCCAGGGTCCAGCGGGCCTGCTTCTCGATCTGGGCGGGCTGGATATGGGCAGGGATGCGGCCATAGCCCTTGACGCGTTCAAGCGTGGCGATCAGGGCCGGGTCATCGCCTGCGATGGCGGATGCCGCCCCCATCATCTCGGACAGGTCCACCGTCACGACGGTGACGCCTGCCGCCTGCAGCAGCTTTTCTGAATAGCGCATGGTCTGGAAGGCCCCCGTCCGCGCCCCGATCGACCCAAGCCGCGCATTGCGCAACCCCCTGACCGTGCGGCAGACGCGGGCAAAGCGCTCCAGGTCGCGCCCGAATTCCTCGCCCCAGGTATCGCAGGTGTGGCTGGTGGTTTCCGTAAAGGGAACGCCATACTGCCAGAAGTTGTTGGTCACGCTGATCTTGCCGCAAAAGGCATCGCGGCGGGAATGGACATCGACCTTCGACAACTCGTCATTCGAGGCCTGCAGCAGGATCGGCACATTCAGCCGGGCACGGTTCACCAGTTCCGCCACGGCGATCTCGTCCCCGAAATTCGGCAGGCAGATCACCAGCCCGTCGATCCGCTCCGCCATCGCGCGGAAATGCGCTGCATAGAGATCGGCATCGGCGATGGACTGAACCGCCCCGTTGGCCGTTGCCTCGAAGGGAAGGATGACGGCGTCGATGCCCAGCCGCTCCAGTTGCGCCAGCACATCCTCGCGCGCTGATCTGCAGGGGGCGGGGCTGAAGAAGGCCCGCGATCCGATGACGACCCCAAGGCTGATTCTGCGGCGGAAGATGCTGGTCATGGGCCCCCCTTGAACTGCTGGCGCTGCGTTCCCTGCTGGCGCTGGCACATTTCGATTGCTTGCGTTTGATGCGTTTTACCGGGAAAACGCAAGTCACGCAAGATGGGCGCTGCACCTGCAATCAACGCAGTATTACGGACATCCCGCTACCAAGCCTTGCATTTCAGGGCCAGCATGCCGGGCTGGGCGGAGGAACCGCTTTTCTTTCGAATGCCCAAAAACGAAAGCAAAAGAAAACAATTGACATGATATGCGATGTTATGGGCTGATGAAGCCTAGCGAATCGGATAATTTCGATATCGTTTGAAAGGGAGGACACAATGAATCTGAACCGCCGCCATGTGGTCGGGGGGCTGGCTGCTGTTGTCGCCGGCATTCTGCCCACGCTTTCCTTTGCGCAAGGCAAGGGCGTCATCGCGATCATCACGCCCAGCCATGACAACCCATTCTTCAAGGCCGAAGCCGATGGCGCCGCCGCCAAGGCCGCCGAACTCGGCTATGAGGCGATGGTCCTCGTCCATGACGATGACGCCAACAAGCAATCGCAACTGTTCGATACCGTCATCGCGGCAGGCGTGAAGGCGATCATCCTGGACAATGCCGGTGCCGATGCCTCGGTCGCGGCAGTGCAGAAGGCCAAGGATGCTGGCATCCCCAGCTTCCTGATCGACCGCGAGATCACCGCAACCGGCGTTGCCGTCAGCCAGATCGTCTCGAACAACTATCAGGGCGCCCAGCTTGGGGCCGAGGAATTCGTCAAGCTGATGGGCGAAGCGGGCGAATATGCCGAACTGATCGGCAAGGAATCCGATACCAATGCGGGCATCCGTTCCAAGGGCTATCACGATGTGATCGACCAGTATCCCGACATGAAGATGGTCGCGGCGCAGACCGCCAACTGGTCGCAGACCGAGGCCTATACGGTGATGGAATCGATGCTTCAGGCCAATCCGGGCATCAAGGGCGTGATCTCGGGTAATGACACCATGGCCATGGGGGCCTGGGCCGCGCTCGAGGCGGCAGGTCGGACCGATGTCATCGTCGTGGGCTTTGACGGATCGAACGATGTCCGCGATTCCATCCTGAAGGGCGGGATCAAGGCCACCGTCCTGCAACCGGCTTACGCGCAGGCTCAGATGGCGGTCGCCCAGGCCGATGCCTTCATCACCAGCGGATCGACCGGGGTCGAGGAAAAGCAGCTCATGGACTGCGTCCTGATCAATGCCGACAACGCCGCCCAGCTTGAAACCTTCGCCCTGAAGGGCTGATCCGGATCGGCCCACTGCCCGGCGCGCAGTCTCGTCGCGCCGGGCTTTCCCCTGGAAGACAGACATGGCCCAAAAGACCTTTGTCGCGCTGATCCTTGGCGCAGCGCTTGCCCTTTCGGGCTGCAAGATCGTCAAGACCCCCGCCCCCGGCGCGGCCACGGCGGCCAGCGAACAGGGCGAAGCGGGCGATGACGCCCGGATCGCCGCCCTTCTGGACAGGACATATGAAACAGAGCTTCTGCCGCTTGTCGCCGAACGGGCGCTGCCCGTGGCCGATTTGCGTGCTGCCCTAGCAGGTGGGCTCGAAACAGCCGGTGCCGCACACGGCAACAAGGGATCCGGCGAAGGAGCGGCCTGGAACTTTGCCGTAAGGGGCGAAGGCCGCGTGGTCGAGGCGAACCTCACCTCTCGCGCCCGAAAGGCCATGCTGGATACCGATGGCGACGGCGCCCCCGACCTGACCCTTCAGCTTGGCCCGGTGATCAAGGGAACATCCCTGCGCGACGTCGCCCCCTTCTACCGCTTTGGCGATTTCCGCGACCAGATCGAATTCGCCAAGCTCGCACGCGCCCTGAACGATCGCGCCTCGGCGGCGCTTGACGTGCCAGAGGGCGATCTGACGGGCCGGATCCTCCGTTTCTCTGGCACGGTTGATCTCAAATCGGCGACGGATGCCTGGCTGGTGACGGCGGTCACACTGGATATCCTGCCATGACCGACCATCCGATCGGGCTTTCGATCCGGGGCGGCGTGAAGGTCTATCCCGGCACGCGCGCCCTGAAGGGCGTGGATTTCGATCTGCGCATGGGCGCCGTGAACGTCCTGGTCGGCGAAAACGGTGCCGGCAAGTCCACGCTGATGAAGGTCATCGCGGGCGTCGAAAGCCTGACCGAAGGCCGGATCGAACTGCAGGGCCGCGAAGTCCGCTTTCGCAACAAGGCCGATGCCGTCCGCGAAGGGATCGGCATCGTCTTTCAGGAGCTGAACCTGTTCCCGAACCTGACCGTGGCCGAAAACATCTTCATCGGCCATGAACCCGTCCGGGCCGGCCTCGATATCGACCAGCGATCCCAGGCCCGTGCCACCAGGGCTCTGATGGCCCGGCTGGAACAGGACATCGACCCGGATACCCCGCTCGATCACCTGCGCGTCGGCCAGCAGCAGATCGTGGAAATCGCCAAGGCCCTGTCGCAGGACGCGCGCATCCTGATCCTGGATGAACCGACCAGCGCCCTTTCCGCGGCCGAGGTCGAGGTTCTCTTCGGCGTGATCGAAGAACTGAAATCGCAGGGCGTGGGAATCGTCTATATCAGCCACCGCCTCGATGAACTGATCCGCGTCGGCGACTACATCACCGTTCTTCGCGATGGCGAGATCACAGGATCGCGGCCCATGCAGGGGGTGGATATCCCCTGGATCGTGCGGGCGATGATCGGTGAAAAGTCGAAGGAATTTCCCAGAACGGAAGCTCCGTCCTTCGGTGAGGAAATCTTTCGCGCCGATCACGTCACCCTGCCGCGTGCAGGCGGCGGATTTGCCGTGGATCGCGTCAGTCTCTCTGTTCGCCGGGGCGAGATCGTCGGGCTCTATGGCCTGATGGGCGCAGGCCGGACCGAATTCCTGGAATGCGTCATGGCCCAGCATCCCGCATCGGCCGGACGCATCTTCGTGGACGGCCACCCCGTCATCGAACGTGACGTGGCCGGTCGCATCGCGCGGGGCATCGCCCTGATCCCCGAAGACCGCAAGCGAGATGGCCTGGTCCAGATCATGGCGATCCGCGAAAACCTGACCCTGTCATCGCTGGGCCTCTTCACCCGCGGCTTTCACCTGAACCTGAAGGCCGAAGCCGCCCGGGCGCTGGATTTCGTCCGCCGCCTGGCCATCAAGATCGCCAGCCCCGAAAACCCCGTCTCCTCGCTTTCCGGGGGAAACCAGCAGAAGGTCGTCATCGGCAAGGCACTGATGACCTCGCCGAAGATCCTGCTGATGGATGAACCCAGCCGCGGCATCGACATCGGCGCCAAGGCCGAAGTCTTCACCACGATGCGCGCGCTTGCGGGTCAGGGGTTGGGCATCCTCTTCGTCACCTCCGATCTTGATGAGGTTCTCGCGCTTTCGGACCGCGTCCTCGTCATGGCCAACGGCAGGATTACCGGCGAATTCCCCGCAGGCACGGATCCCGCCACCGTCATCGCCGCTGCGACACCAAGCTTCTTGAAGGAACCCTCCGCATGACGACCAGACAGCAAGCTGCCGCATCAACCCCACAGAACCTGCTGCTTCTGGCCCTTCGCCTGCGGACCTTCGTCGCGCTGATCCTTGTTCTGGCCTATTTCTCGTTCATGGCGCCGAACTTCCTGACCGGCGCGAATGCCGTCATCGTGACAAAGCATGTGGCGCTGAATGCCCTGCTGGCCATCGGCATGACCTTCGTCATCATCACCGGCGGGATCGACCTGTCCGTCGGCTCCATCGTCGGCCTCTGCGCGATGGTGGCGGGTTGGCTGGTGCTGAACGGGGTGGATACCGGTCTGGGCTATACGATCTGGTTCAACACCTATGAAATCGTGGCGCTGACGCTTGCCGTAGGCATCGGGGTCGGCTTTGTGAACGGCCTGCTGATCACGCGCCTGAACGTCGCCCCCTTCATCGCCACGCTTGGCACGCTCTATATCGCGCGGGGGGCGGCGCTGCTCTCTTCGGGCGGGCGCACTTTCCCCAACCTTGGCGGAAGCGAGGAATTCGGAACCACCTCCTTCCCCCTGATCGGCACGGCTAGCGTTCTGGGCCTTCCCGTCATGGTCTGGCTTCTCGTGGTGGTTGCCCTTGCTGCGCATTACGTCTCGCGCCGAACCCCGCTGGGCCGCCACATCTATGCCGTCGGCGGCAATGAACGCGGGGCGGCGCTTTCGGGGGTAAAGGTCAACCGGGTCAAGCTCTTCGTCTACATGTTCTCGGGCTTCTGCGCGGCACTGGTCGGCATCATCATCGCAAGCCAGCTTCAGGCCGCGCATCCGGCTACAGGGGAAACCTTCGAACTGAACGCCATCGCCGCGGCGGTTCTGGGCGGAACCTCGATGTCGGGCGGGCGCGGGCGCGTCCTGGGCACGATCATCGGCGCCTTCGTCATCGGCATCCTGTCGGACGGGCTGATCATGATGGGCGTGTCCAGCTTCTGGCAGACCGTGATCAAGGGCGTGGTGATCGTGCTGGCCGTCGTCATCGACCAGGCCCAAAGCCGGCTGCAGGCGAGGGTAGCCCTGGCACAGGAGGCGTCGGCCAATCGCTAGGGGGCGGTCCCGCTTCACGGCGGTTGGATTTCCCCTTTCGGTCAACTACGCTCGGCCGCGATCACTTTCACTTAAGGGTGGACGAAGTTGAAACCGAAAGCCGATCCCGTGCGGCAGGAACCTGTGACAGGCTTGCTGTCCGAACCCCGCCGCCGCCGTATCCTCGACTGGATCCAGGAGGAAGGCTCGGCCCGTGTCCGCGAACTGGCGGTTGCCTTCCAAGTATCCGAAGCCACGATCCGCCAGGATCTGGAACGCCTGGAACAGGACGGCCAGATCACCCGCGAACATGGCGGGGCCTTTCTGAACACGGTGCCGGCGCAGGTCGGCACCATGACATTGCACCATCAGGAAAACATGGATCAGAAGCGCCGGATCGGCGTTCTCGCCGCCGATCTGGTCAAGGATGGGGAAACGATCATCCTCGACGCCGGAACCACCACGACGGAAATCGCCCTCCGCCTTGTGAACCGCCGAAACCTGACCGTCATCACAAACGCGCTGAACATCGCGATCATCCTTGGTGCCGTTCCGGGAAACGCCGTCCACATGCCGGGCGGGCAGTTCAAGGCCCCCACGCTTTCGCTTTCGGGTGACAAGTCCGTCGACTACTTCCGCAATATCTTTGCCGGGAAACTGTTCCTGGCCACTGCGGGCGTCGCGCTGGATGCCGGTTTGACCTATCCCTCCTTCGCCGACCTGCAATTGAAAGAGGCGATGATCAAGGCGGCCAGCAAGGTCTACCTCGTGGCCGACAGCACCAAGATCAACAAATCCAGCTTCACCCGCTTCGGCTCGCTGGAGATGATCCATTCCTTCATCACCGATTCCGGCATTTCAGACTCCGATGCCAATGCATTCCGCGCACGCGGGATCGAGGTTCTGATCGCCTAGCGCGCCGCGCTGGCGGTCACACGGTGAACCGCTGGTTCTCGCCCAATTCGGCCGCTTCGGGGGCCAGCAGATCCTTCGCCTCCCAGACCAGTTCCACGATCGCGCCGCATCGGTCAGGGCGTTCTTCCGGGGTCAGGAAGGGATCCGAGGCATTGGCAAAGGACAGTTCCGCCCCCGTCCGTTCCAGCAAGGTCTTGGCGATGAACAGGCCCAGACCCATGCCTTCATATTCGGGCCTCTTCTCCAGTTCCTGCGCCGATCTGCGCGATCTGACAAAGGGATCCCCGATCCGGCCGATGACCTGGGGCGGATAGCCTTCGCCATCATCGACGATGCGGATGGTGATGCGCCGGTCGGTCCATTCGCCATCCACCCAGACGGTCGTCCGCGCGAAGTCGACGGCATTCTGGATCAGGTTCCGCAATCCGTGGATCACCTCGGGCCGACGCAGGACGGTGGGCTGCCGTTCGCTGCCCGATGGCCCGGGCGCTAGCGAGAATTCCACCTGCTTTCCCCGCCCCATATGCGGCTCTGCCGCCTCGCGCAGCAGCGATGCCAGCGGCGCCTGCCGCAGATGCAGGTCGTCCTTTCCCGCTCGGCCCATGCCGCGCAGGATATCGCGGCATCTGTCGGCCTGATCCCGGATCAGCCTGGCATCCTCCAGAAGCTCGGGGTGATCGCCCAGTTCTTCCATCATCTCGGCGCTGACAAGCTTGATCGTGGCCAGCGGCGTGCCCAGTTCATGCGCCGCAGCCGCCACCACCCCGCCCAGATCCGTCAGCTTCTGCTCGCGCGCCAGCGCCATCTGCGTCGCCAGCAGTGCATCCGACATGGATCTGATCTCCATCGCGATCCGCCGCGAATAAAGGCCCAGAAAGACGATCCCGATCACGATCGCCAACCAGAACCCGAACTCGAACACAAGCGGCACGCGCAGCATCTCTCCGTCCGCGAAGTAAAGCGGCACGTTCACGAAAGAGATCAGCGAGGTGAAGAGGATGGCCAGCGCACCCAGCAGAAGCGTCGTCCGCAGTTCCAGTGCCGAAGCGGAAATCGTGACCGGCGCAAGGATCAGCAGCGCAAAGGGATTTGTCAGGCCGCCCGTCAGATAAAGCAGGAAGGAAAGCTGAGACAGGTCGAACAACAGCGTCAGCATCGCCTCGAATTCCGAAAGGCGCTTGTTCTCCGGATAGACGAAGATCGAAATAAGATTGGCGATGATGGATGCGCCCACGGCCATGTAGCAAAGGCCAAGCGGAAGCTGGATGCCATAGACATGATGCGCGACAGTGATCGCGGCCAGTTGCCCGGTGATCGCCATCCAGCGCAGCAGGATCAAGGTCCGCAGGCGAACCCAGTCGCTGCGGGTGTCGCGTGCGAAAAGGCCGAGGCTCGGGTTGATCATGGGCGTCTGTTTCTCATGCGCGACAAAGTTACGGATTGTTCCTGCGCCCCGAGTTGGCGATGAATGCAGCAGGGAATGCAAGGAACTTCAGGATGAGCAAACTTTATGCTGGTCTGGCGGCGGCGGTCGTCGTGGGCATGGTCGGTGGCCTGTTTGCCTACGGTCAGCTTGGCAAATCGGATGATCGCTTTGCCGAATGCCGGGCAGGGGCGGTTGGCGGTGATATCGGCGGGCCTTTCACGCTGGTGAATGGTGATGGCGCGACCGTCACCGAAAAGGACGTGCTTGCAAAACCCAGCCTTGTCTATTTCGGTTATACCTTCTGTCCGGATGTCTGCCCTCTGGATAATGCGCGCAATGTAGAAGCAGTCGATATCCTGGAAGAGCGCGGCTTTGACGTCACGCCGGTATTCATCTCCATTGATCCGGCCCGTGATACGCCCGAGGTGGTTCGCGACTTCGCGGCGAACCTTCATCCCAGGATGATCGGCCTGACTGGCAGCGAAGAACAGGTCAAGGCCGCATCCCAGGCATACAAGACCTATTTCCGCAAACAGGATTCGGATGATCCGGATTACTACCTGGTCGATCACTCGACATTTACCTACCTCGTCCTGCCCGAGACCGGCTTCGTGGATTTTTTCAAGCGGGATGAAACCGCCGAACAAATGGCCGAACGCACGGCCTGCTTCCTGACGCATTGACCTTTGGTTCAGTTTGACGCTGCCGCCATTCCCGCCTACCTTTTGCGGCAAGAACAGAACAAAGGGGAACCCGATGGCTGACGACCTGATTGCCGAGCTTGGCGCGGACCGTACGCTCCTGCTCGTCGATGATGACGAACCCTTTGTGAAGCGGCTTGCAAAGGCGATGGAAAAGCGCGGTTTCGTCCCTGAAACGGCGGAAAGCGTGGCGGCTGGCCGGGCCATCGCCATGGCGCGGCCCCCTGCCTACGCCGTCGTCGATCTGCGGCTCGAGGATGGAAACGGACTCGACGTCGTGGAAACCCTGCGCGAACGCCGTCCGGATTGCCGGATCGTCGTTCTTACCGGATATGGGGCAATCGCAACGGCCGTCGCCGCGGTAAAGATCGGCGCCACGGATTACCTGTCTAAGCCGGCAGATGCCAATGACGTGATGAATGCGCTTCTGTCCCGCACGGAAACCCTTCCCGCTCCGCCGGAAAACCCGATGTCGGCGGATCGCGTGCGGTGGGAACATATTCAGCGCGTCTATGAAATGTGTGATCGCAATGTATCGGAAACCGCGCGTCGCCTCAGCATGCATCGCCGGACTCTGCAGCGCATTCTGGCAAAACGCAGCCCCAAATAATCCCTTTATTGAATTCGCGGCGCAATTCGGCAATAACGGCAGGCATTCGCCATAAGGAGTGTGCCGAAATGAACCTCGACCTCAATTCGATGTCGCTGAAGGAATTGAAGGAACTTCAGTCACAGGTCGGAAAGGCAATCGCCGGTTTTGAAGACCGCAAGAAACGTGCGGCCCTCGCAGAACTGGAGGAAAAGGCCCGCGAACTCGGTTTCTCCCTGGCCGAATTGACTGGCGCGACCGCCCCGCGCAAGCGTGCCCCGGCTTCGGCGAAATACGCAAATCCAGCCGACAAATCGGATACCTGGTCCGGCCGCGGGCGCAAACCGCGCTGGTTTGCCGATGCATTGGCTTCCGGCAAAAAGCCCGAGGACATGGCGCTCTGATCAGGCCGCTGATTCGAGCCATTTGAGAAAGGCCCTGGTGGCCGCGCGCTGCGGCCCCGGGCTTGTGACGATGAAATAGGCGGGCAGGCGATCCTTGCTGTCATGCAGCAGGATCAGCCGCCCTTCTTCCAGATCATCCTCCATCAGCGCCAGGCTTTCCACTACTAGGCCCAGCCCCTGGCGCGCCGCGGCAAGCGACAACTCCTCGTTGACAAAATCCGTGCGGCTCAGGGTCCGGGGATCCAGACCAAGACTGCGAAGATAGTTCTCCTGCTCGGGCCAGTCGCGCGCCAGAATCCATTCCATCTCCTGCATCTCGGCAGTCGAAAGGTTCTCGCGCCCATCCAGCAGGTCGGGCGCGGCCGCAATGGCCATCCGCGCCGGGGCCAGAAATCGCGCGGTCACGCCGGGCCAATCGCCGTTGCCATAGCGGATGCCCAGATCCATGCCATCGCGCCGCAGGTCCGAAACGCGCGCGTCGGGATGCAGGGACAGGGCGATGTCGGGATGCAGGTCCCAGAAATCCTTCAACCGTGGCATGAGCCATTGGCTGGCGAAACTGGCCGTCAGCGTGATGCGCACCGGGCGATCCGATCCCCCGGCCCGCAGGGCGGCAACGCCCGATGCGATCGTGCCGAACCCGTCCGCCAGGGCCTGTGCAAGTTGCTGGCCTTCCGCGGTCAGCGCCATCCCGCGCCCATCCCGCGCGACCAGTGGCGTATCCATCAGCGCCTCAAGCGCGCGCACCTGCTGTGCCACCGCCGCATGGGTGACATTCAACGCCCGCGCCGCCTGGGAAAAGCCGCCAAGCTCCGCCACGGCGGCAAAGGCGCGCAGGGCAGAGAGCGGGGGAAGATCACGCCAGTTGATCGCCATATGATAGCCAGACTAACAGTTTTGAAAGTTTTCTGATTAGGAGATAGCAACAGAAAAGGCTAGAAAAGCCAAGTCCAGCGAATGGAAAGGGACATCAGATGTTACAGATCATTGCAGAAGCGCTGCTTCTGGCCACCGGCCAAAGCTTGCAGCACCAGACGAACCACAAGCGCCGCCCCGCCCCGCATGACGGCAGCCGCGGCGCCGAACGGCCGGGCCCCTTCACCCCGCCCAATCAACTGGGTGGCTGAACCGTGCAGGCTGCCAGCAGTTGTTCATGCCTTGCCACATAGTCCGCCCGCACCACAGCGGGCGGACGAAGCCGTATCTCCAGACCGCGCAGGATCAGCGCATCGGGCTTGCCGAAGAAACGATCCGCCTCTTCCCCTGAAAACCCGGCGATCTGCACCGCTTCAAGCCAGGCCGAGATCTTGTCGGCGGCCTTGATTGCCTTCTTGATCGCAGGCGGCAGCGTGGCCGGCAGCCCAAAGCGCAGATGCACCGCCGCCGTCAGACGCTCGTCCAGCGCCCCATAGTCCGGCCCGATGGCGGCCTTCACCGGGCTGATCATGTCGCCGATCACATATTCCGGGGCGTCATGCAGCAGCGCCGCCAACTGCCACCGCGTCGCTATGCCGGGATTTGCGCGGCTGAAGATCATCTCGACCAGCAGCGAATGTTCCGCCACCGAATAGGGCCAGTCGCCCCGTGTCTGGCCATTCCAGCGCGCAACGAAGGCAAGCCCGTGCGCGATATCCTCGATCTCGATATCCACAGGCGTGGGATCCAGAAGATCCAGCCTGCGGCCCGAAAGCATGCGCTGCCAGGCGCGGGGTTGTTTCATGACTGCGCGGCCTTCCCCTGTCGTCCTTCCGTTAATCACCGTTCCATTGTCGGTGACGTCATCCCGTGCTATCTGCCGCCCCAAATAAAGGTTCAAGGAGCAACGGCACATGCCGCAGGATTACATCGTCAAGGATATCGCGCTTGCCGAGTTCGGGCGCAAGGAACTCACCATCGCCGAAACCGAAATGCCGGGCCTCATGGCCTGCCGCGAGGAATTCGGAACGTCGAAGCCGCTGAAGGGCGCGCGGATTGCCGGCTCGCTGCACATGACGATCCAGACCGGTGTGCTGATCGAAACTCTCGTCGCCCTTGGTGCCGATGTGCGCTGGGCCTCGTGCAACATCTTCTCGACCCAGGATCACGCGGCCGCGGCGATTGCCAAGGCGGGCGTGCCGGTCTTCGCCATCAAGGGCGAAACGCTTGAGGAATACTGGGAATACACCGACAGGATCTTCCAGTTCGGCGGCGAAGGCGGCACCTGCAACATGATCCTCGATGATGGTGGGGATGCGACGCTCTACATCCTTCTCGGCGCGCGGGTCGAGGCGGGCGAAACCGATCTGATCGCCGTCCCGACCAGCGATGAGGAGGTTTGCCTCTTCAACCAGATCCGCAAGCGTCTGGCGGCCAGCCCCGGCTGGTTCACCAAGCAGCGCGCCGCGATCAAGGGCGTGTCCGAGGAAACCACCACCGGCGTGCATCGCCTGTATGAACTGCACAAGAAGGGTGAACTGCCCTTCCCGGCGATCAACGTGAACGACTCTGTCACCAAGTCGAAATTCGACAACAAATATGGCTGCAAGGAATCGCTGGTTGACGGTATTCGCCGCGCGACCGACACGATGATGGCGGGCAAGGTTGCCGTGGTCTGTGGCTATGGCGACGTGGGCAAGGGTTCCGCCGCCTCGCTCCGCGGCGCGGGTGCGCGCGTCAAGGTGACCGAAGTCGATCCGATCTGCGCCCTTCAGGCCGCGATGGACGGGTTCGAGGTGACGATCCTCGAAGATGAGGTGAAATCCGCCGACATCTTCATCACCACCACCGGCAACAAGGACGTGATCCGCATCGAGCATCTGCGCGAGATGAAGGACATGGCCATCGTCGGCAATATCGGCCATTTCGACAACGAAATTCAGGTGGCCGCCCTGAAGAACCACAAATGGACCAACATCAAGGATCAGGTGGACATGATCGAGATGCCTTCGGGCAGCCGCATCATCCTGCTGTCCGAAGGGCGCCTTCTGAACCTTGGCAATGCCACGGGTCACCCCTCCTTCGTGATGTCGGCCTCCTTCACCAACCAGGTCCTCGCGCAGATCGAGCTCTGGACCAAGGGCGCGGAATACGTGCCGGGCGTCTATATCCTGCCCAAGCATCTGGATGAAAAGGTCGCCCGCCTGCACCTCAAGAAGATCGGCGTTCGTCTGACGGAACTCCGCCCCGATCAGGCCGCCTATATCGGCGTCAAGCAGGAAGGCCCCTTCAAGCCGGACCACTATCGCTATTGAGCCGACCGGCCTCGATTGGCCCGCCATGCCCCGCCAGACCGCGTGTCTGGCGGGGTTTTTCCTGACCAGTCGATAAATCCTTTTGCATCCCGTGGTCCGCCCCTTAAGATTTCTATGCGGTTGCAGGACAGCCGATGACGTTCAGGGAGTGATTGAAGGCCATGAGCAAACGAGCCGAACTGATAGCGAAATACGCCGAAGATTTGAAAACCAAATGCAAGATGACGCCTGACATGGCCTTGCTTGAAAAGGTGACGATCGGCTGCGGCCCTGCAATCTACAGCGCCGACAGCGAAACCGTCGCAGGCTCCGACCAATCGGAACTCGAAACGGTGAAGAAGAACTTCCTGATGAAGAAGCTGGGCCTGCCGGATTCGCCCAAGCTGATGGAAGCGATCAATGCCGTGATTGATACCTATGGCCGCTCCGAAAGGAACAAGTATCGGCCCGTGGTCTATTACATGCTGGTCAAGCATTTCGGCAAGGAAAAGGTCTACGGCTGACCGGCCCGTCCCCTTCAAGGCATCCCATCCCCTGCCGGGTGGGTGCCTTTGACTAAAATGCCGCGTACTATGCCTTTGCTTCTGCGGTCGAATCCGGCCATCCTCAGACTAGGGCAGCAAGTCCGGATCCCTTCTTCATATCACGCGCGGTGCACGGGGGGCGCGTGGGGTGGATGGGGGGCTCCGTAGGGGTGCGGGCCCCCCATTTCCGTTCATCCTTCCAACCCGCCCAATCGGCACACGATCTGCCATTCCGCGTCAGACACCGGCTGAACGGACAGCCGTGTGTTTTTCACCAGCGCCATCTGCTCCAGCCCCGGCTCCAGCTTGCAACGGTCCAGCGAAACCGGGCGCGGCAGGGGGCGCACGGCCTTGACCATCACGCAATCCCATCTGGGATCATCCGTCGTGCTGTCAGGGGCGCTTTCGCGGATGACTTCCACGATCCCGACAATCTCCTTGCCGATGTTGGAATGATAGAAGAACCCAAGATCGCCGCACCGCATGGCGCGCATGTTGTTGCGGGCCTGATAGTTCCGCACGCCGGTCCATTCCTCGCCCGCCTCTCCCTTGGCTGCCTGTTCTGCCCAGCCAAAGACGTCCGGCTCTGATTTGAACAGCCAGAAGGGCATCAGCCGATCACCTTCTTCCATTCCCGCAGGTCGACTGACTGGAACAACCCCGCCTTCGCATAGGGATCATTCGCCGCCCAGTCCTGCGCCTGTTCCATGCGGTCCACCGACAGCACCACCAGCGATCCGCACATCTCGCCTGCGGCATTCAGAAATGGACCGGCCATCTCGACCAGACCCGAAGCCTCGATATGCGCCAGATGGGCCGCGCGGTTCTCCTGCCGGACATGCAGATGCCCGGGCTTGTCGATGCAGATCAGTGCCACACGCATGGATCACTCCTTCTTCAGCGGTCTGGAAAGCAGGGTCTGCATCGCAGTGGAAAGGTCAAGCCTGCCCTCGATCAATGCAGCAACCATGGCCGTCACCGGCAGGTCGATTCCCGCCTTTTCGGCAATGTCAGAGACTGCTTTCGCCGTCGCCGCACCCTCGACCGTGATTGAAGGATCGAACCCCTTCCCCGATCCGAGCGCCAGCCCGAACCGGAAGTTCCGCGATTGCTCCGACGTGCAGGTCAGCACCAGATCCCCCAGCCCCGAAAGCCCCGCCAACGTTTCGGCTTTCGCCCCCCGGGCGGTCGCAAGGCGCAGCATCTCGGCATAGCCCCGCGTCATCAGCGCCGCGCGCGCACTGTCACCCAGACCGGCCCCGATCACGACGCCCGCCGCGATGGCGATCACGTTCTTAAGCGCCCCACCCAGTTCCGCACCCAGCACGTCATCGCTGCGATAAAGCCGCAGAACCGGGGTCGAAAGCGCCGCCTGCAGGCGTTCGGATGCAGCGTCATCCGCGCAGGCCAATGTCAGCGCGGTGGGCAAACCCCGCGCGATATCCGCCGCGAAACTCGGCCCGGTCAGGATGGCCGCCACGGATAGGGGGCAGCAGGCGGCCAGGATGGCGGAAGGCCCGGTCAGGGCCGCCAGGTCGATCCCCTTGCAGCAGGCAACCAGCGGAAGGCCGTTCAACTGCCGCCCCGGCCCGGCAAGCAGCGGGCGCAGGGATTGCATCGGCACCGAAAGCAGAACCATGTCCGCAGCCGCAAGATCCCCCATTTCCGCTGTAACAGTGACGTTTCCGGGAAGATCGACGCCCGGCAATCGCGCCTCGTTGCGCCTTGTTCGTTCCATCTCGGCCACCTGCGCGGGATCACGTGCCCAAAGCGTCACCCGCCGCCCCTCACGCCCAAGCGCGATGGCAAGCGCCGTTCCAAAGGACCCCGCGCCTGCAATGCCGATCATGCCTTTGCCCCCTTCTTGCCAGACCCGATCATCGGCGCGGCCTGGCTGTCCAGCGGCCATCGCGGGCGGGCGACAAGATCCGCCTCATCGCCAAGCCCGGCGCGGAAGCGTTCGATCCCGGCCCAGGCGATCATGGCGGCATTGTCGGTGCACAAGGGCAGGGGCGGGGCGATGAACCGCACATCAACCTTGCTTGAAACAGTCTCTAACACCGCCCGAATGGCCCTGTTCGCCGCGACTCCCCCGGCCACGGCCAACGCCGGCTCTGCCGGTGAAAGCGCCAGATAGGACAGCAGCGCGCGCCCTGTCTTTTCGGCCAGGACCGCCGCCACCGCCGCCTGGAAACCGGCACAGAGATCCCGCCGATCCTGCACCGTGATCCCGCCCTTCTCGGCCACAAGGGCATCGCGGGCCCGCAGCAGGGCAGTCTTCAGCCCCGAAAAGCTCAGATCGCAGCCGGGCCGGTCCAGCAGGGGCCGGGGAAAGACGAAACGCCCCTCATCGCCCAGCGCGGCCTCGGCCTCCACGCTCGGCCCGCCCGGTTGCGGCAGGCCCAGCAGCTTGGCCGTCTTGTCGAAGGCCTCTCCCGGCGCGTCATCAATGGTTCCGCCCAGCCGATGAAACCTGTCCACGCCTTCCGCGATCAGGAACTGGCAATGCCCGCCCGAAACCAGCAGCATCAGATAGGGAAAGGCCAGCCCATGCGTCAGCCGCGGGGTCAGGGCATGCCCGGCCAGATGGTTGACACCGATCAGTGGCTTTCCCGCACCAATCGCAACCCCGCGCGCCAGCATCACGCCAGACAGCACCCCCCCGATCAGCCCGGGCCCCGCCGTCACAGCAACCCCGTCCACATCGTCAAGCCGCAGCCCGGCAAGATCCAGCGCCTTCTCCACGCAGTCATCCAGCTTTTCCGCATGAGCCCGCGCCGCGATTTCCGGCACGACGCCGCCAAAGGCGGCATGCAGCGCCGTCTGTCCCTGAACCACCGAAGAAAGCACCTCGGGCGCCTGCCCCGGGCGGGAACGCACGATGGCGGCGGCGCTGTCATCGCAGCTCGACTCGATTCCAAGGAAGGTCAGCGTTGTCATATCCGTTGCCCGCAGGGTTCTTGCCGGGGTAACACCCCAGACATGGCCCCGCAACACCAGCCCACGCCCATCCTCCTCACCCGCCCCGCCGCGCAAAGCGATCGCTTTGCCGAAGAACTGGCCGTCCGCTTCGGTTCCGCACTTCGCCCCGTCATCAGTCCGCTGATGGTCACCCGCATGATTCCGGCAGAGTGGCCGCCCGCCGATTACATCGCCGTCATCCTCACCTCCGAAACCGGGGCCGCCGCCGCCGGTCGCCTGCGGCAGGAAGGAAATACCCTGCCGCTGCGCGCCATCTGCGTGGGCGACAGAACCGCCGCTGCTGCCCGCAGCGCCGGCTTCACGCCCGAGTCGGCAAGTGGCGACGCCGAGGCGCTTCTCGCCCGCATCCTCGCCTCCGATGAGCCAGGCCCCTACCTGCACCTTCGCGGAAAGGATGCGCGCGGCGACATCGTTCCAAGACTTCTCGCCAAGGGGCGATCTGCCCATGCGGCCGTGGTCTATGAACAGGCCCCCCAGGAGCTGACCCCTCAGGCACGGTCCCTTCTGGCAGGGGTGCAACCGGTCATCGTGCCCCTCTTCTCGCCCCGCAGCGCGCTGTTGCTGGCCCAGAACGGCCCCTTCACGGCGCCGCTCTGGATCGCAGCGATCAGCCCGGCCGCCGCCGCCCGCGCGCAACAGCTGTCGCCGCAGCGCCTGGAACTGGCCGCTTCGCCAGATGCGCCCGGAATGCTTGATGCCCTGTCCCGGCTCATTCCCGAACCCTCTGCTTGAACCTGCAAGCTTAGGGGGATTAGGTTAGGTCAGAACCGCCCCGGCGGGGTGGCGAAAGGAGCCGGGCATGGCCAGAAACAAGACCGAAGAACCCGCCACCCAGCCGGAAGGCGATCTGATGGACGTGGTCGAGGCGACCGATCCGCAAAAGCAGGCTGAACCAGCCAGCGAAGACGCGCCGCCCCCTCCCGCAGAGCCGCAGCCTGCGCCGCAGAAGGAAATCCCTGCGCCAGCGCCGGCCCGCCAGGGCGGGGCAGGGGCCTTCTTCTCGATGGTGCTTGGTGGTGTGGTCGCCGCGGGCCTTGGCTTTGGCCTTGCCCGCGCCATGCCGGATCTTCTGCCGATTTCCGGCGGGAACGACTCTGTCACCGATGCCCTGGCAACACAGGCCCAGGAAATTGCCGCGCTGCGCGAGGCCGTGGGCGCCCTACCGCCCGCCGCGGCACCCGATCCGGACCTTTCCGCAGGTCTTGCCGATCTAGGCTCGGCCCTTCAGGCGCTGACAGACCGCGTGCAGTCACTGGAAGCGCAGGTCACCGATCTTGCCGGGAGGCCTGCCCCGTCAGGCGGGGCAGTTCCGCCCGAACTCGCCGCCGATCTTGCCGCCCTGAAGGCGCAGGTGGCCAGCCTTGGCGCTGGCGGCAGCCTGCCCGCCGATGTCATCGCCGCAGCCGAAGCCGCAGAGGCCCGCCTCAAGGCCGCCGAAGAAAGCGCCGCCGCCATGGCGGATCAGGCCAGGATCACCGTCGAAGCCACGCAGCGCGAAATGGCGATCGACAGGATTTCCGCCGCGCTGGATAGCGGGGCCGCCTATGCATCGGCCGTGGCGGATCTGCCCGAAGGCACGGTTCCCCCGGCCCTTGCCGATCACGCCGCCTCCGGCCTTCCGACGGTGGCAGATCTGTCGGACAGTTTCCCGCAAGCCGCCCGCGATGCGCTCGAGGCCGCGCTGCGCGCCAATATGGGCGAAAGCTGGACGGAACGGGTGGGCAGCTTCCTGCGCAGCCAGACGGGCTTTCGGTCCCTTTCCCCGCGCGAAGGGAATGATCCCGACGCGATCCTGTCGCGCGCGGAGGCTGCCCTCACCGCGGGCCGCGTTGCCGAAGCCGTGGCAGAACTGCAAGCCATGCCCGAAGCCGGCCAACCGGCGCTGGCAGACTGGCTGGCCCAGGCCCGGATCCGGATCGAAGCCGAAAGCGCGGTTGCCGCCCTTTCGGCCAACTGAAGGGGGGCGGAATGATCTGGTCGCTCACCAAGGTTCTGCTCTTCTTCCTCATCGTTGCCACGCTCACGCTTGGGGCGGGGCTTCTGCTGGATACGGGGGGCGGCATTCGCATCTCGGCCGCCGGATATGAATTCACGCTGGGTCCGCTGCAGGCATTGATCGCCTTCATGGTGATCGTGGTTCTGGTCTGGCTCCTGATGCGGTTCGTCGGGCTGCTGGTGGCCGTCCTTCGGTTCCTGAATGGCGATGAAACCGCCATCAGCCGCTATTTCGACCGCAACCGCGAAAGGAAGGGCTTCCAGGCCCTTTCCGAAGGCCTTTTGGCGCTTGCCGCGGGCGAGGGTCGCCTCGCGCTGAACCGGGCGATCAAGGCCGAGAAATACCTCGCCGATCCGCATCTGACGACCTTGCTCGTGGCACAGGCCGCCGAATCCGTGGGCGACACCGGCCGCGCGACAGAGGCCTACAAGGAGCTTCTGTCGTCCGAGACGACGCGCTTTGTCGCGATCCGGGGGTTGATCCGGCAGAAACTGGCGGAAGGCGATACCGAGACCGCGCAGAAACTGGCCATCAAGGCGCTGGAACTCAAACCCCGCCACCTTGAAACGCAGGATCTTCTGCTGAAACTGCAATCCGAAAGCCGCGATTGGAAGGGCGCGCGCAAGACCCTGACGGCCAAGCTGAAGGCGGGGGCGCTGCCAAAGGATGTCTATCGCCGCCGCGATGCCGTGCTGGCCCTGCAAGAGGCGCAAGGCATCATGGAAGAAGGCGCCAGCATCGACTCGCGCGAAGCGGCGATCGAAGCGAACCGCCAATCCCCCGATCTGATCCCGGCTGCGGCCATGGCTGCCCGCGCCCTTGTCGAAAAGGGCGACAGGAAGGGGGCGACGCGCGTTCTGAAAAAGGCATGGGATGCCAAGCCGCACCCCGATCTTGCCGCCGCCTTCGCCGAGATCGAACCCGAGGAAACCCCGGCTGACCGGGTCCGGCGGTTCCGCACCCTCGTCGCCAACCATCCGCAGCACGAGGAAACCCGTCTGCTGATGGCCGAACTCAACATCGCCGCCGAGGAATTCCCCGAAGCCCGCCGCGCGCTGGGCGATATCGTGGAGACCCATCCCACCCAGCGCGCGCTTGCCATCATGGCCGCCATCGAACGTGGCGAAGGCGCGGATGAGGCGGTGGTGCGCGGCTGGCTGGCCCGGGCGCTGACCGCGCCGCGGGGGCCGCAATGGTGCTGCGACAAATGCCAGGCCGTCCATGCGAAATGGGATCCGATCTGCGACAATTGCGGCGGTTTCGATACGCTTTCCTGGCGCGAACCGCCGGAACGCACCGGCCCCTCGGCAACCGGGGCCGAGGTGCTTCCCTTGATCGTTTCCCCCCCGAAACCAGAGCCGCAGGAAACGCCCGAGCCTTCTGCAACCAGCGCATCGGAACCGGAAACCATAGATCTGGAGGCGATCGTCCGCAGGGGGGGGTGACGGCAGGGCCAATCCACGGGCAGTTGCCTGAAATTCAAGCGTTTACCTAGGGTTAAACAATTTTACCTCAGCAATTAATCGGTGCTGCGTGCCGATTATTGCTTGCGCCACCGATGCATGCGGAAATAAAAATCCTACATGCTAACGTAAGCCGGAATTCTGAACCATAACGGGAGGAACTTTATGGATCGTCGCTCATTTCTGACCAAGGCTGCCGTCGGGGGTGTCGGGGCCGCGGCACTGGCCGCCCCGGCCATCGCACAGACCGCACCCAAGGTGACCTGGCGTTTGACGTCGTCCTTCCCCAAGTCGCTCGACACGATCTATGGTGGCGCCGAAGTGCTGTCGCGCATGGTGTCCGAGGCTTCGGAAGGCAATTTCCAGATTCAGGTCTTCGCGGCGGGCGAACTCGTCCCCGGCCTGCAGGCCGCCGATGAGGTGACTGCTGGCAACATCGAAGCCTGCCACACGGTCGGCTACTACTACTGGGGCAAGGATCCGACCTGGGCCGTCGCGGCCGCCGTTCCCTTCTCGCTTTCGGCACGTGGCATCAATGCCTGGCACTACCATGGCGGCGGGATCGACCTGTATAACGAATTCCTCGCCCAGCATAACATCGTGGCCCTTCCCGGCGGCAATACCGGCGTGCAGATGGGCGGCTGGTTCCGCAAGGAAATCAACACCGTGGCCGATCTCTCCGGCCTGAAGATGCGCGTTGGCGGCTTTGCCGGCAAGGTTCTGGAAAAGCTGGGCGTCGTGCCGCAGCAGATCGCGGGCGGCGATATCTACCCGGCGCTGGAGAAAGGCACCATCGACGCGGCCGAATGGGTCGGCCCCTATGATGACGAAAAGCTCGGCTTCCAGAAGGTCGCGCCCTACTACTACTATCCCGGCTGGTGGGAAGGCGGCCCGACCGTCCACTTCATGTTCAACAAGGCCCAGTACGACGCGCTGCCGCCGCATTACCAATCGCTGCTGCGCACCGCGGCGCAGGCGGCCGATGCGAACATGCTGCAGATGTATGATTACAAGAACCCCGCCGCCATCAAGTCCCTCGTCGCGGGCGGTGCGCAGCTGCGCCCCTTCTCGCCCGAAGTGCTGGAGGCCTGCTTCACCGCCGCCAACGAAGTCTACGCCGAGATGGAGGCAACCAACCCCGCCTTCGCCAAGCTGTGGGGGTCGATCAAGGCCTTCCGCTCCGAGAACTACACCTGGGCTCAGGTGGCGGAATACAACTACGACACCTTCATGATGCTGCAGCAGAACGCCGGAAAGCTCTGATCGCAGCCATCACAGGCCAAAGGAAAACCCCCGGTCGCAGGACCGGGGGTTTTTCATTCAGTCGCCCGCTGCCGGGGCCTGCAGGGCGGCGGGTGGCTGCCCCAGCCCGCCTCCGGGCGGCTGCAGGGCCGGGGGCGCGCCAAGCCCGCCCTGCGGTTGCAGCGCAGGTGGCGTTCCCAATCCGCCGGGGGCCGGGGCCGCGGCCCCGCCCGGTGCCTGCAATCCCGGAGGAGAGCCCAGCCCGCCACCCAATCCGCCCGGCTGTTGGCCAAGGCCGCCACCAAGACCACCACCCAGCCCGCCGCCAAGCGGCTGCAGGGTCGGCATCTCGATCTTCACGGTCGACGGGTCAATCACCGGCGCCTTGTAATGCAACACCAGCTGCGGGAACACGATCACCACCACCACCATCGCCAACTGGATCATGATGAACGGGATCGAACCGGCATAGATCTGATCCGTCCGCACCGGATCCTCCAGCTTGCCCGTCACCGTGTCCTTGTAACGCGATTTCGGCGCGACGGAGCGCAGGTAAAACAGGGCAAAGCCGAAAGGCGGCGTCAGGAACGAGGTCTGCATGTTCAGCGCAAGGATCACGCCAAGCCAGATCAGATCAATCCCCAGCGCATCGGCAGCCGGAACGATCAGCGGCACGATGATGAAGACCAGTTCGAAGAAATCGAGGAAGAAGCCAAGCACGAACAGCACAAGGTTCACCACGAACAGGAACCCGTATTCGCCGCCGGGGACAGAGGTCAGCAGATGCTCTACCCAGACATGGCCGTTCACGCCGTAGAATGTCAGCGAAAACACCCGCGCGCCGATCAGGATGAACATGACAAAGGCCGAAAGCCGCGTCGTCGCCGTCAGCGCACCCGTGATCACGGCCAGCGACAACCGCCGCTTCAGAAAGGCAAGCACAAGCGCGCCCACAGCCCCCATCGCCCCCGCCTCGGTCGGCGTGGCAAGCCCGATGAAGATCGTGCCCAGCACCAGGAAGATCAGCGCAAGCGGCGGGATCAGCACGATGATCACCTGCTGCGCCAGCCGCGACATGGTGTTCAACCCCAGCGCCTTGTCGATCAGCGTATAGGCATAGATCACCAGAACACCCACCACAGCGCCAAGGATATCGGCATTCGCTCCTTGCGTCGGATAAAGCCAGACATGCGCGCCATAGCCGATCGCCATCAGCGCGACAAAGGCCACCATCAGCGATGTCACCCCGCGCCCCAGCGTCCGAACCTCGGGCGGCAGGGCCGGCACGGCCTCGGGCCGAAAGATCGACAACAGGAAGATATAGACCATGTAAAGCCCGGTCAGGATCAGCGCGGGCAGGATCGCCCCGTGATACATGTCACCAACCGACCGCCCCAGCTGATCCGCCAGCACGATCAGCACCAGCGACGGCGGCACGATCTGCGCCAGCGTCCCGCTCGCCGCGATGGTGCCTGCCGCCACCCGCCGGTCATAGCCATAGCGCAGCATGATCGGCAGGCTGATCAGCCCCATCGCGATGACCGATGCCGCCACCACACCCGTCGTCGCCGCCAGCAGCGCGCCCACCAGGATCACCGCATAGGCCACGCCGCCCCGGATGGGCCCGAACAACTGCCCGATCGTATCCAGCAGGTCTTCCGCCATCCCGGATCGCTCCAGCACGATCCCCATGAAGGTGAAGAAGGGAATGGCCAGCAGCGTGTCATTCGACATCACCCCCCAGATCCTGTTGGGCAATGTGTTCAGCAAGGGCCAGTCCAGCGTGATCGACCCGCCCGACAAGGGCGCAAGCTCGACGCCGATGAAAAAGAACAAAAGCCCGTTCGCCGCCAGGGCAAAGGCCACCGGATAGCCCAGGATCAGGAACAGCACGAGGCTGGCGAACATGATCGGGGCCAGGTTCAGCGCGACGAATTCGATCACTTGCGCGCCTCCTCGATCAGGGCCTGCGCTTCAAGCTCGGCCTGTTCCTTGGCATTGTGGAACGGATGGGGGTCTTCGATAAGCCCTTGCATGATCGCGATTTTCTTTATGATCTCGGATAGGCCCTGCAGGCTCAGCAGAACAAAACCGGCCAGCAGGATCGCCTTCGCCGGCCAGATGATCAGCCCGCCGGAATTGGTGGAAACCTCTCCGCTACGAATGGATTGCGCGACATAGGGCACAAGGTAGTAGACCATCAGCAAGGCGAAGGGCATCAGAAAGAACAGATGCCCCAAAAGGTCGATCCACTGCCGCGTCCTGTCGCTGACGCGGCCATAAAGGACGTCGATCCGCACATGTTCGTTCTGCCGCAGTGTATAGGCCGCCGCCAGCATGAAGGCGGCCCCGAAAAGATACCACTGCAGTTCAAGCCAGGCATTCGACGAGGTGGAGAATACCTTCCGGATCACGGCATTGGTCGCACTGACAAGCACCGCCACCAGGATCAGCCATCCCATCACCTTCCCGACGATTTCATTGAACCTGTCAATGAAAGACGAGAGCCCCAACAGACCCCGCATCCGATCCCCCCTGAACTTCGCTCTCTTTTTTCTGTAACCTAGGTAGGGGCGCAGGGCAGGGTGCGTCAACGTTCCTTGTCGGAAATGGCGCAGTTTCTGGCGTATTTGACCCGCCTTTTCTGCTTTCCCCAAGGTCAATCAGGGGCTACCGCGCCCCTTTTGCCCGTTTTTGGCTCAATCGGTTAAACCATCCGCATGCTTGGGTTTTCCCTCGTCGAGATGGCCGGTAATCACCGTTAAGACGTCCCATTTCTGCCGTTATTGACGGGCAGATTCATCTTTGGGGCGTAACCAGAATTAACGCGTGAACCTTCCATCAGGGGGGTGCGTGACCAACCTATAGGACCTTGAACATGAGAATACTGGCGATCGACGACGATCCTGTGTTTCTCGAACTGCTGGCCGGAATGCTGAAGATGATCGGCTACGCACAGGTCACGACCATGCCCTCCGGCGAAGAGGCGCTGCACGAGCTTGATTTCTCGGGGATGCTCTATGATTGCATCCTGTCCGACATGCAGATGCCCGACATGGACGGCGCCGCGCTGACCGCGGCCATCCGCCAGCGCACCGCCTATCGGCAGACGCCGATCCTGATGATCACCGCCATGAACGGCAAGAATGCCGTCGATGATGCCTTCGCTGCGGGGGCCACCGACTACATCACCAAACCGCTCGACATCATCGAACTGCGCGCCCGCATCGGCATGGTGGATCGGCTTCTGGCCGAACGCCGCCGCCTTGCGGAATTCGCGCGCCTTGTCGGCCAGCGCGCCGCCGCCGCCGAAATCAAGGCCGAGTTTGACACCCCCATCCTGATCCCCGGCTTTGACCGTGGGATCGAATTCCTGGCGATGGAGAACTACCTTCTCACGCTGGGCGTGAAGCGGATGTATTCCACCTCGGCCTTCGCGATCAACATCAAGAATGCCAGCATCATCTTCAACAAGGCGACGGGCGCGACCTATGTCCAGATGCTGGGCGATGTCGGCGCGCAGATCGTGGATGCGCTCAAGACCGAAGATGTGATGATCTCCTACGCCGGAAGCGGCAATTTCGTCTGCATGACGGAACGGGATCCCGGCCAGTCGCCGGATGACCTCGAGATCCTGATCAATATCGGGCTGATGGATTTCGAAACCATCTATGCGGCGGATCGCCTGCCGGTGCCGCAGGTCCGCGTCGGGGAACCCGCGCGCAGCGCCTTCCTGTCGCCCACGAAACCGACGCGCATCCTGGAACGGGCCATCCAATCGGCGATGAACCCGCCCGAGAAGCGCTCGAAGAACGGTCAGATGGTCGCATGAACGCCATAGACTTGCGGCCGGGCTGGCAGTCCGACCATCCGCTTGCGCCGGCAGAACGCCTGTTCCGCCAGATGGCCGCGGAACGGCTGGACATCCTCAGCCGGGCCTGGGCGCGTCTGGACAGTGGCCAGCAGGTCCGCGAAGCCATGTTCGACATCCACCACATCGCCCACATGATCGCCGGCACTGCAGGGTCGCTCGGCCATGCGCGGATCGGCCTCCACGCGGCCGAGGTAGAGCGCCTCTCTCTCGAAGATGCGGGCCGCGAGGCCCTGCTTCACGCGCTGCGCCCGCTGATCTCGGGCCTTGCAGACCTGCTCGAGGACTAGGACGAAGGCAGCAGCGACGTGATCGCCTTGATCATGTCCGCCATCGTCAGCGGCTTCGACACACAGCTGTCGAATCCCCAGATCACATATTCGACGATCTGGTGCGACATGGCATTCGCCGTAACGGCGATGATCGGCACCCGCGCCGCGCCTGTCGCCGCCTCCAGCCCGCGGATCGCCTCCAGCGCGGCCTTGCCGTCCATCACGGGCATCGCGATGTCCAGAAGCACCACGTCGAACTTGCCCGGCTCCCAGGCCGTTACCGCCTGAAGGCCGTCTTCCACCGTCGTCACTATCGCGCCACAGCGCGTCAGCATCAGTTCCAGAACCGAACGGTTGGTTCCGTTGTCATCGGCGGCCAGGATGCGCAACCCGTCCAGCCGCGCCTCCACCGCTGCGGCAGGCGCGCGCATCGGCGCCTCCGGCGCAATCTCGGCCACCGGCAAGGGCAGGGTGATCCGGATCGTCGTGCCCACCCCCGGTTCCGATGTCACCGTGATGTCGCCGCCCATGCGCTGCACCAGCGTCCGGGTGATCGACATGCCAAGCCCCGTTCCCCCGAACCGGCGCGTCACCGAACTGTCGGCCTGGCGAAACTCCTCGTGCAGCCGCTCGATCTCCTGCGGAGACATGCCGATGCCGGTATCGCGCACCTCAAGCACAAGCGGCGTCCCGCGCCGCCCGGAAACCTCGACGGTCACCTCGCCACGATCCGTGAACTTGATCGCGTTGGACACCAGGTTGTGCAGGATCTGCTGCACCCGGAACGGATCGCCCATCCGCCGGGTTTCCGCCCCGGTGGAAACCAGCACCTCGAAATCCAGGCCCTTCTCTTCGGCCATCAGCCGGTGCAGGTCCTCGACCCTCTCCGCCAGATCGACCGGGCTGAAGGGCACCTCTTCCAGCTCCATCTTCCCGGCTTCGATCTTCGACATGTCCAGGATGTCGTTCAGGATGTTCAGCAGCGTCTCGCCGGATTTCCGGATCGTGCTGATCATCCGCTTGTGTTCCGGGTCCGTCAGCGCCGATTCCAGCACCTCGGCCATGCCCAGAACACCATTCATCGGTGTCCGGATCTCGTGGCTCATGTTGGCCAGGAACATGGATTTCGTCCGGCTCGCCTCTTCCGCGCGCGCCTTGGCCAGGTAAAGCTCTGTCACATCCGACCCGACCCCGCGATACCCCAGAAAGACGCCCTGGGAATCAAAGACCGGATGCCCGGAAATGCGGAACCACCGCTCCTGCGCATCCGGCGCATTCGGCGCGCGATAGACGAAGTTCCGATAGGGCCGATGCTCCCGCTGCGCATCCAGAACGATGCTCCAGTCGGCGCTGGCCCTTACCTCCGGATGGGCATCCAGCCATTCCTCGCGCGTCTTGCCGATCACGGATCTGGAAGTCAGCCCCAGCCGTTCGATATGTTCCGACCCCGAAAGGAAGGAAAACCGCATGTCCTGGTCGATTTCCCACAGCCAGCCATCCGTCACGGCGGCAATGTCGGAAAAGCGCTGCTCGGCGCTGGCGCGCTGTGCAAGGGCCTTTTCCAGATCGGCCTTCGCCCGCATCAGCGCGGCCTCGCGCGATTTCATCTCGGAAATCTCGATCTGGATCCCCGCCATGACCTTGGGCTTGCCATCCGCCTTGCGCCGCACCACGCGCGCCCGGTCCAGCACCCAGATCCAGTGCCCCTTGCGGTGGCGCATCCGGTATTCGGCCTCGTAGGAATCGTTCACGCCGCTGGTGCAAAGACGCAGTTCCGCCTCGACCCATTCCTTGTCATCGGGATGGATCAGTCGGCTCCAGGTCTCATAGGTGATAAGCGGCATCTCCTTCAGGTCATAGCCCAGCATCGCCGCCCAGACGTCGTTCACGATCTGGCCGACCGAATCGAAATCCCAGGTCCAGGTCCCGACCTGCGCCCCGTCGATCACGTCACGCAGGCGACGCTCCGCCAGCAGCAGCGCCTCGGGTGTCACTGCGGCGGATCCGGGTTCGAACCCGTCCCGCTCTTCGCTGTTGCGCTGTTGTTGCATCCGCCTCCCCAGAACCGACGCGTGAACGTCGTTCATCCCAACTGCAGGATGGTTTCTATCGTGGACAGGAAGGTTTCTGCTTTCAACGGTTTCGGCAGTGTCGCGTCAATCAGTCCGCCATTGCTGCGGATATCGGCCCGGTCCGCATCCGCGGTAAACCGGATGACCGGCGTGCCTGCATTGCTGGAATTTCCCGAACGCAGATAGCGGATGACGCGGTCGCCGGTGATGTGGGGCATGTTGTGATCGAACAGCATCAGGTCGTATTTCGTGCCCAGCGCCGCCTCCAGCGCGCTGCGGCCATCTCCGACGATGGTCAGTTCGATATTCGTCGTCCCGGCCAGGAACGCCATGACAATCTGCTGATTCACCTCGTCATCCTCCGCCAGGAGGACGCGGTATTTGTGATTCGGTTCAGCCGCGCTCATACTTTGGACCCTACTTGCGATCTCTCGCTCGAAAGCACCACACCACAACTCATGGGCGAGAATGTGGTGAAAAGACGGAAGGAAATAATTATTAAGAAAGAACCGGAATCCGGTTCTGATCAAGCCTGTTCTGATGGGCGGAATGCCTCAGTTCCGCAACAGTGTCTTCAGGGCATGCAGCAGTTCCTTTCGCTTGAACGGCTTTGCCAGATGGGTATCGAACCCGCCGATGATATAGTCCGCCACCTGATTTGGCATGGCATTCGCCGTCACGGCTATGGCCGGAACCGGCGCCATCCCTTGCCGCATTTCCCTGTCGCGGATCTCGGACAGGGCGCTCAGCCCGTCAAGAACCGGCATGGTGATGTCCAGCAGCAGCAGGTCGAACGGATCGCCTTCTTCAAGCGATCTGTTCCAGGCATGGATGGCCTCCCGGCCGTTCTCCACCATCGTGACCCGCACGCCGGTCCGGGCCAGCATTTCCGAAAGCACAAGGCGATTCGTCAGGTTGTCATCTGCCACCAGCAGGTTTCGCCCGGCCAGGCTGCTGATGTCGGGGGCAACTTCGGCAATCGGTGGCGCGATTGTGCGGGGGTCTGCCTCGGGCAGGGGAATGATGACCCGCACCTCGGTTCCCTCTCCCGGGCGGCTTTGCATCGTGATCATCCCGCCCATCAGCAGCACCAGCTGGCGCACGATGGAAAGGCCAAGCCCCGTGCCGCCAAAGCGCCGCGTCATCGACCCGTCCGCCTGTTCAAAGCTTTCGAAAACCCGTGACAGCTGCGCCTCGGTCATGCCCACGCCGCTGTCCACGATGTCGATGGTCACCGGCTTGCCCGCGCGGCAGGACAGTTTCAGCCGCACCCGCCCGGCCTCGGTGAACTTGATCGCATTGCTCAACAGGTTGTTCAGGACCTGAGTCAACCTATGCGGGTCACCCATGCGCGGAAGGTCAGCCCCCGCGCTGGTCAGAACCTGCAATTCCAGCCCCTTCTCCTCGGCCTTGACCCGATGCATCGCCTCGACCTGCGCCAGCACGTCCGACAGCACGATGGGCACGACCTCAAGCTCCATCTTCCCGGCCTCGATCTTCGACATGTCGAGGATGGAGTTCAGCACCGTCAGCAGCGTTTCCCCCGATCGCCGGATCGTCGCGACCATCTGCTTCTGTTCCGGCGGGGTCACGATACTGTCCAGCACTTCCGCCATCCCCAGCACGCCGTTCAGCGGGGTCCGGATCTCGTGGCTCATATTGGCAAGGAAGATGGATTTCGCGCGGCTCATCTCTTCGGCCTTCGCGCGGGCCTCCTCCAGCCGCGCGGTCGAGGCCAACTCATCCGTGATGTCGGAAAAGGACACGACAACCGTCTGCTCTCCATCCGCCGGGGTCAGCGGCACGGCATTCGCCGAAAGCACCCGCCGTTCCCCCTCTGGCAGATGCAGGGCAAATCGGATGTCCCGCACGATGCCGCCCTTGTCCATGGCCTGCCGGAACGGCAGCGCCTCGTCCGGCAGCGGCCCGCCATCGACGCATTCCAGCCGCCATTCCGGATCGTTGTGGCCCCGCCCGTGCAGTGCAGAGCGATCCAGATGCAGGATGCGTTCGGCTTCCTGATTGGCATAGGTGATCTGTCCGCGCTCGTTCAGCACCGCCAGCGCGGCGATGGAGGTATCCATCACCTCCGACAGATAGGCGCGGCCCGCCTGCAACTGCCGTTCAAGCCTCTTGCGCTCCGACACGTCCAGATGCACCCCGGCCATCACGCGCGGCAGGCCGTCCGCGCCCCATTCCGCAACGCGCGACCGCGACAGAACCCAGATCCAGTGCCCCGCATCATGGCGCATCCGGAACTCGATCTCGCTGAACCCGTCCGCGGCCGTGTCATGGTGCTGGTTCGGATCGGGCAGCAATCCCACGTCGTCGGGATGAACGATGTCGCGGAAATCCGCGATGTTGAAGATGCCCGGTTCGGATATGTCGCGGCCCAGCATCTCGGCCCAGTTGCCGCCCACGATCAGGGTGCCGGTGGCGATATCCCATTCCCAGGTGCCGACATCGGCCCCTTCCATGATGCCGCGCAGCCGCCGTTCGGCCCGGTCGCGTTCATCCAGCGCGGCGCTCAGCTCGCGGTTCGCCGCATCCAGCGCCAAAAGGTGATTGCGCCGCGCCGTGACATCAATCGCCAGCGCCACCGCCCCCCCGTCCGAGGTGCGGGTATGGATCCGGCGCATCCAGCGGCCATCGGGCAACTGGATCTCGTCCAGATCGAAAGACCGCTTGTAGGTCTGCAGTCGGTCCTTCACCCAGTCGTCGGGCGCCCCGTCCCCTTCCCTCGGTCCGAAAACCCCCAGTTCGACCCCCTTCCTCAGGATCGATTCCAGCGTCGTTCCGGGATGCACGAAGGGCGCAATCTCGGGGAACAGGTCGCAATAGGCCTTGTTGGCCACCACCACCCGCTCGCTGTCATCCAGGATGATCACCCCGTCCGGCAAGGCGCGCACCGCGTTCTCCAGCCGCTCGCGGGCTTCCGTCGCGCTCTGCGCCAGAAGCGCCATCGCCGCTTCCTGTTCCTTGATCTTCGTGACCACCGTCTCGATCGTCACGAAACCGGCCAGTTCCCCCGCGGAATCATGCAGCGGCAGCACGTTGAACTCGATCCAGTAGCGATTGCCATGCCGGTCCTGGTTGACGGTCTGCCCCGAATAGGCCTCGCGGCGCTGGATCGCCTGCGAAACCGCCAGCGAATTCCCGCGATCCTCGCCCGGCACGCGAATGATGTCGGGCAGGTACTTTCCCCGGATCTCGGCCAGTTGCCAGCCTGTCTGCCGCTCGAAGGCCGCATTGCACCAGACCACATTCTCATCCAGATCGGTGATGCAGACGAGGTTCGACATCGTCTCGACGATCTTTCCAAGCTGGACAAGCTCGTCCCGCATCCGCGTATCCGCGGTCACATCGCGCACCAGAAAGATCACGCTCGGGCGCTCATCCGGCGATTCCGACGGTTTCAGCGCGCCGGTCAGTTCAAACCACCGCGGCCCGTCCGAAAGATCCAGCCGATAGCGAACCCCTTCCACGCGCCCGGTCTCCAGCACGGTATCGAGGGCGCGCTGAACGACACGGCTGACATCGGGCGGCAGCAATGTGGCGAAATGCCGATGCCGCAGCACATCCGGCGGCACCATCATCAGATGCGCAGGGCCTGCAGAGAATTCCGCGAAATGCCCATCGGCCGAAACCTCGAACAGCAGATCGGGCAGGGCGGCCAGCGTCGCCTCCAGCCGCCGCGCGGTATCCTGATGGGCCTTCTCCACCTCGCGCCGCGCGATCACCGTCTCGATCACCTCGGCCGCGGACTTCAGACAGTCCAGCGTGGATGCATCAAGGCCGGTCTGGGGGCGGACATAGGCAAAGGCCAGAACCCCCGTCAGAACGCCTGAATTGTTGATGGGAAGCGCCACCAGTGCCCGCGCAGGCCGCAGCATCTGCAACGGAGACTCCGCCGGAAGGTCATTCAGATCCGCCAGAACCAGCGGCCGGTTCGCCTCCAGTATGTCGATGCCGGGACCAAGCATGTAATCCGGCGGGCAGTTCAGTTCTGCCATCCCTGGCGCGGTGAATTTGTGCGTACTGGTCAGATGCAGGCCATCCAGGCGGAACAGGCTCGCCCAACTGGCACCGGCATGTGTGGCAAGCTCTCCGATTGCGCCGGTCACCGCACCATCCAGTTCCGGCAGGGGCGTTCGCACCAGATCGCTCAACATGCGAACGACAGAGAATTCGTCGGGCACCCCGATCCTCCCGCTGAGCAACCGGAACACCACACCCGGCCACGTAACCCCCGTCGTCATATTCCTTAAAATGCCTGAAAGCACAATATCCCCAAGGTTGTATGCGGTGATCCACCGCAACAGCGATGCCTTCTTGCCGACGCCGCGAATAGGCGTAGCCTGCCGCCATGCACGAAGACTCGCTCTCAGATCGCCTTGGCACTGCCCTGACTGCCGTCACCGTTGCGGGCATGGCCATCGCGCTTTCTGCCCTCGTTCTGCCCGCCGTTCCGCCCGCCCTTTCCGATGCCGCCCTCCTCGCGGTCTATCTTGCCGGCGGTCTGCCTGCGGCCCTTGCCGCCCTGCGCGAACTCTGGTCGGACCGCAGGCTCGACATCGACCTTCTCATGGTTCTGGCGGCCCTTGCCGCGGCCTCTGTCGGGGCCGCCCTCGAAGGGGCGGTCCTTCTGACATTGTTCTCTCTCTCCTCCACACTCGAACACCGCGCCATGGGAAAGGCCCGCCGCGCGGTCGAGGCGCTGATGGCCCTCCGTCCGGAAAACGCGCTGTTGCGCGGCGATGACGGGCAGATCCGTGAAACTGCCGTCGGCGATCTGCAGATCGGGGATGTCGTCATCCTGCGTCCGGGCGCGCGAATCCCGGTCGACGGCACCCTGATCGAAGGCGAAGGCGATCTCGACGAATCCGCCATCACCGGCGAATCCCTTCCCGCGCACAAATCCCCCGGCGCCCGTCTCAGCGAGGCGACCGTCAACCTGAACGCCGTCCTTGCCATGCGGGTCGAACGCCCGCTTTCCGCATCGACCGTGGCCCGCATGATCGCCCTCGTGACCGAGGCCCAGGCGATGAAGGCCCCCTCCGAACGCTTCTCGGAATGGTTCGGCCAGCGCTACACCGTCGCGGTCCTGCTCGGCTCGGTCCTGCTGTTCCTGCTCTTCATCCGCATCGGCTGGCCGGTCGAAAAGTCGCTCTATCGTGCCGCCACCATCCTGGTGTCCGCCAGCCCCTGCGCCATCGTCATCTCCGTCCCCGCCGCCATCCTGTCGGCCCTGTCGGCGGCGGCCAGGGGCGGGGTCCTGTTCAAGGGCGGCGGCGCGCTGGAAACGCTGTCCGAAGTGCGGATCTTCGCCTTCGACAAGACAGGCACACTGACCACCGGCAAGGCCACCGTCACAGGCATCCTGCCGCTCGAAGGCGACGAAGCCGCGCTTCTCGCCCTTGCTGCCGGGGTCGAACGGCATTCCGAACATCCCATCGCCGCGGCAATCCTGATGGCGGCCGAGGAACGCGGGATCCGCCCGAATCCCGTCTGGAACACCCGCGCCTCGCCAAGCGAGGGGATCGAGGGGATGGATGAGACAGGCCCCCTCTGGGCAGGCAACCCCCGCCTCGCCGCCCGGATGGGCGCGCCACTCGATCACCCGCGACTGGCCCCCTTGCAGCAGGGGTCGCAGACGGTCGTCTATTTCGGGCGCGGCTCGCAACTCCTCGGCGCGATCTCCCTCGCCGACCAGCCACGCGAAACCTCATCCAGGGGGCTTGCAGCCCTCCGCAAGGCGGGCATTGAACGCCTCGTGATGATGACGGGCGATCGCCGCCCCGTCGCCCTTGCCATCGGGCAGAAGCTCGGGCTGGAAGATGCCGCAATCCACGCCGATCTTCTGCCCGGCGACAAGGTCCGCCTCGTGGACGGTCTGGCACAAGAAGGCCGCGTCGCCTTTGTCGGCGATGGCGTGAACGATGCCGCAGCCCTTGCCCGGGCGGATGTCGGCATCGCCATGGGCGTCGCCGGCAGCGAAGTCGCCCTTCAGGCGGCCGAAGTGGCCCTTCTCTCCGACAACATGGAACGCCTCGCTGCTGCCCATCGCCTCGCCCGCCGGACCGCGGCCGTGATCCGGCAGAACCTCGCCTTCGCGCTTGGGGCCATGCTGGTTCTGGTGATCGGCAGCACCTTCTTCGAACTGCCCCTGCCGCTGGCCGTCATCGGCCATGAAGGCGGGACGCTGCTCGTCGTGCTGAACGGCCTGCGCCTGCTCTTCGATCCGATCCGCGCCGACGGCAGGGCCTGATCCGGCCGCCACCTCATCCGGGCGCCGACCAGCCCTGCGCAAAAATGCCTATCTTTGGCCCAATCCCCGACATGCCGCGACGATTTCCTGAACGCCTCTCGTGCTGCCGCACCATAGGGGAGATCTGCGTTTGGAACATCAACGCGCACGGACCTGGGGCCGTCGTCTTGGCATCACCTGGCTGGCATTCGTCGCCGGGATCAGTGCCACCATGCCCGCCTTGTCGATCGACGCCCGTCGATCCGAGGCGCAACTCATCGCCTTCCGCGGCGAAGCGCATGCCCCGCCCGGCGCTGCCGCCCTCTGCGACACCTACGCCTGGGCCTGCATGCGCAGCGGCAAGCAGATGCTGATCGGCGAAGACACGCTTTCCGTCGTCCGCGCCATCAACTCCCGTGCCAACCGGTCCATCCGTCCCGTGACGGATGTCCAGCAATACCGCGTCGCGGAACGCTGGTCCCTGCCCACGGCGCGCGGCGGCGACTGCGAGGATTACGCCCTCTACAAGAAGCAGGCCCTGATCAAGGCGGGCATTCCGGCCGAACAGCTTCTCATCGCCACCGTCCTTGATCGCAAGCGCCAGTCGCATGCCGTTCTGGTGCTGCGGACGGGCGCGCAGGATCTGGTCCTCGACAACATGACCAACCGCATCCTCTCGTGGGAGAAGACGGGTTACACCTTCCTCCGTCTTCAGGATCCGCGCCAACCTTCGCGCTGGGTCTCGGTCCTTGCAGGGGGCATGTTCCCCGACAGCTGATCCCGCGGCAGGACTTCGCCACCCCCGCCCGCCGATCCCCCTGCCGGATTGACGCGATGTTCTCCGGCCCTTCCTTATGCAGGCGGTGCCAACTGCATGCCGGACAAGGGGAAGGATGGATCAACAGGATCACCAGGCCGCGCTGGACGACGCGGCCGATCTCGAATCCGACGGTCGCCACGACCAGGCCCTCGCGCTGTGTGATGACATCCTCCGCCGCGATCCGCGGCAAAGCGCCGCCTGGAAGATCCGCACGAAAGCGCTCATCGGCCTGCGCAGGCTGGATGACGCCCTTGCCTCGGCAGGCGAAGCCGCATCGCTCTTTCCCGCCTCGATCACCCACCGCCTGATGCAGGCCCGGATCCACGTCCTCAACCGCGACATGGCCACCGCCGCCGCGCTCTATCGCGGCATTCTCGCGGATCACCCCCGCAATCTGAACGCCATCCGCGAACTGATGGATCTTGTCCCCCTGACCCCCGGTGATGACATCCTCCGTCACCTCGCCGCCGCGGGCGAGGACGCCTCGCTCAAGCCCTTCGATCGCGCAACGACCTGGTTTCTCAGGGCGCAGGCCCACATGAACGCCAATGACGACGATCAGGCCTTCGCGCTGTTCGATGAAGGCAACCGCCAGATGCGCGCCCTGCACGGGCCGGACCGGCTGGAATATGTCTTCAACCGCTACCTTCCCGAACTGGATGCCGCCTTCCAGCGCCGCCACGCGCCCGCTGCCGCCGGGGATCCCTGCCCCCTCCTGCTGGTGGTGGGCCTTCCCCGATCGGGCAAATCGCTGATGGAAAAGCTGCTGGCCACGCAGCCGGGCCTCCTTGCCGTGGGCGAGACGACCTTCCTCTACGATCTCTTCCTCGAACTTGGCCGATCCGGCGGCCCGGACAGCAGCATCCGCCTGCTGCGCGCGCTCCCCCACGCTCCGATCCGCACGCATTTCGCCGCACGCATCCGCTCCGGCCCCGACAGATCCGCCACACGCTGCATCGACACGACACCCGGCAACCTCGAACAGCTTGGCCTCCTGGGCCCGCTTCATCCCGACGTGCCCATCATCTTTGTCCGGCGCGAACCGCGTGATCTGGTGGCCTCGCTCTACTTCAAGCAGTTCAACACCGCCCATCGCTACAGCTACGGGATCGAGACAGCGGCCCGCGCGGTCGCCCGCACGGAATACCTGGCCCGGCGCTGGCAGGAAACCATGCCCAATCCCATGGTCGAGATCTGCCATGACTCGCTGGTATCGGATCCCGTTTCCGTCGCCGCGTCTGCCCTGCGCCGTTTCGGCATGCCAGTCGACGAACCGGCCCTCCGCCGTGCGGCAGGCGAAAAGGGGGCCGAGATCGCCCTCTCGCCAGGTCGCTCCCTTGATGGCATCGGGGCGATCCGGCCAGACCTCGTCGGCTTCTCCGCGCGTTTCGCGCGCCAGCTTGCGCCATGCCTCCCGGCCTATGAGGCGGAAGCGGCCCGCCTGCGCTGATCCCGTCGGAAAAGCAGAAGGCCCGCACGATGTGCGGGCCTTTGCCATTCTTCCGAAGCGAGGGCTTACTTCTCGCCGGTTTCGACCTTGCCGTCGCCACCCTTGCCGTCACCACCCTTGCCGTCGCCACCTTTGCCGTCGCCACCCTTGCCGCCGCCATGGCCGTGACCATCACCACCGCCGGGTCCGCCGTTACCGCCGGGGCCACCCTTGCCGCCACCAGGTCCGCCGTTACCGCCGGGGCCACCATTGCCGCCGCCAGGTCCGCCGTTACCGCCGCCGGGGCCACCGTTGCCACCGCCAGGTCCGCCGTTGCCACCGCCGGGGCCACCATTGCCACCGCCAGGTCCGCCGTTGCCACCGCCGGGGCCACCATTGCCACCGCCAGGTCCGCCGTTACCGCCGGGGCCACCGTTGCCACCGCCAGGTCCGCCGTTGCCACCGCCGGGGCCACCGTTGCCACCGCCAGGACCGCCGTTACCGCCGGGGCCACCGTTGCCGCCACCAGGCCCGCCGTTACCACCGCCGGGGCCACCATTGCCGCCACCAGGCCCGCCGTTACCGCCGCCGGGGCCACCATTGCCACCGCCAGGTCCGCCGTTACCGCCGGGGCCACCATTGCCACCGCCAGGTCCGCCGTTACCGCCGGGGCCACCATTGCCGCCACCAGGTCCGCCGTTACCGCCGCCGGGGCCACCATTGCCACCGCCAGGTCCGCCGTTACCGCCGCCGGGGCCACCATTGCCGCCACCAGGTCCGCCGTTACCGCCGGGGCCACCATTGCCACCGCCAGGTCCGCCGTTGCCGCCGCCGGGGCCACCATTGCCACCGGCACCGCCGGCACCACCGGCGCCACCGGGACCACCGTTGTCGCCGCCAGGTCCGCCATTGCCACCGCCAGGCCCGCCGTTATCACCGCCGTCACCGCCGTCACCGCCGTCACCGCCGTCACCGCCGTCACCGCCGTCACCGCCGTCACCGCCGTCACCGCCATCACCACCGTCGCCGCCATCACCGCCGCCGCCCGGTGCGCCACCGCCACCCGGGTTGCCCGGGCCTTGCGTCGGATTGTCATTGCCGGGGTTCCCGCCCGCCGCCGGGATCGCGCCGGTCGGGCCGATCAGCTGTCCGCCGAGCGCGCCGCAGGTTTCTTCCACATATTCCAGGATGTCGACGAAATCGGGCCGGTTCCGGATCTGCGCCAGCAGCGCCTGATCCAGGGGCCTTTCGTTCAGGATATCGCACATGTCCTCGGGCAGGTTGATCGACCGGACCTGCGCGCCGGCCGTCTGCGGAAGGATGAACAGGGTGCCCATGAGAATGAAGGCAGACCCGAAACCACTGACCATACGCTTGCTGGGAATGTAGCGAGAACGACGATTTTTCATGACTGAACTCCTGAATCGCCAAACATCCAAACGGATGCCTGTAATTAACTTTCGTTAACGCCAGAGCCGCCATTCGGTCAAATTTTCGCCTTTTTGACGTCACTTTCCCCCCTGAATTGCGCCACATTTCACGCCCGGCGGTATTCTCGTGGAAAAATTCACAACCTGAAGTTGCCAACTGTTGAGAAAATCCGAACAGTGTTCCTGAATCTTGAAACGAATCGCTTGCGCGATCCCCGGTTTTCGGACTCAGCGGGTCCCAAGGCGGCCGAATCCCGGTCTGGCGGGGCCTTCTGACCAAAATTTCACATAATCTTGCCGCGCTTTTGCCAAACTTGTGGCAAAGCGGCAACATTTTGGCCGCAAACTGGACATTTTCCCTATCCCCACCTCACGCCAGACCGGGGGTGATCGCCGGAGCAGAGCCGGGAAAATCGTCCGGTATCACGGGGTTGCAGGCCCCGATCTGGCGCGGCGCGATAGTTCGCAACGCCATAAAACAACCGCAGATAGATTTAACCTCCAGGGCCGAAACGCCGCCCCCGCACCCTGCCCATCCTGTGATCAAAATTCCGGATCTGCCGCCGAAAATGGCCTTTCGGGCCCTGTCTCCAAGAGAAATTCCTTGACGGATGCCAGCGTCGACGTATGTGTGAATGAACGTTCATTCGCAGCTGCCAGACAAGAAGCCGGACACTTGACCCAGACCGATCGCATCCCCCCCCAGACTGAACACCGCACCGTCGAGATTCTCGACGGCGTGCGTCAGGCTTTTGCCGAAAAGGGGTTCGACGGGGCCTCGATGCAGGATCTCGCCCGCGCCTGCGGCATGAGCGTGGGGAACTTCTACCGTTACTTCCCCTCCAAGGCCGCCATCGTCGCCGCCCTCGTGACCCGCGACCTGACCGAAGTCGAACAGGAATTCAGCCAGATCATCGAAAGCCCTGATCCGATGATCACCCTGCGCCGCGCGCTTCAGCATCGGATCGAGGGGGAATGCTGCGCCACCGAAGGCCGCATCTGGGCCGAGATGATGGCCGCCTCCCTGCGCAAGCCCGAAGTCGCCGAGATCACGCTTCAGATGGAAACCGAGATCACGCGCTATCTGACCATCGTCTTCGCGCGCGTCCGGGGTATTTCGGCCGAAGAGGCGCGTCTGCGCTATGGCCCCCATGCCAGCCTTCTCGTGATGATGATCAAGGCCAGTTCCATTCATCGCGCCCAGGCGCATCACACCGGCCCTGATCTGGTGGCGCTCATCAGCCGTACACTCAACCACGTCCTCGATGAAATCGAAGTCGACGGCCCGAAAGGTCAGTAAATGCGTCTTGCGTTCCTTGTCCCTGTTCTGATTGCCCTCGCCGCCCCGGTTCACGCCGCCGATGACACGGCCGCAGAGGCCACGTCACCCATCCTTCCCGCCATCACCGTATCGACCGTGGAATCACGGATGCTGCAGGACAGGGTCATCGTCTCGGGCCTCGTGAACCCCGTGGAAGAGGTGCAGGTCGCCCCCCTGATCGAAGGTCAGCCCATCGAAACCCTTCTCGCCGATGTGGGCGACCGGGTCACGGCGGGCCAGACCCTCGCCACCCTGTCCAAGACGACGCTGGAACTTCAGAAAAGCCAGTATCTCGCCTCCCTCGCCTCCGCCCGGGCCACCATCGCCCAGGCCGAGGCGCAGCTGCTCGAGGCGAACGCCGCCGCGGACGAGGCGCAGCGCGTCAATGAACGCACCGCCGCGCTCAAGGCCCAGGGAACCGCCTCTCAGGCCGCGGCCGATCAGGCCAGCGCCAATGCCATCGCCGCAACGGCCCGTGTCACCGTCGCGACCCAGTCGCTCGAAGCGGCCCGCGCCCAGCTTGCCCTGGTCGAGGCGCAGCTCGCCAATGTCGATCTGCAACTGTCCCGGACCGAGGTGAAGGCCCCGGTCGCGGGCGAAATCACCCACCGCAACGCGGTTGTCGGCTCCATCGCCTCGGCGGCCGGTCAGCCGATGTTCACCATGATCCGCGACGCCGCGCTGGAACTCTCTGCCGATGTGGCCGAGATTGATCTGATGCGCCTCGCCTCCGGCCAGACCGTCAGCATGGTCGCCGTCGGCGCGCCCGACCGGCTTGCCGGATCTGTGCGCCTTGTCGAACCCACTATCGACACGACCACGCGCCTTGGCCGCGCGCGCATCACCATCGACAATCCCGAAGGCGTCCGCGCCGGGATGTTCATGGATGCCGAAATTTTGGTGGCCCAGCGCGAAACCATCGCCGTTCCCGTCACCGCCGTCGGATCCTCCCCCGAAGGCGCGACGGTGATGAAGGTGACGGGCGGAGAGGTCCGGCGAATCCAGGTCAAGACAGGCATCCGCGATGGCGGCTGGGTGGAAATCGCCGAGGGCCTGGCAGAGGGCGACATGGTGGTGACAAAGGCCGGTGCCTTCGTCCGCGATGGCGACCGCATCAATCCCGTCGTCGCCGCCACCAACTGATCAGGGGATCCGCCATGAACTTTTCCGCCTGGTCCATCCGAAACCCGGTCGCGCCGCTTCTGGCCTTTGTCCTTCTGCTGGTCCTGGGCTGGCAAAGCTTCAACACCCTGCCCATCACCCGCTTTCCGAATATCGACGTCCCGCTTGTCGCCGTCACGGTGAACCAGTCCGGTGCCGCCCCGGCCGAGATGGAAACGCAGATCACCAAGGAAATCGAAGATGCCGTCGCCGGGATTACCGGCGTCAAGAACGTCATCTCCACGGTGACCGACGGGGTTTCCACCACGGTCGTCGAATTCCGGATGGAGGTGCCCACCGACAAGGCGGTTCAGGATACCAAGGATGCCATCGACCAGATCCGCGGCGATCTGCCCGGCTCGATCGAGGCCCCTGTCGTCAGCCGGATCGACGTCGAGGGCCAGGCCATCATGACCTTTGCCGTCAGCGCCCCCGACATGACGATCGAGGAACTGTCCTGGTTCGTCGACGATACCGTGATCCGCAGCCTGCAGGGCCGCGCCGGTATCGGCCGGGTGGATCGTTACGGCGGGGCGGATCGCGAGATCCGCATCGAACTCGATCCCGTCAAGCTTGACAGCTACGGTATCACGGCCAGCGCGGTGAATGGCCAGTTGCGCGCCACCAATGCCAATCTCGGCTCGGGCCGGTCCGAACTCGGGGCAGGGGAACAGGCCATCCGCACGCTGGGCGATGCACGGACGGTGGAAAACCTCTCCAACACCACCATCGCGCTGCCCTCCGGCCGCCATGTCCGCCTGTCGGAACTGGGCCAGGTGAGCGACACCTATGAAGAACTCCGCTCGCTCTCGCGTCTGAACGGCGAACAGGTGGTCACCTTCGCGGTCTTCCGCGCGAAGGGCGCATCCGAAGTGTCCGTCGCCGAAACGGTGAATGCCCAGCTGGATGACCTGCGCGTCGATCATCCCGAGGTGCAGATCAAGCTTGTCGATGAAACCGTCTTCTACACCTACGGCAACTACGAATCCGCCCTGCACACGCTGATCGAAGGGGCGCTTCTCGCGGTTCTGGTGGTTCTGGCCTTCCTCAAGAACTGGCGCGCGACGCTGATCTCGGCCATGGCGCTGCCGCTTTCGGCCATTCCTACCTTCTACGTGATGGATCTGCTGGGCTTCTCGCTGAACCTCGTCAGCTTCCTCGCCATCACCCTGGCCACCGGCATCCTCGTCGATGACGCCATCGTCGAGGTGGAGAATATCGCCCGCCACATCCGCATGGGCAAGTCACCCTACCGCGCCGCCATCGACGCCGCCGATGAGATCGGCCTCGCCGTCATCGCGACATCGGCCACCATCGTGGCCGTCTTCGTGCCCGTTTCCTTCATGCCGGGCATCCCGGGCCAGTATTTCCGGCAATTCGGCCTGACTGTCGCCATCGCCGTGATCTTTTCGCTGATCGTCGCGCGCCTGATCACGCCGATGATGGCCGCCTACCTCATGCGCGCCAAGGACGCCGAGGAAGACCACCACGAAGACGGCCCCATCATGAAGGGCTATCTCCGCCTTGTCAGTGCCACCACCTCCGGTAGCTTCCTCCGGATCCCGGCCCGCTACCTCACGATGCTGGGCGCGATTGCCGTTCTGGCCGTCTCTGTCCACTTCATGCTCAAGGTTCCGGGCAGCTTCATCCCGCCCGAAGATGTCAGCCGTATCCCGATCTCGGTCGAACTGCCCCCCGGCACCACGCTGGAAGAAACCGACCGCACCACCCAGGCCATGGTCAAGGCCATCCAGCAGGTGGAATGGGTCGACAATGTCTTCGTCCTCGTCGGCTCCTCGCCGACCGGCGACCGCGACATCCGCCGCGCCTCGGTGACGGTGCTGCTCACCCGTCTGGATCACTCGCTGCTTCTGAAACTCTCGCAGATCGTGAATGGCGTGCCGCTCCTCGGGGCCATCGTGCCCGATGTGGAAAACACCGGCCGCACCGTGCCGCAGAACGTGATCGAGGCGCAGATCTTCGAAAAGCTGGCCCTCGTTCCCGATGTGCGGGCCTTCAAGCTGAACGACAGGGGCGAACGCGATCTGTCCTTCTCGATCCTTGCCGACAACGAAGCCGATCTGAACACCGCCGTCGCCCGCCTCGAAGAGGCGCTCTCCGGCGATCCGCTGCTGGCCAATGTCGCCTCGGAAGGGGCGCTTCCCCGGCCCGAAATCCAGATCACCCCCCGCGCGAACGAAGCCGCGCGCCTGGGCATCACCACCGCCCAGATCGCCGAAGTGGTCCGCGTGGCCACCATCGGCGATGTCGACGCGGCTTTGGCGAAACTGTCCATCGACAATCGCCTGATCCCGGTCCGCGTCCGCCTGAACAATGCCAGCCGCGAGGATCTGGGCCGCATCGGCGCGCTCAAGCTGACAACCGCCACGGGCGCCGCCGTGCCGCTTTCGGCCGTGGCCGACATCGCCATCGCCGAAGGGCCTTCGATGGTGGATCGCCTCAACCGCGAACGCCGCGCCACAATCGGCGCGAACCTTCCCGTCGGCGTGGCGCTGGGCACCGCGACCGCGCGCTTCAACGAGTTGATCGCCAGCGTCGAACTGCCCCCCGGCGTCCGCGTGCAAGAGGCCGGCGATGCCGAGGTGCAGCAGGAACTCATGGCCGCCTTCGGCAATGCCATGATCATGGGCCTGATGCTGGTGCTGACGGTGCTGATCCTGCTCTTCAAATCGGTGATCCAGCCCTTCACCATCCTCCTCTCGCTTCCCCTTGCCATCGGCGGGGTGGCGGCGGCGCTGATCCTCACCAACTCCGCCCTGTCCATGCCCGTGCTGATCGGCATCCTGATGCTGATGGGCATCGTCACGAAGAACGCCATCCTCCTGATCGACTTCGCGATCGAGATGCGCAATCAGGGCATGACGCGCTATGCCGCCGTGATCGAGGCCGGGCACAAGCGGGCAAGGCCCATCGTGATGACGTCCATCGCCATGTCGGCGGGCATGCTGCCCTCGGCGCTGGGCGTGGGCGAAGGCGGCTCCTTCCGCGCGCCCATGGCCACCGCGGTGATCGGCGGCATCATCGTATCAACGGTGCTGTCGCTGGTGATCGTGCCGGCCTTCTTCCTGATCATGGATGATCTGTCGCGCCTGATCACGCGCCTGTTCAGCCGGTTCATCGGCCCCAAGGAAGCCGAACCCGAAGATCCGCCCGCCCATGTCTTGGCCCAACGGATCGACGCGCTCGAAGCCCGTCTCGATGGCAGGCCGCCGACGCGCGGCGCACCCACGCTGCACGTCGCGGAATAGGAAAAGGCCCGGGGTTCGCACCCCGGGCCTTTCGCCTAAGCTATGCGCTCTGCGCGCACCCCCCTAAAACGTCAGCCCTGAAAACCGCGACGGATGCTGCGGCACCCCCGGCAGCACGCAAAGCATCTCATACAGAAGGTTCGCCCCGATCAGCGCGGTATTGCCCGAAGGATCATAGGGCGGCGACACTTCCACCAGATCGCCCCCCACGATGTTCAGCCCCGCGCAGCCCCGGATGATCTCCAGCGCCTGCCAGGTGGACAGGCCCCCCGGCTCCACCGTCCCCGTTCCCGGCGCGAAGGCGGGGTCAAGGCTGTCGATGTCATAGCTGATATAGACCGGCAGTTCCCCGATCCGTTCGCGCACGATCTCCATCAACCGCACCAGCGATTTGCCCCAGCATTCCTCGGCCTGCACCACCGTCCAGCCCTGCCTGCGCGCCCAGTCGAAATCATCCGCCGCATAGCCCGTGCCACGCAGCCCGATCTGGAACACGCGGTCGTTGATCAGGCATTCATCCTCCCACGCCCGGCGGAACGGGCATCCATGCGCCACCGTCTCGCCGAACATGTGTTCGTTGATGTCGGCATGGGCGTCGATATGGATCAGCGCGACCGGCCCGTACTTCTCCTTCATCGCGCGCAGGATGGGCCATGTCAGCGTATGATCGCCCCCCAGCGTCAGCGGGATCACGTCATGGGCCAGAACCTTGCGGTAATGGTCGGTGATGATGTCCACCGTCTTCTTCAGATCAAAGGTGTTGATCGCCACGTCGCCCAGATCGGCCACCTGCAGGTGATCGAACGGCGCCGCCCCCGTCGCCATGTTATAGGGGCGCAGCATCCGGCTTTCGTCCCTGATCTGACGCGGCCCCAGCCGCGTGCCAGAGCGGTTGGAGGTGCCATGATCCATCGGTATCCCGATGAACCCCACATCCAGCCCCTCGGGCGATGCCGCCGCAGGCAGGCGCATCATCGTGGCAGGCCCACCGAATCGCGCCATCTCGTTCCCGCCCAGCGGTTGGTTGAACACCTTCATCGGCCTTTTCCTTTCAGCCAGTCCCGGATGATCGCGTGATGCCGTTCCCCCGAATAGCTTGGGAAATGCCCGCCATGCACCACCCGCACCGGCAGCGCCAGAAGCCGTTCCATGGACGCGATGTATTGTGCCTGCTCCTGCGCGCTCGTCCCCTCGATCAAATCGCCATCATAGACGATGTCGCCCGAAAACAGCACGCCCGTCGCCGCCTCCCACAGCGCGATCCCCCCCGGCGAATGGCCGGGCGTGTGGATCACCTCGAACTGCCGGTCGCCCAGATCGACCACATCCCCATCCCACAAGAGCCGCGTCGCAGGCGCGGCCTGCACCGCATAGGTGGACGATTGGTAAGGATCAGGCGGCAGCGCGGTGAAGATGTCATCCGTCACATATTTGTCGGCAAAGGTGTTCTCGCGCGTCGGCGCGCGCAGCAGATGCGCCTCTGCCCCGTGGCAGGATCGGCAGGGGAATTCGTGATGGCATCCCACATGGTCAAAATGCGTATGGCTCGCCACCGCCTCAAGTGGCCGCTCTGTCACCACCGGCACCCATTGCCGCAGGCTGACCACACCCATCCCGCTATCCACCAGCATGTCGCGGTCCCGCCCCCGCACATGCCAGACGTTGCAGCGATAGAATTCCCGCACATGCGGCTCGTCGATCCAGGTGACGCCATCGCCCACCGGCCGCACGCGCCACCAATCCCCCGGCCCCATCCGTTCCATCATGCCTCCAGCACCACGAAATCCGTGGCCCCCAGATCCATCACCGCCCCCACAGCCACTTCTGCCCTCTGCGGCAGATGCACCACCAGCCGCAACCCGGGTGCAGCCACCGGCGCCACATGCGCCCGCAGATGCGTGCCAAAGAACACCGTCTCCACCACCCGGCAGGGGCCCAGCCGCAGCGGGCCCCCCTCCGAAATCGCCTCCGGCCGGATGCACAGCACCCCGTCCGGCACCGCCACCGGGCCAAATTCCGCCGCGCCGCCCTTCACGGGAACCTTGTTCACCTCGCCCATGAACCCCGCCGAAAACAGGCTTTTCGGGCGCAGATACACCTCCCTTGGCGGACCCTGATCCGCGATCCTGCCACCATTCATCACCACGATCCGGTCGGCAATCGCCATCGCCTCTTCCTGATCATGCGTCACATGGACAAAGGTCGTCCCCACCCGCCGCTGGATCGCCTTCAACTCATCCTGCATCGCCCGCCGCAGCTTCAGGTCCAGCGCCCCCAAGGGCTCGTCCAGCAGCAGCACATCCGGCTCCACCGCCAGGGCCCGCGCCAGCGCCACCCGCTGCCGCTGCCCGCCGCTCAGCTCATGCGGCCGCCGCGCACCGCGCCCCGCAAGCCCCACCAGCGCCAGCATCTCCTCGGCCTTGGCATCCCGCGCCGCGCGCGCCACCCCCCGCATCCGCAGCCCGAACCCCACATTCTCGGCCAGCGTCATATGCGGAAACAGCGCGTAATCCTGAAACACCGTCGTCGTCGGCCGATCCTTCGGGGCGACGCCCCCCATGTCCCGCCCGCCGATCAGGACGCTGCCGGACGTGGGTTCGGCAAACCCGCCGATGATGTTCAGAAGCGTGGTCTTGCCGCATCCTGACGGGCCGAGCAGCACGACGAATTCCCCTGCCGCGATCTCCAGATCGACGGCATCCAGCGCCAGTGCGCTGCCATAGCGCTGCGTCACCGCGCGGATGGATACACCGGCCGTCATTTCGTCCTCCGGAACACGAAAACCTCCAGCAGGACCACCAGCGTCACGGAAACCAGAAACACCAGCGACCCCACCGCGTTGGTCGCGGGCGAAATGCCCGACCGCAGCATCGACCAGATCTCCACCGGCAAGGTCACGTCGAACCGCGTCAGCAGGAAGGCGATGATGAATTCGTCCCAACTGAACGTGACCGACAGGAAAAAGGCCGCCGCCAGCGGCGCCGCCAGCATCGGCGCCGATACCAGGGCCAACACCTTCCATTCCGGCGCGCCAAGGTCACGCGCCGCCCGTTCGGCGTTTCTCTGATGATCCCCCATCGCCGCATAGGTGATGGCGAAACACAGGGGCAGGTTGATCACCACATGCCCCACCCCCGCCGTCCACAGCGACAGCCGCACCCCGGCCTGATTGAACACCGTCAGCAATCCCAGCGCGATGATCAGGTAATTCACCGTCATCGGCGCGATCAGCACGCCCCGCATCAGCACCGATCCCGGCAGCCGCACCCGCGCCAGCGCATGCGCCGCCAGAAACCCCAAAGTCAGCGCGATCAGTGACGAAATCCCCGCCACCAGCGCCGAATTCAGCAGCGCTTCCATCAGGTCACGCTCACCCAGAACACGGCCATACCACTCCAGCGTAAAGCCCTGAAAGGGCGGCACGGGCAAGCGGCCATCCTGAAAGGAAAAGGCCACCAGCACCACCACCGGCAGGAACACAAAGGCATAGGCAACCGCCAGATAGGCCCATGACAACGCGCGCATCGCTACACCCGATCCAGCCGCAGCCATCGGCTGCTTGCGAAATAGGCCAGCGTCACCACCGCCATCAGCACCACCGACAGGGCCGAGGCCAGCGGGAAATTCCCGCTTCTCCCCAGTTGCAGCATGATCAGTTGCGGCAGCGTCAGTTCCGCATTCCCGCCCAAAATCTGTGGCGTGATGTAATCCCCGATGCACAGCACGAATGTCAGAAAGGCCCCCGTCACCACCCCCGGCAATGTCAGCGGCAGGATCACATGCCGGAAGGTCTGCCACCGCCCCGCCCCAAGATCCGCCGCCGCGCGGGCATAGTTCGGCGATAGCTGGATAAGGTTCGCATAGATCGTCAGCGTCAGCAGCATCACGAAGAAATGCACGAAGCCGATCACCGTCGCCACCCGGGTTGCAGCAATCTCCAGCGGCTCGGCAATCAGCCCCAGCGACAAAAGCGCCTTGTTCACCACCCCGTTCTGCCCCAGCACCAGAAGCCACGCATAGGACCGCACCACATAGGATGTCCAGAACGGCAGCACCGCCAGCAGCAACGCCAATCGCTGCCACCGCGCGGGCACCCGAAAGGCGATGATCGCCGCCAAGGGCCAGGCCAGCACCACCGAAACCACCGTAACAACCACCGTGATCTCAAGGCTGTTCAACAGGGCCTTCAGCATCGTCCAGTCGGTGAAGATGCGGATGTAATTGCCGGGATCAAAACCCCGCACCACCTCGCGCCCTTCCATATGCGCGAAAGACAGCGCCACCATGGCGGCAAAGGGCAGCACGAAAAAGGCTGCCGTCCAAAGCAGGGCAGGGGCCACAAGGCCCCAACCCATCCGCCGTTCCGCCGCCGCCAATGTCACGGCGTCACTGGTTCAGCATTTCGGTCCACAGATCCTGCATCGCCGTATCCAGCGCGGCATCCGGGATCGGGTAAAGCTGCGCGCGCTTCAGGAAATCGGGCTGCTCCTGCCAGCGCAGGATCGCGCGCTGTTCCATCGACAGGGCATCGCCCGTCTTGGCATTCGCGGGCATCCCCCAATAGCAGGAACTCGTCGCCAGCTTCGCCTGCCCCTCGGGCGAGACGATGTATTTCACGAATTCCAGCGCCAGATCCGGCTGGGTGGACCCGGCCACCACCCCGATCGACTGCGCCCAGCGCAGCCCGCCCTGCTTCGGGATCGTCCAGTCCAGGTTGGGGTTGTCGGCGGCCAGCACCGCCGTCAGCCATTCCCCCCCGCCCACGACGATATCCACCTCGCCCGTGGCCAGCGCCGTCTGCGCCGAAACCACGTCCGACACCTGCTTCGATGCCGCCCGCAGCGCCATCAGCGGATCCTTCAGGCTGCCTAGCGTGTCGGGCGTGATATCGGCGGTGTTGATCCCCTGTCCCAGCGCCACAAGGCCCAGCACCGGCAGATAATAGTCATAGATCCCGATCCGTCCGTCATATTTCCCGCTGGTCAGGCTGGCCATGTCCTCCATGTCCGCGGGATCAACCTTGGTCTTGTCATAGGAGATCGTGTTGTAGCCGAACTTCTCGGTCACGGCATAGGTCTTGCCATCCACCATGTTGTTCTCGGCCATCACCAGCTCGGGAAAGAAATTCTGCGTCGGCAACTGGTCAGCCGGCAACTCGGCCAGATACCCCGCCTCCACCGCACGGCCCACATCCACCGCGTCGATGACCAGCACATCCCAATCCCCGGGTTGCGACTGGTCAAGGATCGCCAGCCCCGCCGCGGTGCCCTCATATTCCTTCAGGTTCACCTTCACCCCGAACTTCTCTTCAAAGGGTTCGATCAGCGCGGGATCGGTATGATCGCACCACACCAGCGCATTCAACTCCTGCGCAAGACCGGGGCAGGACATCGCAGCAAGGGTGGCTGCGGTCATCGGAAGGATCGCTTTCAGGGCCATTGTCGTCTCCATGTCGGGCTTCGGTCTGCGCTTCTCGTCGGCGCGATGTTGAAAAGAATTGAGTTCGTTCATTTTTGAAGTCAATGTCAAAATTCGGGCAATTCGTGAACGGAACCGATGGCTGGACTGCGCGAGAAACAGAAGGCAGACCGCACGCGCCGCATCCTCGAGGCGGCCTCGCGGCTTTTCCGCGACCGCGGCTATGGCGCGATCCGGATCGAAGACATCGCCCAGGCGGCCGAGGTCTCGGTCGGCACGCTCTACAACTACTTCACGAACAAGGGCGACCTCCTCCTCGCCATCGTCTCGATGGAGGTGGAAGAGGTGCTTGAATCCGGCCACGCCATCGTCGAAAACCCACCCTCCGACATTGCCGATGCCCTCGCCGCGCTGATCGGCATCTACTACGACCACTCCCTGATCTACCTGTCGAAAGAGATGTGGCGCACCGCCATGGCCCTGTCGATCGAGGCCCCCGAAACCCCCTTCTCTGCCCGCTATACCGAACTCGACAGCAAGCTCGCCGCCCAGGTCTGCGATCTGATCGCCCGGCTTCAGGCGCTGGGCTATGCCCGGGCTGGCGTGGATGCCCAGGCCATGGGGCAGGTCATCTTCAACAACCTGAACCAGATGTTCATCGAATATGTGAAGCAGGACGCCATGCCCCTCGCCACGCTGCATGCCCGCACCACCCGCCAGAACCGGGCCTTGGCGGAAATGCTGCGCCGGGGCTGACCCGCCCTTTACGCCCGACACCCGACGCGCCTACCTTTCCCCGATCACAGGGGGAACCCATGCTGCATGCCTACCGCGAATCCCAGGGCCGTCTCGTCGCCCTCTCCCCAGACTCCGCGCTTGCCGATGCGATCTGGATCGACCTGCACGCACCCACCCCGGACGAGGCCGCCGCCACCGCCGCGCTGGGCCTCCACGTCCCCACGCTCGAGGATATGGAGGAAATCGAAATCTCGAACCGCCTCTACCGTGAAGGCGGCACCGATTACATGACGATCCAGCTCACGGGCCATTCAGACACCAACGCCCCCACCGCTGGCCCCGTCACCTTCATCCTGACACCCGGTCGGCTTGTCACCGTCCGCCACCATGCCAGCCGCCCCTTCGAAACCTATCCCACCCGCGCCGACAAGGTCGGCCCCGGCTGCACCTCCGCCAACGCCCTGTTCCTCTCCCTGCTGGAAGAAATCGTAGGCCGCCTCGCCGACTTGCTGGAAAGCTCGGGCCGCAGCCTCGATCATGTCTCCCGTTCCGTCTACACCCCGGGCAAGCGCGGGCAGAACCAGAAGCGGCTGGAAGTTGCCCTCCGCCATATCGGGCGCGAGGCGGAATTGCTGGGCAACATCCGCCTTGCCCTGCTCACCCTGTCCCGCGCGCTGGGCTTCTATGGCCAGACCGCCCGCGAAAGGACGGGCGATGAAGGGCTGTCCGGCACCGTCGCCAACCTGACCCGCGACATCGATTCGCTCGAGGTGCATACCGATTTCCTGTCCCAACGCGTGGGCCTCGCCTCCGACGCGACGCTGGGGATGATCAACCTCGCCCAGAATTCCACCGTCCGCATCGTATCGGTCGTGGCGGTGCTGTTCTCGCCCCCCACGCTGATCGCGTCGATCTATGGGATGAACTTCGACATCATGCCCGAACTGGCGCAGCCCTTGGGCTACCCGTCCGCCCTCATCGCGATGCTCGCCTCCTCGGCCATCGCCTATCTCTACTTCCGTTGGAAGAACTGGCTCTAGACGGCCACGCCCTGCCGCCAGACACCCCGCAGCGCCCAGTCGGGCGACAGATGCACCATATCCGCCCGCGCGCCCGGGCGCAGATGCCCCAGATCGCCCCGCCCGATCACGGCAGCAGGCACCGAAGATGCCATGGCCAGCGCCCGCTCCGGCGCAATGCCCACCGCCTCCACCAACACCTGCACCGCACGCGGCAGCGTCAGGTCCGCCCCCGCCAGCGTCCCGTCCTCCAGCGTCAGCCGCCCTCCCGCCCGCAGGATACGCCGCCCACCAAGACGGAACTCCGTCCCATCCGTGCCCGCCAGCGCCATGCAGTCCGATACAAGGAACACACCCTCCCGCTTCGCCGCCAGCGCCACTCGCATCGTCAACGGATCCACATGCACCCCGTCCGCGATCAGCCCGGCAAAACCGCCCGCGCCCAGCACAGCCCCCACCATCCCCGCTTCGCGGTTGCCCATCTGGCTCATCGCGTTGAAGAGATGCGTCGCGCACCGCGCCCCCGCCGCCATCGCCGCCCGCGCCACCCCCGCGCTGCAATCCGTATGGCCCAGCGACACGATCACCCCGGCCGCCGCCATGGCGACGATCTGCGCTTCCGTCACCGATTCCGGGGCCACCGTCACCATCAGCGCGGGCAATTCCGCCGCCGCCTCCAGGATCAGCGCCAGATCGCGGGCCTCCATCGGCCGGATCAGGGCCGGATCATGCGCCCCCTTCCGGCGCGGGTCCAGATGCGGCCCCTCCAGATGCAGCCCCAGGAACCCCGGAACCTGCGCCTTGGTCGCAGCAATCCCCGCCTCAACCACCCGCGCCGTGGCATCGTAGGTATCGGTGATCAGCGTGGGCAGGCAGCCCGTCGCCCCCAACCTCGCCTGAACCGCACAAACCGTCTCTAACACGGCCCGATCCGTGGCCCCGTCAATGGCCACCCCGCCCGACCCGTTCACCTGCAGATCCAGGAACCCCGGCGCCAGCACCCCGCCGCCAAGGTCCACCACCTGCCCCTCGGCCGCGCCGAAACCCACGACCGCGCCATCCTCGACGATCAGCGCCCCCTCGCGGAACTGCGCCCCGTCAAAGACCCGCGCCCCGGCATAGGCGATGCGCCCCATCACACCGTCTCCGTCACCTTGCGCAGATGCGGCGGCGTATCGGGATCGAACCCCCGCCGCCGCGCCAGCGCCTCGACAAACCCGTAGAACCCCACCGCCAGAACAAGCGGCGCCACCAGCGGATGCAGCCCCCCGACCGAAGGCAGAGTCACGCAGCCCTTCGCCCCGGCCCCGGTGACGAACACATCCGCCCCCTGTGCCGCCAGCCGTTCCGCCGTCTGCACCACCCCCGCCTGCGCGGCATCCTCCACCGCCAGCGCCAGCACCGGGAACTGCGCCTGCACGATGGCCGAAGGCCCATGCAGCACCTCTGCCGCGGAATAGGCCTCTGCATGCAGGCCGCAGGTCTCCTTCAGCTTCAGCGCGCATTCGCTGGCAATCGCGAAGGCAGGCCCCCGTCCCAGCACATAGCCCGATTGCGCCCGCGCCATCCGCGCCGCCAGCGGCGACCAGTCCAGCGCAAGCGCGGCTTCAAACGCCTCAGGAATCGTCTCTATTGCAGCCAAAAGCGCCTCATCCTCGCGCCACTGCGCCACCAGCGTCAATCCCGCCAGGACCGAGGTCACAAAGGTCTTGGTCGCCGCCACCGATTGCTCCACCCCCGCCTGCAGGGGCAGGCAATGGCTTGACGCCTGCGCCATCGGGCTGTCGGCGAAATTGGTGATCGCCACCGACAGCGCGCCCCCCGCGCCCGCCGCGCGCATCATCTCCACGATATCCGGACTGCGCCCCGATTGCGAAATCCCCACGCAGACCGCGCCTTTCAGGCGCAAGGGCCGCCCATAGACCGATGCCACCGATGGCCCGACCGAGGCGACAGGCACCCCCGCCAGCAATTCCACCGCATATTTCAGATAGGTCGCCGCATGGTCCGAAGATCCCCGCGCCACGGTCACCACCAGCCCCGGATCAACAGCCCGCATCGCAGCCGCCGCCGCCATCAGCGCATCCCGCGATTCCGTCAGGAATCGTCTCGAAACCTGCGGAATCTCGCCCACTTCCCGCGCCATGTGACTTGTCATCATCCGTTCCTTTCCGCTTCGGGTGCCAGCTTCAGCTCCACCGCGAAGTCATAGGCGTCACCCCGGTAGAGCGACCTTGTGAATTCCACCACCCGCCCGTCCGGCAGATATCCGATCCGTTCGATCTTCAGCCCCGCCGCGCCGGGCGGCACATGCAGCAACTCCGCATCCCGCACCCCCAGATTGGCCGCCGAAATCCGCTGCACCGCCCGAACCGGCCGCATCCCCCGCGCCTCCAACGCCGCATAAAGCGAGGCATCCACCCGTTCCGGTTCCGGCAGGACCTGCGCCGAAATCGAGGCGCGCTCGATCGCCAGGGGCACCCCGTCCGACCTCCGCACCCGTTCCAGCCGCGCCACGCGATCCCCGGCGCCAAGGCCAAGTGCCATCACCTCTTCCGGCGCGGGCGCGTGCAAACCCCGCGCCAGCCATACCGATTCCACGCTCTTGCCACGCCGGGCCATATCCTCGGTAAAGCTTGTCAGCAGGCTCAGCGCCTGTTCCAGGCGCTCCACCCGCTGTGCCACGAATGTGCCAGACCCCCGCTTCTGCACCAGTTGGCCAGACCCGACCAACCCCTCCACCGCCTTGCGCACCGTGACCCGGCTCAGCCCCGTCATCGCCGCCATGTCCCGTTCGGCGGGCAGGCTGTCCCCCGGCTTCAACCGGCCTGTGTCGATGGCCTCTCCGATCCGCCTTTGCAGCTGCAGGTAAAGCGGCCCGCTTCCCACTTCCTCGAACCCGTCGGGGGAAAAGATCTGCTCCATCACGCCGCCTCCCGCGCCAGCATCAGCGCGCCATCCAGCGCCGTGCCAAGCGCCGCTTGAACAGGAAAGCGTCCCGCCATGCGTGCGGCAAAAACAGTCCCTAAACCGCCCAAAAACACCAGTGGCAGGTCATCGCCGCCCCGCAACAGACAGGCGGCCTCTGCTACATCCGCCTCGGCCCGCGCCATCACGGCCATCGCGGCCGGATCGTCGCTCTGCGCCACCCGCGGCGCCAGCGCCGCGAAATCCGCGGGCCGGGCGCGCAGCGAAAAGGCCACCACGCCATCCGGCCCGCCAATCTCTTCCACCAGTTCCGCCAGCAAGGGTGTCATCACCGTGAACCCGTCCACCGCCCGCAGGCTTGCGGCCAGCATCGCCCGCCCGATCCAGGCCCCGCTTGCCTCATCCCCCAGCACCAGCCCGCGCCCGCCGATCTGCCGGACCATGCCCGCCCGCTGCACGGCAAAGACCGACCCGGTCCCCAGCGCCGCCACCACGCCGTCACCGGCACCCAGCGCGCCCTTCACCGCCGTGATCGCATCCGTCACCACCGTGACGCGGGCAAAGGGCAGGGTCGCGCGCAGGCGTTCCGTGGCGCCCGCCGCATTCGCCCCGGCAAGCCCCAGCCCCGCGGCGGCAATCTCGCCGCCCCCGGCCTCGGCCAGCGCGCCTTCCATGGCGGCAATGATGTTCGCCGCCGCCCCCGCCGGATCCGACGCGATATTCGCAGGCCCCGCCGCGCCGCGCCCAAGGATCGCGCCGGCGGCATTCGCCACAGCTGCCCGGCACCCCGTGCCGCCCCCGTCGATCCCCAGAAAAAGCTGCATGGCGAATCCTTTCCCCCGCAAAGATACCAAAACAATACCAAATGGAAAGAACCTTTGCGAAAAACCCCAAAAACTGAATGCTGCACCTGCGAAATCACAAGAGGCTTTACAATTGGTATTATTTTGGCATTGTCAGGGAAACAGGAAGGGAATCACATGGCCGACCGCCCGACAGAGGCACGTCATCCCCATTCGGCAGGTCTGCATGGCCTGCCGGGCGCGGTTGCGCTGTCGCATCTGCTCGATGCGCAACTCGCCGCGCTGGCCATGGTCCGCCCTGCGATCCCGATGATCGACGCTGCCGCCACCGCCGCCGCCAGCAGCCTGCGCGCCGGTGGAAAGCTTGGCTATGCGGGGGCGGGATCCTCGGGCCTCATGGCGCTGGCCGATGCGCTGGAACTGGCGGGCACCTTCGGCATTCCGCCACAGGCCACGCCCATGCTCTTTGCCGGCGGAACCGATGCGCTGATCCACATGGTCGGCTCTGTCGAGGATGATCCCACCCTGGCCCTGGCCGATTTCCGCAGCTCCGGCCTGGGGCAGGGCGACACGATCCTCTGCGTCTCGGCCTCCGGTTCCACGCCCTATACACTGGTGATCGCCGATCTGGCCCGCAAGGCGGGGCTCACGGTGGTTGGCATCGCCAATGTCGCGGGCTCGAAACTGCTGGAACAGAGCCACATTTCCATCCTTCTGGACACGGGTCCAGAGGTGGTGAACGGCTCCACCCGCATGGGGGCTGCCACCGCGCAGAAGGTGGCGCTGAACATGCTGTCGGTCCGCATGGGCATCCTTCTGGGGCATGTCCATGACGGCTACATGGTCAATGTCCAGGCCGACAACGCCAAGCTGATCGACCGCGCCGCCCGCATCGTGGCGGCCATCTCCGGCCGTGACAGCGAAACCGCGAAACAGGCGCTCGCCCAGACGGGCGGCGCCGTGAAACCGGCGGTGCTGATTGCCGCCGGGGCCACGCCCGAACGGGCTGCGGCCGAACTCCGGAACAGCGACGGGGCACTCGGCCCGGCCCTCGCCGCTTTGAACCCATAAGGCCACCAACAGGGAGTATCTCCATGACGAAAACCTTCCGCTTCGCCCTTCTTGCCAGCACGCTGCTTGGCGGCGCCGCCTCGGCACAGGACGTGACGCTGACGATCGAAAGCTGGCGCAATGACGACCTGACGATCTGGCAGGACACCATCATCCCGGCATTCGAGGCCGCAAATCCCGGCATCAAGGTGGTCTTCGCCCCCACCGCCCCGGCGGAATACAACGCCGCGCTGAACTCCAAGCTGGCCGCAGGCAGCGCCGGTGACCTGATCACCTGCCGCCCCTTCGACGCCTCGCTGGAACTGTACAATCAGGGGCATCTGGCCGATCTCACGGGCCTTGCCGCCATGGCCAACTTCTCGCCCGTCGCCAAATCGGCCTGGCAGACGGATGACGGCGCGGCCACCTTCTGCGTGCCCATGGCCTCGGTGATCCACGGCTTCATCTACAACAAGGATGCCTTCGATGCGCTGGGCATCGCTGTGCCCACCACCCGCGACGAATTCTTCGCCGCGCTCGACAAGATCAAGGCAGACGGCACCTATATCCCCATGGCGATGGGCACCAACGACCAGTGGGAAGCCGCGACGATGGGCTACAACAACATCGGCCCGAACTACTGGAAGGGCGAGGAAGGTCGCCTCGCGCTGATCAAGGGTGAGCAAAAGCTGACCGACGCGCCATGGGTCGCCCCGTTCGAGGAACTGGCCCGCTGGAAGGACTATCTGGGTGACGGTTTCGAAGCCCAGACCTATCCCGACAGCCAGAACCTCTTCACCCTTGGCCGGGCGGCGATCTATCCGGCCGGTTCCTGGGAAATCGCGGGCTTCAACGCCCAGGCGGGCTTTGCCATGGGGGCCTTCCCGCCCCCGGTCGCGGCGGCGGGGGATACCTGCTACATCTCGGATCACACCGACATCGCCATCGGCATGAACGCCAAATCGCCGAATGCCGAGGCCGCGAAGACCTTCCTCGAATGGGTGGGCAGCGCGGAATTCGCGGCGATGTATGCCAATGCCCTGCCGGGCTTCTTCAGCCTGAATTCCACCCCGGTGGAAATGCAGGATCCGCTGGCGCAGGAATTCGTGTCCTGGCGCGGCAAGTGCCAATCGACGATCCGGTCCACCTACCAGATCCTGTCGCGCGGCACGCCGAACCTGGAAAACGAAACCTGGAACGCCTCGGCCAATGTGATCCGCGGCAGCGAAGCGCCCGCCGACGCGGCCAAGCGTCTGCAGGACGGGCTGGCAAGCTGGTACGAACCGCAGAAGTGATCTGCCAAAGGCCGGGGGGCCGCATCGGCCCCCCGGACCCCCCCCATCCCCAAACCGACAAGAGGGCGTCATGGCACGACGGAAGCCTTTCCGCTGGCATATCGGCGTATTCCTGGCACCTGCCGTGCTGGTCTACACCGCCATCATGATCATCCCGCTTTTCGGGACGCTGAACCTGTCGCTTTTCAATCTCGAAGGCCAGAACCGCATCTTCGTGGGCCTTGCCAATTTCGCCACGCTCTTCGGCGATCCGCGCTGGTCCGATGCCTTCTGGAACGCCTTGGGCAACAACTGCTGGTTCTTCATCATCCACATGATCGTGCAGAACCCCATCGGCATCCTGCTGGCCGCCCTGCTGTCATCCCCCCGCCTGCGCATGGCGGCCTTCTACCGCACCGCGATCTTCATCCCCACCATCCTGTCCTTTGTCATCGTGGGCTTCGTCTGGAAGCTGATCCTGTCGCCCATCTGGGGCATTGCCCCCGGAATGCTCGATGCGGTCGGTCTGAAATTCCTCTTCGCCCCCTGGCTGGGGAAAGAGGAATACGCGCTGACCACCCTTGCCCTCATCTCCGTCTGGCAATTCGTCGGCATCCCGATGATGCTGATCTATGCTGCCCTCCTCTCCATCCCCGATGACGTGATCGAGGCGGCCGAGATGGATGGCCTTACCGGCTGGGCGCAGTTCTGGAAGATCAAGCTTCCCCTGATCCTGCCGTCCATCGGAATCATCTCCATCCTCACCTTCGTCGGCAATTTCAACGCCTTCGACCTGATCTATGTGGCGCAGGGGGCGCTGGCCGGCCCGGATTTCAGCACCGACATCCTCGGCACCTTCCTCTATCGCACCTTCTTCGGGTTCCAGTTGCAGCTGGGCGATCCCTACATGGGGTCTGCCATTGCCACGGCCATGTTCGGGATCATCCTCGTGGGGGTGTGCATCTACCTCTTCGGCATCCAGACGCGGCTGCGCCGCTATCAATTCTGAAGGGGCGCGCCATGTCGAAAACCCGCAGCCACGCCGGACGCAGCATCGCCGCCCATGCGATCCTGATCACCTACACGCTGATCGCGCTGTTTCCTGTCTTTGTCATCGTCATCAACAGCTTCAAGTCCCGCCGCGCGATCTTTGCCGAACCCCTGATGCCCCCCATGCCCGGCAACTGGGATCTGGTCGGCTATACCACCGTGCTGGAGCAGGGGGATTTCTTCCAATACTTCCTCAATTCCATGACCGTGACGGTCGCCAGCCTGTTCTTCGTCCTGCTCTTCGGCGCCATGGCGGCCTTCGCGCTGTCGGAATACCGCTTCCGTGGCAACCTCCTGATGGGTCTCTACCTCGCGCTCGGCATCATGATCCCCATCCGCCTTGGCACGGTGGCCATCCTCGAACTGATGGTTTCGGCCGGTTTGGTGAATACCTTGACCGCCCTGATCCTCGTCTACACCGCGCAAGGCCTGCCGCTGGCGGTGTTCATCCTGTCGGAGTTCATGCGCAGCGTCTCTGACGACCTGAAGAACGCGGGGCGCATCGACGGGCTGTCGGAATACCGCATCTTCTTCACCCTCGTCCTGCCGCTGGTCCGTCCCGCGATGGCGACGGTCGCGGTCTTCACCATGATCCCGATCTGGAACGACCTCTGGTTCCCCCTGATCCTTGCGCCGAGCGAAGAAACCAAGACCATCACCCTTGGCAGTCAGGTCTTCATCGGCCAGTTCGTCACCAACTGGAACGCCGTGCTTGCCGCCCTATCCCTCGCCATCGTCCCGGTGCTGGTGCTGTATCTGATCTTCTCGCGCCAACTCATCCGCGGCATCACCGCAGGAGCCGTCAAATGACCATCCGCACCCTCGTTGCAGGCCTTGGCACCATGGGGCGCAGCCATGCGCTGGCCTATCACCGCAATCCCGCCTTCGATCTGGTCGGGCTGGTGAACAGGTCAGAGCCACGGTTGGACCCGGAAATGGCTGGCTACACTATCGAACCGGATTACAAAGCGGCTCTGACACGGCTGAAACCGGATCTCGTGAATATCTCCACCTATTCCGACAGCCATGCCGATTACGCCTGCATGGCGATGGAACAGGGCGCGCATGTCTTTGTCGAAAAGCCGCTCGCCACCACCGTTGCCGACGCCCGCCGCGTGGTCGATTGCGCCCGCGCCAACAACCGCAAGCTGGTGGTGGGCTACATCCTGCGCCATCACCCGTCCTGGATGCGCCTCATCAATGAGGCGCGCGCCTTGGGCGGCCCTTACGTCTTTCGCCTGAACCTGAACCAGCAATCGTCAGGCCCGACATGGGAGGTTCACAAGACCCTCATGCAGACCACATCGCCAATCGTCGATTGCGGTGTCCATTACGTCGATGTCATGTGCCAGATCACCGATGCCAAACCGGTAGAGGTGCGCGGGATGGGCCTGCGCCTGTCGAACGAAATCGCGCCCGACATGTACAATTACGGCCATTTCCAGGTGCTTTTCGCCGATGGCTCCGTCGGGTGGTATGAGGCGGGCTGGGGCCCCATGATGTCCGACACCGCCTTCTTCGTGAAGGACGTGGTCTCCCCCAACGGCGCCGTTTCCATCCGCATGCCGGAAAGCGCGCGGTCGGATGACCACGATACCCACACCAAAACCTCCACCATCCGCGTTCATCGCATAGGCCAGCCCGACGAAGACCTGAGCATGGCCGATGAACCCGGCCATCAGGACCTGTGCGAACGCGAACAGGCCTACATGGCCCGCGCGATCACCGAAGACATCGACCTGACCCGTCACATGGAAGACGCGGTCCAATCCCTCGCCATCTGCCTTGCCGCCGACGAAAGCGTCCGGTCCGGCCAGCCCGTCAAACTGTAAAGGACCTGCCCATGGGTGCCCTGACGCTCTCCCAAGTCACCAAATCCTTCGGCAAGACCGATGTCATCAAGGGCGTCGACCTGCATGTCGCGGAAGGCGAATTCTGCGTCTTCGTCGGCCCCTCGGGCTGCGGGAAATCCACCCTCCTGCGGATGATCGCAGGGCTCGAGGATGTCTCCTCCGGCAGCGTCACCCTCGATGGCCGCGACATCACGGATGAGGCCCCCGCGAAACGCGAAATCGCCATGGTCTTCCAGACCTACGCCCTCTACCCCCACCTGACGGTGCGCGACAACATGAGCCTCGCGCTGAAACAGGCGGGCGAACCGAAGGCTGCCATCGACAAGGCCACCGCCCGCGCCGCCGCGATGCTGGCGCTGGACCCCTATCTCGACCGCCGCCCCTCGGAACTCTCCGGCGGCCAGCGCCAGCGCGTCGCCATCGGCCGCGCCATCGTGCGGACGCCGAAGCTGTTCCTGTTCGATGAACCGTTGTCGAACCTCGACGCCGCCCTGCGCGTGCAGACCCGCATCGAAATCGCCCGCCTGCACCGTGATCTCGGCGCCACCATGATCTATGTGACGCATGATCAGGTCGAAGCGATGACACTGGCCGACAAGATCGTCGTCCTGCGCGCAGGCATCGTGGAGCAGGTCGGCTCCCCGATGGAGCTTTACAACAACCCCGCCAACACCTTCGTCGCGGGCTTCATCGGCAGTCCGCAGATGAACTTCCTGAAATCCGCCGCTCTGGGGGAACGGGGCGAAAGCACCGGCATCCGCCCCGAACACCTGACGCTGTCTCGCGAAACCGGCACAATCCCCGGCACCGTCAGCCATGTCGAGAAACTGGGTGGCGAAACCCTCGTCTATGTCCGCGCCGAACCCCATGGCCTTCTGACTGTCCGCCTCTTCGGGGAACATGATTACGCGGTGGATGAACCCGTCCACATGACACCCGATGCCAGCCGCGCCTTCCACTTCGATGCCGCCGGCCTGCGCCTGCGCTGATCCCTCATCTTGCAGTGACCTGAGTCCTTTTCGCCATATGCTGGGGGCAACCACCGGTCGTTGCGGATGGAATGTTCGAAAAATGCTGGAAATCGCCCTGATTTGGGGGTATGCGTTTTTGCAAGGCCCATGAATAGGGCCAATCAAGAGCGGTGCGCCGGCACATTTTCCGGCGGTTGAGGCGGAGTAGTGTCATGAGTTCGGCGATTGATTTCGCCGTCCGCACAGCAGCGGGCGGTACCACATATGGGCATGTTGCAGCCCCCGGCGAAAGCAGCTTCATTCAGTCAGGCCTGGGCGACAAGCTGTCGCTCAACATCAGCCCGCAAAGCGTGATCGGCTACACGCGCGAGGGCAATGATCTGGTGATCGAACTGGTCGATGGCCGCACGATCACCGTGGCCGACTGGTTCGATGCCCCCGCGGAAACGCCCAACCGGCTTTTCCTTTCCACCGATGGCATGGTGACAGAGGTCGCCCTCGCCGATGCGGGCAATGGCCAACTGGTCCCCTCCTTCGCCCTCGCCGTCGGCGGCGAGAAGTGGAGCCCGCTCGATGATCTCCGCTTCGGCGACGGCGATCCCGTCGTCACCCTGGCCGGAACGGGCGAGGATGATCCCGCCGGCATGGGCATCTTCGCACCCGCCCTTCTGGGCCTTGGCGGCGCGGGTGCTGCTGGCGCGGCGCTGATCGGCGGCGGCCTGCTCCTTGGCGGCGGTGGTGGCGGCGGCGGCGGTTCCAACCCGACCCGCAGCATCGACGGCACCGGCACCACCACCACGATCACCACCAACACCGCCCAACCCGCGATCGAGGTGACAGGCACCGGCATCCCCGGCGAAAGCGTTGTCGTTACCATCGGCACCCGCAGCGAAACCGTCACCGTGCAGCCCGATGGCACCTGGACGGCGGGCTTCTCCGGCGCCACCCTGCCGCTTGACGGCAATCACACCGTCACCGCCACCTTCGGAACGGGTGGCACCGCCACCACGCTGACCGGCGGCGCCTATATCATCGACATGACCCCCCCCACTGCCACCGTGACCGAGGGGACGCAGTCCACCGGCGATATCGAGAACCTCGCCGAATATGCCAATGGCGTCACCCTCCGTGGCACCAGCGAGGCCGGGGCGACGGTCTCCGTCACCCTCGGCGTGCCGGGCACCCCCGGCGCGATTACCCGCGACGCGGTGATGAATGCCGATGGCTCATGGTCCGTCACCTTCACCCCGCAGGAAATCGCGGGCGGCGAACGCACCCAGACCGTGACCATCATCGCCACCGACCGTCTCGGCAATGTCGGCACCCCGCTGACCGAGGTGATCGAGCTTGATACCATCGCCCCGCCGCTCTCCCTCAATGCCGTCACGGGCGACGATCTGGTGAACCGTGCCGAAAGCCTGTCCCAGGTCCTGATCACCGGCACCGCCACTGCCAACACCACCGTCACCCTGCAGATCCAGGGCATGGCCACGCCCGTCACCCTGCAAGTGAACGATCAGGGCCAATGGTCCCATGCCATCGCGGCGAACACGCTCACCGATGGCACCTACAGCTACACCGTCCGCACCGCCGATGCCGCAGGCAACCCGACGGAACGCACCGGCTCCTTCCGCGTCGATACCCAGATGTCCGTCGCCATCGACGGGGGCTTCGCCTTCGATGGCGTGGTCAACCTCGCCGAATCCCGGGGCGCGCTCACCCTCACCGGCACCGCCCCCGCCGATTCCACCCGGGTCGAGGTGCAGTGGCTCGGCCAGACATATCCCGCCACGCTGAACGGCAATGGCACATGGTCGCTCCAGTTCCCGGCCGGGCTGGCGACGGCCTCGCAGATGTCGGAAATCCGCGTCACCGCCTGGGATGCCGCCGAAAACAGCAACTTCGCCACGCTTCCCGTCCGGATCGACCTTGAAACCGCGCTTTCCGTCGAACAATACCCCGTCGGCTCCGATCAGGTCCTGTCCGGCAGCGAACAGCGCAGCGGCTTCACCCTCGATGGCGAAGGCGAGGCGGGCGCGCGCGTCTACCTCAACCTCAACGGCCGCGACCTTGGCCCCGTCACCGTGGCCGATAACGGGATCTGGTCCTACACCTTCACCGCCACCGATCTGCAGGGCCTGTCCCATGGCCAGCAGGCCACCATCACCGCCTATGCCGTGGACGCCGCCGGAAACCGCAGCACGCCCGACGTGACTCGCAGTTTCACCCTCGACACGCAGGTCGGCGACTTCACCTTCGCCGCGCCCGATCTGCAACTGGGCGCCACCCCCGACAGCCCGCGCGATGCCACGGTCCTGAACGCCACCGAACGCAGCGCGGGCCTGCCGGTCCAGGGCACCGTCGAACCCGGCGCAACCGTCACGCTCCGCGTGGTGGAAACCGGCTGGACAACCACCATCCCCGCCAGCCAGACGCAGGGCGGAACCTGGACCTTCACCCTTCCCGCCGCCGCCCTCCCGCAAGGCGCGGCCCAGACGGCCACCATCAGCGCCACGGCGACCGACGCGCAGGGCAACACCACCGCGCAACCGATGGAGCGGACCATCGCCATCGACACCGTCGTCGCCGATTTCAACGCCGCCGACATCCGCCTTGGCACCGGCACCGACAATGTCCTGAACGCCCGCGAACATGCCGTGGGCCTGCCCGTCGAAGGCCGGGCCGAGGCGGGCTCTTCCATCAGCGTCACGATGAACGGCCATACCGAACGCACCACGGCCAACGCCCAGGGCATCTGGTCCGTGACCTTCACCCCCGACCAGATCCCCACCGGCGAACGCACAGGCATTCCCGTCTCCGTCACCGCCACCGATACGGCGGGCAATGTCAGCGAAACGATCACCCGCAGCTTCGATCTGGATACCGTCGCGCCCACGACCCCCTCGGTCCTCAGGACCGAGGATTTCGCCGGCGGCTACAGCGCGATCACCACCACCAACACCAACGACGCCTATTCCTTCCACCGCGTCGATGCGACGGGCGCCGCCACGCGCGTCATCGCCGATGAAAGCCTGACGAACCGCGGCGAAGACCGCTTCGATTTCCGCAGCGACGTCCCCGATGGCAGCTATCTTGTCATCAACACCCGCGATACGGCAGGGAACGAGGCGAACACCCTCTTCATCAAGAACACCGCCACCGGCGTGGCCGTAGATCTGACGCGCGAAGGGCTGGCGGGCTTCGATCTCTCGGCGATCGACCTGACCCGCGCCCCCGATGCCCGCCTCACCATCACCGCCCAGCAACTCGAATCCCTCACCGGCCCCGATCAGCAACTGATCGTGAAGGGCGAGGCGACAGATCAGGTCACGCTGCACAACGTCACGCATCAGGAGCACAATGTCCGGGATGCGGTGACAGGCCAGGTCTACGACATCTACACCCTGGGCGATTCCGGCGCGCGCATCCTGCTCGAAGATGACGTGTCGCGCACGGTGATCGTCTGACGCACAGGCCATGATCCCCCCGCGCCGCCCCTTCCCATCGGCCAGAGCGGCACCGCTCCCCTTCCCCCGTGCCGTTTCCGGGGCGCTTCTGGCCGCGGCGGTGCTGCTTTCGGGCTGTCAGGGCGGGTTGCAGCCGCCCTCGATGCTGGCCATCGGCAGGGGGCAAGCCCCGTCCGATCCCGCCGCGATCCAGCGTCTCGCCCCCGAAGGCGGCACCGCCTCTCCGCTGATTGCCGATCTGGCCGCGCGGCCCTTCATCCTGCCCCAGGGCGGCACCATGGCCCGCCTCGCCGATGCCATCCTCGCCGCCGATCCCGGCGCGGATGCGGCAGAGCTTGGCCTTGCCCGCCTGCGCGCCGATGCCGTGGCCCGCAACGCCTGGCCCAGCCTCACCCCGACGCTGACGCTCGACAGTCTCGCCGGGCTGGCGGCCAATCTGGTGATCGACCAGCCCCTGCTCGACAATGGCCGCCGCAAGGCCGAACGCGCCCGCGCCCGCGCCGAGATCGACCTCGCCGCCGTGACATTGGCCGCCGGGCGGAATGCCCGCATCCACGAAGGCCTGTCGCTCTACCTCACCGCCGAACAGGCCCGCGCCCAAGAGGCCATCTCCACCCGGGCCACCGCGCGCCTTTCGGAATTCCACAGCATCGTCACCCAGCGCATCGCGGGCGGCCTCTCGGATCGCACCGAAGAACAGATCATCGCCCAGTCCCTTGCCGAAATGCAGGCCACCCTCGCCAGCGACCGGCAGACCCGCACCCAGGCCCTGGCCGATCTCGCACAACTCACAGGCGGGCAGGGCGCGGCCGATCTGACCGGCATCGACAGGCTTCCCCCCCTGCCCGCGGCCGAGGCGCTCTCCCTCCTGCGCGCAAGGGCCATCGCCGCCCGCGACCTGGCCGAGGCCGACATCACCCGCGCCGATGCCCTTCCCGGCCTTTCCGCCAATGCCCGCGTCACCGAAGACGGCGTCACCCCCGGCCTTGGCCTCGGCGGTGTCCGCCTCGGACTTGGCAGCCCCGCCATCCTGCGCTCTGCCGAAGCCATCCCTGACCTCGTCCGCCGCCAGACGGCCGAGGCCGAAGAACAGGCCGCCCGCCGCCGGACCGAACTGCAAGGCCGCCTCGAACAGCTCCGCACCCGGCAGGAACAGGGGCAGACCGTCCTCGCCCGCACTCTGGAAAACCTCGATCTCTATGCCGAACAATACCGGCTTGGCCGCCGCAGCCTGACCGATCTCACCATGCAGACAGCCGCCGCCGCCCGGCTGGAACGCGATCAGGTCGCATTGGCCTATGATGCCGCGCGGATCGAACTGGAACTCGCCCGCGATGTCGGGGCGCTTGTCGCTGGGGGGCGGCTGTGACGGAACGGCAGTCACCGCGCGTCATTTCCTTCGACATGCATCCCGCCCGCGCGGCGCAATCTCCGACCATGGCCCCGACCATGGCCCCCGTCCCGCAGCCCGCGCCCCCGCCTGCGGCCCCCTCCCATGCCTTCGCCCCGGCAACGCCCCCGCAACCCGCCGCGGGCCTGCGGTCGCGGGCGGAACTGGCCTCCATCCTCTCGGCCCGGCTGGGCGGGCGGCTGCTGACGTCGGATGTCGTTGACCTGCTCACCCTCACCGGCGCGCCCGACAGGCCCGGTCTCGATCACCTCTCCGCCGCCTTCCGCCGCGCGGGCTATTCCGTCGCGCTCGATCACGATCCCGCCCTTGGCGCGCTGCCCGCCCTGGCCGAAATGCAGACCGGCCAGATCGTCCTGATCCTCTCGCGCGACAGCGACACCCTCACCCTTTACGATCCCACCACCCCCGACCGCAGCGCCGAGGTTCCCCTCGCCGACTTCGCCCCCCATCACAGCGGCTGGGTGCTGCGCGCCCGCCTTCCCTTCGCCGAGGTCGAGGCCCGCCACGCCGAACCCGCCGCCGCGCCGCACTGGTTCTGGTCCGAATTCCGCACCCATCGCCGCCCCATGGCCGAAGTGGCCGCCGCCTCCCTCACCGCCAATATCCTGGCCACCGCCATCGCGCTCTATGCGCTGCAGATCTATGACCGCGTCATCCCCAACCAGTCGGAACCGACACTCTGGGTCCTGACGCTGGGCGCGCTTCTGGCCATCGCCTTCGATGGCGCGCTGCGCATCGCCCGCGCCGCGCTGATGGATACGACAGGGCGCAAGATCGAACTCGCCGTTCAGGATCGCCTGATGCACCGCCTTCTCGGCATGCGCGCCGCCCCCGGCGAACGCCAGCCCAGCCAGGTCTTCGCCGCCATGCGCGATTTCGGCTCGGTGCGCGAATTCTTCACCGCCTCCACCATCGGCACCCTGGCCGACCTGCCCTTCCTCGTGATCTTCCTCGCCCTTGTCACGCTGATCGGCGGCCCGCTCGTCTGGGTGCTGATCCTTGGCGGCATCCTCATGGTCGCCCCCGGCCTGCTCCTGCAACGCCGCCTCATCGCGCTGACCAACTCCACCCAGGGGGCCAATACCCGCGCGGCAAAACTGCTGTATGAAGCCGTCTTCGAACACGAAACCCTCACCACCCAGCGCGGCCAGGATCGCGTCCGCCGCCTCTGGGGCGAACTCGTCGCCCTCTCCGCCCTGCGCGCCTCCGACCAGCGCCACCTCACCACCCTGCTCTCCTCCTGGGCGCAGGGCGTGCAGCAGGCCACCTATATCGCCACCATCCTGATCGGCACCTTCATGGTCTTTTCGGGCAGCTTCACCGTCGGCACGATCATCGCCGTCTCCATGCTCACCTCGCGCACCCTCGCGCCGCTGTCGCAACTGGCGGGCATCCTTGCCCGCTGGACGCAGGTCAAGGCCGCCCTCACCGGGCTCGAGGCGATCGCCCAGTCGAAACAGCAGGAAGATCCCGCCCGCCGCTACCTCCGCCGCGAAACCATCACCGGCCAGTTCGACCTGCGCGAACTCACCTTCCGCTACGGCCCCGATTCCGCCCCCTCGGTCGATGTCCCCGCCCTTGCCATCCCCGCCGGCCAGCATGCCGCCATCCTGGGGGCCAACGGCTCGGGCAAGTCGACCCTGCTCAAGCTGCTTGCCGGCCTTTACGAACCCGGCGGCGGGCGCATCATGCTCGACGGGCTCGACATCGCCCAGATCCACCCACGCGACCTGCGCCGCCATATCGGCTATCTCGGGCAAGAGGTCCGCCTCTTCTCGGGCAGCCTGCGCGACAATCTCTCGATGTCCGATCTGGAACGCGACGATGACCGCCTTCTCGCCGCGCTCGATTTCGCGGGCCTCGGCCCCTTTGTCCGCAACCACCCCCACGGCCTTGATCTGGAAATCCGCGAGATGGGCGAAGGTCTCTCCGTCGGTCAGCGCCAATCCATGGGCTGGGCGCGGCTCTGGCTGCAGGATCCCCGCGTCGTGCTGCTCGACGAACCCACCGCCGCGCTGGACCAGACGCTGGAAACCACCCTCGTCTCGCGCCTGTCGCACTGGCTGCACGGGCGCACCGCCATCATCGCCACCCATCGCGTGCCGATCCTGCAACTCACCACCCGCACGCTGATCCTGCAGAACGGCCGCCTTGCCGTCGATGGCCCGCGCGATGCCGTGCTGGCGCATCTGGCACAGGGGGCGCGATGACCCTCTCCACCTTCACCCCCCCGCTCGAATCCCGCCTGCGCCTGCCCTCCGTCACCGTCCGCCTGATCGCGGCCACGGTTCTGGTCTTCCTCCTCTGGGCCGCCTTCGCCTGGGTCGCCGAAATCGTCCGCGCGCCGGGGCAGGTGATCCCCTCCTCACGCCCCCAGATCATCCAGAACCTCGAAGGCGGCATCCTTGCCGAACTCAACGTCTCCGAAGGCGACACGGTCGAGGCAGGCCAGATCCTCGCCCGCCTGCACGGAACGCAATACCAATCCACCGTGGATGACCTGACCGATCAGATCGCAGCGCTGGATGTCCGCCGCCTGCGGCTCGAGGCCGAGATTGCCGGGGCCGAGGATTTCACCCCCCCCGCCGATCTGGCCGCCCGGGTGCCTGACATCGTCGCCTCCGAACGCGCGCTGCTGGCCGCCCGCCGCGCCGATCTGCACGCCCGCCTGCAGGGCGCGCGCGCCATCCTCGTTCAGGCGGAAGAGGAAGAAGGCATGATCCGCCGCATGGCAGATCGCGGCCTTGCCCCCGAAATCGAATGGACCCGCGCCGAAAAGGCCCGTGCCGATGCCCGCGCCCGCCTGGACGAGATCATCACCCAGACCGATCTTTCCCGCGCCGACGATTACGCCAAGGCGCAGGCCGAACTCGCCTCGCTGCGCCAGCGCCTGAAACTCGGCCAGGATCAGCTGTCGCGCACCACCCTCACCGCACCCATGCGCGGCATCGTCAACCGCATCGCCGTCACCACCATCGGCGGCGTCGTCCGCCCGGGCGAAGAGATCCTGCAGATCATCCCGCTCGACAGCGGCCTCTTTGTCGAGGCCAAGGTCAAACCCGCCGATATCGCCACCCTGCGCGAAGGCCAGCCGGCCACGATCAAGCTTTCGGCCTATGATTACACGATCTGGGGCACGCTGCCCGCCACCGTCACCTTCGTTTCCGCCGATACCTTCCGCGACGAACGCACCCGCGATGCCGAACCCCATTACCGCGTCACCCTGCGCGTCGATCTGGCGGAACTGACCGATCGCCAGAAGGGCCTCTCCATCCGCCCCGGCATGCAGGCCGAGGTGGAATTCCAGACCGGCGGCAAGACCATCCTCAGCTATCTCACCAAACCGCTCTGGCGCGGGTCCGAGGCATTGCGCGAACGCTGACAGGCCAGCTTGTCGCAGGTCCGACAAACATATTGCGTTCTGTATATATGTTTGCCATCCCTCCCGCATGACTGCGCCCCGCCTGATCATGGCCCGCCTCCGGGCCATCGTCCTGTCCGCCCTTGCACTGCTTCTGGCCGTGCAGGTGGCGCTGGCGACCTTCCCGCATGAGGCACCGGTCGCCCCCGGCGAAATGCGCCTCACGCTCTGCGCCGATGGCACCGGGCCGAAATCCGTCGTCATCCGCATCGCCGATGGGACGGTCGTCGAAGGCAAGGGCAGCATCGCCAATGCCGATTGCCCGCTCTGCGTCATGGGCGCGGCGCAGACCACCGCCGAATTCGCGCCGCTGCAACGCCCCCTTTTCCGGGGTGTGGCCGTTGTCCACCCGTCCGTCGTCATCGTATCGGGCCATAGGGCACGCGACGCGGCCCATGCCATCCGCGCGCCCCCTATCCCTGTCCTGATCGCCTGAACCCGCCCCGCCAACGGGGCCAACAGATCAAGACGGACAGTGAACACCATGAAAACCCGAACCCTGCGCCTCGGCGCATGTGCCGCGCTGCTGGCCAGCGTCGCCCAGATCCTTCCCGCCCAGGACGTCACCGCCCTCGATCCCATCGTGATCCAGGCCCAGCGCCAGGCCCAGCTTCTGCGCAACCGCGCCAGCCGCAGCACCCTGATCCCGCAACAAAGCCTTGCCGCCCCCATGGCCGATGGCGGCGCGCTGATCTCCACCCTGCCGGGCGTCGATTTCAACCGCATGGGCGGCCATGGCGTCGATCTCGTCATCCGGGGCCAGCAGGCCAACCAGCTGACGGTGATCGACTCCGGCTCGCTCACCTATGGCGCCTGCCCCAACCGGATGGATCCGCCCTCGTCCACGCTCTCCATCCTCCGCGCCGACCGCATCATCGTCGATCGCGGCTATGCCAGCGTCACCAACGGGGCGGGCGGAACCGGCGGCACGGTCCGGCTGGAACGCGACACCCCCGAATTCGCCGAAGCCCGCCGCTGGACCGGCACCCTTGCCGCCGGGGCGAATTCCAACGGAAACGGCTACGAAACCGCCGGAACCTTCGCCTATGATCTGGGCGGCGGATTCTTCCTCGAAGCCTCGGCCGAGGTGAAGGGCGCCGACAACTACACCGATGGCGCTGGCCGCGAAGAACGCAGCGCCTATGATCAGCGCAGCACCGGCCTCACCTTCGGCTATGATGACGGCAGGCTCGACCTTGCCTTCGATATCGAACGCGACCTTGCCGAAGATGTCCTCTTCGCCGGCGCAGGCATGGACAGCCCGTTCTCCGAAACCGATGTCTACCGCCTGCGCGGCGGGATCGACCTGAACATGGGCGCGCTGACCCGGATCGAAGGCAGCCTCTATGCCAGCACCGTCGATCACGTCATGGACAACTTCACCCTGCGCCCCAATGCCGGAATGCGGATGCGCGTTCCCAGCACCTCCGATACAACCGGCGGCCGGATCGAGGCGCAACTCGCCTTCGGTGCCACCACGGCGAAGATCGGCCTCGATCACCAGGCGAATGACAAGCGCGCCATCGCCTATGGCGGCGGCGCGCCCCTGATCCCCCAGATCCTCGCCAGCGATCCCGCCGTGGCGCGCTTCGTGATGTGGCCCGATGTCACCATCGCCCAGACCGGCCTCTTTGCGGAAACCGAAACCGCGCTCTCCCAGTCCACCACGCTGAAACTCGGCTTGCGCTACGATCATGTCCGCGCCAGCGCCGGGCTCGCGGGCGGCCTTGCCGGTGCCCCGGCGCCCACGCCGAATTCGCTCTATACCCTGCGCTACGGCACCACCTTCGATACCGCCCGCCACGAAGACAATTTCGGCGCCCTCGCGCGGATCGAACAGCGGATCACCCCCGATCTGATGGTCTTCGCGGGCCTGTCCACCTCGGCCCGCACGGCCGATGCAACGGAACGCGCCATGGCCCGCAGCGAATGGGTGGGCAATCCCGACATCGCCCCCGAACAGCACAACCAGTTCGATCTGGGGGTCGAGGCGACAGGCAATAGCTGGGCGCTCAACGCCACCGCCTGGGTGGACAAGGTCGATGACTACATCCTTCGCGATCAGTTCTCCGTCGCGGGCGTCAGCACCTATCGCAACGTCTCGGCCCTGCTCGCCGGGGTGGAACTGTCGGGAAGCTGGGCCCGTGACGGCTGGGTGGTGAACGGCGATCTGGCCTGGACATGGGGTGACAACCGCAGCGACAACCGCCCCCTCGCGCAGATCCCGCCCCTGCAGGGCAGCCTCTCGCTCGCCCGGGATCAGGGCCTCTGGCAGGCGGGCGGCCGGGTGAACTTCGCCTCATCCCAGAACCGCATCGACCCGTCCCGCGATCCGGGGGCGACGGCGGGCTATGCCACGCTGGATCTCTTCGGCAGCTATGACCTCTCCGAAAAGGCCGTGCTGATCGCTGGCGTCGACAATGTCTTCGACAAGCAATATGCCCGCCACCTCAGCCGGTCCAACACCTTCGATACATCGGTGACGCGCGTCGCCGAACCGGGCCGCAGCTTCTATCTCAAGGTCGAAGCCCGGTTCTGATCCCTCGCCGGGACGGGCGGCACGTTGCCGCCCGTCTTGCACAGCCCCGGCCCGAGTGTCAAAAAGCACCGCCGGATGGCGGCAAACCGCTTGTGAACCGCCTGAAAACGGCTACTTTCTGCATCCCCGGATGATGCACGATGTCGGGGCAAGACCAAGGGGATGGTGACCATGAAACTCTCGATCGAACGCGGCACGCTGCTCAAGGCGCTGGCACAGGCGCAATCCGTCGTGGAACGCCGCAACACCATCCCGATCCTCGCCAACGTCCTGATCGAGGCGGATGGAAATCAGGTCAGCTTCCGCGCCACCGATCTGGATATCGAAGTGGTCGACCGCGCCCCCGCCATGGTGGAACGCGCCGGGGCCACCACCGTATCCGCCGTGATGCTGCATGAAATCGTCCGCAAGCTGCCCGATGGCGCGCTGGTCAACCTGGCCGAGGATGGCAGCGCAGGCCGCCTGACGATCACCGCCGGCCGCTCGACCTTCAGCCTGGCCACCCTCCCGCGCGAGGATTTCCCGGTCATGGCGACCTCGGAATATTCCACCAATTTCTCCGCCCCCGCGGGCATGCTGCGCCGCCTCTTCGACAAGGCAAAGTTCGCCATCTCTACCGAAGAGACGCGCTATTACCTCAACGGTGTCTACATGCACACCGCCACCGGCGAAGACGGCCCCGTCCTGCGCTGCGTGGCCACCGATGGCCACCGCCTCGCCCGGATCGACGCGCCCCTTCCCGAAGGCGCGCAGGGCATGGCGGGCGTCATCGTCCCGCGCAAGACGGTTGGCGAATTGCGCAAGCTTCTGGATGATGACGATGCCGCCATCGCCGTGTCCGTGTCGGAAACCAAGGTCCGCTTCGCCACCCCGGCGATCACCCTGACATCCAAGGTCATCGACGGCACCTTCCCCGACTACACCCGCGTCATCCCCACCGGCAACACCCGCCGGCTCGAGGTGGACGCCTCCGAATTCGCCAAGGCCGTGGACCGCGTCGCCACCGTCTCCTCCGAACGCTCGCGCGCGGTGAAACTCTCGCTCGACGAGGATCGCCTGATCCTCTCCGTCAACGCCCCCGACAGCGGCGCCGCGGAAGAGGAACTCGCCGTGGCCTATGGCGATGAACGCCTGGAAATCGGCTTCAACGCCAAATACCTGCTGGAAATCGCCAGCCAGGTAGACCGCGAAAACGCCGTCTTCCTGTTCAACTCCTCCGGCGACCCCACCCTCATGCGCGAAGGAAACGACACCAGCGCTGTCTATGTCGTCATGCCGATGCGGGTTTGATCGGATCCGAGGTTCTGGCTCTGGGAAACCATCCAATTCAAGACCCTTCGGGGCCATCGGGCAAGCCCGATGCAGACAAGCCCTCGCCAAAGGCGGGGGCTTTCTTGTTTGTCCCGACGCTTGCCGCTAATCCGGGCGCATGGGCCTGACCATCGCCACCCTCACCCTCTCGCATTTCCGCAGCCACCGTGCCGCGCGGATGGCGCTGGACGGGCGGCCCGTGGCCATTTCCGGCCCCAATGGCGCGGGCAAGACCAACATCATCGAGGCCGTCTCCCTGCTGTCCCCCGGTCGCGGCCTGCGCCGGGCCAGCGCGGATGAACTGGCCCGCAGGCCCGATGCCATCGGTTGGAAGATCCGCGCCGAAACCGCCGCCCCCCTGCACGAGCTGGAAACCTTCGCCGAAGGCGCCGACTCCCGTCAGGTCAGGATCGACGGCAAGCCCGCCCCGCAGGCGGCGCTGGGCCGCATCCTGCGCATCCTCTGGCTTGTCCCCGCCATGGACAGGCTCTGGATCGAATCCGCCGAAGGCCGCCGCCGCTTCCTCGACCGCATGACCCTGTCCTTCGCGCCCGACCATGCCGATGCGGTGCTGGCCTATGAAAAGGCCATGCGCGACCGGAACCGCCTGCTCAAGGACATGGTCAGCGATGCGCATTGGTATGTCGCGCTGGAATCGCAGATGGCCGATGCAGCCACCCGCATCACCGCCAACCGCCACCACGCCCTCTCCCGCATCGCTGCCGCGCAACAGGGCGCGGAAACCGCCTTTCCCGCCGCCGAACTGGCGCTGATCGGCCCCGAAGGCGAAGACATCCCCGAAGACCTCGCCCCCGCGCTTGCCGCGAACCGCCGCCGCGACATGGCCGCAGGCCGCACGCTTCTTGGCCCGCACCGCGCCGATCTCGCCGCCCGCTACGCCACAAAGGGCGTGCCCGCCGATCAATGCTCCACCGGCGAACAGAAGGCGCTGCTGATCTCCCTCATCCTCGCCAATGCCCGTGCGCTGGCCGCCGATCTCGGCACGCCCCCCATCCTCCTGCTCGACGAAGTCGCCGCCCATCTCGATCAGCACCGCCGCGCCGCGCTTTATGACGAGATCTGCGCCCTTGGCGCGCAGGCCCTGATGACAGGCACCGAACCCGGCCTGTTTGACAGTCTGGGAAACAGGGCGCAAAGCTTCGCCGTCGTCGAAGAGGGCGGCATGTCAAAGGTCAGCGAAACATGACACCCCAGCGCATCACCCTCATCACCCTCGGCGCGCGCGACCTGCCCGCCGCCCGCGCCTTCTATGCCCGCCTCGGCTGGCAGGAACACGGCGAAAGCCAGCCGGGCGTGGCCTTCTACCAACTCCACGGCATGGCCCTTGCCCTCTTCGGCCTGTCCGACCTCGCCAAGGACCAGGGCCGCCCCGATGCCCCCCTCGGCACCGGCGCCGTCACCCTGGCCCAGAACTTCGCGACCGAGGCAGAGGTGGACACCGCCTTCGCTGCGGCAATCGCCGCGGGCGCCACCGCCCTCAAACCCCCGGAAAAGGTCTTCTGGGGCGGCTATTCCGGCTATTGGGCCGACCTTGATGGCCATGTCTGGGAAGTCGCGATGAATCCCTTCTGGCCACTCGCACCCGACGGCTCCCTCACCCTTCTGGATCCGAAATGACTGTCACCGCCTACCAGCTCCTCCTCTATGCAGGCGGCATGGCCGCACTCTGGGCCGTTCCCGGCCCCGTCTGGGTGGCGCTCACCGCCCGCGCCCTGTCAGGCGGCATGGCGGGCGCATGGCCGCTTGCCGTTGGCGTTGCCTTGGGCGATCTGGTCTGGCCGCTCATGGCGATCCTCGGCCTGTCCTGGGTTCACAGCGTCTATGGCGATTACCTGACGGTCCTTCGCTGGGTCGCCTCGGTCATCTTTATCTTCATGGGCGTCATGCTCATCCGCAAACCGGCCGCCACCTTGAACGCCGATAGCCGCCTCACGAAACCCGGCCTCTGGGCGGGCTTTTCCGTCGGCGTCGCCGCCGTCATCGGCAACCCCAAGGCGATCCTCTTCTACATGGGCGCGCTGCCGGGCTTCTTCGATCTCGGCTCTCTCACGACCCCCGACATCATCGCCATCATCTGCATCTCGGCCTTCGTCCCGATGCTCGGCAACCTCGGCCTCGCCTGGTTCCTCGACCGCGCGCGCCGCCTCCTCTCCAGCCCCGCCGCCGTCCGTCGGCTGAACATCGGTTCAGGCGTCCTCCTCATCCTTGTCGGCCTCGTCATCCCCTTCACCTGACCGCAATATCTTGTGTCCAAGGCGTGACATTCCCCACCCGCCCCGCTATAAATCGCGGGCAATTCAAGGGATGCCCGACCTATGGCCGAAGCCGCGAAGAAACCCGCCGAATACGGCGCCGATTCCATCAAGGTTCTCAAGGGGTTGGAGGCAGTTCGCAAACGCCCCGGCATGTATATCGGCGACACCGACGATGGGTCGGGCCTGCACCACATGGTCTATGAGGTCGTGGACAACGGCATTGACGAGGCATTGGCAGGTCACGCCACCGCCGTCACCGTGAAGATCCACGCCGATTCCAGCGTTTCCGTCCGCGACAACGGCCGCGGCATCCCCGTCGACATCCACCCCGAAGAGGGCGTTTCCGCCGCCGAAGTCATCATGACCCAGCTGCATGCGGGCGGCAAATTCAACAACACCGATGACAGCGGCAACGCCTACAAGGTGTCGGGCGGCCTGCATGGCGTGGGCGTCTCGGTCGTCAACGCCCTGTCGGAATGGCTGGAACTGACGGTCTGGCGCAACGACACGGAATATCGCGCCCGCTTCGAACATGGCGAATGCGTCACCCACGTCTATCCGGTCGGCCCCGCCCCCGGCCAGCGCGGGACAGAGGTCCGCTTCCTCGCCTCGGCCAAGACCAACACGCCGGACGGCACCTTCTCCAACCTTGAATACAGCTTCAAGACGCTGGAAACCCGCCTGCGGGAACTGGCCTTCCTCAATTCCGGGGTCCGCATCATCATCGAAGACGAACGCCCTGCCGAACCGCTGCATACCGAGCTGTTCTACGAAGGCGGCGTCAAGGAATTCGTCAAATACCTCGATCGCTCAAAGACTTCCGTCATGGCCGAACCCATCTACATGCTGGGCGAAAAGAACGGCATCGGCGTGGAAATCGCCATGTGGTGGAACGACACCTACCACGAAACCGTCCTTCCCTTCACCAACAACATCCCCCAGCGCGACGGCGGCACCCACCTCGCGGGCTTCCGCGGCGCGCTGACCCGCACGATCAACGCCTATGCGCAGTCGTCGGGGATCGCGAAAAAGGAAAAGGTCGATTTCACCGGCGATGACGCCCGCGAAGGGCTGACCTGCGTGCTGTCGGTCAAGGTCCCCGATCCGAAATTCTCCAGCCAGACCAAGGACAAGCTGGTATCCTCCGAAGTCCGCCCCGCGGTGGAAAACCTGGTGAACGAAAAGCTGGCCGAATGGTTCGAAGAAAACCCCGGCCCCGCCAAGATCATCGTCGGCAAGATCATCGAAGCAGCACTCGCCCGCGAAGCCGCGCGCAAGGCGCGCGAACTCACCCGCCGGAAAACCGCGCTGGATGTGGCCTCGCTGCCCGGCAAACTGGCCGATTGTCAGGAACGCGATCCCGCCAAGTCCGAGCTTTTCCTTGTGGAAGGGGACTCGGCAGGTGGCTCCGCCAAACAGGGCCGCTCGCGCGCGAACCAGGCTGTCCTTCCCCTGCGCGGCAAGATCCTGAACGTCGAACGCGCCCGCTTTGACAGGATGCTGTCCAGCCAGGAAATCGGCACGCTCATCACCGCCATGGGCACCGGCATCGGGCGCGATGAATTCGACATCAAGAAACTGCGCTACCACAAGATCGTCATCATGACCGATGCCGATGTCGACGGCGCGCATATCCGCACGCTGCTTCTCACCTTCTTCTTCCGCCAGATGCCGGAACTGATCGAAGGCGGCTATCTCTACATCGCTCAACCCCCGCTCTACAAAGTCTCGCGCGGGAAATCCGAGGTCTATCTCAAGGATCAGGCCGCGCTTGAGGATTACCTCGTCGAAATGGGCATCGAAGGGGCCGTCCTGCGCCTGAACGACGGTCAGGAAATCGCCGGGGCCGACCTCGCCCGCGTCATCGAAGGGGCGCGCAGCTTCCGCCGCGTGCTGGATGCCTTCCCGACGCATTACCCCAAGAACATCCTCGAACAGGCCGCCATCGCAGGCGCCTTCGACCCCGGCCGCGCCGATGCCGATCTTCAGGCCGTGGCCGATCAGGTCGCGCGCCGGCTCGACCTCGTCGCCGCCGAATACGAAAAGGGCTGGACGGGCCGCATCACCCAGGACCATGGCATCCGCCTGTCCCGCGTCCTGCGCGGGGTCGAGGAACTCCGCACCCTCGACGGCGCGGTCCTCCGCTCGGGCGAGGCGCGCAAACTCTCCTCCGTCGCCGCCAACCAGCGCGAATACTACCGCGACCCCGCGCGCCTTGTCCGCAAGGACCGCGAACAGATGGTCTACGGCCCCACCGACCTGCTCAAATCCATCCTTGCCGAAGGCGAAAAGGGCCTCTCCCTGCAACGCTACAAGGGTCTGGGCGAGATGAACCCCGAACAGCTCTGGGAAACCACGCTCGATCCCGACGCGCGGACGCTGTTGCAGGTCAAGGTCGACGATCTGGCCGAAGCCGACGACATCTTCACCAAGCTGATGGGCGATGTGGTGGAACCCCGCCGCGAATTCATCCAGCAGAACGCGCTGAACGTCGAAAACCTGGATTTCTGATTGACACAATATGTAGCGTTTTCAGCTGAAATTCCAGAACCGGAACGGCAGAGTAGCGGAACGCGCTACATGTTGTGTATATCTTGCGAATCGGATCGAATTGTATGAAAATGGATAGGGCGCAGAGTTGCAGCTCTGCGCCCTATCGTAACCATCGTTGCCCGATGGTCGTGTGAGTACACACCGTGGATGTTGCATGCACGGATTCGCGCGTCAAGTCGGGTAACTCCACAACGGAGTCTACCGAATGCGGAACACCAAAAGTAACCGGCAGCCGAGCAACAAACTCAGCTATGAAGATGCGATCAATATTCACCTGCGGCATCGGGCAGGCGAATTCCAGAATCGCATTGCAGCGTCGTTTGACGTCAATCCCGGACGCGTAAACGAGGTCATCAAAGGCAAGCGTTTCCCGGAAGCACTCTCCGATCCGCGTCTCGCTTAGCAGTTTTCTTCGAGCGAAATGCTTAACTGTTCACCAACATCCGGGCGGCACGGTCAAAGGCCGTGTCGATCCGGGCCCGCGCTGGCCCGTGGATCCCCACATCATCCAGCGCGCGGCTCATGCAGCCCAGCCAATCCTCCGCGTCCCGCAACCGGATCGGTACATGGGCATGCAATTCGCGCAGGTTCATATGCCCGTGGCGTTCCGCATAATACCGCCGCCCGCCAAAGAACCCGCAGAGGAAATCGAACTGCTCCACCCGCACATGCGCCAGCCCATGCCCCTGGAAATGCAGATCCAGGATCCGCGCCCCTTCGGGTGCCGTCTCGATGATGTCGTAAAACCGCTCCACCAGCGCACGCACGACCGGCTCTCCGCCGATCTCTTCCACCACGGTCGTCATGGGGGCCTCCATCGCTGCCCCCATCAGACGCCGCCGCAACCGCCGCCGCAATGCGACACCCGCCCACAGCCCCCACATTTCCGACCTTGGGAAAACTGGCGATCCCGGCAGGACTTGAACCTGCAACCTTCCCCTTAGGAGGGGGACGCTCTATCCGTTGAGCTACGGGACCAACCGCCGCCTTGATGCGCGAAAACGCGAAGGCGCGCAACCATGCGGGATGTCAGGAAAGGAAAAAGGGGGAAGTGAATTTTGGCCCACCACTTCCCCCTCATGTCCGTTGCGTCTGGGTTGAGAGCTTGCAGGACGCGCAGGATATATGTCAGCCTATGGCTGTTAGCGGTAACATAACCCATGATCGCCCCTTGGACAAGGGGGTAGTTTAGGGCTAACAATGGCCCGAGACATGCAGTTCAGGATCATTCCCTGTGACCAAACCCCCCGTGATCGACCCTCGCCGCACCCTCACGCTTCGCGACGTCTCCGAAGCCTCGGGCGTAAGCGAGATGACGGTCAGTCGCGTGCTGCGCAATCGCGGCGATGTCTCCGACTCCACCCGCGAACGCGTGCTGGAGGCTGCGCGCACCCTGGGCTACGTGCCGAACAAGATCGCGGGCGCCCTCGCCTCGCAGCGCGTCAACCTCGTCGGCGTCATCATCCCCTCCCTCTCCAACATGGTCTTCCCCGAGGTGCTGACAGGCATTTCCGACATGCTGGAAGATACCGGCCTGCAACCCGTCGTCGGCGTCACCAACTATTCCCCCGAACGCGAAGAGGCGGTGATCTACGAAATGCTGTCATGGCGCCCCTCGGGCATGATCGTCGCAGGGCTGGAACATACCGAAGCCTCCCGCGCCATGCTGGCCCAGGCGGGCATCCCGATTGTCGAGATCATGGATATCGACGGCGAGGCCGTCGACAGCGCGGTCGGCATCTCTCACCGCCGCGCAGGCCGCCAGATGGCCGAGGCGATCATCGCCGCGGGCTACCGCCGCATCGCCTTCTGCGGCACGATGATGCCCTATGACCACCGCGCCCGCAAACGGCTCGAGGGCTTCGAAGAAGCGCTCGCCAAGGCCGGGCTCACTTTGGCCGACCGCGAATTCTATTCCGGCGGCTCCGCCCTGCTGAAGGGCCGCGAAATGACCGAGGCCGTCCTGAAACGCACGCCCGATGTCGATTTCCTCTATTATTCAAACGACATGATCGGGGCAGGGGGCCTGCTCTGGTGCCTGGAAAAGGGCATCGACGTGCCGGGCAAGATCGGCCTTGCGGGTTTCAACGGTGTCGAACTGCTGGATGGCCTGCCCCGTCGTCTGGCCACCATGGATGCCTGCCGCCTCGAAATCGGCCGCCGCGCGGCGGAAATCATCGCAGGCAAGCATGACGGCGTCATCGGGGGCGAGGTGATCGAACTCACCCCCACCCTGCAACCGGGCGACACGATCCGCCGCTAGGCCACCAACCGGCCGCCGGCAAATCCGGTAACACGCGCCGTCACGATCTGCCCTTCCGGCTGATCCGCGCCGAAATCGACTTCGGTGAACTGCTCCGTCCGCCCCATGCGCGGCCCTTCCATCAGCACGCGATGGGCAACCCCCACCTGCGCCGCCAGATGCACAGCCAGCGCGGCATCCCCCACCGCCCGCAGCCGCGCCGCGCGCTCCTTGATCTCTGGCCCCCGGACCTGAGGCATCCGCGCCGCAGGTGTCCCCTTGCGGGGCGAAAACGGAAAGACATGCAGGAAGGTCAGCCCGCAGTCCCGCACCAGATCGACAGACCGCGCGAACATCTCCTCCGTCTCGGTCGGGAAGCCCGCGATGATATCCGCGCCGAACACCATGTCGGGCCGCAACCGCCGCGCCTCTTCGCAGAAGCGGATCGCATCATCCCGCAGATGCCGCCGCTTCATCCGTTTCAGGATCAGGTCATCCCCCGCCTGCAAGCTCAGATGCAGATGCGGCATCAGGCGTGGCTCGGTGGCAATCGCCCCCATCAGCGCCTCATCCGCCTCGATGCTGTCGATCGACGAAATCCGCAGCCGCGGCAGATCCGGCACCAGACGCAGGATCCGCATCACCAGATCGCCCAGCCGGGGCTGCGCGGGCAAGTCGGCGCCCCAGGATGTCAGGTCCACCCCGGTCAGCACCACCTCGTTGAACCCGCGATCCACCAGCCGCTTGATCTGCTCCACCACCACGCCCGCAGGAACCGACCGCGAATTCCCCCGCCCATAGGGGATGATGCAGAAGGTGCAGCGATGATCGCACCCGTTCTGCACCTGCACATAGGCCCGATGCCGCCCGAACCCGTCGATCAGATGCCCCGCCGTCTCCCGCACCGACATGATGTCATCGACCTGCACCTTCTCGGTCACCCCGATCAGGTCAGCTCCGGGGATGGGCGCGCGCAAGCCCGCCCAGGTCTCCGCCTGCATCTTCTCGTGATTGCCGATCACCCGCGCCACTTCGGGCATCGCCGCAAAGGTCTCCGGCTCCGTCTGCGCCGCGCAGCCCGTCACGATGATCGTGGCCCCCGGATTCTCCCGGCTCAGCCGCCGGATTTCCTGCTTGGCCTTCCGCACGGCTTCCGCCGTCACCGCGCAGGTGTTCACGATCACCGCATTCTCCACCCCCGCAGCAGTGGAAAGCTCCTTCATCGCTTCCGTCTCGTATGCATTCAGACGGCAGCCCAGCGTGGCAAAAACCGGCGCACTCATCCCGCTGCCGCCAGAAAATCCGCCGTCAGCACCGCATCGAACACATGCGCCACCGGCCCCGTCATCCAGACCCCATCCGCGCGCCAGTCCAGCTCCAGCCGCCCGCCATCCACGTCGATCACCACCCGCCGCCCCGTCAGGCCCCGCAGATGCGCCGCCACCGCCGTCGCACAGGCGCCAGACCCGCAGGCCAGCGTGATGCCCGCCCCCCGCTCCCAGACCCGCATCCGCAGGTGATCCGGCCCCGTCAGCGACACGAATTCCACATTCGTCCGCGCCGGAAACAGCGGATCATGCTCCACCCGCGCGCCCCATCCCGCCACATCCACCGCCTCGGCATCCGGCACGAAGAACACCGCATGCGGGTTCCCCATCCCCACCGCCACCGGATCGCCGTCCATCGGCAGATGCTCCACATCCACCTCGCGCGCCAAGGGCACCTCGCGCCAGTCCAGCTGCGGCGGCCCCATGTTCACCGATACCAGCCCGTCACCCCGCCGCACCGCCGACAACCCGCCGCGCGCCGTCACCAGCGTCACCGCCTCGCGCCCCAGCTGCCGCATCATGTAATCCGCAACGCAGCGCGTCGCATTCCCGCAGGCCCCGGCCCGGCTGCCATCGCTGTTCCAGAAATCCAGCGCGAAATCCGCACCCTCGGCATCCCGGATCTCGGCCAGCTGGTCAAAGCCCACCCCCCGATTCCGGTCCCCCAGCGCCCGCGCCAGCCCCGGCGTCGTCACACCAGCCGCCGCCGCCCCGCGCCCGCGCGAGTCGATCACCACGAAGTCATTGCCAAGCCCATGCATTTTCATGAAGGGCAGGCCATCAGGGGCGCGCGTTTCCATCATGTCCGCCCATATACGCCCGCCCCCCCGAATTATCCAGAGCCGCGCATTTTTTGCCCTTGACCCCCCCGCGCGCGGCCACTAATCACCCCCCTCGTGGGGCCGGTAGCTCAGTTGGTAGAGCAGCTGACTTTTAATCAGCGGGTCACAGGTTCGAATCCTGTCCGGCTCACCACTTTCCAGATCAGCGCGAATGCCTGGGCTTCCCTGCCAGATCGGCAAGGATGATGGAAAGCCACAATGCCCCGTAATCCGCATTCATGTGATTGAATTCGCTGTCCGGATGCATCGCGCCCGGCGCCATCCCGATCACTCCGGCCAGCGTGGTTGACCCTTCACTCCATCGCCGGTCCGTTGTCCATTCGGATGACAAGGTCTCTTCAGGCTGCCGCAGGATCTGAAGGCCATTCAGGCCCAACGCTGACTGCACATCCCGCAGGCAATCTTCCTGGCGCATGAGACGGCCTTCCGTCTCGTCGGGGGTCGGCTGCCTTGCCGGAAGCGGGTTCGGCAGCATCAGGATGGGGGCCTCGCTAACCATGCGGATCATCCCGGCGACACGGCAGGCAAGGCATCTCGACAGCTCCGAGGTGACTGCGCGATAGACCTGCGCGCTTAGCCGCCGGTCCATCTTCGGCGGTCGCAATCCCAGGCCGACGATCAGGAACAGGTCATGGGCCTCTGGTCGAATCTCGGTCTGCCCCCCGCTCGAAAGCGTCACGAACTCTGCCAGCAACGGCTCCGTCGCGACCATCCTCCCTTCGAAAAGCTTCAGGCCATCCATATTGTCCCCGGGTGCCGCGAAAAACTGCACCGCCACGCCGGGATGATCCGCGGCGATCCGGTCCCACCCTTCCTTGATGGCACCGGCATGGCTGTTGCCGATCACGCAGATCCGCATGGCTCAGCCCCCCGCCTTCGTGCCAAAGGCCGCCAGCAGCGCCTCTTCACAGGCGACATCGCCCTTCGCCTTTCCCGGCTTTTTCCCCGTCGCCACCGGCAGCGGATATTTCGCCATCAGGCAGGCAAAGAACATGTCCATCACATGCGCCACGCCCGCCGGATTCACCCCGCGCTGGTTCGGTTCAAAGAAACTGCCGCGATAGGGCGTCGAACTGATGATCTCGTAAGACGGGAAATAATCCACGAAAGGCAGCGCCCGGCTCACGCTGCCCGCCACCGCCCGCAGCACCGCTTTCGATTCCGTCGTCGCCAGCAGCACATGATTGCCCGACATCGTCGCCGTCAACGGCACCGGCGACACCGTCAGCAGCACCGAAAGCCGGGGATTGGCCTGCCGCATCCGCCGGATCGCCTCCACCAGCTTTCGCCGGATGAAGACATAATCCTGATTGCGGAATTCATGCCGATCCGCGTCGAACTCCCCCGCCGCCGTGCCGGGGCACATCGGGTATTCATGGCCCTCCTCGCGGTTGAACCAGCTTTCCGTCAGGCCCAGCGTAAAGACGAAGACCCGCGCCTCGGTGATGCATTTCCGGAACGCCTCGATCGCCATCTCGCGCCCGGCCAGCATCTCCTGGGCCGAGGCGAATCCCCCCGGCTCGATCACCGGGCGGAACGGATCGTAGAACCGCCCGTCCTTCTCCCACACCTCCTCGGGCGGGGCGCTGTCGCCCAGCGCCCAACCCACCCATTGCGCCAGCAGCGAGGCCGTATAGATATTGCCCGTCCGCGCCGAAAAGACGCCAAAGCCGAAGGTCTTCGCCACATCCGCCGGCAATCCGGTTGGCGCGGGCTCGGCATCCATCCAGTTGAAACCCCGCCCTTTCAGCGCCCGCCCGATATGCTGCGCGAAACAGGAACCGAAGGTCGCCACCGGCGCGCGTGGCCCGATGCGGAATTTCGGCTCCCACAACCGCTCGATGTCGAACATGTTCTTCTGCGCCACGGCAGGCGACCAGAAATATCGCTCGTCCAGCGATTGATAGGGGTTCATCGAAAACTCCAACTCGTTACAGACAGGGCAGGCGGGCCATCACCCCCGCCGCACCACGCAAGGGTGAATAGGGCATGACAAGGCCCCCCCTTGCAACCCCCGCCGCGCCCGCGCGTCAGGTCGTCGCCACCACCGCATCCGGCACGATCCCCGACCGCGCGATATATCCCCGCACGTCCCGCCCCGCGAACAGGCCGTGATCGGCCACCAGCACCGCGCCCATCCCCGCCGCGCGGCCACCCAGCACATCGGTATGCAGCGTATCCCCCACCATGGCCAGCCGCTCCGGCGGCAGCCCCGTCCGCGCGCAGGCATCGTGGAACCCGTCGGCAAAGGGCTTGCCATACCAATGCGCCACGCCCCCCACATGATCCAGCACCGCATGGGCAAACAACCCCGGCTCCTGCGACAGCCCATCTTCGCGCGGGGCCACCAGATCGGGATTGGCCACCACGATGGGAATGGGCCGCCGCGCCATGGCCTCCATCAGCCGCGCCTGAAGGGCAGGGGTCCACCGCGCCGAAGACAGGAACAGCACCCCATCCGCCACATCGAACAGCGCAGGCTCCGCCACCGCATCCCCCACGCGCCCCGGAATGTCGGAAAACCCGTCCCCCTCTGCCGCGATCGCCGCCCAATGCGCGCCGGGCATCAGCATACCGATCCGGCTGACGGCGACATCCCGGCTCGACACCACCTCATCCTCGGTGAAATCAAAGCCCAGCCGCCGATACTTCACCAAGGCCTCCGCCCGCGTGTAACTCGCCGCATTGGTCAAGACGCACAGCTTCTTGCCCCGCGCCCGCAATTCCGCCATCCGCGCCACCGCGCCCGCAATCGGCGTCTCGCCCACGTTCAGCACGCCAAAGGCATCCAGAACGAACCCGTCCCAGCGATCCGCCACCTCGGAAAGATCCCGCGCAAACACAGGCTCCGCCGGAAACCGCGCCGCAGGCAGCCGCGCCCGCACCGCCTCATAGCGCAGGAACGCCGCTTCCGCGTCCCGCAATTCCTCAGACACTGGAATAGCCCCCTTCGATCATCATCAAGGCCCCGTTCACCAGCCCCGACGCAGGCGAGGCCAGATACAGCGCCATATCCGCCACCTCCACCGTTTCCCCGAACCGCCGCGCGGGCGTGGCCGCGCGCATCGGCCCGCCCTTCTCCTCCGGCCCCCAGACCGCCTTTCCCATCGGCGTCAGGATCACCGTGGGGCAGATCGCGTTCACCTGCACATTATGCCGCGCCCATTCCGCGCAAAGCGACTTGGTCAGCGCATTCAGCGCCCCTTTTGACGTCGCATAGGCCGCATGGTCATCCAGCGCGATCACCCCCGTCTGCGAGGATATGTTGATCACCTTCCCCCAGCGCTGCGCGATCATCGCAGGCCCCAAGGCCTGCGCCAGCAGGAACGGCGCGCGCACATTCACCGCCATCGTCTCATCCCAATCCGCCAGCGACAGCTCCACCGCCGGTGCAATCCGCGCAATCGCCGCGTTGTTCACCAGAATGTCGATGGTCCCCCAGGCCTCCAGCGCCTCGCGCGCGGCCCGCACAGGCCCTTCCGCCGTCGCCATCTCCGCCTCGATCACCAGACAGCGCCGCCCCCGCGCCTCAACCTCGCGCTTCACCTCCAGCAACCCGTCCGCATCCCGCGCCACGGCCACGATATCCGCGCCCGCATCGGCAAAGACGCGGGCAATCTCGAACCCGATCCCCTTGCTTGCCCCGGTGACCAGCGCCTTGCGCCCCGCCAGCGAAAACCGCCCCTCCCATTCCGCCACGGCATTCACTCCAGATTGGTATGCCGCGCGCGCATCGCATCGGGGGAAACCCCCAGCCGGTCGCGCAGCATCAGGATCAGCATTTCGAACACCAGATACTGCGCGCCCTCGAACAGCGATCCCATGGGCAGCACGCTCGCCACCGCAGGCCCCGTATCATCTGCCATCGTCTGCGCCGGGATCACCAGCACCCGGTCAGACCCCGCAGGCACCGCCGCCCCCGGCTGCGCCGTGACACAGGCCACCCGCGCCCCGGCCCCCTTGGCCACGCCCATCAACCCCAGCACCGTGGAAAAATTCCCCGGCCCCGCGCTCACCACCAGCACATCCCCGGCTCCGACCGGAGGGCAGGACATATCCCCCACCACATGCGCATCCATCCCCATGTGATAAAGCCGCATCGCCAAGGCCCGCATCATCAGCCCCTCACGGCCCACGCCGTAACAGACCACGCGCCGCGCGCCCGCCAATTCCTCCACCATCCCCGCCAGCGCGGCAGGGTCCACCCCCGCCGCCGCAACCCGCAACTCCTCTGCCGCGCGCGAAACCTGATCCGCATACCTCATGCGCGCCCCTCCTTCCGCGCGGGCAGGGGCAAACTCGCCTCCACCGCCGCCTCCAGCATCCCGCATTCGTCCAGCAGGTCCAGCACCGTATAGCGGCTCCGCAGGAACCGCGCGTTCAGCGTGGTCCGACGCAGGTAATCGCGCCCCACCCCGATCTCCTCTGCCTCGGCAGGCGCCCCCGCGCGGTGCAGCATCCCCACCATCGCCTCGGGCGCCAGAACCTGCGCCCGCAACCGCTCCGCCAAGACGGGCCAGCCATCCCGCACCCGCTCCAGCCGCGCCCGCAACGCGGCCCCTTCCACATGCTTGGCCCGCACTTCCTCCACCGCCCGCGCGGCAATCTCGCCGGGGCCAAAGGCCGCATGCACCGCCGCGATCTTCACGCCCAGCGACGGTGCCGCCGCCACCGCCGCCGCCACGTCCAGCCGCGCCAGATCCTGCCCCAGCAGCCAGTCGAACAGCCGCAGCGCCATCACGCAGCCCACCGCCACGCAGGCCCCATGGCTCACCCGCTCGCCGCCGAACTTCAGGTCATCCATCTCCCACAGATGCGCGATCTGGTGATCCGCGCCCGAGGCAGGCCGCGAAGACCCGTGCAACTCCATCGCCAGCCCCACCAGCGTCAGCCCGGTAAACAGCCCCTCCAGCGCCTGCGCCTCCCCCGCTGCAATCGCATCCGCCGCCCCAAGCCAGCCGCGCAATCCGCCCTGCACCAGGGGCCAGGCCACATCATCCACCGCCTCGATCCCCAGCGCATCCGCGATGATCCAGTCGCCCCCGGCAGGCACCTTCCCCGCAAGGTCGCCATAACCCCAGCCCGTCATCTCTGCAGGTGCCGCCGCGATCACGTCCAGATCGCCGATCACCGCCCTGGCAGGGCGGCACTGGATCGTCTTCTTGAACCCCCGGTCCGACAGGGGCGACCCGGCCGAGGTATAGCCGTCCATGCTCGCCGCCGTGCCCACGCAGAGATAGTCTCTATCAAGGCCAAAAGCCGCGTGTTTCACCACATCGTTGATCACGCCCGATCCCACCGCCACCGGCACCGACCCGTCCTTCGCCAGCACATCCCGCAGGCTGTTGGCCAGATCGACGGTCGGCTTCAGCCGGGGCCGCCCGGGCAGCACATGCCGCCGCACTTTCACCCCCGCCGCCTGCAGCGCCGCCTCGACCGCCGCTCCCGCCGCCTTCCAGGTATTCTCATCCGCGATGATACAGGCCAGATCGCCCCTGAACTGCCGCCGGAACAGGTTGCCCGCCTCCGCCAGCACCCCGCGCCCCACCAGAACCTCTGCCACCGTGGCCGACCGGGCCACCGCCCCCGCGATCAGATCCGCCGTCATGCCGTCACACCCCCCGAAGACAGCGTCACCCCATCCGCGCCAAACAGATGCAACCGATTCGCGGGCATCGACAGCCCGACCGTATCGCCATGGTCCAGCGCCGTATCCCCATCCGCGCGCACCACCACCTGGCCCGCCGCCGTCCGAACATACAGATAGGCATCCCCCCCCAGCGTCTCGCGCAGCACCACCGTGCCGCCCATCTCGCCCGCGCCCGCCGCCACCAGCCCCACATGTTCGGGCCGTATTCCCAGCCGCACCGCGCCCGGCACGGGTGCGGCTGTCCCGATCACCGCCTCCCCGCAGGTGATGCGACCACCCACGGAACGGATGTCGAGGAAATTCATGCTCGGCGCGCCGATGAAGCCCGCCACGAACTCCGTCCGCGGCCGGTGATACAGCTCCATCGGGCTGCCCACCTGCTCGATCCGGCCCGCATTCAGCACCACGATCTTGTCGGCCATCGTCATGGCCTCCACCTGGTCATGCGTCACATAGATCATCGTGGCCTTCAGCTCCGAATGCAGCGCCTCAAGCTCCACCCGCATCTGCACCCGCAGCTTGGCATCCAGGTTCGACAAAGGCTCGTCGAACAGGAACACCTTCGGCTGCTTCACGATCGCCCGCCCGATCGCCACCCGCTGCCGCTGCCCGCCCGACAATTGCGAAGGCTTGCGGTCCATATAGGGCTCCAGCTGCAAGACCCGCGCCGCCTCGGCGATTCGCCGTTCCCGGTCTGCCGGGGTGAAGTTGTTGATCTTCATCCCGAAATCCATGTTCTCGCGCACCGTCATATGCGGATACAGCGCATAAGACTGGAACACCATCGCCACATCCCGCTCCGATGGGGCAAGGCCGGAAACATCCCGCCCGCCAATCGAAATCGTCCCCCCGCTGATCGATTCCAGCCCCGCGATGGATCGCAGCAGCGTGGATTTCCCGCATCCCGAAGGCCCCACGAAAACCGCGAATTCCCCATCGGCAATGTCCAGGCTCACGCCATGCAGTGCCTGTTGGCCGCCATAGAACTTGTTCACCCCGACCAGCTTCACCTCGGCCATCCGCCGACCCTCCCCTTCCGCGACCTGCGCATTTTCCCGTTGACAGGATGCGCTTGCGATACATTTATATGCTAAGCGTTACAAATGGAAGTCAACCGTTCAAAACGCTCAACCGCTGGGAGGAAACCATGAAACTCAAGATGCACGTCAGTGCGCTGGCGCTTGCCGCGTCCGCATTCGCCATCGGTGGCCAGGCACAGGCCTGGACGCTGGAAGAAGCCGCCAAACCCTATGCCGGAACCGAACTCGAGGTGCTGTTCCTTGATCGCCCCGGCTACAACGCCGCGATCCAGATGCTCCCGGATTTCGAGGCAGCGACGGGGATCAAGGTCAACTACACCGTCGTTCCCTATGAAAACGCGCTGGGCGAACAAGTCCGCGATTTTGCCGCTGGCGGCGATCTCGACATCGCGCTGATCGACCTCGTCTGGATGGGCAACTTCGCCGAAAACGGCTGGGTCGTGCCGTCGGAAACCTTCATCAACAATCCCGAACTGGCCGATCCCGAACTCGACATGGCGGATTTCTTCCCGCTGGTCCTCGATGCCTTCGGGTCGTGGAATGGCGTGAACTACGGCCTGCCCTTCGACAACTATTCCGGCCTTCTCTTCTACAACCGCTGCATGCTGGAGGCCGCGGGCTTCGACAAACCCCCGGCCACCTGGCAAGAGGTGATGGATACCTACGGCCCCGCGCTCACCAAGGATGGCAAATACGCCTATGCCCTGCAGTCCAAGCGCAACGAAACCCAGTCGGCCGACAGTTTCGCCCGCTTCCTCTGGCCCTTCGGCGGATCCTTCCTGAACGCGGAATTCAAGTCGAACCTCAACTCGCCCGAATCGCAGGCGGGGCTGCAATTCCGTCAGGATCTGATGAAGTTCATGCCCGAAGGCATCGTCGCCTATGACCATGCCGAAACCGTCAACGCCTTCGCCCAGGGCGATGTGGCGATGATCACCGAATGGTCGGCCTTCTATTCCACCGTGGTTTCGCCCGAAACCTCGACCGTGGCCGATTGCGTGGAAATCGCGCCCGAACCGACCGGCCCCGCAGGCCGCAAACCCGCGCTGGGCGGCTTCTCCCTTGCAGTCGCAAGCCAGGCGGATGAGGCAGAGCAGGCCGCAGGCTGGCTCTTCATCCAGTGGGTGACGTCCAAGGCCAATGCGGGCAAGTATCTTGAAATGGGCGGCGTCCCGGCCCGTCAGTCGGCCTATGCCGATCCGGCATTGGCCGAAAAGTTCAAGTTCATCCCCGCCCTGGTCGAATCCTGGCAGGAAGGCGTGCCGGAATTCCGTCCGCGCTTCGCCGAATGGCCCGCCATCACGGAAATCGTGCAGGAATGGGGCACCAAGATGATGCTGGGCGAAGTCAGCATCGAAGAGGGCGCAAAGACCATCGGCGAACAGATGGAAGCCGTCCTCGCCGAAGCCGGATACTATGACGGCAAGAAGCCGCTGGCCCAGTAATCCGGCCTGCTGACAGTCTCTTACGTTCGAACCAAAGCCCCCGGCCCGCCATGGGCCGGGGATTTCCACCCGGAAGGACCGCCCGAATGACAGCCCAAGTGCCACGAAAGACGGTCATCGCCTTTCTCGGCCCCGCCGTCGCCGCCCTGCTGATCGTGGGGATTGCACCGCTGCTCTATGCGGTCTGGAAAAGCCTGCATTACTTCAACCTCACAAAGCAGGCCCAGTCGCGTTTCGTCGGGCTCGACAATTACATCAACGTCCTGACCGATATCACCTTCTGGCAGGCCATGGGCCGCACCGCGACGCTGTTCCTGATCTCCGTCCCGATCCAGCTTGCCCTCGGCCTGCTGATCGCCATCGTCCTGCACCGCCCCGGGCTCACCTTCTTCAAGACGCTGACCCGCCTCTCGCTCGTCCTGCCCATGGCCACCACCTATGCCGTGGTGGGCCTTCTGGCGCAGGTCATGCTCAACCAGAAATACGGCGTGGTGAACCAGATGCTGGGCTGGTTCGGCGTCGACGCGATCAACTTCATCGGCGACCCCACCAACGCCTTCATCGCCGTCATCATCTGGGACATCTGGCAATGGACGCCCTTCGTGGCCCTCGTCCTGCTGGCGGGCCTCTCCACCGTGCCCCCGGAAATCGAGGAAGCCGCGCAGCTTGAAACCAAATCCCAATGGCTCGTCCTGCGCTATGTGCAGCTTCCCTTCCTGATCCCCTCGCTCGTCGCCGTGCTGATCCTGCGCACCGCCGACACGCTGAAACTCTTCGACATGCCCTTCACCATGACACGCGGCGGACCGGGCGCCGCCACCGAATTCATCGCCGTCCTGATCGAACGCGTGGGCAACCGGCAATTCGACATCGGCCTCGCCTCGGCCCAGGCGATCATCATGCTGGCGATCACCATCTTCCTCGCCCGCCTCTACATCCGCTTCTTCTACCGCGAGGTGAACTGATGGCCGCCCCGATCCAACGCCGCGCCTATCTTGCCGAAGGGCTGCTGCTCGTCGCCATCTGCGCCTTCTGCATCTTCCCCTTCTACTGGATGGTCACCACCAGCCTGAAGACACAGGTCATCGCCCTGCAATCCCCGCCCGCCTGGATATTCACCCCCACATTGGCGAATTACTGGGAGGTGCTTTTCGAAGACAAGGTCGGCATCTCCCTCATCAACTCCATCATCGTGGCCACCTGCACCACCACCCTCGCCGTCATCCTCGGCACCCCCGCCGCCTATGCGCTGGCCCGCTTCGAATTCCGCGGCAAGCAGGACCTGTGGTTCTGGTTCATCACCAACCGCTTCGTCTCGCCCGTCGTCCTCGCCTTCCCCGTCTTCCTGCTCAGCCGCGAACTGGGCCTGCGCGACACCCATCTCGCGCTGATCCTGATGTATCTGACCTTCACCCTCCCCATCGTCATCTGGATCTGCACCGATCAATTCCGCTCCATCCCCCGCGAACTGGATGAGGCCGCGCTTCTCGAAGGCGCCTCGCAATGGCGCATCTTCCGCTCCATCTGCCTTCCCCTCGCCATGCCGGGCGTCGCCGTCTCCTCCATCCTCTCCTTCATCTTCTCCTGGAACGAACTTCTCTTCGCCTACATCCTCGCCCCCAAGGCCGCGAAAACCGCGCCCGCCATGGCCGTCACCTTCATGGAAGGCTATGACGTGCCCTACGGAAAGATCATGGCCACCTCGACCCTGATCGTCATCCCGGTGTTGATCTTCGCGCTCATCGCGTCGAAACATCTGGTGCGCGGCCTGACGATGGGCGCGGTGAAGTGATAGGATACGGATGGCCCGCGCCCCCAAACTGCCCCAGATCGACGCCGAACAGCGCTTTCTCGCGCGCGTGGCCTGGGCCTATTACGTCGAAGGCCTGACGCAGGAAAAGGTCGCCGAAAAACTCGGCGCCACCCGCCTCCGCGTGAACAAGGCCCTGTCCGAGGCGCATCGCATCGGCCTCGTCCGCATCACCTTCAACACCGCCTATGCCGCCTGCTTTGACCTTGAACAGGCGCTCTGCGCCAGGTTCGGCCTGAAACAGGCCTACGTCGCCCCCGCCCCGGCACAGGACAGCGACGTGCAGACGATCACCGGCGCAGCCCTTGGCAACCTCCTGTCCGAAATCCTCGCCGAACCCACGGTGAAAAGCTTCGGCATGTCCTGGGGCGGCACGCTGAACATCGCCACCCGCTTCCTTGCCGCCATCGAACGCCCGGATCTCGAGGTGATCTCCGTCATGGGCGGCCTGACGCGCGGGTCAGATCTGAACAGCTTCGAAATCACCACCCGCCTCGCCGATCTCCTCGGCGCGCAGCACAGCTACTTCACCGCCCCCCTCTACGCAGGCAGCGCCGAAAGCCGCGACACGATCATGCAACTCGACGTCTTCCGCGACATCCTCGAACGCATCCGCGCCGTCGATGCGCTGGCCATGGCGGCGGGCGATCTGTCCAAACGCTCCCTCCTCATGCGCGACGCCCTGCCCGGCGGCACCACGATCGAAGAACTCCGCGCCGCAGGTGGCGTCGGCGACATCCTCGGCACCGTGATCGACGCGGCAGGCCGCCCCATCGACCACCCGATCAACGAAAAGGTCATTGGCATCGGCATCCCCGACCTCGCCCGCATCCCCAACGTGATCCTCGCCGCTGGCGGCGCGCATAAGGTTCCCGTCTGCCGCGCCATCCTCGGCCTCGGCCTGATTGACACCTTCGTGACAGAAGAAAACACCGCCCGCGCCTTGGTGGCCGCATGACCCTGACCATCGGCATCGACCTTGGCACTTCGGGCGTGAAGGCCGTTATCCTGCAAGACGCCGAAACCGTGCTGGCCGATGCCGCCCAACCCATCGCCGTCTCCATCCCCCATGTCGGCTGGTCCGAACAGGAGGCCGACGATTGGGTCGCCGCCGTCTGGTCCTGCCTCGACCGCCTCGCCGCCACCGCGCCGCGCGAAATGGCCGCCGTTTCCGCCATCGGCCTCTCGGGCCAGATGCTCTGCGCCCTTCTCCTCGACAAATCGCTGAAACCCCTGCGCCCCGCGATCCTCTGGAACGACCAGCGCAGCATCGCCGAATGCGCCGAACTCCTGCAACGCTGCCCCGACATCGGAAGCCGCACCAACGGCACCCCCGACCCCGGCATCACCGCCCCGAAACTGCTCTGGCTGGCAAAGCACGAACCGCAGGTCATGCGCGACGCCCGGATGCTGCTGCTCACCAAGGATTACGTCCGCCTCGCCCTGACAGGCGAAGTCGCCACCGAACCCACCGACGCAGGCGGCACCCAACTGATGGATTGCCGCACCGGCGAATGGGACGCGCAGCTTTGCGAACTCGCAGGCTGGAACCCCGACCACCTGCCTCCCGTCACCTCCGCATGGAAAGCTGCCGGAGGACTCCGCCCCCACCTCGCCCAGCGCTGGGGGATGAAGCCCAACATCCCCGTCGCCGCAGGCGCGGGCGACAACATGGCCTCCACCCTCGGCGCAGGCGCCGCCCGCCCCGGCGACGCGGTCCTCACCATCGGCACATCCGGCGTCGCCTGCATCGTGGACGCCACCTTCCACCCCGGCCCCCAACGCGCCATCCTCACCTCCGCCCACGCCGCGCCCGACACCTTCCTGTCGATGGGCGTCGTCATGTCCGCCACCGCAGCACTGGATTGGACCGCCCGCCTCTCCGGCACCACCGCCGCCACTCTGGCGGGTGAGGCCGAGGCGATGGATGCCCGCAAGACCGACGCCTCCCCCGTCTTCCTCCCCTGCCTTACCGGCATCCGCACTCCGGCCAACAGACCACAGGCCACAGGCCGCCTCGAAGGCCTCCACCCCGGCGTGGACCGTGCCATGATGGGTTACGCCACGATGGAAGGCGTCGCCTTCCAGTTCGCCGATTGCATCGCCGCCCAACGTGAAGTGGGCGCCATCCCCCAACGCTTCGTCGCAGTCGGCGGTGGCACCCGCTCCGCCCTCTGGACCACCCTCATCGCCACGGCGATTGGTGAACCCGTGGCCCTTCCCGCGCGCAGCGACATCGGCGGCCCCGCAGGGGCAGCCCGCCTTGCCGCCGTGGCCGCAGGTGCCTCCACCGACGTCCTCTCCGCCCCCTTGCCCATGCGCGGCACCGTGGACCCCGACCCCGCGCTCGCCCAACGCCTCGCCCCCAGAAAAGCCCGCTTCGACGCACTGGTGGAAAGCGCCCGCCGCGGCTAGCCTGCCGCCATGAAGCTCACCACCTGGAACATCCAATACGGCTTCGGCGCGGACGGCACCTACAGCCTCGCCCGCATCGCCGACACGCTCCGCACCCGCGACCTCATCGCTTGCCAAGAGGTCGACCGCCACTGGTCCCGCACAAACCAAGACGACCAGCCCGCACTCCTCGCCTCACTCCTCCCCGACCACCACATGGTCTACGCCCCCGCCTTCGACATGGCGCTTCCCGGCGAGAAGGTGAAACGCCGCCAGTTCGGCCCGCTGATCCTCTCCCGCTGGCCCATCCTCTGGTCCCGCACATGGCCCCTGCCCAAGCGCCGCATGCTCGACCCCATCAACACCCAGACGGCGGCGCTCGAGGCCGTCATCGCCCACCCCTCCGGCCCCCTCAAACTGGTCAACCTCCACCTCGCCCATGTCGGCGTCGAAGAACGCCTCGACCAGATCGCTTTCCTCCAACACGTCCTCGCCAACCCAACCGTCGAAGGCGGCCCGTGGAGCGGCACCGACGACGAACCCTCCCGCAACTGGACCGAAGGCGAAGCCGAACCCCCCAACCCCAGCCGCGCCATCTGGGCGGGCGATTTCAACATGGAACCCGGCAGCGCCGAATACCGCGCCCTCGTCGCCCAAACCCCCTACCACCCCGGCGCACGCTACGCGGGCGGGCTGATCGACCCCGCCGCAGGCATGGGCCTCTACACGCATGAAAAGGTCATCGCAGGTCAAACCCGCCTCCGCCAACTCGACCACATCTTCCTGACCCCCGACCTCGCCCCTCTGGTCACCAAGGTCTGGACCGAAAACGAAAACCCCGCCTCCGACCACCACCCCCTGCACATCGACCTGGCCCTGTAGGGCGGGGTTCACCCCGCCCCCCAGCGCAAGGCGGGGTCAACCCCGCCCTACCACACCCACCAAAGAAAAAGGGCGCACCCGCAGGCGCGCCCCCTACCGTAGGGCGGGGTTAACCCCGCCTTACGTCAAAACGCCAATTCCCGATCGCCGCCCGCATCCTTCACCCGGTTCGGCAGACCCATCACGTTCAGCAGGTTCATGAACGGCTTCGGATTCAGCTCCTCCACATTCACCATCGTCCCCACATCCCAGGTCCCATCCGCCACCAGCAGCGCCGCCGCGACCGGAGGCACCCCCGCCGTATAGGAAATCCCCTGCGACCCGACCTCGGCAAAGGCCTCGGCATGGTCCGCCACGTTATACAGCATCACTTCCGCAGGCTTCCCGTCCTTCACCCCCCGCGCAATCGTCGCGATGCAGGTCTTCCCCGAATACCCCGGCGCCAGCGAGGCCGGATCAGGCAGCACCGCCTTCACCACCTTCAACGGCACCACCTCAAGTCCCTCCGCCGTCCGCACGGGCTTCTCCGACAGAAGCCCAAGGTTCTTCAGCACGGTGAACACGTTGATGTAATGGTCCCCGAACCCCATCCAGAACCGCACATCCGCCCCCGGATAGCGCGCCGACAGCGAATGCACCTCGTCATGCCCGGTCAGATAGGCCTTCTGTTCGCCCACCACCGGCATGTCCCAGACGCGGCCCACCTCGAACATGCTGTTCGATTGCCACTTGCCGCCCTGCCAGGAATAGACCGTCCCGGTAAACTCGCGGAAATTGATCTCCGGATCGAAATTCGTCGCGAAATACTTCCCGTGCGACCCGGCATTGATATCAACGATATCAATCGACGTGATCTCATCCAGAAACTCATCCTCCGCCACCCGCGCCCAGGAATTCACGACACCCGGATCGAACCCCACGCCAAGGATCGCCGTCACCCCCGCCGCCTTGCACCGATCCCGCCGCTTCCACTCGTAATTCCCATACCACGGCGGCGTCTCGCAGATCTTCCCCGCATCCTCATGGATCGCCGTGTCCATATAGGCCACGCCCGCCTCGATACAGGCCTCCAGCACCGGCATGTTCACGAAGGACGACCCCACGTTGATGACGATCTCCACCCCCAGCCGCCGGATCAGCGCGACAACCGCCGCGCTGTCCATCGCATCCACCGCATGGGCGGCAAAGACGCCGGGCACCTTCATCGCGCCCTTCTCATGCACCGACGCGATGATCGCCTCGCACTTCCCCACCGTCCGGGACGCGATATGCAGATCGCCCAGCCGGTCATTGGCCTGCGCGCATTTATGCGCCACGACCTGCGCCACACCGCCTGCGCCGATGATCAACACGTTGCGTTTCATGGAATTCACCCCCTAGAGGAAGGGCCGGACAGACCGGCAAATTCAGCCAAGATTCCCGGCAAAATCGGCATAGCCGAATTCCCGCGCGACAGTCATCGAACCGTCCAGCTCCTTGATGACGATGCTCGGCATCTTCACCCCGTTGAACCAGTTCTTCTTGACCATCGTGTAACCCGCCGCATCCGCGATGCTCAGCCGGTCACCCACATTCAACGGCGCAGGGAAATTGAACTCGCCGAACACATCCCCCGCCAGACAGGACTTCCCGCAGATCATGTAGGGGTGATCCCCCGCGACCTCCATCTTCCCCGAAATGCGGTAGATCAGCAGGTCCAGCATATGCGCCTCGACCGAGGAATCCACGATCGCCAGATCCTTGCCGTTGTTCATCACGTCCAGCACCGTCACCTCCAGCGACGCCGCCCCCGTGATCGCCGCCTCGCCAGGTTCCAGATAGACCTGCACCCCGAACCGCTCTGAAAATGCCCGCAGCCGCGCCGCCAGCCTGGCCACCGGATATCCTTCGCCCGTGAAATGGATCCCACCGCCAAGGCTCACCCATTTCAACCGCGCCAACAGGCCGCCGAACTCTTCCTCGATCCGCGTCAGCTGACGGTCGAACAGGTCGAAATCCGCATTCTCGCAATTGTAATGGATCATGAAGCCGGAAACCCGGTCCATCACCCGCTCGATCTTCCCCGCATCCCACTCGCCCAGGCGCGAAAACGGCCGCGCCGGATCGGCAAGGTCAAAGCCGCTGGTGGAAAACCGCGGGTTCAGCCGCAGCCCCCGCGCGATGCTGGCCGACTGGTTGTCGAACCGCTCCAACTGCCCCACCGAATTGAAGATGATCTTGTCGGCATGGCCCACGGCTTCCGCAATCTCATGTTCCGGCCAGGCCACCGAATAGGCATGCGTCTCCTTGCCGAACTTCTCGCGCCCCAGCCGCAATTCATAAAGGCTCGAAGATGTCGTCCCGTCCATATGCTCCCGCATCTGGTCGAAGACCGGCCATGTCGCGAAACATTTCAGCGCCAGCAGGACCTTCGCCCCCGACCCGGCGCGCAACTCGTCCATCACGGCCATGTTCCGCGCCAGCTTTGCGCGGTCGATCAGATAGAACGGTGTCTGGATCATCCGAAACCCCCCGGGGCCAAAGGGAAACAAGAGCGGGGGTATTTAGGGGCATCCCCCCCCCCGCGCAAGCCCCGTATGCCCCCCGCATGACACCCCCATGACAGGAGAGCCGCAATCTCCCTCCCCCGCCTGCGGGGGAGGGCAGGGGAGGGGGTTGCCCCGCCGCCATCCCGATCCCGCCTGAAACAAGGCGTCACCATCCGGTGATCTCCCTTGGCGCCCCGCACCCCCGCCCCTAGCTGCATCTGAAAGATGCATGGTCAAAGGTCACCGCAGATGAAGAAACCCGCCCCCTTCCGCGTCCTCCTCCTCGCCTCCGCCCTCGCCGGGGCCTCCGTCACCCTCGCGACCCCCGTCCTCGCCCATCACGGCTGGTCCTGGGCCGAGGCAGAGGAAACCACCCTCCAGGCCACCATCACCGCCATCTCCCTCGCCCCGCCCCACCCCGAACTCACCGTCACCGATGAGACGGGCCGCGAATGGGTGATCGAACTCGGCAATCCCGGCCGCACCGAACGGGCGGGCTTCGGCGAAGCCACGGCGAAACCGGGCGATGCCATCACCATCCTCGGCAATCGCGCCCTGGACGGCACCGCCCTGATGAAGGCCGTCCGCATCACGCTGAACGGCACGGATTACGACTTCTACCCCGAACGCATCGGCGGCTGATGCTCGACCTTCTGGCCGACAGCGCGCTATCCACCCTGCTGCGCCGCTCGGCCACGGCCTATCTCCTGGTCAATGCCAGCCATATCCTCGGCATCGCGCTGCTCATCGGCGCGATCCTGCCCCTCGACCTGCGCCTCGCCGGGGCCTTTCCCCGCACAGCCCTTCCCGCCATCGCACCCCTGCTGCGCGGCATGGCGCTGGCGGGCCTGACCCTTGCCCTCCTCACCGGCGCGGCGCTTTTCGCCACCAACCCGGCGGAATATGCCACCAACCCCGCCTTCCGGATAAAGCTCGCGCTTCTCGCCGCGGCCCTCCTGAACGCCGTCCTTGTCACCCGCAGCCGGGCATGGGCGCAGGTGCTGTCGGGGGCGCAGCCCCCGCCCGCGCTGCGCCTCATGGCCGCGGCATCGGCGCTGCTCTGGCTTTCCATCCTCCTCGCAGGCCGCTGGATCGGCTTCCTCTGACCCGCGCCGCGCGCCCGGCTAAACCTTCGGGAAAGCTTTCGCGCCATCCTGCCCGCGAAACCCGCCCTTTACCCTTCGCCATCCTTCACGCAACCGGCCCGCACCCCATCTGCACCATGCCCTGCACCGCGCCTCTGCACCGCCCGTTGCACCACCCTTCTGCAAGGCCCGGCCCGCCGCCGTCCGCCCGGCCTGAAAAGGAATGAAGACACCGCGCGTATGCACGCCCTGCTGCACGGAAAGCTGCCCATCGGGCGCAGGCTCAAAGGTCAGAAGAAATACAACGTAAACAGCCGCTTAGACCATCCGTATCGCATCCTTGCCCACCGCCAGCACATAGCCGCGACGGGCAATCGTCTTCACCAGCAACTCGCTCACCAGCTGATTGCCCAGCGCATCGCGCAGCCGCTTCACCCGCGTCGCCCCCGCCGCCTCGTCGCAATCCGCCTCGTTCCGCCCCGAAATCACCGCCTCGATCTGCGCGCCGGTCAGCACCTCGTCATCCATCCGCGCCTCGGCCAGCACGGCCATCGTCTCCAGCGCGGCTTCGGTCAACTGGAACTCCATGTCATTGATATAGACGGCCCTCCCCTCGCGGCTGATCAACAGGCTCGCCACCTGGATCCCCGACCGCTGGATCGCCGAAATCCGCCGGTTCAGCGCGATGATCGTCACAAGGAAAACCAGCGCCGCCACCATTAGCGCGGTGGAAAACACCAGCAGGACAAAGATCACCATGCGATAGCTTGCCAGCACCTCGGAAAAGGCCGTCCCCGATTGTGCCAGTATTTCCAACAGCTTGATGTCGGCGAAACTGGTCAGGTCGTCATTCTCGACGAACAATCGCTCCACCTTGGCGTTGAAGGCATTCGCATCCGGCAGGTTGATGAACAGGAACACCGCCGCCCCCAGCAGGATCGCGACAATCGCCGCGATCCCCCCGGCAACAACCCGGTTCCCCGCCTTCAGACTTTCAGAAGCGGAGGAAATATTCTCCTGCACTCGATTTCCTTTCCCCAAGTCCCTCGGGTCCAAAGACCGACAGCACATTCAGCAAGGTCCAGCCGCCAGAGGCCAGCCGCGGCGCCAGTTCCCCCGCCGCCGCCCCCGGCCCGCCTGCACAGGCCCCGTCGCTGACCTGCGCCACCCCATAATGCAGGCGCAGGGGATCGTCCTGCTTTGCCTTGTAATCGGCATAGCACTCGGCAGAAGCCTGCTGCCCCAGGGCCAGCAGCACCGTCGCGGCAAGGAAAAGGCGTTTCATCGGACGTCACCTCCGTTCTTGCCCGCACCATGCCCGCAGCCCGCCCGCTAGGCAATGACAATGCCCCCCGGCGGCGGCGCGGGGCGGCTGTTATCCCATATCAAGCCGCCGTTATTGCCTGTCCGGCCCGCCTCGCCCCACCCTCATCGCATCGAAGGCCCGGGTGCCACACCACCCCGGCAACATACAGGAAACACAGGCGAATCCAGACAGGAGGCCGCGATGACCACCCCGCTGAACCTGGCCGAAACCTCGGCCCTGACATCCAACCTTCCCCGTCCCTCGCCTGATGCGCCGCGCCGCATCGGCCGCCGCCTCGTGGCAACCGTCGCCGCCGCGGCCACCGTGCTGGGCCTGCTCGCGGGCAGCGCGATTCCCGCCCGCGCCGACAATGACGATCTCGCCAAGGCGCTGGCGGCGCTGGCCATCGTGGGCATCATCGCAAGCCAGGTGAACAAGAACCGCAACCGCGCCCAGGCCCAGCAACCCCTTGATCCCTATCCGCATCACAAGCCCCGGCCCTCGCATCACCCGCGCGTGCCCTCGGTCTGCGCCATCGAGATTTCGGGCAATTCCGGCACCGCCACCGTCTATGGCGAAAGCTGCCTGCGCGACGAAGGCTTCACCTACCGCCTGCCGCAGCACTGCGCCCGCACCGCGCGGATCTATGGCCGCAACGATCGCATCTACTCGGATCAATGCCTGCGCGATGCAGGCTTCCGGGTGGGCGGCCCCCGCTACTGATCCGGGGGTCGATCCGGGCACGGCATCCTGCCCCAGCCGTGCCCCTTCCGGGGGTGGAGGGGTGAGCAGCCTCCATCCCCATCCTTTTCCCGCTTCCCCGGCGCGGGCCCATCCGCTAGGCCATCCCCATGTCCCCGCGCACCTTTCCCGATCTCAGCTTCGAATCCGCCGCCCGCGCCCAGGGCTTCGCCGCCATCTGCGGCGTGGATGAGGTGGGTCGCGGCCCCCTTGCAGGCCCCGTCACCGCCGCCGCCGTGATCCTCGATCCCGACCGCATCCCCCCCGGCCTGAACGATTCCAAAACCCTGACAGAGGCCCGCCGCGCCGCCCTCTTTCCCGCGATCATGGCCACGGCCCAGGTCTCCATCGCCCATGCCAGCGTCGAGGAAATCGACGCACTCAACATCCTCCGCGCCAGCCATCTGGCGATGGAACGCGCGATAAACGGCCTGTCAACCAATCCCGATCATGCTCTGATCGACGGCAACCTCATCCCGAAAGGCCTCACCATCCCCGCCACGGCCATCGTCAAGGGCGACGCGCGCAGCCTCTCCATCGCCGCAGCCTCCATCGTGGCCAAGGTGACGCGTGATCGGATCATGGTGGATTTGGCGCAACAATACCCCGCCTACGGCTGGAATGTTAACGCAGGCTACCCAACACAGGCCCATCTCAAGGCGCTTCTAGATTTTGGAATTACCCCACACCATAGACGTTCCTTCAAGCCCGTCCACAACATCTTGTATCAAGATATTTCTGTAACCCCTTGATTCAAAAAAGAATTTGACGGCGAATCGCTCCTGACTCATCTTTGACCGCAACAAGAACGGCGCAACAAGCAGCCGACACGAGGCAGAGATGACGACGAAATCCAAGGCAGCAGAGGCGGCACCGCTTCCGCTCAACCAGATTCTGGCTGGTGACTGCATCGACCTGATGAACAGCCTGCCCGCAGGCTCCATCGACCTGATCTTCGCGGATCCCCCCTACAACCTGCAACTCAAGGGCGATCTTCACCGCCCCGACAATTCCAAGGTCGATGCCGTCGACGACCACTGGGACCAGTTCAGCAGCTTCGCCGCCTATGACCAGTTCACCCGCGACTGGCTGAAAGCCGCGCGCCGCCTGCTCAAACCCAACGGCGCGATCTGGGTCATCGGCAGCTATCACAACATCTTCCGCGTCGGCACCGCCCTGCAGGATGCGGGCTTCTGGATGCTGAACGATGTCGTCTGGCGCAAGTCGAACCCGATGCCCAACTTCAAGGGCAAGCGTCTGACCAATGCCCACGAAACCCTGATCTGGGCCAGCCGGGACGAGGCCGCCAAATACACCTTCAACTACGAGGCGCTGAAGGCCCTGAATGACGGCGTGCAGATGCGCTCTGACTGGGTAATCCCGCTCTGCACCGGCCATGAACGCCTGAAGGACGAAAACGGCGACAAGGCCCATCCCACCCAAAAGCCCGAGGCGCTCCTGCACCGCATCCTCGTCGCCACCACCAATCCCGGTGATGTGGTGCTGGATCCCTTCTTCGGCACCGGCACCACCGGCGCCGTGGCCAAGATGCTGGGCCGCGATTACATCGGCATCGAACGCGAAGAGGCCTATCGCCGCGCCGCCACCGAACGCCTCTCGCGCATCCGCAAATTCGATGCCTCCGCGCTGGAAATCACCGGCTCCAAACGCGCCGAACCGCGCGTTCCCTTTGGCCAGGTCGTCGAACGCGGCATGCTGCGCCCCGGTGAGGAACTGTTTTCCATCGGCAACCGCTTCAAGGCCAAGGTCCGCGCCGATGGCACGCTGATCGGCAATGATATCAAGGGCTCCATCCACCAGGTCGGCGCGCATTACGAAGGCGCCCCCTCCTGCAATGGCTGGACCTACTGGCACTTCAAGCGTGATGGAAAGATGATCCCCATCGACATCCTGCGCCAGCAGATCCGGGCCGAGATGGAGGCCGATCAGGGCCGCCCGCACTGATCCCACCCGCATGACAGTTTACGCCTGCGCCGTGGTCCGCCCGCGGCGCCACTGCCCCGCCATGTCCGCATGGCGGGGCCTTTTCCGTTTCGGCGCGGCCGCTTGACGATCCGCTAACCTGCCTCTGCAAGGGTGGCAGAGGCCGCCTGCGCGCGTGGTGTGACCCGCACCCGTCGTCAAGCCCCCCTCCTGCACAGCTCACGTGAATTTAATGAACGCAACCGTTCATTTTTTATATTGCATACGACATCGTTCAGTATATCTATCCAGCATCGAAACGCGAACAGCAGGAAAGATGCAGGAACCCAGAATGTGCTGATCCCCCAACTCACCCCCATTGCTTCCTGAACAGGGGCCATCGCGCCCCGTCGAACTGAAACCCACCGCATCGCCGAACCGCTTGCCGGGCACTCCTGCACGGGCCGGTGGATGCATGCCGACACCTCCCAAAGATGAAAGGGAAATCCAATGTTCCGTAACCTTACCGCTTCGGCCCTGATCCTCGCTGCCCTGACGGGTGCCGCCTCTGCCTCCAGCGCCCAGCCGGGCCTGAATGCGGGCGATGTGCAACTCGCCCTCTCCGCCGGCGTCGAACCGGGCCGCTACACGCGCACCGAACTGATCAACATCCTCGAAGCCCGCCAGGAAGGCGAAACCACCCGGCTGAACTTCTATCTCTCCGGTGCCAACCGCACGAGCCGGGCCACCGGCGATGCCCAGCTTGCCGCCGCCGCGGGCGTTGAACCGGGCGAATACAGCGCCAGCGAACTGCAACGCCTGATCCGCGCCCGGGAAGATGGCGACACGGCCGAGATCCGCTTCATCCTCTCGGGTGACAGCCGCCGTGCGCCCAACCCGGCCGAAGTGGTCACCCCCGGCGAAGCGCAACTCGCCGCCTCCATCGGTGTCGATCCGGCGCAATACACCCTGGCCGAACTCGTCGCCCTGCAGCCGCATGACGACTGATCCCCGCCCCTGACAAGGGCAGCCAAGGCCAGCCGTCCCCGGGGCGGCTGGCCCTTTGCCATCGGAGTGTCCCCATGCCTTGCCCCGAATCCGATCCGCGCGTAGCCTCCGCCCCGTTGGTTTCCCCCTGCGAGATGGATGCAATGGCCCTTCGGTCGCCCGGCCGCCCCAAGGATCTGGAAAAGCGCGAGGCGATCCTCGACGCCGCCCAGTCGCTCTTTGCCGAACGCGGTATCGACGGCGTCGCGATCGAGGCGATCGCCGCCCGCTCGGGCGTGTCCAAGGTCACCGTCTATGGCCATTTCGGCGACAAGGCGACGATCTTCGATTCCATCGTCGAACGCGAAACCGAACGCCTGCGCGAAAAACTCGCCACCCGCATCCCGGATGACGGCACGCTGGAAGACCGTCTCACCGGCTTCGGCATGGCGTTGATCTACATGCTTACCCAGCCCTGCCACCTCGCCCTCGACCGCGCAGTCAGCCTTGAGGCGCAGCGCAACCCCACCCTCGGCCGCCGCTTCTTTGACGCAGGCCCCGGCCAGGTGCGCAAGCTGCTTTCCGCGATGATCGCCGAAGCGCAGGCCCAGGGCCGCCTCGCGGTGGACGATCCCGATTACGCGGCCGAGGATCTGCTGGCCCTCTGGCTTGGCTTCGATGCGATGGAGCGCCGCTTCTGCGGCGGCTGCGATCACAGCGACGCGGACATCCGCGCCCATGTCCTGCGCGCGGTGCGGCTTTTCCTGCGCGGCCACGCCCCCGCCTGATCAATCCCCGCCCGATCAAACCCCGCCTGAACCCCGCTCATTGCCACGGCATCGGGTTCAGCCCCTTGTTATAGGCATGCCAGTCGGTGATGTCGGGATAGAACCGCCTGCGCCAGTCCTTCACCCGCGGATTCATGATCCGCTTCCACAGGGGCGGGATCATCGCCGCAATCGTCATCACCGGATAGCCCAGCGGCAGTTGCGGGGCCTCGTCCGCATCGTAGGTCTGCAACAGCGGAAAGCGGCGGTCGGGCTTGTAGTGATGATCCGAATGCCGCTGCAGGTTGATCAGCAGCCAGTTCGATGCCTTGTAATCGGTATTCCAGGAATGGCGCGGCAAGACATGCTCGTATCGCCCCTCGCCCAGATGCCGCCGCGTCAGCCCGTAATGCTCGATGTAATTCACCAGCTCCAGCTGCCAGATCGCAACCGCCGCCTGTACCAGGAACAGCCCCAGCCCGGCCCATCCCCCCAGCCCAAGTGCCAGCAGGCACATCCCCGCCTGCAACGCCCCGTATCGCCAGAACGGATTTGCCCGGTCCCACCACGGCCGCCCCCGCCGCGCCAGCATCGCCGCCTCGGCGCTCCAGGCCGACCGCGGGCATTGCACCAGAACCCGCGGGAAAAAGCGGTGGAACCCCTCGTTATAGCGCGCCGTCACCGGATCGCGCGGCGTGCCCACCCAAAGATGATGCACCCGCAGATGTTCGGATCGGAAATGGCTGTAAAGCACCGTCGCCAGCAGCAGATCCGCCAGCCAGCGTTCCAGCCGCGATTTCTGATGCATCAGCTCATGGCTGTAGTTGATCCCGACAGCGCCCGAAATCACCCCCATGCCAAAGAACACGCCCAGCCGCTCGATCAGGTCCAGATGGCCTGCCCGTGGCACATACCACAACAGCCAGACCAGCAGCGCGAACTGCACCGGAAACCAGATCAGCGTCACCGCCCGATACCACCCCAGCGCCGCCTCCGGCGTGGACAGGTCGGCGTTCTCCTCTTCCTTGCCGGTCAGCCGATCCAGCAGCGTGAACAGCCACCAGGTCGCCGCCGGCACCAGAAGGATCGTCCAGCCCCCCCGCACGGCCCCCAGAACGACCAGCGGCACAAGGGCCAGCGAAATCCAGAACGGCAGGGCATGCGACAGTCTTTGAACGTCAACCGTGGGAATCGTCATCAATTCACCTGTCAGGCACCATCACCCCAACAGATACGCCGCCGCCCCGCCCGGCTCAAGGCGGCGAAAGCGCGCCCTTGGCCAGGTCATGCGCCTTGCGCATCACGGTGGGCAGATCCGCCGGGCGAAAGGCATCCCCCGGCAGGAACATGCCCCGCTCTGGCACCGCCTCCATCCCGGCGCGGCCAACCAGAACCCGCAGGACAAGGTGGAAATGCGTGAAGGTATGCCGCACCTCGCCGATCTCCTGCCAAGGCAGGGACAGCGGCGCATCGCCCCCCCCGCCATCCCAGCCCGATCCGGCAAATCCCAGCATCCCGCCCAGCAACCCGCGCTCTGCCCGCCGCTCCACCAGCCAGGCGCCATCCGCGCGCCGGGCGATCCACAGCACCCCCTCGCGCACCGGCTTGGCGGCCTTCGCCGCCTTGCGCGGCAGGCTCGCCTGCACCCCCTCCGCCTCGGCGCGGCAGGCGCCACGCCACGGACAGATCCCGCAGGCCGGATTGCGCGGCGTGCAGATCGTGGCCCCCAGATCCATCACCGCCTGCGCATGATCCCCGGGCCGGTCCTCCGGCGTCAGCAGCCCGGCCAGCCGCGTCAGTTCCGCCTTCGCCCCCGGCAGCGGCGCCTCCACCCGCCACAGCCGCGCCATCACGCGCTCCACATTCCCATCCACCACAACCGCCGCTTCGTCATGGGCAATCGCGGCAATCGCCGCCGCCGTATAGGGCCCGATCCCCGGCAGGCCCAGCAGCCCCTCGCGCGTGGCCGGAAACACCCCGCCATGATCCCGCACCACCGCCCGCGCACAGGCCAGCAGGTTCCGCGCCCGCGCGTAATATCCCAAGCCCGCCCATTCCCCCATCACCTCGGCATCCTCGGCGGCGGCAAGGTCGGCCACCGTCGGCCAGCGCTCCGTAAACCGCAGGAAATAGGCCCGCACCGCCGCCACGGTCGTCTGCTGCAGCATCACCTCCGACAGCCAGACGCGATAGGGATCGGGCCGCACCCCGGCCATCTTCTGCTCGGGCGGCACGCGCCAGGGCATGACCCGGGCATTCCGGTCATACCAGGCCAGCAGCAGGGCCGAGAGATCGCTCGCAGGCATGTCACGCATTCTTTACGCCCTTTCCCGCGCCCGCGTTTGCACCGCCGCGCCCTGTCGCTAGAATAGCGGCGAACCCCGGAAGGACCAGATGACCCGCAAGCCGCTTCCTCCGCCAGACCCGCACCGCCGCATGCGCGGATTCGAGGCGGCCGCAGGCTTCCTGCGCGATCCGATCCGCAACGCCACCGAAAGCCGCGGCTTTGCCGTCACCCGCCTGCTCACCCACTGGCCCGAAGTCGTGGGGGCAGATCTCGCCGCCATGACGCGCCCGGTCAAGATCGGCCATACCCGCGAAGGCATGGGGGCCACGCTGACGCTTCTCGTCGCCTCTGCCCATGCGCCCATGGTGCAGATGCAACTGCCCCGCATCGTGGAAAAGGTCAACGCCATCTACGGCTACCGCGCCATCTCGCGCATCTCTCTCACCCAGACCGCCGCCACCGGCTTTGCCGAAGGTCAGGCCGAATTCATGGCCAAACCGAAAACCACCCCGGCCCCCGCGCCGGACGTGCTGGCCGAGGCCCGCGAAACCGCGGCACCGGTTGCCGATCCCGGCCTCAGGGCCGCCCTTGAAGCCCTGGCCCAAAACATCTTAACTCGCCGCAAAACATGAGAAGGCAGAAACCGATGCTCCAGAAATTCGCCGCCGCCGCCACTGTCGCCCTGATCGGGCTTCTCCCTCTGGCCGCCCCGGCGCAGGAAACCGAAGCCCCCGCCACGGTCGAGATCACGGATTTCGCCCTCGGCGCCGCCGATGCTCCGGTGCAGATCACCGAATACGCCTCCTTCACCTGCCCGCATTGCGCCACCTTCCACGCCAATGTCTGGCCGCGGCTGAAGTCGGAATATGTCGATACCGGCAAGGTCCGCTTCACCTACCGCGAGGTCTATTTCGATCGCTACGGTCTCTGGGCCGCCATGGTCGCCCGCTGCGGTGGCGAGATGCGCTATTTCGGCATCGTCGACATGCTCTTCGACCAGCAGCAGGAATGGGCCGCCTCGGATGATCCGAATGTCGTGGTCGGCAATCTGCGCACCATCGGCAAATCCGCCGGGCTTGACGATGCCGCGCTGGATGCCTGCTTCAAGGACGGCGCCAAGGCCGAAGCCATGGTCGCCCATTTCGAAACCAACATGGCTGCCGATGGCATCGAAGGCACGCCCAGCTTCATGATCGACGGCGAAAAGCATTCCAACATGTCCTTCGAGGACATGAAGGCGATCATCGACGCCAAGCTGGCCGAATGACATGTCCGCCCCGCTGGCTGGCATAAGGGTCATCGAACTCGCCCGCATCCTGGCCGGTCCCTGGGCCGGCCAGACCCTGGCCGATCTGGGGGCCGAGGTGATCAAGGTCGAATCCCCCGAAGGTGATGACACCCGCCAATGGGGGCCCCCCTTCATCGAACGCGAAGGCGACCGTTCCGCCGCCTATTTCCATGCCACGAACCGCGGCAAACGCTCCGTCACCTGCGATTTCCGCACGCCCGAGGGGCAGGAAACCGTGCGCCGCCTGGTGGCCGATGCCGATGTGGTGATCGAGAATTTCAAGGTCGGCGGGCTGGCGAAATACGGGCTCGACTGGCCCTCGCTGCAGAAGGTCAATCCCCGGCTGGTCTATTGTTCGATCACCGGTTTCGGCCAGACCGGCCCCTATGCCCATCGCGCGGGCTATGATTTCATCATCCAGGGCATGGCCGGTTTGATGAGCGTGACAGGCGAAAAGGATGGCCAGCCACAGAAGGTGGGCGTCGCCGTGACGGACGTCTTCACCGGCGTCTATGCCGCCACGGCGATCCTCGCCGCCCTCGTGCAGCGCGGGGTCACCGGGCGGGGCCAGCAGATCGACATGGCGCTGATGGATGTGGCCACCGCCATCATGGCCAACCAGAACATGAACTACCTCACCACCGGAAAGGCCCCCGCCAAGATGGGCAATGCCCACCCCAACCTTGCCCCCTATGCCGTGTTCGACTGCGCCGATGGCTGGATCATCCTCGCGACCGGCAACGATGGCCAGTACCGCAAGCTCTGCGCCATCCTCGGGCTGGAAGCCATGGCCGAACATCCCGATTACCTCACGAATGCCGACCGCGTTCGCAACCGCGAAGCCATGACCGCCGCCATCACCGCAGCTACGGTGAAATGGACCAAGGCCGATCTCCTGCAGGCCTGCGAAGACAGCGGCGTTCCCGCAGGCCCGATCAACACCCTGGCCGAGGTCTTTGCCGATCCGCAGGTCATCGCCCGTGGCATGCGGCTGGACATGGGCGGCATTCCGGGCGTCCGCTCCCCCTTCACCTTTTCAGAGGCATCCCTGTCGCTGGACAGGCCCGCCCCGAAACTGGGCGAACATCAGGACGAAATCCTGGGCTGAACCCCGATCCGCGCCAGCGCCGCATCCAGCGGCGCGGCGTCGCCGATCCGCAGCCGGACCGGCAGGGTCAGCACCTTCATCCGGAACGCGGCAGGCAACCGCACGGCATCCTTCTCTGTCGTCACCAGTTGCGCGCCCAATCCCCGCGCCTCCAGCTCCAGCCGCGCCATCAGCGCATCGCTCAGCGGCTGGTGATCGTCCAGCGGCACCGCGCGGATCACCTCCGCCCCCTCTGCCCGCAGCGTGGCAAAGAACTTTTCCGGATTGCCAATCCCGGCAAAGGCGATCACGCGCAGCCCCTGCCAGTCCATCCCCATCTGCAACGGCTCCAGCCGCCCCGTCAGATGCGGCACGCGGATCGCCGGCCCCCAATCTGCCGCAAACCCCGCCTGCGCCGCCGCATCGCCAATGGACAAAAGCAGATCCGCCCGCGCCATCCCCACCGCCACCGGCTCGCGCAGTGGTCCCGCAGGCAGGCAGCGCCCATTGCCGAATCCCTGCCGCGCATCCACGACGATCAGGCTCAGGTCCTTCTCCACCGACGGGTTCTGAAACCCGTCATCCAGCACGATCACGCCCGCCCCGGCCGCCTCGGCCGCCCGCACCCCGGCGGCGCGGTCCTTCGCCACCCAGACGGGCGCAAAGGCCGCCAGCAGCAGCGGCTCATCCCCCACATCGGCAGCGCCATGCCGCCGCTCTTCCACCCGCACCGGCCCTGCCAGCCGCCCGCCATGCCCGCGCGACACGACATGCGCCGCCACGCCCCGCGCGGCCAGCCGCTCCAGCAGGGCGATCACCGTGGGCGTCTTCCCCGTGCCGCCCGCGTTCAGGTTCCCCACGCAGATCACCGGCACCCCGGCCCGATAGCCCCCGCCCTGCCGCAGCCGCCGCGCCGTGGCCGCCGCATAGGCCCGCCCCAGCGGCCCCAGCAGCCGCGCCAGCAGCGCGGGCCGCGCCGGTTCGGTGAACCAGAACGCCGGCGCGCGCATCACGCCTCTCCGTCCATGACCCTGCGGATCAGGTCCATCACGCGCTCCGTGGCCTCCGCCCCGTCAGATGCCACGGCCCAGGCCGCCTGCGCCAACCGCGCCGCCCGGTCGGGCGACAGCAGATCCGCCAGCGCCTCCGCCAGATCCGCGGCCGATCCCACCGCCCGCGCCGCCCGCGCGGCGCCCAGCCGCCCGAAGGTGCTGCCATGGATACCGGGCCGCGGGCCGTAAAGGATCGCCGATCCCAGCGCGGCAGGCTCCAGCGGGTCGCGCAGGCAGCCGCCCCCTGCCAGACTGCCGCCCAGAAAGGTGATCGGTGCCAGCCGGTACCACAGCCCGAACTCCCCCTCGCCATCGGCGATATAGACCTCGGTCTCCGGCTCCGGCTCTTCCTCCGCGCTGCGCCGGGCAACGGTCCAGCCCTCTTCCTTCTCCATCTTCTGCGCCAGCGCCTCGATCCGTGACGCCTCCTTCGGCACCACGATCAGCAGCAACCGATGCGCCAGCCGCAAGGCCGACCGATGCGCCGCGATCACCGCCGCCTCCTCGGCCTCGGGCAGGGCGGCGGCCAGCCAGACTGGCCGCGTCGCCAACTGCCGCGCCAGCGCATCGCGCTCTGCCTCAAGGCAGGGCAGGGCCGCGCTTTCCTCTTCCAGCTTGCCGATCACCTGCACGGCCGAAGGCACCGCCCCCGCCTTGCGAAAGGCCCGCGCCGCGCCCTCATCAACCGCCAGCACGGCGCGGAACTCGGCCAGCAATCCCCGCATCAACCCCGGATACCAGCCGTCCCGCTCTTTCAGGAAGGCCGGGTTCCGCGCCCCCACCATCAACAACCCGATCTTCCGGTCCGCCGCCTCATGCAGCAGGGCAGGGCGCAACTCCCCTTCGGAAAACACCGCCACATCCGGCCGCCAGTGATCGAGAAAGGCCGCCGCCTCCGGCTGGGTATCGGGCGGCGGCGCCTGCAGAATCACGCCCTCCCGCGCGGGCAGCGGATCGGCACAGGTCAAAAGCACGCCAACCCCATCCTCTGCCACCAGCCGCCGCGCCAACTCCAGCAGCGACCGCGCTGCCTCCGCCCCCGGCGCATGCAGCCAGACCAGCGCCCCCGCGGGCCGCGCCGGCCTTTCGGCCACGGACCCGAAGTCACGCCGGTTCGACAGGTTGTAAAGCGTCAGCCCGATGGAATAGGCCATTCGGGATCAGGTCTTACTGGCTGAAGGCTTCGGTCGCGGATCCCGCATGTTCTTCATCCCGCAGCCGGTGCAGATGGGCGATGAAATACCGCATATGGGCATTGTCCACCGTCTTCTGCGCTTCTGCCTTCCAGGCCGAAAAGGCCGAGGCATAGTCGGGATACATCCCGACGATATGGATCTTGGAAACATCCCGGAAGACATTCTTCTCGGGTGTCACCAACTCGCCGCCAAAGACGAGATGCAGGCGCTGTGTCATGGTTCTCCGCTCCGCGGGGTAAGAGTCGTGGAAATCCGGCGCAGGGTAACGAGGCGGGCCGCAGGGTCAAGCCGCCCATCGGCGGCGGCCCGGGCAAAGCATCGCTATACATTCCCGCGCTTTTGCCCTATGCCCCCAGCACGGCCCGAGGATTCCGGGGCAGGCGGCGGTTTGGGAGGCCGGTCCTGCGAAGGGGAATGAGGTGCCGATCACTGGTGCTTCACGGGCGCATCAAGCCGCCCCTTCAGGAAATGACATGACAGACAAGACGATTGCCGCGCCTCTGGCTGCGGCCCTTTCGGCCAAGGGCTATGAAACCCTCACCTCCGTCCAGACCGCGATGCTCGCGCCCGAAGTCGCGGGCCGCGACCTGCTGGTCTCTGCCCAGACAGGCTCGGGCAAGACCGTGGCCTTCGGCATCGCCATCGCCCCCGACGTTCTGGCAGGCCAGGACCGGCTTCTCTTCGCCGATCGCCCGCTGGCGCTGATCGTGGCCCCCACGCGGGAACTGGCCCAGCAGGTGCAGCGCGAATTCCAGTGGCTCTATGCCGAAGCCGGGGCGATGCTGGCCTCCTGCGTGGGCGGGATGGATTACCGCACCGAACGCCGCGCCCTCGAACGCGGGGCGCATGTCGTCGTCGGCACGCCGGGCCGCCTGCGCGATCACATCGAACGCGGCTCGCTCGATCTTTCCGGCGTCCGCGCCGTGGTGCTGGACGAGGCCGACGAGATGCTTGATCTCGGCTTTGCCGAAGATCTGGAATTCATCCTTGCCGCCGCCGCCGAAGACCGCCGCACGCTGATGTTCTCGGCCACCGTGCCGAAAGAGATTGAAAAGCTGGCCGCCACCTTCCAGCGCGATGCCCTGCGCATCGCCGCCCAGGGCGAGGCCCGCCAGCATGTCGACATCGAATATCGCGCGCTTTCGGTTCAGGCCCGCGACAAGGAACATGCGATCTTCAACGTCCTGCGCTTCTACGAGGCGCAGACCGCCATCGTCTTCTGCAAGACGCGGGCGAATGTGAACCACCTTTATGCCCGCATGGCCAATCGCGGCTTTCAGGCCGTGGCCCTGTCCGGCGAACTCAGCCAGTCGGAACGGATGCACGCGCTGCAGGCGCTGCGCGATGGCCGGGCGCGGGTCTGCATCGCCACCGATGTCGCCGCCCGCGGGATCGACCTGCCGGGTCTGGAACTGGTGGTCCATGCCGATCTGCCGTCGAATTCCGAAACCCTGCTCCACCGTTCGGGCCGCACCGGCCGCGCCGGTCGCAAGGGCGTTTCGGCCCTGATCGTGCCGCCCGCCGAATTCCGCAAGGCACAGCGCCTGCTGCAGGGGGCAAAGCTTGTCGCCGAATGGGGCAAGGCCCCCAGCGCCGAAGAGGTGCAGGCCAAGGATGATCTCCGCCTGATCGAACATCCCGCCCTCGCGCAGGAACCGGGCGATGAGGCCGAAATGGCCGCCACCCTGCTGGATCGCTTCGGCGGCGAACAGGTGGCCGCGGCCTTCATCCGCCTCTGGCGCGAAGGCCGCTCCGCGCCCGAGGTTCTCTCCGACAGCCTGCCCCCGCCCGCCGCCCTGCCGCCACGCGAACGCGGCGACTTCGGCCCCTCGGTCTGGTATCGCCTGTCCGTCGGCCATACCGGCCGGGCCGAGGCGCGCTGGCTCCTGCCCAAGATCTGCGAAACCGGCTCCATCTCGAAGGACGGGATCGGCGCGATCCGGGTGCAGCAGGATTTCACCCTTGTCCAGATCGCCGAACCGCTTTCCGGCCGCTTTGGCGCGATGGTTGAAATCGAACCGGGCCTGATGATGGAACGCATGGAAGGCGAACCCTCGCTGGAACGCCCGCAGCGCCCCGCGCCCTCTGCCCGCCCCGAACGTGCCGAACGGCCCGAACGTCGCGTCACCCCGCGCCCCCTGCGCGAGGACCGCGCCGACAAGCCCAGCTATTCCGGCAAGCCCCCCCGCATCGTCGAAGACGATGAGTCCGGCCCCGCCGCTTCTGCACCGGCCCCTGCACCGGCCCCTGCACCAGCCGCGGCACGCAAGCCCAAGGCCGATTGGCACCCGGATGGCGACCGCCCCTCTGCCCCGCGCAAGCCCTATGCCCCGCGCGACGGCGCGCCGGAACGCAAGCCTTACGAAAAGCGCGCCACCGCCCCCCGCGAAGAGGGCGACCGCAAACCCTATGCGAAAAAGCCTTACGCCCCGCGTGAGGACGGCGACCGCAAACCCTTTGAAAAGAAACCCTATGCCCCGCGCGACGATACCGAACGCAAGCCGCGCTGGAAGGCCGAAGGCGGCGCTCCGCGCTCCGCCGGATTCAAAAGCCATGGCGGCCCGTCACGCGGATCGGAAGGCACCGATCGCCCCGCAGGCCGCGCCACCGGCTTCAAATCCCACGCCAACGCCGCCTCGGGCGGCAAGGCCGAATGGGCCCCCAGAAAGCCCCGCGCCGAAGGCGATGCACCCCGCCCGAAAGGGGATTGGGCCGCCAAGGGCGACAAGCCCTTCAAGCCGCGCGCCGAAGGGGCCGAAGGCAAGCCCTTCCGCGCCAAGCCCGGCGGCAAACCCGCCCCGGCAAAGCCCGCGGCACGCCCGGCCAAGCCCAAGGCGGATGCGCGCGACACGTCCAAACGCTTTGTTCCGCCACGGAAAAAGTGATCCCGGCCGTCCATCGTCGTGCCAATGAAAAGGGGGCCGGTCAGGCCCCCTTTTTCCTTGCAGGACAGGGCTTCAGCCCGCCGCCTGCAGGCGTTCCAGCAGCGCCGCATGCAGGCCCGGCGCCGCCGCGATCAGCCCGTCCGCCTTCGGCACCGCCATATTGAACCGCAGCGCCCGGCCCGCCCGATCCGTCACCCGCGCCCCGGCGCGGCTGGCGATCAGGCTGCCCGCCGCGATATCCCATTCCCAGCCCTGCCGGAACGACAGCATCCCGTCGAACCGCCCCTGCGCCACCAGCGCCAGCCGATAGGCGACCGAGGCGCGGAAACTCCGCTTCAGATCGGGCACGCCCCCGGGCCAAAGCTCGGGCTTCATGTTGGCCGAAGGCGTCAGGATATTGGCCCCCTCGATCCCCGGCAGACGGCTCGCCTCGATCACTGCGCCATTCAGCGTCGCGGCACCATCGCAGGTTGCCGCAAACATCCGCCCCAGCGCCGGCAGATAGACAACCCCCGCCGTTACCACCCCCTGCCGCGCCACGGCGATGGCATGGCTGAAACTGTCCTCGCCCGCGATGAAGGCCCGCGTCCCGTCGATAGGATCAAGGATGAACTGATGTTCCGTCTCCAGCCGCGCCGGATCGTCGGGCGTCTCTTCCGAAAGCCAGCCATAATCCGGCCGTGCCGCCCGCAGGCGGCGCAAAAGCGCCTCGTTCACGGCATGATCCGCCTCGGTGACGGGGCCCTCCTCGCCCTTGTCCCAGACACGCGGGTTGCGCTTCCAGAACCGCAGCGCGATCCGCCCCGCCTCTTGCGCCGCCCCGATCAGCAGCGCCAGATCCTCGTCAGGCCCCGGCAAGGGTCAGCCCGTCGATCAGGCAGGATGGCACCCGCGTCGAAAGATGCGCCCGCGCGTCATTCGCCGGGATCAGCCGCAGCAGCATCTCGCGCAGATTGCCTGCGATGGTGCATTCGTTCACCGGATGGGAAATCTGCCCGTTCTCCACCCAGAACCCGGCGGCCCCGCGGGAATAATCGCCCGTGGTCGGGTTGATTGTCGACCCGATCATCGAGGTGACATAAAGCCCCCGCCCCATATCGCGCAGCAGCGCCTCGCGCGTTGCCGTCCCCTGCGTCAGGTCGATGTTCGATGTGCTGGGCGAGGGCGGCGAAGACGTGCCCCGTGCCGCATTGGCGGTGCTTGCCATCCCCAGCTTGCGCCCCGTCGCCAGATCCAGCGTCCAGCCCGTCAGGATGCCATCCTCGACGATGGCCCGCCGCCGCGTCGGCAGCCCCTCGCCGTCAAAGGGCCGCGACGATCCGATGCGCGGCCGATGCGGATCCTCGATCACCGAAAGCCCCGCCGGCAGCACCTGCTGCCCCAGCGCATCGCGCAGCCAGCTTGCCCCGCGCGCAATCGCCGCCCCGTTCACTGCCGACAAGAGATGCCCGATCAGCGATGATGCCACCCGTTCATCGAACAGAACCGGATAGACACCCGTCACCGGCTTGACAGCCCCGCTCCGCGCCAGCGCCCGCTCTGCCGCCAAGGCGCCGATGCCCTCTGCCGCAGGCAGATCGCCCTGATAGACCCGGCTTTCCCCGGCCCAGTCCCGCTCCATCCCGGTGCCGCTTCCGGTAAAGGCCACCGCCGAGATGGACCGCGAACTGCGCGCATAGCCACCGGAAAACCCGTTCGACGCGGCCAGATGCATGGCCCGCGCCGAATAGCCTGCCGATGCCTCGACCTGCGTGATCCCGGATCGCGCCAGGGCGGCAGCCTCGGCCGCGCGGCAATCGGCCTCCAGCGCCGCGGCATCCGGCTCGGGCGTGGGATCCACCAGATCCAGCGCCGCCAGATCCCAGCCCCGCGCCAGTTGCCCCGGATCGGCCAGCCCGACACAGGGATCCTCGGGCGCCTCGCGCGCCATCGCCACGGCCCGTTCCGCCAGCGCGGCAATCGTCCTGTCCGACAAATCCGATGCCGATACGCAGGCCTGTTTCCCGCCGAACAGCACCCGCAGCCCGATTTCCGTGCCTTCCGCGCGCTCGGCCTGTTCCAGCTTGCCCTGCCGGACATCTATCGTCAGCGACGTGCCCTGCACGGCCAGCGCATCCGCCGCCTCGGCCCCGGCGCGGCGTGCGGCCTCAAGCAGGCGGTCCGTCAGGTTTGAAAGCATATCTGTCATGGCCGATCCTCTGGCGGGTGCCCTTTGCAGGTAGTCCGCCACAGGCCGCAGCGCAAGCGCCGAGGAACGCGCCTGTCACAGACGCATGAAGACGGGCTGTTGCCCTTCATCCAGCGATGGATCGGGTGCAAGGCCCGCATCTTCCGAACGCGCTGCGCGCAGCGTGTTGCCCCGTTCCAGCAGGCCCTCCGTCCCGGCAGTCAGCCAGAAGGCCGCGGTATTGGCAAAGATGTCAAACCGGGTTTCCAGGGCCGCGGGGTCAAGTTCCGACAGGTTCCAGCTTTCGCACAGGATCACATCCCCCGTGTCCCCATCCAGCGCAAGGCGCCCCGCCCCGACGGCCCCGCCAAGATGGTTCGCCTCAAGCATCGCCTGCATCATCGCGGCATCGGGATGGCCAAGATGTTCGATCAGGCAGCTTGCCTCCAGGGTGGTGTCATCCAACCGGCTGAGGAAGATGGTCAGTTCGGGCATCACGTCGATACCGACCTGATCCTCGGTAAAGGCAAGCGCGGGAAGGCCAAGCTTGCGGGCCAGCGTATCCAGGGCGTGATTGGCACTGATCATGGGTTCGGGCTCCCGTATGAAAGGGTTGCGGTGGGTAGGGCAGGCCCCTTGCGGCGCCCGCCATGGACATGTCGGGTCAGTTGGGTTTCTTGTCCTGCGCGGGCGCGTCGAGGTCCTTCAGGAACTCGTTGAAGTCGTCCAGCACCTTCTGGTCCTCTTGCGAAATGGGCGGGTTCACGCGGCGCTCTTCGATCTGCACCTGACCGGTATTCGCAGTGTCGTCTTCCAGCAGTTCATCAAGATCGAGGCCATCCCCCCCGATCACCTCACTTCCCGTCCCGACGTCCTCGTTGCTTGAAGGGTTCGGAAGCGTTTCGAGAAGCGAGTCGATTTCATCGAACACATTGTCCTCCTTCGATGCGACCGGTTTCGTCGCAAAGGTGGATTTGGCATCGACCAGCCTTTGCGCGTTCAGCGTTTCAAGATCGACATCGCCCGTTTCGACCAGAATCTCCTCGTCGTCATCGTCGGTGATGATGGTCGGATCCATCACCTCCTTCATTTCGTTCTCATCGACACGGCTTTCCTTGATAAGGTCGATCTCCTTCAGATCCTTGCTGAATTGCTCTGGCGTCGGAACCTTGAGGAAGACCAGGAAATCCTTCAGTCGTTCGCGAAGGCTGGTCTTCACTTCGTTATAGGCCTGCGTCATTCCCTGATCGAAGCCATCCGGTGCATCGTTGTCGTTTGCGACCGCCTGGATGAACTGGCTCAGCACGATCAGCGCGCGCTGCGCGTCTTGCCCGTCCAGTTTGCCAATCGCCACTTCGGGTGTAACGAAGCGCAGGACGACGCTGGATTCGGAAAAGATCCTGTGGGCGCGCAGGGCAATGTCGCTGTCGATTTCCTCCGCGCTGTACTGCGACTTGATCGTATCCATGACATCCGCGACGAAGCGGCGGAATTCGGTTGCCATGTCTTCCTTGCGGATCGCCGAGATCAACTGATTGGCCAGCGTGCCCAGATTGCGAACAGTGACCGGAGAGGTCAGATTGGCAAACTTGATCTGGCTGCCGGGCAGCCGCTCGCCCATTTCGGCAACCGTTTCCCGAAGCGACACAAAGCCGTTGTTCTGCGGCAGGGTGCTGATGAAATTCCGGGTCAGATTGGCCATTTCGTAACCGCCCATCGCGGCTCCGGTCAGGTTCAGTTCATTCGACGCTGTATCGCGAAGAAAGTTGGTCTGGCCTTCGGCTGGAAGATTCTGCAGTTCGCCGACGAAATTCTCGAAACCCGTCACCTTGATCCGCATGGCCAGATCCGAATCCGGGTTGCGCAGGTCAGACAGGGTATCGGCGATGATCTGCATGATCTCGGCCTTGTCCATGCGCGAGTCAGAGGTGAAACGCCGCGCGGCCTCTTCGAACTGGGCCGGGTCAAGCAGCTTTGACCGGGTCAGATCCATCATCTTGACCACCAGTTCCGGGAAAACCTCCCCGAAGACGGCCCCCCGGTTCTCGGGTTCAATTCCCTTCAGATCCAACTCGCGGATGATCCTTTCGGCCACATTCGCGAAATGTGCAGCAGTGGCATCCTTGTTACCGGACAATTCCTTCTTGGGCGCAAGGTCACCAAGTTCGGATACATGTTCGTGCAGGCCCTTGGTCTTGCCTGCGGCCTTCATTTCCATATTGTCCAGCACGTTCAGGAAACCTGTCGGTTTCGTCGGCAGGTTGAACTTGCGGGCAAAGTATCCATCCTTCCATTCTGCCAGATGGCGGGACTTTTCCTCATCCGGGGCATGGAGCCGGGTGGCAAGCCGCTCCATCCGGTCTTCCATCTTGGTCTTGATGACCTCGGCCTTCAGCTCCTGGCGGATGCTGGAATAGGATCCCTCGCCCAAGGCAAACTTGCCGAATGCCTTGATGCCTATGAACAGCTTGTCGACGCCCAGGCGCGGCGCCTTTTCGGTATGCGTGGTAAGACTTGCGCCATTGCCCGGCGCATCGGGCAGATTTGCCAGGTTCAGGTTGGGGATGCGGACCTTGCCTACGTCATTGACCATCGTGTCCCTCGTAAGATCATGGGTGAACTTGCACGGAGCATGATCCTCTGAAGGGGCGGACCGTGTGCTTTACGGCACTCGTCCAGAGACTGGCGCACAGCCGGAAGTGACGATCGACACAAAGAGAAAGGCCCCCGCCGATGGCGGGGGCCTTGCCGGGCCGCGCGGACCCTTGGCCTTACTGCAGCCGCTGGCCGTTTGCGAAGAACCCGCCATCCTTGAATTCCAGCGTCGAGGAAAGCTCGTCCTCGCCCGTGGCATTGGCGAACATCGACAGCATCATGCGGAAGCCCATCACCTGATCCTCGGGCAGCAGGCCCATCGCCACCAGCTTGTCCATCAGCGTGTTGCCGCCCACCAGCTTCAGATCCACCTTGCCGGTCGGGGCGGGCACGCCGCCAAAGGTCACCAGATCGCTGTTGTCAAAGGTCAGCGCGCCCGAACCCGTCAGTTCCGCACCCGCGATCTTCGCCCGCAGTTCGGTGATGTCGAGCGAGTTCAGTTCCCCCGGGGGCTGTTCGCCCATGGCTTCCATCGCCGCCGGATCCATGATGTCGTAGGAAAGCTTGCCCGTCCCCTTGGTGTCGATCACCAGCGTCGCCGGGTCGCGCGGCAATTGGTTGGTCGGGTCGATCATGGCCCAGATTTCCTCGGAAACCGTCAGGTCAACCAGCCGCGTCAGGAACGAGAATTCGGCAGGCTCATCGGTCTTGGAAACCGGCATCCTGAAGCCGAAGGAAGCCTCGGAATAGGCGATGTTCAGCGACGGGAAGGGGATCTCGGGCGCGGTCATCGTCATGGTCACGCCGGTCGCCCCGCCCGAATAGGCAAGCTGCGTTGCATCCATCGCAAAGCCCAGCGTGCTGCTCTCGCCCGTGCCGGTGATCTTGGTCACGCCGGCGGCTTCGGTCACTTCCATGTCATAGGTCGTGGCCCCTGCATTGAAGGTGCCGTCCGTCGCGAAACCGGCCTTCAGCGCCGCCGCCATGTCGATCATCGCCGCCGAACCAAGGAAGGTGCCGTTGGTCGTGCCGGTCAGATCTGCCATCGTCAGGTTCAGCTTCAGCGCCGACGGACCGGCCATCTCGGGCGCCTCGCCCTCGGTGGCCAGATCGGCCCCTTCCGCGGTCACGGTCATGCTCTCGGCGGCAAAGCTCGACACCAGCGTCGATTCCTCGCCCTCGCCCGGCGAGACCAGATACTTGCCGGTCACATTGGCCAGCACCGCCTCGGCGGTCAGGTTGACGGCCTCGGCATCGACGCCCTCGATGCTGTCCAGCGCCACGGTGATTTCCGGTGCTGTGAAATCATAGCTCGTCTCGGTCTCGTCGCCGCTGGCCGTCACCGTCATGCCGGGCTGGTTGATCTCGATCCGCAGGCTCGTCGGTTCCTCGCCCTCTTCAACCGGATCAATCGTCATGTCGAAGGGATAGCTGTCCGACATGGTCACGACGACGGTGCCATCCCCGGCATCCTGAAAGCGCAACTCGTCGATGCTGCCGCTGCCCGAAACGCCTTCCTGCGCGAATTCCATCTTCATGCCGGTAACGACCAGCGTATCCCCGTCGCGTTCCACGCTTTCGGTGGTCACGGTCTGGCCGCTGCTCTGCGACAGGGCCAGCCAGTTCTCCCAAACCTGCTCCGGGGTGACGTCGGCAAGGGCCGGCGCGGCGAAAAGCATGACAATGGCAGTGCTGCCAGCCAACCTGCGGATGATCATAATGAACCTCGTTTCGGTGCAAAAAGAATTCGGGGCGAAGCATCCTCTCCCGGTCTTTTCGGGTCAAGGCATTCCATCGCCGTGCGTGCATGTGTTAACTCGGTGGCAAAATTATGGAAGCCGAAAGTGAGGCGGGCAAGATGAATCGCAACCTGTCGGGAAAAGTCGTCGTGATCACCGGGGCAAGCCGGGGCATCGGGGCGGCCGCGCTGCAGGCCTTCGCCGCGCAGGGGGCCCATGTGGTGGCCATGGCCCGCGATGCGGCGCGGATCACGGCCCTTGCCCGGGACATCGGCCCCGATGCCATGGCTCTGCCCTGCGACATGGCCGATTGGGGTGCCGTCGATGCGGCCATCGGGGCCGTTCTCGCGCGCTTTGGCCGGATCGACGTGATGATCAACAATGCCGGGGTGATCGACCCGATCTCCCACATTGCCGAGGCCGATCCCGCGGCATGGGGCCACAGCATCGACATCAACCTCAAGGGCGTCTTCCACGGCATGAAGGCGGTCATCCCCCCCATGCGCGCGCAGGGTGGTGGCACCATCATCAACGTCTCCTCCGGCGCCGCAACCAACCCGCTGGAAGGCTGGAGCGCCTATTGCGCCGGCAAGGCCGGGGCGCTCATGCTCACCCGCGCCGGGCATCTGGAGGAAGGTGCACATGGCCTTCGCATCCTTGGCCTGTCGCCCGGAACCGTCGCCACCGACATGCAGGTCAGGATCAAGGCATCCGGCATCAACCCGGTCAGCCAGCTTGACCCTTCGGTCCATATCCCGGCCGACTGGCCGGCAAGAACGCTCGTCTGGATGTGCGGGCCCGACGCCGATCCCTGGCTGGGGCAGGATGTTTCCCTGCGGGATGTCGGGGTGCGCAAGGCCGTGGGGCTGATCGCATGATCCGGGCAGAAGATCGGCAGGGCGCGCGGCTGCTCATCCTTGATCGCGCCGACAAGGCCAATGCCCTGACGCGCGACATGCTCGCCGCGCTTGATACCGCCGTGGCCCGCGCCGCGGCTGATGGGATCTCCGTCCTGATCCTGACTGGTGCGGGCAAGGTCTTCTCCGCCGGGGCCGATCTCGATGGCATGGCGCAGGGCCTCGGCTCCGCCCCGGAATGGGAGGTGCTGTCCGCCCGCATCGCCGCCTATCCCGGCCTGACCATCGCCGCCCTGAACGGCACGCTGGCCGGGGGCGCCTTTGGCATGGCGCTTGCCTGCGATCTGCGCGCCGCCGTTGCCCGGGCGGAATTCTTCTATCCCGTGATGAAGCGGGGCTATCTTCCCCAGCCCTCCGATCCCCGCCGCCTTGCGGCGCTCGTGGGGCCGTCGCGGGCGCGGCGCATCCTTTTGGCCGGTGAACGCATCACGGCGGATATGGCGCTGGACTGGGGCCTTCTGGATGCCATCGGCGAGGATGCCGTCGCCACCGCATTGGGTCTGGCGGCGGATGCGCTGGGGGCCGATCCGGGCCATGTCCGGCGCATGAAGGCCATGTTCTGATCCCGCGCCTCTGGCCTTGGCCCGGTCGCTGGCGTAGAACCGCGCCGCTTGGGCAGGCGAACCGCCGGAAGGGGGCAGGATGGACGCGCTGGTGATCGGGGCAGGCCCGGCCGGGCTCATGGCGGCCGAGATGCTGGCCGCCGCCGGCAGACAGGTCACGATCTGCGAAGCCTGCCCCTCGGCGGGGCGCAAGTTCCTGATGGCCGGCAAATCCGGCCTGAACGTGACAAAGACCGAACCCCCCGCCCGTTTCGCCGCTGCCTATGACAGCGACTGGCTCGCCCCCATGCTGGCCGAATTCGGCCCCGATCAGGTGCAGGACTGGTGCCGCGCGCTGGGGCAAGAGGTGTTCGTCGGTTCCTCTGGCCGCGTCTTTCCCACCGCGATGAAGGCGTCGCCGCTGCTGCGGTCCTGGCTCGCCCGGCTTGGCGCGGCGGGGGTGGACCTGCGCACCCGCTGGCGCTGGACCGGGATCGAAGAAGGGGGAAAGACGCTCCGCTTCGAAACCCCCTCGGGGGCCGCGCTTCTGCGTCCTGCCGTCACCGTTCTGGCGCTGGGCGGGGCCAGCTGGCCCCGTCTCGGCTCTGACGCGGCCTGGGTGCCGTGGCTGCGCGCGGCAGGGGTCGACATCGCCCCGTTCCGCCCGGCCAATATGGGCTTTCGCGTCGCCTGGTCCGCCCATATGGCCCCGCATTTCGGCCAGCCGGTCAAGGGGGCCATGCTGATGGCAGGGCCCTTCCGGGATCGCGGCGAATTCGTCGTCACGGCGCGCGGCATCGAAGGCGGGGGGATCTACGCCCTCTCTCGCCCGCTGCGCGACGGCGCGCCGCTCGCGCTGGATCTGATGCCGGATCTTCCCCTGCCGGGTCTCGTTGCCCGCATCGCCCGCCTCCGCGCCGGGCAATCGCGCGCCAACCATCTGCGCAAGCTGGGCCTCTCCCCCGTGGCGGCGGCCCTTGTCATGGAATTCGGCCGCACCCTGCCGCTGGAACAGGCGATCAAGGCCCTTCCCATCCCGCTTTCGGAACCCAACCCCCTGGCCGAGGCGATCTCGTCAGCCGGGGGTATCCGCCGCGACGCCCTGACCGATGCGCTGGAACTGCGCGCCCTGCCGGGCATCTTCGCCTGCGGCGAGATGCTGGACTGGGAGGCCCCGACCGGCGGCTATCTTCTGACAGGCTGCTGGGCCACCGGGCGCTGGGCCGGGCGGGCGGCGGCGAAGGCGGGGTAAACCCCGCCCTACCCGTGCTTCACCATCACATGCCGGACGACGGTGTAATCCTCCAGCGCATAGGCCGACATGTCCTTGCCATAGCCGGATTGCTTCAACCCGCCATGCGGCATCTCGTTGGTCAGCATGAAATGCGTGTTGATCCAGGTGCAGCCATAGCGCAGCCGCGCCGCCGTCGCCATCGCCCGGCCGACATCGCGCGTCCAGACCGATGACGCCAGACCGTAATCGCTGTCATTGGCCCAGGCCACGGCCTCATCCACATCCGTGAACGGCGTCACCGAAACCACCGGCCCGAACACCTCGCGCCGGACGATCTCGTCCTGCTGGGTGGCCCCTGCCACCACCGTCGGCTTGTAGTAATATCCCTGATCCATCACCTCGCCGCCCGTGGTGATCTGCACATGGTTCAACTCGCGCGCGCGGTTCACGAAACTCGCCACCCGGTCGCGCTGGCGCTGGCTGATCAGCGGGCCGATCTCGTTCGTCGTGTCATCCTCTGCCCCCAGCACGATGGACGCCGCCGCCGATGTCAGATCGGCCACCAGGTTCTCATAAACCTTCTTGCCCGCATACACCCGGCAGGCCGCCGTGCAATCCTGCCCGGCATTGTAAAAGGAAAACGCCCGCAACCCTTCGACGACCGAACCGATATCGGCATCATCGAACACCAGAACCGGCGCCTTGCCGCCCAGTTCCAGATGCGTGCGCTTCACCGTCTTCGCCGCGGCATCCAGCATCTTCTTGCCCGTCGCCACATCGCCCGTCAGGCTGATCATGTCCACCTGCGGGTGGTTGATCAGATAGTTGCCCACCGTCTGCCCCCGGCCCGCGATCACGTTCACCACGCCCTCGGGCAGTTCCTCGGCCAGGATGCGCGCCATCTTCAGCGCGGTCAGCGGCGTCTGTTCCGAAGGCTTGAAGACAACCGTATTGCCGCCGCCGATGGCCGGGCCCAGCTTCCACGCCATCATCATCAGCGGATAGTTCCACGGCGCGATAGAGGCGATCACCCCCACCGGATCGCGCCGGATCATGCTGGTATGGCCCGAGAGATATTCCCCCGCCACGGCGCCATGCTGGCAGCGCACCGCCCCGGCAAAGAAGCGGAAGCAATCCACGATGGCCGGGATCTCGTCATTCAGGGCGGCATTGATCGGCTTGCCGCAGTTCAGCGCCTCCAGCGCCGCGAATCCCGCGGCCTCGGCCTCGATCCGGTCGGCAATCCGCAAAAGCGCCCCCGCGCGTTCCGCGGGCGTGGTGCGTGACCAGCCGTCAAAGGCCGCCCGCGCCGCCGCCACCGCCCTGTCCACCTGCGCGGTCGATGCTTCGGGCACCTCAAGGATCAGCCCCCCCGTCCGCGGGTTCAGGATCTGCTCCTTCGCTTCCTGCCCGGCCTCGAAGGCAGAGCCGATCAGAAGCTGGGTGTCGATGGTCTTGGCTGCGCTGTCCATGTGGACCTCCCTTTTGTCATTTGCCCGCGCCGGCGGTCTCGGATCCGCCGCGGGTCAGGTAATAGGCGATGAGGATCGGCACGAAGGTGGCAAGGAAAACGACGATGGCCACCACATTGGTCACCGGCCGCTGGCGCGGGCGAACCAGTTCCTGCAGCATCCAGATGGGCAGGGTGCTTTGCTGGCCTGCGGTGAAGGTGGTCACGATCACCTCGTCGAAGGACAGCGCGAAGGCCAGCATCCCGCCCGCCAGCAGCGCCGTGCCAAGGTTCGGCAGCAGGACATAGCGGAAGGTCTGGAAACTGTTCGCGCCAAGATCGGCAGAGGCCTCAAGGATCCCGCCCGACAGGCGGCGGAACCGGGCAACCGCATTGTTGTAGACGATCACGATGCAGAACGTCGCGTGGCCGAGGATGATGGTCCATGTGGAAAACGGGATATCCATGATCGAAAAGGCCGATCGCAGCGACATGCCGGTGATGACGCCCGGCAGGGCGATGGGCAGGATGATCAAGAGGCTGATCTGTTCGCGCCCGAAGAACCCCGTCCGCGCCATGGCGGCAGAAACCAGCGTGCCAAGGATCATGGCGATGAAGGTCGCAACACTCGCCACCCAAAGCGAAAGGTAAAGCGGCGGCCAGATATCCTCGCGGTTCCAGGCCACAGCGAACCACTGGGTCGTCAGTCCGGGCGGCGGGAACTGATAGGATTTGTCCTCGGTCGTGAAGGCGTAAAGGAAGATCAGAAGGATCGGCAGATGCAGGAACAGCAGCCCCCCGATGGCGGCGATCTTCAATCCCCATGACGCGCGGTCAGAGTGCATCGAACGCCCCCTTCCGTTTCGCGATGGTCAGATAGACCAGCATGATCAGGATCGGCACCACGGCAAAGGCCGCGGCCAGCGGGATGTTCCCCGCCGTGCCCTGCAATTGATAGACGGCCAGCCCGATGAAGCGCGCCGATGTCCCCACGATCTGCGGGATGATGTAGTCGCCCATGGTCAGCGAGAAGGTAAAGATCGACCCGGCGATCACCCCCGGCATGGCCAGCGGCAGGATCACCGTGCGGAAGGTCTGTGCCCGCGATGCGCCAAGATCGGCCGAGGCTTCCAGCATGGATGTGGGCACACGCTCCAGCGAGGCCTGCATCGGCAGGATCATGTAGGGCAGCCAGACATAGACAAAGACGATGAAGGTGCCCATCGGGCTGGTGGACAGGGAATTCCCGCCGATCCCCGGAATGGCAAGGATGGCATTCAGGATCATCGAAAGGCCCACCCCTTCGGCAGCCCAGGTGATGATGCCTTCCTTCGCCAGGATCAGCTTCCACGCATAGACCTTCACCAGATAGGAAGACCACAGCGGCAGCATGACCCCCAGATAGAACACGGCCTTCCATTTGCCCTTGGCAAAGCGGGCCGCGTAATAGGCGATGGGAAAGGCGATCACCGCGCAACCGATGGTGACGGCAGCCGACATCAGCAGCGTGCGCAGGATGATATCCAGGTTCTGCGCCCGGAACAGTTCGGCATAGGTCTTGAGGGTGAATTCCTCCTTCACCATGCCCGAGAACTCGTCGATCGAATAGAAACTCTGCAACAGCAGAGCGAACAGCGATCCCAGATAGACCACCCCCAGCCACAGCAGCGGCGGTGTCAGCAGCACCGCCAGCAACAGCCGCGGATGCCGCCAGAACAGCGCGGTCAGCCGGTCACCAAGGCCCCTCTCGGGCAGGATGGCGGGTGCGTCGGTCATGCCTCGTCCATGATGTGCAGGGCCGCCGGATCAAAGGCCAGTCCGACCGTCGCGCCCTGTTCCGGCAGGGCCTCGCCCGCCGGCACCAGAAGGGCGATCTCGCTGCCCGGCAGGGCCACGGAAACCCGGCTTCCCGCCCCCAGATAGCGGATCGCCGTCACCTGCCCCGCAAGCGCCACGCCATCCGCCGCCGTCAGGCGCAGCGCCTCGGGCCGCAGCGAAGACCATTTCGCAGGCCCGCCGAAGGCGCGCGTCACCTCGGGTGTCAGAACGTTCGAAGATCCCACGAAATCCGCAACGAACCGCGTGCGCGGACGGGCATAGATATCTGCGGGCGTCCCGATCTGTGCAATCTTGCCTTCATTGAACACGGCAAGGCTGTCGGCCATCGACAACGCCTCGCCCTGATCATGCGTCACGAAGACGAAGGTGATGCCAAGCCGGGTCTGCAAGGCCTTCAACTCGTCCTGCATCGCTTCGCGCAGCTTCAGGTCCAGCGCGCCCAGCGGTTCGTCCAGCAGCAGCACGCGCGGCTCATTCACCAGGGCCCGCGCCAGCGCCACCCGCTGCCTCTGCCCGCCGGACAATTGCCCCGGCTTGCGGTCGGCATATCCGTCCAGCTTGACCAGCGACAGCATCTCTTCGGCCCGGTCATTGCGGCTGCGCCGATCCACGCCCTTGACCATCAACCCATAGGCCACGTTGTCGCGCACATTCATGTGCGGAAACAGCGCGTAATCCTGGAACACCGTATTCACGTTGCGCCGGTTCGGGGGAATGTCGCTGACATCCTGCCCGAAGATGCGGATCACCCCGCCCGTCGGCTTCTCGAACCCCGAAATCAGCCGCAGGCAGGTTGTCTTGCCAGAACCGGATGGCCCCAGCATCGCGAAGAATGACCCTTCCGCTATGGTCAGATCGACGCCGTCCACCGCCTTCACGGGGGCAGAGGCAGTGCCGAAATGTCGTGAAACGCCTGAAAACTCGACGGCAGCGGTCATGGATCGGGTCCGATGGGGTAAAGGACAGGAACGGGTGCGCGCGCCTGGGCGCGCACCCCATTTTCTGCGATGAAGGGCGCTCAGCGCCCGCCGATCACGCCGATATAATCCGAGACCCAGCGATAATAGGGCACGCAGGTATCCTCCCCCTGCGAGCAGTCGGCAACCGGCGTCGTCCAGAAGCGGACCTTGTCGAAATCATCCAGCCCGTTCGTGGTGCAGCCCTCGGCCGTCTGCATGCCGCGCCCGTCGGTGCAGGCGGCAGGAACCGACGGGTTCGCCCCGAACCAGACCGAAAGATCGGATTGCAGGTTCGACGAAAGCTGATGCTCGAACCACATATAGGCGCAATTCGGATGTTCGCTGTCGACATGCAGCATGGTCGTATCGGCCCAGCCCGTCACGCCTTCCTGCGGGATCACCGAAGCCACCGGCGCGCCGCCGGCCTTCAGCAGGTTCACCTGGAACGGCCAGGAACCCGAGGCGACCACCCCCTCGTTCTTGAAGTCGTCGATCTGGATGAAGGCGTCATGCCAGTAACGCCCGACAAGCTCACGCTGCCCGCGCAGCAGATCCAGCGCCGCCTTGTACTGATCCTCGTTCAACTCATAGGGCGAGGTGATGCCCAGTTCCGGCTTGTGGAACATCAGGTACTGCGCCGCATCGGCGATATGGATCGGGCCGTCATAGGCCTGCACCCGGCCCTTGTTCGATGCGCCATCGGGCAGCGTCTGCTCCTCGAACACCACATTCCACGAGGTCGGCGCTTCCTTGAACACCTCGGTATTGTACATCAGGACATTCGGCCCCCACATATAGGGCACGCCATAATGCTTGCCGTCCACGGTATGCCAGGGCGCATCCTGCAGGCGCGGGTCGATGGTCGACCAGGACGGGATCAGGTCCTTGTTGATCTCCTGCACCCGGCCCCCCGCGATCAGCCGCAGCGACGCGTCGCCCGACGCCGTCACCAGATCGAAGCCCCCCTCGTTCATCAGGGCAACCATCTCGTCCGAGGTATTGGCCGTCTTCACGCTGACCTTGCAGCCCGAGGCTTCCTCGAATTTCGTCACCCAGTCGAAGGCCGGATCCGTCTCGCCCCGCTCCACATAGCCAGCCCAGGCCACGATCGAAAGCGCGCCTTCGCCGGGCCCCACCTCGGTCATCTGCGCAAGGGCAGGGGACATCGCCGAGACCAAGGCGATGGCGGTTGTAGCCGTCAGTTTCAACGTTTTCTTGTTCATGCCGAATTTCTCCCTGTGAGAGCGCCGCACGCGCGGAAAGCCGGTTGCCCGATCATGCCACGGAACGGTATTCGCCTTGGGCCAATTCGCAATATCAAAACGCTGATGGGTGCTTTCGGAAATTCCGATAGCTCATCCCCGGTTCACGCGTGAAAGACGAAGGATCGCATCGACACCGAACCCAGGTCGATCGCATCGGTCATGAAGGTCAGCCTGTCGCGCGCATCCGATGCGCCCGCGATCGTCAGCGCGGGCATGTAGTGATCCACCGTCGGATGCGCCATCTGCAGCAGCGTCCCCAGTCCCGCCCGGTCTGCCAGCCGGTCCAGATCGCGCGCCTCCAGCCTGTCGGCGAAAAGCTTGTCGAACTCCACCGCGAAATCCAGCGGCTGTCCGCCCATCCGCATCGCGCGCAGGTTGTGAACCACATTCCCCGATCCAAGGATCAGCACGCCCCGATCCCGCAATTCCGAAAGGGTGCGCCCCACCTCAAGCTGATGCGCAAGCCCACGCCCCATGTCGATGGAGATCTGGAAGACCGGCACCTTCGCATCGGGATAAAGAAACCGCAGCACCGTCCAGGCCCCGTGATCAAGGCCCCAGGTATCATCCTCGGCGGAATGGTGGCTCGACAGCAGGCTTGTCACTTCCCGCGCAAGCTCCGGCGCGCCGGGGGCGGGATAGTCCATCGCATAAAGCGCATCGGGAAAGCCGTAGAAATCATGGATCGTGCGCGGCAGGGCCGAAACATCGACCAGCGTCGTCCCCTTCGTCATCCAATGCGCCGAAACGACAAGGATCGCCGCCGGCTCGGGCAGGCTTTTCCCAAGCGCCGTCCAGGCACGGCTATAGGCCGTATCCTCCAGCGCGTTCATCGGGCTGCCATGGCCCAGAAAGACAACCGGCATCCGCGCCGATGGTTTCAGCCGGTCCCGCAATGCCTGAAGATCGCTATGGGCGCTCATCGGTTCTCTCCCGTTCTTTGCCTTCGGGAAAAGCTAATCCTTGACCGCTATGTATGAAATGAAGATTTTATGGAATGAATGGGAACAAAACATTCCAGATAGAAGATGGACCTCATCGACCAACTCCGCGCCTTCGTGGCCACGGCGCAATCGGGCTCCTTCACTGCTGCGGCGGCGCAACTGGGCATGTCCAACCGCCTGGCCTCGAAATACGTGGCCGAACTCGAATCCCGCCTCGGCACGCGCCTCTTGCAGCGCACCACCCGCCGGGTCGGCCTTACCCCCTCGGGCGAGGAATTGCTCGCCCGCGCCCCGGCGCTGCTTGACGATCTGGCCGATCTCATCGGCAGCGTGTCGGAAGGCGCGCGCGGCTTTTCCGGGGTGATCCGCATTTCCGCCCCCGTCACCTTTGGCGAAATCTGGGTCTGCGGCATGCTGGAACGCTTCTCGCGCCGCCATCCCGGCCTGTCCTTCGATCTTCGCCTGACGGATCGCCATGTCGATCTTGCGGTCGAAGGGACGGATCTCGCCTTTCGCCTTGGCCGCATCGACACCCAGTCGCTCAAGGCGCGCAGGCTGGGCCTGTTCCGCTCCATCCTCGTGGCCAGTCCGGATTACATCGCCCGCCACGGCGCGCCCCAAAGCCCGGCCGACATTGCCGCGCATGCCTGCATCATCGACAGCAACCGCAGAAACCCGCGCCTTTGGGTGTTTGGCACAGGTCCGGACGGCATCGCAAAGGTCCGTGGCAGGTTCCATGTCAATTCGGCCCGCGCGGCGGTGGAACTCGCGGCAAAGGGGCAGGGCCTTGCCTTTGTTCCACCCTTCGCAGCGTCCCATGCCCTTGCTGCCGGGCAACTCGTGCAGCTCTTGCCCCAGTGGCCCGCCGAGGAAAGCCCCCTCAGCGCCGTCTATCTCGAAGGCCGCGTCCTGCCGCGCAAGATCCGCGCGCTGATCGACTTCGCCGCCGAAGACCTTCGCGCCTCCGGCCTTCTGTGAATCCGCGCCCAGGATCGCGCGGTTGCCATGCGGACGCTGCCTGATCGGCAAGATAAACTTGTCGATCGCATGGATTACTTGATTTCTTCCGCACCCGACCTGCGGCAAGAATGGGCGATGATGGCGGCATGGCCCCCGCCAGGATCCGGGGAAAAGGGTGAAGAACATGCAAAACGGCGGGCAGCTTCTGGTTCAATCCCTCGTCGCACTCGGGGCAACCAGGGCCTTTGGCGTTCCGGGCGAAAGCTATCTCGCCGTTCTGGATGCCTTGCATGATACGGCGGGCAAGCTGGATTTCGTTCTCTGCCGGAACGAAGGCGGCGCGGCCTTCATGGCGGCCGCCTGGGGCAAGCTCACGGGCCAGCCCGGCCTTTGCATGGTCACGCGCGGCCCCGGCGCCACCAATGCCTCCATCGGCATTCACACTGCCATGCAGGACAGTGCCCCGATGCTTGTCTTTGTCGGGCAGGTCGGAACCGACATGCGCGGCCGCGAGGCGTTTCAGGAAATCGACTATCGCGCCATGTTCGGCACCGTCGCGAAATGGGCGGTCGAGATCGACCATGTCGACCGCATCCCCGAAATCCTGGCGCGCGCCTGGTCCACCGCCCTTTCGGGGCGGCCCGGCCCCGTTGTCATCGCCCTGCCCGAAGACATGCTGACAAGCCTCTCCTCCGCTGCACCGCTGGCGGCACCGCCCCGGCTGACGGAACCCGCCCCCACCGCCGATGCCGTGGCCGAGACATTGGACATGCTGCGCGCCGCGCAACGCCCTGTCGTCCTGATCGGGGGGTGCAACTGGTCGGCCGAAGGCCGCCGCGCCCTGCAGATTTTCGCCGAAACCTCCGACATCCCCGTCATCGCGGCCTTCCGCTATCAGGACCAGTTCGACAACTTCTCCCCCGTCTATTCCGGTGAGGCGGGTGTCGGCATGCCCCCGAACGTGCGCGCCCTGATCCGCGACGCCGACACGATCCTCGCCATCAACATCCGCTTTGGCGAGATGACGACCGATGGCTACACCCTGCTCGATGTGCCCGTTCCAAAACAGAGGCTGATCCATGTGCATGGATCCGACAGGGAGATCGGCAAGATCTATCAGCCCGTCCTGGGCATTCATGCCGGCCCCAACGCCTTTGCTGCCGCCTTGCAGCCGGTTTCGGGGCCATGGGCAGACTGGCGCGCGCGCGCCCGGGCCGCATGGGAGGCAGGCTTCGACCTGCCGCTGCAGCCGTCGCCCGTGGACATGGGCCTTGTCACCGCCCATCTCCGCGACGTGCTGCCCGCCGACGCGATCCTCACCAACGGGGCGGGCAACTTCACCGTCTGGCCCAACAAGTTCTACAAGTTCGGCCCCGAAGCCCGCCTCCTTGCCCCGCAATCGGGCGCCATGGGCTATGGCCTTCCGGCGGCCATCGCCGCCAAGGTCGCCCATCCCGGGCGCACCGTCGTCTGCTTTGCCGGGGATGGCGATTTCCAGATGAACTGCCAGGAACTCGGCACGGCGATGCAGGCCGGGGCACAGCCCATCGTCCTGATCCTGAACAACGGCACCTATGGCACGATCCGCGCCCATCAGGAACGGAACTACCCGGCCCGCGTTTCGGGCACGACGCTTGAGAACCCGGATTTCGCGGCCCTCGCCCGCGCCTATGGCTTCCACGCCGAACGCGTCGCCCGGACCGAGGATTTCGCCCCCGCCTTCGCCCGCGCCCTTGCCTCCGGCACCGGCGCCGTCCTCGATCTCGACATCTCGCCCGAAGCCCTGACTCCGCGTCAGACCCTCTCCCAGATGCGCGCCGCGGCCCTTGCGGCAAAGGAAAAGAAATGACCTCGGCCATCCGGCTTGGCGCCGATATCGGCGGCACCTTCACCGACATCGCCCTGGAATGCGGTGGCAGGATCTTTTCCACCAAGATCCTCACGAACTATGCCGCGCCCGAACAAGCCATCCTCGACGGGATCGACATCGTGCTGGGCGAGGCGGGCATTCCCATCTCCGACCTCGACATCGTCATCCACGGCACCACCCTCGCCACCAATGCGCTGATCGAACGGCGCGGCGCGCGCACGGCCTTTGTCACGACCGAGGGGTATCGCGACGTCCTCGAGATGCGGACCGAAAACCGCTTCGAACAATATGACCTGAACCTTCGCCTGCCCGAACCCCTCGTTCCGCGCGAAGACCGCTTCACCGTGGCCGGGCGTATCGGCGCGCAGGGGCGCGAACTGGCCCCGCTGGATGAAGAAGGCCTGCGCAGGGTGGCCCGGCAGATCGCCGAAGGCGACTATCGCGCAGTCGCCATCGGGTTCATCCATTCCTACGTCAATCCCGATCACGAACGCCGCGCGCGCGACATCATCGCCGCCACCGTGGATCTGCCGATCTCCCTTTCCTCCGACGTCTCGCCCCAGATGCGCGAATTCGAACGGTTCAACACCGTCTGCGCCAATGCCTATGTCCGCCCCCAGATGGCCGATTACCTTGGCCGCCTGCAATCCCGGCTCCGGGCGATGGGTGCGCGCTGCCCGGTCTTCATGATCCATTCCGGTGGCGGGCTGATCTCCGTGGAAACCGCTGCCGAATTCCCGGTGCGCCTTGTGGAATCCGGCCCGGCAGGCGGGGCGATCTTCGCCGCCGACGTGGCCCAGCGCTTCGAACTCGAAAAGGTCGTCAGCTATGACATGGGCGGAACCACCGCCAAGATCTGCCTGATCGAAGGCTTTCAGCCCAAGACCGCTCGCAGCTTCGAAGTCGCGCGCACCTACCGTTTCCGCAAGGGATCGGGCATGCCCATCTCCATCCCCGTGATCGAGATGATCGAGATCGGCGCAGGTGGCGGTTCCATCGCCTGGGTCGATTCCCTCGGCCGCATCCAGACTGGCCCGGAAAGCGCCGGCTCCGAACCCGGCCCCGCCTGCTATCAGCGTGGCGGGGAACGTCCGGCGATCACCGATGCCGACCTTGTCCTCGGCAAGATCGACCCCGACAATTTCGCAGGCGGTGCCATTCCCCTGTCGTCCGAAAAGGCCGGGGCAGCCATCGCACGCGATGTCGGCGCAAGGCTTGGCCTTGATATCCTGCCCGCCGCCTTCGGCATCTCCGAGGTGGTCGATGAAAACATGGCCAATGCCGCCCGTGTCCATGCTGTCGAGAATGGCAAGAACATCTCGGACAACATCATGGTCGCCTTCGGCGGCGCGGCCCCGCTGCATGCCGCGCGGCTGTGTGAAAAGCTGGGCATCGACCGCTGCCTGATCCCGCCGGGTGCGGGCGTCGGTTCTGCCATCGGCTTTCTCAAGGCCCCCTTCGGATACGAGGCGCTCGCCTCTCGCGTGATCCGGCTTTCAGCCTTCGATCCCGCCACCGTCAACGCCCTGATCGACGATCTGAAATCCACCGCCGAAGGCTTCGTGCGCAAGGGAACGGATGGCGCGATCGGGCGCGAGATCACCGCCTTCATGCGCTATGCGGGGCAGGGCTGGGAAATCCCGGTCACCCTGCCTGACCGTGCCTTCACCGCGGCCGATACCGCCCATCTCGCCGACAGCTTCCGCCAATGCTACGCCCGCTTCTTCGGGCGCGCGATCGACGGGCTGGATGGGCTGGAAATCGAGATCGTCACCTTCTCGGTCAAGGCGCAGGACAGGCGCCCCGCCGCAACCCCCGTCCGCCTGACCGAAGGCCGCGGCACCGTTGCTGCGCCGGAAACCCGCCTTGTCTTCGATCCGACCCGGGGCGAAAGCCTGCCAACCGGCATTCTCGACCGTGCCGCCCTGGGCGCAGGCATGCGCGCCCATGGCCCCGTCATCATCGTCGAACGCGAAACCGCGACGGTCGTCACCTCACCCTTCGATGTGGTGATGCAGGATGACGGCTCGCTCCTGATGATCCGCAAAGGGGTGCAGGCATGACCGACTCGACCCTTGAAATCCGCATGCAGGTGATGTGGAACCGCCTGATCTCGGTGGTGGAGGAACAGGCGATGACCCTGCTCCGCACCGCCTTTTCCACCAGTGTCCGCGAGGCGGGCGACCTTTCCGCCGGGGTCTTCGATCCGCAGGGCCGGATGCTGGCGCAGGCCGTCACCGGCACGCCCGGGCATGTGAACACCATGGCCGAGGCCGTGCTGCATTTCATCGAAGAGATCGGCCGCGATGCCATGTATCCGGGCGATACCTATGTCACCAACGATCCGTGGAAGGGCACGGGCCACCTGCACGACATCACGATGGTCTCTCCCTCTTTCCTGGGTGACAGGCTGGTGGGGTTCTTCGCCTGCACCGCCCATGTCGTCGATGTCGGCGGGCGCGGCTTCGGGGCCGATGGCAAATCGGTCTATGAAGAGGGGATCCAGATCCCCATCATGAAATTCGCAGAACGCGGCAAGGTAAACGAAACCCTGATCGCCCTGCTGCGGGCCAATGTGCGCGAACCCAATCAGGTGGTGGGGGATTTCTACTCGCTGGCCGCCTGCAACGATGTCGGCCACCGCCGCCTGATCGACATGATGTCGGAAATCGGCCTGACCAGCCTTGATGACCTCGGCGCGTTCATCTTTGCCCGCACGGCTTCCGCCACGCTTGACCGTATCCGCGCCCTGCCGCAAGGGGCATGGGACAATGTGCTGGATACCGATGGCTATGACGAACCCGTCCGCCTTGCCGCCCGGGTGCGGATCGCGGGCGACAGCGTGAATGTGGATTTCGACGGCTCATCCCCGGTCAGCCGCTGGGGCATCAACGTGCCCATCATCTATACCAAGGCCTATGCCTCCTACGCGCTGAAATGCGTGATCGCGCCCGATATCCCCAACAACTGGGCCTCGCTGGCCGCCTTCACCATCTCCTCGCCCGAAAACATCCTGAACGCCCCGTTCCCCGCCCCCGTCTCGGTCCGCCATGTGATCGGCCATCTGGTGCCGGATCTTGTCCTTGGCGCGCTGGCCAAGGCGCTGCCCGGCCGCGTCCTTGCCGAAGGCGCGGCAGCGCTCTGGAACATCCACATGTCGGTGCGCCCCGCCGCCGGCAAGACCGGCCGCCGGGCCGAAATCCTGATGTTCAACTCCGGCGGCATGGGGGCAAGGCCCGGGCTCGACGGTCTGTCTGCCACAGCCTTCCCCTCGGGCGTGATGACCATGCCGATCGAGGCGACGGAACAGACCGGCCCCGTCATCATCTGGCGCAAGGAACTCCGCCCCGACAGCGGCGGCGCGGGCGAATATCGCGGCGGCCTTGGCCAGATCATCGAGATCGAGGCCGATACCGACCATGAATTCGACTTCTCCGCCATGTTCGATCGCGTCAACCACCCCGCGCTGGGCCGCGATGGCGGCCGTCCCGGCGCAGCAGGCAGCGTGGCGCTGGACGATGGCACCCGGCTTCGGCCAAAGGGCTGGCAGCATGTCCCCGAAGGACGCCGCCTCGTGCTGCAACTGCCCGGCGGCGGTGGCTTCGGCGATCCGGCCCGCCGCAGCCCCGAGGCCCACGCAAACGACCTGTCCAAGGGCTATGTGACGGAAAAACCGGAATGACCGCGTCCGAAATCCAGCTGGCAAGCCGCCTTTCCGCGGTCAAGCCGTCTGCCTCCATGGCGGCCTCGCTCGCCGCGCGCGCCCTGCGGGCGCAGGGCACCGACGTCATCGACCTGGGCCTTGGCGAACCCGATTTCCCCACGCCCCGCCATGTGATCGAGGCAGCCCACGACGCCGCGCTTGCCGGGCAGACCCTCTACACCGCCGCGGCAGGCACACCCGCCCTGCGGGCCGCCATCGCCGCGAAGTTCCGCAACGAGAACGGCTTCGATTGTTCGCCCGATGACATCACCGTGGCGAACGGGGCCAAGCAGATCATCTTCAACGCCCTGATGGCCACGCTGAACGACGGGGATGAGGTGATCCTTCCCGCCCCCTACTTCGTCAGCTATCCCGAAATGGTCAAACTGCTGGGCGGCACACCCGTCATGCCGGTCTGCCCGGCGGAAGGCGGCTTTCGCCTGACCCCGGAAATCCTGCAATCCGCGATCACCCCGCGCACACGCTGGCTGTTCCTGAACATGCCCGGCAATCCCTCGGGCGCGGTCTATTCCGAAGCGGAACTTCAGGCGCTCGGCGCGGTTCTGGCACGGCATCCGCAGATCATGGTCCTCTCGGATGAGATTTACGAACATATCCTCTTCGACGGGCGCTCCTTCCTGTCCTTCGCCCGGGCCTGCCCCGACCTGCGCCCGCGCAGCCTGATCGTGAACGGCGTGGCCAAGGCCTATGCGATGACGGGTTGGCGCATAGGCTATGCTGCCGGGCCGTCCGCCCTGATCCGGGCGATGAACACCGTGCAAAGCCAGTCCGTCACCTCGGTCGCCGCCCCGATGCAGGCGGCGGCGCTGGCGGCGCTGACCGGCCCGCAGGATTGCGTCGCCACCTTCCGCGCGGCCTTCGAACGCCGCCGCGATCTTGTGGTGCGCGGGATCAACGCCATCCCCGGCCTGACCCTCGCCCCGCCCGAAGGCGCCTTCTACGCTTATATCGGCTGCGCGGGCCTGATCGGCCGCCGCACCCCTGCGGGCGGTCTTCTGGCCGATGACACGGCCGTCGTGCAGTATCTTCTCAACCACGCCCATGTCGGCGCGGTTCCGGGCGCGGCCTATGGCCTTTCCCCCTATTTCCGCATCTCGACGGCGACATCCGACGTCCTCTTGCAAGACGCAATCGACCGCATCGCCCGCGCGGTCTCGGCCCTATCGGAGGCAAAATGACCAAACCTTTCCAGACGATCCTGATCACCGGCGCTGCGGGCCGCCTCGGCACCGAGCTTCGCCATGGCCTTGCCCCGCTGGCCGAACGGCTGCGCCTTTCCGACATCAACCCCATCGCCGACCTCCGCCCGAACGAAGAGTCGGTGATCTGCGATCTCGCCGATGAAGCCGCCATTCTCAGGCTGTGCGAGGGCGTCGATGCCATCGTCCATTTCGGTGGCGCCCCCCTTGAACGCCCCTGGGACGAGGTGCTGAACGCCAATATCCGCGGCAGCTATCACATCTACGAAGCGGCCCGGAAACACGGTATCCGCCGGGTCGTCTATGCCTCATCCGTCCATGCCATCGGCTATCACGCGCTGGAAGACCGGATCGACGCCCACGCCCCGCATCGCCCCGACAGCCTCTATGGCCTTTCGAAATGCTTCGTCGAAGATCTCGGCCGTCTCTACTGGGACAAGTTCGGCATCGAAACCGCCGCCCTGCGCATCTTCTCGTCCTTCCCGGAACCGGCGGATCGGCGCATGCTCTGGTCCTGGTTGTCCTTTGCCGATTGCGTCCGCCTTGTGACTGCGGCGCTCACCGCCCCGCGGGTGGGTTTCACGGTCGCCTTCGGGATGTCCGACAATGCGGTGAAACCCGTCGACAACCGCCTTGCAGGGCATCTCGGCTTTCACCCGCAGGACAATACCGAACCCTTCCGCGCCGGGGTCGAGGCGCGCACCCCGACACCCGATCCGAAAGCCCCCGCCGTGCAATGCCTCGGCGGCTGGTTCGTCGATCTCGGCCACCCCGATGACGAGCCTGCAAGATGACGCGCCGCTATGACGTGGTGATCGTCGGCGGGGCGGTGATCGGTTCTGCCGTCGCCTATTTCCTCGCGGCCAATCCCGATTTCGGGGGATCCATCCTCGTGGTCGAACGCGACCCGACCTATTCCCGCGCTTCCACCTCGCTGTCCTCTTCCTCGATCCGCACGCAATTCTCCAATCCCATCAATGTCCGGATCAGCCAGTTCGGCAGCGCCTTCATCCGCGACTTCGCCACAACGATGCAGGTCCGGGGCGAAGCACCGCCCGATCTGAACTTTCACGAAGGCGGCTATCTCTTCCTTGCCCGAACCCCGGCGCAAGAGACGACCCTGCGCGAAAACCATGCCGTGCAGCGTGATTGCGGTGCCGACGTCGTGCTGTGGGATCGGGACGAACTCTCACGCGCTTTCCCGCATCTGCGCGTCGATGACATCCGCCTGGCCTCCTATGGCCGCTCGGGCGAGGGCTGGTTCTCCAACACCGGCCTTATGAACGGCTTCAAGGCCAAGGCGCGCGAACTTGGCGCGGAATATGTCACCGATGAAGTCATGGCCATCACCCGGCAAGGCGACAGCGTCACCTCCGTCACCCTGCGTTCGGGCGAGGTCATCGCCGCAGGCACCATCGTCAATGCCTCTGGTCCCCGCGCGGCGCTGACCGCGCGCATGGCGGGCCTCGACATCCCGGTCGAACCGCGCAAGCGCACCCTTTTCGTGATCGACTGCGCCACCTCTCCCGAAGGAACCGCCACGGTGAATGGTGGCCGCCTGCCCCTGATGATCGACCCGACAGGTGTCTTCTGCCGCCCCGAAGGCCGCTTCTTCCTGACCGGGGCCGCCCCGATTGAGGATCCGGCGGTCGACTGGGATGATTTCGAACCGCGCTGGGAGGAATTCGAAACCCTCATCTGGCCCGCGCTGGCCGAAAGATCCCCCGCCTTCGAGGCGATCAAGGTCGTGAACCAATGGGCCGGGCACTATGATTTCAACACCCTCGATCACAACCTGATCGTCGGTCGCCATCCCGAAGTGCGGAATTTCATCTTCGCCAACGGCTTCTCGGGCCATGGCCTGCAACAGGGCCCGGCCGCCGGGCGCGGCGTCAGCGAACTGATCACCTATGGCGCTTTCCGCTCCCTCGATCTGTCCGAAGTCGGCTATGAACGTGTTGTCGAAAACCGGCCTTTCCTGGAAAAGGCCGTGATCTGAACCTGGCCGGAGTGTCCCGCTTGCCCCGCATCTCTTCCACACACGGCCTGACGGGACGCCATCGCAGATGAAAGGCGACCGCGCGCTTCGCATGCTGCCGCTGAACGCGCTGCGGGTCTTTCAGACCGTGGTGCGCCATCGCAGCTTTCGCAGCGCCTCGGAAGAACTGCTCGTCTCGCCGCAGGCCGTCAGCCAGCAGATCAAACTGCTTGAAGACAGCCTCGGCGTCGTGCTGTTCGAACGAAAGGGCAGGGCGATCGAGCCGAACGCTCAGGCCATCCTTCTGGCCCATCACGTGCAGGCTGGCCTTGACGAAATCGCCGAAGGCGTGCGCCGCGTCACCCGCGCGGGTCAGCGCAACCGGATCAGCGTCAATGTCAGCCCCTATTTCGCCACCCGCTACCTGCTCGACCGTCTGGCCCGCTTTCGCGACATCATGCCCGATGCCGATCTGCGCCTGACGACCATGGTCGATCTGCCCGATTTTGTGGCCGAAGACATCGACGTTGCGATCCAGTGGGGCTATGGCACCTGGAAGCCTTTCGATCAGGTCCTTCTCCTGCAGGACAGGAAGGTGGTCTGCTGCACCCCCGATCTGGCCGCGCGCATCACCCGCCCCGCCGATCTTCTGCAACTTCCCCTTCTCCATCCGGTCAATTCCGATCAGCTCTGGTCGCGGCTTCTGGCCAGCCTTGGTGTCGCGGGCGAAGGCGGGCGCGGCGACATCCGCTTTCAGGACGCCGCCACGATGCGCCGCGCCACGCTGGCCGGGCTTGGCGTGGGGCTGATCTCGATGATCGACGCGACCGAGGATATCGCCGCAGGTCGAGTCGCGGCACCCTTCGGGCTCGATGTCATGTCCGGCATGGCCGATGACCAGATCCCCGGCTTCTATCTGGTGCTGCCGAAATCCCACCGCCGCGACAGGACGGTCGCCACCTTCTGCCGCTGGATCGAAGAGCAGGACTGGTCGGCCCTGCCGGAACCATGATGCAGAAGGATCGCAGGATGCAGCCGCAGGCAATCGTCACAGGGGCCACGGGGGGAATAGGGCGCGCCATCGCGCTGGCCCTGCGCGATGGCGGCTATTCCGTCCTCGCCCTTGGCCGCTCTGCCACGGCGCTTGCCGAACTGGCGCGCGAGCCGGGCCTTACCCCGCTTGCCGCGGACATGACACAGGATGATGCGGTCATGCGCGCCATCGCGGGCTGGCAGCCCGATGTCCTTGTCAACAATGCCGGTCTCATGCCGCCGCCCGGCAACTTCTGCGATCTGGACGCCTCCGGGATCGACCGCGCCCTTGCCGTGAACCTTGGCTCGGTGCTGAAAGTCACCCGCCAGATCGCGCCCGGCATGCGGGCGCGGGGACGGGGGCATGTCTTCTTCACCGGCTCTACCGCAGGCCACGCCCCCTTTCCCGGCATGGCGCTGTATTGCGCCACCAAATCCGCCATCGCGGGCTTTGCCCAGGCCCTGCGCCTCGATCTGGCCGCCAGCGGTGTCCGCGTCACCGAAATCGTCGCAGGCCGGGTCGAGACGGGCCTCTACCGCGATGTCCTGTCCGAAGAGGCCCGCGCCGCCATGTATGCCGGGCATTCTGCCGTGCAGCCGGCAGATGTCGCCGCCATGGTCATGGCCGTGATCGGCCTGCCGCAGACCGTCGATGTCAGCCGGTTCGACATCCTTCCCACACAGCCCGCCTCTGCCACCGGCAGCAAATAGAAGGGACATCCGCATGAAGAATATCAGCCTTGTCATCGTGGGCGGGGGGGCGGGCCTTGGCGCGCTTCTTGCGGAAATGGCCGTGGCCGAAGGGGCCTCTGCCATCGGCATCATCGACCTCGATCCCCGCGCGGCGGAGGCGGCCCTCGCCCCGGCGCGCAAGGCCGGGCTGCCCACAGCCTTCGCCGCCTGCGATATCCGCACGGCGGATGCGGCCCATGCGGCCTTTGCCACGGTCGCCCGGTCGCTTGGCCGCGTGGATACGCTGGTCAATGCGGCAGCCATCTATCCGCGCAAACCCATCCTCGAGATAACCGATGCGGATTGGGATGCCTCGCTCGCCGTCAACATCAAGGGCACCCATCACATGATGGTGGCCGCCATCCGGCAGATGCGCCTTCAGCCGCCGGTCGGCATGGTTCGGGGCAGGATCGTCAACATCACCTCGGTCGATGCCTTCAAGGCCCATCCCCAGAACGCCCATTACGCCGCCACCAAGGCCGCCGTCGTCAGCCTGACGAAAAGCATGGCGCACGAGGTCGCGCCCGACGGCATCCTCGTGAATTCCGTCGCCCCCGCAGGCATGGCCACGGAACGTGCCAGACAACTGGGCTTTCTGCCGGAACTGGCCAAGGCCAGCCCCCTCGGACGTGGGGGCGAACCGCAGGAGATGGCCGAATGGGTTCTCATGGCGGGGGGGCCGAAGAATACCTACATGACGGGCGAAACCATCATCGTCTCGGGCGGCTACATCTACGCCTGATCCGCCCACCGCCCGAGGGATCAGCGGTTGGGCACGTTGCTCTGGGCCGACCGGATGAAATTCAGCGCAGGCCCGCTCAGCGGGGCACCGCGACGCCATGCCAGCCCCACCTGAACCGACGGCAGATCGCCCGAAACATCCCGGATCTCGATCCGGTCCCCTTCCAGCGACCAGGGCCGATAGACAAGGCTGGGCAATATCGCCAGCCCTGCGCCCGTCGCCACCAGGCTGCGCACCGCCTCGACCGATCGGGTGCGAAAGGCCACCTCGGGCTTCACCGGCAAGGCTTCCGTCAGCCTGCGGGTCGATTCCTCGATCTCGTCCACCATCAGCTGGATCAGCGGCTGCCCCGCCAGTTCCTCCAGCGCAATGGCCTCCTGCTGCGCCAGCGGATGGCCCAGCGGCAGCCACAGCCGATAGGGCGATACCAGCAGCGTTTCCACCTGCAGCGCCATCCTGTCCCGGACCGAGGATGTCAGCAGCACCGCCACATCCAGCTCGCCCCCGATCAGCAGATGCTGAAGATAGTCGCCGCTATCCTCGATCACGTTCAGCTCCACCCGCGGAAAGGCCCGGCGAAAGCGCGACAGGATATCCGACAGCACATATCCCGCCACCAGTGAGGTCACCCCCAGCGACAGCCGCCCGCTCGCGGTTTCGGCCTCGTCGCGAAAGGCGGTCCGGGCCGTTGCCACATCGGCAAGGATCTGGCGCGCATGGCGCAGGAAGGCGCTGCCCTTGTGGGTGATCAGCAGGCCGCGCGCCTGCCGGTCGAACAGGATCACCCCCAGATCATCCTCCAGCGCCCGGATCGCCTCGGTGACAGAGGACTGCGAGATGGACAGCGCCCGCGCCGCACCCGACACGCTGCCCGCCTCGGCGGCCGCAACGAAGAACTGAAGCTGACGCAGCGTGAATGCCATGGCACCTGTCCAGATTGGCAACCCGGCCTGGGTTACCCGCCCGGGCCCCCTTCCGAAATCCTGGAACGCATATCGGACAGGATCGCAGATCGAAAGCGCGACACAAGCCCGCCATAGGCCGTCAGGCGGGCTGTCGTGAAATGCCCCGTCTCCGCCAGAAGGTTGACCGTCCCCGGCACGCTGCCATCCGCATCGACAAGCGGCAGATTGGCGGCAGAACCCAGCCCCATGGAGGTGATCAGCGCATGATCGAAGAACACCGTGGCGAAGGCCGCCGGTTCATTGGCGATGAACGGCTCGCCTCGAACAACGCAAAGATCGAACCAGGCATCCCGCTCCAGCGGCTTGGTGCCATGCAGCGGATATTCCACCGGATGTGAACTGTGGATCCGGCGAAACAGGCCCCTGTCCAGATCATGGGTCGTGATGGTGAAAAGCCGCGTCCCCAGATCCGCGCAGGCGCGCTCCAGCGCGACGAAAGCTTCGGACGGGGCGGGTTCTGCACTGGCGTGCCGCATCTCCCTACCCCTCCCGCAGCCGGGCGGCCAGCAGCGCCAGCAGGTCCGATCTGGTGACCAGACCTACCAGCTTGCCCGCCGCCACGATGGGCACCGCCTGTTGCCGCCCCACGGCAAGCAGCGCCATCAGCGCCGCCGCATCCGCATCCGGGCCAAGCGTGGCCACGTCCCTGGCAAGATCGCCCGCCGTCAGATCAGGGTCCAACTGCCCCAGCAACATGCTCTGGTCGATCAGCCCGACATGATCCCCCGCCGCCGTCGCCAGCGGCAAAGTCTTGAACCCATGCCTGCGGAACAGGTCGGCCAGTTCGCCGACCGTCATGTCGGCATCTGCCGTCACCAGGTCGCGCGTCATCACATCGGCCGCCGTCAGCCCGCCCAGATGATGCGAGGCCGCCTCCATCTCGGCAGCATCCAATACGCGGGCCAGATCCTCCACCCCGATATTCGGCGCCATGCGCAGCCGGTCGATCAGCGTCGCCAGTTCCTCTGGCCGCAGGCCCAGCCGCCGCTCGGGCGGGGGATCCGCCTTTCCCTGATCGGGCGCATGCGGCTGGCGGAACGGATAGAACCGCCCGGAGAAATGGTGCCAGACGATCCCCGCTGCCACCAGGAACACCGACCCGAGCCCCACCGGAATGATCGCAAAGCTCAGGCCCGGAAAATCCGCCTCGCCCGCCGCCAGCACTGTGGCCAGCGCCACCGCCCCCGCCGGAGGATGCAGCGCGCGTGCCATTCCCATCAGGACAATGGCCAGCCCCACCGCAAGCGGTGCCGCGATCAACGGCACATCCGTCACCCGCATCACCGCCAGCGCCGCAAGCGCCGCGACGGTGTTCCCGATCACCACCGACCAGGGCTGCGCCAGCGGGCTGTTGGGAATGACGAAGATCAGCAGGGCCGATGCGCCGAAAGGGGCCACCAGCAGCAGATGGCCGATCTCCGCCCCTTGCGCGATCAGCCAGAGCAAAAGGTCACAGGCCAGCAGACCCACCGCTGCGCCAATCCCGGCAGACACCGCCACGCCCGGCTTCATCATCGGCATCGCCGGGCCAAGTGCGCGCAGTCGCATCATGCCATGTCTCTGTTCCACGCCCGCACCTTCGCGCGTTTTCCCCCCGGGGGAAACCCCGGGTCAGACCGATCCCCGCCCGCTTCCGACCTAGCCACGCATCATCGCCAAACGGATCAGCGCGCGCTCCATGACGGCCATTCCCGGCGCGCGGGAGGCAGATCGCAGCGTCAGATCCGTCTCCAGCAGATGCGCGATCGCCTCTTCCAGCCGGTGCGAGGGCCAGATCTGCGCCTGTCGGATCAGCGCATCCCGGGTCTTGTAATGCACCCCCCGCATCCGCCCGATGGCCGAGGCCGCCCCTCCGGGCTCGCTCACGGCCATGTGCAGCGCCCGGAAATGGCGCAGGGTGGAAATGCACAGCGTCACCGGCTGCGTGCCCTGTCCCTCCAGCCGCCGCAGCAGCGGCCCGATGGCCTGCACCTTGCGATCCGCCACCACGGCAACAAGTTCATCCACCTCTGCCTCAACCGTCGCCGGGGCCAGGGCCGCAATCTCGGCAGGGGTCAGCGGCGTGCTGTCGCCATGCTTGTAAAGCGCGATCTTCTCGACCGTCTGGCGGAAATCGCCCGGATCCAGCGCCCGCGCCAGCGACAGAAGATCCGTCATCGCCTCGCGGTCGATGGCGGCAAGCCCCGCCTTCTTCAGCGTCTCCTCGATCTCTTCCCGCGAGGGCGGATCGTCGTAAAGGCCGATGCAGAAGGTCGAGGGGTGCTTCTCGAACAGTGTCTTCAGCGACGATTTCCCGGTCAACCCGCCCGCCGTCACGATCACCTGCGCATCGCCGGGCTTCCAGTCCGCCAGCGCCGCCGTGATCGTCGCCGTCAATGTATCCGTGGCATCCTCGACAAAGGCCACCCGGGGGCCGGGAAAGAACCCCTGCGCCTTGATCGCATCCAGAAGCAGCGCCGCATCCTTGCGCAGGTCCGCGCCCGGAATGCGCGTCAGGCGCATTTCGGCCTCTCCCTCGGGCCCGATCAGCGCGGCGATCACTTCCTGCCGCCGCAAAGCCACCCGCATCGGATCCGCGCCAAAGATCAAGAGCCCGGTCTTGCCCGGATCCGGCCGGGCGCAATAGCGGCTGACCTCCGCCCCCTTCAGGATCATCGGTTCAGGGTGGGGGCAACGGCCAGAAGGCGGATCACCACCTGATCTGCCAGCATCACCATCAACCGCCGCGCGGCATCATCCTCGGCGGCAAGTCCCGCCACAGTCGTTCCCGTCGCCGACCAGGACGTGAAGGCCGAAACCTCGCCCCCGGCCACGCGGCTGCCGCTGGCGCGGTCCGTCAATGTCCATGTCGCCGTTCCGCGCAGCGTATAGCGGGTCGTCTCGTTCGCGGCGGTGATCCCGCCCGATTGCCGCGTCACCGCGATGGAATAGCCCAGGTCATAGGCCACGGCCTCGCCCCGCCCGATCCGCGATTCCAGCCGTGCCACGAAATCGAAATCGCCCTTGCTGACGGGGGCCTGCACCGCAACACGCCCGCGCAGCGCAGCCGCCCCGCCTTTCGGCCCATAGGCCGGGGTAAAGCCGCAGGCGGCAAGGGGCAGGGCGGCAAGGCCCAGAAGGAAATGGCGGCGGTCAGACGACGACATTGATGATGCGCCCCGGGACGACAATGATCTTCTTCACCGGCTGCCCGGCAAGGAACTTGATCACAGCTTCATCCGCCAGCGCGATCTTTTCAACCTCGGAGGCGGGCATATCCTTCGGAACGGTGATTTCCGCCCGCCGCTTGCCGTTGATCTGGATCGGCAGGGTCACATCATCCTCCACCAGCAGCGCCGGATCGGCCTTGGGCCAGGGGGCCAGCGCCACCAGCCCCGCGCCGCCCAGCATCGACCAGACCTCTTCCGCCAGATGCGGGGTCATCGGTTGCATCAGCTGCGCCATGGCCCGCATCGCCGCGCGCCGTGCCTCTGCCCCGGCCTGCGACCGCTGCAGGGTGTTGGTGAATTCGTAAAGCTTCGCGATGGCCTTGTTGAAGGCGAATCCCTCGATCCCCTTCGTCACCTCGTCGATGGCCTTCGCCGTGGCGCGGGCCAGCGCCGCATCCTCGGCCGCATTGGCGGCGGCATCCGACCCGGCAATCTCATCGGCGATGCGCCACACGCGCCCCAGATGCTTGAAGGCCGCCTCCGCGCCGGACGATGTCCATTCCACATCCCGTTCGGGCGGGCTGTCCGACATCACGAACCAGCGCGCCGTATCCGCGCCGAACTGGGCGATGATGTTCATCGGATCGACGACATTCTTCTTCGATTTCGACATCTTGGCCGAAGGAATGATCTCCACCGCCGTGCCGTCCTTCAGCGTGGCCCCTGCATCGCTGCGGATCACATCCTCGGGCAGGTGATAGACGGGGCGGCCATTGGCATCCCGCGTCAGATAGATCTCATGCGTCACCATGCCTTGGGTGAACAGCGCGTTGAACGGCTCCACCGCCTTTTGCGGCAGATGGCCGGTCTTCTGCATCGCCCGTGCAAAGAACCGGGAGTAGAGCAGGTGCAGGATCGCATGTTCTATCCCGCCGATATACTGGTCGACATTCATCCAGTATTCGGCATCTTCCGCGATGGTGGGCGTGGTGGCCCGTGGCGCGGTGAAGCGCGCGTAATACCAGGACGAATCGACGAAGGTATCCATCGTGTCCGTCTCGCGCCGGGCCTTCGCGCCGCATTTCGGGCAGGTGCAATCGCGCCAGGTCGGGTGGCGATCCAGCGGGTTGCCGGGAACGTCAAAGGTCACGTCATCGGGCAGCGTGACGGGCAAATTCGCCTTCGCCTCGGGCACCACGCCGCAGGTCGCGCAATGCACAACCGGAATCGGGCATCCCCAATAGCGTTGCCGGCTGATGCCCCAGTCGCGCAGGCGGAACTTGGTCACGCCGGTCCCGTAGCCCTGCGCCTCGGCATGGGCAATGGCGGCAGCGATGGCCTCTTCCCCCGTCTGCACCTCGGCCCCGGCAAAGCCGCGCACATAGCGCACCCGCTCCGATTTCATCGGAACAAAGGCTTCGGCCAGTGCCGCATCCTCGGCCCCTTCGGCCACGAAGACCGCCTTGATCGGCAGGCCGTATTTCGTGGCGAAGTCGAAATCGCGCTGGTCATGCGCCGGGCAGCCGAAGATCGCGCCGGTGCCGTAATCCATCAGGATGAAATTCGCGATCCAGACCGGCAGTTCCCAGGCCGGGTCCAGCGGATGCTTCACCCGGATGCCGGTATCAAGGCCGATCTTCTCGGCCGTCTCGATCTCTTCCGCGCTGGTCCCGCCCTTGCGGCATTCCGCGACAAAGGCCGCAACCTTCGGATCATGCTCCAGGGCCTTGGCCAGCGGATGATCCGCCGAAATGGCGGCAAAGCTTGCCCCCATCAGCGTGTCAGGCCGGGTGGTATACACCTCCAGCGTCTCGAACCCTGCCGGCGCCCCCACGGTTTCAAAGCCGAACTGCAAACCGCGCGACTTGCCGATCCAGTTGGCCTGCATCAGCCGCACCTTTTCGGGCCAGTCGGTCAGCGTATCCAGTGCGTTGAGCAGGTCTTCGGAATAGTCCGAGATCTTGAAGAACCACTGCGTCAGTTCCCGCCGCTCCACCGCCGCGCCCGACCGCCAGCCCTTGCCGTCGATCACCTGTTCATTGGCCAGAACCGTCATGTCGACCGGGTCCCAGTTCACCACCGCGTTCTTGCGATACACAAGGCCCGCTTCCAGCATGTCGATGAACATCGCCTGCTGCTGGCCGTAATATTCCGGGTCGCAGGTGGCGAATTCGCGGCTCCAGTCGATCGACAGGCCCAAGGGCTTCATCTGCGCGCGCATGTCGGCGATGTTGCCATAGGTCCAGTCCTTGGGATGGCCGCCCCGCTCCATCGCGGCATTCTCGGCGGGCATCCCGAAGGCATCCCAGCCCATCGGATGCAGCACCGAATACCCCGCCGCCGCCTTCTGCCGCGCCACCACATCGCCCATGGTATAGTTGCGCACATGGCCCATATGGATGCGCCCCGACGGATAGGGGAACATCTCCAGCACGTAATATTTGGGCTTTGCCGGATCGCGCCGCGCCGTGAAGGCCCCGGCCTGATCCCAGGCGGCTTGCCATTTCGGTTCGGTCCGGCTCGGTTCGTAGCGCGACATCACTTGCCCTCGGCATTCGGTTTCGCGCGTGGTTATACAAGCCGCGCGGCCAAGGTCCAGTGATGCCGCAGCAAAAGCCTTACAGCTTGCTGTCCTGAATGCGCAGCTGGCGCGCCCGGGTCAGGATCGCGTCCTCGATCGCCCGCACCGTTCCGGGATCGACCGCACCGCCGCCGGAAGATTGCAGCGCCACCTTCAGGCTGCGCGCATCCAGCGCCGGGTCCTGCACATAGATCGTCGCGCGATAGGCGCGGCCACCGCCGGGCGGGGTGCCATAGCCCGTCACGATCACGCCGGTAAAGGGATCGACCGATTCGATGGGCAGGAAATTCAGCACGTCCTGCGCCGCAACCCACAGATACTTGTTCACCTCGACGGTGGTATTCGGGTCCGTGCCGTTGCGGAACAGATCGAAGAAGGACGAACGGTTCGTCTTCGTTCCCTGCGCCCGATCCGCTGCCGCGCGCTGCGCCTCGGCCCGTTCGCGCCGCTCCAGCGTCTCCTCGGCGGGGATCGAGGGGGCCGCGTTCCGGCGGAACAGGCCGCTGTCGCCGCTGCCGATCCCGGTGCCGCACCCCGAGACAGAGATCAGAATGCCGCCGATCAGCGCGCCTTTTGCCAAGCGATGCAGGTTCATCCAGACCCCCGTTACCCTTTGGTCCGTTGTCTAGCCCAGCCTTTCCGGCGTGCCAAGGCTTTTCCCCGCAGCGCCCCCTCGCCCGCCTGCCCACGCGCAGGCATTCCCCTGTTCGCGCAGGGGCTGAGAATGGACTGTGGCAAGACTGCACCACGAATTCGGGCATTAACTTTTACTAAAGCTCCGTCGTTGCAATCCGGGGCGTTAAGATTGATGAAAGCTGCATCCCCTTCCCGGATTCCCCTGGGTTGGGCGCTCCTTAAGACAACGAGGGAAAACGATGAAAAAGATTCTTCTCGCGACCACGATGCTCGCTGGCACCGCTGGTATCGCTGCTGCCGAAGTGGCAGTCACGGGCTACGCTGAAATCGGGATCATCCGCAGCGAAGCAGGCTTCGCCGGCTCGACCAACGCTCAGTTCCATCAGGACGTTGAAGTGACCTTCACCATGTCGGGCGAAACCGACGGTGGCCTGTCCTTCGGCGCCGCGATCGACCTGGACGAAACCAACGTCGCCGCTGGCGATGACTCGGGCACCACCGTGTTCGTGTCGGGTGCTTTCGGCAAGCTGACCATGGGCGACACCGACGGCGCTCTGGACTGGGCCGTGGCTGATGCCGGCGCTCTCACCTCGATGGGCGACGACCACACCACCCACCTGTTCTACTTCGCAGGCAACGGCCTCGACGGTTCGCATGACAACCAGGTCGTCCGCTACGAGTACTCGTTCGGTGACTTCGGCGTCGCTCTGTCGTACGAGCAGGCTGGCAACAACGCCACCGGCACGCTGGCTGACGACAACGTTGCCATCGGTGCGACCTACTCGATGGACATGGGCGGCACCGCTCTGAAGTTCGGCCTCGGCTATCAGGCTGGCTCGGATGCTCCGACCGCTGCTGCTGTCTACACCAACGGCGATGCGATCGGTGCGTCGGTTTCGGCCGAGCTGGCTGGCGGCTTCGCTGTCTCGCTGGGCTACATCAAGTACGACTTCGACGCGACCAACGTCGCTGGCGGCGCTGCCACCATGGCTGACTTCGCGCACACCGGCCTCGGCGTGACCTACACCACCGGCGCTCTGTCGCTGCACGCCAACGTCGGCCACTTCAACCCCGATGTCGGCGCGAGCGACTCGACCTATGGTCTGGCCGTGAACTACGATCTGGGTGGCGGTGCTGTCGTGATGGCTGGCTACGGCTCGGACGTGGGCGCTGCTGCTGGCGACCAGTCGCAGTACTCGATCGGCCTCGGCCTGTCGTTCTGATCTGACGGAAGTCACGATCTGATGGAAGAGCGGGCGAGAGCCCGCTCTTTTCATTTGAACACCCGCCCTGACAGCCTTTCTCGACTTCCCCGATCCCGGGCGTTAAGGGCTGGATGCAAAGGCTCCGCCACGAGAGAGGCCCCATGTCCGCCGCCACCCTTTCCAATGCCGAGATCAAGTCGCTCTATGCCGAAGCCTTGGCAAAACTCGGTGCCGGTCAGCCGGAAGAGGCCCTCCCGATCTTCGGTCGCATCATCGAAAGCAATCCCCGTCTGCCCGAACCGATCTGGCAGGCCGCCCGGATCTTCGGCGAATTCGACATGTATGACCGCGCCCTCGACCACGCCGCCGCCGCCGCGCGGCTGAAGCCTGCGGAACCGGCCGTCTGGGCGACATGGGCCGATCTCGCCTCCCTCGACGGCAGCAAGGAGGCCGAGCGCGCCTTCCTCGACGCCGTGAAATCGTCGCAGCTTCCCCCGGCCATCCGCATCCGCCTGCAGGACCGCTTCGGCGCGCAGCGCCGCGCCTCGCGGCCCGATGTGGCGGGCGTCCCGGACCAGGCCCTTGCCCGCATCTCGCAGCTCATCGCCCGCGGCGACTTTCCCGCCGCCCGCCAGACCGCCGCAAAGCTCCTCTCCGCCCATCCCCGCTCGGCCCTTCTGCACAACATGCTGGGCACCATCCTCAGCGGCCTGGAAAGGGGCCCCGAATCCCTCGCCGCCCTGCGCAGCGCGCAGAAGATCGACCCGTTCTACGCCGAAGCCTGGCTGAACGAGGCCAACGAACTGCGCCGCCAGGGCCGCATGGAAGACGCCCTGCGCGCCTATCGCGCTGCCATCGCCCGCGCCCCCGACATGGAGGCCGCGCTGCAGCGCTATGTCACCCTCCTCAACCAGCAGACACAGCCGGGCCGCGCCGCCCGCTATGCCGAACGGCTGGTCCGCCTCTACCCCGATTCCGTCCCCGCCCGCATCGCCTATGGCAACACGCTGATGCTTCTGCGCGATCACCACCGCGCGGCCGAGATGCTGGAGAAGGCGCTCGTCCTTTCCAAGAATGGATCGGCCGAAGCGATGGTCGTCCTCTCGCAGGTCTATTCCCATCTGGATCGCGATGCCGAAGCCGCCGATCTGATCGAACGCGCGCTCATCCTGCGCCCCGACAACGTGATGGCCCTGAACAAGAAGGCCAGCCTCCTGCAGACGGCAGGCCGCTTCGAAGAAGCCGACCGTATGTTCCGCATCGCGCTGGATCATTCCCCGCTTGATGGCGATCTCTTCCGCAACTTCATCGTCAGCTACAAGGTAAAGCCGGGCGATCCCATCGTCGGCCAGATGCAGGCGGCCATGGCCCGCCCCGATCTGCCGGATCGTTCGCGCCTCTCCTTCGCCTTCGCGCTGGGCAAGGCGCTGGAGGATCAGAAGGACTACACCGCCGCCTTCCCCTATATCCGCCAGGCCAACGATCTGACGCGCAAGCTATATCCCTATGACATTTCCGTCCGCCTGGCCGAGGTGGCAGCCATGCAGAAATCCATGCGCGGCTTCGATTGGGCCGGAACGCGGGTTCCCGGCACCTCGGACGCCGCCCCCGTCTTCGTGACGGGCATGCCCCGCTCGGGCACGACGCTGGTGGAGCAGATCATCGCCAGCCATTCCCGCGTTACCGGGGCGGGCGAACTTGCCGTGCTGCAGGGCGCCTGCCAGCGCCTGTTGATGACGCGCCCCGATGGCTATGACGATATCCGCCGCCTCGTCGATGTGGCCCATCCCGATATCGCCGCCATGGGCCATGCCTTCATCCGCGAACTGGGCGAACGCTTCCCCGGATCGGACATCATCACCGACAAGTCGATCACAACCTACATGTATATCGGCCTGGTCAAGCTGGCCCTGCCCAACGCGCGCATCATCGTTGTCCGCCGCGATCCGCGCGATACGCTCCTGTCGATCTACAAGAACCGCTTCCCCGAAGGCACCCATCTCTACGCCTACGATCTGCGCGATCTGGCGAACTACTACGCCACCTTCGTGGAGATGGTCGAATTCTGGCGCGGCGAAACCCCCGACTGGTTCACCGAGGTGCAATACGAAACCCTCGTCGCCAATCCGGAAGAGGAATCGCGCAAGCTGATCGCCGCCGCCGGGCTGGATTGGGAAGAGGCCTGCCTGAACTTCCACCAGAACAAGCGCAAGGTTGACACCCTCAGCGTGTATCAGGTGCGTCAGCCCATATCCGGTGGATCGGTAAAGGCCTGGCAGCGCTATGAGGCAGAGCTTGCCCCGATGATCGACACCCTGCGCGAACGCGGCCTTCTGCCGGACTGATCCGCGCAAGCATCAGAAATAACTGTAAAAAATGCGCATGTGGCCGCCTGCAAGGGGGATGGCCCCTCATGCCGTCATGGCATCACTGTGGCGGGAATGCATCGTTAACCTTTGTTAATCATAACAGCAATATCCATAACACTTTATCATGCACGCCTTGCAGGAGTAGGTTCCGCCCATCGGTTCATTACCTAGTAAGGAGAATACCAATGAAAAAGGTACTGCTGGCGACCACCATGCTGGCTGGCACCGCCGGGTTCGCTGCCGCCGAAGTGGCCGTGACCGGTTATGCCGAAATGGGCATCCTGGCGACGGAAAACGCCGCTGGGAAAACCACCACCCAGTTCCACCAGGACGTTGAAGTGACCTTCACCATGTCGGGCGAAACCGACGGCGGCCTGTCCTTCGGCGCGGCGATCGACCTGGACGAAACCAACGTCGCCGCTGGCGATGACTCGGGCACCACCGTGTTCGTGTCGGGTGCCTTTGGTAGAATCACCATGGGCGACACCGATGGCGCCTTCGATTGGGCCGTTCAGGATGCGGGCTCGCTCACCTCGATGGGCGATGACCACACCACCCACGTCGCCTATTTCAACGCCAACGGCTTCGACGGTTCGCATGACGGCCAGATCGTCCGCTACGAGTATTCGTTCGGCGATTTCGGCGTGGCCCTGTCCTACGAGCAGGCCAACAACGGCAACGCTGCCGTTCTCGGTGGTGTGACCGCTGATGACAACGTCGGCATCGGTGCGACCTACTCCGCCAACTTCGGCGGCACCGACCTGCGCTTCGGCCTTGGCTACATGGCTGGTGCGATCACCAACCGTGCGGCTCATGCCGGTGGCCCTGGCCCGGACGGGATCAATGGCACGGCGGATGACGTTGCTGCTCAGGCTGCTGCCATCTCGAATGGCGATGTCGTCGGTGCTTCGGTCGGCGCAACCTTTGCGGGTGGCTTCTCGGGCATGATCGGCTACAGCAAGACGTCGCCCGACGTTGGCGCGGACACCAAGCGCACGGGTCTGGGTCTGACCTACACCACCGGCGCACTGTCGATGACCGCCAACTACGGCGAATCCAAGACCGCCGCTCTGCCGAAGGTGAAGTCCTACGGTCTGGCCGTGAACTACGATCTGGGCGGCGGTGCCGTCGTCATGGCTGGCTACGGTAACGACGTCGATGGCGTCACCCCGGGCGCGCAGCAGCAGTACTCGATCGGCCTCGGCCTGTCGTTCTGATCCCTCCCGGATCATCGGAAAGGGCGGGCCTTGGCCCGCCCTTTTTCGTTCCTCGCTTCCAATCCGCGCGGCGCTATGATTCTGATGCGGCAAGGACGGAGGGCATCATGGCACTGGCAGAAATCACCGCGCGCCTGCAACAGGCGGAACAGGCGGCGGGGCGTGCGGCGGGATCGGTCACGCTGATCGCCGTATCAAAGGTGCAGCCCCTGGAACGCGTCGTCGCGGTGCTGGAACAGGGCCACCGTGTCTTCGGCGAAAACTACGTGCAAGAGGCGGCGGCCAAATGGCCCGACCTGCGCGCCCGCTTCGGCCCCGTGCAGGTTCACATGATCGGCCCGCTGCAAACCAACAAGGCCAGGCTTGCCGTCGACCTTTTCGATGCCATCCACACCGTCGACCGCCCCTCGCTGGCCGAAAAACTCGCGCGGCTTGCACAGGATCGCGGCCGCAGCCCGCAGCTTTTCGTGCAGGTGAACACCGGCGAGGAACCGCAGAAGGCGGGCGTCCTGCCTGCCGATCTGGATGGCTTCATCGCCACCTGCCGGGCGATGGACCTGCCGATTTCCGGCCTCATGTGCATCCCGCCCGAATCCGAATCCGCAGACCCCCACTTTGCTGCACTGGCAGGTATGGCGTCGCGCAACGGCCTTGCGGGGCTTTCGATGGGGATGAGCAGCGATTTCGAAGCCGCCATCGCCGCAGGCGCGACCCATGTCCGCGTGGGATACGCGATCTTCGGCGCGCGGGATTATGCGAAGTGATAATCTGACCCTGTCCCGGGCCTGACCCGGGACAGGGTCAGCCTTGCATCACCCCAACCACACCCGCGCATAGGGCGGCAGGGCGATATTGCCGTGATGCAGCTCGACCGGATGGTTCGACAATTCGTCATGCATCCGCACCGCCCCCTGCGCCCGCGCCCAGCCCTCTGATACATGCGCCCAGCCTTCGGAAAAGTTGAACAGACACAGCAGGTTGCCCGTCGGCGCCTCACGCCGGAAGGCCAGAACCTGCGCCATGTCGCAGCCCACCACCCGGATGGGATGGGCCGCATGCAGCGCGGGCGTCGCGCGGCGGCGGGCCAGGATATGCCGCACCCCCAGCCAAAGGCGCGACCCATGGCCCCTCCCGTCATGCCGCGCCTCTGCCGCCGCCCAATCCATCCGGGGCCGATGGATCCACCGGCTGTCATGCGCATGTTCGGGAACGTCGCGATAGCCATGATCGTTCAGCAGGGCCAGTTCATCGCCCATATAGATCAGCGGAATCCCTCCCCAGGCCGCGATCAGCGCATGCCCCATCAGGATGCGCTGCACCGCCAGTTCCGCCGCCGCGACATCCCCCTCATCCAGCGCCTTCTCCAACCCGGCGAGCGAGGCGAATGTCCCCGAAATCCGCTTGTCCCCCGTCGCCGGGTTCTCCTGGAACAAGGCCCCCCGCGCGAAACTGCCCGGGAAGGTGCCGTCGTAGAAATCCGAAAGGAATGCCCGATGCCCCGGCCCCGACAGATGCAGCGCCGCCGCATCCTCATCCGTCACCGCCCAGCCGATATCGTCATGGCAGCGGATATAGGTGGCATAGGTCGCATTGGTCAGCCGGTCGGGGAAATGCGTCCCCAAGACATGTGTCATCAACCGCGTGTCGCGCGTGGCCAGCGATGACCAGAACTGCACCATCAGGCTGTTGTGATAGGCCAGATTGCCCTCTTTCCCGTCATGCTTCCCGCGCCCCAGATAGGGCAGCATCTCGGCCGGCGCGACGATGGCCTCTTCCAGATGCAGCACGGCGGGGCAGGCGATGCGGCAGACCGCCCGCAGGGCCTGCAACAGCATATGCACCTCAGGCTCTGACTGGCAGCGCGTTCCCATCCGCTTCCACATGAAGGCCACGGCATCCAGCCGCAGCACATCCACGCCGCGATTGGCCAGGAACAGCATGATCTCCGCGATCTCCAGAAAGACCTGCGGATTGGCCCAGTTCAGATCCCACTGATGTTCGTTGAACGTCGTCCAGACCCATTTCCCGAAATCGGGATAATGGGTGAAATTGCCCGGCGCATTGTCGGGGAACACCTCGACCAGCGTCTCCTCATAGCGCTTTGGAAGGTCGGGCGAGTCGAACATCAGGTAATAGTCCTGATACTTCTCCTCCCCCTTCGCGGCCTTCTTCGCCCAGGCATGTTCCTTGGCGGTATGGTTCAGCACAAGGTCGATGCAGACCGAAATCCCCCGCTTGCGCAACTCCTCCGTCACCGCCTCGAACTCTGTCATCGTTCCATAGGCGGGGTTGATGGCGCGGTAATCCATCACCGAATAGCCGCCATCGCTGTCACCGGGGCGCGGCTTCAGACAGGGCATGAAATGGACATAGGTGATGCCCAGCTCTTCCAGATAATCCAGCTTTTCCAGAACCTTGGACAGCGTCCCCGCAAAGCGGTCGATGTAGAAGACATAGCCCGCCATGTCGCTGCGCTGAAACCAGTCCGGTTCCAGATCGCGCTTCAGGTCCAGCCGCTTCAGATCGGGCGCGCGGTCCTTCCAAGCCTTCCGCATGGCCTTCAGCAGTGCCTCGCGGAACGCGCCATACTCCGCGCGCTGCCCGTACAGCGCCTCCAGCATCGGCCACAGGTCCGGCGCGCTGCGCGCAAGGCGCAGGTCAAAGATTTCGTCATCCGCAACGGACGGCGTGCGCGCCATGATCGTCCTCCCCCCATGACCGCCCGCAGACTAGGCAATCCAAAGCGGTTTGGAAAGGGCCAATCAACCCCGCACGATCAACCGCGTCTCATGCCGGATGCGGTTCGCGATCCACAGCAGGTCGCGCCGCGCAAAGGCCACGCAGCCCGCCGTCCCGCGCCGGGGCCTGCGCCAGCTGTGCACGAATATGGCCGACCCCCGCCCCGGTTCGGCATGGGGCCAGTTCCAATCGGTCAACAGGATCAGGTCATACATCGGATCGGGCCGCGTCAGCCGCTCATGCGACCATGCATGCGGCGCGCGGACCATCAGGTTGTAATCCGGATCCCGGCTGTCATCCGACCACAGGTCCGACGGCCCGAAGGGCAGCGCCCAATCCGGCAGTTCCGATGCCGAAAGACGATCCGGCCGATAGAGCATTCCCACGAACCGATGCACGCCCGCAGGCGTGGCCCCATCCCCCTCGTGCTTGTCGCGCGCAGGCACGATCCCGCCCCGCCCCACCGAACAGGGAAACCGTCGCCCCATGAAGCGCGCGCCCCAGCGCGTCACCACCAGATCACTGGGCTTCACAGCAGATGCCCGGATTTCGCGGCCTTGGTCGCCAGATAGCCCGCATTCTGCGCCGTCAGCCCCACCTTCAGCGGCACCCGCTCGGCCACGGCGATTCCGCAGGATTCCATCATCGCCATCTTCTTCGGATTGTTCGTCAGCAGACGCACCGCCGAAAATCCCATCTTCCGCAGGATGCCCGCGCCGATGCGGAAATCCCTCTCGTCATCCTCGAAGCCAAGGCGATGGTTCGCCTCCACCGTGTCGAACCCCTGATCCTGCAACGAATAGGCGCGCATCTTGTTCGCCAGCCCGATCCCGCGCCCTTCCTGATTGAGGTAAAGCAGAACCCCCGCCCCCTCTTCGCCCATCTGCGCCAAGGCCGCGCGCAATTGCGGCCCGCAATCGCATTTCAGGCTGCCCAGCACATCGCCCGTGAAACAGGCCGAATGCAGCCGCGCCAGAACCGGCTGGCTGCGGTCGGGCCGCCCGATCTCGATCGCGTAATGCTCCTCGCCGCCATCCTCGGGCCGGAAGATATGCACCCGCCCCGCCTGCGCCGCCTGCATCGGCAGCCGCGCATTCACCACCGGATGCAGCGGCGACATCCGCGCCAGTTCCGGCATGATCTCGACCAGGGGCAACAGCGTCAGCGAATTCTCCTCGGCCAGCGCCAGCCCATGCGCCACCGGCACCAGCAGCGCCGCCGGCAGAAGATGCGCCGATTTCACCAGTTGCAGCGCCGCGCGGTGCAGGTCCGACGATCCGTCCCGCAAGGCCCGCAGCGGCCCCTTCAACGGCACCCGCAGGTCATCCGCCGGATCGGCCAGCGCGCGCAGCCACTCCACCCCCATCCCCTCGGGCACCAGAACCCGCGCGATATCCCCGTCATAGGCGGGGGTCTTCAACGTCTCTGCCCGCCGCGCCGTCAGCGCCAGTTCCGGCTGCCCCAGCGCCCGCAGCGCCGCCAGCCGCTCCGGCTCCAAGGCCTCCACCGCCACCACCAGCATGGCGCGGCCGTCCCCCGTCATCACCACGGGAACACCCATGCGCAGATCACCCCGCGCGCGGGACAGGCGTTCGATCGCATTGGGGGCAAGGGTTGGGCGGGTGGATGGCATCATGTCCTCTGCCGCCCTATCTAGGCCCAAGCGCAGAAAATTGAAACATTTCCCCACAGCGTCACACGACCGCGTGAGTCAGCCGTTGCAATTCTTGTCGCCGCCGCGACCCGGGCGCATGTGGTTTCGCAACAGAAGCGAAGGGAGGTTCCCATGGGCACGCTGCGAAAGATCCTGCTGGTCGATGACGATGACGATCTGCGCGAAGCGCTGAGCGAGCAACTGGTGATGACCGAAGATTTCGACGTGTTCGAGGCCCGCACCGGCGCCGAAGGCATGGAAAAGGCCAAGGTCGGGCTTTACGATCTGGTGATCCTCGATGTCGGCCTTCCCGATACCGACGGCCGCGAACTTTGCCGCCGGATGCGCAAGGGTGGGGTGAAATGTCCGGTCCTCATGCTGACCGGGCATGATTCGGATGCAGACACGATCCTGGGCCTCGATGCAGGCGCGAACGACTACGTCACCAAGCCATTCAAGTTCCCGGTGTTGCTTGCGCGCATCAGGGCGCAACTGCGCCAGCACGAACAATCCGAAGACGCGATCTTCCAGCTTGGCCCCTACACCTTCAAGCCCGCGCAGAAGATGCTGGTCGACGAAAAGGAAAAGAAGATCCGCCTGACGGAAAAGGAAACCAATATCCTGAAGTTCCTTTACCGCGCGCAACAAGGGGTAGTAGCCCGCGACGTGCTGCTGCATGAGGTCTGGGGCTATAACGCCGGGGTGACCACCCACACGCTGGAAACCCACATCTACCGCCTGCGCCAGAAGATCGAACCCGATCCCTCGAATGCGCGCCTGCTGGTCACCGAAAGCGGCGGTTACAGATTGGTGGCGTGACAGACTTAAATTCGCCGGATTCACTTCCCATATACGATTTCATGCGAGGTTGATCGCACCCAAGGTTCCCCTTGCCGTGTCGGGGTTATGGCACGGCATCCTCCCTGTTGGACTTGGCCGGGCAATGCGCCCGGCCTTTTTTTTCTGCGCCCCGCATCATGCGTCGTATCAGGTCTGGAAACGATGCCTCCGGAATGTTGATTTACGTCAAGGCGGCATCTGCCGTTCAGGATCATACACGTTGTACCTCCCTGTTGGACTGTCGGCCCGGGCGCCTTGCCCGGGCCTTCTTTTTCCGCGGCCTCGGGCGAACGATACTTCAGTATAGTCAGGTTCCACCTCCTGAAATGGCACGATTCGTGTATGACCACGGCGCCGCGACTCGTGCGGTGTTCAATGTGGAGTATTCCATGCGTCTCGCTTTCGCGCCTGTTCTCGCGGCGCTGCTTGCCACCCCCGCCCTTGCCGAAGATCTCGTCTTCACCCTCGTCAACGACAGTTCCCACACCATCGTCGAGATGAACGTCTCCCCGGTGGATGAAGAAAACTGGGGCGAAAACATCCTCACCGTCGATGCCGTCGAACCCGGCATGTCAGGCGACGTGACCATCGCCGATGGCCTCGATGTCTGTGACTACGACCTGCGTTTCGTCACCGACGAAGGTGCCGAAGCGACCAAGGAACAGAACCTTTGCGAGATCAATACCTTCACGATCAACGATTGATCCGCCTCCGGGCTTGAGCGTCGGGACGGTCGGCCCTAGGGTCTGCCGTCCCTGATCCCGGAGCACGCAATGCCCTTCACCCTCGCCACCTGGAACATCAATTCCGTCCGCCTGCGCGAAGGTCTGGTCGCCCGTCTCATGCAGGAAGAGACGCCCGATATCCTCTGCCTTCAGGAATGCAAGAGCCCGGTCGAGAAGATCCCGCTCGATCAGTTCAGGGCGCTTGGCTATGGCCATATCGTGGCGCGCGGGCAAAAGGGTTACAACGGTGTCGCCATCCTTTCGAAGCTGCCGCTTCAGGATGCGGGTTCCATGGATTTCGCAGCCATGGGCCATGCGCGCCACGTGGCCGCGCGGCTGGAAAACGGCGTCGTGATCCACAATTGCTATGTGCCCGCCGGGGGCGACATCCCCGACCGCACCCAGAACGAGAAATTCGGCCAGAAGCTCGATTTCCTCACCCATATGCGCGATCACTTCCATGCCGAACGGCCCACCCGCTCCATCCTCGTGGGCGATCTGAACATCGCCCCGCGCGAAGATGACGTCTGGTCGCACAAGCAACTCCTGAAGATCGTCAGCCACACCCCGATCGAGGTGGAACACCTCGCCCAGGCCCAGGACGCGGGGGCATGGGTCGATGTCACGCGCCAGGATATCCCCCAGGGCCTGCTCTATTCCTGGTGGTCCTACCGCTCTGCCGATTGGGATGCCGCCGACAAGGGCCGCCGGCTGGATCATGTCTGGGCCACCCCCGACATCGCCACCGCCGCCCATGGCAGCCGCATCCTGCGGCCCTGCCGGGGATGGGAACAGCCGTCGGACCACGTCCCCGTCTTCGCCACCTTCGACCTTTGATCCCCTTTCGCGTGGCGACCAATCTGCTAATCCATGCCCCGCAACGGCAAGACGGAGCCGGACAATGCTGACCTTCCTCATGCTGCGCGACACGCGCCCGCGCCCCCGGTTCTACCGGGTCGAGGTCAGCTACAACCTCTTCGGCGAGTATTCCGTGTTGCGCGAATGGGGCCAGAGGGGAAAGCGGGGGCAGGCCCTGCTCGTGTGGTTCTCCAATCTGCGCGAGGCCTGCCTTGCCGCCGAACGCTGGCGCAAAAGGGCAGGGCGGCGCGGCTACCGCCCCATGGAAGGATAGAGGATGACGCATCTCTGGGTCCGCGCCGAACAGCGCCCGAACGAAGAACGCGTGGGGCTAACCCCCGAAGGTGCCGCCGCACTTGTCAAGGCCGGCATCCGCGTGACGGTCGAGGAAAGCTCGGTCCGTGCCATCCCGATCGTCGGCTACAAGGCGGCGGGATGCGAGATCGCGGCAGAAAACCTCTGGCCCCGCGCCCCGCAGGACGCCATCATCTTCGGGCTGAAGGAACTGCCCGAAGACGGCACGCCGCTCATCCATCGCCACATCATGTTCGGCCATGCCTACAAGGGGCAGCCCGCAGGGCGCGAACTCCTGAAACGGTTCAAGGCGGGTGGCGGCACGCTTTACGATCTTGAATATCTCGTCGATGAAACCGGCCGCCGCGTCGCGGCCTTCGGCTATTGGGCAGGCTTTGCCGGTGCCGCCGTGTCGCTGAAATGCTGGGCCGCGCAACAGCGGGGCGGCATCGCAGGCCCCGTCGCCAAATACCCCGGCAGGACCGCGCTGATCGCCGATCTGGAACGCGAACTTGCGGGCATGCCCCGGCCCCGCGCCATCGTCATCGGCGCGCTGGGCCGCGTCGGCACGGGCGCGTCGGACCTCTGCACCCAGATGGGCGTTGCCGTCACCAAATGGGACATGGCCGAAACCGCCAGCGGCGGCCCCTTTCCGCAGGTGCTGGAACACGAAATCTTCCTCAACTGCATCCTCGCCCGGCCCGGCTGCCCCGTCTTCGTCCCCGCCAGCGCCAAGACCGACCCCCGCCAACTCACCGTCATCGGTGACATTGCTTGCGATCCCACCTCGGATTTCTCGCCGATCAAGGTCTATGACCGCGCCACCGACTGGGACGCCCCCGCCCTGCGCGTGGCCGATAACCCGCCGCTTGATGTGACGGCCATCGACAACCTGCCCTCCCTCCTGCCCGTCGAAAGCAGTGAGGATTACGCAACCCAGCTCCTGCCCAGCCTCTGCACGCTGACTGACCTGTCATCGGGCGTCTGGGGGCGCGCAAAGGTGGAATACGACCGACATATCGCCGGGCTGTGACGTTCCGGGAACAAATTCCGCTCTCGGAATTTGCAAAAATCTTCGAAGATTTCTGTGGGGCGCGACCCCACGCAGGAGGATGAAGACATGACGATCCATTGGTGCGGCACCGGCCTTTCCTCGGTTCCCGGCTTGCGGCGGCTGATAGAAGGGGGCCACAAGGTCGTGGTCTGGAACCGCACCGTCGAAAAGGCGCGCGAGGCCGTGGGCGACCTCACGCAGGATATCCGCCCCTACAGCCTCGACGCGCTTGCTGCCGCCCTGCAACCGGGCGACGTGGCCATCTCCATGCTCCCCGCGGATCAGCATGTCGGCATCGCCAAGACCTGCCTCGCCAAGGGCGCGCATTTCGTCTCCTCCTCCTACATCGCGCCGGAAATGCGCGCGCTGGATGACGACTTCCGCGCCAAGGGTCTGGCTTGCGTGAACGAAGTCGGCCTCGATCCCGGCATCGACCACCTGATGGCGCATGACCTCGTCGCCCGCTATCGCGCCTCGAAGGCTTACGATCCGAAGAACACGCTCTCCTTCACCTCCTATTGCGGCGGTGTGCCGAAGATCCCGAACCCCTTCCGCTACAAATTCTCTTGGTCGCCCCTCGGCGTCCTCAAGGCCCTCCGCTCCCCCTCCCGCAGCTTGCGGAACTTCTCCGAACTGCGCGTCAACCGCCCCTGGGACGCCATCACCGCCTATGACGCGCCGCTCCCCACCCCCGAAAGCTTCGAGGTCTACCCCAACCGCGACAGCTATCCCTTCATGCAGGACTACCGCTTCGATCCCGACTGGCAGGTGAAGGATTTCGTCCGCGGCACCATCCGCCTGAATGGCTGGGCCGAGGCATGGGCCCCCGTGTTCCGCGAAATCGAAACGCTGGAAGGCCCCGCAGGCGATGCCCGCCTTGCCGAAATGGCCGCCCAGTTCTGGGCCGAGAATTCCTATGATGACGGCGAACCCGACCGCGTGATCCTCTTCGTGGCGCTCAAGGCCGAACGCGATGGAAAATCCGTCTGGCACGAGGAATGGGCGCTCGATGCCTGGGGCGATGCCCGCGGCACCGCCATGGCGCGGCTGGTTTCCGTTCCGGTCTCGCTGGCCGTCGAATCGGTTCTGGCCCGCGAAATCCCTGCCGGGGTCCATGCCGCCCCGCATGATCCGGCGCTGATCGACAAGTGGATGGGCCAGATCCGTAGCCTGTCGCAGTATCTGGAACGCGTCGACCACCTTGCAAAGTGATCGGTGGCCGGGCGGTTGTCTGGTGACAGCCGCCCCCCCGCGCGGGTAGACTGCACCCAAGACCCGGGACAACAGCCGGGCAGGGCAGCAGGATACGGGCAAGGCATGGCCGTCATCACCGGTGACAGACCGAAAAGGTCCATTGCAAGGCGCTTCGCCATCTGGCGGGCGGGTCTTGCACGCCCTGCAACGGCCTTCCGCCTGCAGCCCGAACCCCGCTCCATCGGGCTTTTCGCCCGCGGCCGCCAACTCGTCGCCGGAAACTTTCTCTTCGTCGGAAAGCTGGTTCAGGCCCCGGGCAAGGATATCTGGGACGTGCCCGCCCCCGACGCCGCCTTCGCCGCCGAAACGCAGGGCTTCGTCTGGCTGGATGATCTGGCCGCTTTCGGCGACGCCGCCGCCCGCAAGCGCGCGCAGGACTGGACCTATGCCTGGATAGACGCCTTCGGTCGCGGCCAGGGCCCCGGCTGGACACCCGATCTGATCGGACGTCGCCTGATCCGCTGGATCAACCATGCCGTCCTTCTCCTGCAAGGTCAGGACAAGGCCAAGGCGGATGCCTATTTCCGCTCGCTTACCCTGCAGACCCATTTCCTCGCCCGGCACTGGTCCAGTGCCACGCCCGGCCTGCCCCGGTTCGAGGCCCTCACCGGCCTGATCGTCGCGGCACTTGCACTGGAAGGAAAGGCCGGCCTCGTGCAGGGGGCCATCGCCGCGCTGGCCCGCGATTGCGACCGCGAGGTGGATGCAGGCGGCGGCATTCCGACGCGCAACCCCGAAGACCTGCTCGAGGTTTTCACCCTGCTCAACTGGGCCGCGCAGGCCCTGCAAGAGGCCGGCCATGCCGCGCCGCTGGAACTGGTCAACGCGATCGGCCGCATCGCGCCCACCCTGCGCGCCCTGCGCCATGCCGATGGCGGGCTGGCCCGGTTTCACGGCGGGGGCAGGGGGATCGAAGGCCGTCTCGATGCGGCCCTGTCGGCCTCGGGCGTCCGCGCGGGCGTCGCGGGCAGCCTGCCCGCCATGGGCTTTGTCCGCCTCTCCTCCGGTCGTACCTCGGTGATCATCGACGCCGCCACCCCGCCCGATGGCCGGGCCGGGCGCGCGGCCCATGCCTCCACCCTCGCCTTCGAACTGACATCCGGGCGCCGACCGCTGATCGTCAGTTGCGGCTCCGGCCGCCCCTTCGGCGAAGACTGGGAACTCGCCGGTCGCGCCACCGCCTCGCATTCCGTCCTGTCGCTCGATGGCTCCTCCTCTTCCCGCCTCGGAACGGGCGGGCCGGAATTCGCCATGCGCGCTGCCGTGACGGCCCTGCAACTGGCGCAGGACAGTGGCGGCCATCACGTCTCTGCCGCCCATGCGGGCTGGCAGGCCAGCCATGGCCTGTCCCATGCCCGCATCCTTACGCTCGATGGCCATGGCCGGCGTCTCACCGGCACCGACATGCTCGAAGCCCGCAGCCCGGCAGACCGTAAGCGCCTCTCGGCCATCCTCGCGCAGAACCCCGGCGGCATCGGCTTTTCCATCCGCTTCCATCTTCATCCGGATGTGGATGTGGCGCTCGACATGGGCGGCAATGCCGTATCCATGGCGCTCAAATCCGGCGAGATCTGGGTCTTCCGCCATGACGGCGTTGCCAAACTGTCGCTAGATCCATCGGTCTACCTTGAAAAAGGGCGTTTGCAGCCCCGCGCTGCGCGTCAGATCGTCCTTTCCGCGCATGCAGGCACCTTTGAAACCCGGATCGGCTGGACCTTGGCCAAGGCACAGGATACTCCCCTCGCCATCCGCGACCTGGACCGCGAGGAATTGCCGGTTCCGGTCTGACCGTATCCGTTACCCCGGGGGGTGCCGCCCATGACCAACCTCGTTCCCATCGGCCGCGCGCTGATTTCCGTCTCCGACAAATCCGGGCTTCTCGACCTCGCCCGCGCCCTTGCCGCGCGGGGGGTGGAACTCATCTCCACCGGGGGCACCTCCGGCATGCTGCGCACGGCGGGCCTGCCCGTCCGCGACGTCTCGGATGTGACGGGTTTCCCCGAGATGATGGATGGCCGGGTCAAGACGCTGCATCCCAATGTCCATGGCGCACTTCTGGCGCTGCGCGACGATGACGAACACCTCCTGGCCATGGCCGCACATGGGATCGAACCGATCGACCTCCTCATCGTGAACCTCTACCCGTTCGAGGAAACGGTGGCCAAGGGCGCCGACCACGCCACCTGCATCGAGAATATCGACATCGGCGGTCCCGCCATGATCCGCGCCGCATCCAAGAACCACAAATTCGTCACCGTGCTGACGGACCCCGCCGATTATCAGCCCCTGCTCGATCAGCTCGCCGCCCATGACGGGGCCACCACCATGGCTTTCCGCCAGAAGATGGCGCTGACGGCCTATTCCCGCACCGCCGCCTATGATGCCGCCGTGTCGAACTGGCTGGCGGTCCAGATCGGCGAAACCGCCCCCCGCTTCCGTTCCTTCGCGGGCAAACTGGCCCAGACCCTGCGCTATGGCGAAAACCCGCACCAATCGGCGGCCTTCTACACCGATGGCTCCCGCCGCGAAGGCGTGGCGACCGCGCGCCAATGGCAGGGCAAGGAACTCTCCTACAACAACATCAACGACACCGACGCCGCCTTCGAACTGGTGGCCGAATTCGTGGGCGACCAACCCGCCTGCGCCATCATCAAGCACGCCAATCCCTGCGGCGTCGCCACCGGCGCAACCCTGGCCGAGGCCTACGCCCGCGCCTATGACTGCGACCGCACCTCCGCCTTCGGCGGCATCGTCGCCCTGAACCAGCCGCTCGACGCCGCCACGGCGGAAAAGATCACCGAAATCTTCACCGAGGTCGTGATCGCCCCCGGCGCGTCCGACGAGGCCCGCGCCATCTTCGCCGCGAAGAAGAACCTCCGCCTCCTCACCACTGCGGGCCTCCCCGACGCCAAGGCAAAAGGCACCGCTTTCAAACAGGTGGCAGGCGGCTTCCTCGTGCAGGACCGCGACGCAGGCATCCTCCACCCCGCCGACCTCAAGGTCGTCACCAAACGCGCGCCGACCGATGCCGAACTGGCCGACCTCCTGTTTGCTTGGAAGGTCGCGAAACACGTCAAATCCAACGCCATCATCTATGTCCGCAACGGCGCCACCGTCGGCGTCGGCGCAGGCCAGATGTCGCGCATCGATTCAACCCGCATCGCCGCCCGCAAATCGCAGGACATGGCCGAGGCGCTGGGCCTTCCCGCGCCCCTCACCAAGGGGTCCGTCGTGGCCTCCGACGCCTTCTTCCCCTTTTCCGACGGCCTCCTCGCCGCGGCCGAGGCCGGGGCCACCGCCATCATCCAGCCCGGCGGCTCCATGCGCGATGACGATGTCATCGCCGCGGCCGATGCCGCGGGCCTTGCTATGGTCTTCACCGGCATGCGCCACTTCCGCCACTGAAAGGGTCGCCCATGCGCATCGCAGCCATCACCGCGACCGTGATCTTCCTGCTCGACCAGATCACCAAGCTGATCGTGGTCCAGGGCATGAACCTCATCGAACGCGGGGTGATCGACGTGCTGCCGCCCTTCCTGACCTTCCGCATGGCCTGGAACACCGGCATCAACTTCGGCCTGTTCAGCAACCAGGCCGAATTCGCCCGCTGGCTGCTCATTGCCGTGGCTCTGGTGATTTCCGCCTGGGTCTGGATCTGGATCCGCCGCGAAGGGGCAGGGCGCTGGGCGCAGATCTCGGCCGGGCTGCTGGTCGGCGGGGCGCTCGGCAATGTGATCGACAGGATCGTCTATGGCGCGGTGGCCGATTTCCTCAACATGTCTTGCTGCGGGATCGAAAATCCCTATGCCTTCAACGTGGCGGATATCTCCATCTTTGCCGGTGCCATCGGCCTGATCCTCTTCACCGGCGGGACGGGCAAGCCCGGCAAGACAGGTTCCGCCCGGACAGGCAAAGGCAAGGGAAAGACCTCGTGACGCGCGGCGCGACATGGGTTAAGACGGGTCCAAGACGGATGACGGAGGCAGGCATGCAGGCACAACGGCGTTTCCCCGCCATCGCAATGGCGATGGTGCTGACGCTTGCGGCATGCGGCAGTGGCGACAAGGTGCCTTCGCTCATGAATGTGCGGTCCACCTCTGCCGGGCCTGACGAATTCGGCATCGTCCCGCCCAAGCCGCTGGAAATGCCCGAAGACATCGCAGCCCTCCCCGAACCCACGCCGGGCGGCCTGAACCGCACCGACCGCGATCCCCAGGCCGAGGCTGTCGCAGCCCTTGGCGGCAATCTCGGCGCGCGGGAAGGCGTCAATTCCGCCCATTCCGGGCTTTATGCCTATGCCGCACGCTATGGCGTGACCTCCGGCATCCGCCAGACCCTCGCGGCCGAGGATCTGGAATATCGGCGCAAGAACGATGGCCGCCTGCTGGAGCGGATCTTCAACGTCAACGTCTACTTCAAGGCCTACAAGCCCATGTCGCTGGATCAGCAGGCCGAACTCTGGCGCTGGCGCCGGGCCGGGGTGGCCACACCCTCTGCCCCGCCGCCGCAACCCGGCGAAGACGGGTAACAAGCGCGTAGGGGCGGGTTGAACCCGCCGCCTGTCCGGCGCACCTTCCTTGCCGAAAGGTCCGTCTGACCGGACCATGCGGAGGATCGAATGAAGCCATTCCCGGGCCTGGCCCTCATCGCGGCCTGCCTTCTGGCCGTTCCGGCACAGGCGGCCGAGAACGTCACCGATTTCACCCTCGACAACGGCCTTCAGGTCGTCGTGATCGAAGATCACCGCGCCCCCGTCGTGGTACAGATGGTCTGGTATCGCGTCGGGGCCGCGGATGAAGCGCCCGGCAAATCCGGGATCGCGCATTTCCTCGAACATCTGATGTTCAAGGGCACCGATGAGATCGGCCCCGGCGAATTCTCTTCCATCGTCGAAGCGCAGGGTGGCAACGACAATGCCTTCACCAGCTGGGATTACACCGCCTATTTCCAGCGCGTCGCCGCGGACCGGCTCGATCTGATGATGAAACTCGAATCCGATCGCATGTCCGACCTGCGCCTCGCCGAAGAAGACGTGCTGACAGAACGCGATGTCATCCTCGAGGAACGCAACCAGCGCACCGATTCAAACCCGGGGGCGCTGCTGGGCGAACAGATGCGCGCGGCACAGTTCCTCAACCATCCCTACGGCATCCCCATCATCGGCTGGCGGCACGAGATGGAACAGCTCTCCAAGGACGACGCCAAGGATTTCTACCGACGCCATTACGCCCCGAACAACGCCGTCCTCGTTGTCGCCGGGGATGTCACCCCTGATCAGGTCCGCGACATGGCCCAGCGTCACTACGGCCCCATCCCGGCCGCCACTGACCTTGCCCCCCGTGCCCGCGTGACGGAACCGCCGCAGCTTTCCGAACGCCGGCTGACACTGTCCGATCCCCGCGTCTCCGAACCCTATGTCTCGCGCAGCTACCTCGCCCCCGAACGCGACCCGGGCGATCAGAAGACCGCCGCCGCGCTGACGATCCTCGCCGAATTGCTCGGCGGCAACGGCACCACCTCGGTCCTGGCCCGCGCGCTGCAATTCGATCAGCAGAAGGCCGTCTACGCCGCCGCCTTCTACGATGGCTCCAGCGTCGATGACACCACCTTCAACTTCGTCGTCGTGCCCACCCCCGATACCACGCTTCCGCAGGTCGAAGAGGCGCTCGATGCAGCCCTGACCGCCTTCCTCGAAACCGGCCCCGATCCCGAAGATCTCGCCCGCATCAAGACCCAGATCCGCGCCGCCGATATCTATGCCCGCGATGATGCAGACGGCCTCGCCCGCCGCTATGGCGAGGCGCTGGCGAACGGCCTCACCATCGACGATGTCCGCCAATGGCCCGAAATCCTCGGCGCCGTCACCGCCGACGATATCATGGCCGCCGCGCGCCTTGTGCTGGATCGGCGCAAGTCCGTCACCGGCTATCTCCAGCGTGAAGAGGCCGCCCAATGATCCGCCATCTCTCTGCAATTGCCTGCTTCCTGCTGCTCGCCCTTCCGGCCCGGGCCGCCGTCGATATCCAGACCGTCACCTCCCCCGGCGGCATCACCGCCTGGCTGGTGCAGGAAGAAAACATCCCCTTCACCGCCATCGAAATCCGCTTCCGGGGCGGATCAAGCCTTGATCCCGTCGGCAAGGAAGGGGCCGTCAACCTGATGACCGCCCTGATCGAGGAAGGCGCAGGCGATCTCGATGCGCAGGGCTTCGCCCGGGCGCGCGATGATCTCGCCGCGTCCTTCCGCTTTTCCTCCGATATCGACACCGTCGCCATATCGGCCCAGTTCCTGACCGAGAACCGCGATCAGGCGATCGACCTGCTGCATCTCGCGCTGACCGAACCACGCTTCGATCCCGATGCCGTGGAACGCGTCCGCGGGCAGGTGCTGGCCGGGCTGCGCTCGGATGAAAAGGATCCCGCCAGCATCGCCAACCGCCTTTTCCGGCAGCAGGCTTTCCCGGGTCACCCCTATGCCCATGATGGCAGCGGCACGCTGGAAACCGTCCCCGCCCTCACGGTCGAGGATCTGCGCGCCGCCCATGCCGCCAGCATCGCCCGCGACCGGCTCTTCGTCGCCGCGTCGGGCGACATCTCGGCACAGGATCTGGGCCTGCTGCTCGACCGGCTTTTCGCCGATCTTCCCGCCACCGGCGCGGCCTTGCCGGGCCGGGTGGAACCGGCCCTGACCGGGGGCATCACCGTGCAGGAATTTCCCGGTCCGCAATCCCTGCTTCTCTTCGGTCATTCCGGCATCAAGCGCGACGATCCCGATTTCTTCGCCGCCACCATCCTGAACGAGGTTCTGGGCGGCGGCCGCTTCTCGGCCCGGCTGATGACCGAAATCCGCGAAAAGCGCGGCCTGACCTATGGCATCGGAACCTCGCTCATGGGCTATGACAATGCCGAGGTGGTCGTCGGCCAGACCCGCGTCGCCAATGCCAGCACGGCCGAGGCCGTCGATCTGATCCGCAAGGAATGGGCCCGGATCGAAACCGAAGGCATCACGGAAGCAGAGCTTCAGGCCACCAAGACCTATCTCACCGGGGCCTATCCCCTGCGCTTCGATGGCAACGGCCCCCTCGCCACGATCATGGTCAACATGCAACTGATCGGCCTGCCGCCCGACTATCCCAAGACCCGCAACGACAAGGTCAACGCCGTCACGATCGAGGATGTCCGCCGCGTCGCCGCGCGTCTCTACCATGCCGATGACCTGCGCTTCATCATCGTGGGCCAACCCGAAGGCGTGGCCAGCACCAACTGACACCGCCCCCTCCCGGCGGGGCGCCTTGGGCGCCCGAATCTGTGGCCCTTCCCGGCCATGCCTGCTACATATGGCGGTATGAACCTTTCCGCCCCCAAAATGACCGGTTCCGCGCCGCGTCCGCAGATCCGCCAGCTCGACGAAGCGGCGATCAACCGCATCGCCGCGGGCGAGGTGGTCGAACGCCCTGCCTCGGCGGTAAAGGAACTGGTGGAGAACGCCCTTGATTCCGGTGCCAGCCGCATCACGGTGGACGTCGCCGATGGCGGCAAGACCCTGATCCGCGTCACCGACGATGGCTGCGGCATGGCGGGCGATGACCTGCCGCTTGCCCTGTCACGCCACGCGACCTCAAAGATCGACGGATCCGATCTTCTGAACATCCGCAGCTTCGGTTTCCGGGGCGAGGCTCTGCCCTCGCTCGGCGCGGTGGGGCGGCTCACGATCACCTCGCGCGCGCATGGACATGAGGCCGCCACGATCACCGTCGCCGGTGGTCGCATGGCCCCTGTCAAACCCGCCGCCCTGACGCGCGGCACGGTCATCGAACTGCGCGACCTCTTCTTCGCCACGCCCGCCCGGCTGAAATTCCTGCGCTCCGACAGGGCCGAATCCCAGGCCATCACCGATGTCATCCGCCGCCTCGCCATGGCCGAACCCACCGTGGGCTTCACCCTGCGCGATGTGACAGGCGGCGCCGAGGGCCGCGTGATCTTCCGCGCCGATCCGACGGGCGGCGATTTCTTCGATGCGCTGCACGCCCGCCTGGCCGTGGTGCTGGGCGCGGATTTCGTCGCCAATGCCCTGAAGATCGACGTGGAACGCGATGGCATGCGCCTGTCCGGCTATGCCGCCCTGCCCACCTATTCGCGCGGCTCTTCGGTGCAACAATTCGTCTTCGTCAACGGCCGCCCCGTGCTGGACCGCATGCTTCTGGGCGCCCTGCGCGTGGCCTATTTCGATTTCCTCAGCCGCGACCGCCACCCCGCCGCCGTCCTGAACCTGATCGTCGATCCCGAACGCGTCGATGTGAACGTCCACCCCGCCAAGGCCGAGGTCCGCTTCCGCGAACCCGAAGCCGCGCGCTCGCTCATCATCACGGGCCTGCGCACGGCGCTTTCCGGCGCGGGCCACCGGGCCAGCAGCACCGTCGCCGATGCCACCCTGGCCGCCTTCCGCCCCGAACCTGCCTCTGCCCCGCGCATCTACCAGATGGACCGCCCCTCGCAGCCGTCCCTCTCTCGCGCCTTCGCCTTCCAGGCCCCGCTGCCCACCCCCGGTTTCGCCGAGGCCCCCTCCGCCCGCGCCGAAGCCCCCGCCCCGGAACCCGAGGCCATCCACCGCCCGCTGGGGGCGGCCCGCGCGCAGATCCATGAAAACTACATCATAGCCCAGACCGAGACAGGCCTCGTCATCGTCGATCAGCATGCCGCCCATGAACGGCTGGTCTATGAACGCCTGAAACGCCAGATGGCGGAAACCGGCATCCCTGCCCAGGCCCTGCTGATCCCCGAAATCGTGGACCTCTCCGCCACAGACGCGACCTGCCTCCTCGATCACGCCGAAACCCTCGCCCGGATGGGCCTTGTGCTGGAACCCTTCGGCGGCGGGGCCATCGCCGTGCGCGAAACCCCGGCCATCCTTGGCACCGTCAATGCCACGGCCCTCATCCACGACATCCTCGACGAACTCGCCGATCAGGGCGACAGCCTCCTCGTCCAGGCCAGGATCGAGGCCGTCCTCTCCCGCATGGCCTGCCACGGCTCTGTCCGCTCCGGCCGCCAGATGCGCGCCGAGGAAATGAACGCCCTCCTGCGCGAGATGGAGGCAACCCCCCATTCCGGCCAGTGCAACCACGGCCGCCCCACCTATGTGGAACTGAAACTCGCCGATATCGAAAGGCTCTTCGGTCGCCGATGATCACCATTGCCGGAACCCAATACAGCCTGACCGATCCGCCGATCTTGATCGCGGGCGGCATCGCGCTGGCGCTGATCCTTGTCCTTCTGCTCACCCTCCGCGCGGCGGCGGCCTCGGCCCGCATGGCGCAGCCGATGTTGCGGCAGATGGAATGGATGACGAACCGCGTGCAATCCCTGTCCGAAGGCCAGGAACGTCTTTCCGGCGGCCTGCACCACGTCTCCGAAGCGGCTGCCGTCAGCCAATCCTCCATGCTGAAACTGATGGAACAACGCCTCGCCGATGTGCAGCGCCAGATGACCGAGGCGCTGCATGGCACCTCCACCCGCACCGCGCGCAGCCTGGGCGAACTCCAGCAGCGGCTGGAAACCATCGACCGCGCCCAGGCCAATATCGAAAAGCTGTCGGGAAACGTCCTGTCCCTTCAGGATATCCTGTCCAACAAGCAGACACGCGGCGCCTTCGGCGAAATCCAGCTGCACGACATCGTGCTGAAGGCCCTGCCCTCCGACAGCTTCACCATGCAGGCCACGCTGTCCAATGGCCGCCGCGCCGATTGCCTGATCCACCTGCCCAATCCGCCCGGTCCCATCGTCATCGACGCGAAATTCCCGCTCGAGGCCTATGAATCCCTCCGCCGCGCCGACAGTGCCGCCCTCCTGGCCGAGGCGCAAAGGAACCTCCGCACCGCCGTCCGCACCCATATCAGGGCGATCGCCGAGAAATACATCATCGAAGGCGAAACCGCCGATGGCGCGCTGATGTTCCTGCCCTCCGAGGCGGTCTATGCCGAACTCCACGCCAATTTCCCCGATGTCGTCCGCGAAGGGTTCGCCGCAAAGGTCTGGATCGTCTCGCCCACCACCTGCATGGCCACGCTCAACACCATGCGCGCCGTGCTGAAGGATGCGCGGATGCGCGAACAGGCAGGCGCGATCCGCAAGGAACTGGCGCTGCTCTACGCCGATGTCGAAAGGCTGGGAACGCGCGTCGATAACCTCGATCGCCATTTCGGCCAGGCCCAGCGCGATGTCGAAGAGATCAAGATCTCCACCGAAAAGGCCACCAAACGGGCCCGCCGCCTCGACAATTTCGATTTCGAGGAACTCGCCCCTTCCGACGCGCCCCTCCTTGGCCCCCGGGCCGCGGAATGAGGCACCTCACCCAGGCCGATTACACCCGCCAGCCCTGGAAGAACGGCAAGGGCATCACCGTCGAACTGGCCCGGGCGGAACAGGATGGCGCGCTGCTCTGGCGGCTCTCCATGGCCACCGTGGCCGAGGATGGCCCCTTTTCCCTCTTTCCCGGCATCGAACGGAACCTGACTGTCCTATCCGGCCCCGGCTTTCGCCTGTCAGGTCCCGGCATCGCGCTGGATTGCCGCCCCCTGCAACCCGTGGCCTTTCCGGGCGATACGCCCGTCGCCGCCACCGGCACCGCTTCCGGCCCCTCCGATGATTTCAACGTGATGACGGCGCGCAACCTGCCCCTGCCCAGCGTCACACTGCACCACGGCCCTGCCATGATTGCTGCGGGCGGCCTGACGGCGCTTTTCGCGCTCGAACCGCTCCGGGTTTCGGGCCGTGCCCTTGCCCGGCATGATCTGATCCTGACCGAAGGCCCCCTCGATCTGCAGACCGCCTCCCGCGCACTGTCCGTGCGCCTCGCCGTCCCCGCCTGATCCCGCGCCTCAGCGGCCCCGCGCGGGCTCACCCGCCCCGCTCACCCGCCCTGCCTGCATCTGCCGCAGCACCACAAGGCAAAGGCAGGCGATCACGGCCGATGCATAGCCATCCACCGCATAGTGGAACCCCGTCACCACCGATCCATACTGGATCAGCAGCGGAAACACCGCCCCGATCAGCCCGCGCCAGCCGAACCTGTCCACCAGCCACAGAAGCGGCAGCATCGCCGCGCCCACATGCAGGCTGGGAAAGGCGCTGATCCCCGTTCCCAGCGCACCGCCCGAATGCTCGATCCACAGCTTGTTCTGCAATTCGATCACGCCCGCGAAAACCGCGCGATCCTCGCGCAGGAAGGCGTTCACATAGTCGAAATCGCCTCGCCCCGTCACCAGTTCAAAGAATACCGGCCCGGCCGACGAAAACACCGTCGCCATCAGATTGCCCAGCAGGATCCAGATCACCGCATGCAGCCGGATATGCCGGATCGCCCGCGTCTCGTCCTTTTCGATGGCCGCGATCACGGCGGGATAGATATAGGCCACCGCCACCCAGACCGGGAAATAGACCGTCACGATCAGGCTTTCCGGAATGATGCCGCCCAGCATCCCGTGATACAGCCGAAATGCATCCTGCCCGCCATGCAGGGCCCGGTCCAGATCGGCAAAGGCCGGATCCGCCCAGAAGGCGACGATCTCGGGGATGCAGACCTTGTTCATGTGAAAGGCGGAAAAGAACGGGATCTGCGCCAGCGCGATGATCAGTACCGGCAGCAGCTTGCGGAAATCATACCGCCCGCGCCCCGCCACAAGGATCAGGATCGAAATCCCCGTCAGCGCCAGCACGACCCGCGCATTGAAAAGCCCCGCCGCGCTTTCCAGAAAACTGGTCGAGATATTGGCGACCGATCCGAAACACAGGAAGTAAACGCCAACGGACGCCGCCCAATAGGCCAGAACGAAGGCAGCATATCTCTGGGCGAAACGAAGCATGAACCACAGGTTGAACCGATGTCCGCCCTGTATCCCTCAGCCCGCCCCCCTTTGGCAAACGCTTTCTGCCCGGGGCCGCGCCTCAGATCCGCAGAAAGGGCTGGGCCAGCCGCGGGATGATCGCGTTGAACTTCAGCGGCGCATCCGTCGCCGCAAGGCAGATGCACACCTCGCCATGTTCGGCAACGGGCGTGTGCTGCATCGCTTCATCCGCAATCTCGATATCGCCGGGGCCAAAGCGATCCGTCTCGTCGCGGAACGCGCCCTGCAGAACCAGCGTCAGTTCCAGCCCTCGATGCCCGTGATCCGGCACCGCCTGCCCCCCCGGGATATACAGCAACCGGGCCGAGGCATCCTTGCCCGTCGGCAGGATCGCCTGCTTCACGCCCATCCCCAGATTGCGCCATTTCACCTTGTTCACCCCGCCGCCGACATAATCGGCCAGCGGCGCGGGAAAGATGCCATGCCGCCGCATCGGGCTGCGCGACGTGGCCTGCGACAGCCCGTCGATCCGGTCCAGACAGGCCGCAAGGCTGTCTTCCGACATTGGCGTCGCATCGGCCGTTTCCAGCAACGCCCCGCCCAGCGCATCCAGGGTTTCCAGCCGCGCCCGGCAGTCATCGCACAGCGACACATGCGTCGCCACGACCAGGTTGAACGCCTCGGGCAGTTCGCCTGCCGCATAGGCCGTCAACAACTGCTCCGAAAGGTGGTGCCTGATGGTCGTCATCATTCTTCGCCTTCAACTCATCTGCTGGCGCAACCGCTCCAGCGCCAATCTGATGCGCGACTTGATCGTTCCCAGCGGAAGGCCCGTTTCGGCGGCAATCTCGCTATGCGAAAGATCGCCATAGAAGGCCCGTTCGATCAAGGCGCGCTGTTTCTCTGGCAACTGGGCAAGCGCGACGCCCAGCCGTTCGGTATCCTGCTGCACCTCAAGCGCCTCGGCCTGATCGGGTTCAGGCTCCGGCCCCCAGGGCAGGTCTTCCGGTTCGGGCCGCCGCGCCTTGCGCAGCGCGTCGATCCTCCGGTTGCGGGCGATGGTGAAGACCCAGGTCGCCACCGAAGCCCGCGACGGATCGAAAAGCGCCGCCTTCTGCCACAGCGTCGCCATGACATCCTGCGCACATTCCTCGGCCAGCGTGGCATCCGCGCCCGACTTCATCAGAAAGGCCTTCACCCGCGGGGCAAAGTGCCGAAACAGCGCCGCAAACGCCGCCCTGTCCTGATGGTCGCGCACCCGAAGAACCAGCGCCGCCCAATCCGTCTCGATCCCATCCGCCTGCACGGCAGACCCATCCTTCCGGCTTCTAACCTTATGTTCCGCCACAGCATATTGCCGCGCGACCAAAGGCGCATCCGTTTTTTCGGTCTGATGTGCATCAAGCATCATGCAACTTCTACGCTGCATGCTGTCGAATGGATCACAGTCGGGGAAATGTTCCGCCGAAAGCGAATGTCAAGTTTCTAATGTCCAGAAAAATTTACAGATTGATCCAATCCCGTCGCCCCAGCGTAGAAGGATCCAAAGACCAACATCGGAGTGTCCCTTTCCATGCCGTTTGAAATCCCTGGTTCCCTTCCCCGTCGTATCGCTGTCATCGGGGGGGGCATTTCCGGCATGGCCGCCGCGCATCTTCTGGCCGACGATCAATCCGTGGTCCTCTTCGAATCCGAGAACCGCCTCGGCGGCCATGCGCGCACCGTCATCGCGGGCCGGAACGGGGATCAGCCGGTCGATACCGGCTTCATCGTCTTCAACAAGGTGAACTATCCCAATCTGCTCGGCCTCTTCGACCGCCTCGAAGTCCCCTATGTCGAAAGCAACATGAGCTTTGGGGCCTCCATCGACGGCGGCCGCCTCGAATACGGCCTCGCCTCGCTTGACGTGATCTTCGCCCAGCGCCGCAACTGCCTTTCGCCGCGCTTCCTAGGCATGCTGACCGACATCATGCGCTTCAACAAGCACGCCGCTTCCGTCGTCCGCCCCGGCATGACGATCCGCGATCTTCTCCTGACGCTCGGCACCGGCGACTGGTTCCGCGATTACTACATCACCCCCTTCTCCGGCGCGATCTGGTCCACCCCCACGATGGGCATCCTCGATTTTCCGGCCCATGCACTGGTGCGCTTCTTCGAAAATCACCGCCTGCTTGATTTCGAAGGGCAGCATCAGTGGTATACCGTCAAGGGCGGCTCCATCGAATATGTCCGCCGCCTTCAGGCCTCTCTCGCCACCCGCGGCGTGGACATCCGCCTTGGCGCCGCCGTCGCCGCCGTCCAGCGCGAGGCAGGCGGCGTGATGATCCGCTGCCATGGCGGCGAATGGGAAATGTTCGACGAGGTGGTCTTCGCCACCCATTCCGATGTCTCGCTGCGCCTGCTGGCCGATGCCACCCCCGATGAACGCGCGGCCCTTGGCGCGGTGCGCTATCAGCCGAACCAGGCGATCCTGCACCGCGATCCCTCGGTCATGCCCAAGAACCGCAAATGCTGGTCCTCCTGGGCCTATGTCGAACCCGCGGGCGGCGGCTCCGGCAAGATCGACCTGACCTACTGGATGAACTCGCTCCAGCCGATCCCGCAGGATGATCCGATCTTCGTCACCCTGAATTCCAACGGCGGCATCGACGACCGGCTGATCGACGACGTGGTCACCTTCGAACATCCCGTCTACGACCTCGCCGCGATTGGGGCGCAGGATCGCATCCGCGCCATGAACGGCACCCGGAACACCTGGTTCGCCGGGGCCTGGATGCGCAACGGCTTTCACGAAGACGGCTTCGCCTCGGCCGTCGATGTGGTCGAAGCGATGCGTTCCGGCGCGCGCGAAAGGCTCGCCGCATGACCGATGTCGAACTGATCCGCGGTGAAACCTATCACGGACGCAAGGGCGCGGTGGCCAACAGCTTCCGCTATACCGTGGATTACCTGCTCCTCGATCCCGATACCGCGCGTGGGCCTGGCCTTTTCTCGCGCAACCGCCGCAACCTCACCGCCATCCATGACGCCGATTTCGGCGGCCCCCCCGGCCAGGGCCGCGGCACCGCCTGGGTCCGCGATATCCTCGCCGCCCATGATCTGCCCGGGGCCGACCGCATCCTTCTTCTCGGCCAGCCCCGCGTTCTCGGCCATGTCTTCAACCCGGTCAGCTTCTGGCTCTGCCATGATGCCGCAGGCGACCTGCGCACCGTCATCGCCGAAGTGTCCAACACCTATGGCGACCGGCATTCCTATCTCTGCCACCGCGACGATCACGCCCCCATCACCCGGACCGACACGCTCACCGCGCGCAAGATCTTTCACGTCTCGCCCTTCCAGCCGATCGAGGGCGGCTATGCCTTCCGCTTCGATCTGCGCCCTGATCGCATCGGCATCTGGATCGACTACACCTCGCAGCAGGGCGGGCTCTACACCAACCTCATCGGTCCCCGCGTGCCGCTGACCAACGGCGAAATCATTCGCGCCGCCATCCGCCGCCCGCTGGGCAGCCGCCGCGTGCTGGCGCTGATCCATTGGCAGGCTCTGAAACTCGCGCTCAAGGGCGTGAAGTTCCGCAACCGTCCCACCCCCCCGCCCGAGGAAGTCACCCGATGACCGCGGCCCTGCCTGCCACCACGCCCCGGGCAGGGCTTGCCGGGTGGAGCTTGTTCGCCGCCCTCATCGCAATGGCGGGGCTGCCCATCTATATCCATGCCCCGAAATTCTATGTCGACAGCTACGGCCTGTCGCTTGCCGCCCTCGGGGGGGTTCTGGCGCTGCTGCGCCTCTTCGATGTCGTACAGGATCCCGTTCTCGGCTGGCTGGCCGAACGCGGCCGCGCCCGCCGCGGGCTCTGGGTTGCCCTCGCGACGGCCATCATGGCCTGCGCCATGCTGGCCCTGTTCGCCATCACCCCGCCCGTCGCGCCGCTCCTGTGGTTCGCGCTTACGCTTTCGGCGCTGTTCACCGCCTTCTCCTTCCTGACGATCACCTTCTATGCCGAAGGTGTGGCCAAGGCCGCCACGCTCGGCCCGCAGGGCCATCTTCAACTGGCAGGCTGGCGCGAAGGCGGCTCGCTGGCCGGGGTCTGCATCGCCGCCGTCGCCCCCGTGGCGCTCGCTGGCCTGACCGGCAACCCCTTCGCCGCCTTCGCCGCGCTCTTCGTGCTGCTGGCGATCCTCGCCACAATCGCGATGCGCGATCAGTGGTCGGGGCAGGGGGGCAGCTTCGACAACCCCCTCGCCGCCTTCCGCCCGGCCTTGGGCGATCCCCTCGCGCGGCGCCTGCTGCTGATTGCGCTGCTGAACGCCGCCCCCGTGGCCGTCACCTCCACGCTTTTCCTCTTCTTCGTCGAAAGCCGCCTCATGGCCCCCGGCATGGAAGGCCCGCTCCTCCTGCTCTTCTTCCTGTCGGCCGCGCTTTCCACCCCGCTCTGGTCGCGCGCCGCCCGCAACCACGGCGCAAAGCCCGTCCTGCTTGCCGGCATGGCGCTGGCCATCGCCTCCTTCCTCTGGGCAGCCACCCTGGGCGCGGGCGATGTCCTGGCCTTCGCCGTGATCTGCGCCGCCTCCGGCGCGGCGCTCGGGGCCGACATGGTGCTGCTGCCCGCGCTCTTTGCCCGCCGCCTCGGCCAGATCGGGCAGGGCGGCGAAGGGGCCGCCTTCGGCCTCTGGTCCTTCGTCTCGAAACTCTCGCTCGCCCTTGCCGCAGGCACGCTCCTGCCCGCGCTGCAGGCGGCAGGCTTCACCCCCGGTGCGGAGAACGCGCCTTCCGCGCTTTTCGCCCTATCTGTTTCCTACGCGCTGGTTCCCTGCGCCCTCAAGGTGCTGGCCATTGCGCTTCTGGCTGCCACCAAGGTTCCGGAGGTCTGACATGACACCCTTCTTCTCGCTTCTCCTCGGCGTCCTGATCACGCTCGTCCTCATCGCGATGAAATCCCGCTTCATCGGCTTCCGCACCCAGCGGCCCGCCGATCTGGCCGGGCGCGGCCCGCGCTTCGACCTGCGCACTCATCTTTCCGGCCCCATCCTCTGCGAAGGCGTCATCTACGGCCCCACCGGCCGCGTCGCCTCGCGCTTCGTGGCGGAAATGGAGGGCGTCTGGGATGGCAATGTCGGCATCCTCAAGGAACGCTTCCACTACGATTCCGGCCGCAAGCAGGATCGCGAATGGCGGCTCTACCTCTCCAATGACGGCTCCATCAAGGCCGAGGCCGCCGATGTCGTCGGTCCCGGTGCGGGCCGTGCCGAAGGGGCCGGCGTCCAGTTGCGCTACCGGATCAAGCTGGACGAAGAGGCGGGCGGCCACGTCCTCAACGTGACCGACTGGATGTATCTGATGGAAAACGGCACGATCATGAACCGCAGCCAGTTCACCAAGTTCGGCATCACCGTGGCCGAACTCGTGGCTACCATGCGCCGGATCCCGGCATGAGGGAGTTTCGCGGCAAACGCTACTGGCTTGTCGGGGCCTCCGAAGGCCTAGGCCTCGCCCTCGCGCAGCGCCTCTCCAACGCCGGGGCCGAACTGATCCTCTCCGCCCGCTCGCCCGACAGGCTGGCCGAGGCCATAGCCCGCCTGCCAGGCCGCGCCACCCCCATCCCCTGCGACGTGGCCTCCACCCAATCCGTCCGCGAAGCGGCGGCGCAGGCCGGCCATCTGGATGGCGTGGTCTTCCTCGCCGGGGTCTATACCCCGATGAAGGCGCAAGCTTGGGATCCCGACGCGGTCGAGGCGATGTGCAACATCAACCTCACCGGCTGCGCCCGCGTCATGGGCGCGGTGATCCCCGGCATGGTGGAACGCCGCAGCGGCCACGTCGTCATTACCGGCTCGCTCTCGGGCTTCCGCGGCCTGCCCGGTGCCATCGGCTATTGCGCCTCGAAGGCAGGCACGATGTCGCTGGCGGAATCGATGTATTGCGACCTGCGCGGCACGGGCGTCGAGGTGCAGCTCTGCAATCCCGGCTTCATCAGGACGCGCCTCACCGACAAGAACGATTTCAACATGCCCCAGATCATGGAGCCGGGGCAGGCGGCGCAGATCATGTTCGAACACATGAACACCGACCACTTCTCCAACAGCTTCCCCATCCCCTTCGCCTGGGTGTTCCGCCTGTCGCAATTCCTGCCGGATTGGGCCTATTACCGGCTGTTCGCACCGAAGTAGCGTTTTCTGTCGCAGAAAACGCGCCGAAATCTGACGCAGATTTCGGGGAACCGCGCAACGTCGGTCAAATTCCTGCGTCAGGAATTTGCGCGTTTTCTGCGTCAGAAAACGCCTTCCAACCGCGCCATGAAGAACCCGTCCATCCCCCCGCGCGCGGCCCACAGATCGGGCCGCAGCCGCAGCCCGCCCGCCTCCGTCCACCAGGCCGGATCGACCCCCGGCACCTCCACCCGCTCCACCCGCAACCCCGGATGCCGCGCCAGCGCGGCGGCCAACTGCCCCTCGCCTTCCTCGGGCAGAAGCGAGCAGGTGCAGAACACCACCCGCCCCCCCGGCTTCACCATGCCCAGGGCCCGGTCCAGCAGCGCCGCCTGCAAGGCGACCAGCCCCTCCACCTCCGACCCGTCCTTCACGAAGGGCAGGTCGGGATGCCGCCGGATCGTCCCCGTCGCCGAACAGGGCGCATCCAGCAGCACCGCGTCGAACCTCTCCCCCGGCTCCCAGACCAGCGCATCAGCCACCACCAGCTCCGCCTGAAGACCGCAGCGCACAAGGTTCTCCCGCACCCGCCCCATCCGCGCGCCCGACAGATCGACCGCCACCACCTGCGCCCCGCTCGCGGCGATCTGCAACGTCTTCCCCCCGGGTGCGGAACACAGGTCCAGCACCCGCTCCCCCGCCACCGGTGCAAGCAGCCGCACGGCCAGCGCAGCGGCGGCATCCTGCACCCACCAGCCCCCGGCCTCATATCCCGCCAGCGCCGATACCTGCCCCTTCTCCTCCAGCCGCAGCGATCCCGTCGGCAGCATTTCGCCCTCCGGCGCCACCGCCCCCGCGCGCAGCGTCAGGTCCAGCGGCGGCACCCCCGCCTGCACCGCCTCGATCGCGGAAACCGCCTCGCGCCCATAGGCATGCACAAGGGGCTGGCGCAGCCAGCGCGGCATGCGCTGTGGCACCATTCCGGCAAAGGGCGCCTCCGGCACCTTGCGCAGCACGGCATTCACCAGCCCGGCATAGGCCCCGGTCCGCTTCCCGCGCCGGACGATTTCGACCGCGGCATTCACCGCGCCATGCGCCGCCCCGCCCATGCCGATCTCTACCACCGCCAGGCGCAGCACATCGCGCACCATGCGCGGCGGGGCCTTGCGCAGATGCGGCTCCAGCAGCCGGTCCACGCCCTCCACATGTCGCAGCACCGCCAAGGTCAACCGCTGCGCCCGCGCCCGCTCGGCCGGAGGCAGGCCCTGCAGCGGGCCCTGCGGATCCGCCAGAACCTCGGCCAGCATCCGCCCCTCGCCCAGCACCGCGCCCAGCAATCCCACCGCCGCCGCCCGCGCCGCCAATCCCTCAACCGCCATGCCGTCACCCTTGTTCCGCTGCCGCAAGGGCGTATATCAACGGGGCGTCACAAGGAACCCTTGCCATGATGGATGAACCGTCCGCCCGGCCCGATCTGCCCCCCGCCGCCCTGCGCGCCCTGGCCGAGGCGGAAGAACGGCGCAAAGCCGCCAAGGCGCAGCCCCTGCCCCCCGAACTGGGCGGGCGTGACGGGCCCGAACCTGTGCGTTACGGCGATTGGGAGAAGAAGGGCCTCGCCATCGACTTCTGATCCCTGGACCACGGCCCGTCTGCAAGTCTCCTCGCCCCGCGCCACGGAAAAGGTCCGGTTGCAAACCGGACCCCGATTTTTCGCAGAAAAATCGTTCCTGCCCGCGCCTCAGCGCAGCTTGAACGAAGCGGAATCACCCGCCCCCTTGTCGACGGTGAAGCGGATCTCCTCGCCCCCCTTCGCCTCGACCAACTGGCAGTTCTTCGGGATCGGATAGCCCGACCAATCCATCTCGCGGCAGAAATACCCGTCCTGCCACTCCCAGGTGCCCGTCACATCCCAGCCCAGCGCCCGGCCCCGGATCTCGCCATCCTCTTCAACCTTCAGCGAAATCCCGAACATGCCCAGCCGCAATTCGCGGCCCTGCACGGTTTCGATGAAATCCGAACGGTCGCTGATGCGCGAAAAGCTCTCCGCCTGGGCGGGCAGGGCGGCAAGGCAGATCAGACTGGCGGAAAGGCAGCGGATGAACATGACGACGGCTCCGATCACGGATGACAGAAGGCATACGACGCGGCGTGCAGACCAGATCAATACCGCAACAGGCGGGCCTGTCAATTTCACAGGCAAGTGATGGTTGCAGGGGCGTTAAAGCCCCAGCACATCCATCATGTCATATTGCCCCGGCTTCGCGCCCTGCCCCCAGATCGCCGCCCGCAGCGCGCCCCGCGCAAAGATCGCGCGGTCGGTCGCCACATGCCGCAGGATCACCCGCTCGCCATCGGCGGCAAAGATCACGTCATGCTCGCCCACGATATCCCCGCCCCGCACGGCGGCAAACCCGATCGCCCCCCGCTTGCGCGCCCCGGTGATGCCGTGCCGCCCGCTGTCCATCGCCGCCTCCAGATCGACGCCCCGCCCCTCGGCCGCCGCCTGACCCAGCATCAGCGCCGTCCCTGACGGCGCATCCACCTTCATCCGGTGATGCGCCTCGACGATCTCCACATCCCAATCCTCGTCCAGCGCCGCCGCGATCTTCTGCGTCAACCGCACCAGCAGGTTGACCCCAAGGCTCATGTTCCCCGCCCGCACGATCACCGCATGGCGCGCCGCCGCTTCGATCTTGGCCAGATGCGCCGCCTCCAGCCCCGTCGTGCCGATCACATGCACGGCCCGGGCCTGCGCCGCCAGTGCCGCGAATTCCACCGTCGCGGCAGGCGCCGTAAAGTCGATCACCGCCTGCGCCTTCGCGAAAGCTTCCAGCGGATCATCCGTCACCACCACGCCGACTGCCGCCCCCCCCATGCATTCCCCGATGTCGCGCCCCACCCAGGCGTGGCCGCTGCGCTCCACACAGCCCACCAGCCGCGCCTTGTCCGACGCCCCGATCGTCCGCACCAGCATCTGGCCCATCCGGCCCGACGCCCCCGTCACCACAATCCCCGGCAGATCGGCCATGCTGTCCTCCACGCGCTTTCCGCCCCTTTAGCCGCTCCCCGCCCCCCGCGAAAGCCCGCCGTTGCGGGCGGGGCGCAAAGGGCCTATGTGGAACCCATGTCGAACAAGCGCTTCTCCTCGGGCAACGGCCCCTCGCAACGCCAGCTCCGCGTGGGCGAACTCATCCGCCGCACGCTGTCTGACGTGCTGAACCGGGCCGAAATCCACGACCCCGACCTGAACCGCATGTCCATCACCGTGGGCGAGGTGTCCTGCTCCCCCGACCTCAAGGTCGCGACCGTCTATGTCATGCCCCTCATGGGCTCCGTCACCGTGGAAGAGGCCATCGCCGCCCTTGCCCGGAACAAGCACGAACTCCGCCGCCGCCTCGGGGCCGAGATGACGCTGAAATACGCCCCCGACCTGCGCTTCCGCCCGGATGAAACCTTCGACCGTCTGGATGAAACCCGCCGCCTCTTCTCCGACGAAAAGGTCCAGCGCGACCTCTCCGCCCCGGGCGACGACGCCGAACCTGATCCCGACGCGCCGTAGGGCGGGGTTCACCCCGCCATTGAAGGGGTTCACCCCGCCACGCTAACGGTCGTGGAAATAATCATGGATCGCCTGCGCCATCGCCTCGCTGATCCCGTCCACCGCCATCAGATCCGACAACCCCGCCCGCGACACCGCCTTCGCGCTGCCGAAATGCGCCAGCAGCGCCCGCTTGCGCGTCGCCCCCACGCCCGGAATATCGTCCAGGGGCGTGGCCCCCACCGCCTTCGCCCGCTTCGCCCGATGCGCGCCATTGGCCCAGCGATGCGCCTCGTCCCGCAGGCGCTGCACGAAATAGAGAACCGGATCGTTGCGTTGCAGGGCAAAGGGCGGCTCTCCGGGGCGGTGGAATTCCTCCTTCCCGGCATCCCGGTCGATCCCCTTGGCCACCCCGATATAGGGCACGTCATCAACCCCAAGCTCTGCCAGAATCTCGCCCACCGCCGATACCTGCCCCGCGCCCCCGTCGATCACCAACAGGTCCGGCCAGGCATCCGATTTCCGCTCCGGGTCCTCCTTCAACAGCCGCTCGAACCGCCGCGTCAGCACTTCCTTCATCATCCCGAAGTCGTCCCCGGCACGTCCCGCCTCGCCCTTGATGTTGAACTTGCGGTACTGCCCCTTGATGAACCCCTCCGCCCCGGCGACGATCATCCCCCCCACGGCATCCGCGCCCTGGATATGCGCGTTGTCATAAACCTCGATCCGCCGCGGCGGAGCATCAAGGTCGAAAGCCTCCGCCAACCCCGCCAGCAGCTTGGACTGCGCGGCCCCCTCCGCCATCCGCCGCGCCAGCGATTCCTTCGCGTTGCGCGCGGCATTCTCCACCAGCTCCGCCTTCTCGCCCCGCTGCGGCACGGCGATCTCCACCTTCCGTCCCGCCCGTTCGGCCAGCGCCGCCGACACCAGATCCTCATTCTCCACCGGATGCGACAGCAGGATCAGGCGCGGCGGGTCCTTGTCGTCATAGAACTGGGTGACGAAGGCCTCGAGTATCTCGCTCTCCTCCGCCCCCGAACCCGTGCGCGGATAGAAATCCCGGTTCCCCCAGCTTTGATTGGCCCGGATGAAGAAGACCTGCACGCAGGCCTGCCCGCCTTCCAGATGCAGCGCGATCACATCCGCCTCGGCCACCCCGCGCGGGTTGATCCCCTGCGCCTGCTGCACCTGAGTCAGCGCCCGGATACGGTCGCGCAGCGCGGCCGCCCGCTCGAACTCCATCGCCTCCGCCGCCTCGGCCATCTGGCTGGCCAATTGCGCCTGCACCTCGGTCGTCTTGCCCTCCAGAAACCGCTCGGCATCCGACACCTGCGCCGCATATTGCTCGGCCGTCACTCGGCCCACGCAAGGCGCGGAACAGCGCTTGATCTGGAACAGAAGGCAGGGCCGCGTCCGGCTTTCGAACATGCTGTCCGAACAGTTCCGCAGCAGGAACACCTTCTGCAACTGGTTCAGCGTCCGGTTCACCGCCCCCGCACTGGCAAACGGGCCGAAGTAACTTCCCTTCTCGCTCCGCTTGCCGCGATGCTTCTTGATCTGCGGAAAGGCATGTTCCTTCCCGATCAGGATGTTCGGAAAGGATTTGTCGTCACGCAAAAGCACATTGTAGCGCGGCTTCAACTGCTTGATCAGGTTCTGCTCCAGCAGCAGCGCCTCGGTCTCCGTCCGCGTCGTCAGGAACATCATCGACGCGGTTTCGCTGATCATCCGCGCGATGCGCCCCGAATGCTGGGGCGAGGGGCGGGAATAATTCGACACCCGCGCCTTCAGGTTCCGCGCCTTGCCGACATACAGCACCTCGGCCTTGGCGTTCAGCATCCGGTAAACCCCGGGCGAGGAATCCAGCGTCCGCAGATAGCCGTGGATCACATCATGGCCCAGCGGGGCCTTCTCGCCCGCCTCGGGGGCACCCTGCACCCCGTCCTCAGTCCCGTCCTGCACCCCGTCCTGCACGCCTTCCGCCTTCAGGTTTACACCTGCATCTGAAACTCATCGATTCCCCCCTCTGGCTGCAACGGTCAAGGACCGAGGGCAAGAGGAAAGCTGTCCACCCTTTTTGTGGATAACTCTGCGGGAAAGTTTTCGACACCGCAGAATTTCCCTTGTTTTCCGCCCCCTTCCTTGACTTGCCCAATTTTTAGGCAGTTTTTTAAGCCTTTGATATGATTGAAAAGATTTTCATCCACATGGCAAATCCCTGATAATCTTAGGGATTTTGTAACGGTTCGGTAACCAAGTCGTCAGAAGTGGACAACTTTGCCGCACCAGCCTGACAGATGCCTGTCACGGCTATTCGACATTCATCACATCGGGCGTTTGCCAGGCCAGATGCTGCCCGCCATCCACCGCGATCATCTGCCCCGTCACCGCCGGCGCATCGACGAAAAATCCAAGCGCCGCGCAGATATCGGCGGGGTTCGCGCCGCGCCCCAGAACCGTCGCCGCGCGCTGGGTGGCGAAGGCTTCGGCGCTCTGCCGCCCGCCCTGTAGGGTCGGCCCCGGCCCGATCGCATTCACCCGCACCCGGGGCGCCAATCCCTGCGCGGCGGTCTGGGTCAGCGCCCAGAGCCCCGCCTTGGCGATGGTGTAGCTCGCGAATTCCGGGGTCAGCTTCCACACCCGCTGATCGACCATGTTCACGATCAACCCCTGCGCCACGGGTTCCCCCGCCGCATCCCGCGCGGGCTCCGGCACCTGCGCCGCGAAGGCTTGCGTCAGAACGAAAGGCGCGCGCAGGTTCGATTCGACATGCCGGTCCCAGCTTTCCCGCGTGGCCGTGGCGAAATCGTCATGTTCGAAGATCGAGGCATTGTTCACCAGAACCGTCAACGGCCCGCCCAGCGCCTCCGCCGCCCGTGCCACCAATCCCTGCACCTCGGCCTCGATCAGCACATCGGCGGACAAGGCCACCGCCCGCCGCCCCATCGCGGCGATCTCCGCCACCACGCCCTCGGCCTCGTCCTTGCTGCCCGCATAATGCACGGCCACATCGAACCCCCGGCCCGCCAGATAAAGCGCCATCGCCCGCCCCAGCCGCCGCCCGGCCCCCGTCACCAATGCCCGCATCTCAGCCCTTCCCGCAGTCGCACCCGCCCTTGCCGATCAGATAGCGCCCGCACGCCCGGCAGCGAGCGGCTTTCGCGAAACCCACCCGTTTCTTCACCGACCGCGAAATCGCGCCCGGAAACAGCGCCTTGCCGATCAGCCCGATCACCGCCATGCCGCCCAGAAACAGGATGAAGATCTTCAGCAGCATGCCGTCACAGCCCGAACCGCGCCCAAAGCGCGCGTTCCTCCACCCCCTGCATCACCCCATCCGTCGCGGCCATCCCCAACCGCTGCATCAGGCTCCGCTTCTGGCCATAGGGCACCAGCCGCACCTTTTCGCCGTACATCTCCATCAGCTTGGGCCGCAGATGCGCCACGCCATCCACAAGGCCAAGGGGCACCGCCTCCGCCCCCACCCAGACATCGGCGTTGAACAGATCCGCCGTCAGGTCCAGCCGCGCGCCGCGCCGCGCCTTCACATGCTCGATGAAGGCCGCATGTATCGGCTCCTGCAACTTCCGCAGCCGCTCCACATCCTCCGGCTTCTGCGGTAGGAACGGATCGGCGAAACTCTTCGATTTCCCCGCCGTCACCACCCGCCGTTCGATCCCCTGCCGCGCCATCAGTTCGGGGAACCCGAAGGACGCAAAGATCACCCCGATCGACCCCACGATCGAAGACGCATCCACCCAGATGTCATCCGCCGCGCAGGCCAGCCAATAGCCACCGCTCGCCGCCACATCCTCGACAAAGGCATGGACCGGAACCTTCTTCTCCTCCGCCAGCCGCCGGATACGCGCCGCGATCAGCGACGACTGCACCGCCGACCCGCCGGGGGAGTTGATGACAAGCGCCACCGCCGCAGGCTTGCCCCGCGCAAAGGCCCGTTCGATCAGCGGCGCCACGGATTGGTCATTCAATCCCCGCGTCCCCACACCAATCGCGCCCTGCAGGCGGATCACGGGAACAAGGGCGGGTTTCGGCACAAAGGGGATGAAGCGTTTCATCCCCCACAGCTAAGCGCGGCGGGCCTTGCGGACAAGGGCGGATTAGGGGCAGGGTCGCTCACATGATCGACAAGCTGGAAATGTTCATCGCGCTGGCCAACGAACGCCATTTCGGCCGCGCGGCCGAGGTCTGCGGTGTCACCCAACCCACCCTCTCCTCTGCCATCAAGCAGTTGGAAGACCAACTCGGCGTGCAACTCGTCTTTCGCGGCTCCCGCTTTCAGGGCCTCACCCCCGAAGGCCAGCGCGTGCTGGACTGGGGCCGCCGCATCGTGGGCGACATGCGCGCGCTCAAGGACGAAATGCGCACCGTCCGCTCAGGGCTTTCCGGCAACCTCCGCATCGGCGTCATCCCCACCGCCCTGCCGATGGTCGCCCAACTCACCGGCCCCTTCACGGCGAAACACCCCAATGTCCGCGTCTCCATCCTCTCGCGCACCAGCACGGAAATCCTGACCGGCATCGAATCCCTCGATCTCGACGCAGGGATAACCTACCTCGACAACGAACCGCTCGGCCGCGTGGCCCAGGTCCCGCTCTATGCCGAATTCTACCGCCTGCTCTGCGCCCCCGGCACCCCGCTCGCCGACCGCGATCAGGTGACATGGGCCGAGGTCGCCGACCAACCCCTCTGCCTCCTGACCGGCGACATGCAGAATCGCCGCATCGTCAACCAGCACCTGGCCGAGGCCGGGGCCGCCATCACGCCACAGATCGAATCGAACTCCACCATCGCGCTGACCAGCCATGTCCTGACGGGCCGCTGGTCCTCCATCGTCCCGCGCCAACTGGCGCAGATGTTCACCGCGGGCGGCCAGTTGCGCGCCATCCCCATCGTCGCGCCCGAGGTGGAACACCTCGTCGGCCTCATCACCGCCCGCCGTGACCCCCTCACCCCCGTCCTCGCCGCCCTGATCGGCGAGGCGGAGCGGTTTGCCAAGGCGACCAACCCCTCCATCTAGCCAACCCCGCCCCGGGCCTGACCCGGGGCCTCCCCTCCCCACGGGCATCGCGGCCAGATCAGAGGTCCCGGCTCAGGCCCGGGACGGGGTTTCAATAGACATCATCTATCAAACAACGGGAATTCATTATTGAATCCTCTATCGACTCGTATATCCCGGTATACAGCTACCAGGGAAGGCCGCCGACCATGCAGACCAGCACCGAAATCGCCGCGCGCGTTGGGGAAATCCTTGACGCGCATGAAGGGATGGAGGGGCCTCTCCTGCCGATCCTCCACGCCATCCAGCATGCCTATGGCTATGTCCCGCGCGATTCGCTGCCGATCATCGCGAAACGGCTGAACCTGACCCGCGCCGAAGTGCATGGCGTCATGTCCTTCTACCACGATTTCCGCGAAGACCCGGCAGGCAAGCACGTGCTGAAACTCTGCCGGGCAGAGGCCTGTCAGGCCATGGGCGGCGACCGCGTGGCGCAACATGCGCAGAACCGCCTCGGCATCGAATGGCACGAAACCACCAAGGACGGCCAGATCACGCTGGAACCCGTCTTCTGCCTCGGCCTCTGCGCCTGCGCCCCCGCCGCCTTGGTGGATGGCAAGGTGGTGGGCCGCGTGGACGAAGCCCGCCTCGACGCGATCATCGAAGGGGTCCGCTGATGAAGATCTACGTCCCCCGCGACGCCGCCGCCCGTGGCCTTGGCGCCGATGACGTCGCCGCCGCTATCCTCTCTGAAACCGCCAAGCGCGGCCTGACCGTGGACCTCGTCCGCAACGGCTCGCGCGGCATGGTCTGGCTGGAACCGCTGGTCGAGGTCGTCACCGATGCGGGCCGCCTCGCCTTTGGCCCGATGACTCCCGCCGATGTCCCCGCCCTCTTCGACGATCTGGCCAAGCACCCCAAGGCGCTGGGCCTGACCGACGCCCTGCCGTGGATGGCCAAACAGACCCGCCTGACCTTCGCCCGCGTCGGCGTGATCGACCCCCTCTCGCTGTCGGACTACGAAGCGCATGGCGGCCTCACCGGCCTGCGCCGCGCCCTGACAATGGACAGCGCCGCCATCGTCACTGAGGTCACCGATAGCGGCCTGCGTGGCCGTGGCGGCGCGGGCTTCCCCACCGGCATCAAGTGGAAGACCGTGGCCGAGGCGAAAGCCGATCAGAAATACATCGTCTGCAACGCGGATGAGGGCGACAGCGGCACCTTCGCCGACCGCATGCTGATGGAAGGCGACCCCTTCACCCTGATCGAAGGCATGGCCATCGCAGGCATCGGCACCGGCGCGACCAAGGGCTACGTCTACACCCGCTCCGAATACCCCGACGCGATCGAGGTGATGACCGCCGCCGTCGAAATCGCCCGGCAATCAGGCGTCCTCGGCACCTCCGTCCTCGGGTCGGGCAAGGCCTTCGACATGGAAATCCGCACCGGCGCGGGGGCCTATGTCTGCGGCGAGGAAACCTCGCTCCTCAACTCCCTCGAAGGCAAGCGCGGCATCGTCCGCGCCAAGCCGCCGCTGCCCGCGCTGCAAGGCTTCATGGGCAAACCGACGGTGGTGAACAACGTCATCTCGCTGGCCACCGTCCCCGTGATCTTCGAAAAGGGTGCCGCGCATTACAAGGATTTCGGCCTCGGCCGGTCGCGCGGCACGATCCCGCTGCAGATCGCGGGCAACGTGAAATTCGGCGGCCTCTTCGAAGTCGCCTTCGGCCTGACGCTGGGCGAAATCGTGGATGAAATCGGCGGCGGCACCGCCACGGGCCGCCCCGTCAAGGCCGTGCAGGTCGGCGGCCCGCTGGGGGCCTATTTCCCCCGCGCGCTCTTCGACACCCCCTTCGGGTATGAGGAATTCGGCGCGAAGGAAGGTCTGATCGGCCATGCCGGCCTCGTCATCTTCGACGACTCCGCCGACATGCTGAAACAGGCCCGCTTCGCGATGGAATTCTGCGCCATCGAAAGCTGCGGCAAATGCACCCCCTGCCGCATCGGCGCGGTGCGCGGCGTGGAAACCGTGGACCGCATCGCCAAGGGCGACACGGGCGCGATCCCACTGCTGACCGACCTCTGCAACACGATGAAATCCGGCTCGCTCTGCGCGCTGGGCGGCTTCACCCCCTATCCGGTGATGTCCGCGCTGACCCACTTCCCCGACGACTTCACCCCCGCGATGAAAGAGGCGGCGGAATGACGGAAAAGGTGCAGGGACCCGCGTCCTACTTCCCCTCGATCGAGGCGAAATACGGCCAGCCGATGCAGCACTGGTTCGACCAGATCGCCGCAATGCTGGACCGCCCGCATATGCAGATCGTTTCCTTCCTGAAGGAAACCCACGCGATGGGCCACGGCCATGCCAATGCCATCGTCGCCCACCAGCTTGCCCAGAAGAAGAAGGGTGCCTGAGATGAAAGACTTCATCATCCCCGACCGCGATTTCGGCACGCCCGCCGCGAAATCCAAGACCATGGTGACGCTCACCATCGACGGCTTTGACGTCACGGTCCCCGAAGGCACCTCCATCATGCGCGCCGCCGCCGAAATCGGGATCTCCGTCCCGAAACTCTGCGCGACCGACAGCCTCGACGCCTTCGGCTCCTGCCGCCTCTGCCTTGTCGAAATCGAAGGCCGCAACGGCACCCCCGCCTCCTGCACCACGCCCGTCGCCCCCGGCATCAAGGTCCACACCCAGAACAGCAAGCTGAAACAGCTCCGCCGCGGCGTGATGGAGCTTTACATCTCCGACCACCCGCTCGACTGCCTGACCTGCGCCGCCAATGGCGATTGCGAATTGCAGGACATGGCGGGCGCGGTGGGCCTGCGCGACGTGCGGTATGAGAAGGGCGAGAACCACTTCGAAGTCCGCAACACATCGGGCGAGGCCAACCCCAACTGGATCGCCAAAGACGACTCCAACCCCTACTTCACCTACGACCCGGCGAAATGCATCGTCTGCTCCCGCTGCGTCCGCGCCTGCGAAGAAGTGCAAGGCACCTTCGCCCTGACGATCGAAGGCCGCGGCTTTGACAGCCGCGTGTCGGCGGGCATGGCGGGCGACAACTTCCTGTCGTCCGACTGCGTCTCCTGCGGCGCCTGCGTGCAGGCCTGCCCGACCGGGACGCTGCAGGAAAAATCCGTCATCGACATCGGCACCCCCGAACGCTCCGTCATCACCACCTGCGCCTATTGCGGCGTCGGCTGTTCCTTCAAGGCGGAAATGCGCGGCGACGAACTGGTCCGCATGACGCCCTACAAGCACGGCAAGGCCAACCGTGGCCATTCCTGCGTCAAGGGCCGCTTCGCCTATGGCTACGCCTCGCACAAGGACCGCATCCTGTCGCCGATGATCCGCGAGTCCATCAACGATCCGTGGAAAGAGGTCACCTGGGCCGAGGCGATGGAATTCGCCTCGAACCGCATGAAGGGCATCATCGCGAAACACGGGCGGCATTCGGTGGGCGTCATCACCTCGTCCCGCTGCACGAATGAAGAAGCCTATCTCGTCCAGAAACTGACCCGCGCGGTCTTCCGCAACAACAACACCGACACCTGCGCCCGCGTCTGCCATTCGCCCACCGGCTATGGGCTGGGCCAGACCTTCGGCACCTCGGCAGGCACGCAGGACTTCGACTCGGTCGAGGAAACAGACGTCGTCATCCTGATCGGCGCTAACCCGACCGACGGCCACCCCGTCTTCGCCTCGCGCCTGAAGAAGCGCCTGCGTCAGGGCGCGAAACTGATCGTCGTCGATCCCCGCCGCATCGACCTTGTCGACAGCGCCCACATCAAGGCCGCGCATCACCTGCAACTGACCCCCGGCACCAACGTCGCCGTGGTCACGGCCATCGCCCATACCATCGTCACCGAAGGCCTCTTCGATGAAGAGTTCATCCGCACCCGCTGCGACTGGGACGAATTCCAGGACTATGCCGAATTCGTCTCCGACCCCCGCCATTCACCCGAGGCGACGCAACTCCTCACCGGCGTCCCGGCCGAGGAACTGCGCGCCGCCGCCCGCCTCTATGCACGTGGCGGCAACGGCTCCATCTATTACGGGCTGGGCGTGACGGAACATTCCCAAGGGTCCACCACCGTCATCGGCATCGCCAACCTTGCCATGCTGACCGGCAATATCGGCCGTCCGGGCGTGGGCGTGAACCCGCTGCGCGGGCAGAACAACGTGCAGGGCTCCTGCGACATGGGGTCCTTCCCGCACGAACTGCCGGGCTACCGCCATGTGAAGAACGACGCCGTCCGCGACGTCTTCGAATCCCTCTGGGGCGTGCAGATCGACAATGAACCCGGCCTCCGCATCCCCAACATGCTGGACGCCGCCGTCGAAGGCACCTTCAAGGGCCTCTACTGCCAGGGCGAAGACATCCTGCAATCCGACCCCGACACGAAACACGTGGCGGCCGGCCTTGCCGCGATGGATTGCGTCATCGTCCACGACCTCTTCCTGAACGAGACCGCAAACTACGCCCACGTCTTCTTCCCCGGCTCCTCCTTCCTTGAAAAGGACGGCACCTTCACCAACGCCGAACGCCGCATCAACCGCGTGCGCAAGGTGATGGCCCCGAAACAGGGCTATGCCGACTGGGAAGTCACGCAGCTGTTCGCACAGGCGATGGGCGCGGACTGGCACTATACCCACCCGTCCCAGATCATGGACGAAATCGCCATGCTGACCCCCTCCTTCGCGGGCGTCAGCTATGAAAAGCTGGAGGAAATGGGCTCCGTCCAATGGCCCTGCAACGAAAAGGCGCCGGAAGGCACGCCGCTGATGCATATCGACGGCTTCGTGCGCGGCAAGGGCAAGCTCATCGTCACCGAATATGTGGCGACCGATGAAAAGACCGGCCCGCGTTTCCCGCTCTTGCTGACGACGGGGCGCATCCTGTCGCAATACAACGTGGGCGCGCAGACCCGCCGCACGGAAAACGTGGCCTGGCACCCCGAGGATGTGCTGGAGATCCACCCGCATGACGCCGAACTCCGCGGCGTGCGCGACGGCCAGTTCGTGAAACTGGCCTCGCGTTCCGGCGAAACCTCGCTGCGGGCGAAAATCACCGACCGCGTCTCGCCCGGCGTCGTCTACACCACCTTCCACCACCCGACGACGCAGGCCAACGTCATCACCACCGATTTCTCGGACTGGGCGACCAACTGCCCGGAATACAAGGTGACGGCGGTGCAGGTCTCCCCCTCCAACGGCCCGACCGAATGGCAGGAGGAATACGAAGCCCAGGCCGCCCAGTCGCGCCGCATCCTCGCGGCCGAGTGATGGAAACCGCCCGCCGCCTTCCCCGCCTGAGCTTCGGTTCAGGCGGCATCGAGCAGGGGTCGCGCCCCCTGCCCGAAGAGGTGGCGGTCGCGCTCTCCTTCAACGGGTCCACGCAGGCGGTGATGATGGCCACGCCCGCCGACCTGACCGACTTCGCCTATGGCTTCGCCCTGACCGAAGGCATCGCTACCCCCGACCAGATCGACAGTGTCGAGATCGTCCCCGCAGGGGACGGCATCGACGTTCAGGTCTGGCTGACTGACGACGCCGAAAAGCGCCTCGCCGCGCGCCGCCGCACGATGGCGGGGCCGGTGGGATGTGGCCTTTGTGGCATCGACAGCATCGAACAGGCCATGCGCCCCGTCGCCCATGTCGCGCCCTCACCCCTGCGGATGACGCCCGCGCAGGTGATGCGCGCCGTGGCCTCGCTGATCGACCGCCAGCCGCTGCATGACCAGACCCGCGCCGCCCATTGCGCCGCCTTCTGGACGCCCGAAGGACTTGTCGCCGCGCGTGAGGATGTGGGCCGCCACAACGCGCTGGACAAGCTGGTAGGCCATGTGATCCGCGCGGGCTATCCGCAGGGCGCGGTGGTGCTGACCAGCCGCGTCTCCATCGACATGGTGCAGAAGGTCTGCGCCCTTGGCGCGCCGATCCTGATCGCCGTATCCGCCCCCACCGCCCATGCCGTCGATCTGGCGGAAGAGGCGGGCCTGACCCTGATCGCCCTCGCCCGGCCCGACCGGTTCGAGGTTTTCACCCATTCCGACCGAGTGACGGAGACTGCCCATGTCCGCTGATCCCCATGCAAAGCTGATCTACATGGCGAACCAGATTTCGAAATTCTTCGAATCGAAGCCGCAGGCCGAAGGCGTGGCGGGCATCGCCGCCCATATCAACGATTTCTGGGAACCCCGGATGCGGCGTCATCTGTTCGAGGTGGTCGATGCCGGTGGCGCGGGCCTGCGCCCGCTGGTGCTGGAAGCCACCCGCTCCATCCGCCGCCCCACCCCTGAACACGCCTGATCCCACCGCGCGGTGATCTTGCGGCGCGGCGTGCCGCCGCAAGCCTTTCCTGTCGTCGGCGCCTGCGCGCCTCCTCCGGTGTCAGGGGGCGTTCCGCCCCCTCTGTCCGCGCGTGCCGCGCGGCCATTCACCCCCTGAGGGTATTTTCACCAAGATGAAGAAACGATGAAGAATCAGGTCGCTCGGGGGCGGGCGAACATGGTTAACGCAAAATTCGCCCCCCGCGCGTATGCACGGGCTGCTGCACTGGCCATCTGCACCGCGCGTTGCACGCCAAAAGGGCCATGTGCCGGGATGTTAATGTAGCGTTCTCAAAGGGTTGATCTGCGCTGATCCGGCACGTCGCGGCAAATCCGCATATAGGTGAACATCCCCGTCAGGAACCCGGCAAAGGCCAGAAAGCCCGCCGTCACCATTTGCGTATGATCCTGGATTTCCGCCGAAAGCGCCAGATAGCCAAAGGCCCAGAAGCCCGACCAACTGACGACACAGATGATGGCAATGATCTTGTTCATCCCGTGACTCCCTCCTCCCAAAGGGCGGGCCGACAGGGGTGACTCTCCGGCCCGACTGCGACAGGTTAACGCAGGTCAGGCAAAAAGAATAATGATTTTTGCATATATCATTCCGATGCGATTCCAAGCAGATAGCGCCCGTAATCGTTCTTGCGGAAGATGTCGGCCCGCTTGAGCAGATCCTCGCGCGTGATGAAGCCGGCCCGCCAGGCGATCTCGTCCGGGCAGCCCACCTGCAGGCCTTGCCGATCGGTCAGCGTGCGCACGAAATTCCCCGCATCCAGCAGGCTGCCATGGGTGCCGGTGTCCAGCCAGGCATAGCCGCGCCCCATCCGTTCCACCTGAAGGCAGCCTTCGCTGCGATATTTCTCAAGCAGATCAACGATTTCCAACTCTCCCCGCGGGGATGGGCGGATCGTTTCGGCCAGATCGGGGGCCCGCCCGTCAAGGTAGTAGAGCCCGGTCACCGCATAGTTGGAGGGCGGTCGTTCCGGCTTTTCGATGATGGCGCGGACTTGCCCCTTGCCGTCGAATTCCACCACGCCATAGCGTTCGGGATCGGCGACCCGATAGCCGAAGACCGTGCCGCCTTCCTGCCGTGCATCCGCCGTCGCCAGCGCCTCGGGCAGGCCATGGCCGAAAAAGATGTTGTCGCCCAGCACCATGGCCGAAGGGGCCCCATCCAGGAAGTCGCGCGCCAGAAGATAGGCCTGCGCCAGCCCGTCCGGCGAGGGTTGCACGATATAGGTGAAGGACAGGCCCCACTGGCTGCCATCGCCCAGAAGTCTTTGAAATTGCGGCTGATCATCCGGTGTCGTGATGACGGCGATCTCACGGATGCCGCCCAGCATCAGCACCGAAAGCGGGTAATAGATCATCGGCTTGTCATAGACTGGCAGCAACTGCTTTGACACGCCCATGGTGATCGGCCAGAGCCGCGTGCCCGAACCGCCTGCCAGAATGATGCCCTTGCGTTTCGTCATGCGCGCAACTCCTTGACGATGTCGGCGAGGCCATCCCGCCAGTCTGGCCGGGGGATGCCGAAGCTTCGGGTCAGGCTGGAACAGTCCAGCCGGGAATTCATCGGTCGTGCCGCCGGGGTGGGGTAGGCAGAGCTTGGTATGTCGTTGATCGCACAGCGCAATCTGGCCCTTGCCATGATTGCGCGGGCGAAATCGGCCCAACTGGTATCGGGATGTCCCGCAAGGTGATGGGTGCCGCCATCGGCCCCATCGCAAAGCGGGATCACCGCCCGATACAGGGCATCCGCAATGGCCGCAGCCGGGGTCGGCCCGCCGATCTGATCCGCCACGACGTTCAGTTGATCGCGTTCTGCGCCAAGGCGCAGCATCGTCTTGACGAAGTTCTGCCCATGCGCCGAAACCACCCAGCTTGTCCGCAGGATCAGATGCCGCGCGCCGCTGGCCCGGATTGCCATCTCGCCTGCCAGCTTTGATCTGCCATAGGCATTCAGGGGTGCCGTGGGATGGTCGGGAAGAAAGGGCTGATCGCCCTGCCCGTCAAAGACGTAATCCGTTGAAATATGAAGGAAAGGCACGGATTTCCCGGCACAGGCGCGGGCCATGGCGCCAGGGCTTTCGCCGTTCACGATGGTCGCGGCCTGTTCCTCTGCTTCGGCCTTGTCGACCTGGGTCCAGGCCGCGGCATTGATCACGGCATCCGCGCGATGGGTCTGAACGGCTTCGGCGCAGGCCTTGGGATCGGCCAGATCGGCCTGATCGCGCCCCAGGAAGGCGGCCTCGATCCCGGCGGGCATCCTGCGGGCCAGTTCCCGCGCGACCTGCCCACTCTGGCCGAAGACCAGCAGTTTCACGCCTTCACCCCCAGCCGCTGCCCCACGCCCTGCCTGTCCTGCAAGGGGCGCCACCATGCCTCGTTGTCCAGATACCAGCGCACGGTGCGGCGCAGCCCTTCCTGCAGCGTGACCGAGGGGCGCCAGCCCAATTCCGTTCTGATCCGTGTCGGATCAATGGCATAGCGCAGGTCATGCCCCGGCCTGTCCGTCACGAAGGTGATCAATCGGTCATGCGGGGCGCCCTGGGGGCGCATCTCATCCAGCAGGGCGCAGATCAGGCGCACGATGTCGATGTTGCGGGCCTCGTTCTCGCCTCCGATGTTGTAGCTGCGGCCGACTGGACCCTTTTCCAGCACCGTCAGCAGGGCATCCGCGTGATCTTCCACATACAGCCAGTCTCGCACATTCTCGCCCTTGCCATAGACGGGGATGGCCTTCCCCGCCAAGGCATTCAGGATGACCACCGGGATCAGCTTTTCGGGAAAGTGGAAGGGCCCGTAATTGTTGGAACAATTCGTCAGGACGACGGGCAGCCCATAGGTTTCGTGCCAGGCGCGGACCAGATGGTCGGATGCCGCCTTTGACGCCGAATAGGGGCTGCGCGGATCATAGGGCGTGTCTTCCGTGAACTTGCCCGTCGCGCCAAGGCTGCCAAAGACCTCGTCGGTCGAGATGTGGTGAAACCGGAAGGCTTCCGGCTTGCCCTTCGCGATCCACCAGGCCCTGACCGATTCAAGCAGGGTGAAGGTGCCGGTGACATTGGTTTCGATGAAATCGGAAGGCCCGTCGATCGACCGGTCGACATGGCTTTCGGCGGCAAGGTGCATGACGGCATCGGGGTCATGCGTTGCAAGAATGCGGTCCAGCGCGGCCCGGTCGCGGATATCGGCCTTTTCAAAGACATAACCCGGAGCGTTGTCCACAGAGGCAACATTCGCCAGGCAGGCCGCATAGGTCAGCGCATCAAGGTTTACGATGGAATGCCCGCGCGCGATGGCGGCCCGCACCACGGCGGAACCTATGAATCCCGCCCCGCCGGTGACCAGGATCTTCATGCCTCATCCTTCCAGTCAAAGGGTGATTGCCAGTCCGCCATGGCCGGGGCCGCCGCATCCTTGGCCGAAAGGACCGGCTCCACCTCATCGCCCCAGTCGATCCCGACCGTGTTCCACCGCACCGCGCCATCATGGCTTGGCGCATAGGTATCGGTGCATTTGTACTGCACCTCGGTATCCGGGGCCAATGTCAGGAAACCATGCAAAAATCCTTTTGGCACAAGAAGTTGCCGTCCGTTCTCTGCCGTCAGATCGACCCGCACCCAGCGCCCGAAGGTCGGCGAACCCCGGCGGATATCCACCGCCACATCCCGGATCGCCCCGCGCGTGCAGCGCACCAGCTTGTCCTGCGCCCGCGGCGGCGATTGATAGTGCAGGCCCCGCAACGTGCCCTTCTGTGCCGAAAAGGAATGGTTGTCCTGCACAAAGGCCAGGTCCAGCCCGGCCTCGGCCATGCGGTCGGCATTCCAGGTTTCCATGAACCAGCCCCGCGCATCGCCAAAGCGCTGCGGGGTCAGGATCAGGACACCGGGCAGGTCTGTCTGTTCGATCAGCATGAAAACAAGCGTCTCTCAATCAAGGCCGCGCGGGGATCAGACCATCGTCCGAACCTTCTCCGCCACGGCCCGTCCTAGGGCCGCATGGGCTGTTTCGTCAAAATGCACACCGTCGATCGGGCTGACCGATATCACTTGTCCGGCGTCCATGAAGCCGATCCCGCGGGATCGCGCAAGATCGGCATAAAGCGGCGCAAGCGCCTGTGACCGCGCCGCGCCACCCCAGAACTCCACCCGGATCGGCCCGGTCTCCACCACCGGGGGCGGACAGATCAGCAGGATCCGGAAACCGCCATGCCGATCCTGATACTCAAGCGACATTGCAACATCCAGCAAGCCGGCAATCCCGGCCACCACCTGTTCGGGTGTTGTCGCGAAGCGTGTCTTCACGTCATTCGTGCCCAGCATGATGGTCAGCACGTCGATCGGCCCATGCGATTGCAGCGCCATCCGCAGGGCCGGGCGACCATTCATGATCGCCCCCATGACGGGATCATCGAATTGCGCCGTGCGCCCGGGCAATCCTTCCTCGGCAAGCTCCCAGTCGTCGCCCAACGCCGCCTGAGCGATCTTCGGCCAGCGGGTCTTTTGGTCAAAGCGCCGATACTCTCCCCGGTTCAGGATCGGTGGCGTTCCGTGCGTGTTGCTGTCACCGAATGTCAGCAGAATGGGCATGCATCGTCCTCTGGCCGCTTTGCGCCGCAGGCTAGGGCGCGCGGCGACGCAGGTAAAGCGGCTTTGCCTATTGGACTCAGCCCGCGCGGCGCGCATATAGAGGGCAAAGCGAAGTGCGACGAGGAATGCGATGTTCGGTATGGATGAAAAAGCGGTGCCTGCGAAAGACCTGGTAAAGGACAGCACCGAAGCAACCTTCATGCAGGATGTGATCGAAGCCAGCCGCGAAGTGCCGGTGATCGTGGATTTCTGGGCCACCTGGTGCGGCCCCTGCCGGACGCTTGGCCCCGCGCTGGAGGCGGCGGTTCTGGCCGCCAAGGGCAAGGTCCGCATGGTCAAGGTCGATGTCGACCAGAACCAGATGATCGCACAGCAGTTGCGGATCCAGTCGATCCCCACGGTCTATGCCTTCTGGCAGGGTCAGCCTGTCGATGGCTTCCAGGGGGCCATTCCGGCATCCGAGATCAAGAAGTTCATCGACAAATTGTCCGATCTGGCCGGTGACGGCGGCCTGGCCGAGGCGTTGGAAGCAGCCGATCAGATGCTGGCCGAAGGGGCGGTCACGGATGCCGCCGAAACCTTCGCGGCGATTCTAGGCGAAGAGCCGGAAAATCCGGGTGCCTATGCCGGTCTGATGCGCTGCCATCTTGCTTTGGGCCAGCTTGATCAGGCCGAAGCGATGCTGGCGGCCGTGCCCGCCGCGATCGCCAAGGCAAAGGAAATCGAAGCGGTGCGCGCGCAACTGGAGCTTGCCCGACAGGCCGCCAATGCCGGCCCCGAACAGGAACTGCGCGCCGCGGTCGAGGCGGATCCCGCCGACAGGCAGGCACGCTTTGACCTTGCGCTTGCGCTGCATGCCGCGGGGAAAGTGGAAGAGGCGGTCGATACGTTGCTGGATCTGTTCAAGCTGGACCGCGAATGGAACGAAGGCGCGGCAAAGGCCCAGTTGATCACCATTTTCGAGGCGATGAAGCCGACCGATCCGGTCGTTCTCAAGGGGCGTCGTCGGCTGTCTTCGATGATATTTGCCTGAAGCCCGTTCAGGGCTAGTTCCAAGGGCATGATGAACGTCGCCGACCTGCCAGAGATCCTGCCGGTATTTCCCCTTCCCGGGGCGCTTCTGCTGCCACGGGGGCGCTTGCCCCTGCACATTTTCGAACCCCGCTATCTGGCGATGATCGAGGATTGCATGAAGACCCGGTCCCGCCTCATCGGGATGATCCAGCCGCGCGAGGTTCCGGGCACCGGCGAAAAACGCCTGAACGCCATCGGTTGCGCCGGCCGTCTGACCGGCTTTTCGGAAACCGAGGACGGCCGCTACATGATCACGCTGTCCGGCATATCGCGTTTCCGCATCAAGGAAGAGGTGACGGGCTTTTCTCCCTATCGCCGCTGCTCTGTGGAATGGACGGGCTTCCAGCGCGATCTCGGCCCGGTTGAGGAAGACCCGGAATTCGCGCGCGAGTCATTCCTTGTCCTCTTGGGCCGGTATTTTCAGACGATGAATCTGTCCACCGACTGGTCCAGCCTGAAAGAGGCCGAAACAGAACTGCTGATCAACTCGCTGTCGATGCTGTGTCCGTTCAGCCCCGAAGACAAACAGGCCCTGCTGGAGGCGCCATCCCTCACGACTCGGCGGGAAACCCTTGTTACATTGATGGAATTCGCCCTGCGCGGCGGATCGGGTGAAGAGGTGATGCAATGACCGACGCCACGACCTTTGACAGGCGAATGCTGGAATCCTTGGTCTGCCCGGTAACCCAGGCCATCCTGACCTATGATGCCGAACGGCAGGAACTCGTCTCCAAGGCGGCGCATCTGGCCTTCCCGATCCGCGATGGCATTCCGATCATGCTGGTCGGCGAGGCGCGCAATCTCGACTAGATCGGCTTTCCGGCCAGAAGCCGCGGAAGATCCCCTTGCAGCCCGGCAGCCTGACGGATGAAGCGGCGACGCAGGCCGGGCATGGCGTTGACGATCCCAAGGCCAAGGTCACGACCCGCACGCAGCAAGGGATTGTCGTTCGAAAACAGCCTGTTCACGCTGTCCATACCAAGGGCAAGCGTGGTGGCGTCAAAGCGGCGCCAGCGCTGATACTGCTCCAGCGTGGTCTGGCTGCCGAAATCCTCGCCCCGGCGGGCTGCTTCGATCACAACCTGGGCCAGCGCGCCCACATCACGCAGGCCAAGGTTCAGCCCCTGTCCGGCAATCGGATGCACGCCATGCGCCGCATCCCCGACAAGGGCAACCCTGGGCGCGATGAACCGCTCGGCCAGTGACAGGGAAAGCGGATAGGTGAAGCGATCCCCGGCAAGGCTGATCTCGCCCAGGAAATCACCGAAGCGCGGGCGCAGCGCGGCAAGATACTGATCGTCCGGCAGGTTCTGGATGCGCTCGGCGCTGGCGCTGTCCTCGCTCCAGACGATGCTGGAATGGTGGCCGCCCTTCAGGGGCAGGATGGCCAGCGGGCCTTCCGGCATGAAGAACTGATGCGCGACGCCTGCATGGTCGCGTTCGTGCCTTATCGCCGTGACCAGTGCCGTCTGGCCATATCCCCAACCCACCCGTCGAATCCCGGCGCGCTGCGCTGTCCCGCTGCCGCGACCATCGCAGCCGACAAGCAGCCGGCAGGTCAGTTTCCGCCCGCTCGCCAAGGTGACGCTAATGCCTCCGGCATCGGTATCCTGTGCAATGACATTCTCGCCGGAAAGCAGTGTCAGGCCCGGTGTCTGTTGCATGCGTTGCAGGAAAGCCGAATAGAGATGCCGGTCCTCAAGCAGGAAACCCATTGGCCCTTCTTCGATCTCGGCCGCGTCAAAGGTCAGGAAGAAGGGGGCAGGTCCCTGACCTGCCAACCCGTCGCTGGCCTTGATCTGCAGGATCGGTTCGGCCTGATCCGCCACCAGCGGCCAGACACCCACCATCGCAAGCAGACGCCGCGAGGCGATGGCAAGCGCATAGGCGCGCCCGTCAAAACCTGCATCGGCTCGGGCCGGCGCGGGGCGCGCATCGACGACCGTCACGCGCAGCCCGCCTTGGGCAAGGGCAAGGGCCAATGCGGGGCCGTTCAGCCCGCCGCCAACGATGAGGATATCCGTATCATGTGTCATGCGCCCAATATGGCCGGGGCATCGGGATTGTCCATGCGCCGCTCTGCCGCTAGGGTCTGGGCGGATCTGGCGGAGGGTGCGGATGGGCAAGAACTGGATGAACCTGACGGCGGCTGAACTGGGCCGCGAGGTTGGGGCAGGGCGCATTCACCCGGTGGATCTTGCGGAACTTCATCTCGATGCCATCGCCAGCCATCCACTTGCGGAACGAATCTATGCGCGCCTGACCCCCGCCCGCGCCCGGGCCGAGGCAATGGCAGCCCATGACAGGGCAAGGCGAGGTTTCCGGCGCTGTTTGCTGGATGGTGTGCCCGTAAGCTGGAAGGATCTCTTCGATACCGCAGGTGTTGCAACCGAATCCGGATCAGCCCTGCTCAAGGGACGCGTGCCCTCTCGCGATGCCGAGGTGGTCGAGGTGGCGACGCAAAGCGGGCTGATCTGCCTTGGCAAGACACATATGTCAGAGCTTGCCTTTTCCGGCCTTGGATTGAATCCGGTCACGGCGACGCCCCCCTGCATCAACGACGAAGCGGCGGTTCCCGGGGGGTCGTCCTCGGGGGCGGCGGCTTCGGTGGCCTTCGGCCTCGCTCCGGCGGCCATCGGATCCGACACGGGCGGATCGGTCAGGATCCCCGCCGCCTGGAATGATCTTGTCGGGCTGAAGACGACGGCTGGCAGGCTTTCCCTGCGGGGAACGGTTCCCTTGTGCGAAACCTTCGATACCATCGGCCCGATTGCCCGGACGGTGGAAGACTGCGCCCATCTGCTGGCGGCGATGGAAGGCGGGCGGCCAACCGATCTTGCGGGAAGCAGCCTGTCGGGCATGCGTTTTCTTGTGCTTGAGACGGTCGCGCTGGACGATTTGCGCGACAGGCCCGCGCAGGGATTCGAGGACGCCTGCAACCGCCTTTCCGCCGCCGGTGCCGATGTCTGCCAGGGCCGGATACCGGAAGTCGCCGAGGCGATGGGTCTGGCCGGGCTGATCTTCACCGCAGAAGCCTATGGCATCTGGCGCGACACGATCGAGGCGGCACCAGAGAAGATGTTCCCCCGGATTCTGGAACGCTTCCGGTCGGGTGCCGGGTTTTCGGCGGCAGATTATGTGGCGGCATGGCGCCGCCTGCACGATCTGCGCCGGATCTGGGCGGAGAAGACGGCCGGATACGATGCCGTGATCCTGCCGACATCGCCCATCCTGCCCCCGGATGCCGCGCGGCTGATGACGGATCACGATTACTACGTGACCGAAAACCTTCTTGCGCTGCGAAACACGCGGATCGGCAATCTGATGGGCCTCTGTGGCCTGACACTTCCCACGATGCAGCCGTCCTGCGGCATCAGTTTCCTGTCGGCACCCTTTCAGGAAGAGCGTCTGATGCGCATCGGGGCCGCCGCCGCCCGCGCCCTGCGCTGATCACGAGTCGCAAAAGCCACAACTTGCCCCGGCAAGTTCCGGCTTTGGTTGGCTTTTTCTGGACCACCGCAGTCCGGTTGGCTATTCTCTACGCAAACGGGGCGCCACGACCCCGGGATTGAGGCATGAATGCAGTTTCCTGAGCGGTTCTCGAGCCTGCCAGAATACGCGTTTCCGCGCTTGCGGAAGCTGCTCGACCCCCACAAGCCGGGGGCCGAGCCGATTGCCATGACGATCGGGGAACCGCGCCATCCGATGCCCGATTTCGTGGCGCGGATCATGGCGGAAAGCATCGGGGAATTCGCGCTCTACCCGCCCAATGACGGCACGCCCGAACTTCTGGCGGCAATCTCGGGCTGGCTGCAGCGGCGTTATGGCGTGACGCTGGGCGAAGATCGCCTGATGATCCTGAATGGCACGCGCGAGGGGTTGTTCAATGCCGCCGTCGCGCTGTGCCCCGAGGTCAAGGGCGGGAAGAAGCCTGTCGTCCTGATGCCGAACCCGTTCTATCAGGTCTATGCCGTGGCGGCGCTGGCCATGGGGGCAGAGCCTGTCTATGTGCCGGCTACGGCGGCGACCGGGTTCCTTCCCGATTATGCCGCGCTTCCCGGCGACGTGCTGGATCGCGTGGCCATCGCCTATCTCTGTTCGCCCGCGAATCCGCAGGGGGCGATTGCGTCGCGTGATTATCTGGCGGGCTTGCTGCAACTGGCAGAGCAGCATGATTTCCGTGTGTTTTCAGATGAATGCTATTCCGAGATCTGGCGCGATGCGCCGCCCCCCGGCGCACTTGAAGTTGCGGCCGAGATCGGGGCGGATCCGGAACGGATCTGTGTCTTCCATTCGCTTTCAAAGCGGTCGAACCTGCCGGGACTGCGGTCCGGCTTTGTGGCCGGTGGGCCGAAAAGCATCGCGCGCATCCGGCAGTTGCGCGCCTTTGCTGGCGCCCCTCTGCCCTTGCCGGTTCAGCGCGTCAGCGAGATGGCCTGGGCGGATGAGGCGCATGTGGTGGCGAACTTGGCGCTCTATCAGGAAAAGTTCCGCATCGCGGATGAGGTATTTGCCGGCGTGCAGGGATTTCAGAACCCGGAAGGCGGGTTCTTCCTCTGGCTTCCGGTCGAGGATGGCGAAGAGGCGGCGCTGAAACTGTGGGTGCAGGCAGGGGTTCGCGTCCTGCCAGGCGCCTATCTGTCGCGCGAAGTCGGGGGCCAGAACCCCGGCAAGGGATATATCCGGGTCGCCATGGTGGCCCCAAGGGACGAAATGCAGCGTGGCCTGATCAGGCTTCGCGACTGCATATATGGGTGAGGAACGAGGGCATGGCATCCTATCAGGCGCGGCAGCGCGATCCCCTTCTGGATCAGAACATGCAGGCGATGCTGGAACGTCGCGGGCGCGAATTGCTGGGGCTGGTCCTGATCGGCATCGCCTTCTGCTTCATGCTGATGCTCTGGTCCTATTCGCCGGACGATCCCGGCTGGATGGTGGCAACGGACGAACCCGCGCGCAACATTCTGGGCCGGTTCGGCGCGGCCCTGTCTTCGACGCTGGTCATCATCGGCGGGCGCGGGGTCTGGGCGCTGCCGGTGATCATCGGGGCTTGGGGGGGGCGGTTCCTGCTGCATCGCGGATCGGAACGGGCACTGGGCCGCATCGTCTTTGCCGTGATCGCGGTGGCGCTGTGTTCCGTCTATGCCGCGACGCTGGTCCCCGCCGCCGACTGGCCGCATTCCTTTGGTCTGGGCGGCCTGTTCGGCGATACGGTTCTCGGGGCCATGATCGGGATCGTGCCGGGTGGTGCCGGGATCAGCCTGAAGATCCTGTCGCTGCTGCTGGGCCTTGGCATGTGTGCCGTCCTGCTTTTCGTGACGGGCTTCGATCTGCGGGAACTGCGGTCCGTGGGACGGTTCCTGATGGTTGGCTCTGTCATTGCCTATTCGCAGGCCATGGCGCTGTCGGCGTCGCTGGCCGGGCGCGGGGCGCAGGGAACGGCACGGGCCGCGCAGGCCCTGCAGGATCGCCGCAAGGCCGCCATGGCAGCCCGGGCGGGCCATGCCGAAGCGCGCCGTCATGGCCCGGTGCTGACCGAAGCCGCGCCACCGCTGCAGGGTGGCATGGTGCGGCGCCCGATTTCCGAACCGCCGGCGTCTCCGGCGCAGGGGTCGGGCGACTGGGGACGTCCGGCGCAGTTGCGCGCCGAACCGCGTTATGCGGCCCCGCTGGCCGAGGCACCGCATTACGCGCCGCCGAAGGAAAAGCTGGGCCTGCTTGCCCGCATGCCGGGATTGATGCGCCGCCTGGCCGACCCCGAGCCGGAACTGGTTGAGCCGGTGCAACCGGCCTATGCCGATGACATGCAGCCCGATGAAGACCGTATCCGCGCCCGGATTTCGGATGTGATCAAGTCGCGGATCCGCAATCCGGGTGGTCCCGTATCGGCGGTTCAGGCCGCCGTGCAACGGCGCGAGCCTGCCCTGCGCCGTGGGCCGCAACCGCTGATCTTCAAGCCCGAACCCCAGATGCGGGCGGGTGTCCTGCCCGCCGAACCGCCGCTGCATGCCGGGATGGTGCCTGCCCCGGCCCCGGTGGCCCCGGTGATCGGGGTGGCGCAGCGCGGGATAGAGATGCCGCAAGCCCTTGTTCCTGCAATGGAACAGGAACAGGACTGGGACGCGGCCGAGAACATGTTCCGCCCTGACTATGATGACAGCTGGGATGGCGAGCAGGATGAGGCGGATGATTACGAACCCGCCCCGGCCCTGCGCGCGCCTGTCGTGGCGGATCGCCGCCCTGTCGTGCAGCATGGGGTGAAAAAGCCGGCCCTGCCGTCGCGTCAGGCCATGGCCGAGGCGCAGCCGCGCCTGCGGTTTGAAGAGATCCAGCAGGAATACGAGCTTCCGCCCCTGTCCCTGCTGGCCGCCCCCTCGACGGTGCAGCGGCATACGCTTTCGGATGAGGCACTGGAAGAGAATGCGCGGATGCTGGAAAGCGTGCTGGATGATTACGGGGTGAAGGGCGAGATCGTTTCGGTCCGCCCCGGCCCCGTCGTCACCATGTATGAGCTGGAACCCGCGCCGGGGCTGAAGGCGTCGCGCGTGATCGGGCTGGCGGATGACATCGCGCGCAGCATGTCGGCGCTGTCGGCCCGCGTGTCCACCGTGCCGGGGAGGACGGTGATCGGGATCGAACTGCCGAACGCGCATCGCGAAAAGGTCGTGCTGCGGGAAATCCTTTCGGCACGGGACTTTGGCGACAGCAACATGCGGCTGCCGCTGGCCCTGGGCAAGGATATCGGGGGCGAGCCCATAGTCGCCAACCTTGCCAAGATGCCCCACCTGCTGATCGCGGGGACGACGGGTTCGGGCAAGTCGGTTGCCATCAACACGATGATCCTGAGCCTCCTCTACAAGCTGACGCCCGAGGAATGCCGGTTGATCATGATCGACCCGAAGATGCTGGAACTGTCGGTCTATGACGGGATTCCGCATCTGCTTTCGCCTGTTGTGACGGACCCGAAGAAGGCCGTCGTCGCCCTGAAATGGGTCGTGGGCGAGATGGAGGAGCGGTACCGCAAGATGTCCAAGATGGGCGTGCGGAACATCGAAGGCTATAACGGCCGCGTGCGCGAGGCGCTGGCCAAGGGTGAGTTGTTCAAGCGCACGATCCAGACGGGGTTTGACGAGGATACCGGGGAACCCGTCTTCGAGACGGAGGAATTCGCCCCCGTCGCGCTGCCCTATATCGTTGTGATCGTTGACGAAATGGCTGACCTGATGATGGTCGCGGGCAAGGAGATCGAGGCCTGCATCCAGAGGTTGGCGCAGATGGCGCGGGCCTCGGGGATCCATCTGATCATGGCGACGCAGCGGCCTTCGGTGGATGTCATCACCGGTACGATCAAGGCGAACTTCCCGACGCGGATTTCCTTCCAGGTGACCAGCAAGATCGACAGCCGCACCATCCTTGGCGAACAGGGGGCGGAGCAGCTCTTGGGCATGGGTGACATGCTCTATATGGCTGGGGGCGCGCGGATCACCCGGATCCACGGGCCTTTCGTCAGCGATGAAGAGGTGGAGGAAATCGTCAACCACCTGAAGAGCTTTGGTCCGCCGTCCTATATGTCGGGCGTCGTCGAGGGGCCGGAGGATGACAAGGCCGATGACATTGACCTTGTCCTTGGTCTGGGCGGCAATACGGACAGCGACGATTCCCTTTACGATCAGGCAGTTGCCATCGTGGCCAAGGATCGCAAATGTTCGACCAGCTATATCCAGCGGAAGCTTGGCATCGGCTATAACAAGGCCGCGCGTCTGGTGGAGCAGATGGAGGAAGAGGGCGTCGTGACCCGCGCGAACCATGTGGGCAAGCGCGAGATCCTTGTGCCGGAGGCCTGACCCAAAGGTTAAAGAAGCGTTAAGCGAGGCCGTCCTTCGGGGCGGCCTTGTCCTTTTCCGCCCCCCTTGCTAGGTGCCGCGCCCGGATGGATGGGGCAGGCATGACCGAGCAGCGGGCGATCAATGGCGTGGCAGAGATGGTGGCGACGGGACTCGTCCCCGGGGATGCCGCCGATGCGCTGCGGCCTGTGGAAGAAGCGTTCCGCATCCGCATGACGGGCGCGATGCGGGGCGCGGTTGCCACGCCGGATGATGCGGTGGCGCGGCAATTCGTGCCGTCGGTGGCGGAACTGACCATCCGGGATGAGGAACTGGGCGACCCCATCGGGGATGACTTCCATTCCCCGGTGAAGGGGCTGACGCATCGCTATCCGGACCGTGTCATCCTGCATGTGACGAAAACCTGCGAGGTTTATTGCCGTTTCTGTTTCCGGCGCGAGGCGGTGGGCGAGGAAGGCACGCTGCCCGCGCCTGACCTTATGGCCGCGCTGGATTACGTGGCAGTTAACCCGGCGATCCGCGAGGTGATCCTGACGGGGGGCGATCCGTTGGTGCTTTCTGCGCGGCGGATCAAGGGGTTGATGGAAAGGCTATCATTGATAGCGCATGTCGATGTGGTGCGGATTCACACGCGGATTCCGGTGGTTGCGCCCGAAAAGGTGACGGCGGAGATGGTGGCGGCGTTGCGGGGGGCGCGGGTCTGGGTGGTGGTCCATACGAACCATGCGCAAGAGATCGGGGTGGCGGCGGAGGCGGCCTTGGCGCGGCTGGCGGATGCGGGAATTCCCCTGCTTTCCCAATCGGTTCTGCTGCGCGGTATCAATGATAGCGTGGCGGCGCTGGAGGAATTGTTCCGCAAGATCATGCGGTTGCGGGTGAAACCCTATTACCTGCATCATTGCGATCTGGCGAAGGGGACGGGGCATTTCCGCACCACGATTGCCGAGGGGCAGGCGCTGATGGCGGGGTTGCGGGGGCGGGTGAGCGGGACGCTGATCCCGACCTATGTGCTTGATATTCCGGGCGGTTTCGGGAAGGTGCCGCTGGTGCGTGACCATGCAGAGCCGTTGGGAGGCGGGCTGTGGCGGATCACCGATTGGCGGGGCGGGGTGCATGAATACCGCGATCCGGCGCGCTGAAACGGCGTGCCACAGCTGGTGCAGACGTGCAGTGCAGCAGGGCGTATGCACGCAGCGCACGCTGCCGGAGGTGTTGGTTAAGCCTTTCCTCCGGTCTTGAGGCCAGGTCTTTCCCGGATAAGGCCAGTTTGAAGGGACCCCGCCCCGGACTTGATCCGGGGCCTCGGGCGGTGGGGGTGATCAGGCGGGTTGCGCCGCGCCGAAGCCTTGCGCGCGCGAGGCGCGGTTCTTCAGGTAGCGGGCATAGCCGAGATCGGCGCTTTCGATTTCCGTCTTCCGGCCCGAGACGATGTCGGCCAGCACGCGGCCCGATCCTGCGGCCATGGTCCAGCCCAGCGTGCCGTGGCCCGTGTTCAGGAAGAGATTCGGCATGGTGGAGCGGCCGACGACCGGCGTGCCATCCGGCGTCATCGGGCGGAGGCCGGTCCAGAAGGTGGCGCGGGATTGGTCGCCAGCGCCGCCGAAAAGGTCTTCGACCGAATGTTCCAGCGTGGCGCGGCGTTTGGGGTTCAGCGACAGGTCGAAGCCCGCGATTTCGGCCATGCCGCCGACGCGGATGCGGTCGCCAAGGCGGGTGATGGCGATCTTGTGGGTTTCGTCCATGACGGTGGAGACGGGGGCGCGGCTTTCCTCGGTGATCGGAACGGTGATCGAATAGCCCTTCACCGGGTAAACGGGGAGTTTCATCCCGAAGGGCGAGACGAGGAAGGGCGAATAGCTGCCGAGCGCCACGACGAAGGCATCCGCCGTGACGCGGCCTTCGGAGGTGCGGACGGCGGCGATGCGGTTGCCTTCGCTTTCCAGCGCCTCGATCCCCACGCCATAGCGGAAGGTCACGCCAAGCTGTTCGGCCATCGCGGCCAGCGCGTTGGTGAATTTGAAGCAATCGCCGGTTTCGTCGCCCGGCAGGCGGAGGCCGCCTGCGATCTTGTCGCGTGCCGAGGCCAGCCCCGGTTCGGCGGCGATGCAGGCGTCGCGGTCCAGCACCTCGAACGGGACGCCGTCGGCGCGGAGGACCTCGATATCCTTCGCGGCACCGTCCACCTGTTTCTGGGTGCGGAAGAGTTGCAGCGTGCCTTGGGTGCGTTCGTCATAGGCGATGCCGGTTTCCGCGCGCAGTTCCATCAGGCAGTCGCGGGAGTATTCGGCAAGGCGGACCATGCGGCGCTTGTTCGTCTGGTAGGCGGCGGTGGTGCAGTTCGACAGCATCTTCGCCATCCAGCCGAGTTTCGCGAGGTCCGGGCGCGGCTGGATGATCAGCGGCGCATGCTTCATGAACATCCACTTGATCGCCTTTTGCGGGATGCCCGGTGCCGCCCAGGGGGAAGAATAGCCGGGCGAGATTTCGCCCGCATTGGCGAAGGAGGTTTCAAGGGAAGGCCCTGCCTGACGGTCGATCACCGTCACCTCATGCCCGGCCTTGGCAAGATACCAGGCCGAGGTGACACCGATCACGCCTGCGCCGAGAACCACGATCTTCATCTTTGCCTGCCTTGCCAGAGGGTTGCATGGGTTTGGCGGAAGATGCCGGATTCGCCGGGCAAGGTGCTTGCGATGATCCTGTGGCGGTGGGCCGTTCTTCGAAGAAAATTCGGTAAGAAGCGAAAAACGAGATGGAAGATTTGATTGATGTCGGCAGAGGTGATGTATCCTTTTGGCCATCCGGTAAATTTCGAAGAAATCTTCCTTCGCAAATCGCCCAAGGATTGTGCAGGGGCCGTGGCTTCGCCTGCATTTCGGGATGGAGTCCCCCGGATGGGTGAGGTGCGTCACGCGCGATCAAAGGATCGGCACAAGCTTGCAACATCGCGGCGGGTGGGGATGCAAGGTGCGCGGCGAGGGCGTATATGTGGCGCATGGATAGACGCACCGCCCTTGTGGCCCCGCTTGCCGCCCTTGTCTTCGGCCTGCCTGCGCGGGCCGAGATCCTGCCTCTGGCGGAGCTTTCCGCCTATCTGAACGGGCTGACCACCGCCGAGGCGGAGTTCACCCAGACCAATGCGGACGGGTCGCAATCGCGGGGTCGGCTGTTCATCAAGCGGCCTGGGCGGGTTCGGTTCGAATATGCCCCGCCGGACCGGAGCCTTGTGATGGCGGGCGGCGGGCAGGTGGCGATCTTCGATGCCAAGTCGAACCAGCCGCCCGAGCAATACCCGCTGAAGCGGACGCCGTTGAACCTGATCCTGGCGCGGAATGTCGATCTGGGCCGCGCGAAGATGGTGGTGGGCCATTACGAGGCGCAGGATACCACGCGCGTCGTGGCGCAGGATCCCGAGAACCCTGAATACGGCACGATCGAACTGGTCTTCACGCGCGATCCGGTGACCCTTGCCGCCTGGATCATCACCGATGATCTGGGTAACCAGACGGTGGTGGAACTGGGGCGGATGGAGATGGGCCGCGATCTGCCTGCGTCGCTGTTCAACATCACCATCGAGACGCAGAAGCGCGGCGGCTGAGCCCGCCGCAGCCCTGATCAGAGGCGGCCGCAGCCGGCCAGTTGCGCGCGATACATCTCGGCCCGTTCGGCGACGCGGCCCGAGACATCCATCAGCCAGGGCTTGCCGAGATAGGACTGGTTGGCATAGCCGGTGCGGCCTTCGTGATAGGCCAGATACTGGGCCTGCGCATCCCATTTGGAGATGCCGAGGCGCTGTGTGGAGGCATCCATGTACCAGCCCATGAAATCGGCGGCATCGTCGATCCGGTCGCGACGGGCGCCCCAGCGACCGACTTCCTGTTCGTATTCCTCCCATGTGCCATCGAGGGCCTGGCTATAGCCATAGGCCGAGGATTGCCGCCCCATCGGGATCACCCCAAGGGCATAGCGGTGGGGGGTGCGGGCATTGCCAATGAACTTGGATTCCTGGTGGAAGGTCGCCATCTGGACATGGATGGGAATGCCCCAGCGCCGTTCGGCATCCTTCATGGCGCGGAAATACTGCGGACGCTCGGCCAGAAGGGCACAGGCGTTATCCAGGTTACGTGGCGCCGAATAATTGCCGCCCCCGCAGGAGGCGAGCAAAAGGAAGAGGATCGACGCGCGGAGAAATCTGCTCATTTGCCCCTCGCACGGTATTGTTTTGCCGCGAGGATAGGGGAAAAACGCGGCGGGGGAAATCCCGGATCGCGCGCTGTCAGATCAGGAATGCGAGAGTGAGCGGAAGAGTGATCACCGAGAGCAGGGTGGAGGCGATGACAAGGCCCGCCACGGCATCGGCATCGGCGCCGTATTTTTCGGCCATCATGTAGGAGGTGACGGCGACGGGCGTGGTGACCTGAAGGATCAGCACGGCCAGCGCGACCGGCGGCAGGCCGATCAGCAGCCCCGCGCCCAGCGCCGCGCCAAGGCAGACCGCCGCCCGCAGGAGCGAGAGCCAGAGCGCGCGGCCAAGATGGCGGGCATTGAGCCGGGCCACCGCGACGCCCAGGGTAAGCAGCATCAGCGGAATGGCGATCTGGCCCAGCAGTTCCAGCGAATGGGTCAGCCAGAGCGGCGTCTGCCAGCCATTCCACAGGAAGAGCGCGCCCAGAAGGGTGGCGCCCATGATCGGCTCCTTCAGCAGGCGCGCGGGCGAGCCGCCCCCCGCCACGACCCAGAGGCCGAAGGTGAAGCTCCACAGGATCATCACGGCGAAGACGACGATGGCATAGCCGAGCCCGATCTCGCCAAAGGCAAAGAGCGCCAGCGGCAGGCCCACATTGCCGGTATTGCCGAAGATCAGCGGGCTGAGATAGGTGCGCCTGTCCATCCCGAGCGCCCTGGTCATGCCCCAGAAGGCCAGCGTCAGTGCGCCATAGGCCAGCGCGGCCGCGAGCGAGAGGGCCGAAAGCGCGGCGGGGTCGATCTCTGTCTGCATCAGCGAGGTGAAGACGAGGGCCGGCACCGAGAGCGTCATGCAGAGGCGGGTGATGAACTCCATCCGGTATTCGAAACCGGCGCGCACCCAGACGAAGCCCGCCAGTCCGAGCAGCCCGACCGGGGCCACGATTTCCAGCACTGTCAGGATGAGGTTCACAGACTGTTTCCTTGCAGGTCCACCTGCCGGATGGACAAAGGACGGCGTCAGGGATTAGTAAACGAATTCAAGGGATGCAATGACATGTTTCTGGCACAGGCGAAATATCACATCGGCCAAGTGGTCCGGCATCGGAAGCATCCCTTCCGCGGCGTGATCTTCGATGTCGATCCGCGCTTTTCCAATACCGACGAATGGTATGACGCAATCCCCGAGGAGGCGCGGCCTTCGAAGGAGCAGCCCTTCTATCACCTGCTGGCCGAGAACGACCAGAGCTACTATGTCGCCTATGTCTCGGAGCAGAACCTTCTGCCCGACGAAACCGGCGAGCCGGTGGGCCATCCCGACCTGCCCGACCTGTTCGGCGATTTCGAGAATGGCCGATATCCCCTGCAGTTCCAGATGAACTGAGCGGCGGTTACGCTGTCTTCATTCTTTGCGGTCATTCTGGGTGCCTCATCACATGGGGGATCAGGATGGAGCTTTCGATCAGTCGCCATGGGGCGGTGACGGTTGTCCGGCCGGCAGAGGCGCGGCTGGATGCAATGGCGGCGGTGATGTTCAAGGACCGCATGAAATCCACTATCGAGGGCGCGGGGGCGCGGGTCGTGCTGGATCTTTCGGCGGTCGGGTTTCTGGATTCCAGCGGGCTTGGCGCGGTGGTTGCGGTGCAGCGGTTCCTGCGCGCGGGGCAGGCGCTGGAACTGGCGGGGCTGACTTCGGCGGTGGAGCGGGTCTTTCGGCTGACGCGGATGGACCGGATGTTCACCATTCATGGCGGGCTGGATGATGCGCTGCGCGCGGAGGCATGAGCGCCATGTGATTGCCGCCGATCCCGCCGCGGTGCGCGATCTGCTGATCCGGCTGGAACAGGGCGTGGCGCTGGCGGGCCTGACGCCGGACGAGAGGGATTGCACGCTGCTGGTTCTGGGCGAGGTGCTGAACAATGTGGTGGAGCATGGCTATGCCGGGGCGCCGGGCTGGATCGGGCTGATGCCGGGGCCGCGCCGCGACGGGCGGGACTGGCGGATCGTGGACCATGCCGAACGGCAGGTGCCCGAGGGCTGCTTTCGTGCCGAAATGCCCGAGGAAGCCGCCGAGGGCGGCTTTGGCTGGCCGCTGATCATGGCGCTGACCGAGGCGGTGGCGACACGGCGCAGGGCCGGGTTCAACGTGATGACGCTGCAGATGCGGGCCGACACGGCCGGGCAAGATGCGCCGCCGCGGCAGGCGGGCGCAGAAGGCGGCCTGCAGGCCGGGGCCTGCGGGGGCTAAACTTGCCCGGAAAGCTGCCGTTGAGATGGATGTAGCTGAATTGAAGCTGCACCCCGATGCCGCGCGTTATTGTGCCCCACCCTGTCGCGGCATCGGGGTTGTTCCCGCCGCGCGCCCTGCGCCCAGGGAACGCCGCCCTGTCTGCGCGGGGCGCTTGACGCGACATCGGCGATCTGCGGCATGATCTTTGGCTTTGGCTTTGGCTTTGGCTTTGGCTTTGGCTTTGGCTTTGGCTTTGGCTTTGGCTTTGGCTTTGGCTGTGGCTGTGGCTGTGGCTGTGGCTGTGGCTGAGGTTGGGGTTGAGGTTGGGGTTCAGGCGGTGGTTGGGGTTCAGGCGGTGTCTTCGGTCTTGGCCATGCCCTTGGCAGTGATTGGGGGGCGCCATTGATGGCGCCTGCGCCAAGGACCGAAGGGTGAAGGGGCAAGCTTCGCGTCGCGCGGCGGGCCTTTCGGCGGTGCGTCCGGCGCAATGCCCGTCCTGCGGCGAAGTGGCGTTCGGCCCATGCAAGGCAAGGCTGCCGTTCAGACACGTTCCAGGCCCGTCCCCAGGCGCGGCTTCAGGTCGCGGTAGCGGCGCCCCTTGGTCAATCCTGCCACCATTCTTGCCCAGCCACTTGGCATCCCGCGGCCCGCGGCCTAGCTTCGGCGCGCAGCAGGAGGATCAGGATGCGCGATTTCCATATGCCGGGCCGATCGGCCGTTTACGCGACGAATGGCATCTGCGCCACGTCCCATCCCCTGGCCGCGAAGGTGGCGGTCGAGGTGATGGAGCGGGGCGGCAATGCCGTGGATGCGGCGATTGCAGGGGCGGTGCTTCTGGGCATCTGCGAGCCGCAGATGACGGGCATCGGGGGGGATTGCTTTGTCCTTCTGAAACCGGCGGGGCGCGAGGAGGTGATCGCGTTGAACGGATCGGGGCGCGCGCCTGCGGGCTATTCGGCGGCGGCGATGCGGGAGCGGGGCCTGACGGCGGTGCCGTTGCACGGGGTAGAGGCGGTCACGCTGCCCGGCGCGGTGGATGCCTTCTGCCGCCTGTCGGCGGATTGGGGGAAGCTTGGCCTTGATGCGGTTCTGGCCCCGGCCATCCGCTATGCCGAGGAAGGCGTGCCAGTGGCCCCGCGCGTGGCCTTTGACTGGGCGGGCGATGCGGCCACGCTGCAGGGCGCGGCGCGGCGGCACTATCTGGTGAATGGCCGGGTGCCGCAGGTGGGCGAGATCTTCCGCGCGCCGGGGCAGGCCGAGGTGCTGCGCCGGATCGCACGGGAAGGGCGGGCCGGGTTCTATGAAGGCGAGGTGGCCGAGGACATGGTCGCCTCGTTGCGGGCGCTGGGCGGGACGCATGGGATGGCGGATTTCGCGGGCGTGGCCTGCGATTACACCACGCCGGTCGCGGGGGAGTACAAGGGAACGGATCTGCTGGAGCATCCGCCGAACGGGCAGGGGGCGACGGCGATCCTGATGCTGAACATCCTGAAGCATTTCGATCTGGCGGCGATGGACCCGTTCGGCGCAGAGCGCGCGCATGTCGAGGCAGAGGCGGCGAAGCTGGCCTATGACGCGCGCAACCGCTTCCTTGCGGATCCGGATCATGTGCGGCGGCTGGACCATATGCTCGCGCCCGGGACGGCAGCGCGGCTTGCCGCGATGATCGACCCCGGGCGCGCCATGGCGGCGGCGGCACCCCTGACCGAGGCGGTCCACAAGGACACGGTCTATATCACCGTGGTGGACAAGGACCGGATGGCGGTCAGCCTGATCTATTCGATCTTCTGGGGGTTCGGGTCGGGGCTGGCTTCAGAGAAATTCGGGATCAACTTCCAGAACCGGGGCGCGGGTTTTTCGCTGGAGGAGGGCCACCCGAACGAGGCAGCGCCGGGCAAGCGGCCGATGCATACGATCATTCCGGGGATGCTGCGGCAGGGGGGGCGGGTGACCATGCCCTTCGGCGTGATGGGCGGGGCCTATCAGCCCTGCGGCCATGCGCGGCTGGTGACGAACCTTGTCGATTACGGGATGGAATTGCAGGCGGCGAATGATGCGCCGCGCTGTTTTTCGGGTGCCGAGGGGATGCTGGTGGAGCGGGGCTATTCCGACGCCGTGCGGTCGAAGCTGGCGGAGATGGGGCATCAGGTGTCGATCCCGAACGATCCGATCGGCGGCTGTCAGGCGATCCTGATCGGCGAGGATGGGGTTCTTGTGGGGGCATCGGATCCCCGCAAGGATGGCATCGCATTGGGGTATTGAGATGACGGTGGATTACGACGGGATCACGGCGTCGCTGCGGGCACTCTGCGCGGGCGAGACGGACACGGTCGCGCTGATGGCGACGGTGGTCTGCGAGATCCACAATCATCATCCGTTCTGCGACTGGACGGGGTTCTATCGCGTGGCGGGGCCAGAGCTTCTGAAGATCGGGCCCTATCAGGGCGGGCATGGCTGTCTGGTCATTCCGTTTGCACGCGGGGTCTGCGGTGCGGCGGCGCGGACAGGCCGGGTGCAGAACGTGCCGGATGTAGAGGCTTTCGCGGATCACATCGCCTGTTCGTCGTCGACGAAGTCGGAACTCGTTCTGCCGGTCTGGAACGGAAAGGGCGTCCTGCTGGGCGTGCTGGATCTGGACAGCGATACGCCTGCAGCCTTTACGCAGGCCGATGAGGATTGGCTGGTGCCCCTGCTGGCCGAACTCTTTCGGGACGCGGCCTGATGCGCGGGGCCTGCCATTGCGGGGCGGTGCGGTTCGAGGTGGAGGGACCCATCCGCGACGCGCTGGCCTGCCATTGCACGCAATGCCGCAAGGTGACGGGGCATTTCTGGGCGGCGGCCTCGGTTCCCGTGGCGCATTGGCGGGTGACCGAGGGGCGGGGGCTGCGGTGGTACCGGTCATCCCCGGTCGCGCAGCGGGGGTTCTGCGGGGAATGCGGGGCCACGCTGTTCTGGCTGCCCGAGGCGGATGCCGTCTTCGACTGGGGCACGCCCGCGGAACACGCGATCAGCTTTTCGCCCGGCGCGCTGGAGGGGCCGGTGGCGATCAGGGTGGCCGAGCATATCTATACGGCAGATGCGGGGGATTACTATTCCCCCGAAGGCCCGCCGCCGGAAGCGGGGCCTGCACCGGAACGGTTGACGGCCTCCTGTCTGTGCGGGGCCTGCCGGTTCACCCTTCCCGGGCCGGCGGGCGAGATCACGGCCTGCCATTGCCACCAGTGCCGCAGCCTTTCGGGGCATTACTCGGCCTCTTTCGATGTGGAGGAGGGGGCGGTGGAATGGCTGTCGCGCGACGGGCTGGCGGAATATCGCACGGCGGGGGGCGGCGTGCGGGGGTTCTGCTCCGGCTGCGGGTCAAGCCTGTGGTTCCGGGCGGCGGATGGGGGTTTCTCGGTCGAGGCGGGGGCGGTGGACGGGCCGACGGGCGGGCGGCTGGCCGGGCATATCTTCGTGGCCGAGAAGGGCAGCCATTACGAGATCGAGGATGGACTGCCGCAATATCCCGCTTGGTACTGACCGTCAGATACGGCGACTGGGCACCCAGGCATAGCCATCGGGGCAGAGGATGACCGCCTCGCGCAGGCCATGCGCGGGCTTGTCGGTTGCGGGTTGCAGGATGGTGGCCTGCGGAAAGGCGGCGGCGGCGGCGACGGCCTGATCGGGATCGGCTTCGTGCAGGCGAAGCTCGATCCCGGCACCCCGGGGCGGAGTTTCGGGAAGCAGCGACAGCAACGGATGTGCGGCATAGGTGTGATCGGCATGCAGCTGGATCGGCTGGCCCGCATGCAGCAGGATCGCGAAATCCCGGCTTGCGCGATGGGCCGTCAGGCCGAAGACCGCGGTCAGGAAGGCAATCTCGGCCGCGACATCCCGGACCAGCAGATTGACCGTGACCGCGCGCAGGCTGTGGCCGAAGTCAGGGGCGGGGAGGGTTTCATAGTCCATGCGGCGCTCCATTTTGGTAAGAATTGCTGACCTTTTGGCCTGTGTCAATCCCGCAGGCACCCTTGCCATCCGGCGGGTATCTCGCGTGGGGGGGGGCCGGGGGGGCGCGTTGCGCCCCCCCGGGGCTGCGGCCGGGCTTGCGCTTTGGCATGGAGGCGGGGATGGTGGCGGCCATGGCGGATGTGCTGACCCTGATCCCGATGGCGGACCTCCTGGCCTTTCTGGCGGCGGGGATCGTGCTGAACCTGACGCCGGGGGCGGATGTGATCTTTGCCACGGCCTGCGGCATCGCGGGCGGGCCGCGCGTGGGCGCGGTGGCGGGGCTGGGCGTGGGCTTTGGCGGGTTGTTCCATGTGGGCCTGGCGGCCGTGGGGGTAAGCGCGTTGATTGCGGCGCATCCTGCCGCGCTGATCGTGCTGAAACTGGCCGGGGCGGGCTATCTGTTGTGGCTGGCCTGGGGCAGTTGGCGGGCCGCCGGGCGGGCGCAGGCGGCGGGCGCGGGCGAGATCCGGGCACGCCTCGCCCTGTGGCGGGGATTTGTGACCAATGCGCTGAACCCCAAGGTGGCGCTTTTCGTGCTTGCCTTCCTGCCGCAATTCACCGATGCCGCGCGGGGGCCGGTCTGGCTGCAGATCGTGGTTCTGGGGGCGCTGTTCACCCTGACGGGAACAGTGATCACCGCGGGATATGGCGCATTGGCGGGGTTGGCCGGGCAAAGGCTGGCGGCGCGGATGGGAATGATGAACAAGGTTGCGGCGGGGCTGCTGTTCCTGCTGGCGCTGCGGATGGCTTGGGGGTGACAGATGGCCGAGATCACGCTTCTGGACGGGGGCATGGGGCAGGAACTGGTGGCGCGGTCGGGGGATGAGCCGACGCCCCTGTGGGCCACGCGCGTGATGATCGACCATCCCGGGCTGGTGGCGGCGATCCATGACGATTACTTCGCGGCGGGCGCATCGGTGGCCACCACCAACACCTACAACATCCTGCATGACCGGCTGGACCGTGTGGGGATGGATGCCCAGTTTCACGCGCTGCATCTGCGCGCGCTGATGGAGGCGCATGAGGCCCGCGCGCGGGCCGGGCGGGGGATCATCGCCGGGTCGATGGGCCCCCTGGGGGAAAGCTATCGGCCCGACCTGACGCCCCCGGTCGAGGTATCGACCGCGCTTTACGCCGAAAAGGCGCGGATCATGGCGGCGCATGTGGACGTGATCCTGTGCGAGACGATGTCCTCGCTCGACCTTGCCAAGGGGGCGCTGATCGGGGCGCAGGCGGCGGGGCGGCCTGTCTGGCTTTCGGTTTCGGTGGATGACCGGGATGGGACAAGGCTGCGGTCGGGGGAACCCGTTGCCGGATTGGCCGATGTGCTGAAGGCCGCGCCTGCGGCGGCGGTTCTGGCCAATTGTTCCATGCCCGAGGCGATGGCCGCGGCCCTTGGCGCGCTAAGGGAACTTGGGCTTCCCTTCGGGGCCTATGCGAACGGGTTCTCGGAAATCTCGCATCTGCCCTTGCCGGAGGATGGCAGCGCGCCGGCCTATTGCGCGCGGCATGACCTTTCCCCCGCGCGCTATGTCGAATTTGCCATGTCCTGGGTTGCGATGGGGGCGACGATCGTGGGCGGCTGCTGCGAGGTCGGGCCTGCCCATATCGCGGCGCTGTCCCGCGCGCTCAGCGAGGCGGGGCATCGGGTGGTGTGAGCCTGCTGGCCGATTTCGACTATGATCCCCCGCCGGGCGATCCTGTGATCCTGTTCGAGGATGACCGGATCATCGTGGTGGACAAGCCTTCGGGGCTTTTGTCCGTGCCCGGCAAGCTGGAGGGGCGCGCGGATTGCCTGATCGCGCGGCTGGAGGTGTTTCGCCCCGGCGCGCTTCTGGTGCATCGGCTGGACTGCGACACGTCGGGGGTGATGATCTTCGCGCGGGACAAGCAGGCGCAGGGGTATCTGGGGCAGGAATTCGAAAAGCGGCGGGCGAAGAAAAGCTATGTCGCCCGGGTGGCGGGGGTGATGGCCGGGGATCGTGGCCGGGTTGACCTGCCGCTTTGCGCAGATTGGGACTATCGCCCGCGCCAGAAGGTGGATCACGATCACGGACGGCCCGCCGTGACGGATTGGGAGGTCATCGCGCGGGGGGATGGGGAGACACGGGTCAGGATGTTTCCGCAGACCGGGCGAAGCCATCAGTTGCGCGTGCATATGCTGAGCCTTGGCCATCCGATCCTTGGCGATCCGATCTATGCGCAGGGGCCGGAGCGGGAGTTCCCCCGACTGATGCTGCATGCAGAGCGTCTGGGCCTGCATCATCCGACCGGGGGCGGCTGGGTAGAGTTCGCGGCGACCTGTCCCTTCTGACATTCGTCATGCAGCTGCCCAGCTGCGGCATTAAGCCGACATTTACGCGCATGTTTCATCCTGTTTCGAAGGGCCGTTCCAGTGGCCGCAGGAAAGGGATGAACTGGCAGATGCTCTCGATATGGATGCGCAACCGCAGACTGATCTACAAGGCAATCGATTCCTTGCAGGCCAATGTGATGATCGCGAACAGCCGTTTGCGCATCACCTATGTGAACCCGTCCTTGCGGGCTTTCCTGCGACAATCCGAAGATCAGCTGCGCCGCGACATGCCGCAATTCGCCGTCGACCGACTGATCGGCAGCAAGGTGGACATCTTTCACAAGACGCCGTCGCATCAGCGCAACATGCTGGCAGCCCTGCGCGACACGCATCGCGCGACCATTCGCATAGGGCCGAAATCCTTTGATCTGATCGTCACGCCGCTGCGTTCCATGTTCGGGATTTCCGGCTATGTTGTGGAATGGGCCGATGCGAATGCGCGGCTGGAGAATGTCGATTTCGGCGAGCAGATGCGCGCGATCAGCCGCAGGCAGGCAAAGATCGACTTTGATCTGAACGGCAACATCCTGACTGCGAACGAGAATTTCCTGAACTTGATGGGCTATGGCCTGGATGAGATCATCGGCAAGCATCATTCGATCTTTGTCGATCCGGCCGAGGTGCGGTCGCCGGACTATCAGGCCTTCTGGGACAGGTTGCGCAGCGGGGAACATGTCCAGTCGGAGTTCCACCGCAGAACCAAATCCGGCCGCGAGGTGTGGGTCGAGGGGGCCTATACGCCGATCCGGGATGAGAAGGGCACCATCGTCAAGTTCACCAAGTTCTGCAGCGACATCACGGACAAGACCTCGTTCCTCGACACCATCGGAAATGCCTTCAATGCGCTGGCGGACGGGGATCTGGAACAGCGGGTGCCGGTGATGAAACTCTCGCCGCTGTTCGACAAGCTGTCATCGGATTTCAACTCTGCGCTGGATCGGCTGCAATCGACGATGCAGCAGATCCGCGACAGCGCGCTGAGCGTGCGCGGCAAGTCGCAGGAACTGCGGCGCTCCTCTGACAGCCTGACGCATCGGACGGAACAGCAGGCCAACTCGATCGACCAGAGCGCGGCGGCCCTGACGCAGATCACCACGACGGTTCAGGAGACGACCGAAAGCACGCGCGAGGCGCGCAAGCTTGTCGGTTCGGTCACGGAAAATGCGCAGCATGTCTCGCATGTCATGCAGCAGACGGTTGTGGCGATGAAGAGCCTGGAATCCTCCTCCGGGAAGATTGAACGCATTATCGGGACGATCGACGAGATCGCCTTCCAGACCAACCTGCTTGCCCTGAATGCCGGGATCGAGGCGGCGCGGGCGGGCGAGAGCGGGCGCGGCTTCGCCGTGGTCGCGCTGGAGGTGCGCGATCTGGCACAGAGATCGGCGGAGGCTGCGCAAGAGATCAAGCGGCTGATCAGCGACAGTGCGCGCAACGTGACCGAAAGCGTCGGTCTTGTGGACCGTACGGGAAGTGCCATCGGAGAAATGGTCGTGGGGGTGTCGAACATCCGCGACATCGTGGTGACCATCGCCGAGGCCGCCGAAGAACAGGCTTCGGGCCTGTCGCAGATCGCGTCGAGCGTGGATCGCCTGAACGAGGTGACGCAGAAGAACACGGTGATGGCGCAGAGCGCGACAGTGATCACTTCGGACCTTGATCGCGAAACGGCGCAGATGAACAATGCGCTGATGCGGTTTCGGCTTGGCGGTTCCGTCGCGATGCAACAGGCCGCGGAAAGCGACGCACAGCCCCAGGCGCGCCGTGCTGCTGGGTGAGGGCCGGGGATAAGCTGAGGCTGGAGAAGGGCGGCTGCAGCCAGCCGCCCTTTCGGCGCGGCGGTCGCATCTTCCACCTTGATCCGGTTCAAGAAGTGCCCTGGGCATGATGTCCGGCGGATTGCACCCGACCGGGTGCCCCCGAGGAGGTGTCAGCCGGCGGAAGTGAACGGGCGCGGGGGCAGGGCGCGGACCCGGCACAGTGTGAGAAAGGCCCTTTCAGCCGGAGCAGATACTGCGGGTGACGGCCTGGAAGGCTGCGTCGATGCCTGGGCTGGGATCTGTTGGTCTCTCAGGGCCAGATGTGCGGCGCGATTGCCGACAACAGGCGGTGTGATGCGCCATGCAAAGCCGTTTCTCGATGCGCATGGTGCTGACTGTTGGGCCTTGCGCTTGGACGGGGCCGGTGAAAGTGCGGTCCTGCGGTCCTGCGGTCCTGCGGTCGTGTGGGTCGCACGGGCGCCTTCAGGGCGCTTGGTGGTCGGCGTCGCCCCGCCCTGCCGGGCCGGCCGCGCAATTGGCGCTGTTAAGGAGTCTGGTCTGCTGGTCCCGCAAGGGCGTGCCGGCGCGGATTGCCTCGAACCGGATCGTGGTGGGAGATCCGCCTGCCTGGGCGAGCAGATCCAGAATGGTTGCGAGGCCTTCGCTCTCCTGACGCAGTTGATCGGCCTTCTGAAGATCGCGCAGAAGCGAGGGGAGCAGGCCAGGCTGTGCCCCAGGCTGGCTGGCTGACCCGTTCCAGAGTTCCAGCAGTCGGCCAAGCGCGGCATCGAGCGCGGCCATCTCTGCCGCCTGACGACGCATCTCGGTGGCGCAGGCGAAAAGCAGATCCTGTGCCGCAATTCCCCGATCCGCAGGTGCATCGGGTTGGGTGTTCTGTGCGTCGCAGATGACGATCATAGCGTGCCGACCACCTTTTCGATGCAGACTTTCAGGCCCAGCGTGGTGAAAGGCTTGCTGATGAAATTGTTCATGCCCAGCGAATGCCCGCGCGTGATGATCTCCTTGCTGGCGCGCCCGGTCATCAGGATGAAGCCGATCCGTTGGGTGGAACGGTTCATGCGCAACGCCTCGAGCAGGGAGAGCCCATCCATGCCCGGCATGTTGAAATCGGACAGGACCAGATGCACTGGATTGCTGGCCAGCTTTCGCAGGGCAACCTCGCCGCTGTTTTCGTACTGGACCTTCTGAATCCCGATCTCGTCCAGCGCCTGCTCGACGAGGCACCGGCTGACCGTCATGTCATCGACCACCATCATCGACAGTGAGAATTTCAGCGACATGCCTGACCCTTTCCTGATCCTGGGGCCGTTTCCGCAAGCACGGGCCCGGAGCCGGCCTTCAGCGCCGACCGTTCGTATTGCGTGATGCCGACCGGCAGGAAGAAGGGATCAAGCCTTGGATCCATGCGCTCTGAATGACCGATGAAGAGAGAGCCGCCTTCCGGCATCCGGGCGGCGAAGCGCATCCATAGGTCAAAGCGCGTTTCGGCATCGAAATAGATGACCACGTTCCGGCAGAAGATCACGTCGAACTGACCCTGGAAGGGCCAGGGATGCAGCAGGTTCAGTTCTTCGAAACGGATCAGATCCTGAAGGGGTTGGGACACGGCGATCCGGCCGTCCCCCGCCGGACCATCCTTCAGAAAGCGCGACAGCTGGGGTGGGGGCGTGTCCCCGATGGCCTGGCGATCGAAGATCCCGGCGCGGGCGGTTTCGATCACCGCCGGGTCGATATCCGTGGCGAGGATGCGCAGATCATAACGCGCGAGATCAGGTGCGATCGAAAGTAGGGTCGCCGCGATGCTGAAGGCTTCCTGCCCTGTGGAACATCCGGCAGACCAGAGGCGGACACGCCCCCCCGATCGTGCCCGCGCCACAAGCGCAGGGCCCAGATCTTCCAGGGCCCTGAAATGATGGGGTTCGCGGAAGAAGCCCGTGACATTCGTGGTGATGGCCGAGACAAGCGCACGCCGTTCATTTGCGCCGGCCTCTCCCTGCACTAGCGCGACATAGTCGGAGAAGTCTGTCATGCCGAGGCTGCGCAGCCGGCGCGACAGGCGCGAGACCAGCATGCTTTTCTTGGGCGCAGTGATCAGGATTCCGGTGTCGCGATGGATCAGGCGACTGACAGCGACGAAATCGGCATCTGACAGACCGTTCGATGCGGGATCATCGCCGCGGCCCGGTTCCGGCCTGGCGGAGAGCCGGGCCGGGAGGTGCTGATCTGACGCGAGGCTGCAACCGGGTGGCATGACCATCACGCGGCCTCTTGGTCTTTGCCGGGCAGGACCGCCGCAAGATCCAGCTTTCGGAGCATGCGCCCGTCGTCAAGGGCGATGACCTTGGTGATGAACGCTCCCGCGCCCTCGGCGGCGATGTCGGGCACGGGTTGCATGGCGGCTTCGTCGATCCCCATGATGTCGGATACGACGTCTGCGAGCAGGCCGACGATCTGGTTTTCCAGGGCGACGATGATCACCACATGGCGCGGCGTGGGGCATGTCTTGCCAATGGCCAGCCTTGCGGCAAGGTCAACGACGGCCACAACCGAACCGCGGAGGTTGATCACGCCGGTGACATGGTCGGGGGCATGGGGCAGCACCGTTGCCGGGGTCCAGCCCCGTATTTCACGGACGACCTCGATGTCGATGCAATAGTCCTGTTCACCGATCCTGAAGCAGACATAATCGTTCTGGTCGGCGATGTTCTGAAGGGTCATCTGCTGCATGGGCTATCCATTGGCTGCAAGAGGCATCGGTTTCGTTTCGGCGACGGCGCGGGCCACGATCTCTTCCGGGTCGACGATCAGGGCGATGCGGCCATCGCCGAGAATCGTGGCAGCAGAGATGCCGCGGACGGTGCCGTAGTTGTCTTCGAGGCTTTTGATCACGACCTGACGCTGATCGAAGATCTGGTCGGCAGCGAGGGCCGCGCGCCCGCCGGAATCGCATTCCACAAGGATCAGGACCTGTCGCTGGTCATCCTGGCGGCTTGTGAAGCCAAGACTCTGGGCAAGGTCGATGATGGGGATCATCTCGCCCCGTTTGGCGATCAGGCGGCCATTGCGCCCGAGGCTGTGGATTTCGGATTCGTCCGGCCGGAGGGTTTCGATGATGGAGGAGATCGGCAGGATCATGGTTTCGCCACCGACACCGATGAGCATCCCCTCGAGCACGGCAAGGGTAAGGGGCAAGGCGATGGTGAAGAGGCTTCCTTGCCCCGGAGTCGACTGGATGGAGACACGCCCGCCGAGGGACTGAATCTCGCGCCGGACGACATCAAGCCCGACGCCGCGGCCGGAAAGCGCGGACACTTCTTCCTTGGAGGAGAAGCCGGGGAGGAAGAGGAGATTGTCGATCTCGGCCGGAGAGAGTTGCGCGCCGGCCGGGACGAGGCCCCTTGCCTCGGCGATCTCGCGCACGCGCGTGCGGTTGATGCCTGCCCCGTCATCCGCCAGTTCGATGATCACGCGCCCCGAGCGATGCGCGGCCGACAGGGTGATGACACCTTCGGGCGGCTTTCCCGCGGCAATGCGGCGGTCTGCCGGTTCGATGCCGTGATCGACCGCGTTCCTGATCATGTGGGTCAAGGGATCGACCAGACGCTCGATCACGGTCTTGTCGACCTCGGTCGCTTCGCCGAACGTCTCGAGCCGGACCTGTTTGTGCGTTGCATCCGCGGCTTCGCGCGTGATCCGATCCAGCCGTTGAAAGACCGATTTCAGGGGCTGCGCGCGGATGGACATCACGCTTTCCTGAATCCTGGCGGCCAGTTGCTTGATCCCTTCGAGGCTGGAGGAAACGTCGCCGTCCTTGCTGAGCCCCGCGATGGATATGGCCTGTGAGAGCATCGCCTCCATGATGACGAGTTCGCCGATCTGGTTGATCAGCCGATCGACCCGGTCCAGGTTGACGCGGATCGTTGGCATGGCGGGAGGTGCCGCCGGGGTCACGGACGCGGTGCGGGGATGCGCCGGGGCGGGCGTCGGCTGCACAGGCGAAGGCTGCGGCAGGGGCGTGACGAAGGGTGCGGCCATCTGCGGTTCGGAGGCCAGGGAAGGCGGGTCCGGGTGCAGCGGTTCGACAGTGACAAGGGCCAGGTCCTGCACGAAGTCGAAGATCGCCATGACATCTTCCCGCGGTGCGGTGGTCTGCAGGGCCAATTGCCAGCGCAAGCCCGGCTGTGCCGGGTCGAAGGTATCGAGGGGGCCGATGCCCGAAAGATCGGCCGTCACGTCGGTGGTGCCCAGATCAGCAAGAGCGCGCAGAAGGGCCACAGGTTCATGCCCCGTTGCATAGAGCGCGGGATAGGGTTCGAATGTGATCGCGAAACCGGTCGGGTCAGGCGGTGCCTGTGAAAGCGCGGGCTCAATGGGGATGACGTCGATCCGCATCGGTTCGAAGGCCAGGGCGGCGGCCTCATCCTCGGGCGAGGCGGCGCCTTCGGCGAGCAGATCGAGATCGACCAGAAGCTGTGGCATAAGTTCCGGATCAGGTTGGCCGTCGCGCGCCGCGGCGACAAGATCCGCCAGCACGTCGGAGGCCCGCAGCAGGATGTGCATGGTCGATGCGTCGGGGTGAAGAGTGCCGCTGCGCATCAGATCCAGCACGGTCTCGAAGGCATGGGCGAACCCGACCAGCGATGTCAGGCCGAAGGCCCCCGCGCCACCCTTGATCGAATGGACGGCGCGAAAGACATCGTGGATCGACTCCACCTCGTTGTGCAGCGCCGCGTCAGGGATGCGCGCGAGCCCTTCGCCCATTCGAAGGAGCAGGTCTTCGCACTCTTCGAAGAAGGCCGGGCGGAGTGAATCGATGCCGCTCATTCCCGGAACCCCAGAACGCGGTGGATTGTCTGGACCAGGCGACTGTCATCGAAGGGTTTCACGATCCAACCTGTTGCCCCGGCACGGCGGGCGCGATCCTTGAGATCCGCGCCGCTTTCCGTTGTCAGGACGAGAATCGGCACGCTGGCATGAGAGGGGCTGGCACGCACGGCCTCGATCACGCCGAAACCGTCGAGACGCGGCATGTTGATATCGGTAATGACCAGATGGGGATCGGCCTTCGGCAGGAGATCGAGTCCCGCGATCCCGTCTTCGGCAAGATGCAGATCGAAACAGCCGGGCGACAAGGCTGCCGCCACAAGCCCCCGCATCGTCGGGCTGTCGTCGATGGCAAGGATACGGATGGTCATTCCGCCTGCTCCTTCTTTTCCGGGCAACTGATGCTGGCGCCGCGCCAGGGGGCATCGCTGCAAAGGCCCAGCGCACGGCTTGCCGCGGTGAATCGATCGGACGCGCGGCGGATCGTCAGGCTGTGGCCATCGGCCTCCCACTGACGCCCGGCGGCGACCAGCACCCCGAAGGCAAGCGCGCCGATCACCTCGACCCGGCCTGCATCAAGGACCAGTGGCTTGCCGATTCGATCCCGCAGGGCCGCAAGCAGTGCGGGTGCGGCCGAGCTGTCCAGTCTGTCCGGCAGGATGAAATCCCTGGTCATCTTCATGTCCCTTGAAGCGGGGGAATCGGTCTGGTGGGGCGGCCGCCACCACAGGGCAACCAATCCCTTCTCTCCATCCGAGGATTGCCCCGAGGTGATTAAGGGTTGGTTGCCACGGCCATGGAGTTCCAGAAAAAAAATTCGCTTCCTCCGCCTTCGCCGGGCAACGCTTCGTTTACGCCCTCATGCGACCCTGGCCCGGTGAAAGTGCAGGGAAACGCATGTGGGATCTTGTCCGCACCAATCGAACAGGCCGGCCGGCCCGGCAGCGACCAGTCGTCATGGTCGCCGATCCGCAGGCGGCGCGGCGTCGTGCCCTTGTGAAGGGGGTCTTGCACCATGAGGTGATCGAGGCGGCATCGCTGACCGAGATCTACCCGACGGCCGAGGAGGCCGAACCCGACGTGCTTGCCATGTCGGCCGACTTTCTGGCAGAGCCGGAACTGGAGGGGGTCATCCGGCTTGCCGACATGATCGGGGCGACCGCCTTCCTTTATGTCGACGAAGGGAATGCGCCGTTGCGCAGCCCCTTCCTGTCGCGTTTGCGCTTGGTGTCCATGCGCCCCCGAGACCGGATCGACGATCTGCTTTCCGGCCTGGCCGGAAGCCCGGCGGGAAAGGCCCTGATCCAGGGAGAGGCCCGACTGCCAGACCTCGTGCTGATCGGGGCGTCAACGGGCGGTATTGCGGCGATAGAGACCGTCCTCATGTCTTTTCCGGCCGACTGTCCGCCGACACTGATCGTCCAGCATATTCGGGACGGATTCGTTCCCGGCCTTGTGCAGCGGTTGAACCAGCGCTGCAGGCCGCGTGTCGTGGAGGCTGCGCATGACTTGCCGTTGCGCCGCGGAACCGTGTGCATCGCATCCGACGCAAACCGGCATCTGACTGTCTCGGGGCCGACCTCGCCGCGCTGCGTCCTTGTTGCGACGGCACCTTGCCAGGGCCACCGGCCCGCCGTTGATCCCTTGTTCGACTCGGCCCTCGCCTGGGGGGATCGGGTTTCTGCCGCGCTGCTGACCGGGATGGGCACGGATGGGGCACAGGGGCTCGCGGCCCTTCGACGGGCCGGCGCGCATACCATAGCGCAGGATCGCGGCACCAGCGTCGTCTGGGGGATGCCCGGGGCGGCCGTGGCCGCGGGTGCGACCGAAACGGTGCTGCCGATCGACCGGATCGGTCCGGCCCTGCTGGCCGGTCGCGCATGGTCACGGAACGCAAGGACCGGGGGTCCGGGGGGATGAGGGCACTGTCTGGGCAGACCGTTCATGTCATCCAGGGGGATCACCGGATATCCGGTGATCCTGATGCAGTTCTGACGACGGTCCTCGGTTCTTGCGTCGCGGCCTGCCTGCACGATCCGGTCCGCAGGATCGGCGGGATGAACCACTTCCTGCTGCCCGACATGCCGGGCGCGCATGACATCCGCTTCGCCTCGGCCGCGATGGAGCAGCTTGTCAACAGCCTGCTCAAGCTGGGGGGGCGTCGTGACCGGCTGACCGCCAAGCTGTTCGGTGGCGCCAGGATGATCGCCGGGCTGCCGGATATCGGGCAGCGCAACGGAGAGGCGGCGCTTGCCTTCCTGCGGGGGGAGGGAATCGCCGTTTCGGCCCAGAGCCTTGGCGGACAGCACGCGCGACGCGTGCGATTCTGGCCGGAGTCGGGGCGGGCGCAGCAGATGCTTCTGGTCGATGCCCGCGATGTGCCGGCCAACCCGCGGCCGCCCGACCCGGGCGGCGGCACGATCGAACTGTTCTGAACATCGGCAGCTCGCTGTCCGATCCTGGAGGGAAAGATGGAATTCTTTGCGCGTATGTCACTCACGTCGCGGCTTGTGACGATCGTCGTCACGGCCGCCTGCCTCGTTGCGCTTCTGAACGTGGCGGTTTCCTTGACGCTGGAAAGGAAGGAGAAGCTTGCTCTGGCAGAGGAACGGGTGGGTTTCGGACTTGTCGGTTTCGCGGCATCGCTTGTCAGCACGGCGCAGGGGTTCACGGCGGTTCCTGCCAGCGGCGAGGCCGCGGCAGGTGTCGCGCGCAACCAGGCCCCGGTCAGGATCGATCCGCCTGTCGTGGACATGCTACTGGAACGGCTGGATGTCCATGTGACCTATTTCCGGCTCATGCCGGAAAGTCAGCAGTTCGAACGCGTGATGACAAGCATCCGCGCGGCTGACGGCACACGCGCGGTGGGCACCTTCCTTGATCCCGCGGGCCCCGCCCATCAGGCGCTGATCACGGGTCAGGTCTATGCGGGAGATGCCGAAATCCTCGGTCTGCCCTATGTCACGAGATACGAACCGGTCTTCGATGCCGACGGCCGGCTGAGCGGCGCGGTCTTTGCCGGGGTGCCCATCACCTCCATCAGCGCGATGATCCTGCACCATCTGTTCGACATCGTGGCGCCGACGATTGCGCTTGTCCTCGTGGCCCTGTTCGTCAGTCGCAAGTTGATCAAACAGACGCTGCAGCCCGTGCGCGGCATGGTCGAGATCGTCAACAGGCTGGAACGGCGGGACTATGATGCCGTCATCACCCCGCCATCGACGCGGGATGAGATCAGCGAGCTTGCCACGGCCTGCATCGGCCTGCGCAATGACCTGCGAGAGGCGGCAAGGTTTGCCGAAGCGGCCGCAGCACAGGAGCAGGAGCGCCGCGCGGAACAGGCGGAACTTGCGCGCGTCGTGGCGCAGCTTCGGTCTGGCTTGGCCCGGCTTGCCGATGGCGATCTGATGTCCGCCATTCCCGACACGCCCGAGAGCCGCTTTCCGCAGGAATATGAACCGCTTCGTGACAGCTTCAACGCCGTCATCGATCGGTTCGGCCAGATGATCGACCAGGTCAATGGCATTGCCCGCACGGTGCGTGACAGCGCTGTCGAGATCACCGATGCCAGCCGCGAGCTTTCGACGCGGGCGGAAACACAGGCCGCAACGCTGGAGCAATCGGCCGCTGCCCTGACGGAACTGACGCATTCCGTCGCCTCGACCGCCGAGCGGGCAGGCATGGCGCAGGATGCCAGCTTCGGCAATCGCAAGGGGGCCGAACATGGGGCGGGGATCGTTCAGGAAGCCGTGGCGGCAATGCAGGGCATCGAGAAGGGCGCAGAGCAGATCACGCGCATCATCGGCGTGATCGAGGATATCGCCTTTCAGACGAATCTGCTTGCCCTCAATGCGGGGGTCGAAGCGGCCCGCGCCGGTGACGCAGGTCGCGGCTTTGCTGTCGTCGCCTCCGAAGTGCGGCTTCTGGCGCAGCGCGCATCGGATTCGGCGCGCGAGATCAAGGCCTTGATCTCGGACAGCACGAGGCGGGTCGAAGAGGGCTCTGCCCTTGTGCGGAGGGCGGGAGAGAGCCTTGCTGAAATCCTGGTCCGTGCGAACGAGGCGGCGGGCCTGGTGGCGGATATTGCCCAGGCGGCATCGGAACAGGCCCGCGGATTGGCCGAGGTGAATGCCGGGGTCAATCAGCTCGACCATGTCACCCAACAGAACAGCGCAGTGGCAGAGGAAACTTCGGCCGCGGCTGCCACGCTGCAGGCGCGATCCGAGGAGTTGATCGTCGCCCTCGCGGGGATCCGAACCCGGCAGAGGACAGCGCCGCGCCCGGCCGACACCGCCCCGCGCCGGGTGGAGAGGCAGGCAGCGGTGATCGAGGCGAATGTCGTCGATTGGACCGCCGCCGCCGCCGCCGCCGTGAACGGCCCGCGCGCCAATCCTGGCAGGCCAAGCGCCGTCTGGGCAGAGTTCTGACGGTTGTGAAAAGCGCTCCGGGCGGGCGGAAAGGGCAGAGAACGGCCAGCCCCCGCGTGACGATTTCTGTCCGGCCAGCGTCTCGGGAAGGGATGGGCGGATGCCGGGTGGGCCCGACGATGCGGTTCACGCCCATGCGCCGGACCGACAGCCCCGGAGAACGCGGGAGGATGCCGACCTGACAAAGCGCAGTGGAGGGATCCGGAGGCGTGAACCTTCCCCATTTGGAGGAGGTGCGAGGGTGGGATGCCCTTGCCCCGGGATTGCAGGGCCTGCCGATGGCGGATCTCTCCCCTCCCCCGAAAGCGGGGGAGGGGTGGGCGCCATCTGGCGCCCGGGGTGGGGGGGCGGGAGGGGCGTCAGGGCATTTGCTGCGACATGTCAGAACGACAGGGCGACCTTCCGGCCTTCGTGGAAGGCATAGGGGGCCTGGCGGGGAGCGGAGCAGTCGCCGATGCGGTGGGTCTGCTTGCCCGCGAAGCTTTCGGGGAAGGGGTCGAAAGCGATGTTCGTCGTTGCCATGACAAGGGCAGAGGCGGGAAGCGTGGTCTCTTCGCCCGTCAGGCCGGACCGCACCGTCGCGCCATTGCCGTGCCAGCGGGTGATGACATGTTCGGTCAGGAATTGCGCGCCGAGTCTGGCAAGGCGCTGGCGGGCGGGGGCATCTGCAGAGGTGCGGGTGATTTCCTTGCCCACGTAAGCGTCGGGGGTCACGAGGATGACTTTCTTCCCCTGTTCGGCCATGTGCCAGGCCGTGCCCACGCCGCGCCAGTTGCCGCCTTCATCATAGAGGATCACGGCGTCGCCGAGCCGCGCCTCACGGCGCATGACGTCTTCGGGTGACCAGACATTTCCATTCTCCAGTCCCGGCAGTTGCGAAAGGGCGGGAAGCCAGCGCTGTCTGGCATCCGGATCCGGCAGGGAACCGGTGGCGAGGATGACCGTATCGGCAGGGTGGGCGGCGATGTCGTCCGCGTCCAGATAGGTGTTGAGGTGGAGGGTGACGCCAAGGCGCGTGAACTGGCGTTCGTACCAATCGAACAGGTCGAGGATCTGGGCACGGCGGGGTTGTTCGCCTGCCAGCCGGAACTGGCCACCGATGCGGGGGGCGGCTTCGACGAGGTCAACGCGGTGGCCGCGTTCGGCGGCGGCGCGGGCGGCCTCGCACCCCGCGGGGCCAGCGCCGACGATCAGGATGTGGCGCGGCGTTTCGGCAGGGGTGAAGCGGTCGCCGCCCCATTCCCATTCGCGCCCCGCGCTGGGGTTGATCAGGCAGGAGATCCAGTAATCGCGCGATCGGCGGCCCCAGCACATCTGGTTGCAGGAGATGCAGGAGCGGATGTCATCCGCGCGGCCCTCCATCGTTTTCGCGGCAAGGTGCGGGTCGGCGATCAGGCCCCGCACGATGGAGACCATGTCGGCCTGACCGGAGGCGATGATGGTTTCGGCATTGTCGGGGGTTCTGACATGCGCTTCGGAGGTGACTTTGGCGTGTTTCACCACGCCTTTCAGGATTTCGGTCACGGGGGCGGTGAGTTTCTCGGCGAAGAGGAAGGTGGGCATGAGCCGCTCGAAATCGAGGTAACCGCCGTGTCCGCAGGTGACGTAGTCGATCTGGCCTGTCGCGTCATGGAGGGCGACGATTTCGGTGAGGCTTTCCACCGACAGGGTCACGTCATGCGCATCAGAGGTAGAGACGGCGAGTCCGATGATGAAATCCTCGCCACAGGCGCGGCGGATGCCCTCGATGATGGTGCGGGAAAAACGGGTGCGGTTTTCAAGGGAGCCGCCCCATTGATCGTCGCGTGTGTTGGACCATGGGGTCCAGAACTGATCCAGCAGCGAGTGGTAGGCGGCCCAGACCTCTACGCCCTGAAAGCCCGCCTTCTGGCAGCGGATGGCGGCGGCGATGTGGGCCTCGATCAGTTCCTCGATCTCTGCCTCGGTCATGCGGTGAGAGCCGTCGCTGTCATGGTAGGAGGCCGCGCCGGAGGGGGACCAGTGTGGTTGGAAGCTGAGGTCGGAATCGCCGTGGGCGCCGACATGGTAGAGCTGTTGCAGGATGACGGCGCCTTCGGCCTTTGCGGCCTCGGTCACCTTGCGGAAATGCGGGATGATGTCGTCGGTGCCGTGCAGGTAATTGCCACGCGTGAGAACGCCGGTGCGGTGGACGGGGACGGGTTCCATCACGATCATCCCCGCGCCGCCCCTGGCGCGTTCGGCGATGTAGCCGAGCGTGCGGGGGCCGGGCAGGCCCATGTCGGACATGTTGTTGGTATGCGCGCCAAAGACGATGCGGTTGCGCAGCGTGGTGCCGCGCAGCGTGATCGGGCTGGTCAGATGGGGGTGCTGGCTGGGCATGCGCGCTTCCTTCGGGGCTGGTGGGGCGAGCCTAGCGGAGTGGCGGGACGCAGCGTGAGAGGCGGGGGCGACAGAATTCGGCCCGGAGGCGGCATCGGGGACGGCCATTCCGCATGACCGGGGTCGCGGTCCGACAGGACGCCTTTCCGGGGTTGGCAATATTCCTTAAGAAGCGGGGAGAGATGGCTGTCGCAACGGGCCGGGAGGGACGGAAGATGCGTGATCAGGGCGGCCTTCACCTGCCGAAATCCGTAACGCCCGCAGGCGTGGCGCTGGCCAGCGTGGCGAGTTTTCTGACGAGTTTCGGGATCGTCTGGTTCCTGTCGCCCTTTGACGGGACCGTGGCTTCGGTCCTGTTCATCCTGGGGTCGATGGTGGTGGCGACCTTTGCAGTGGATCTGGGCGTCTACAAGGTGCATCGCCGGGCCAGCACGGGCATGGATTACGGGCGGCGCGATCTGGCACCGGGGCGGGCGGCGGTGAAGTTGCTGGGGCTTTATGCCTCGGTCGGGTTCGTGGCGCTGCTTTGGGCGATCCTGCCGATCTATCGGGAAGAGACCTACCAGCCCTTCCTGACGCTTGCGCAATGGGCGGCGCTGCCTCTGGCCTTGCTGTCGGTGCCCTATGTGCTGTTCGTGGATGCCCATCAGGCCGATCCGCGCGACGGATACTGGCAAATGGGCAAGGCGGTGCTGCTGGATCGGCGCGCGGTGGATGGCGCGGCGCTGTGGCTGCATCTGCGCGGCTGGATCGTGAAGGGGTTCTTCCTGCCGTTGATGTTCGGCTATTTCTGCAGCGCGCTGGAGGGGCTGCGCGGCTATGATCCGGCGACGCTGGCGGATTTCGTGGTGCTTTACGGGTTTCTCTACAGCTTCGCCTTCTTCTTCGATCTGAGCGTTTCGACCATCGGCTATGCGACGACCTTCCGCCCGCTGGACACGCATATGCGATCGACAGAGCCGACGGCGCTGGGCTGGGTTGTCTGCATCATCTGCTATGCGCCGATCTGGGCCTTCCTGCAGGGCAACTATCTGGATTTCGAGACGGATTGGGAATGGGGCAACTGGCTGTGGAACAGCCCGCTGGCCTATGGCGCCTGGGGGGTGATGATCCTGGGCTGCCTTTCGGTCTATGTCTATGCCACGGCGCAGTTCGGGTGCCGCTTCTCGAACCTGACGCATCGAGGGATCATCACCAGCGGGCCCTATCGCTGGACCAAGCATCCGGCCTATGTGTTCAAGAACATCTCATGGTGGCTGATCGCTATTCCCTTCATCCCGGGGGATGGGGAATGGCAGACGGCGGTGCGGAACTGCCTGCTGCTGGCGGGGGTGAGCGGGATCTACGTCCTGCGCGCAAGGACGGAAGAGCGGCATCTGTCGATGGATCCCGACTATGTCGCCTATGCGCGCTGGATCGAGGAGAACGGCATCTTCCGCCGGGTGCGCGCCATCCCCGGTCTGGGATGGCTGGCCTATCGGGGCCACGCCTGAGCGCCGCCCCGATTATCTGCAGGCAGGATCAGGCGTCGTTGTCCCAGCCCGAGATCGCCTTCACCTCGAGGAATTCCTCGATCCCCCAGACGCCGCCTTCACGCGCGCGGCCCGAGGCCTTGACCCCGCCGAAGGGCGCGCCCGCGCCGCGGGACTTGCCGTTCATCTCCACCATCCCGGCGCGGAGTTGCCGGGCCAGGCGGTTGCGCCGCGCGCCGTTCTGCGACTGGACGTAGTTCGTCAGGCCATAGGGGGTGTCGTTGGCGATCAGGACGGCCTCTTCTTCGGTGTCGAAGGGGATGATCGACAGGACGGGACCGAAGATCTCCTCTTTTTCGATCGTCATGCCGGGTTTGACGTCGGCGAATACGGTGGGGCGGACGAAATAGCCCTTGTTCATGCCTTCGGGCAGGCCAAGGCCGCCCGCCACAAGGCGCGCGCCTTCCTCGATGCCTTTCTGGATATAGCCCTGGATCTGATCCCATTGCCGCTTGTTCACCACCGGGCCGATATGGCGGCCGGGTTCATGGGCCGAGGCGACCTTGGTGTTGTCCGCCACCTGCCGGGCGATTTCCACCGCGCGGTCATAGGCGGGGCGTTCCACCAGCATGCGCGTGGGGGCGTTGCAGCTTTGGCCGGAATTGTTGAAGCAATGGCGCACGCCGCGTTCGACGGCGCGGTCATCAGCATCGGCGAAAATCAGGTTCGCGCCCTTGCCGCCCAGTTCCAGCGTCACGCGTTTCAGCGTTTCGGCGGCGGCCTTGCTGATCGCCTTGCCTGCCCGGGTGGAGCCCGTGAAGGAAATCATTTCCACGTCGGGGTGGGTGGAAAGACGCGTGCCCACGCCCGCGCCATCACCATTCACAAGGTTGAAGACGCCCGCAGGCACGCCCGCGTCATGCACGAATTCGGCGAAAAGAAGCGAGGAGAGGGGCGATTCCTCGGACGGTTTCAGCACGCAGGTGCAGCCTGCAAGCAGCGCAGGGATCACCTTCAGCGTGACCTGGTTCATCGGCCAGTTCCATGGCGTGATGAGGCCCACCACGCCGATGGGTTCCATCGCGATCCGGTCATTCGGGGCATGAGGGCCGAGCGGGCGGATCCATTCGATATGGTCGAAGGCGGTCAGGAAGTTCTTCAGGTGCCAGGGCAGGCAGGGGGCCTGATCGTTACGCGACATGTCGATGGGGGCGCCCATTTCGAGGGAGATGGCCTGGGCCATTTCCTCGGCCCGTTTTTCATACTGGGCGAGGATGGCTTCGACGTAGGCCTTCCGTTCGGCGGGGGGCGTGGCGGCCCAGGCGGGGAAGGCGGCCTTGGCAGCGGCGACGGCGACATCGGTATCGGCCTCGGACCCGAGCGAGATGATGGCGCAGACATCCTCGGTCGAGGGGTCGATCACGTCGCAATCGCGGGGGGCAAGGGGGGCCGTCCAGCGGCCGTTGATGTAGAAATCGCGCTTGATGAGCATGGGATCCTCCGGGGTTGGGGGGAAGGTGGCAGGGCCTTTGGCCGGGGGCAAGTGGCGAAGCGACAGGTTTCGTCGCGGATGGGCGACGGGATCGGGGCGAACAAATTTCTTGGAAGAAATTTGCAAAAGTTTTCGAAAACTTTTGGGGTCGCAGGGTCAGGGAAATTCTTCTGCCTGTCGGATCATCCGAGGGTCAGCATTCTCTTTTGCGCGGGAAATGGCCGAGGGGGATGAAACCTTGTTCCGAGTGGCGTATGTCTGTGGCGACACGACAGACAGGAGACCGGACATGGCCGTGCGCATCAATGACGTAGCCCCCGACTTCACCGCAGAGTCCACCGCAGGGACGATCAGGTTCCATGAGTGGCTGGGTGACAGCTATGGGATCATTTTCAGCCATCCGCGCGACTTTACCCCCGTCTGCACCACCGAATTCGGCGCCGTGGCGCAGCTTGCCGGGGAATGGGCGAAGCGGAACACCAAGGTTCTTGGGGTTTCGGTCGATTCGGTGGGCGATCACGAAAAGTGGAAGCGCGACATCGAAGCCTTCGGCGGCGCGCCGGCCGAGTTTCCGATCATCGACGATTCGTCCCTGACCGTGGCCAAGGCCTATGACATGCTTCCCGCCGATTACTATCTGCCGACCGAAGGCCGCACACCCGCGCATTCGGCGACGGTGCGGACGGTCTACATCATCGGGCCGGACAAGAAGGTGCGGCTGACGATGACCTATCCGATGAGCGTGGGCCGCAACTTCGCCGAAATCCTGCGCGCACTGGATGCCGTGCGGGCGACGGACGGCGTCCCGCTGGCAGCACCCGCCAACTGGGTGCCGGGGCAGGACATGATCGTGGCGTTGGCGCTGACCGACGATCAGGCGCGTGAGCGGTTCGGGGAGTTGGACATCAAGCTGCCCTATCTGCGGTTTGCGAAGGTGGGTGCCTGAGACGCCTTCGGCAGGCAGCCGGAGCCTGTGGTGTTCCGCCTGCCTGCCATCCACGGAAAACAAAGCTGTTCAGCTTGGACCTCGGTCGCGTTACATGAGGGGTGAATTGCCTTTCGTGGTGTTGAATTGATGAAAGCCGTCATCCTTGCCGGGGGACTTGGGACCCGGATCAGCGAAGAATCGCATTTGCGCCCGAAGCCGATGATCGAGATCGGGGGGCGGCCGATCCTGTGGCACATCATGAAGATCTACGGGGCGCATGGGATCACCGATTTCGTAATCTGCTGCGGCTACAAGGGCTATGTCATCAAGGAATACTTCGCGAACTACTTCCTGCACATGTCGGACGTGACCTTCGACATGGCCGAGAACCGGATGGAGGTGCATCACCGCCATGCCGAACCCTGGCGGGTGACGCTGGTGGATACGGGCGATGCCACGATGACCGGCGGGCGGTTGCGGCGGGTGGCGGATTACATCGACGGCACCTTCTGCCTGACCTATGGCGACGGGGTGTCGGATGTAGATATCTCGGCGCTGGTTGCGCAACACAGGGCGGCGGGGCGCGAGGCGACGGTAACGGCGATCCAGCCCCCCGGCCGCTATGGCGCACTGGAAATTGCCGATGGGCGGGTGGAGCGGTTCCTGGAAAAGCCGGTTGGCGACGGGCAGTGGATCAACGGGGGCTTCTTTGTATGTGAACCGTCGGTGATCCGCCGGATCGAGGGCGACGCGACGCCTTGGGAAGCGGGGCCGTTGGAGAGCCTTGCCGCAGATGGCCAGTTGTCCGTCTATCGGCATGGCGGGTTCTGGCAGGCGATGGACACGCTGCGCGACAAGAACCTGCTTGAGGATCTGTGGTCGCGGGGCCGCGCGCCCTGGAAGGTCTGGGCCTGAGGCATGGGGTTCTGGGCGGGCAGGCGGGTTCTGGTTACCGGGCATACGGGTTTCAAGGGAAGCTGGCTGTGCGAGATGCTGCTGGCGCGGGGGGCGGTGGTTTCAGGTCTGGCCCTTGCGCCCGACACGCGGCCCGCACTGTTTGCGCAATTGGGATTGGCCGGGCGGATGGATCACGCCCTGGGTGATATCCGTGATAGCGCTCTGGTGGCGGCGCGGCTGCGGGACGCGCGGCCGGAAGTCGTGCTGCATCTGGCGGCGCAGCCCTTGGTGCGGCGGTCCTATCGCGAACCGCTGGAGACATGGGCCACCAACGTGATGGGAACGGCACATGTGCTTGAGGGCGTGCGGGCGCTGGATGCGCCCTGCGCAGTGGTCGTGGTGACGACGGACAAGGTCTATGAGAACCGCGAATGGGAGCATCCCTATCGCGAGAATGATCCCTTGGGCGGGCATGATCCCTATTCCGCATCGAAGGCCGGGACGGAACTGGTCGCGGCAAGCTGGCGCAAGGCGTTCTTCGCCGGGCCTGGCGTGCGGCTGGCCACGGCACGGGCGGGGAATGTGATCGGCGGCGGGGACTGGTCGGAGGATCGCATCCTGCCCGATCTGGCGCGCGCCTTCGGGGCGGGAAAGCCGCTTCTGGTGCGCAACCGCCATGCCGTGCGGCCCTGGCAGCATGTGCTGGATCCGCTGGAGGGCTATCTGATGCTGGCCGAGCGGCTGGCGGGGCCAGAGGCGGCGCGGCTGGAAGAGGGGTTCAACTTCGGCCCCGAACCCGCAGATCAGCGCAGCGTGGGGGCCCTGGTCGAGGCGGCGCGGCAGCATTGGGCAGGGGATTGGACGGATGCGACCGATCCGAAGGCACCGCATGAGGCGGGGCAGTTGGCGCTGTCGATCGAGCGGGCGCGGATGGTGCTGGGCTGGCAACCACGTTGGGATTTCGCGCGGGCGGTTGAGGAAACCGTGGGCTGGTATCGCGATGTGGCGGCCGGGGCCGACCCGGCAGAGCGGGTGCGGGCGCAGATTGCCGCCTTCGGGGGTGGGGTGTGAGGTTCACCGAATTGCCGCTGGCCGGGGCCTATCGTGTGGAGCTGGAACCGCGCGGGGATGCGCGGGGGTTCTTTGCCCGCCTGTTCTGCGCCGAGGAATTCGCGGCGCGTGGCTTGGCGACCGGCTGGGTGCAGTGCAACACATCCTTCACGGCGGCGCAGGGCACCGTGCGGGGGCTGCATTTCCAGCGCCCCCCGATGGCTGAGACAAAGCTTCTGCGTTGCATCCGGGGGGCGATCTTCGATGTGATCGTCGATCTGCGCGCCGGATCGCCAACCTTTGGCCGATGGCATGGCGAGAGGCTGGATGACCAGAACCGGGCGATGATCTGCGTGCCGGAAGGCTTTGCCCATGGGTTTCAGACGCTGACCCCGGATGTCGAGATGCTGTATTTTCATTCGGCGCCATATAGCGCGGCGCATGAGGGCGGATTGCGCTGGGATGATGCAAAGGTTGCGGTGAGCTGGCCGCTTGGCGTAACGGAGATGTCGGCGCGGGATGCCGCCTTTCCGACGCTGGACAAGCTGGAGCCGATAGCGAAATGACCTTGCCTTCCTGCCGCCATTGCAAGGCCCCGATGCCGCAGGTCTTTCTCGATCTGGGACATGCGCCGCCGTCGAATGCCTATCTGTCGCCCGATCGGCTGAACGCGCCCGAAATGACCTTTCCGCTGCGGCTGCGGGTCTGCGAGGCCTGCTGGCTGGTCCAGACCGAGGATTTCACCGAGGCCGACCGCCTGTTCGATGCGGATTACGCCTATTTCTCGTCCACCTCGAAAGGGTGGCTGGATCATGCGGCGCGCTATGCCGCTCAGATGATCGCGCGGTTCGGGCTGGGGGCGAAAAGCCATGTGATCGAGGTGGCGTCGAATGACGGCTATCTGCTGAAGAACTTCGTGGCGGCGGGGGTGCCCTGCCTTGGGGTGGAACCCACCGCCAGCACGGCGGCAGCGGCCGAGGCGCTGGGCATCCCGGTGCTGCGGGAATTCTTTGGCGCAGCGCTGGGGGGGCGGCTGGCAGGGGAAGGCCGGAAGGCCGATCTGATCGCCGGGAACAATGTCTATGCCCATGTACCTGATATCAATGATTTCACGGCGGGTCTGGCGGCAGCTTTGAAGCCCGAGGGGGTTATCACGCTGGAATTCCCGCATCTGATGCGGCTGGTGGAGTTCTGCCAGTTCGACACGGTGTATCACGAGCATTTTTCCTATCTGTCGGCGCTGACCGTGGCGCGGATATTTGGCGCGGCGGGGCTGCGGATCTTTGACATCGAGGAATTGCCAACGCATGGCGGAAGCCTGCGGGTCTACGGCTGCCATGCGGGGGCGTCGCATGCAGAGACCGATGGCGCGCGGGCGGTGCTGGATGAAGAGCGGCGGCGCGGGATGGACAGGGCCGCGTTCTATGCCGGTTTCCAGTCGCGGGCGGATGCGGTGAAGGATGGGCTTTTGCGGTTCCTGCTGGATGCAAAGCGCGACGGGAAAACGGTCGCGGCCTATGGGGCGGCGGCGAAGGGCAATACGCTGCTGAACTATGCGGGGGTGAAGCCGGACCTGCTGCCTTTTGTCTGCGACGCGGCAACGTCGAAGCAGGGCAAGCTGATGCCCGGCAGCCATATCCCGATCCTGGCGCCCTCAGTGCTGGAGGAACGGCGGCCGAATTATGTGGTGATCCTGCCGTGGAACATCGCGGATGAGGTGAAGCGGCAGTTGGCAGGGCTGGCAGTAGCGGGCACGCGGTTTGTCACGGCAGTGCCAGAGGTGCGGGTGGGATGAGCAGTCGGATCGCCTATACCAAGCCCTCGATCACGGAGCTTGAAGTCGCCTATGCGACGGATGCCGCCCGGAATGGCTGGGGCGAGCGGTGCTATGATTACATCGTGAAGTTCGAAGCGGCCTTCGCGGCACATCTGGGCGTGACCCATGCCATCGCGACGTCAAGCTGCACGGGTGCCTTGCATATGGGCATGGCCGCGCTGGATATCGGACCCGGCGACGAGGTCATTATGGCGGATACCAACTGGATCGCCTCGGCTGCGCCCATCGTGCATCTGGGGGCGACGCCGGTGTTCGTGGATATCGACCCAGTCAGTTGGTGTCTTGACCCGGATCGGGTGGAGGCCGCGATCACGCCGCGGACCAAGGCCATCCTTGCCGTGCATATTTACGGCAATCTTTGCGACATGGACCGTTTGCAGGACATCGCGGATCGGCATGGGATCGTGCTGATCGAGGATGCCGCCGAGGCGATAGGTTCCGTGTGGAAGGGGCGGCGTGCCGGGTCTATGGGGCGGTTCGGGGCGTTCTCTTTTCACGGCACCAAGACGTTGACGACCGGGGAAGGGGGGATGTTCGTCACCTCGGATCCAGCGCTGCATGAACGTGTGCTGACCCTTTCGAACCACGGTCGGGCGCGGGGACAGACACGGCAGTTCTGGCCGGACGAGGTGGGTTTCAAATACAAGATGTCCAATGTGCAGGCCGCCATAGGCCTTGCGCAGGTGGAACGGATCGGGGAGTTGATCGCACGGAAGCGGGCGATCATGCGGGCCTATCGCGAACGGCTGGCAAAGTATCAGGGGTTGAGCCTGAACCCCGAGCCACCGGGCACGGAAAACGGAAGCTGGATGCCGACGGCGGTGTTCGACCGGGATCTTGGCATCACGCGAGAGGCGCTGCAGGAGGCGTTCAAGGCGGCGGATATCGATGCGCGGGTGTTCTTTCATCCGCTTTCGTCATTGCCGATGTTCGATCCGGTGGAGGGCAATGCCCATGCCTGGGACATTCCAACGCGGGCAATCAACCTGCCCAGTTTTCACGACATGCAGGAAGACGAAATTGAGCGGGTGGTCGCGGTGGTGGCTGGAATTCTCAGTCGCTGACGGCGATGCCCTTAGCAGCCAGGAAATCACGCCAAGGTAGGGTTGTTCGGCTAAGGTGGGCGGTGCGGTGTTCGGGGGGGACATTCGCAATCAGATCAAGGCTGGTGACATAAGGGGAAAAGTCGCCGTGCTGCTGCGGCCAAGGCAGGAATTCGTATCCCATGTAGTCGACCGTGACGCCCTCGGCCTCGAAGGCCGCGTGATTGAGGTAGTTGGCCGCGCCATGGCCGGTGAGGTAGCGGGTGCCTCCGACGGTATGGACGAGGTCGAGAACGCGTCGCCAACTTGCCCCCGGCACATTCATTTCCGACGCTTGGCGAATATCGCTGCGGGGGGGGTGGCATGCGGCAAGGCAAAGCTCGGCGCTTTTGACAAGTGCCGCGCAGAGAGTGTCGGATGTTGCGGACATATCAAGGATTGAGAGGGCTTCCTGCAAAAAAGGGCTATTGCGAAGCGCCTGACGCACGAGATCGCGGTGGGCGCGGTGCCAATCCGTCCGGGCTGCGGCAAGGCAACGTATCGGCGCGTCGACACCCTTTCCGACAAGAGGAACGCTAAGCCATTTTGAACCGCCCGAAGTTCTGATCTGAACCCTGTTCGTGAAGGACCCGCGTGAGAACTGCGCATCGTCAAGCCAGATCAGGACATCCGCCATGGCCATTTGCGAGATGAAACCCGGCCATGGAAGATACATCGGCTGACTTATGACGACGGTTGTCATGCCTTGGTTTGCTTTTTCCGGATATAGCCGCCCGGCGAGGAAGACAGGACGAGTTTGCCGTTCAGCACTTCGTCCACCTCGAATGACGCGTTTTCCGAAAGGAACATGCGGAGCGCGGTCAGCGGTTCGTTCCCCTTGAACCAGAGTTTCGATCGTTTGCGTGGCGCGTCGCTTTCATCGACATGGCCGATCATCGTATCGGCTACCACCATGTAGCACCCTTCCGTGACGAGGGGGGCGTAGGCGCGGCATTCCGCAAGGACGTGGTCGCGGCTGTGGTCGCTGTCAAGAATGACCATGACACGGGCACCTTCGGGGATGAGGGCCTTGACGGCGGCCAGCGTTTCGGGCGCGGTGGACCCCCCTTCGACCAAGGTCACACGATGCGACATCGGGTGGTTTTCGATCGTGTCACGGTTATGGGCCCGTATGTCGATGTCGACGCCGATCACTTGGCCTTTGCCGATAAGCTGCAACAGCGATGCCATGAACAGAACAGACCCACCGCGCGCCACGCCTGTCTCGATGATGATGTCGGGTTGCGTGGCCCAGATCACCTCTTGCGTTGCCAGGATATCGGCAGGCATCTGGATGATCGGCACGCCCATCCATGTCCAGAGATAGGAGTAATCGTAGGGATCGAGCTTCAGCATGAAGTTGGTCGAGGCGTCGAAAACTTCTTTGTCCTTGCCAAGGGCAACCGATTGATCCCGGCTGTGCCTTGCGAAAGCCTCGCGATCATCCTGCGTGGTCATAGCTGTCCCTGTCCCTGTTGTATCGCATTCACATTTGCCGCGCATAGCCGCCGCTGCGGCCTATGGCCCTTTGCCATGCTTCGGCTGGCTTCATCTTTCCGGCCAGGATTTCTTCCGCATCCTGCGCGAGGACGATGTCGCACATCCTCGCGGCTGTTTCGATCGTGTTCATGCCGTCTGCTTCGGCCAGCAGGCGGAAGCTGTTTGCCTTGCGGATCTTCCCGAGTCCTTGGCTGAGTTTATGAGTCAGGATCGACCAGTCGAACCCGCGGCTGTTTCTGGCTGTTGAAAGTGCTTTTTCGGCCCCGAACTGTGCTGCATGGGCGATGAGGGAGTTGTCGATCATTCCGGCCACCTCTGGCCCCTTGCGGCGCATGTCCCGAAGTGCTGCGACATACCACCTTTGGTAATCGGGGGCGAAGGGTTGGGGCGGAACGACCGCAGCCGCGGTCTGTGCCGTGCCGAGATATGCAAGTGCCATGGACATCGTGATCGGGATGATATCCTCGACCGGATCAGTTCTGGTTTCGACAAGGAAGCGCGTGTCGGCCGCGCCGCCCTGCTGCCGATCGCCCACGGCATTCATTGATCCGCCGGTACTGGCAGGGCTGTGTCCGTTGATCGAGAAAGGATGCGGATAAAAATCGAAGGTGCCACCCATCACGACCGCGCGGAAACTGGCATAGATGTCCGGACTGCGCGCCCGGAACAGCACGCCGGCAGGATCCTTCATCCGATCCAGCAAATTCCTGGACATCGCACCGTGGTAGATCCGGGGAAGTCGCGAGAATTGGTGCATCTGTCCGGATTCAAGTATCATACGGGCTTCGGCCGGCTCTACCCGTTCGGGATGACCGAAACAGTCATGGACGGTGAAGCGTATGCCGCCGACCTTTGTTCCGTAGCCGTCGACCGGCCAGCCATAGGCGGGAAGCGACCAGCTGGCTGCATCCGGCCTGCGTGTTGCGAGCAGGTGGCGAAGCATCGGAAACTGCCCGGGAATGATCCCGTCATCGTCACCGAAGCTGATGATGTAGTCACCGGTGGCGTGCTGGAAGGCGAATTCGAAATTCATGCGCATCGAGACACGATCGCCGGTGTTCAGGTAGCGCAAGCGCGGATCTGAGAGGCTGGTCACAAGATCCCGGGTGCCATCGGTCGAGGCATTGTCGCTGACGATGATCTCAAGGCGGTCGTCGTCGATCGCAAGTGCCGTCGCCAGCGAATGCCGGAGGTATCTTGCCCTTTCGCGCGTTGGGATAATGATGCTTATGAGCAAACCGCGACCTCCGATGCGAGGTGCATAGCCCAAGCTTTGCTGCCTTCGCAACAGCGCGCAGGAAATCGGCGGGCATTCCCGCCTGTATGCGTCTGTGCTGGTCGATAGAGTTTGCCTAAGGGTGCCGGCCGCCATGCGGTTGAGGGGAAAGGCCCTTGGACTGCGGTTGAGGCTTGACTAGAGTGCGCCCGGAGCGGCGCGCTCCCCTTCGAGTAGGGCAGGCTGGTCCGGAAAGACAATGGGTGGGACATGATTGAAGACGCACAACGGGAGTTCTTCGCGAAAGAGGGCTACCTGCTGATCAAGGGCTTTTACGATTTCGACACGGACATCCTGCCGATCCTGAGGGATATTCACCGGATCATCGGACTGGTTGCCGAACGCCATGGGATCAGCCTGTCACGTGAGGAGTTTTCCCCGGAGCGGTTCGATGACGGCTATCCCACCCTGCTTGCGACGAACCGCAGGATCGCGGGTGAGGTCTATGATCTGGTGAAGCAGATCCCATCCTTTCTGCGGCTGATCTCGCATCCAAAGGCCGAGGCGCTTTTCCGTGACATCCGGGGTACGGATCACGCCGGGATTGGTGCTGCGTCCTATGGGATAAGGATCGACAATCCGAACGAAGAGAAGTTCCGATCTCATTGGCACCAGGAGTTCGTATTCCAGCCGCAGAGCATTGATGGCATCGTCTTCTGGACACCTTTGCTGCCGATAAAGCCGGATCTTGGGCCGGTCGTCATTCTGCCGCGATCCAACCTTGACGGCCTGTGTACCTATGTTCGCGGCACGACTTATGCCGAAAAGGCCGGTGCCTATCAGATTGGCATCCACGACGAAGATGCGGTTGTAGCGCGCTATGAACATGTTGCGCCACTTACCGATCCGACCGATTTGCTGATCATGGATTTCCTGACCATTCATGGCTCCGGCTATAACACTTCCGGCAGGTCGCGCTGGTCGGTGCAGGGCCGTTTCTTCAATTTCCGCGACCCGATCGGAATGAAGGTGGGTTGGCGGGCGTCGATCACGGCTGGCACCGAGGTGGAGGCGATCTTCCCCGACAATTTCGTGAGCGCAGAATGATGCAGTGGTGTAATGTCTGCGGCACAAGCCTTGGAGCGCCCATCTTTGCGGGCGAAGAGGCCGCGTCCATCACGACAATGAATGCGCTGATTGCCGGGCAGACGGCGGTTCATCTCTGTACGGTTTGCGGCCACCTGCAGACTCGCGCGCTGCCAGATCTCGAGCGCTATTATGCCGAGGAATACAGCATCAACGCCGACGGCGTGGACGATGACCAACTCTACGAGATCCGGGACGGGCGCGAGATCTATCGGTCAGAGCATCAGGCCACAATCCTGATGCAGAAGCTGGATCTGACACGACCGCTGAAGGTGCTGGATTACGGCTGCGCAAAAGGGGCGACGCTGCGGCGGGTGGTCGAGTCATGCCCCGGGGTTCAGCCCTACCTGTTCGATGTCACGGAACGATATCTGGAGTTCTGGAAGAAATTTCCCGGCGATCCAAGGTTTGCCGCGCACCATGTCGACCCGGCTTGGGCAGGAACGCTTGATGTCGTGCTGTCCTTCTATGCGCTGGAGCATATCCCGAACCTGACGGCAGCGCTTGAGGATTTCCGCAATCTGCTCCGGCCCGGCGGGACGCTATATTTCATCGTGCCAAATGTCTATCGCAACGCTGCGGACTTCATCGTCGCAGATCATGTGAACCATTTCAGTGAGAGATCACTGCAGACAATGTTGCATCGGGCCGGTTTCGGACAGGTCGAGATAGACGTCGACGCCCATGCCGCGGCCTTTGTCGTGACATGCAGAAAGGAAGATCTTGCGCAAGGGGCCGGTCCGGCTGCGCTGGCGGAGATCAGTCACGACGAGATCGCGGCACTAGTCGATTTCTGGGGGGCGGCCAAGTCGCGGATACAGGCGGCCGAAGCCGCCCTGCCAGAGGGATCGTCTGTCGCCATTTACGGGGCCGGCATCTATGGCAACTTCATCCGCACATGTCTGAAGCGGCCAGACAGGGTGGTGGCGTTCATGGATCAGAACCGCTTTCTGCATGGGCGCGTCGTGAATGGATTGCGCGTGCAGCCACCGGCAGCGATGATCGGGGTGGTAAGTGCGATCTTTGTGGGGCTCAACCCGCGTATCGCGCGGCGGGCAATGGACGAGTTGTCGCAAAGCGCCGGGCAGGAATTGCCCTGCATATTTCTTGACTGATCTTCTCGAGGGGTAACCGCCTTTGGATCTTGATGCCGTCGCCGACAAGTATCTGGCAGAACCATCTGTCGAGATCGAGAATGATCTGATCATGAACTGGTATCCGGGCCGAATTGAACGGCGGATCGGTCATGTGGGCCGGCTTCTGGAGTTGGGACTGGGTCACGGCTATACCGTTCCACATTTCGTGCCCATGGCCGACCATCATCATGTCATCGAGGGATCGCAGCGCGTCATTGATCATTTCCGCAGCAGGAACCCTTGGTACAAGGGCGAACTGGTTCAGGGTTATTTTGAGGATTATGCGCCCAGTGAGCAATTTGATGTCATCGTGATGGGCTTTGTGCTGGAGCATGTGGATGATCCGGTGGCGATCCTGCGCCGCTACCGCAGCATGCTTGCGCCGGGTGGGCGGGTTTATGTTGCCGTGCCGAATGCCAAGTCGATGAACCGCAGACTTGGCCTCGCCATGGGGATGATACCCGATATCTACGAATTGAATGCGACCGATCACAAGCTCGGGCATCAACGGAACTATTGCCGCGACACGCTGCGCCGCGATGTCGAAGCTGCTGGCTATCGGATCACCCATGAAGAGGGCATGTATCTCAAGCCACTGCCGTTGAGTGTTCTGCGCTCGCTGGACGACATGGCGGCGAATCTGCGCGCAATGATGGAGGTCGGTGTGGATTTTCCGGATCTTTGCGTGGCACTTCTGGTCGAGATCGAGAACGCTGTTGACTGAAACTGTCACTTCAACGGTTGTCGTCACCGGCATTGGCGCCTTGATCGGGCAGGGCATCGCGAGATCCCTGCGGCACATCAAGGGAATACGGATCGTCGGGGTCGATCGTCGGATCACGGATCTGGCGCGAAGCTTCTGCGACATCGCCGTGCAAAAGCCGGATATGGCCGAAACGGATCCGGCATACCTGGAGTTCTGGGCAAGGCTGGTGCAGCAGCACCGGGTTGATGTCGTGCTGCCGGGGCTGAGCGTGGATGTGGCCTTCTTGAGCAGCGTTGCACCAGATCTGCAGCGCGGTGGCTGTGCCATCATGTTGAACCGGCGCGAGTTGATTGATCTCTGCGCCGACAAGCAGATCTTCGGCGAGGCGCTTTCGGCGGCCGGCTTTCCGACGATTCCGACAATCCGGACAACCAACTGGGACGAAGCCTGCGATGCACTGGGGGCACCGCCATTCCTGCTGAAGCCCCGTCGCGGTGAAGGATCCGCAGGGATCGTGCGGCTGCAGGATGCGGGCGATCTCGACTACTGGGCGCGCAAGAGCGGCGACAACTGGATGCTGCAGCGCATCGTCGGGCGCGATGACGAAGAGTACACGGTCGGTCTTTTCGGGCAGGGCGCCGATGATCCGGTGGGGCCGATCATCTTTCGCCGGACCCTCGCACGGGCGGGGCATACGGGATTTGCGGAAGTCGTGGAAAACGAGGTGATCCGCGAGATGGCGTTGCGCATCGCCACCCATTTTGTCCCCGTTGGCCCGACCAACCTGCAGTTTCGGCTGGAGGGCGAGAACGCTTATCTCCTGGAGATCAACCCCCGCTTTTCGAGCAGTTGTTCGTTGCGCACGGCGTTCGGGTTCAACGAGGCATTGATGTCGTTGGAATACCTGCGCCACGGACGCGTTCTGACCGAAGTCCATCTGCGCGGAGGGCGGGCCTGGCGATACAATGAGGATTTCGTCCGCCATGATGGCGATCATTTCTGACATCCATGCCAATCGCGCCGCGCTGGAGGCGGTGCTGGCCGATATAGACGCGCAGGGATGCGACGAAATCCTCTGCCTTGGTGATGTGATCGGCTATAACGCCGAGCCGGAGGAATGCGTTCAGCTCTTGATGCGCCGCGGGATCCCCAACATCCTGGGCAATCACGACAGCTATATCACCACCGGTCGCAACTGCGAACGGTCACGGGTCGTCGCCGAAATCATCGACGACCATCGCAGCAGGTTGTCGGCTGAAAGTATCGACTGGCTGAAGCTGTCCCTCGGCGCCATCCGACGGGATGACGTTTTGTTCCTGCATGGTGGCCCGGAAGACCCCGTGGACCAATACATCTACGAGGTTGACGAAGCACTGTTTCCCGAGGGCGTCAGCATCCTGTTTGCCGGGCATACGCATGTCCAGTGCTGTATCCGCTTGGGGGGCAAGACGTTTTGCAACCCCGGCTCGGTCGGTCAGCCACGTGACGGGGATCCCAGAGCAGCCTATGCGATCCTGGATGGACGAGAGATCCATCTGCGGCGAGTGGCTTATGATGTAGCGCGCACCATCGAGGTGATGGACGAACGGGGATACGAACCTTACAAGAGCCGCGGTCTGGCTGTCGGGGCGCAGATCAATGGCAAGATCTCGACCATCACGGTGCGGGAGTGATCTTGGGTCGGACCGATGTCGGGAGCAGGATGGAATGAAACGCGCACTCATCACCGGGATCACCGGGCAGGACGGTTCCTATCTGGCAGAGTTTCTGCTGGAGAAGGGCTATGAGGTCCATGGGATCAAGCGGCGCGCCTCGCTGTTCAACACGGGGCGGATCGACCATATCTATCAGGATCCGCACAATCCGAACCCCAAGCTGAAGCTGCATTACGGCGATCTGACGGATACCTCGAACCTGACGCGCATCCTGCGCGAGGTGGAGCCGGACGAGGTTTACAACCTTGGCGCGCAGAGCCATGTGGCGGTGAGTTTCGAGGCCCCGGAATACACGGCGGATGTGGATGCGATCGGCACGCTGCGCCTGCTGGAGGCGATCCGCTTTCTTGGGCTGGAGAAGAAGACGCGGTTCTATCAGGCCTCTACCTCCGAGCTTTACGGGTTGGTGCAGGAGGTGCCGCAACGCGAAACCACGCCGTTCCACCCGCGCAGCCCCTATGCGGTGGCGAAGATGTATGCCTATTGGATCACGGTGAATTACCGCGAGGCCTATGGGATCTATGCCTGCAACGGCATCCTCTTCAACCATGAGAGCCCGCGGCGGGGCGAGACCTTCGTCACGCGCAAGATCACGCGGGGCTTGGCCAATATCGCGCAGGGTTTGGAAGATTGCCTCTATATGGGCAACATCGACGCGCTGCGCGATTGGGGGCATGCGAAGGATTACGTGCGGATGCAGTGGATGATGCTGCAGCAGGACGTGCCCGAAGATTTCGTCATCGCGACGGGGGTGCAGTATTCCGTGCGGGAGTTCATCCAGTGGAGTGCGGCGGAACTGGGTATCCGGCTGCGCTTCGAAGGGGCGGGCGTGGATGAGGTGGCGGTGGTGGATAGCGTCACGTCGAACCATGCGCCTGCGGTGAAGCCGGGGCAAGTGGTGCTGCGGATCGACCCGCGCTATTTCCGGCCCGCCGAGGTGGAGACATTGCTGGGCGATCCGACCAAGGCAAAGGAAAAGCTGGGTTGGACGCCGCAGATCACGGCGCAGCAGATGTGCCGCGAGATGGTGGCAGAGGATCTGAAGACCGCGCGGCGGCATCGGCTGTTGAAGGAACACGGGCTGGATCTGCCTGTGTCGCTGGAAGGGTAAGCGATGAAGGGGGCGATGCTGGCGCTGGCGGCCGGGGTGGAAAAGCTGGCCTGCAAGCTGCAGGGCAAGGGCAGCGGGTCCCATTCCATCGCGCGCGAGGTGGCGGTGCTGGCCGGACTGGCGGGCGGGGCGCCGAAGCTGGCCCTGGATATCGGCGGGAACGTCGGGGAGTATTCGGCAGGGCTGAAAGCGCGGTTTCCGGGGCTTGAGGTGCATCTGTTCGAGCCGTCCACGGTGAACATCGCCAAGCTGCAGGCGCGGTTCGGGACGGGGTCGGGCGTGACGGTGGTGCCTTTCGCCGTATCGGACAAGGCTGGCGAGGCGCCGATCTATTCCAACGCGCCGGGGTCGGGGCTGACCAGCCTTTCGATGCGGAAGCTGGACCATCTGGGTATTCCTTTCGCCGAGCAGGAGGTGATCCGCACCCTGCGGATCGAGGATTACTGGCGCGAAACGCTGGGCGGGCGGGCCATCGACCTTGTGAAGATCGACATCGAAGGGCATGAACTGGCGGCCCTTCAGGGGTTTGGGGCGGCCTTGGCCTCGGTTCGGGCGGTACAGTTCGAATTCGGCGGGGCGAATATCGACACGCGGACCTATTTCCGCGATTTCTGGTATCTGTTCACCGAGGCGGGGTTTGATCTTTATCGGATCACGCCGCTTGGCCCGCAGCGGCTGCAGCGTTATCGCGAGCGGGACGAGTTCTTTTCGACGACGAATTACGTCGCCGTGCGCCGCGCCTGAGGCGGGTGCGAAGGGAGAGACGGATGAAGGTCTATGTGGCGGGCCATCGGGGCATGGTGGGCAGCGCGATCCTGCGGAGGTTGCAGGCGCAGGGGGTGGCGACGGTCACCCGGACCCATGCCGAATTGGACCTGACGGATCAGGCGGCGGTGCGCGGTTTTCTGCAGGCCGAGCGGCCGGATGCGGTGATTTTGGCGGCGGCCAAGGTGGGGGGCATCCATGCCAACAACACCTATCCGGCCGATTTCATTTATGAAAACCTGATGATGGAATGCAACGTCATCCATCAGAGCTTTGCCGCCGGCGTGCGGCGGCTCTTGTTTCTGGGATCGTCCTGCATCTATCCGCGCGCCGTCGCGCAGCCCATGGCGGAGGAGGCGCTGCTGACGGGCGTGCTGGAACCCACGAACGAGCCCTATGCGATTGCCAAGATCGCGGGGATCAAGCTGTGCGAAAGCTATAACCGGCAGCATGGGACGGATTACCGGTCGGTCATGCCGACGAACCTTTATGGTCCGGGGGACAATTTCCATCCGGCGAACAGCCATGTGATGCCCGCGATGATGCGCCGCTTCCATGAGGCAGTGCAGGAGGGGCGGGATGAGGTGGTGGTCTGGGGCACCGGCACGCCACGACGCGAGTTCCTGCATGTGGATGATATGGCCGAGGCGAGCCTTTTCGTGATGAACCTGGATCGCGCGGTTTATGAAGCCAACACCCAGCCAATGCTGAGCCATATCAACGTTGGCACGGGTGAGGATGTCTCGATCCGCGACCTGGCCGAGTTGCTGGCCGAGGTGACGGGGTTCAAGGGCCGGCTGGTCTTTGACACGACGAAGCCTGACGGAACCCCGCGCAAGCTGATGGATGTGTCGCGTCTGGCGGCGATGGGCTGGCGGGCGCGGACGGGGCTGCGAGACGGGATCGAGGAAACCTATCGCTGGTTTCTGCAGAATTCCGACGGCCTGCGCGGGGCCTGAGCGATGCAGGCCGTGGGTTTCGTGATCCATCTGGCGCGGGCGGAAGGGCGGCGCGGGCATGTGGCAGCGCTGCAGCGGCTGTCGCCCGTGCCGGTGCAGGTGATCGACGCGGTGGATGGCGCAGCGCTGGATGAGGGGACGCTCCGCGCCGTCTATCAGCCGCATGATCTGCTGGAACCGCGCTATCCCTTTGCGATCAGCCGGGGCGAGATCGGCTGTTTCCTGAGCCATCGGAAGGCATGGCAGGCGATCATCGACAGCGGCGCCGATGCCGGGCTGGTGTTCGAGGATGACGTGGTGCTGGATGCGGATGTGTTTCCGCGCGCGGTTGAGGCGGTGCTGGGCTGGATGGGGCGGGGCGATTGGGTGGAGTTCCAGACCCGGCCCGTTGCCGGCGCGCTGATCCATGAGGCAGAGGGGTTTCGCGTCGTGGAGCCGGAAATTCCGCCTGTGCGGCTTTCGGCACAGCTGATCGGGGCCGAGGCGGCGGCGCGGATGCTGGCGGTGACAGAGCGTTTTGATCGGCCGGTGGACGGCGTGGTGCAACTGCTGGGCGTGACGGGGCAGCGGATCCTGTGCGTGGACCCTTCGGGTGTGCGCGACGATACGGCGGCGGTGGGGGGCACGACGATCCAGAAGAAGGGCGTGGCCTTGTGGGGGCAGGTCGCCAAGAGCTGGCACCGCGCCGCCTATCGCCGCGCGATCCGCGCGCATGTGGCCGAGGCGCGGGCGCGGATGGGTCAGCGCGTATAGACGGCGTTCATCATGGATCGGCGGACGCGCGTGCGACGCCTGAATCCCTTGCCCGCCAGCCAGGCATCCAGTTCGGGCAGTAGGACGCCACCTTCATACCAGGCTGTGGTCGCAACTTCGGATTCCAGCATGGTGATCCGGGACAGGAGGTCGCTCGCGCCGCGCAGACACAGAAGTTCGGCCCCCTGCACATCGAGGACCAGGATATCGACACTGTCGAGGGCGATGCCATTCTCCGGCAGAAGGCGGTCAAGGCTTCGCATGGCAAGCTGGCGCACCTTGCCGGTTTCCACGATGGCGGCATGGCGGGCATCCGCATCGGCGGCCTTGCGGAAGATGGAACTGGATTCCCCATCGTTCGAGAAGACGTGAAAATCGGTCAGCTTGCCGTCTTCGTCGCCGATCAGGGCTTCGATCACGCGATGTTCGGTGGCGGGAAAGCCAAACAGGCGCTGCAGCCATCCCTGCGGATGGCCTGGCAGGGCGGCCAGATGCTGCCGCAGGCCACGGGCCGTTTCGGGATCGGCCTCGATCCAGATCACGCGGGCGGCACCCCATTTCTGATACTCTGCCGCCTCTTGCCCGCGATGCGCCCCGACATGCACGATCGTCTTGCCCCGCAAGGTTTGCAGGCGCAGAAGGTGGTGCCGGATCAGATACATGGAAAACCTCGGGCCGATGAGCGTGGCGCCCTTTAGCATGCCACGGCGCATGGGGGCAGGCAAAAACGCCCGCTTCGGTGTTGCGATTGATGGCGGGGACTCGCCCCCATCGTCCAATGGGGGTATGTGCGGGAGGGCGGAACTGGTGATGGACGGGGCAGAATGCTGAAAAAGGTCGAGACCGCGATCAAGGATGCGTTTCGCAAGCTGGATTTGCGGGTAACTTCCTATTCCCGCTTTGACCGCCTGAAATCCTATGAGCGCGACCACGCCAGCCTTGCCTTTCTGAAGGCACTTGATCCGGCGGCGGCTGCGATGGTCTTGTCCTATCTGGACCAATCGCGCGCGCAACTGCATCAGGATCTGTTTGCATATGCGGTATCGGGTGGAAAGAAGGGCGGCTTCTTCGTGGAATTCGGAGCCACGAATGGCGAGGAGTTGAGCAATAGCTGGCTTCTGGAGAAGCAGTTCGGCTGGACCGGAATTCTGGCAGAACCGGCGCGGGTCTGGCACAGCGCCCTGCGGGCGAACCGTTCTGCGATCATCGAAACGGACTGTGTCTGGAAGACGACCGGGGACAGCCTTGAGTTTCTGGAGGTCAGCGCGGCGGTGCTGTCGACAGTTGCCGAGCATGGCGATGGCGACCTGCATCGCGGGCGCCGGAAGAATGCGACGAGCTATCAGGTGAGGACCGTCTCGCTGGCCGACATGTTGGCCCGCCATGGGGCACCGCGCGAGATCGATTTCCTGTCGATAGATACCGAAGGGTCGGAGTTCGACATCCTGCAGGCCTTCGATTTCAGCCTTTACCGTTTTGGCTGCATCGCCGTGGAACACAATTTCACCGAGAACCGCGAGCGGATCCATGCGCTGCTGACGAAGAACGGCTATCGCCGGGTTCTTGAAGAGGCGTCGCAGTTCGATGACTGGTATGTTGCGGCCTGATCGCGGATCGGGGGACGCGGCATGATCTATGTGCGCCTAGTCGGGGGGCTTGGGAACCAGTTGTTCCAGTACGCCTGCGCGCGGGCGGTGGCCTTGCGACATGGGGTGGAGGTGGTGCTGGACACGCGCGAACTGGCGCGTGGGGCGGCGCATGCGGTCTATGGGCTTGATCGGTTTGCCGTAGCGGCCCGGATCGGGGAAGGGGCGGGGTTGCCCCCCGCGCGCAGCCGGATCATCCCCTATGCGCTGTGGCGGGCCGGGCTGATGCGCCCGCGCTTTCTGCGTGAACGCGGGCTGGGGGTGAACCCCGCCGTTCTGGCCGCCCCGGATGACAGTTATCTGCACGGTTATTTCCAGAGCGAGGGCTATTTCCTCGATCAGGCGGCGGTGATCCGTGATGATCTGAGTATCCTTGTCGCGCCCGCGGGTGAAAATGCGCGCTGGCTGGACCGGATCGCTGCGGATCCGCGGGCGGTTTCGCTGCATGTGCGGCGGGGGGATTACGTGGGGTCGGTCAAGGGGGCGGCGGTGCATGGCACCTGCGACGCCGCCTATTACGCGCGGGCGGTCGAGACGATCCGCGCACGCGCCGGGATAGAGCCGCTGCTTTACGTCTTTTCCGACGATCCGGCCTGGGCGCGCGAGAATCTGCGGCCGGGGGCTGAGATGGTGGTTCTGGACCACAACGCCGCATCGGCGGCGGTGGAGGATCTGCGCCTGATGGGGGCCTGCCGGCACCATATCATCGCGAATTCCAGCTTTTCCTGGTGGGGCGCGTGGCGCAACCCGTCGCCCGACAAGGTCGTGGTGGCACCTGCGCGCTGGTTTGCCGACCCGGGGCTGAGCAACCCGGATATCTGCCCGGCAGAGTGGGTGCGGATCTAGGTGGCGTTCCGGATGATCTCGGCCGCGCGACGGTGCATATCGGCATAGTGGTCGGCAAGGCGGGCGTTTGCCTCGATGGCGGGGCGGCGGCGGTCGTAGTCTTCCGCCGAGGCATGGCGCAGGGCGGCGAGGATGTCGTCGCGCGTGGTGCATTCGATCAGGCCCGCCGGATCGAAGATCGTGCCTGCGTCCGGCGCGCCCCAATAGATGGGGACAGAGCGGCAGCGCAACGCGTCGATCAGCTTTTCGGTGATATAGGAGGGTTCGCGCGAATTCTCGATCACCACGGTATAGCGATAGGGGGCGAGGCCCTCGGTCTTGTCCTCGATCGGGCGGTAGCCGCGGCCCATGACTTCGAGCGGGAGGCCAAGGGCCCGGGCTTCGTCGATCACGGCGTGGCGCAGGCGGTGGCCTTCGTAGATGCGCTTGGCCGATGCGATGATGGAGGTCATCCGCGTCTTTTCGGCCGCGATTTCGTCGCTGGGGGCGACGAAGGAAAAGCCCGCGATGAACCTGGCCCCGTTCGGGATGGCGGCCAGCAGGCCGGAATTCTTGGTCAGCACCCGGAAGAAGCGGCGATGAAGCAGGCGGGCAAGGCGCAGATGCTTGGCATGGACGGCGTCGGGTTCCACGATCATCAGGGAAAGCCGCGCCTTGCGGCGGCCCCTGGGCGCAAGGTAGAGGCGCGTCTTGGGGTAGGTGATCAGGTGGTCGGTTGCGGCCATGTCGGCCACTGTGCCTTGGGCCAGGCGGGCCGGGCGGCCCAGCGGCCAATCCAGCCGGTCGAGCGGCAGGTTCGGCAGGCCTTCGGGCAGGCGTTCCAGATAGGGGATCACCGCGATGGCGGGTTGGTCATCGGGGGCGATCATGGGGCGAGGGCGTAAAGCGAGTTGTTCCGGTTGCGCCCCACCAGCCGATAGCCGTGGCGGGCAAAGGCGGCGGTGCAGCCGGGGTAATCGGCCTGCGGTTCGGGATGTTCGATGACGATGCGGCGCGGCCTCATCGCGGGCGGGCAGGTATCGAGGAACGGGACAAGGGCGCGGTCCTCATGGCCCTCGATGTCGATCTTCAGGCCATGGATGGCCGTGAAACCTGCCTCTGCCAGCAGAGAGGCGAGGGTGCGGATCGGCATCTCCCCGCCCGCGCTTTCCTGCACGGCGACGATGGCGACATCGTCCTTGCGGATCACCAGATCGCCGCGACCGTCGCTGTCGGAGACGGCAGCATGGATGGGGGTAAGGTTGGCAAGGCCGGTTGCCATTGCGTTCCAGTGGATGCGGGCGATCATCTTGGGATTGGCGTCGATGGAAAGGACGCGGCCCTGCGGGCGGGCAACGGCAAGGGGCAGGGAATAGAGGCCGATATTGCAGCCCAGATCGACAAAGCAGGCATCGGGCGGCGCATCATCAAGCAGGAAGTCGATATCCTGCCCGTTATAGCTGGGCACCAGCAGCAGGCCGTATTCGATGAGGTTCTGTTCGCCCCGGATGCGGTAGGCCGCGCCACGGAAGCGGATGTCCAGCGTGCCACGCCCGAGGGCCAGGATCAGGCGGGTCATCGTGCCACGGAAGACGCCGCGTTTCAGGACTGTCGCGCGGCAAAGCGCGATGAGCGCGCGTTGCAGCGGGTTCGGGGCGAAATGGCCGAAGGGAAGGGATGCATCCGCATCCTGCGTGGATTGTTCCGCCGCCGTGACCGACCGCCAGTTGCCCTGCATCATTCGCCCTTTCCTTGGCGGGTGGGGTAGCAGGTCACGCGGGCCTTGAAAACCGTGCAGCGCAGCGGGTGGCAGGAAAAGGAAAGGCCCCGGCAATACTGCCGGGGCCTTCTTGGTGCAGTCGAAGGCGATCACGCCTCGGCGTCTTCGCCCTTCTTCTCGACGATCTCTTCGCCGGTTTCCTGATCGACCATCTTCATGCCGAGCCGGACCTTGCCGCGGTCGTCGAAGCCCAGAAGCTTGACCTTCACTTCCTGGCCTTCCTTCAGCACCTCGTTCGGGTGGTTCAGGCGCTTGTTGGCGATCTGGGACACATGGACCAGACCGTCGCGCTTGCCGAAGAAGTTCACGAAGGCGCCGAAATCGACCAGCTTCACCACGCGGCCGGTGTAGATATGGCCTTCCTCGGGTTCGGCGACGATCGACCAGATCATGTCATAGGCGCGCTTGATCGCATCGGCCGAGGACGAGGCGATCTTGATGATGCCGTCATCGTTGATGTCGACCTTGGCACCCGAGGTTTCCACGATCTCGCGGATGACCTTGCCGCCCGAGCCGATCACTTCGCGGATCTTGTCGGTGGGGATCTGCAGGGTTTCGATCTTGGGCGCGTATTCGCTGAAGCCCTGCGGGGCCGACAGCGCCTTGTTCATCTCGCCCAGGATGTGCATGCGGCCGTCCTTGGCCTGTGCCAGCGCCTGTTCCATGATTTCCGGGGTGATCCCGGCAACCTTGATGTCCATCTGCAGCGAGGTAATGCCGTTTTCGGTGCCCGCAACCTTGAAGTCCATGTCGCCGAGGTGATCCTCGTCGCCGAGGATGTCGGTCAGCACGGCCCAGCGGCCATCGTCTTCGAGGATCAGGCCCATGGCCACGCCCGCGACCGGGGCTTTCAGCGGAACGCCCGCATCCATCATCGACAGCGATCCGCCGCAGACGGAGGCCATCGAGGAGGACCCGTTCGATTCCGTGATCTCCGACACCACGCGGATGGTGTAGGGGAAGTCGGTCGGTGCAGGCAGCACGGCCTGAAGCGCGCGCCATGCCAGTTTGCCGTGGCCGATCTCGCGACGTCCGGGGGAGCCCACGCGGCCCACTTCGCCCACCGAATAGGGCGGGAAGTTGTAGTGCAGCAGGAAGTTGGAGCGGCTGTTGCCGTGCAGCGCGTCGATGATCTGCTCATCCTCGCCGGTGCCAAGCGTCGTCACGACCAGCGCCTGCGTTTCACCGCGGGTGAACAGGGCCGAGCCGTGGGTGCGCGGCAGGACGCCGGTTTCCGACACGATCGGACGCACGGTCTTGTTGTCGCGCCCGTCGATGCGCGCGCCACCGTTGATGATGTCACCGCGCAGGATGGACGATTCCAGCTTCTTGATCGCCGAGCCGAGATTGATGTCGGCGTTGTCTTCTTCCGACAGCGCGGCCTTGATCGCGTCCACGGCGGCAGAGATCGCGTTGGTGCGGTCCTGCTTGTCCTTGATCGCGAAGGCGGCGCGCATCTGGGTTTCGCCGGCGGCCTTCACACGGGCGTAAAGCGCCGAGTAATCCGGGGGCGAGAAGTCGAAAGGTTCCTTCGCGGCGTCTTCGGCCAGGTCGATGATCAGGTCGATCACCGGCTGCATGGCGGCATGGCCGAACTTCACGGCGCCGAGCATCTCGGCTTCGGTCAGCTCATAGGCTTCCGATTCCACCATCATCACGGCGTCCTTGGTGCCCGCGATGACGAGGTCGAGGCGCTGGTCAGGGTTGTTCCGCAGGTTCTGCAGATCGTCGACCGACGGGTTCAGCACATATTCGCCGTTCGAGAAGCCGACGCGGGCAGCCCCGATGGGGCCCATGAAGGGCACGCCCGAAATGGTCAGCGCAGCAGAGGCCGCGATCATTGCCACGATGTCGGGTTCGTTGTGCAGGTCGTGGGACAGCACGGTCGCCATGACGAGGACTTCGTTCTTGAAGCCATCGACAAACAGCGGGCGGCAGGGACGGTCGATCAGACGCGACGTCAGCGTTTCCTTCTCAGAGGGACGCGCTTCGCGCTTGAAGAAGCCGCCTGGAATCTTGCCGGCGGCATAGTATTTTTCCTGATAATGGACGGTCAGGGGGAAGAAGTCCTGCCCCGGTTTCGCCTGCTTGGCGAATGTCACGTTGGCCATGACCGAGGTTTCGCCCAGCGTGGCGATCACGGTGCCGTCGGCCTGACGGGCAACCTTCCCGGTTTCCAGCGTGAGCGTCTCACCGCCCCACTGGATGGATTTCTTGATAACGTTGAACATCAGCGGATCCTATCTGAGGGATCACGGCCCCTGCCGGCCCCCCGTTTGCATGGCGGCCCCATTGCCGCCGCCCCCTATCCTTCGCATGTGGCCGGGGGCATGGCCTCACGTCGCAGATGGGGCGGCGCATACAGGAAAAGCGGGGGTTTGGAAAGGACGTAGTGGCCGAAGCCGGGGAAGGCGAAGTTTGACGCAAACTTCGCGCCGGTTTCTGACGCAGAAACCGGGCCCCTGCCGTCGCGCTGCGGGGGATCGGCGGAATTTGCGTCAAATTCCGCAGCGATTTCTGCGTCAGAAATCGCCCGGCCGAAAGAAGAACGCCCGCGACCATGGCGGTCGCGGGCGTTCCTGTCAGCGCGGTCTTCGCCGGATCAGCGGCGCAGGCCGAGGCGCGAGATCAGGGTCGCATAGCGGCCCTCGTCCTTGGCCTTGAGATAGTCCAGCAGCTTGCGGCGCTGGGCGACCAGCATCAGAAGGCCACGGCGCGAATGGTTGTCCTTCTTGTGGGTCTTGAAATGCTCGGTCAGCGTCGCGATGCGCGACGACAGGATCGCGACCTGCACCTCGGGCGAACCGGTGTCGCCTTCCTTGGTGGCATAGTCCTTGATCAGGCGGGCCTTTTCTTCAACGGTGATCGACATCGGATATCTCCTGTAGCCAGAGGGTGAAGGCACGAGCCGGGATGTCGTCCAGCAGGGCCGAATGAACCCGCGCGAGTCGGCTGACCGCGAAGGATGGCGGCAGTTACGGCAAAACGGCGGGAAAGGGAAGCGGGAAAGCCTGTCCCGGTTAACCAGATTGCGTATTTTCCGCTGTGACAAGGGCCTCGATGCTGGAGAAAGGGTGCGATTTCTGGCATGATCTTCCTGGGCAAGGCGTGGTGACCCTTGTTCCCGTGGGTTCTGTGTAAGGGGTGGCCTGATGTTCGGATTGCTCGGTCTGCTGGGATTTCTTGTCGCCGGAATGGCAGCGGACGCTGTTACGAACTCCGCAGAGGATGAGGACGAGGCCGATCTTCCCGAAGATGCCGCAGACGATCCCGCGCCGGATGAGGGCGCGACGGCGGACCTGATCGCGCAGACCTTTGGCGAAACCAACCCGGATGGAATGCCCATAAGCGACGACCTGCCCGATCCGGTGGACCCCGATCAGGTGATCTATGGGACATCCGGCAGTGATGTGCTGAACGGTGGTGGCGGCAATGATCTGATGCGCGGCGGCCCGTCGGGAGACCAGATGGCCGGGGGTGACGGTGCAGACCGGATACATGCCGGATCCGGCGATGACGAGGCGAGCGGCGAGGCCGGGGATGACAGGCTGCTAGGCCGGGTCGGCGATGACAGCCTGCGCGGCGATGCCGGAGATGATGTCCTGCGCGGTGGCGCGGGCGATGACTATCTGTCCGGGGGTGCGGGCGATGACCTTCTGGCAGGCGGATCGGGCGATGATTCCCTGTTGGGCGGTGATGGGAATGATGTCCAGCGGGGTGCCGCGGGTGCGGATTGGCTGGCAGGCGGCGAAGGCGACGACAGTCTGAGCGGCGGCGCAGGCAATGACACGCTGGACGGCGGCGCGGGCAATGACACGCTGGAGGGCGGGCCGGGGCAGGATTACGTGAATGCAGGCGAGGGGGATGATCTGCTGCGCCTGTCCGATGACACCTATGCCACGGGCGATGCGGGCAGGGACATATTCGAAGTCATGACCCCCGGCAGTTCGGTCATTGCCGATTACAACGCGGCAGAGGATCAGATCGTCGTCGTCTTCGAAGCGGATGCATCAGGCGAGCCGCCCGAGGTTTCATTGCAGATCGAGGGCGGGGATGCGCTGATCCTGCTCGATGGTCAGGTTCTGGCCCGGGTCAGCAATGGAGCCGGGCTGACGCTGGAGGATCTTCAACTGCGCGCGGTCTGATCGCTGCCGAAGAAGGGCAGGAATGCGTCCAGCACGGCCTGGGGGTTTTCCTCCATCACGAAATGGCCGGAGTCGCAGGACATGTCCGTCACCTGTTCCGCCCAGCGCCGCCAAATGGCGGCGGGGTCGCCCGTCCGCGCGGGGAAACCGTGCCGCCCCCACAGGAAATGCAGCGGGGCGGTGATGCGCCGGCCTGCGGCGCGGTCGGCCAGATCATGCGCGCGGTCCGTGGTCGCCCCGGCGCGGTAATCCGCGCACATGGCGTGAATACGGGCAGGATCGGTGGCTTGCAGCCGATAGGCAGCAAGCGATGCGGGCGGGAAGCAATCAAGCGATTTCGCAAGGGTCCAGCCGCGCAGGGTGTGATCCAGCCAGGCCACGGGATCGGCGGCGATCATGCGTTCCGGCACGGGGGCGGGTTGGGCGAGGAAGGTCCAGTGCCATGCCGACAGGGCAAGGTCATATCCCCAGGCATCCCAGTATTCCGCGGTGGGGGCGATCTCGATGATGCCCAAGCGCAGGACGCGCGCAGGATGATCCAGCGCCAGGCGATAGGCGACCCGCGCGCCCCGGTCATGGCCCAGGATATGCGCGGCGGGCAGGCAAAGGTGATCCATCAGGGCGAGGATGTCGGCGGCCATGCGACGTTTGGAATAGGCATCGTGGGAGGCATCGTCGGGGGGCGCATCGCTTTGGCCATAGCCGCGCAGATCGGGGATGATCACACGGAAGGCCTGCGACAGGTCGGGGGCGACCTTGGCCCAGCAAAGGCCGTTTTCGGGAAAGCCGTGCAACAGGATCAGGGGGCGGCCTGCGCCTGCCTCCTGCACCGAAAGGGTGATGCCGGGCAGGGCGATCTGGCGGCGGGTAAAGCCTGTGATGTCGGTCATGTCCACGGCTCTGGCTGCTGGTCATAGGCGATGTAGAGCGGGTGCTTCGGATGGCCGCCCTTGGACAGGCCAAGGGTGAAAAGCGGCCTGCCCGTGGCGCGCAGCAGCGATTCGACCTGCGCGCCCCTGTCCAGATGGGCGCCGTGGGTGCCCCAGGCGCAGATGATGCGGTCGGCCCAGTCCGTGGCGCTGTCGCGGATGGCGGCATCATTGCCGGGGCCGACGGGATCGGCCTGCGCGCGCATCACGCGGGGATCGGTGGCGCGATAGGCGAAGATGTTGGTGACGCGGAAAGCGCCGAAACCCAGCGCGCGGGCGCGGCGTTCGCAGCGTTCGACGGTGGGGTCGTTCTGGAATTCGGTCGCGGTGGAAGGGTTGAGCATGACGAAGAGCGCCCTGGGGCCGGACGGGTTCCAGACTCGGGTCAGCAGATAGCGATAGCCTTCGCAGGGGGAATAGACGGCGGTGCTGGCGGCATCGCCCTTCTGATGGTCGCGGGTGATCATGCGCTTTCGCCCCTTCGGTTTCGCCCTTGGCTGGCCCCCGGGGGCTTCACCCCCGGACCCCGAGGGTATTTGGGCCAAGACGAAGGCGAAAGGTCAATTGAAGACGCGGGAGGGGTGCAACTCGCCCGCCTGATAGCGCCCGATGGCGATGGCGCGGCCCTGATGGGAGGCCCAGACCTCAGTCCCCCAGTCGATGCCGGAGGCGATGACCATGCCGGGATTGCCGTTCCGGATGCGGGCCGCGCCTTCGGGCGTGGCCGTGACCTGCGGCAGGTCCTGCAGCGCGAGTTCGAGGGGTTGCAGATGGGCGTCGAGGTCGGGCGTATGGGCGAGGCGGTCGATCTCGTCCAGCGAGATGCCCTGATCGGCATCGAAGGGGCCGGACCATTCGCGCCGCAGCCAGAGGACATGGCCAAGGCAGCCAAGCGCATGGCCAAGATCGCGCGCGATGGAGCGGACATAGCCGCCCTTGCCGCAGACCATTTCCAGAAGGGCATGGTCGGGATCGGGGCGGTCGATGAGGTCGAGGCTTTCCACCCAGAGCGGGCGGGCGGCGAGGTCGAGGCGTTCGCCTTCGCGCGCAAGGTCATAGGCGCGTTCGCCATCCACCTTCACGGCCGAGAATTGCGGGGGGACCTGTTCGATCTGCCCGCGAAAGGCGGCAAGCGCTGCGCGGATCGCGTCATCGTCGGGGCGCTGGTCGCGGGTTTCGAGGATGTCGCCTTCGGCATCGTCGGTGGTGGTGGCCGCGCCGAGGCGGACCATGAAGCGGTAGCATTTCAGCGCGTCGGTGATGTGGGGAACGGTTTTCGTCGCTTCGCCCAAGGCCACGGCAAGAACCCCGGTCGCGGCCGGGTCGAGCGTGCCGGCATGGCCGGCCTTCTGTGCGGCGAGCGCCCATTTCACCTTGTTCACCACGGCAGTGGAGGTGATCCCGGCGGGCTTGTCGACGATCAGCCAGCCCGAAACCGCCCTGCCCTTTTTCGTGCGCGCCATGCCTGTCTCCTGCTGTGAAGGCGGCCTGCTAGCGAAGGGCGTGTCGCGCGTCAACCATTCGGCGGCGCGTTTGCCCTTTAACATCTGCTGCAACCCCTGCTATCCCTTCTGCCATGAAATGGACGCTGCCGAATATCCTGACGGTGATCCGTCTGCTTGCCGCGCCGGGCGTGGCGGTCATGTTCCTTTATTTCCACAGGCCCTGGGCGGACTGGCTGGCGCTTGCGCTTTTTGTCAGCGCGGCGGTGACGGATTGGTTCGATGGCTACCTGGCCCGGGCCTGGAAGCAGGAATCGAAGTTCGGCGCGATGCTGGATCCGATTGCCGACAAGGCGATGGTGGTGATCGCGCTGGTGATCATCACGGGCTATTCGGGGATGAACCCCTGGCTGATCCTGCCGGTGACGGCGATCCTGTTCCGCGAGGTGTTCGTTTCGGGATTGCGCGAATTCCTTGGGGCGAAGGCCGGGTTGCTGCAGGTGACGAAACTGGCCAAGTGGAAGACCACGGCGCAGATGGTGGCGATTGCGGTGCTGTTCCTGGGCACCGGGCTGGAACATATCGAGGGCATCGCGCGCCAGGGGCTGACGATGGAGCAATATGCCGATCTGGTCAGCCAGGGGCTGGCCGATCCGATCCGGTCCTGCGGGACGCGGGGCTGTTCGTCCTATGCCACGCTGGTGGGGCTGGTGCTGATCTGGGTGGCGGCGATGCTGACGCTGGTGACCGGGGTGGATTACTTCCGCAAGTCGCTGCCCTTCCTGAGGGATGGCAAATGATCGAGGTTCTCTATTTCGCCTGGGTGCGCGAGAGGATCGGCCTGCCGCGCGAAAAGGTGGAAACCGCGGCCGAGACGGTGGCCGGGCTGGTGGAAGAGTTGCGCGCGCGGGAAGAGCGCTATGCGCTGGCCTTCGCGGATCTGGCCAGCCTGCGGGTGGCGCTGGATCAGGAGCTTTCCTCTTTTGATGCGCCGCTGGCCGGGGTGCGCGAGGTGGCCTTCTTTCCGCCGATGACGGGGGGGTGATCCATGCGGATCGTCGTGCAGGAGGCGGGTTTCGATCTGGGGGATGAGGCGCGGTCCTTTGCCGCCGGGGCGACGGGGGCGGGGGCCGTGGTCACCTTTACCGGGGTGGTGCGCGGCGATGGCAAGATGGCTGCGATGGAGATCGAGCATTATCCGGGGATGACGGAGAAGGCGATCACGGCCATCGTGGCGCAGGCGATGGAGCGTTGGGCCCTTTCGGATGCGCTGGTGATCCACCGGCATGGCCGTCTGGTGGTGGGCGAGCCCATCATGATGGTGGCCACGGCCGCGCGGCACAGGGTCGAGGCCTTTGCCGCGGCGGAGTTTCTGATGGATTATCTGAAATCCCGCGCCCCCTTCTGGAAGAAGGAGATCGGCGCGGATGGCGCGGCTTGGGTCGCGGCCCGTGATGAGGACGAGGCCGCGCTTACCCGGTGGTGAAGCGGGCGCGCCAGGCGGGCTGACGGTCGCCCGGCATCGGTTCGGCCAGATAGACGGCACGGGCGATGGCGCGGGCAAGGCAGCAGGCCGCGGCATGGCCCAGGGTAAAGGCATCTGCGACCGGGTCTGTCAGGGGCCGTGCGCCCGTGCTGGCGGCGAAGACCAGATCCCCGTCCAGCAGCGTATGCGACGGCACCAGCGCGCGGGCCATGCCATCCTGCGCGGCGGTGGCAAGGCGCTGGCATTCCGCCTGTGTCAGGGCGGCATCGGTGGCGACGATGGCGATGGTGGTGGCCTCTCCCATCCGTTTTGTCGGGGGCGGTTCGTGGCCCGGGTCGTGCCGTGCGGCAGGGCCGAGGCCGCCGAATTCGGCGGCCATCTCCCAGGGGGCTGCCCAGAAATGCGGGCTGTCCCCCACGGTGGCAGTGCCGAGCGCATTGACCGCGACCAAGGCGCCGACCCTGTGGCCCGAGGCGAGGGCGGCCGAGGCCGAGCCGACCCCGCCCTTCAGCGTTCCGGTCATCGCGCCGAACCCGGCGCCGACGCTGCCAAGGGCGGGCGTGACGGTCCGGGCGTCGAGGGCGGCGCGGCCGAGGGCGTGGTAGGGGTTTCGGTCCCATCCCTTGTCGCCGCCATTCAGCAGATCAAAGAGGATCGCCCCCGGCACGATCGGCACCCGCTGATCGCCCACGGCAAAGCCACGCCCCATGGCGCGCAGCGCATCGGCCACGCCGGAACAGGCATCGAGCCCGAAGGCCGAGCCGCCCGCAAGCACCAGCGCATCCACCTGTTGCACCAGCCTGTCGGGCGAGAGCAGATCGGTTTCCCGCGTGCCGGGCGCGCCCCCCATGACCGAAACCCCCGCCGTGAAGGGCCGGTCTGCTGTCAGCACGGTAACGCCGGATCGCAGGCGGGCATCCTGGGCATGGCCCACGACAAGACCCGGAACATCGGTGATCAGGTTTCTGGCGCCGGGGGTCATCGGGCATTCCTCTGCCTGTGGCGGGGGTGGGGCAGACATGGGTCGCATGGCCGCGTCGGGGGGGCAAGCGAAAGGAGACGGGCCGGAATGGCAGGGTTTTTGCGGCACTGGCGCGGGAATCGGCGGATCGGGCGGTTCCGGGGCTTGACGCCCGCAGGTGCAACGGTGCTTTTAGACCCGACATCTTCAAAGATACGAGATCGTGACGTGCAATCCCTGATGATCCGGCTGACCGCCCTGGTCGCGCTGCTTGGCCTGGCGGCCTGCGCCGACGCGCCCCGTACCGAAACCGTTCCCCCCGCCGAAAGCGTGCCGCCCCATTACCAGGCGGTGCAGGATGGCGAATACCTGATCCCGGCGGTGGAGCCGCTGCATCTGTTCGGCACGAATGCGCGGACCGAGGTTGACTATGCCGGCAGCGAAGAGCCGGGGACCATCGTCGTCGATACCCATGCGCGCGTCCTTTACTATGTGATGGAGGGCAACCGCGCCCTGCGTTACGGCATCGCGGTGGGGCGTGAGGGGATTTCCTTCCGCGGGACGGGCTATGTCGGGCGCAAGGCGGAATGGCCGTCCTGGACACCGACGGCGAACATGGTGCGGACGAGGCCCGATCTTTATGCCGAATTCGCGGGCGGCCTGCCGGGCGGGCTGGACAATCCGCTGGGCGCGCGGGCGCTGTATCTCTATCGCGGTGGGCGCGACACGATGTTCCGCATCCATGGCACGATCGACAATGCCTCGATCGGGCGGGCGACAAGTGCGGGCTGCATCCGGCTGTTCAACCAGGATGCGATCGACCTTTACAACCGGGCTGAACCCGGCGACCGGATCGTGGTGCGGACGCTGGAGCAGAGCCTGGCCGCCGAAGGGCCCTATATGGACGATGCCTATGGCCGCGCCGTGCCGGACACGCCCGAGAACCGGGCGCGGCTGGATGCGGATCGACTGGCCATCGCCCAGGCCGAGGCGGCGCGGGTGGAGAATGAAAGACTGGCCGCAGAAGCGGCGGCCAAGCAGGCCGAAAAGGATGAACGCCGCCGCCTGCGCATCTGCCGCAACCGCGGCATCGACAGCGCCGAATGCCCGACGCTGGAGGAACTGGTGGGCTGAGGTCACGATTTTTCTGCGAAAAATCGGAAAGGGCGAGGGGAAACCCTCGCCCTTTGTCTTTGGCGGAACGGTGGGGCCGGATCAGATGATCACATAGTCCTTCAGCGTGGTTTCCACCACTTCCCAGGTGCCCTCGAATCCGGGCCGGATGATCCAGCTGTCGCCTGCCTTCAGATGGGTTTGCGCCCCGTCCTTGTCCGTCAGGATCGAATGGCCTTCCAGGATGTGGACATATTCCCATTCCGCATAGGACACCGCCCATTTGCCCGGCGTCGATTGCCACAGGCCCGCATAGAGACCATCGCGTGCCTCGATGCTCCATGTCGTGTGGACGGGATCGCCCGCGATCACGCGGGCGGGATCGGGGCGTTCGGTTTCGGGGGGGATGCCATCACGGCTGACAGGTTGGATAAGGGACGTCATGCTGCACTCCGCTGCCTTTTCCCCGCCATGGGAGGCAAGCCGCGGGCCCCGGTCAAGCGGATTTGCCCGATGGGGATGCCGCGTTGCAGCGAAGAATTCTTGCTGTTGCGGCGCGGCTGTGCCTCTATAACGGGCAGAGTTGAAAGAGGGAGACGCCGATGAGCGCCACCGCCCCCGTCCGGCCCGTGCTGCCGCCCGATATCACCGCCCGCAAGGGTGGCGTGCCGCTCGTCGTGCTGACGGCCTATACGACGCCGATGGCGCGGCTGGTGGATGCCCATTGCGATATCGCGCTGGTGGGCGATTCGCTGGGCATGGTGCTGCATGGGATGCCTTCGACCATCGGCGTGACGCTGGAGATGATGATCCTGCACGGCCGCGCGGTGACGCGCGGGCTGTCGCGCGCCATGGCCGTGATCGACATGCCCTTCGGCAGCTATGAGGAAGGCCCCGCGCAGGCCTATCGCAATGCCGCCCGGCTGATGGCGGAAACCGGGGCGCCCGCCGTCAAGCTGGAGGGCGGGCAGCACATGGCCGAGACGATCGCCTTCCTCACGGCGCGCGGCGTGCCGGTGATGGCCCATGTCGGGCTGACGCCGCAGGCGGTGAACACGCTGGGCGGATACAAGGTCGTGGGCCGCGAGGCCGAGGCGGACAAGGTGATGCAGGACGCGCTGGCCTGCGAGGCGGCGGGGGCCTTTTCCATCGTGCTGGAGAAGGTGCCGGTGGGCCTTGCCGCGCGGGTGACGGCGGCGCTGAAGATCCCCACCATCGGGATCGGCGCCGGGGTGGAGTGCGACGGGCAGGTTCTGGTGATCGACGACATGCTGGGCATGTTCACCGAGTTCCGCCCGAAATTCGTGAAGCGCTATGCCGATCTGGGCCACGCTGCGGATGAGGCCATCGCGGCCTATGCGGCCGAGGTGCGCGCGCGCGCCTTTCCCGGGCCGGAACATGGATTTGCGGATCAGGTGAAGGCGTGACGGACATCATCCGGACGGTGGCCGGGCTGCGCGCGCTGGTGCGTGGCTGGAAGGCCGAGGGGCATGTCGTGGGCGTGGTGCCGACCATGGGCGCGCTGCATGAGGGGCATCTGAGCCTTGCGCGCCGGGCCAAGGCGGAATGCGGGCGGGTGATCACGACGATCTTCGTGAACCCCATGCAGTTCAACAATCCCGACGACCTGAAGAAATACCCCCGCAGCGAGGATGCAGATGCCGCCCTTCTGCAATGGGTCGGGGTCGAGGCGATCTTCGCCCCCATGCCCGAGGAGGTTTATCCCGAAGGTTTCGTGACGACTGTTACCGTGGGGGGAGTGTCGCAACCGCTGGAAGGGGCGCTGCGGCCGGGGCATTTCGAGGGGGTGGCCACTGTCGTGGCCAAGCTTTTCGGGATGACACAGGCGGATCGGGCCTATTTCGGGCAGAAGGACTGGCAGCAGTTGCAGGTGGTGCAGCGTCTGGTTGCCGATCTGAACATGGCCGTCACGGTGGTGGGTTGCGAAACCGTGCGCGATCCGGACGGGTTGGCCATGTCATCGCGCAACCTGCGGCTTTCGGCCGAGGGGCGGCGGCGCGCGCCCGCGCTTTATGCGGCGATGCTGGCTGCGGCGCGGGATGTCCGGTCGGGCATGGCGCAGGATCAGGCAATGGCCCGCGCGGCCGAGGCGGTGCTGGCGGAAGGGTTCTCCAGCGTGGAATACATCGCCTTGCGCGATGCCGAAACGCTGGGCGAGGTGACCGATCCCGACCGGCCGCTGCGCATGCTGGCCGCGGCCTGGCTGGATGACGTGCGCCTGATCGACAATATCGCCGTCTAGCGATCACAGCTCCAGCCGGGCGGACTGGGCCGAGGCGAACTGCGCCGTCAGCCCGGCCCCGGCACGGAAGCGGGCGAAATCCGCGGCGCGGGGATCGGCGGCGCGGAAGGTGCCGGCCGAGAGGCGCGCATCCTTGGCCAGGTAGAAGCGCCCGCCATGATCAAGCGTGATCGCCTCGAGCCGGTCGAACAGGGCCTGCGCCCGGGCCGTGGCCGGAAAATCAAGCGCGAGCGTATGGCCCGGCATCGGGAAGGACAGGCCCCCGCCCGCAGCCCCCATGCGCTTCAGCACGGCGAGGAAAGAGCCCTGCCCGCTGGCGGAAATGGCGCGCAAAAGGGCCGCCATGCCGGCATGGGCCGATGCGTCGGGCAGGACGCACTGGAATTGCAGGAAACCCTTGCGGCCATAGATGCGGTTCCAGCCGAGGATGGCATCGAGCGGGTAGAAATAGCTGTCCCAGTCAACAAGGCGGCTGCCTTGCTGGCGCTGGCCTGCCGCCCAGTACAGCGCGTTGAAGGCGCGCACGGAGAAGCGGTTCAGCGCGAAACCCGGCAGGTCCACCGGCACCGCGCGCTTGCGCCGGGCCGGGGGCAGGGTGGGCTTGCCCGCAAGTTCGGACAGTGCGGCATGTTCGCCCGTCATCACCAGCGACCGGCCCATGGCATCGCCTGTCGCCAGGCAATCAATCCAGGCCACCGAATAGGTGGCGTGGCTGTCGGCCTCCAGCGCCGCGAGCGCGGCTTCCAGATTGGCGGCGGGGCGGGTGGTCTGGCGGATCCAGCCAGTTTCCACCGGGCGCAGCCGGATGGCGGCGCGCAGGATGACGCCGGTCAGGCCCATGCCGCCGATCGTCCATTCGAAAAGCTCGGGGTTTTCCTGCCGCGAACAGCGCCGGATCGTGCCGTCCTGATCCATCAGGTCGATCCAGTCGGTCACATGGCGCATGCCCCCGTCACGATGATGGTTCTTGCCATGGACATCGGCGGCAATCATTCCGCCCAGCGTGACAAAGCGTGTGCCGGGTGTGACGGCGGGAAACCAGCCCTGCGGCAGGAAGCAGGCGATGATGTCGGCCAGAAGCAGGCCCGCCTCGGCGACAAGCTGGCCGGTGGCGGGATCGAAGGCCAGCACATGATCAAGGCGGCGCATGTCCAGCGTCTGCTGGCCCACGGCGCTGTCGCCATAGGCGCGGCCATTGCCACGCGCGATCAGCGGCCCATCGGCCAGGGCGGCGCGGATGTCGGCCTCGCCCTCGGGGTGGATCAGGCGGGTGGCGTGAACGGGTGTGCGGCCCCAGCCCGACAGCTTCATGCCGGTGCCCCCCTGTCGGTAAAGACGAAGCGCCGGTCGAGGTTGTATTTCACCACATATCCCACGGTCAGCCCCAGGACCGCCCCGACTTCGCGCATCGCATGGGTTTCCCAGATCAGCCAGAATGCCGTTTCCGTTGCCCAGAAGAGCGCGGTCGTGACAAGGCCCATCACGGTATAAAGCAGGAACTTCCGCCCGTTTTCCCGCGCGCCGGTGCTGGTGTCGTGAAAGATCCAGCGCTTGTCGAGGATGTATTTCAGCACCAGCCCCGCCCCGGTTCCGGCGATGATGGCAAGGGTGAACAGCGCAGCACTGTTGCCGAAGGCCAGCACGAGGCGCTGCACGCCCAGATTGGCGATGGTGGCCAAAGCGGCAAAGGCCGCATAGCGCAGGATCAGGGTAGAGCGTGTCACAGAAGAACCCCGGCAAGGATGAAGCCGCAGGCCATGAGCAGGCAGAGGCGGCTGATCCTGTCCTTTACGGCGAAAACGATGGGATCGTCATGCATTTCCCCGCGATGTGTGATCAGGACGATCCGGGTGATCCAGTAAAGCTGCACGGCGAAGATGCCCCAGAGGATGTTGGGCTGGCGATAAAGGTGCCGCACATCCGGCGTATCGAGGTAAAGCGCCAGAACCAGCACCGATACGAAACCCGCCCCCAGGGCGATCATGCTGATGATCGGCAGATCGCTGACGTGATAGCCGCGCCCCGCGACGGAAAGCTTGCCGCGCTGTGCCTGATCGGTGAGTTCGGCCTGCCGTTTCACCGCCGCCAGGGCAAGGAAGAAGAAGACCGAAAAGGCAAAGAGCCAGACCGAGATGGGAATGCCCGTGGCCGCCCCCCCGGCGATGATGCGCAGGGTGTAAAGCCCGGCCAGAACGCAGATGTCGATCACGATCCGCCGCTTCAGATGCAGGGAATAGGCGGTCGTCAGGATGAAATAGCAGACCATCAGCGTCAGGAATGTCCACCCCAGCGGCAGCGACAGGCCCAGCCCCGCCAGGATGAAGGCCGGGGCCAGCCATGTGCCATGGGCGACGGCCAGGCTGCCCGAGGCGAAGGGGCGTTCCCGCTTGCGCGGATGGGCGCGATCGGGGCCAAGATCCAGCAGGTCATTCATCAGATAGACGCCCGAGGCGACAAGGCTGAAGGCGGCAAAGCCCAGCAGGCCAAGGCCAAGAGTTGCCGGATCAACCCGATGCGCGGCAAGGATCGGGATGAAGACCAGGATGTTCTTGAGCCATTGATGCGGGCGCATCGCGCGCAACAGCGCCTTCCAGGGGGAAGGGGCGGTCAGCAGATGTTCGACGGGCTTGCCCAGCGACCCGGCCTTCTGGCGCGTCGAGGCAGAGGCATTGACGGTGATCACCGCGCCAGACCGTTCCCAGACGGCCAGATCGGCAGGGGAATCGCCCATATAGGCAAAGCCGCCCTCGCCGAAGCGGTCTTTCAGGAAGGCGGCCTTGGTGGCCCCCTTCAGGTTCACGCTGCCGTCAGAGCCGTGAACCTCGTCGAAGATCCCCAGATGGGCGGCGATCTTTTCGGCCAGGCCCTGATCGGCGGCAGTCACCAATGCGGCATGGCCTCCGGCATTGCGCCAGCCTTCGATCTGTTCGATGACGGCGGGATCATAGGGCAGGGTTGCCACGTCGATCTCCGCCGCGCGGGCAAGGTGGCGCTTCAGTGCCGCGCGTCCGCCGAAAAGGGCGCGAAAGGCAGAGAAGGGGCTGCGCCAGTCACGCCCGAAGGCCGACCAGAAGCTTTCATGCAGCATGTCCGACCGGACCAGCGTGCCATCCAGATCGACGACGAGGACGGGCGCGCCCGTGTCCGTGGCGGTGGCAGAGGGGGGCTGCGCGATTGCCTCGGTCATGCGGGCTGTCCCCCGGTGGCAGGCTCCGCGCGGGACAGGATCCGCGCCATCGCCAGCAGCATGAGCAGATTCACCCCGGCCTGGATCGAGGGCAGGTCTGCCGCCTGCCCGGCATCGGGCGCGGCGGCGATCATCGCGGTGGGGATACCCCAGCCGCAGGCGATCCATGCCCCCGCCAGCAGCGCGATCCTCTCGGCCGGGCGGCTGCGCGCCATGAGCGCAGGGCCAAGCAAAGCAAGGGCGATGCCGGCCACGGCCATGTCATAGTCATAGGCATAGGGGCTGATCAGCAGGGGTGCCGTCAGTGCCGCGGCCAGCAATACGCGCGGCGCGGCGCGGCGCAGGGCCAGCAGGGCAAGCCCGGCCAGCACCGCCACCGCCAGGGCCGCCTGCGCGGCCATCGCCAGATCGGCCGATGCGCCTAGGCTGCGGAACAGCGCATAGACCGACACCATCCGATGCAGCGGATAGGCCCCGTCGCGCAGGAAGCCCATCGCCTCGGCCGTGGCGGCGGGGATAAGGTGAAGCTGATCGGTCCCGAAGGCCAGAAGTGCCGCGCCCAGCGTGACAAGCCCCGTCGCCAGCGCGACAGCCGCCAGCCGCCAGCGCCCCATCAGCAGCGCTGCCGCGCCGACGCCCAGCGCCATATGCGGCTTGATCGCGGCCAGCCCCAGCGCAAGGCCCCCCCGCCACGCCCCGCCCGCCAGCAGGCCCTGCACGGCCAGGGCAAGAAGGCCCGCCAGCAGCAGGCCGTTCTGCCCGGTGCGGATGTTCACGAGGATTGCCGGAAAGACCATGACGAAGGCAAAGCCCGCCTGCCCCGGCGACAGGCGGCGCAGGGCCACGGCATAAAGGGCAAGGCCCGCCGCCAGCATCAGCGCATAGGCCAGCCAGACGGGCAAAAGGCCCATCGCTGCCGTCAGGAAATTGAACTGCGGCGGATAGGTATAGGGCATGAAGCTTTCGGTTTGCAGAACCTCGGCCTGCACGGCGAAGAAGGCGGTCGCATCATAGGCTTCGGCCAGGCGGCCCTGCCGGATCAGCCAGCCCACCAGCCAGAAGGTTTCGATATCCGTCGTCGACGGCCCCCCGCGCCCGACCGATTTCAGATAGAGATCGACCAGCGTCTTGGCCGCCACGGCAAGGCAGGCAAGGCACAGCACCAGCAGCGTGCGCCCGGTGACAAGCCCGCCGGCCGGCGGGGCCGGGGCGGGCGTGGCGGGGGCATGGTCCGGTGCAAGCGGATGGATCATCGGGGCGCCCTGCGATCAGATCTTCAGCCGCTTGAAGACGGGTTCGGGGATGGACCGGATCACCAGCATGATCAGCCGCCAGATCGGCCGGACATAGATGACATTGCGCCGCTTCTCCTGCGCCTTGAAGATGGCCTCGGCCACTTCGTCGGGGCTGGCGGTCAGCTTTTCGGGCAGATCCATCCCGGCGGTCATGCGGGTGGCGATGAAGCCGGGCGAGACGGTAATGACATGCACGCCCCGGCCCGCCAGACGGTTGCGCAGGCCCGACAGGAAGGCGGTGAACCCGGCCTTGGCCGAGCCGTAGATGTAATTCGTGGCGCGGCCCCGGTCGCCCGCGACGGAACTGATCCCGATGATCGTGCCCGATCCGCGCGCGGCAAAGGCATTGGCCAGATGCGACAGGATGCTGGCCGGGCCTTCGTAATTGCTGCGCATCACGGTGATGGCGGCGGGGATGTCGGCCTCGTCCGCCTCTTGCCGGCCCAGAAGGCCGATCGCGCTGATGGCCACATCGGGCAGGGCGGGCAGGGCGGCGACGAAGGCGGCGTGATCCTCGATCCGCAGGGCATCGAAGGCCAGCAGGGTGACAGGCACCCGATAGCGCAGTTCGAGATCGGTCTTTTCCGCCTGAAGGCGTTCGGGATCGCGGGCGGCCAGAAGGATGCCATAGCCCGCAGCCGCATAGCGGCGGGCCGTCGCGCGGGCGACATCGGATCTGGCGCCCAGCAAGAGGACGGTGGCCTTGGGGTTGCGGTCAATCTCTGTCTGCACGGGTTCAACCTTGAATTCTGGCGGGGACACGGGCGAAGCCGGGGTCTGGTCAATGTCTTTTCGCGATCCGGGCTAGCGGAAGCTTTGGGCGAAATTGTGTCCGGTTTGGTGACAATACCGGGCAAACTGCCGGGATTGCCCTAGCCAAGCAGATCGCGCAGCACCAGGGCCATGACCTTGGCGCTGTCGGCCATGTCCTGCACGCCAACCCATTCATCGGGCTGATGCGCCAGATGCAGCAGGCCCGGACCATAGGCGATGCAGTTATGCAAGCGTCCGATCCGGTCGATATGCTTCTGGTCATAGGTGCCGGGGCTGACGACGTAATCGGCCACCTGACCCAGCACCCGTTCGATGGCGGCGGCGGTGGAGCGGACGACGGGCGCATCACGATCCGTCATCACAGGCTGCACTTCGAACAGGTCGCGGATCGTGTAGGTGAAGCCGGGGCGGCGGCTTTGCACGCGGTCCAGCACGGCGCGGAGTTCGGATTTCACCTCGTCTATCGCCTCTTCGATGAGGAAGCGGCGGTCCAGAACGATGCGGCAACGGTCGGCCACGCAGGGCGCGGGAAGCGCGGTCGATCCGGGGGGCGGTTCGGGTTCGCCCCCGTGGATGGAGTTGATGTTGAGCGTGGATTGCCGCGCCTGTGGCGGGACGACGGGCATGGCAGTGGTTCGGGTGGCCAGCAGGGGGTAGAGGTGATGTTCGATCTCTTCCAGCACTGCGCCCATGTGGCGGATGGCACTGTCGCCGAGAAAGGGCATGGAGCCATGGGCGATGCGGCCATGGGTTTCCACCTCGGCCCACCAGACGCCGCGATGGCCAAGGCAGATGCGATCCTTGTGCAGGGGTTCGGGGATGATGACATGCTGCACGCGGTCGGGGGCGAAGTGGCCGCGTTCCGCAAGATAGGCCACGCCGCCGTAACCCCCTGATTCCTCATCTGCCGTGGCGCTGATCTCGATGGCGCCCCGCCAATCCGGGGTGGTGGCGAGAAAGGCTTCGGCGGCGATGATGCTGGCCGCCAGCCCGCCCTTCATGTCACAGGCGCCGCGCCCGTAGAGGCGGTCGCCCTCCAGTTCGCCGCCGAAGGGATCGCGAGTCCAGCCGTGGCCCACCTCCACCACGTCATGGTGGCTGTTGAAATGAACGCAATCGCCGGGGCGGCCCGATGTGATGCGGGCGACCATGTTCCAGCGGGGAAAGGCGTCGCTGTCGCCCGGTGCGCCGATGGCGCGGATCAGTTCCACCGTCCAGCCCTGCGCCATCAGGCGGGCGGCGAGGTAATCGCAGATGTCGCGATAGTTCCGCCCGGGCGGGTTCAGCGTGGGAATGCGGATCAGATCCTGCGCAAGGCCGATCAGCGCGGGGATCTGGTCGTCGATGGCCTGGTTCAGGGTATCGGTCATGCCCCCATGTTGGGTTGGCCCGGCGCTGCTGCCAAGGGGAAAGCTTGCGCATCGGGGGGCGCGGGGCCACATTGGGGGGGCAGACGGGGGTGTTGCGGCATGATCGCCTTTTTCAAGCTGGCGCTTTTCGGCTATATCGGGCTGACGGTGATCTACTGGATCCTGTCCATCTATTCCCGGTCGCTGGAACGCGAGAGGCTGGAGAAGGACTATGATCAGGGCGATATCCCCGGGCCGCGCGACGCCCATGTCGAACGGGGGATGGCGGAATATGAACGCAGCCTGCGGCGGCGGCTGATCTGGCTGGTCTTCGTCATTCCCACGGCGGTGGTCATCGCCCTGGTCTGGATCCTGAATTTTTCCTGAGGCAGCAATGCGTTTTCTGAAATGGTCCGTCCTTGGCACGCTGGCGCTGCTGGTCTTTGCCTTCCTGCACTACACCCTGCCGCAGACCGATATCGTGCGGATCGTGGGAACCGAGAACCGCCGCATGGATCTGGGCGAGAATGCCTGGTTCTGGGCCGCGCCGGATGTGGGCACGGGATCGGGCACCAGCCGCGACATCTTTTTCATCAACGCCGTCTATCCCGATGGAAAGACGATGGAATATCGCAACGAGGATACGGGCTGGGGCTGGCCGCCCTATTTCAAGATGGACAGTTCCAGCACCAATACCGAGGCGAAGGAGATGCAATCCACCGCCGCCGCGCCGAAATGGGTGGCGGTGACGCATTATGGCTGGCGTAACCAGTTGTTTACCATTTTCCCGAATGCCATCTCGCTGCGTCAGGTCGAGGGGCCGGATGTGCGGATCATCCCTTGGGTCAATATCGTGATCCTGTCCTTCCTGGCCTTCGTACTGTTCATGCTGTGGCGCATCTGGGCGCAGTTCAAGGAGCGGATGATCGAGCCCGCCGTGATCGAGGCGCAGGAAACGCTGGATGATCTGGACCGGCGGGCGGATCGGGCCAAGGCGGGGATGGGCGGCTGGTTCCGGCGCGTGTTCGGGCGCAAATAGAAGCGCGGGCCTGCCCCTTCATCTTGGAAAAAATACCCAAGAACCCTAATCCGCTGCGCCACGCTGGGCGGAAAGGATCAGATCGGCGGCGCGTTCGGCGATCATGATGGTGGGGGCGTTGGTGTTTCCTCCGATCAGGGTGGGCATGACGGAAGCATCTACCACGCGAAGCCCTTCCAAACCGTGAACGCGCAGGGCGGGGTCTACCACGGCCATCGCATCGCGGCCCATGCGGCAGGTTCCAACGGGGTGGTAGATCGTATCGGCGCGGGCGCGGATATCGGCGGTGAGTGATTCATCCGTTCCGTCAAGGGGATAGAGCCGTTTGCCCCGCCACGGGGCCAGGGCCTCGGCCTGCATTGCCCGGTCGAGGAGGCGCACCCCGGCCTTGAGCGTTTCCAGATCGCGCGGATCGGACAGGAAGTTCGGGTCGATGCGCGGGGGGCTGGCGGGATTGGCATCCCGCAGGCCGACATGGCCCCGACTTTCGGGGCGCAGCACGCAGACATGCGCCGACCAGCCATCTGCAAGATGGATGCGGCGCATGTGGTCATCCACGATGGCGATGACGAAATGCACCTGAAGATCAGGCACTTGCAGGCCGGGGCGTGACATGAGGAAGGCCCCGCCTTCCGCCCCCGGCGTGGTGAGGAGGCCCGTGCCGTGATCGCGGAAGGGCCGCCAGCCACGGACCAGCCGCATGAGGCCCGCCGGGTTGAACCCCACCACATCGGGCCGGGGCGAGTGCCAGATCAGCGTGTGATCGAGATGATCCTGCAGGTTCTGCCCGACACCCGGCAGGGCATGGGCGACGGGGATGCCGTGGGTGCGCAGCTCATCCTCGGGGCCGATGCCGGAGAGGAGCAGGAGCTGCGGAGAGCCGAAAGCGCCCGCCGCGACGATCACCTCGCGCCGTGCCATCAGCGAAAGGCGGCGGTTTTTCTGCTTTACGATCAGCCCCTTGGCGCGGGTGCCATCCAGGATGATGCGTTCGGCCCGGGCATGGGTGAGGACGGTCAGGTTGGGGCGGGACAGGACGGGATGCAGATAGGCCGCGGCGGCCGAGCAGCGGCGGCCCTTGCGGGGGCCATGGGCAAACTGGGTGACCTGATAGAGACCCGCGCCGAACTGCGTTTCGCCGTTGAAATCGGGGTTTTCGGGGATCTGCAGGCTTTCCATCGCGCGGATGAAGGCGCGGGAAATGGCATGGGGGCTGTGCTGATCGGTGACGTGAAGCGGCCCGGATTTGCCGTGAAGGTGGCCAGAGAGGGAGGAATTTCCCTCTGATTTCAAGAAGTAAGGCAGGACGGATTGCCAATCCCAACCATCGGCGCCGAGGTCGGCCCAGGTGTCGTAATCGGAGGGGTGGCCGCGCACATAGAGCATGGCGTTGATGGCCGAGGAACCGCCCAGTGCCTTGCCGCGCGGCTGATAGCAGCGGCGCCCGTTCAGATGCGGCTGGGGCGTGGTGCGAAAGGCCCAGTTGTGCAGCGGCGGACGGCCGGAGACCATGGCGGCAACCATGGCTGGGGTATTGATAAGAAAGGATTTTCCGCTTCCCCCGGCCTCGATCAGGCAGACGCTGATGGCGGGGTCTTCCGACAGGCGCGCGGCCAGAACCGCCCCGGCGGAACCGCCCCCCGCGATGATGTAATCATACTGCATGACACCCCCCGACCCCGGCTTAACCTTTGCGCGAAGCGGGCGGATCGGGAAGCGTGACGTTGCGGCGGGCGTTCAGCAGCGCAGTGCAGCAGCGCAGTGCAGACGGCTGTGCATACAAATCCGGGCAGGGTGGCCCTCTGATTCGTGGTTAACCGTGCTTGCATGCACAGGCCGGCCGGGCCCCTTTCCCGCCCCGGGGGCGGAAAAGGGGGATCGTGTCAGAACGAGATTTCGTAGGTCAGATCCAGCCCGGCATCGTAGACGTCGCTGCCGCTTTGCCCGATGTCGAGGCTGGCCGAAAGCCGGCCCGCGCCGACCATGCCGTTGACGCCAAGGCCGATGCGGGGGGCGAGGTAGTCGTCCTTCGCGCCCGAGGGATCCTGCAGGCGGCCATATTCGATGTCGACCGACAGGAAGGGGGTCAGCGCCGTGCCGGGCATCGGATCGCGCCAGTCGAACCGCGCGCCGAGCGAGGCGGTCAGCTGTTCGCTGTTCCCGGCCACGACGCCGGTGATGCCGGTGGGGAAATCCTCCCATGCGGCGGAGAGGCGCGCGCGGGGCTGCAAGAGGCCCGCGGCCTGTTCGATGCTGCCGCTGAGGCCCAGCCCGGCCATGACGCGATCGGTGTCAAAGCTGCTGCCCGCCGCATCATAGGAGACGCGCGACCAGGCGAGATAGCCATCGGCCAGCAGGCCGCCGGTCAGGCCCTGCGCGGCATAGAGGCCGATCATCCCGGCATCGGCATCGGTGCTGGCCCCGGTGGCATCGCTGACCGACAGGCGGTTCAGTCCGACCATGACACCCACCAGCGTATTGGCGGCAACGAAACGATCGACCCCGAAGGAAAGATCGACGGCGCTGCCTTCATATCCATCCCAGAAGCTGCGCCCCGAGAGCGAGATCCAGGCCGAAACCTCGCTATCCTGCCCCTTGGTCGAGGCAAAGACATTGCGCGGCCCCTGCGGCACGGCCCCCGGCAGGCCGAAGCGGTTGCGGAAGTTGCGGCCAAGGGCCGAACTGATGGAGTGCTGCTGGGCAAAGCCCGACAGAAGGATCACGTCGCCCCCGCTTGTGGTGCCGACGCAGGTGATGGAGACGCCGAGGAGTTGGGTGAAGTTCGGGCCGGTTTCCTGCAGGCCGAAGGAGAGCATCCCGCCCGAGGCCACGGTGAAGACATGGCTGAAGGCCGCATTGGTGGCATCATAGGTGGGCGAGACGGCGCCGCCGCCTGCCGTCGGATCGGTGATGAACCAGCCCGCCCCGGGCATGGCCATCATGGTAGAGATGCCCGTGCCGCTGATGGTGACGGTTTCGCCCGCATTCAGCGCCGACAGCGTCAGGGTGGCCGTGGGCATGACGGTGATATCGCCGGTGGGGGTGGCGTTCAGGGCGGCGCAACCGGCGGATTGGGCAAGGGCGGCCGAGGCAGGGGCAAGGGCGAAGGCGGCGGCGAAGGTGGCGGCGAAGGTGGCGGCGGCGGAGGCCGCGACGCGGGGCAGGGGGCGAGTCATCATCTCTCCAGCGGATCAGGCCGGGCCGGGTTTCGGCCCTGGATGGGCGACCCTATGGAGAAGGCGGGGCAGCAGGGAATGCCGGGGCGCGAATTCCCCCGGCGCGTTGCCGAATAATGACATGAAAACAGATGGTTGACCCATCCTGAAGGATGGGTATCCGGGCGCATCCGGCCATCCGCACGGGCGGATGGCCGTTCCCTGATCAGCCGCGCAGGGTGCCGCCGGTGGCCTTTGTCACCTTTTCGATGATCCGGGCGGAGACGGAGTCGATCTCGGATTCGGTCAGGGTCTTTTCGGTGGGTTGCAGGCGCACGGTAAGGGCGATGGATTTCTTGCCCGCGCCCATCTGCGATTCCGCCTTTTCGCCCGTGAACTGGTCAAACAGGCGGACGCTTTCGATCAGGGCCTTGTCGGCCCCCTGGGCTGCGTTGATGGCCGTCAGCGCCTCGACCCCCTTGTCCACCACGAAGGCGAAATCGCGTTCCACCGCCTGCAGGTCGCTGATGGCGAGCGCGGGGCGGGTGGGGGTTTTCGTCTTGGGCAGGGGGACGTTGGCGACAAGGATGGTGAAGGCCATGGCAGGCCCCTTCACGCCAAGGGCGGAAAGGATGCGGGGATGCACCTCGCCGAAGGTGGCGAGCGCGTTCGGGCCAAGGCCGATGGTGCCGGAGCGGCCGGGATGCCACCACGATGCCACCTTGCGCGTGATCTGCACGCGGGCGGGCGCGCCAAGGGCGGCGAGGATCGCTTCGGCATCAGCCTTGGCATCGAAGACATCGACGGGGCGGCGGCTGCCATAGGGATCGCGCGGGGCGGTCTGGCCGACAAGCAGGCCGGTCGCCTGCAGGTGCTGTTCCCCCGGTTCGCCGCCATGGAAGGCGGGGCCGATTTCGCAAAGCGCAAGGTCGGCGAAGCCGCGCGCCTGATTGCGGGCGGCGGCGCGCAGCAGGCCCGGCAGCAGGTCGGGGCGGAGATGCGTCATCTCCGACGAGATCGGGTTGTCGACGCGCACGGCATCGGACCCGCCGCCAAAGAGGGTGGCAGCCTGTTCGTCGATGAAGCTGTAGGTGACGCATTCGTTGTAGCCGAGCGCGGCAAGGCTGCGGCGGGCGGCTTTCTCGCGGCTTTGCAGCGGCGTCAGGATCGGCTTCGGCACGCCCGGCGCGCTGCGCAGCAGCGGCTTGCCTTCAAGCCGGGTCAGGCTGGCGATGCGGGCGACCTCTTCCACCAGATCGGCCTCGCCCAGGATATCGGGGCGCCAGGTGGGGGGGGTGGCCATGTCGCCCGACAGCGTGAAGCCCAGCGCGGCCAGGGTGCGGCGCTGTTCTTCTTCGGGGATGTCCATGCCGACCAGGCTGATGACGCGGGCGGGGTTCAGGCGATAGGCGCGGGTGGTGTCGGGGACCGCGCCATCCATGGCAAGATCGGAGGCTTCGCCGCCGCAGAGATCGAGGATCATCTGCGTGGCAAGGTCCAGCCCCGGCAGGGTGAAGGCCGGATCGACGCCGCGTTCGAAACGGTAGCGGGCGTCGGAATTGATCTTCAGCGCGCGGCCCGTGGTGGCGATGGTGATCGGATCCCAGAAGGCGGATTCGAGGAAGACATCGGTCGTGGCCTCGGTGCAGCCCGACACTTCGCCACCCATGATCCCGGCCAGCGATTCCGGGCCGTTGTCATCGGAGATGACCATCATGCCGGCGCGCAGGGCATAGGTCTTGCCGTCGAGGGCCAGCAGTTCCTCGCCGCCCTGTGCCGGATGGATGCGCAGGGGGCCATGCACCTTGGCCGCGTCGAAGACATGCAGCGGGCGGTTCAGGGCGAAGGTGAAGAAGTTGGTGATATCGACCAGCGCCGAGATCGGGCGCAGGCCGATGGCGGTGAGGCGGGCCTGCAGCCAGGCGGGCGAGGGGCCGTTCCTGACGCCGCGGATCAGGCGGCCCGCGAAGAGGGGGCAACCCTTCGCCTTCAGCGCGGGGTCGATTTCCACGCGGATGGGGCAGGGGAAGGCGGCGGGGATCGCGGGGATGTCCAGCGGTTTCAGCGTGCCAAGGCCGCGCGCGGCAAGGTCACGCGCGATGCCGCGCACGCCCAGCGCATCGGGGCGGTTGGGGGTGATCTTGATATGGATCATCGGATCCACCACTTCGGGCCGGTTCTTCGCCAGCCAGTCGGTGAATTTCTCGCCCACCTCGCCCGAGGGCAGTTCGATGATGCCGTTATGTTCGTCGGACAGTTCCAACTCGCGTTCCGAGGCCATCATGCCGTGGGATTCCACGCCCCGGATCTTGCCCACGCCCAGCGTCACGTCGATGCCCGGCACATAATCGCCCGGCTTGCACAGAACGACGGTGATGCCCGCACGGGCATTGGGGGCGCCGCAGACGATCTGCTTTTCGCCCTCATCGGTCAGCACGCGGCAGACGCGCAGCTTGTCGGCATCGGGGTGCTGTTCGGCATGCAGCACCTTGGCCAGGGTAAAGGGGGCCAGCCGGGCGGTGCGATCGGTGACCTCTTCCACCTCCAGCCCGAGATCGGTCAGCGCATAGAGGATATCCTCCAGCGTGGCCCCGGTTTCGAGGTGGTCCTTCAGCCAGGAGAGGGTGAACTTCATCTTTGCCGGTCCCTTCGGAATTGCAGGGCAGGGGATAGCGCAAAGGGCGGGAAAGGGGAAGCGCCGGGCTGGGGTTTCCGAAGTGGAAACGGGTTGTTCAGGGGGTGCCCGGAACGGGGCGCGCGGGTGCCACATTTTCGAACGGTATGGGTGGCATCCCTTCGTCTATGGACCCGATGTTTAAAGTACCCGACCCTTCCCGCCGCATCCCGGCATGGCGACTGATCCTGATCATGGGGCTGTCGCTTCTGGCGCTGTTGCTTCTTGTGATCTGATTGCACAGAGCCATTTCATGACGTGTGGAAAGCCCCGCCTTGGCGGGGCTTTCCTTTTGGGCGCAACCGTGGCGATCAGCGGCTGAGGCCGCCCGCCAGATCGGGCATGTCCAGCGCGGCAAAGCCGTAATGGCGCAGCCAGCGCAGATCGCTTTCGAAGAAGGCGCGCAGGTCGGGGATGCCGTATTTCAGCATGGCGATCCGGTCGATCCCCATGCCGAAGGCAAAGCCCTGCCATTCGTCAGGGTTCACGCCCGCCGCGGCCAGCACCTTGGGATGCACCATGCCGGAGCCCAGGATTTCCATCCACTTGTCGCCTTCGCCGATGCGCAACTGGCCGCCGACATTGGAATAGCGGATGTCCACCTCGGCCGAGGGTTCGGTGAAGGGGAAGTGGCTGGCACGGAAGCGAAGCTCCACCTTGTCCACCTCGAAGAAGGCGCGGCAGAATTCCTCCAGCGTCCATTTCAGATTGGCCATGGAGATGTCGCGCCCGATGGCCAGCCCCTCGACCTGATGGAACATCGGGGTATGGGTCTGGTCCATGTCCATGCGGTAGACGCGGCCCGGCGCGATGACGCGGATGGGGGCGCCCTGTTCCGTCATCGCGCGGATCTGCACGGGGCTGGTATGGGTGCGCAGCACATGGGGCGGGCGATCGTCGCCCGGGGCGCGGTGCATGAAGAAGGTGTCATGTTCCTGCCGCGCGGGATGTTCGGGCGGGATGTTCAGGGCATCGAAGTTGAACCAGTCGGATTCGACCTGCGGGCCTTCGGCCACGGCAAAGCCCATATCGGCGAAGATGGCGGTCAGTTCCTCCATCACCTGGCTGACGGGGTGGATCGTGCCACGCGGGCGCGGGCGGCCCGGAAGCGTGACGTCCAGCCATTCCGTGCGCAGCCGCGCATCCAGCGCGGCATCGGCCAGCCCCGCCTTGCGGGCGCGCAGGGCGGCGTCGATTTCATCCTTCAGCGCGTTCAGGCTGGCCCCGGCGGCCTTGCGGGCATCCGGGTCCATCTTGCCGAGGCCCGCCATCATGGCGCTGATCTCGCCCTTCTTGCCCAGCGCGGCGAGGCGGACCTCTTCCAGCGCGGCTTCGTCCGCCGCAGTGGCGACGGCGGAAAGATACTTGGCCTTGAGCGTGTCGAGCCCGTCCATGGAAGCCTCCTGCAGATGCGAGGCGGTGGTAGCGGCACGGGGCCTGCGATGCAAGGGGTGCGCCCGCTGGCCATGGGCGCGAGGGGGTGTGGGGGAGGTTTCCTCCCCCACCGGCGGCGTCAGCCGCCGTTGGCGCGGATGGCGGCGGCGATGCGGGCGCCGATGGCGGCGCTGCCCTTGGGCGAGGGGTGGATCATGTCCTCCTGGTGCAGGCTGGGATCGCCCGCTGGCACAAGGTCGGACATGGGCAGGAAGATCATGCCGTCATCGCGGGCCGCCATGCGGGCAAGGCGGCGATCCAGTTCGTCGCCATAGGGTTTGCAGGCCCGGACGGGGGTATAGAGGCCGGGATTGCGCAGATAGCCGGAATAGACGACCTTCGCCCCGGTCTTGCGGATGCGGGCGACCAGTTCGGGAATGGCCCCCGAGGTGCCATCGCGCGACACGAGGCGATCGACCATCGTGTTGCAAAAGCCGCAGCCGCAGCCGAACATCAGGTCATTGCCGCCGCCATTGATCACCACCCAGTCCCAGCCGCCGGGCTGATACTGCGCGGGCAGGCGCAGCCCCGCCGCGCCCGAGATGGGCAGGAAATAGAAATAGCGCGACGCGATCACCGACCGGTCGATCACCTCTTCCCCCAGTTGCCGTTCGATCGCATTGGCCACGGCGCGCCCGGAACCGCGATTGGCCGCCATCATGGAATCGCCGATCAGCAGGATGCGGGCGTCCCTTGTGCTTTCGGTGACAACCTCGCCACAGGCCGACAGCAGGAAGAGCGCGGAGAAAAGGGCAATCAGGGGGCGAAACATGCGTCAGGGTTCCAATATGATAATCATCTTAAGGTTGCATCCGCCTGAAGGCGGGTCAAGCATGCGGAAAAAACGGGGGGGGAGGGGCGGCCCTGTCCGGGCGGGGGGGGATCCTTTCCTGTCAGATCGGGATCCTTGCGGATCCCCGTGCCGTGGCTTTTGCCATCTGTGCAGCAGGAACGGACGATCCGCGCCGGGGTTTACCGCCGGGCATGAAAAAGGCCGCCCGGAGGCGGCCTTTTCGAAACGATGCCGTCTGGCGATCAGGCCAGCGCGGCCTTGGCCTGGGCGGCGATGGCGTTGAACGCCTCGGGCTCATGCACGGCGAGATCGGCCAGAACCTTGCGGTCCACCTCGATCCCGGCCTTGGCCAGGCCGTTGATGAACTTGGAATAGGTCATCTCAAGGTCGAACAGGCGGACAGCCGCGTTGATGCGCTGGATCCACAGGGCGCGGAAGTTGCGCTTGCGGGTCTTGCGGTCGCGGGTGGCATACTGGTTGGCCTTGTCGACCGCCTGGGTGGCGGTGCGGAAGTTGCGCGAGCGGGCACCGTAGTAACCGGCAGCCTGCTTGATGACCTTGCGGTGACGGGCGTGGGTCACGACACCGGATTTGACGCGGGACATATGCTGTTCTCCTTACCGGTCGTAGGGCATGTACTTCTTGACGATCTTCGCATCGCTGTCGCACAGCAGCATGGTGCCGGACGCATCGCGGATGAATTTCGTCGTACGCTTGATCATGCCGTGGCGCTTGCCGGCGACGCCGGCCTTCACCCGACCGGAGGCCGTGAAGCTGAACCGCTTCTTCGCCGCCGACTTGGTCTTCATCTTGGGCATTTCCATCTCCGTGGTTGCAGGCGCGACTCGGCATGCCACATCGGCCGGTCGCGCGGGTATCGCAAGGTGGGCCGTATAGGCGGGGCCGGGCCGGGGCGCAAGGGGAAAAGCGCGGGCGGGGGGGGCGCGCTCGCGCGCCCCTGCGCGATCAGGGCAGGTAGCGGCCCAGCACCTCGAAGAAGAGGCGGGGCAGGTTGGCGGGGTGCAGGTCCATGCTGCCGCCGAGCAGGCCCCAGAGGGCCAGCGCCCCGCCCACGACAAGACCGAAGCCCGCGACGAGGGGCAGGCGATCGTCGATCAGCGCCGAAAGCAGCGAGGGGATGGACAGGCAGCAGAGCCCGAGCCCGAGGATGAGGAGAAGGTCATGGTCCATGCGCGTGTCCTGCGGCCGGGGGGCGGGTCAGTGGAGAAAGGCCCGGATGACGCGGGAAAAGGCGGGAAGCACGTCATCGAGACCATAGCCCGACGGGCTGCGCGCCATGGCAAGCCCGATGAGGACGAGGCCGGTCAGGCCGATGATGGTGCCAAAGCGCGGGGGGCGATCCTCTGTCCAGGCGTTGAGCAGCGAGGGGATGGCAAAGACGGCCAGCACCACCCCGAGAACGAGGGAGAGATCATTCGTATTGACCAACAGGCGCACCCCTTACAACCGAAACGGCCCGCATCTTGGATGCGGGCCGTTTCAGGTTATTCGGGATCGACCCGGTAGATCAATCGTTCATCGCAGGGCGCGACGCGCAGGATGTTCGTTGTCCCCTGCACGTTGAAGGGGACGCCCGCGGTCAGCACGATCTGATCCTTCTCGGAGGCGAAGCCATAGGTCCGCGCGGCGCGGACGGCCGAGATGACGGCGCCCTTGAAGCGGTCCTGCTCTTCGGTGATGACGCAATGCGCGCCCCAGGTCAGGCACATGCGGCGGGCGGTTTCCATCAGCGGGGTCAGCGCGATGATCGGCACGCGGGGCCGTTCGCGGGCCACCAGCGAAACCGTCGTCCCCGATTGCGAGAAGCAGCAGATCGCCTTGATGTCGGCGCTTTCGGCGATCTCGCGCGCGGCGGCGACGATGCCATCGGCAACCGAGGTGCGGGCGACGCTGCGGCTGGCCTCGATGATCTGGCGGTAGACGGCATCGCCTTCGACGCTGATCGCCACGTTGTTCATGGTGGTGACGGCCTCGACCGGGTATTTCCCGGCCGCGGATTCCGCCGACAGCATGATCGCATCCGCGCCTTCATAGATGGCGGTGGCGACGTCCGACACCTCGGCCCGCGTGGGCATGGGCGATTCGATCATGGATTCGAGCATCTGCGTGGCCACGATCACCGGCTTTGCCGCCGCCCGCGCGCCGCGGACCAGTTTCTTCTGGATCGGCGGCACGGAATGCACGGGCAGTTCGACGCCCAGATCGCCGCGCGCCACCATGATGCCATCCGACACCTCAAGGATGGCGTCATAGGCCTTTACGGCGGCGGGCTTTTCGATCTTGGACAGGATGGCGGCGCGGCCACGGGCCAGATCGCGGGCCTCGATCACGTCTTCGGGGCGCTGCACGAAGGAGAGCGCCAGCCAGTCCACCCCCAGTTCGCAGGCGAATTCCAGATCCTTGCGATCCTTGTCCGACAGCGCGGCCAGCGGCAGCACGACATCGGGCACGTTCACGCCCTTGCGGTTGGAGATGGTGCCGCCCACGGTGACGGTGCAATTGGCAAAGTCCTTGCCGCAGGTTTCCACCCGCAGGCGGATCTTGCCGTCATTGACCAGAAGCGAGGCCCCGGGTTCCAGCGCGGCGAAAATCTCGGGATGCGGAAGTTGCACGCGCGTCGCGTCGCCCGGCGCGGGATCGAGATCCATGCGGAAGGCCGCGCCTTCGGCCAGTTCCTCGCCCGCGTCATTGGCAAAGGCGCCGACGCGCAGCTTGGGGCCCTGAAGATCGGCCAGGATCGCGATGGGGCGGCCGGTATCGGCCTCGACCCGGCGGATGATGACATGGCGCGCACGGATATCGTCATGCGTGCCGTGCGACATGTTCAGGCGGAACACGTCTGCGCCCGCCTCGAACAAAGCGCGGATGGTTGCGTAATCGCTGGAGGCCGGTCCGAGTGTGGCCACGATCTTGACGTTCCGAAGGCGTCTCATGCCTTCCTCCTTCTGCAGTTCTTCATTTTGTCGTGGGCCGAGGCGGGTTATGGCGCAATCGGGGGCCTGCCGCAACTGGCGGTTTCCTCTTCGTCAGAATAAATGACGAATTCATGAAAACGGCAGGGGATTGGCGGGTGTGAGTGCCTATCGGATCATCGGCGAGGATCGGCCCGGGCGCTGGCTGATCACCTGCGACCATGCGACGAACCGCGTGCCGGATTGGGTGGCGGGGGGCGATCTGGGGATCGGGCCTGCGGATATGGGCCGCCACATCGCCTTTGACATCGGCGCGGCGGGGGTGGCAGAGGCGCTGGGCGCGGCGCTGGACAGCCCGGTGGTGCTGTCGGATTTCAGCCGCCTGGTGATCGACCCGAACCGGGGCGAGGATGACCCGACGCTGGTGATGAAGCTGTATGACGGCACGATCATCCCGGCGAACCGCCATATCGGGGCCGAGGGCGTGGAGGAGCGGCTTTCGCGGCTCTATCGCCCCTATCACGCGGCGCTGGCGCGGCTGGCCGCGCGGCGGCCGGATGTGGTGATCGTGGCGGTGCATTCCTTTACCCCCTGCCTGAAGGGGCGCGCGCCGCGCCCCTGGCATGTGGGGGTGCTGCATTCGCATCTGGACGGGCGGCTGAGCCATGCCCTGATCGAGGTGCTGCGCGGCGAGGCGGATCTGTGCGTGGGCGACAACGAGCCCTATTCGGGCCATCTGCCGGGCGATGCGATCGACCGGCACGCCCTGCGCCCGGGGCGGCAGAACACGCTGATCGAGGTCAGGAACGACCTGATCGCCACGGCTGCGGATCAGGCCGCCTGGGGCGCGCGTCTGGCGCCGCTGCTGCGGCGGGCGCTGGCCGGGGCGGGGGGATAGGCGCGAATTGCCGACAATTCACCGCGCTGGCGCGGATTGTTTCCGTGATGTGGCGCGAACTGCGCGGCATTTGACAGAATCGGCGGAGACCCCGCAACTGACGGCTGGTGTGATTTCCCTGTGCGAGTTTTGCCATGTTGCTGGTTCTGTTGACGATTATCCCCCTTGGCCTGATCGGGCTTTTGTCAGGCGGGGATGATGATCCCGCCCCTGCCGTGGATGGCGGCGAGGATGAGGCGGATCTTCTGCGCGGGGATGCGGGCGACAATGACATCTCGGGCGATGCCGGGGATGACCTGATCCTTGGCTTCAACGGCGATGATCTGTTGCAGGGCGATGCCGGGGTCGATCTTCTGGTGGGCGACAATGGCACGGATACGCTTCTGGGCGGGGCGGCCAATGACGTGCTGCTGGGCGGTGCGGGCAATGACCAGATGTCCGGCGATGCGGGGAACGATCTGCTGGTCGGCGGGGCCGGGGATGATTCCATGGCGGGCGGGGCGGGCGCGGATGTGCTGGCGGGCATGGACGGGGCCAATACGCTGGATGGCGGGGCAGGGAATGACGTGCTGATCGGGCTGACGCCCGACAGCGCCTCGCCCGGCGATGTTCTGGATGATCTGGATCGCAATGCCTTCATCACTGCGGTGGAAGCCCGCTATGGCGCGATTTCCGGCCCGGTCGAGAGCCGGGTTCTGAACAATCTGTTCAATGTGGGGGGCGAGGCGAGCGAGGATCGCCTGATCGGCGGGGATGGGGATGATGTGCTGGTCGGCGACCGGGGCGATGTGATGACCGGCGGGGCGGGGGCGGATATCTTCTCGGCGCTGGTGCCGCCGGTGCCGGACGATCCGGCGGATCCGAATTTCGGGCAAGTGGTGCGGGTGGAGGATTTCAACCCGGCCGAGGACCGGCTTGAGGTGCTGGTAGAGTCGCAGGCCGGGGTCGATATCGTGGTGGAGCAGCAGGATCAGGGTGTGATGGTCACCGTGGACGGGGCGGATGTGGTCTATCTGCCGGGGCTGCGGGCGGATCAGCTGAACGCGGCGGATATCGTGCGGACGCGGGTCTAGCGGGGAGGGTGCGCGCGCTCTGCGCGCAGCGCCGGGGCGGGGCCTTCCGGGGGGCTGGTGCGCGCGGGGCGCAGGGCCTACCTTTGCCGGAAGGAGGACCGCCGCATGACCCAGATCGACGATGCCACGATGCAGGCCCTGGAGGCCGCCGCCTATCGGCGGCTGCGCGACCATCTGCAGAACCGGACCGATGTGCAGAACATCGACCTGATGAACCTTGCCGGCTTCTGCCGCAACTGCCTGAGCCGCTGGATGGCCGAGGCGGCGGCAGAGGCGGGCGTGCCGCTGGGCAAGGACGAGGCGAAGACGCTGGTCTATGGCATGCCCTATGACGACTGGAAGGCGCTGCATCAGGCCGAGGCATCGGATGCCCAGAAGGCCGCCTTCACCGAGGCCTTCAAGACCCATGGCTGAGGCCGCCCTGCCGCCGGAACCGGGACCGTAGGGGTGATTGTTCGCGAATCGGGAACGGTTTCCGGGGTGCAGCGCAAATAGTTTCCGCATCGTTAACGCGCGACCCTCGGCCCCGGGAATCGCTTGCTTTGGGCGCATGAATTGCGTCAAATTTTCGGCATTGTAACGAGTGCTGGAGTTTGTGTGATGAGCGCCCTTCTGATGTTGCTTGCCTTGCCCTTTGCGGCGCTGTCCAACTTCCTTCTCGACAGTTCCACGAATGATGACAGCGAGGGAGAGGCCGCCGAGGCGGCCGGCACGGGGGACGACACCGCCGGTCCGGCGGCAGGCGACGATACCGATCAGGATCAGACGCTTCTGGCCCAGGCCGCCCCGGCCCGCATCGCGGGCGGCGGCGCGACATCCGGCGATGACCTGCTGGCCGGGACGAATGTCGCCGACACGATCTCGGGGCTTGGCGGGGATGATACGCTGCTGGGCCGGGGCGGGGCCGATGTCCTTGGCGGCGGCGATGGCGCGGATCGCCTGTTCGGCGGGGCGGGCGCGGATGCGCTGCGCGGCTGGACGGGGGCGGACAAGCTCTATGGTGGCGAGGGCGTGGATACGATCTATGGCCAGGCCGATGATGACACGATCTTTGGCGGCGATGCGGCGGACCGGCTGTTCGGCGAGGGCGGGAATGACCGGCTCTTTGGCGGCGAGGGAAGCGATACCCTGCTGGGTGGCGCGGGGGATGACCGCATGACCGGCGGCGCGGGGGCCGACACGCTGTTCGGCGGGGCCGGGGCGGATACGGTGACCATGTTCTCGGACAGCGGGGCGGATTCGGTCTTTCTGGGCGCGGGGCGTGACGTGCTGGCGGGCGGCGGGGCGGTGATCGGCTTCCTGGCGCGGGGGGCCGAGGGGGCCGATTCCCTGATCGGCGGGGCGGGCAATGACTCGATCTACGGGGACAGCGATGCCGATACCCTGTCGGGCGGCGCGGGCGACGACCTGCTGAGCGGTGGCCTTGGCGATGACGGGATGGCGGGCGGCGAAGGCGCGGATTCGCTGTCGGGCGATGACGGGGCCGATGTGCTGGCCGGCGGCGCGGGCAATGACAGCCTGGATGGCGGGGCCGGGAACGATGTGCTGAATGGCGGCATCGGGGCGGACAGCCTGACCGGGGGCGATGGGGATGACATCATCGACGCCCGCGATGCAGGCTTCATCGCGGATACGGTTGCGGGGGGTGCGGGCAATGACAGCATCCTTGTCGATGGACAGGATCGGGTCTCGCTTGGTGCGGGGGCGGATATCCTGACGCTGGATGGCGCGGCGGGCGTGACGGTGACGGATTTCGACCTGGCGCAGGACCGGATGGAGATCCTTTATGCCGGCACGCGGGCCCCGGTCGTGACCATCACGAGCGAGGGCAGCACGGCGGTTGTCTCTGTCAACGGGTCTGTGGCGGCGCGGCTGGACGGGGCGGCGGGGCTGGAGGTTGCGGATATCGTGATCCGGCGCGATCCGGAGGATACCGGGATCCGGCTGACAGGGGAGAACGATTTCGAGCGTTATGTGGGGGCCAGCCAGGATATCTATGGCCTTGCCGGGGATGACAATATTTCCGCCCAGCTTGGCTTTGACGTGCTGCATGGCGGGGTGGGGAACGACACGCTGGCAGCGATTGATCTGGGCGCGACGGACAGCCCCGACACGGTGTTCGGCGGGCCGGGGGATGACGATGTGGCGGGCGATGACGGGGATATGTTGTACGGCGGGGGCGGCGTGGATGGCTTTGGCATCGTGACCGCCGGGCGTGCCGCCGTGACCATCGCGGATATCGACCCCGCGCAAGAGGAATTGCGGATCGAGGTGGAGCCCTTCGTGAACGGCAGCACCGCCGCCGGGGATTACCCCATGCGCCTGCAGGAAGGTGCCGGTGGCGGCACGGATGTGCTGGTGGCGGATCGGGTCGTGGCCAGCCTGCCCAATGTGCCCTTTGGCACGGCGGTTGACGTGACCGTCATCGTCCTGAGCGCGGCCGCCTAAGGACAGGCGGCCCTGTCGGGCGTTTCTCGGCGGGCGGGGCGGCGGTCAGACCGCCGCCTTGCGCCACTTGCCACGTGCGGAGGCGGTCAGATGGCCGCCTTGCGCATTTCGTCGATATAAAGCTCGCGCAGGCGGGTGGCGACGGGGCCGGGCTTGCCCGCGCCGATCTGCGCGCCGTCGATTTCCACCACGGGCATGACGAAGATGGTGGCGGCGGTGGCGAAGGCCTCATCCGCCTGTTTCACCTCATCCACGGTGAAGGGGCGTTCCTCCACCTCGAACTGCGCTTCGGCGGCGAAGCGGAGGACGGCGGCGCGGGTGATGCCATGCAGGATGTCGTTCGTCAGTTGCCGCGTGATGATGCGGTTGCCCTTGATGATATAGGCGTTGTTCGAGGTGCCTTCGGTGACATGGCCGTCCTCGACCATCCATGAATCATCCACGCCGGCCTTCTTGGCCATCATCTTGGCCATGGAGGGGTAGAGGAGTTGCACCGTCTTGATGTCGCGGCGGCCCCAGCGGATATCGGGGACCGAGATGACCTTGAAGCCTGTCTTGGCGGCAGGGGCATCGGCGAGGGTGGGGATATCCTGCGTGAAGGCCACGATGGTGGGCTTCACCGCGCCATCGGGGAAGAGGAAGGAGCGGTCGCCCGGATTGCCGCGCGTGACCTGCAGGTAGATCATGCCCTGGTCGATGCCGTTCAGGCGGATGAGTTCGCGGTGCATCTCCAGCAGGTCTGCGTCCGAACAGGGGGCCTGCATGTCAAGCTCTTCCAGGCTGCGGTGCAGGCGTTTGGTGTGGCCGTCGAAATCGACCAGCTTGCCATCAAGGACGGAGGTCACCTCATAGACGCCATCGGCCATCAGGAAGCCCCGGTCGAAGATGGAGACGGTGGCCTGATCCTCGGGCAGGTAGGTGCCGTTGACGAAGACGGTGCGGGACATCGGGTTTCCTCCTGCGCGTGTGGCTTGAGGCGGTTAGGGCGCAAGGGGGGCGCGGGGTCAAGGGGGAAGTGGGCAAGGGCCGCGCCGGTCAAGCGGAGATGTTGCCGATCCGTGTGGAATGATATACATTTATCGTTGGATATCCGCAGGGATGAGGGCGATCATGCAGGTTGCGAAATGGGGTAATTCGCTGGCAGTGCGGCTGCCTGCGGAACTGGTGCGCGAACTGGGCCTGCGCGAGGGGGATGAGGTTTCGTTGCACGCTGCGGCGGGTGGGTTTGCCGTGCGGCGCGAGGCGCGGCCCGAGGAAGTGCTGGCAGGGCTGCGGCGGTTTCGCGGGCGGCTGGCGGCCGGGGATCGTCTGAGCCGCGATGATGCCAACGGGCGGTGACTTCATCGACAGCAACGTGATCCTCTATCTGCTGCACGATGGGCCGAAGGCAGATCGGGCCGAGGCCGTGCTGTCGGCAGGTGGAACGATCAGCGTTCAGGTGCTGAACGAGGTCTTGGTGAACTGTGTCCGCAAGGCAGGGATGCCTCTGGCAGAGGCGGGCGAGTTTCTGGCTGGGATCAGGGGTCTGTGTCGTGTCGTGGACCTGACAGTTGAGATGCACGATGTCGGGCGCGCAGTGGCGGCGCGATATGGGCTGTCTGTTTATGACTCCATGATCGTTGCCGCGGCCCTGGTTGCAGGCTGTGACAGGGTGCTGTCAGAGGATATGCAGGATGGGTTGGTGATCGAAGGCGCTTTGCGGGTGGTCAATCCCGTTGCAGGACTCCCGTCCCGAGCTTGACCCGGGACCTCTGGCTACCTCTTGGCGGCCCCGGGTCAAGCCCGGGGCGCGCGGGGTCGGCGCGGGATATGTCACCCCCACAGCGCCGCCTCTGGCGGATGCACGCCTTCGGCATCATAGCGCAGGGGATGGTCGCGGTCCCGCGCCAGCAAGAGCGGGCCGTCCAGATCGGTGAAGGCCGCGCCCTGCGCAGGAAGGATCGCGGGCGCCATGGCCAGCGAGGTGCCGACCATGCAGCCGACCATCAGCCCGAAGCCCATGGCGCGGGCGGCATCGGCCATCAGAAGCGCCTCGGTCAGGCCGCCGGTCTTGTCGAGTTTCAGGTTGACCATGTCATAGCGGCCTTTCAGGGCGGGCAGGCTGGCGCGGTCATGCGCGCTTTCGTCGGCGCAGATGGGGATGGGGTGGGGGATTTCGGCGAGCATGTCGTCGGCCCCTGCGGGCAGGGGCTGTTCCACCAGCGCCACGCCAAGGCGCAGCAGATGGGGGGCGAGGGTGGTATAGATCTCGGGCGTCCAGCCTTCGTTGGCGTCGATGATGATGGTGGCGGCGGGGGCGCCGGCGCGGACGGCCTCCAGTCGCGGCATGTCGCCCTCGGTGCCGAGCTTGATCTTCAGAAGCGGGCGATGGGCGTTTTCGCGGGCCTGTGCGCGCATGGCTTCGGGCGTGTCGAGCGAGAGGGTATAGGCGGTGATGCGGGGGCGGGGGGCGGCGAGCCCCGCGCCTTGCCAGATGCGTTGACCGCTGGCCTTTGCCTCCCAGTCCCAGAGCGCGCAATCCACCGCGTTGCGGGCGGCGCCGGGGGGGAGGGCCTCTTGCAGCGCGGCGCGGGTGATGCCTTCGGGCAGGGTGGCGATCTGGGCCAGCACGGTTTCGGGGCTTTCGCCATAGCGGGCATAGGGGACGGATTCGCCCCGCCCGGTGATGCCATGGCGCGTGAGGGTGACGGTGACGACGCGCGCCTCGGTCTTTGACCCGCGCGAGATGGTGAAGGCGCGGGCAAGGGGGAAGGTTTCCAGCGTGGCGGTGATCATGGGGCCTCCTGTCTGGGGCGAGGGGGCGGCAGGGCGGGGGGCAAGTCAAGCCGGGACAGGGCCATGCTGCGGGTGCGAAAAGGCGCTTGCGCGGTGCGGCGCAAGATTATATCGCTGGCGCAGCGCCAACCGTAATTTCATTGCGAGACTGACCATGAGCTTTCGCCTGCAACCCCCCGCCCCCGCCCGCCCGAACCGTTGCCAGCTGTTCGGCCCCGGATCGCGGCCCGCGATCTTTGCCAAGATGGCGGCGAGCGAGGCGGATGTGATCAACCTTGATCTGGAGGATTCGGTCGCGCCGTCGGACAAGGCCGTTGCGCGCGAGAACATCATCGAGGCGATTTCCGGCGTGGATTGGGGGCGCAAGACGCTTTCGGTGCGGATCAACGGGCTGGACACGCCCTGGTGGTATCGCGATGTGGTGGACCTGCTGGAAAAGGGCGGGGAGCGGCTGGATCAGATCATGATCCCCAAGGTCGGCTGCGCCGAGGATATCTATGCGGTCGATGCGCTGGTGACGGCGGTGGAACGGGCGATGGGGCGGACGAAGCCGATTGCCTTCGAGGTGATCATCGAATCGGCGGCCGGGATTTCCCATGTGGAGGAGATCGCCAAGGCCAGCCCGCGCCTGCAGGCCATGTCCTTGGGCGCGGCGGATTTCGCGGCCAGCATGGGGATGCAGACCACCGGCATCGGCGGCACGCAGGAGAATTACTACATGCTGCGCGAGGGTGTGAAGCATTGGTCCGACCCCTGGCATTGGGCGCAGGCGGCGATCGTGGCGGCCTGCCGGACGCATGGCATCCTGCCGGTGGACGGCCCCTTCGGCGATTTCAGCGATGACGAAGGCTTCCGCGCGCAGGCGCGGCGGTCGGCCACGCTGGGCATGGTGGGGAAATGGGCGATCCATCCGAAACAGGTGACGCTTGCGAACGAGGTCTTCACCCCGTCGGATGCGGCGGTGGCCGAAGCGCGCGAGATCCTGGAGGCGATGGAGGCCGCCAAGGCGCGGGGCGAGGGGGCGACCGTCTACAAGGGCCGTCTGGTGGATATCGCCTCCATCAAGCAGGCCGAGGTGATCGTGCGGCAGGCGGAACTGATCGCAGGTTGACGTAGCGTCAGCAATGAATCGTTGACAGGCCGCCGCTGCTGCGGGCAGGGTTTCGCAACCGAAGCGTGAAAAACAGGCGCTTTGCAAAGATTACCCGCGCTGCGACCCACGGGGAGAGGAGGCCCCGCGCAGCAAAGGGGAGGATGCACGCCCCGTGGCCCCGGCCGCGGGGCGCTGCTGTTTCCGGGGGCGGCCAGACGCGCAGCGCCAAGGGGCGAGTTGCATCTTGGCCCGTCCCTGCGCATATAGGGGCGATCCTTCAGGGAGTGCCCGATGAACTATCTGGAATTCGAAAAGCCGCTGGCCGAGATCGAGGGCAAGGCGGAAGAGCTGCGCGCGATGGCGCGGGGCAATTCCGGCATGGATGTCACGAAAGAGGCCGAGGCGCTGGATCGCAAGGCCGAGGTGCTGCTGAAGGATCTGTACAAGGATCTGACACCCTGGCGGAAATGCCAGGTGGCCCGCCACCCGGACCGGCCGCATTGCAAGGATTACATCGACGCGCTGTTCACCGAATATACCGCCCTGGCGGGGGATCGGAACTTTGCCGATGACCATGCGGTGATGGGCGGGATCGCGCGGTTCAACGACCAGCCGGTCGTGGTGATCGGCCATGAGAAGGGCAATGACACGAAAAGCCGGATCGAGCGGAATTTCGGCATGGCCCGGCCCGAAGGATACCGCAAGGCCATCCGCCTGATGGACATGGCGGACCGGTTCCGCCTGCCCGTGGTGACGCTGGTCGACACGCCCGGCGCCTATCCCGGCAAGGGCGCGGAAGAGCGCGGCCAGGCCGAGGCGATTGCCCGGTCGACCGAGAAATGCCTGCAGATCGGCGTGCCGCTGATTTCGGTGGTGATCGGCGAGGGTGGATCGGGCGGCGCGGTGGCCTTTGCCACGGCCAACCGCGTGGCGATGCTGGAACATTCCGTCTATTCGGTGATCAGCCCCGAGGGCTGCGCCTCGATCCTGTGGAAGGATGCCGAGAAGATGCGCGAGGCCGCCGAGGCGCTGCGCCTGACGGCGCAGGATCTGCAGAAGCTGGGCGTCGTGGACCGGATCATCAAGGAACCGCTGGGCGGGGCGCAGCGGGGCCGCAAGGAAACCATCGAGGCGGTGGGCAAGGGCATCGAGGTGATGCTGAAGGAGTTGTCGGGCAAGAAGCCCGAGGCGCTGATCAAGGACCGCCGGACCAAGTTCATCGAGATGGGATCGAAGGGGCTGGCGGCGTGAGCCCCTGGCTGATCGTTGTCCTCGCGGGTTTTCTGGAAACCGGCTGGGCGCTGGGTCTGAAATATTCCGACGGGTTCACCAAGCCCTTGCCTTCGGTGCTGACGGTGGTGGGGGCGCTGGCCTCATTCTGGCTTTTGTCCATTGCGATGAAGGACTTGCCCGTGGGCACGGCCTATGCCGTCTGGGTGGGGATCGGCGCGGTGGGGACGGCGGTGCTGGCCGTGTTCCTGTTCGGCGATCCGGTGAACCTTGGGCGGGTGCTGGGGGTCGGGCTGATCCTGGCCGGGATCATCGCGCTGAAATTCGCCTGACAGCGCGGGGTTGGCCCCGTGGAATTTGGGTATTTGGGCCAAGATGAAGCCCTGAGGCCGGGAAAAGGGGGCAGCCCGGAAGCCGCCCCGCAAAGGCGCGATGAAGGCTGTCAGGCTGCGGCGCGGCGGGTGGCGAGGACGCGCGCCATGGTTTCGCCCATCGAGGACGGGTTCGGCGCGATGGTGATGCCGGCGGCGGAGAGGATTTCCACCTTTTCCTGCGCGCTTTCCCCGAAGGCCGAGATGATCGCCCCGGCATGGCCCATCTTGCGGCCCTTGGGCGCCGACAGCCCGGCGATATAGGCCACGACCGGTTTCTTCATGTGGTCGCGGGCATAGATCGCGGCTTCGGCCTCTTGCGGGCCGCCGATTTCGCCGATCATCATCACGGCATCGGTTTCCGGGTCCGCCTCGAAGAGTTCGAGGATGTCGCGGAAGCTGCTGCCATTGATCGGATCGCCGCCGATGCCGACAGAGGTGGAGACGCCGATGCCCAGCGCCTTCATCTGGGAGGCGGCCTCATAGCCCAGCGTGCCGGAGCGGCCGACGATGCCGATGCGGCCGGGCATGTAGATATGGGGCGGCATGATGCCCATGAAGCCCTTGCCGGGCGAGATGATGCCCGCGCAGTTCGGCCCGATCAGGCGCATCTTCCGTTCGGCGGGATAGCGCTTCAGGAAGCGCTTCACCTTCATCATGTCCTGGCTGGGGATGCCGTCGGTGACGCAGACGGCGGTCTTTATCCCTGCGTCGGCGGCTTCCATGATCGCGTCCGCCGCGAAGGGCGGGGGGACGAAGACGAGGCTTGCTTCGGCCCCCGTCGCCTCCACCGCTTCGCGCACGGTGTTGAAGAGGGGGCGGCCAAGCAGGCTTTCGCCGCCCTTGCCGGGGGTGACGCCGCCCACGACATTGGTTCCGTGCTTGATCATGTCTTCGGCATGGAACTGGCCGATGCGGCCCGACATGCCCTGCACGATGACGCGGGTCTTTTCGGTGATGAGGATGGCCATCTGTCGTTCCCCTTAGGCTGCGAGTTTCTGGCGCGTGGCGACGGCCTTTTCGGCGGCGTCGGCCAGCGTGTCGGCGGTGATCAGCGGCAGGCCCGAATCCTGGATGATGCGGCGGCCTTCCTCGACATTGGTGCCGGCAAGGCGGACGACGACGGGCACGGAAAGGCCCAGTTCGCGATAGGCCTGCACGACGCCCTGCGCCACCCAGTCACAGCGGTTGATGCCCGCGAAGATGTTCACGAGGATGACGCTGACGTTACGGTCGGCCAGCACGGTGCGGAAAGCCCGCACGACCCGCTCCGGGCTGGCCCCCCCGCCGATATCGAGGAAGTTTGCAGGCTCCCCCCCGGCGAGTTTGATCATGTCCATCGTCGCCATCGCCAGACCCGCACCGTTGATGATGCAGCCGATGTCGCCATCGAGGCCGACATAGGCGAGGCCGTGGTCGCCCGCCGTGCTTTCGCGCGGGTCTTCCTGGCTGCGGTCGCGGAGTTCCGCGATTTCCGGGCGGCGGAAGAGGGCATTGGTGTCGAAGGACATCTTGGCATCGAGCGCGACGAGATCGCCCGAGCCGGTAATGACAAGCGGGTTGATCTCGACCATCATGGCGTCGAGATCGCGATAGGCGCGGTAGCAGGCCTTGAGGATGTTCACCATCTGGGCGATCTGGCCGCCCTTCAGGCCAAGCTGGAAGGCGAGTTCCCGCGCCTGGAATTCCGACAGGCCCGCCGCCGGATCAATCGTCATGCGGCGGAGCGAGTTGGGGTCGTTCTCGGCCAGATCCTCGATCTCCATCCCGCCATGGGCGGAGGCGACGATCATGATCCGTTCGGATTTCCGGTCGAGGACGAAGCCCAGATACAGCTCCTGCGCGATGTCGGAGGCGCCTTCGACCCAGAGGCGGTAGACGCCCTTGCCATTGGCATCGGTCTGCTTCGTCACAAGCTGGCGGCCGAAGAGGGTGGCGGCGAATTCCTGCACCTCGGATTCCGAGCGGCAGAGTTTCACGCCGCCCGCCGCACCGCGGCCGCCGGAATGGATCTGGGCCTTGACCACCCAGGCATTGCCGCCCAGTTCGCGGGCGCGGTAGCCCGCCTGTTCAGGGCTGTAGGCAAGGCCGCCGCGCGGGACGGGCACGCCGAAGCGGGCGAGGATTTCCTTGGCCTGATATTCGTGAATGTCCATTCGGTATTCCTCCCTGGAGTCCGCTGGGCCGTTACTTGGCGGCAATCGCCTCGGCGATCACCAGCACGTTGTTCGCCATCTTTTCGGATGCGGCGTCGATCATCTTGCCATCAAGGCTGGCCGCGCCCTTGCCCTGGGATTCTGCGATCCGCAGTTCCTCGATGATGCGGCGGGCCTTTGTCACCTCGGCATCTGTGGGGCTGAAAACTTCGTTCGCCATGGAAACCTGGCTGGGGTGGATCGCCCATTTCCCTTCACATCCCAGGGCGGCGGCGCGGCGGGCGCCTTCCTTGTAGCCTTCGGGATCGGAGAAATCGCCGAAGGGGCCGTCGATGGCGCGCAGGCCATAGGCGCGGCAGGCGATGACCATGCGGCTGATGGCGGCGTGCCACTGGTCGCCGGGGTAATGCGGGTTCAACCCGCCGATATTGGTGGTGCGGGCGCGCATCGAGGCGGCGTAGTCGGCCACGCCGAAATGCAGCGCCTCAAGCCGGCCGCCGAATTGCGCGATGGATTCGACGTTGGCCATGCCGAGCGCGGTTTCGATCAGGGCTTCAAGGCCGACGCGGGTGGTATAGCCCTTGCCCTGTTCGATCTGGTTCACCATCGCCTCGACCATATAGAGGTCGTCGCGGACGCCCACCTTGGGGACCAGCAGCGTATGCACGCGGCTGCCTGCCTGTTCCATCACATCGACCACGTCGCGATACATGTAATGGGTATCGAGGCCGTTGATGCGGACGGAAACCGTCTTGCCCTTGGCGGCCCAGTCGATGTCATTCAGCGCCTGGATCGCGTTCTTCCGGGCCTGTTCCTTTTCCGGGGGGGCGACCGCGTCTTCGAGGTCGAGGAAGACGTAATCGGCGGGGCCTTCGGCGGCCTTGTCGATCATCGTGGGGTTTGACGCCGGGACAGCGAGTTCCGATCGCTGCAGGCGTTGGCGCCGCAGCGGGTAAAGCGTGTGGGACATGGTTTCCTCTGGGTGTTATTCGGCGGCGATGCGGGCGGCGGCGCGGGTGCTGCGCTGCACGGCGCGGGCGGCGGGTTCGGCATAGATTTCCTGCGCGGCGGCGACGCCCGATCCGAAGCGGATCTGCGCGCCCGCGGCGGCGAGGCAAAGCTCGGCCAGCGAGATGGCGGAAAGGCACATGCCTTCGTTCAGATCGCCCAGATGGCCGATGCGGAAGACCTTGCCGTTCAGCGGGCCGAGGCCGGCGCCGAAGGAACAGTTGTAGCGATCATAGGCGATGCGGATCACGTCGCGGGCATCCACGCCCTGCGGCACGCGGATCGCGCTGACCGTGTCGGAGTAGAGCGAGGGGTGTTCGGCGGCGAGGTCCATCCCCCAGGCGGCAACCGCATTGCGCACACCCGAGGCGAGGCGGCGGTGGCGGGCGAAGATGTTCTCCATCCCTTCGTCCAGCATCCGGTCCAGCGCGCGGCGCAGGCCGTGGAACAGCGGCACGGGCGGGGTATAGGGGAAATAGCCGGTGGCATTGGCGCGGGCCATGTCGGTGAAATCGAAATAGGCGCGGCGCATCTTCGCGCCTTCCGCCGCCGCCATCGCCTTGGCCGAGACGCCCAGCATCCCCAGACCCGCGGGCAGCATGAAGCCCTTCTGGCTGCCGGTGACGGCCAGATCGACGCCCCATTCATCCATGCGGAAGTCGATGGAGCCGATGGAGGAGACGCCATCGACGAACAGCAGCGCATCGTGGAACGACTCGTCCAGCGCGCGGCGGACAAGCGCCACGTCCGAGGTGACGCCGGTCGCAGTTTCGTTATGCGTCACGAAGACGGCCTTGATCTTGCCATGGCGATCATTGCCCAGGATGCGGGCGAATTCATTGGCGGGCGCGCCGGCCCCCCAGGCGAGATCGACGATCTCCACATCGAGGCCCAGCTTCACCGCCATGTCGGCCCAGAGCAGCGAGAACTGCCCGTGCCGCGCCATCAGCACCTTGTCGCCGGGGTTCAGCGTGTTGGTGATCGCCGCTTCCCAGCAGCCGGTGCCGGAACCGGGGAACATCATCACGGTGCCGGTTTCGGTTTTGAAAACCTTTTTCAGATCGGCGAAGAGGCCCAACGTCAGGTCGCCGAAATCCGGGGCGCGGTGATCCTGCATCGGCACGATCATGGCCTGGCGCACGGCCTCGGGCACATTGGTGGGGCCGGGGATGTAAAGGTGCTGCGTTCCGGTTTTCATGGCGTCCTCCCGTTCATTGATCCTTCCATGCCACCGGGGCGGGCTTGTGCAAAATGAAAGCGCGTCCTGCTGTGAATGCGAGAATTTACAGAGTGTGAATAATGTAATATTGTAAAGATGACGAAACCCAAATTGTGTGCGGCGGTATGCAGAAGACGTTCATCGGGCCGCATATGCGGCGGTTGCGGCTGGAGCGGGGCGAGACGCAGGGCCAGATGGCCAAGGCGCTGGGCATCAGCCCTTCCTATGTCAACCTGCTGGAAAACAACGAAAGATCGGTCTCCGTCTCGGTCCTTTTGCGGATGTTCGAGGTTTATGGCGTCGACTGGCGCGAGATCGCGGAAGAGGATGGCACCAGCCAGCTGGCCGATCTGCGGGCGGTGATGCAGGACCCGCTTTTCGCCGAGGTGAAGCCCGACCTTACACAATTGCGCGCCTCGATGGTGCATGCGCCTGGGCTGGTGCAGGCCTTTCTGCGGCTGCACAGCGCCTATCAGGCGGCGACGGATCAGCTTTTGTCACTGACCGAGGGCGAGGCGCCGCAGATCCTGGCCACGCCCGAGGCGGCGGTTCACAACGAGTTCCGCAAGCACCGGAATCACTTTCGCGATCTGGAAGAGGCGGCCGAGGGGTTCTGGGCGGGCGCGACGGTGGAGCCGGACGAGACCTATGTCGCCCTGAAGCGCCGCCTGCGCGAGGGGGTGGGGGTGACGGTGCGCCTCGTGCGGGTGGAGGATCTGCCCGGCACGCTGCGGCAATATGACGAGGCGCGGCGCGAGATCCTGCTGTCCGAGGCGCTGGATCACACCAACCGCATCTTCCAGCTGGTGCATATGTGCGGATTGCTGGAACAGCGCGCGCTTCTGGACAATCTGGCGGCGCGGTCGGGGATCACCGATCCGCGCGGGGTGGCGCGGCTGCGGGTGGAACTGGCCAACTATTTCGCGGCGGCCGTGCTGATGCCCTATGATGCCTTCCTGGCCGAGGCGCGGGCGACGAAATACGATCTGGACCATATCGCCACGCGCTTTGGCGTGTCATTCGAACAGGCCTGCCATCGCGCGACGACGCTGCAGCGCGAAGGGGCGCAGGGGGTGCCCTTCTTCTTCATGCGCATCGACAAGGGCGGCAACGTGACCAAGCGGTTCAACGCGACGGGGTTCCATCTGGCCGAACATGGCGGGGCCTGCCCGCGGCTGGATGTGCATACATCCTTCCGCACGCCGGGGCGGATCGTGCCGCAATTCGTGGAAATGCCGGATCGGTCGCAGTTCTTTGTCTTTGCCCGCACGGTGGACCGCCCGACATGGGCGCGCCATGCGCAGGACAACCGTCTGGCCGTGGCGATGGGCTGCGCCATCGAACATGCCGCCGAGATCGGCTATGCCGAGGCGTTTTCCGTGACCGGCGCGCGGATGACGCCGGTGGGCATCAACTGCCGCATCTGCCCGCGATCGGGCTGCGACCAGCGGGCCTATCAGGCGGTGGTCCTGTCGCAGCCGGTGGATGAAAAGCGCCGGGGCGCGACCCGGTTCGAGGTGTAGCGCAAGCCCCCCCTCCCCGACCCTCCCCCCGTTCCGGGGGAGGGAGTGGCTCCCCTCTCCGCAGGGCGGGGAGGGGTTGGGGGAGGGGTGGGTTTGTTCGGCGCGGAGCGGTGGGGGCTACCAGATCGACCCGGCGCGTTTCGCCGAGGCTGTGTCATATTCCGTGGCGTCGATCCCGCCCGCCGTGGCATCCGCCAGCATCTGGCCCGTTGTCGGCAGGCCTGCCGACTGGTCCCCTGCCGTCCAGAGCCCCGCCCGCACCACGGCGCGGGCGCATTGGGAATAGACCTCGGCCACCGAAATGACGATCACCGTGCGCGGCAGCACCCCGTTCCTGTCGAAGCTTGCGCGCAGGGCGGGATCCGCGGTCAGCGCGGCGGTGCCGTTGACGCGCATCAGGTTCTTCCAGCCCGGGATCAGGAAACACAGGCTGACCCGCCCGTCGCGGACGATGTTGCGCAGGCTGTCGATCCGTTCATTGCCCTTCCAGTCGGGCAGGGCGAGGGTGCGGTCATCCAGCACGGTGACGACTGGGCCGTCATCGCCGCGCGGGCTGCCATCGGTGCCTTCGGGGCCGACGGTCGTGAGGATGCAGAACCGGCTGCGCTCCAGCACTGCGCGATAGCTGGGGATCAGGCGATCCACGACCTTGCGCAGGGCGGGATCGGCCGGGGTGCCGTAAAGGGCGTGCAGCGCCTCGAGCGTGGTGATGCGGTCCATTCCGGTTCCTCCGCTTGCGCCTGTCGGGCGCGGTGTCAGGCGGGCCTGGGATAGGTAAAGCCCGCCTCGGCCATCAGCGCGTCAGAGGCGGTTTCGATCACGCGTTCCACCTCGGCCATGAAATCGGCGACAGAGCGGCCGGGCTGGATGGCGGGCAGGAATTCCACCACCGCCAGCCCCGGCTTGCGATAGATGCCGTGGCGCGGCCAGAACACGCCCACATTGGTGGCCGCCGGGATGCAGGGCTGCTGCATCTGCTGATAAAGCAGGCCGGTTCCCACCTTGTAGGGCAGGGGCGCGCCGGGGGCCACGCGGGTGCCCTGCGGATAGATGATCAGCTGGCCCGGAATGCGCGCGCCTTCGGCGACGGCCTTGCGCATCTCGGCAATCGCGCGGCCCTTCTTGCCGCGATCGACCGGGATGCAGCCGATCCGCCAGGCGTAGAAGCCCAGAAGCGGCGTCCAGCGCAGTTCCTTTTTCATGATGAATTTCGGGCGCGGCACGACCGAGCAGATCAGGATGATGTCGAAGAAGCTTTGGTGTTTCGAGGCGATCAGCACCTCGCCCACCGGCACTGTCCCGCGGATTTCCGAGCGCAGGCCCACCATCCAGCGCGCCGTCAGCCGCACCCAGCGGCAATAGGCATGGATCCCGGCCCAGGCCCCGTTGCGGCTGATCAGGGCATAGGGGCCATAGGCCAGCGCGAAGACAAGCATGGCAAGATACATCTGTCCGATGAACAGAAGCGATATCAGCCAGCGCAATGCATAGGTCATGGCAGTTCCCGAAGCTTTCTGAACGCGGCGGCGCGTGTGGCAAGCAGCGCCACCGCCGCAGCGATCGGGGGTAGCAGAAGCGGCAGCAGCCATCCAGCCCCCTGAAAGCCGAGCCCCGTCAGGAAACCGCCCGCCTCGTCCACCGGGGGCAGCAGGGCCACGCCGATCAGCCCCGCCAGCGCCCCGATGCCCGATCCGGCCAGCGCGCGCAGGGTGAAGCGGCGCACGAAGGCGGCGGCGATGTAATCGTCCTGCGCGCCCACGATCCGCAGCACGCGGATCACCTGCGCATTGGCGGCAAGCGAGGCATTGGCGGCCAGCGTGATCATCGCGGCCATCGTCGCCCCGATCAGCAGGAGCGACAGCCCCCCCAGCAGATTGAGCCGCGCCGCCGCCGTGGCCAGCGGGCGGCGCCAGCGGCTGTGATCGTCCAGCACGGCGCCCGGGGCCTCGGCCATCAGGCGCTGGCGCAGGCCTTCGCCATCATAGCCTTCGGGGGCCTCTGTCACCTCGATCAGTTGCGGGAGCGGCAGGGCATCGAGCGGCAGGTCGGGGCCGAACCAGGGCGCGAGAAGGGCCTTCTGTTCATCGGGCGTCAGGGCGCGGGCGCTTGCGATGCCGGGGGTGGTGGACAGCACTGCGAGGACGGCGGCGGTCTGGATTTCCATCTGTTCGGCCGGGGCCGAGATGCGCACGGTGGCCGTGCGGGCCAGCGCATCGGCCCAGCGATCTGCCAGCCGCCCCGAGGCCAGCGACAGCGCCAGCGCGAAGACGGCGAGGAAGGTCATCGCCCCGGCGGTGAAGCCCGTGAGCCAGGCGGAATGGCCCGAGGGCGGAACCACGCGGTCGGCCTGCCGGTCGGGGGTGACGAGAAGGCGCAGGCGACGGATCACAGGTCGGCCCCCGCAAGCTGGATACGGCGGTTGCGGATGCGCAGCACGCGGGCGGCGACCTGGTTCTTGGCGGTGCGGATCAGGTTCAGGTCATGGGTGGCGACAAGGATCGTCTTGCCCATCTTGTTCAACTCCACCAGCAGCGTCAGAAGGCGCAGCGACATCTCCCAGTCGAGGTTGCCGGTGGGTTCATCGGCGAGGATCACATCCGGCCCCATGATCACCGCCCGCGCCAGCGCGGCGCGCTGCCTTTCGCCGCCCGAAAGCTGCGGCGGCAGGGCATCGCCCAACTGGCCCAGGCCCACCCATTGCAGGAGATCCGTCAGATCGCGCGGATCGCCTGTCCGGCCCGACACCATCAGCGGCATGGCGACATTGGCCGCCAGCGGCAGGTGATCGAGGAATTGCACATCCTGATGCACCACGCCGATGCGGCGGCGGGTCAGGGCCACATCATCGCGCGTCAGGCCGCGCACCTCGCGGTCGAAGATCGTGACGCGGCCTGCGGTGGGCAGAAGCTCGGCATAGGCGAGCTTGAGGAAGGTGGTCTTGCCCGCGCCGGAGGGGCCGGTGAGGAAGTGGAAGGAGCCCGGCGCAAGGCGCAGGCTGACTTCGGAAAGAAGTTCTCCTCCGCCATAATTGTAGGCGACATTGTCGAACGCGATCACTTGTGTTTCACAGCCCCTTGCTTGCAGGGGCAGCATTGCCCAAGGTGGAGACGGTTGCAATCGGGGGCGGGTGCCGGTTGTGGACCTTGCAGGATGGTGTAATCCTGCGGTGACGGTCGCGGGGGATGGTGTGTCTGCGGCCGAAGGGGAATTGGGGAAGTAGCGAATGCGGCTGATCTGTCCGAATTGCGAGGCCGAGTACGAGGTGGACGACGCGGCGATCCCCGATATGGGGCGCGATGTCCAATGTTCCAATTGCGGACATGCCTGGTTCCAACTGCCGCCCGAGATCGAGCTTGCCCTGGAGCAGGAGGATGAACTGTTCGGGGGCGAAGGGGCCATGGCCGATCCCGTGATCCCGGACGAGCAGGACGCGGAGCTGCCTGCGCCTGCCCCCGCGGCCGAGGCCCCCCGTCGCAGCGTGGATGAGAACCTTCTGGCAATCCTGCGCGAAGAGGCCGAACGCGAGGCCGCCGCCCGCAAGGCCGAAGCGGCCCCGATCGAGACGCAGCCGGATCTGGGCCTGCCGCCCGCATCGGCGGCCCCTGCCGCCACGGCGGCAACAGCGGCAACAGCGGCGGCAGCCGGGGCGGGGATGGGTGCGGTCGCCCGGCGGATCGCGCAGTTGAAGGGGATTGATCCCGATGCGCCGCCCGCCGTGCCGCCCAAGCCGCCCGCGCGGCGCGATCTTCTGCCCGACATCGAGGAGATCAATTCCTCGCTCAAGGCCGAAAGCCCGCAGGACGGGGAGGAAAGATCCGATGACCAGATCGCGACCGACAATGCGCGCGGCTTTCGCCGGGGCTTTGCGGTGGCGATGGTGATCGCGGTGATCGGGCTGGCCGCCTATGTTTCCGCCCCCCGGATCGCGGCGATGGTGCCTGCGCTGGACGGGCCGGTTCAGGCCTATGTCGGGGCGGTGGATGCGGCGCGGCTGTGGCTGGATGCCACGATGCGCGCGGCGACAGAGTCCCTGCGTGGCCTGTCGAGCCAGGAGACCAGCGGCAGCTGATCCGGCCCCCGGCCCGGCCCGGCGTCGGGCCTTTGCGTTCAGAACATATCCAGCAGGCGGCGCAGGTAATCGCGTTCGCCTTCGGGGCGGGCCTGATCGCCCGAGCGGCGGCGGATTTCATCCAGCAGATCCTGCGCGCGGCGATAGACATCCTCGCCCTGAAGCATGTTCCTGTCCGATCCGATGCGGGCGGAATTGCCGGGTTCGCGGCCCAGCGGATCGCGCTGGCCATTGGGATCGGCCTGGCCGAATTCCTGCCCCTGTTCGGCATTGCCCTGCTGCTGCTGGTTTTCGGCCAGCGCCTCGCCGAATTGCTGCATCCCGTCGCGCATGGCTTCCATCGCCTCGGCCTGGCGGTCCAGCGCGCCGGGCAGATCGCCGTTGCGCAGCGCCTCTTCGGCCTCTTCCATGGCGCGGCCCGCGCGATCCAGCTGGCGGCGGCCTTCCTCGCCGCGTTCGGTGCCATCGCCGGGCAGGGGGTTGCCCTGCAACTGGCCCAGCCTGTCGCGCAGCTCCTGCTGGCGTTCGGCAAGGCTGCGGCCCTGACCTTCGCCCTCGCCCTCGCCTTCGCCCTGCTGCTGGCCGGGGCGCTGGCCTTCATTGCCTTCCTCGCCATCCTGCAGATCGCGGAAGGCCTCGTCCGACAGGCCCTGCTGGCCACGCAGCGTATCCTGCAAGTCGCGCATCGCCTGCTGGCCGGGGCCACCCTGGCCCTGACCCTGCCCCTCGCCCTGGACGACCTGCATGTTCTCCATCAGCTGGCGCAGCATTTCCATCAGTTCCTGCGCCTCGGCCATGCGGCCCTCTTCCATCAGGCGCTGCAATTCCTCCAGCATCTGCTGAAGCTGGTCGCCCGACATCTGCATGCCTTCCATGTTCTGGGAAAGCTGGCTGTCGGGGTTGCGCTCGGCCTCTTCGGCCAGTTCGCGCATGTAGTCGTTCAGGGCCTGACGCAGCTCCTGCATCAATTCGTCGATCTCGCCCTGTTCGGCGCCGTTGCGGATCGCCTCATCCAGCCGGTCCTGCGCGCGGCGCAGGCGTTCCATGGCCGATGCCAGATCGCCCTCTTCCACCAGAAGCGCGATTTCCCACAATTCGGCGGCGGTGGCATCGCGCGCCTCGGGCGAGAGGCTGGCCTTCTGCGCATCGAGATCGCGCATCAGCACGCGCAGGCGCAGATAGGCGCGTTCGTTGCGGATCAGGTCTTCGGGGCGATGGGTGACGGCCTTCAGGATCTGCGCCGTCCGGGGGGCATTGGCGCGGTTCCACAGAAGATCGCGCCGCATCTCGATCAGGGCGGCGGCCAGCGGATCGAAGAAGCGCCGCCCGGGCAGGATCAGATGCACGGGGTCTGCCACGCCCTGCTGGCCCGCTGCATCGGTGACGGAAAAGCGCATGGTCACGGGCAGGTTGGCGAAGGGATGTTCGGACAGGTCGTCGATCAGGGTTTCGGTGAAGTCGGCGCGGTTGCCCGTCATCGGCATGGGCAGATCCAGCACCACCGCCTCGCGCGGTTCGGGATCCATCGTCAGGCCGTAGCTGCGTTCGACGGCATCCAGATCCAGCGCGATGGAGACCTGCCCCGCGGCGATGCCGTAATCGTCGCGCGCCGAGAAATCCATGGTGAAGCGGCCATCGCCTTCGCGCGCGGCGCTGTCGCCCGGGGTGACGGTGGGGGCCAGGTCGGGCAGGACGGACAGCGTCCATGTCCGCCCGCCGGGGCCCGCGATGGCCACCTCGCCCGCGCGGTTCAGGGTGAAGTCATGCACGGTTTCCGATGCGGCCGGAACATCGGTGCGGCCCGAGACGGTTTCGGCCAGCGTCATATCGCCCACCTCGCCGTAAAGGCGGAATTGCAGGCGGGTGCCTGCGGGCAGTTCCAGCCGCCCCTCGGCAATGTCGTTCATGTAGAGCGAGGGCTTGCCGGTATGGGCGGGGGGCTGCGCCCAGCCTTCCCAGGCGGGACCGGCGGCCAGTTCGTTGCCCGCGCCGGGGGCCAGCGCCTGGACCGAGGCGACGCGCCAGATCGACCCGAAGAGCAGCGCCATGACGAAGGCCGTCAGCGCGACATAGCGCAGGGCATAGGGATCGCGCCGGGAAAGTTTCAGATCCGGCTCCACCGCGCGGGCCTTTGCGGCGCGGGCGGCCATGCGGGCGCGATGCGCCTGCCAGACGGCCAGCGAGGCGGGATCGTCGCCGCCGATGGCCTGGCTATCGGTCAGCGCGGCGATGGGCTGGCCCGGCAGGCGGGAATCCAGCCGGATCAGCGCCTCAGCCCGGCTGGGGGCGCGAAAGCCGCGCAGGCCGCGCCACAGCGTCCAGACCAGGGCCAGTGCCAGGCCGACAAGGGCGGCCCAGGCCGCCTCGAGCGGGAGATGATCTTGCAGCCCGAAGGCCGCCGCCGACAGGCCCGTCAGCACCACCGTCCAGAGCGGCCAGAAGGCCCGCGTCAGCCGTTCCGCCCACATCCCCAGCAGCGTCAGGCGCAGGGGGCGGGACAGGGCCGCAAGCGGGGTGTCGGTCTTCACTGCCATCCGTTCGGGAATCGCCTTTGCCGCTGATCGCGGCCAAGCCGCCCTACAACCATGCCGGAATGGTATCGCGGTTCAGGATTTCGTCAAAGGACGGTCTTTCCCGGATGACGGCGAAGTGATCCCCCTTCACCAGCACCTCGGGCACCAGCGGGCGGGAATTGTATTCCGAGGCCATCACCGCACCATAGGCTCCGGCCGAGCGGAAGGCGACAAGGTCGCCCTCGGCCACCAGCGGCAGGTCGCGGCCCTTGGCGAAGGTATCGCCCGTCTCGCAGACCGGGCCCACCACATCGAAGGGCCGGGTCGGGGCGCCGGGCGGGGCCTCGATCACGGGGACGATATCGTGATGCGCGCCATACATCGACGGGCGCGCAAGATCGTTCATCGCGGCGTCGAGGATCAGGAAATCCCGCCCCTCGCCGCTTTTCACATAGATCACCCCGGCAACCAGCAATCCGGCATTGCCGGAAATCAGGCGGCCCGGTTCGATTTCCACCTCGCAGCCCAGATCGCCCACCGTGCGCTTGATCAGCGCGCCGTAATCGGTGGGCAGGGGCGGGGCCTCGTTCGAACGCGTGTAGGGAATGCCAAGCCCGCCGCCCAGATCGAGACGGCGGATGTCATGCCCCTCGGCGCGCAGGCGATGCGTGAGGTCGGCCACCTTGAGATAGGCCTGTTCGAAGGGTTCCAGCTCGGTCAGCTGGCTGCCGATATGGACGTCGATTCCCACCACTTCGATCCCCGGCAGGGATGCGGCCTCGGCATAGACCTCGGGCGCGCGGGCGATGGGGATGCCGAACTTGTTGTCCTTCTTGCCGGTGGCGATCTTCTCATGGGTGCGGGCGTCCACATCCGGGTTGACGCGGATGGTGATGGGCGCGGTCACGCCCAGCGACACGGCCACCTCGGACAGGGCGCGCAGTTCGGGTTCGCTTTCCACGTTGAACTGCCGGATGCCGCCGGTCAGCGCCAGCCGCATCTCTTCGCGCGTCTTGCCGACGCCCGAGAAGACGATCCTATCCCCCGGCACGCCTGCCGCGCGGGCGCGGCGGTATTCCCCGCCCGAGACGACATCCATCCCGGCGCCCAGGTCGCCCAGCAGTTTCAGCACCGCCACATTGGACAGCGACTTGATCGCAAAGCAGACCATATGCGGCAGGGGCGACAGCGCCTCGGTGAAGAGGTGGTAATGCCGGGTCAGGGTGGCCGCGGAATAGACATAGAAAGGCGTGCCGACCGAGGCCGCGATATCAGGGAGCGCCACGTCTTCGGCATGCAGGATGCCGTTGCGGTAAAGGAAATGGTCCATCCGGTGGCCCCTGCGGAAATGGCTGTCCAGCCGCTGCTATAGCAGACCCTCCATGGCGCGCAATTCGCGAGGGGGACGAAAAATTTTCAGTGAAAATTTTTCGTGATGCTCTGCCGAGGCAGAGCAGGGCAAGATTTTTCGGTGAAAAATCTTTTGCGCGGGCCTCAGCCCGCGCGGCGCAGGAAAAGGTAGAGCGGAAGGCCGCAGCTGACGCCGATGCAGAAGGTGGCGGGAATGGCGATCAGGCCCGCCCAATGCCTGCGGCCAAGGCATTCCGCCAGGATCCAGGCTGTCAGGGTGACGGCGGCGATGGTCAGATCCCATGTCAGCCCGGTGGTCGAGGCATTGACATACCAGGCGTCGATCAGGCCCGAAAGGCCGGTGCCGGTTTCGGCCATGTAGGTGACGAACCAGTACATGGGATGGATCGCCCCCCAGATCGCCAGGGCCAGCCAGAGCATGCGGAGCGGGGCCATCAGTTGCCCCCCGTGACACCAACCTGAACCTGCCCGGTGGCGGCAAGCCCGGTGGCGGCGGCCTGCGAAGGGGCCACGGGCGGGCCATCCGCGCCGCAGCCGGCCAGAAGGGCAAGGGTGGCAAGGGTGAAGAGGGGTTTCATGCAGCAGCGACCTTTTTCCTGAAATCTACGGGGCATAGCTGATCCGGCCACCGCCGAGCCCGGCCGAGACAGAGGGGCTGACGCTCAACCCGTCCGGGCCGAGACTTAGCCCGGCATTCAGCCGCGGCGAGGAGCAGGCCGACAGCGTGGCGCAGAGACAGGCGAGCATAAGCAGGCGCGGCGGCGGGAAGGGCATCATCGGTTCATCCTGTGCAGCGGATCGGTGATGGTAACCCCGAGGACCGGATGTCGCTGGTTCAGATCGGTGCCGAAGCTTGCGTCATCCGACAGCGGGATGGCCAGGACGGGAAGGCGGGTTTCGCCACAGGCGGCAAGCGTCAGCAGGCAGGGAAGCAGGAGGCGGGGCCGAAGCGGGATCATGGCCGCGATCCTAGCCCCCGGCGCGGGCCCTGTCACCTGCGGGGCGCACGGCGGAAGGTCAGGCCAGCCTGTCACGCCAGGCCGCGACCTGCGCGCGCACCTGATCCGGGGCCGTGCCGCCATAGGACCGGCGCGAGCGGACCGAATTCTCGACCCCCAGCACATCGAAGACATCGGCCCTGATACCCGCATGGACGCCTTGCATGTCGGCCAGCGTCAGATCCGGCAGGTCGCAGCCCCGTTTCTCGGCCATGGCGACCAGGGTGCCGGTCACATGATGCGCCTCGCGGAAGGGCAGGCCCAGTTCCCGCACCAGCCAATCGGCAAGGTCCGTCGCGGTGGAAAAGCCCGAGGCGGCGGCCTGCGCCAGGACCGCGCGGTTCGCGGTCATGTCCGAGACCATCCCCGTCATCGCGGCGAGCGCCAGCATCAGCGTATCGGCGGCGTCGAAGACCTGTTCCTTGTCTTCCTGCATGTCCTTGGAATAGGTCAGCGCCAGCCCCTTCATCACGGTGAAGAGCGCCACCGTCGCCCCCATGATCCGCCCCAGCTTCGCCCGCAGCAACTCTGCCGCGTCGGGGTTCTTCTTCTGCGGCATGATGCTGCTGCCCGTGGTCCAGCGATCCGACAGCCGCACGAAGCGGAACTGGGCCGAGGACCAGATCACCAGCTCTTCCGCAAAGCGCGACAGGTGCATGGCGCAGATGCTGCTGGCGGCAAGGAATTCCAGCGCGAAGTCGCGGTCGCTGACACTGTCGAGCGAATTGGCCGTGGGCCTGTCGAAGCCCAGCGCGCTGGCCGTCATGTGGCGGTCGATGGGGAAGGAGGTGCCTGCCAGCGCCGCAGCACCCAGGGGGCATTCGTTCATCCGCGCGCGGGCATCCATGAAGCGGCCCCGGTCGCGCGACAGCATTTCCACATAGGCCATCATGTGATGGCCCCATGTCACCGGCTGCGCCGTCTGCAGATGGGTGAAGCCCGGCATGACCCAATCCGCCCCGGCCTCGGCCTGGGCAAGGAAGGCGCGGATCAGCGACTCGAGCCCCGCAATCGCGGCATCGCACTGGTCGCGCACCCAGAGACGGAAATCCACCGCCACCTGATCGTTGCGCGACCGGGCGGTGTGCAGGCGCCCTGCCGGTTCGCCGATGATCTCTTTCAGGCGGGCTTCCACGTTCATGTGGATGTCTTCAAGTTCGGTGCGGAAGGGGAAGACGCCCGTTTCAATCTCTGACAAGACCGTGAGCAGCCCTTCCCCGATCGCCTCGGCGTCTTTATTCGTCAGGATGCCTGTGGCGGCGAGCATCGCCGCATGGGCGCGCGAGCCTGCGATATCCTGCGCGTAAAGCCGTTTGTCGAAGCCGATGGAGGCGTTGATCGCCGTCATGATGGCATCCGGACCTTCGGCAAAGCGCCCGCCCCACATCTGGTTGGCGGTTCTGGTGTCGGGGGTAGCGGACATGGGGCGGCCTTCGGAGGGATGATGCTGCGGAAATTGTTGGCCGTCCTTTATACGGCCTTGGCCATCGGTGCAAATGCCGCCCTTGCGGGCGATGTGGCCGATCTGCGCGAAGGCGACATGCGCAAGCTGGCGATCCATTCCGCCCCGGTTGACCTGCCCGAGGCGGTGTTTCTGGATGCCCGCGATGGCGAGGTGCCGCTGGCGCAATGGCGGGGGCAATGGGTTGTGCTGAACTTCTGGGCGACATGGTGCGCGCCCTGCCGGAAGGAGATGCCCTCGCTTCTGCGGCTGCAGCAGGCGATGCCGGATCTGGCGGTGCTGCCGGTGGCGACGGGGCGGAATGCCGTGGAAGGGATCGAACGCTTTTACGAAGAGGCGGGGGTGCAGGCCCTGCCCATCCTGCGCGATCCGAAAAGCGAACTGGCGCGGCCCATGGGCGTGATGGGCCTGCCGGTGACCGTGGTGCTGAACCCGCAGGGGCAGGAAGTGGCCCGCCTGATCGGCGATGCCGAATGGGACAGCGCCCATGCGCAGACCGTGCTTTCCGCGATGATCGCCGGGAATTGAATTGCGCGCGCCGGGCGCAAGCGCCCGCCGCGCATTCCCTTTTTCCGTCCCGCCGCCCTGCGGCGGCGTGCCGGCAGGGGGGGCCAGCCCCCCGGGCGCGTGCCGCGCCCTCCCCCCGGGGTATTTGGGGCCAAGATGAAGATCAGCCTTCCGCGGCCATGGCTGCAACGCGGGCCCGGGCGGGGCAGCCGAGCAGATGGTCATTCACCAGCCCGGTGGCCTGCAGGAAGGCATAGACGATGGTCGGCCCGCAGAAGGTGAAGCCGTCCTTCTTCAACTGCTTCGAGATGGCCTGTGACAGGGGCGTTTCGGTGGGGATGTCGCGCATCGTGGCGGGGCGGTTCTGCAGCGGCTGCCCGTCAAGGTGTTTCCACAGATAGGGGGCGAAACCCTCGCGCTCTTCCACTGCCAGATAGGCGCGGGCCGAGCGGATGGTGCCCTCGATCTTGCCCCGGTGGCGGATGATGCCGGGATCGGCCAGCAGGCGGGTGACCTCTCCCTCGCCCCAGCCTGCGATGATGGCGGGATCGAAACCCGCGAAGGCCGCGCGGAAATTGTCGCGCTTTTTCAGGATCGTGATCCAGCTGAGCCCGGCCTGGAACCCGTCGAGGATCAGCTTTTCCCACAGCGCGCGAGGGTCACGCTCCGGCACGCCCCATTCGTGATCGTGATAGGTCACATAGAGCGGATCCGTCCCGCACCAGGGGCAGCGGCCGGCCTGGGGATCGGGGGTGCTGTCCTGCATCTGTCTATCCCCTGTCGCGGCCCGCCCGCGCGCCTTTACCCCATCTTTACGGGGGCTGGGGCAGGGTTGTCGACGGGTCATGTGGGGGTTCGACATGAAGATGGACAAGGGCAGCGGTCTGGCGGAAAGGGGCAGCCCGCTTTCGGTGGCGATGGCCGAAGATGCGGCGCGCGCCATCGACATGGTGGCCGAAGCCGTGCGGATGCGCCGCTTGCGGCTGGCCTATCATCCGGTCGTGCTGGCCGGGCGGCCGGGGCAGATCGGGTTTCACGAGGGCCTGATCCGCGTGCTGGATCCCGGCGGGCGGGTGATTCCGGCGCGGGATTTCGTGCATGCGGTGGAGTCGCTGGAACTGGGGCGCGAGATTGACTGCGCGGCGCTTGCCATGGGCATGGATGCGCTGGCCCGCCATCCCACCCTGCGGCTGTCGGTGAACATGTCGGCCCGGTCGCTGGGCTGGCCGCGCTGGACAAGGCTGCTGCGGGCGGGTGTGGCGCGCAATCCCGGCATCGGCCAGCGCCTGATCCTGGAGATATCCGAGGCCAGCGCGATGACGGTGCCGGAACTGCTGGCGGGGCTGATTGCGGAACTTCGGCCCAGCGGCATTTCCTTTGCGCTGGACGGGTTCGGCGCCGGGGCCTTTGCGCTGCGCCATTTCCGGGAGCTGAGCTTCGACATGATGAAGGTGGATGCCCAGTTCAGCCGCAACATCCAGACCCATCCGGACAACCAGGTTCTGATGGCGGCCTTCCTGGCCATCGCGCGGCAGTTCGACATGCTGGCCGTGGCGCAGGGGGTGGAGCAGGCGGCCGAGGCAGAGTGGCTGGCGCAACTGGGGATGGACTGTCTGCAGGGCTATCATTTCGCCGCGCCCAAGCTGATTCCCGAAGGGTTGGAGGCAGAGGGAGAGGCGGCGTCAGCGGCGGCGACGCAGCGCCGGCAAGCGGCAAGGTGACGCTGCGGCAATCTGCAGACGCAAGATTGTTGCTTTTGTTTCCCCCGGCGTCTAGGCCATGCTGCAAGGCGGCGAGGTCGCGCGGACCGCGCCCGGATGGGAGAGAGAGGATCAGCCATGACCAATGTCGTCATCGTTTCCGCAGGCCGGACGGCCGTGGGCAGTTTCAACGGTTCCTTCGCCAATACCCCCGCCCATGATCTGGGCGCGGCGGTGATCGAGGCGGTCGTGGCCCGCGCGGGCATCGACAAGGCCGAGGTGGAAGAGACGATCCTGGGTCAGGTGCTGACGGCGGGTCAGGGCCAGAACCCGGCGCGGCAGGCGCATATCAAGGCGGGCCTCGCCAAGGAGGCCAGCGCCTGGTCGCTGAACCAGGTTTGCGGATCGGGCCTGCGGGCGGTGGCGCTGGGCGCGCAGCATGTGCAGCTGGGCGATGCGCGGATCGTCGTCGCGGGCGGGCAGGAAAACATGTCGCTGTCGCCCCATGTCGCGCATCTGCGCGCGGGCACCAAGATGGGCGACATGAAGTTCATCGACTCGATGATCAAGGACGGGCTCTGGGATGCCTTCAACGGCTATCACATGGGCCAGACGGCGGAGAACGTCGCCAATCAGTGGCAGATTTCCCGCGACATGCAGGATGAATTCGCGCTGGCCAGCCAGAACAAGGCCGAGGCCGCGCAGAAGGCCGGCAAGTTCAAGGAAGAGATCATCCCCTTCACCATTTCCACCCGCAAGGGCGACATCACGGTCGATGCGGATGAGTATATCCGCGCGGGGGCGACGCTCGAATCGATGCAGAAGCTGAAGCCCGCCTTCACCAAGGACGGGTCGGTCACGGCGGGCAATGCCTCGGGCATCAATGACGGGGCGGCGGCGGTCGTGCTGATGTCGGCGGATGAGGCCGCGCGGCGCGGGCTGGTGCCGCTGGCGCGCATCGCCTCTTACGCCACGGCGGGGCTGGATCCGGCGATCATGGGCGTGGGGCCGATCCATGCCAGCCGCAAGGCGCTGGAAAAGGCGGGCTGGAAGGCCGGTGATCTGGATCTGGTCGAGGCGAACGAAGCCTTCGCCGCCCAGGCCTGCGCGGTGAACAAGGACATGGGATGGGATCCGTCCATCGTGAACGTGAACGGCGGCGCCATCGCCATCGGCCACCCGATCGGCGCCTCGGGCTGCCGCATCCTGAACACGCTCCTGTTCGAAATGGCGCGGCGCGATGCCAAGCGGGGCCTTGCCACGCTGTGCATAGGCGGCGGCATGGGCGTGGCCATGTGCCTGGAACGCGCCTGATCGGCGATTGCTGCGGCCACAATGCCGCAGGTGCAAAATGGGCGCGCAATAATGTTGCGCGCCCCTCTTCATTTCGGTAACACCATTTCAACGATGTCCGCATTCAGGAGGAGGGACTTATGGCTCGAGTGGCTTTGGTAACAGGTGGTTCGCGCGGGATCGGCGCCGCGATTTCGGTGGCGCTGAAGGCGGCGGGCTACAAGGTGGCCGCGAACTATGCCGGCAACGATGAGGCGGCGGCGGCCTTCACCAAGGAGACGGGCATCCCCACCTTCAAATGGTCTGTCGCCGATTACGATGCCTGCGTGGCGGGCATCGCCAAGGTCGAGGCCGAGGTCGGCCCGGTGGATGTGCTGGTCAACAATGCGGGCATCACCCGCGATGCCATGTTCCACAAGATGACGCCGCAGCAGTGGAAAGAGGTGATCGACACCAACCTGACCGGCCTGTTCAACATGACCCATCCGCTGTGGTCGGGCATGCGCGACCGCAAGTTCGGGCGGGTGATCAACATCTCGTCCATCAACGGGCAGAAGGGTCAGGCGGGGCAGGCCAACTATTCCGCCGCCAAGTCGGGCGATCTGGGCTTCACCAAGGCCCTGGCGCAAGAGGGCGCGCGGGCGGGGATCACCGTCAATGCGATCTGCCCCGGCTATATCGCGACCGAGATGGTGAAGGCGATCGACGAAAAGGTGCTGGCCGAACGCATCATCCCGCAGATTCCGGTGGGCCGTCTGGGCGAGCCGGAGGAAATCGCGCGGACGGTGGTCTTCCTGGCCTCGGACGATGCGGGTTTCATCACCGGCTCCACGATCTCGGCCAATGGCGGGCAGTTCTTCGTCTGACCACCGAAGGCGCGGAATTTGACGCAAATTCCGCGTCGATTTCTGACGCAGAAATCGGACCGTCCTGCCGCCCAAGGGGTGGCAGGACGGGAAGCGCGACGACAGGGGCCCGGAATTTGCGTCAAATTCCGTCGCGGTTTCTGCGTCAGAAACCGCCTTCCCCTTGCCCCACACCCCGCCTAAGTTGCGCGCGGAACGCGAGGCAGGCATGACGCAGAGAAACGCAACCGCCATCGGCTTTACCGCCGTCCTGATGTGGGCGCTGCTTGCGCTTTTCACCATCGGCTCGGCCCCGGTGCCGCCCTTCCTGCTGAACGCGCTCACCTTCGGCATCGGCGGCACGCTGGGCCTGATCTGGACGCTCAGGAACGGGCTGGACCGGCTGCGCGGCATTTCATGGCGGGTCTATGCCTTCGGCATCCTCGGCCTCTTCGGCTATCACGCGCTTTACTTCACGGCCTTCCGCATCGCGCCCTCGGCAGAGACGGGGCTGATGGCCTATCTCTGGCCGCTCTTCATCGTGCTTTTCGCCAGCCTCCTGCCGGGCGAACGTCTGCGCCCCCTGGTCCTGATCGGCGCGCTGATCGCCTTTGCCGGCGCGGCGCTGATCGTTCTGGGGCGTGACAGCGGCGGGGCCGCCACCCCGCTTGGCCTGTTCCTCGGCTTTCTCTGCGCCCTCACCTGGGCGGGTTATTCCACCCTCTCCCGTCGCCTTGGCGACGTCCCCACCGAAAGCGTCACCGTCTTCTGCCTTGGCACGGCGCTTCTCTCGGCGCTCGTGCATCCGCTGGTGGAACAAACGGTCTGGCCGACGGGCGCCATCGGCTGGCTGTCCATTCTTGCACTGGGCATCGGGCCGGTCGGCGCGGCCTTCTTCACATGGGATATCGGCATGAAGAAGGGCGACATCCAGCTTCTCGGCGTCGCCTCCTATGCAGCACCCCTGCTGTCCACGCTTGCCCTCGTCACAGCAGGCATCAGCCCGGCGTCATGGACGATCCTTGGCGCGGCCATCCTCATCACCGGGGGGGCGGCGCTGGCCGCCCGGGCGGGCACCAGCGCCGAAGGGTAAACCCCTCAGGCCTGTTGCAGGCGGGTCATCTCTTCCTTGAGCTTGAGTTTCTGCTTCTTCAGCTCGGCAATCCTCAGGGCATCCGCGCCGGGGCTTCGCTGCTCACGCTCGACCATGTCAGAGAGGTGCTCATGCTTGCGGCGCAGTTCCTGCAGATGCGAAGCAATCGTCATATCCGTCCTCCTCATGATTGGTTCCGACAGGTTGAGTGCAACACAACCCTTGAGTCGTGTCACGGACAATCGGTGCCGACTTACGGATAGGTCTAACGATCCCGGCCAAAGGCCGCCGAAAGATCGGCCCCGTTGCGCAGAACATCGTTCGCGGCTTGGGTATAGCTTTCGCGATCACCGTCATGTGACGGGCCCTCATGCAGGGTGAAGGGCGCGAGCAGCCGGAAGGCCGCCCGCCCGCCCTTCCGCGCCTGCAGGATCACGCGGGGCGGGGCGCGGCCGCTGCGCGGCTCCAGCGGCAGGACCATGGCCGAGCCGAGCTTGGGCGGCAAAGCCGCCAGCGCCTCGGGCAGGCAGGGCGTGGCGAAGATCATGGTCAGCCAGCCGCCTGGCCGCAGCCGCGCCCCCGCGGCGGCGACCCAGGCGGCGATCGGCGTGGCCACCCGCAGCGCCCGGTCCCGCGCCGCGACGGGCGAGGGCGACCCCCCCGCGTCGTAATAGGGCGGGTTGGCGATGACATGGTCGAAGTCCCGCCGCAGTGCGCGCGGCATGGCCGTCAGGTCGCCTTCCACCACCTCCATCGCCATCCCGTTCCGTTCCGAATTGCGCCGCGCCAGATCGGCATATTCGGGCTGCACCTCCAGCCCCGCCAGAACCACCCCCGGCACCCGCGCGCCAAGGCACAGCGCCGCCGCCCCCGCCCCGCAACCCAGATCCAGCACGCTTTCCCCCGCCCGGGCCGGGCAGGCGGCGGCCAGCAGCACGGGATCCGTCGCCGCGCGATAGCCGCGTGCGGGTTGCAGCAGGCGCAACCTTCCCATCAGGAACTTGTCATCCGTCAGGGCGTCATCGGGAAACAGGCTCACTCCAGCCCCGTCGGGATGCCATTGTCCCGCAGCACCGCGCGGGCGATGAACAGGTCCGCATCCCGCACCATCAACCGGCGCGGCAATATGCCAAGGCTGCCGTCAAGGATGCTCATGTGGACGTCCATGTCGAATACGTCTATATCCTCGCCTTCAAGCAGGGCGGTTGCAAAGGCGATCACCGTCGGATCCGTGCTGCGCAAAAGCTCTTTCATGGGCCAAGGTTACCGGGCATTGGCCCGAAAAGTCGAGAGGCGGGGGAATGGGTTTGGACGAGGCCGCGCAGAAACCGCATGACCGCCTGGCCGCATGGCTGGCCGATGACATGGCGGCGGTGAATGCGCTGATCCGCACCCGCATGGCCAGCGAACACGCCCCCCGCATCCCCGAAGTCACGGCGCATCTGGTCGAGGCCGGGGGGAAACGCCTGCGGCCCATGCTGACACTCGCCGCCGCGCGGATGTGCGGCTATCAGGGCGAGAATCACGTCAAGCTGGCCGCCACGGTGGAATTCATCCACACCGCCACGCTGCTGCATGACGATGTGGTGGATGAAAGCGAACGCCGCCGGGGGCGGCCCACGGCGAACCTGCTATGGGACAACAAATCCTCGGTCCTTGTCGGCGATTACCTTTTCGCGCGCTCCTTCCAGTTGATGGTGGAAACACAGTCGCTGCGGGTGATGGACATCCTTGCCAATGCCTCTGCCGTGATCGCCGAGGGCGAGGTGCTGCAACTCACCGCCGCGCAGGATCTTGGCACGACGGAAGGCATCTACCTTCAGGTGATCCGAGGCAAGACGGCGGCGCTTTTCGCGGCCGCCATGGAAGTGGGCGGCGTCATCGCCACTGTCCCCGAGGCGCAGGTGCAAGCCCTGCGCGCCTATGGCGATGCGCTGGGCATTGCCTTCCAGATCGTCGATGACCTGCTGGATTACGGCGGCACCGATGCCGCCATCGGCAAGAACACGGGCGACGATTTCCGCGAACGCAAACTGACGCTCCCTGTCATCAAGGCCGTGGCCCGGGCCGATGCCGAGGAACGCGCCTTCTGGCAGCGCACCATCGAAAAGGGGGATCAGCGCGACGGCGATCTGGCGCAGGCCATGGCGATCATGGCCCGCCACGGCGCGATGGCCGCAGCCCGGGACGAGGCGCTGCATTGGGCCGAAACCGCGCGGCGCTCGCTCGACATCCTGCCCGCGCATGAATTGCGCGACATGCTGTCCGACCTTGCCGATTACGTGGTGGCGCGGATCAACTGATCCGCCCCGCCGCTCAAGCCCGATAAAATCGGCGTCAGCGCGATTGTTCCGGCCTTCATCCATCCCGACCTGTCCCTCAGGTGCAAATGATGGAGGGTTCGATGCGCGGCTTTCTTTTTCTGACAGGTCTTTTTCTGGCGGGCCCGCCTTGGCAAACACGGTCGCCATCGGCGATCTGCAATATGGCAGCACCGCCACCATCAGCGGCGTGGTGGACCGCATCACGGATGAGGATGAATTCCGCCTGCGCGACGACAGCGGATCGGTCCTTGTCTACATCGGCCCCGGCATCGTGCCCTTCGACATGGGCGAGGCGATCACCGTCAGCGGGATCGTCGATCGGGACTTCGGCCGGTTGGAGCTTTATGCCCGGCAGGCCACCCGCGCCGATGGCACGGAAGTGACCTTCGATCACCGATACGATTGATCCGGGCAGGCCGCCCCCCTTGCCAAGGGGGGGCGGCTTTCCCACCTCCCATGGTAACGAAAGACAAACAGGGAGATGACGATGATCCGTTCCGCCGCGATGGCCGCCGTGCTGCTTTCGGCCTCGGCCGCCTTCGCCGCCCCCGTTCCCATCGCCAAGGCCCCGCGCGGCCAGCCTGTCACCGTCAGCGGCAAGGTGATGCGCATCACCGATTCCGATGCCTTCCGCCTGAAGGATGCGTCGGGCGTCGTCACCGTCTATGTCGGGCCGCATGGCCTGCCGGTCGAGGTGGGCGAAGAGGTCACGGTCATGGGCGCGCTGGAAGAGGGGTTTCCGCCGGAATTCGTGGCCCGCGCCCTGCGCCGCGCCGATGGCAGCGAGGTGGCCTTCCGCCACGACTGGGCCTAGGGCAGCAGCGGCGCGTCCGCCACCCACCAGCCCGGCTCTGCCGCGCGGATCGCCCGTGCTGCGGCATGGGCGGCCAAAGGGTCCGCGAACAGGCCAAAGCATGTCGCCCCCGAACCCGACATCCGCGCCATCAGGCAGCCTGCCTGCGCCGACAGCGCTGCCTTCACCCGCCCGATGACGGGTTCAAGGGCCAGGGCGGGCGGTTCCAGATCGTTTCGCTGCATCATCACGAAGGCCGCCAGGTCCGCCGCGCTGCGCAGGCGCGGCAGGTCGCGGGGCAGGGGGGCATTGTCCGCCCGCGCCAGCGCGCGGAAGATCGCGGGGGTGGACAGGGCAACGCCCGGATTGGCCAGCACCAGCCAGACCTCGGGCAAGGGGGGCAGGGGGGCCAGCCCCTCGCCGATCCCCGTCATGCGGGCGGGCCGCCCCGCCAGACAGACCGGCACATCCGCCCCCAGCGCCAGCACGGCGGCCGCCTCGGGCAGGGCCCGCCCTGACAGCCGCGCCAGCAGGCGCAGCGTGGCCGCGGCATCCGCCGACCCGCCGCCGATCCCTGACGATACCGGCAGGTGCTTTTCCAGCACGATCCGCGCGGAAACGCCCATCGCCCGCGCGGCGCGCAGGACAAGGTTATCCCCCTCACCCGTCAGCCCCTCAGCCTTCGGGCCTTCAACGCTCAGCGATGGGGGATCAGCCAGCGTTCCGCTGACCTGATCCCCCACCCCGGCAAAGACAACCAGCGAATCGAGCAGGTGATACCCGTCCGCCCGCCGCCCCGTGACATGCAGGCAGAGGTTGATCTTGGCCGGCGCGAATTCAGTTTCCGCCATTCGCCACTTCGGTCAGGGGTTTCGCGCCCTCTTCGGCCAGCACGCTATCCAGCCCCACCTCCAGCTTGCGCCGGATGCGCTTGGCCTCTTTCTCCTCGGGGTCGAAGGACAGCGCGCGGTGCCACTGGAACCGCGCCTCGAGCTTGCGGCCCACGGCCCAGTAGACATCGCCCAGATGGTCCGTCACCACCGGATCCACGGGTTCGAGGATCGAGGCCCGCTCCATCGGCTCTACCGCCTCGTCATAGCGGCCCAGCCGGAACAGCGCCCAGGCCAGGCTGTCGATGATATAGCCCGCCTCGGGCTGGGCCGCGACGGCGCGCTTGATCATCTCCAGCGCCTCGTCCAGGTTTTCGCCCCGGTCGACAAAGCTGTAGCCCAGATAGTTCAGGACCTGCGGCTGTTCCGGGTTCAATTCCAGCGCGCGGCGGAAATCGGCCTCGGCCTCGGTCCAGTTCCCGGCGCGTTCATTGCTGATGCCGCGCGAATAGAACAGCGTCCAGTGGCGCTGCTCGGCCTCGGGGATCAGGTCGATGGCGCGGGTATAGACCGGGATCGCATCGGCGAAGCGTTCCTCGCGGCGCAGGGCATCGGCCAGGGCGGAATGCACCTCGACCAGTTGGCCATGGCTGCGGGTCAGGGCCTGCAGCACCTCGAGCGCGGCCTCGGTCTTGCCTTCGGCGATCAGCGTGTCGGCGCGGCCGATTTCGGCCACGTGATAGGCCGGGTCAGTGGCGGGGATCAGGGCATAGGTTTCCCCGGCCAGCGCGTGCTGATCCAGGTTTTCCAGCAAGCCCGCCGCCAGAAGCCGCGCCTCGGAGTGATCGGGGCGCAGATGCGTCGCCGCGCGGGCGTAAAGCAGGGTATAGCCATCCTCGGCCTCGCCCCGCAGCGCGGTCGCCAGCGAGAAGAACACCTCGGCGATGCCGTCCTTCGGGTTGCGCACCAGATCGAAGGGCAGCGTCTCGCCCGCCTGCAGCCGGGCGCGCAGGCCATCCACCTGCGGGTCGGCCTCGGGGCCGAAAGCGCGATCAAGAAGCGCGATCGCATCGGCGGGGCGTTCAAGCTGGCTCAGGATCTGGACATGGGCGATGGCCCCGCGCCGCATCAGCGCGATCTGCCCCGCCTCGCGGCCCGACAGGATGTTGTCGGCGCTTTCGAAATCCCCGACAGAGGCAAGCGCCAGCGCCTTGTGATAAAGACCGAAGGCCTCGAGCCCCGGCGCGCTGGCCAGTTCGTCAAAGCCTGCGACGGCATCGGACATGCGCCCGTCGCCAAGGGCCGCCCAGGCCATCACCAGATCATCCAGCAGCCGCCCGACAGAGCGGCCCGCCTCGATATCTGCGATCAGCGCGGCATAGTCCTCACGCGCGACCTGATCCGTCAGCAGGGCGATATAGGCGGTCTGGCTGCGCCCGCCCTTCTGCACCAGCAGCCGCGACAGGTCTGCCGCGCGGTCGATGTCGCCCAGGCTCATATGCGAAATCAGGCTGCCTTCCAGCGTTGCCGCGTCATCGGCGCCGCTGTCCAGCAGCCGGTCATACCAGCGCGCGGCCTCGCGGAAATCGAATTCCGACGCGGCGACGCGCGCGGCCAGATAGGCCCCCGCGCTGCCGTCGCCCTCTTGCGCGGTGCCCGGCCCGGCAAGCGGCAGGGCAAGGCAGGCGGCAAGGGCAAGGGCCTTGAGGGGCTGGCGGGTCTGGGCGGGCATCGGCGGGCAACTCCGGCGGGTTTCGCAAAAGCTAGCGTCGGGGCGGTTCACTGGCAATCGGGCCGGGGGTCATTCCTGCCCCCGGCCCGCCGTTTCCCGCCGATTCACACGAAATTGTCAGAAATGCCGCATCACATGTTGGGATAGTTCGGCCCGCCGCCGCCCTGCGGCGTGGTCCAGTTGATGTTCTGGCTGGGATCCTTGATGTCGCAGGTCTTGCAATGCACGCAGTTCTGGAAGTTGATCCGGAAGGTCGCGTCATTCCCCTCGCCCAGCACTTCATAAACCCCGGCCGGGCAATAGCGCTGCGCCGGTTCGGCATATTTCGGCAGGTTGACCGAGATCGGGATCGACGGATCCTTCAGCTTCAGATGCGCGGGCTGCGCCTCGTCATGGTTGGTGAAGCTGTAGGCCACATTCGTCAGCCGGTCGAAGGACAGAACGCCATCGGGCTTGGGATAGTCGATGGGCTTGTGGTTCTTCGCCAACCCCGTCGCCGCCGCGTCCGATTTGCCATGGCGCAGCGTGCCAAGGACCGTCAGCCCGATGGTATTGGCCCACATGTCGATCCCGCCACCCATCAGGCTGGCCACCAGCCCGTATTTGGACCAGAGCGGCTTGACGTTCCGCACCTTCTTCAGGTCTTTCCCGATGGGGCCGGTCCTGACGGCCGTCTCATAGGCCGAAAGCTCATCCCCCGCTCGGCCTGCCTTGATGGCGTCATGGGCGGCCTCGGCCGCCGCCTTGCCCGACAGCATGGCATTATGGTTGCCCTTGATGCGCGGCACGTTCACCAGCCCCGCCGAACAGCCCAGCAGCGCCACGCCCGGCGCCACCATCTTGGGGATCGACTGCCAGCCGCCTTCGGAAATCGCCCGCGCGCCATAGGCCACGCGCTTCCCGCCCTTCAGGAGTTCCGCCACCATCGGGTGATGCTTGAAGCGCTGGAATTCCATATAGGGGTAAAGATGCGGGTTTTCATAGTTCAGGTGGACGACGAAGCCCACGTAAACCTGATTGTTTTCCAGATGATAGATGAAAGACCCGCCGCCCGCATTGCTGCCCAGCGGCCAGCCCATCGTATGCGTGACCGTCCCCTCGCGGTGCTTGGCGGGGTCGATCTCCCAGATCTCCTTCATGCCAAGCCCGAATTTCTGCGGGCAGTGGCCCTTGGACAGGTCATACTTGGCGATCACCTCTTTCGACAGCGATCCGCGCACGCCTTCCGACAGGAAGACGTATTTGCCGTGCAGTTCCATCCCCGGCTCATAGCTCGGCCCCGGCTCGCCCGTTTCCGGATCGCGCCCGAATTCGCCCGCCACGACACCCTTCACCCGGTCGCCTTCATAGACCAGCGCAGAGGCGCTCATGCCGGGGAAGATCTCCACGCCCAGCCCCTCGGCCACACCGGCCATCCAGCGGCAGACATTCGCCATGGAAACGATGTAATTGCCGTGGTTGTTCATCAAGGGCGGCATGGGGAAATTGGGGATACGCACCTGACCGGCGGGGCCGAGGATATAGAAGTTGTCCTCCTTCACCTCGGTCTTGATCGGCGCGCCCATGTTGCGCCAGTCGGGCAGCAGGGCATCCAGACCCGACGGGTCAAGCACCGCGCCAGACAGGATATGCGCGCCGACCTCGGATCCCTTTTCCAGCACCACCACCGTCATGTCGGGATCAAGCTGCTTCAGCCGGATCGCCGCCGACAGGCCGGCCGGGCCCGCGCCCACGATCACCACGTCATATTCCATCGACTCACGGACGATGTCGGCCATCCTGCCTGCTCCTTCCCCGCGTTTCCCTGCCGCCCGCGCAAGATTGTTGCGGGCTGCCGTCTCCCCTAGCCCAAGCCGCGCCAAGGGGTCAATCATAACGCGGCATCACGATGTCGCATTGCGGCATCCGGCCCGCCCCGGCGCGGATTTCCGCGCCTGCCGCGCGGCAGGGCCTTGCATTTGCGTCATGGGTCGGATCAGGTGAGGGACACTTCGCAGGTTGCAATGCGCCACAGCCTTGGAAAAGGGCCGTGGCATTCCTTTTGTCATGTTGGGGCCGATGGAAAAGATACCGATGACGCGCGCGGGCTTCACCGCGCTGGATGAAGAGCTGAAGACGCTGAAATCCGTCGAACGCCCCGCCGTGATCCGCGCGATTGCCGAAGCCCGCGAACATGGCGACCTGTCGGAAAACGCCGAATACCACGCCGCGCGCGAAAAGCAGTCCTTCATCGAGGGCCGCATCAAGGAGCTTGAGGCGATGCTCTCGCTGGCCGAGGTCATCGACCCGGCCAAGCTTTCCGGCGCGGTGAAGTTCGGCGCGACGGTGACCGTCGTCGACGAGGACACGGATGAGGAGAAGACCTATCAGATCGTGGGCGAGGCCGAGGCCGATATCGAACGCGGCCTGCTGAACATGCGCTCGCCCCTGGCCCGCGCCCTGATCGGCAAGGACGAAGGCGACAGCGTCGAGGTGAAAACCCCCGGCGGCCAGAAAAGCTATGAGATCCTGACAATCCGCTACATCTGATCGCCAGAGCGGGGAATTTCGGGGAACGGAATGCCGGAAGAGCCAGACAAGCCGGAACCCTTGGGCCTGTTCCTCAGGGCCGAAGAGGCGCCGCCCTTCGGCCCGACCGAGATGGTCGCCGCGCTGCTGGCGCTGGTCTGGGTGGTGGCAGTGATCGCCTATGCCATCATCTCGCCCGCCACGGATGGCGGCGGGCTTCTGGGGCTGGTGATGACGCTGCTGGTGGTCTTCCTGCCGCTGGCGCTGATCTGGGCGGCGGTGACGACGCTGCGTTCCGTCCGCGTGCTGCGGGCCGAGGCCGCGCGCCTGCAGGCGACGGTGGATGCGATGCGCAACGCCTATCTGATGTCGCAGCAGACCGCCGCCGCGATCAAGCCGCTGCCCGATCCCCGCCCCGAAGACAGCCCGCCGGGCCTGCCCGCCACCTTCCAGACGCGCCGTGATCCGGGTGCCAGCCAGCCCTCGGCCGATCGCAAGGCGGCGCTTGTCGCCCCGCCGCCGCCCCGCCCCGTCGCCCCCGACGAACAGCCCGCGCTGGCGCTTGGCACCCCGGCCGAGGCGCTGCGCCCGCCGATTTCCGTCGCCGATTTCATCCGCGCGCTGAACTTTCCCGAAAACCCCGATGATCGCGAAGGCTTTCGCGCACTGCGCATGGCGCTGGAGGATCGCACCACCGCCAAGCTGATCCGTGCGGCGCAGGATGTGCTGACGCTTCTGTCGCAGGAAGGCATCTACATGGATGACCTGCGCCCCGAACGGGCGCGGCCGGAATTCTGGCGCAAGTTCGCCCAAGGGGAACGGGGCCGGGCGATTTCCGTGCTGGGGGGGATCCGTGACCGGTCTTCGCTGGCGCTGACCGGCGCCCGCATGCGCGAGGATCCGATCTTCCGCGATGCGGCGCATCACTTCCTGCGCACCTTCGACCGCACCTTCCAGGAATTCGAGAAGGTCGCCTCTGACGCCGATCTGGCGGAACTGGCCGATACGCGCACGGCGCGGGCCTTCATGCTGTTCGGCCGGGTGACGGGCGTCTTCGACTGACAGCGTCGCCTGTCGGAAACCTGTGCAGAAGGGTCTTACCCGCGCGGCGCCGCCGCGCGGCGCAGGCGATCGTTGATCGCGCGGCCAAGGCCCGCTTCCGGCACCGGGGCAAAGGCGATGCGGCCCTCGGGGCCGGCCCTGTCATCCGCCTCGCGCAGGATATGGAACAGCCGCGCCGCCGCCTCGACCGGATCGCCCCGCTCGGACAGCGACAGATCCGCCCCCGGGCAGGGGCCGAAGCCCACCCAGACCTCGCCCGGCTGTGGCGCCACGGCCTCCAGCCGCACCGCCGCCCCGGGCGCGTAATGGCTGGCCAGTTGCCCCGGCGCGTTGGGACGTTCCGCCGATCCGCCCGTGGCCAGCCTCTCTCCCAGAACCTCTTCCAGCACCTCGACCGCCAGCCCGCCGGGGCGCAGCAGTTCCGGCTGGCCCAGCAGCCCCAGAATGGTGGATTCCACCCCCACCGCGCAGGGCCCGCCATCGAGGATCGCCTCGATCCGCCCCGCCAGCCCGGCCCGCACATGTTCCCCCCGCGTGGGTGACACCTTGCCCGAAGGATTGGCCGAAGGCGCGGCCAGCGGCCCGCCGAAGGCGCGCAGCAAGGCCCGCGCCAGCGGATGCGCGGGCAGGCGCAGCGCCACGCTGTCCAGCCCCGCCGTGACCAGCGGCGACAGCCCCGATCCCGGCCGGATCGGCAGCACCAGCGTCAGCGGCCCCGGCCAGAAGGCCCGCGCCAGCGCCTCGGCCCGGTCATCGAAGACGGCCAGTTCCCGCGCGCTTTCCACATCGGGCAGATGCACGATCAAGGGGTTGAAGCGCGGCCTTCCCTTCGCCGCGAAGATGCGGGCCACGGCGCGGTCGTCGCGCGCATCGCCGCCAAGGCCATAGACGGTTTCCGTCGGAAAGGCGACAAGCCCGCCCGCGCGCAGGATTTCCGCCGCGCGGCGAAGGCCGGTTTCGCTGTCCTGCAGATCTTCGGTGGCAATCATGGCCTGTGACGCAGCGTTGGGCTTGAGGTGTCGGGGCAGGGCTGTAAACCTTTTCCCATCAGGTGCCCTTACCCGCCATGCCGCGTCTTGCCAAGGCTCTGGCGGTGCAGGGGGACAGTGGAAGGAAAGACCGATGCCCTATCGCGCGCCCCTCGCCGATCTTGAATTCCTGCTGGCGCATGTTCTGGGCTTTGACCGCGTCACCGCGACCGACCGCTTCGCCGAGGCAGGCCCCGATACCGCCCGCGCCATCCTGGCCGAGGCCGGGCGTCTGGCCGAACAGACGCTGGCCCCCCTGAACCGCGCGGGCGACAGGCAGGGCGCGCGGCTGGAAAACGGCATCGTCCGCACCCCGCCCGGCTTTGCCGAAGGCTATCGCGCCATTGCCGAAGGCGGCTGGGTCGGCATGGCCGCCCGGCCGGAAAACGGCGGCATGGGCCTGCCCATGACGCTGGCCACCGCCGTGAACGAGATGATGTCGGGCGCCTGCCTTGCGCTGCAGATCAACCCCCTGCTGACCCAGGGCCAGATCGAGGCGCTGGAACACCACGCCCCGGAGGCGATCCGCGCGACCTATCTGCCGCGCCTTGTGTCGGGGGAATGGGGCGGCACGATGAACCTGACCGAACCGCAGGCCGGATCCGATGTCGGCGCGCTGCGCAGCCGGGCCGAACCGCGCGGCGATGGCAGCTATTCGGTGACGGGGCAGAAGATCTATATCAGCTGGGGGGATGCGGATTTCATGCCGAACATCTGCCATCTGGTGCTGGCCCGCCTGCCCGATGCCGCGCCGGGAACGGCGGGGATCAGCCTGTTCCTCGTGCCGAAATTCATCCCCGATGCGGCGGGCAATCCGGGGCCGCGCAACAGCCTGTCGGTGGTCAGCCTGGAACACAAGCTGGGCCTGCATGGCAGCCCGACCTGCGTGATGCAATATGACGGCGCGCAGGGCTGGCTGGTGGGAGAGCCGCATCGCGGCATGGCGGCGATGTTCACCATGATGAACAACGCCCGGCTGGGCGTGGCGGTGCAGGGCGTGGGCATCGCCGAGGCCGCGCTGCAGCAGGCGCTTTCCCATGCCGAAGGCCGGGTGCAGGGTCGCACCCCCACGGGGCGCGGGCCGATCACCGATCATGCCGATGTGCGCCGGATGCTGGCGCGGATGCGGGCGCAGGTCTTTTCGGCCCGCGCCATCGCGCTGTCCTGCGCCGTGGCCATCGACATGGCCCATGCCACCGGATCGCCCGAATGGCAGGCCCGCGCCGCCTTTCTGACCCCCATCGCCAAGGCCTATGGCACCGATACCGGCGTCGAGGTGGCGCAGATGGGCCTGCAGGTGCATGGCGGCATGGGCTTTGTCGAAGAGACGGGGGCCGCGCAATTCGCCCGCGATGTGCGGGTGACGACGATCTATGAAGGCACCAACGGCATTCAGGCGATGGATCTGGTCGCGCGCAAGATGGCCGATGGCGGCAGCGCCGCCTTTGCCCTGATCGACGAGGTGCAGGCCGGGGCCGAAACCGCCCGGGCGGGCCTGCCCGATCTGGCGGGCGATGTCTGGCAGGCCGCCGAATCCCTGCGCGAAGCGACAGAGGTGTTGCTGCGTCAGGAGATGAACGATCGCTTTGCCGGGGCCGCGGCCTATCTGCGCGCCTTTGCGCTGGTCCTTGGGGCCGATGCGCATCTGCGCGCGGCCCATGCCGCGGCCGGGGCGGGCCTGGCACAGGCCCCCGCGCGGGCGGCGCTGGCGCGGGTCGCGATCCGCCGCCTGCTGCCGGAACAGGCCGGGCTTCTGGTGGAAATGCGCGAAGGCGCGGCAGGGCTTTATGCGCTGTCGCCCGGGGATCTGGCGGCGTGACGGCCAAGGCCCGGCACATGGCCCCGGACCCCGCCGACACCGCGCCGGATACCCCCCTTCCGGGCCTGCATCACCCCTTTCCCACCCCACCCGAGGAAGGCGGCGCGGTCGAGATCGCCGAAGGCGTTCTCTGGCTGCGCCTGCCGCTGCCGATGGCGCTGGATCATGTCAATGTCTATGCGCTGGACGATGGCGATGGCTGGACGGTGGTCGATACGGGCTTTGCCTCGAACCGGGGGCGCGCGATCTGGCAGCGCCTGCTGGATGGCCCGCTGCGGGGCCGCCCGGTGCGGCGCGTCATCGTCACCCATTACCACCCCGATCACATCGGCCTTGCCGGCTGGTTCCAGACGCAGGGGGCCGAACTCGTCACCACGCGGACAAGCTGGCTTTATGCCCGGATGCTGGTGCTGGACGTGCAAGCCCTGCCCGCGCCCGAGATGCTGGCCTTCCAGCGCCTGGCAGGCGTGCCGCCTGACCGGCTTGCCCGGATCGCCGCCACAAGGCCCTTCAACTTTGCCGATGTGGTGGCCCCGCTGCCGCCCGGCTTTACCCGCATCCGCGAAGGCGACAGCCTTTCCGCCGGGGGGCGCCGCTGGCTGGTGCGCTGCGGCGATGGCCATGCGCCGGAACATGCCACGCTCTGGAGCATGGAGGATGATCTGGTGCTGGGCGGGGATCAGCTTCTTCCCGGCATCTCGGCCAATATCGGCGTCTATCCCACGGAACCCGCCGCCGATCCGCTGAGCGAATGGCTGGACAGTTGCCGCCGCCTAGCCGCCCATGCCGAGGATCGCCACCTTGTCCTGCCGGGCCACAAGCTGCCCTTTACCGGCCTGCCCCTGCGCCTGCGCCAGATGGAAGAGAATCACGACTCCGCCCTTGCCCGCCTTCTGGATCACCTGCGCCAGCCGCAGACCGCCGCCGATTGCTTCCTGCCGCTGTTCAAGCGCCAGATCGACGGGCCGGAATACGGCATGGCGCTGGTCGAATCGGTGGCCCATCTCAACTGCCTCTTGCGGCGGGGGCTGGTTTGCCGTTCGCTGTCGGATCAGGGCGCGTGGCTGTGGCGGCGCGCCGGGGAGGCATGACAGGGCAGGGCGATGAAGAAGGACGAAATCTCCACCACGGCGGAATTCGCCGAGGCGGCGGCGCTGACGGCGGCCGCCGAACCCCGGGCAAAGGCGGTGCATGCCGATCCCGCCCAATGCGGCACGCTGGAAAGCGCACCCCTGCCCAAGGCCGCCACCCGGCGCAGCGTCGAGGAGAAAAGCCCCGCCGAATGGGCCTATGAACGGCTGATCCTCTATATCCAGAACTTCGAGGCGCAGCTTGACGCAAGCGAAGAGGTGGCGATGGGCTTTACCGGCGGGCAGGCGGGCGTTCTGTCGATCGAAGGGGTGGGCTTCTTCGATCCCGATCTGGTGACATTCTATGGCCGCGACGAAGACGGGCTGCGCACCCAGCTGATCCAGCATGTGACGCAGCTCAACGTCATCCTGCGCGCCGTGCCGCGCGAAACCCCGGCCGAGCCGCCGCGCCGCATCGGCTTTCAGATGATGCAGCAATGGGCAGGCGGCGATTCCGGCGATGCCTCGGCCTGAGGGACGCTGCCTGAAGGCGTGACAGTCGGCGATGAATCGGCTATTCGGCCTTCAAGAACAGGAAAGGGAACCTGAAATGGCCGATCACCACAGCGACTTCAAACCCGGCAGCATGGACATCCGCGCGCAGGAGAAAACCTTCGCGGGCTTCGTGAAGTTCGTGCAATACGGCGTCGTCATCATCTTCGCCATCCTGATCTTCATGGCGCTTGTGAACGCCTGAGGCGGCGGGGCCGCCCGGCGGCCCCCCTCCCTTGCCCTTCCTGCCCGATTTCAGACCCGCCGAATTGGATTGATACATGCTGCGCGCCGTTCTTGCCCTGCTGGCCCTGCTGAACCTTGCCGCCTGTGGCGCGGATTCGGTCTGGGCTCCGGATGAACAGGTTCAGGCGGCGCGCTATGTGCATGACGGCCCGAATGCCATCACGCTGTTCACGGTGATCAACAACCGTTCGGGCGCGGGGGCGCATAGCGGGCTGATGATCAATGATTCCGAACGGATCATGTTCGATCCGGCGGGCACCTGGAACCATCCGCGCATCCCGGAACGCAACGACGTTCACTATGGGATCACCCCGCGCATCGTGAATTTCTACATCGACTATCACGCGCGCGAGACGTTCCGCGTGGTGGAACAGACGGTTGTCGTCTCGCCCGGCGTGGCCGATCTCGTGGCGCGGCGGGTCAAGGAATACGGCGCGGTGCCCAAGGCGCAATGCGCCAATTCCATCTCGTCCATCCTGCGCGGCGTGCCGGGCTTCGAAGGCATCCGCAACACCTGGTATCCGAACAAGCTGATGGAAGATTTCGCCCGCATCCCCGGCGTCACCACCCGCGTGATCCGGGATGAGGATGCCGACAAGAACCACGGCGTCCTGCTGATCCAGGCGGGCGAATCCCCGCTCTGACGGCAGGGATCAGCCGACAGTTGCCAACAGCGCAAACAGCGTGCCCGCCCCGGCAAGGATGGCGGCCATGGTGCTGCGCGTGGCAAGGCCCACGGCCAGCGTGACCAGCGCGGCGGCAAGGCGCGCGGGATCCGTCTCGCCGCCCGTGGCCGCAGGCCACAGCACGCCCGGCGCCACCAGCGCGGGCAGCACCGCCACCGCCGTATAGCGCAGCGCGCGGGTCAGCCAGCCCGGCAGGGGCCGCGTGCCCAAGGTTCCCAGAAAGGAAAAGCGGATCGCATAGGTGCCAAGCGCCAGCACCGGCAGCACGATCCAGAAGGTGGCCTTGTCGATCATGCGCGCCGAACCTCCAACCAGCGGTCGATCAGCGCGCCCACCGTCATGGCCCCCGCCGCCGCGATCAGCAGGCCCGTGCCATAGGGCAGCCCCGCCAGAACCAGCGACAGAAGGATCGACACCCCCGCCGCCGCCAGATGCGGCAGGCTGCGCAGCATCGGCGCGACCATGGCCAGAAAGGTGATGGGCAGCGCGAAATCCAGCGCATATTCGGGCGGGATCGCCCGCCCGATCAGCGCCCCGGCCAGCGAGGCGAGAAACCACAGCGGCGCGACCGCCACCACCGCCCCGAAGAAGACCGCGCGCTTTTCCTGCGCCGTCATCGCGGGATTGCGGTCGATCTCGGCCACGGTGGTGGCAAAGCTCTGATCGACAAGGAAATAGGCCATCAGCGCGCGTGACCGCAGCGGCAATTCCCCGAAATGCGGGGCCAGCGTCACCGAATACATCACCATCCGCAGATTGACGGCCAGCGCCGTGGCCAGCACCACCAGAACCGGCGCGTTTTCCTGCATCGTCTGCAGCGCCGCGAATTGCGACGCGCCGGCAAAGACCGAAACGGAAAACAGCATCGCCTCGATCACGTTCAGCCCGGCCTCTGTCGCCACCACCCCGAAGAGCAGCGCGAAGGGCCCGACGACCACGGTCATCGGCAGGGCGGCCAGCAGGCCGCGCAGAAAGGCATGTCGGGCAGATGTCATCGCGCCTCGCGCTTTACCTTGCGCAGCGAAGGGCTTAGGCCATTGCAGGAAGAAGGGAAAGGGCGCGCGTGCGGATATTCGGGGTGATTCTGGCCGGCGGGCAGGGCCGCCGCATGGGCGGGGCCGACAAGGCCATGCTGCCGCTCGCCGGGCGCAGCCTGATCGCCCATGCCGTGGAACGGCTGGAGCCGCAGGTGGATCGCCTCGCGATCAGCGCCAATGGCGATCCCGCGCGGCTTGCCGGGCTGGGCCTGCCCGTCCTGCCCGATACCGACGCCTCGCAAGGCCCGCTTTCGGGCCTTCTGGCGGGGCTGGACTGGGCCGCGCGCCATGGCGCGACGCATCTTGTTTCCGTGCCGGTCGATGCGCCCTTCTTCCCGCCCGACCTTGTGCCCCGCCTGCTGCTGGCAGGCGAAGGGGTGGGGGCCGCACTTGCCAGATCCGGGGGCAATGACCATCCGACCTTCGGCCTCTGGCCCGCCGGGGCCGCCCCCGCGCTGCGGGCCTTTCTCGCCAGCGGCGAAAAGGCCCGCGTCCGGAGTTTTGCCGACAGCCTCCACGCCGCCCGTGCCGATTTCCCCGATGACGGGGCCTTTGCCAACCTCAACACCCCCGAAGACCTTGCCACGGCCGAGGCCCGCATCCGGGGCGCGGCATGAAGGTTTACGGCGTCATCGGCTGGAAGAATTCGGGCAAGACCGGCCTGATGGAACGGCTGGTGGCCGAAATCACGGGCCGGGGTTTCTCCGTTTCCACCGTGAAGCATGTGCATCACGAGGTGGATCTCGATCAGCCCGGCAAGGACACCTTCCGCCACCGTCAGGCCGGCGCGCGCGAGGTGGTTCTGGCCGCCAAGGACCGTTTCGCCCTGATGGTGGAACATCGCGGCCCCGAGCCCGCCCTGTCCGAGGTGCTGGCGCGTCTGGCCCCTGTCGATCTGGTGCTGGTCGAAGGCTACAAGCGTGACGCGCATCGCAAGGTGGAAGTCTGGCGCCGCGAGACGGGGCATGACCTGATCCAGCCGGGCGATCCGCTGGTGCGCGCCGTGGCCAGCGATGCGGCGGGGCTGGCGCTGCCCGTGCCGGTGCTGGATCTGAACGACACCGCCGCTGTTGCCGATTTCATCCTTGCCGAAACCGGCCTTGCCGCGCCAGCCTTTGACGGGGTGATGGTGGTCGACTGGTCGGCCACGCATGGCCCGTCTCCGGCCCGCCCCTCGGCCGATGCGATCTGGATCGGGCAGGCCGATGCGACAGGGGAAAGCGCCCTCTACTTCCGCAGCCGGGCCGAGGCCGAGACGCATATCCGCGCCAGCATCGACCGCGCCGCCGCCGAAGGCCGCCGCCTGCTGATCGGCTTCGATTTCCCGATGGCCTATCCCGCGGGCTTTGCCGCCCGCCTGACGGGCCAGCCCGATCCCCGCGCCGTCTGGCGCTGGCTGGCCGGGCGGATCACCGATGAGGGCAACCGCAACAACCGCTTTGCCGTGGCCGATGATATCAACGCCATCATCGCCAGGGGCCACCCCGCGCCCGGCCCCTTCTGGGGCCGCCCCGCGGGCCTTGCCCTGCCGCATCTGCCGCCCCGCAAGCTGGCCGATTACCCCGCGTTGGGCCTTGCCGAACGCCGCGCGGTCGAGGCCCGCGTTCCCCGCGCCCAGCCCGTCTGGAAGCTTTACACCACAGGCTCCGTCGGATCGCAGGCGCTGATGGGCCTGCCGATGATCCACCGCCTGTCGCAGCGCCCCGATGTCTCGGTCTGGCCCTTCGATCCGCAACCGGGCCGCAGCGCCGTTCTGGCCGAGGTCTATCCCTCGCTCCTCGCCCCGCTGGTGGCCCGCGCCCCGGGCATCCGCGACCGCGCGCAGGTGGTGCTGCTGGCCCGTGCGCTGTGGCGGCTGTCGCATCTGGGCGAACTGGCGCGGATCATGCAGGATATCAATGATATCGGCACCGAAGAGGGCTGGATTCTGGGCGCAGGGCATGAAGGACCCCTGCAGGCGGCAGCGGAAGGAGAGCTGGCATGATCCGCATCGAAGGGGGCCTGCCCGATCATCTGCGCGACGAGGCGGCGGTGCTGTACTGGGCGGCCTTCGGCGAAAAGCTGGGCCGCGTGCTGGGGCCAGAGCGGCTTGCGCTGGTCTTTTTCGCCCGGGTGATGCGCGCCGATCATTGCCTGACAGCCTATGATCGCGAAGGCCGCCTTGTGGGCCTTGCCGGTTTCAAGACCGAGAGGGGCACCTTCGCGGGCGGCACGGAAGAGGATCTGCGCGCCGTCTACGGCACCTTTGGCGGGCGCTGGCGGGCCATGGTCCTGCGCCTGCTGGGCAGCGAATCCGATCAGGCCCGCTTCCTGCTGGATGGGCTTTGCGTCCGCCCCGATTGCCGCGGCCAGGGCGTGGGCAGCGCGCTCTTGCAGGCCTTCATGGCCGAAGGCCGCGCGCGCGGCTTCGGCGCGGTGCGGCTGGATGTCGTCGATACGAACTGGCGCGCGCGCGCGCTTTACGAACGGCAGGGCTTCGTCGTCGACCGCACCTCGGCCATCGGTCCGCTTCGGCTGATCTTCCGCTTCAACGCCGCCCACAGCATGGTGCGCCCGATCTGACGCCCGCCAGAAGGCGATTTCCCGTGCAACACCCCGGGCCGGCTGCGCCCGACTTGCACTTTTCCGATGAAAATTTCGCGAAAATGCGCTTAGGCTGTCCCTGCCGCCGGGGCAAAGGGACAGTGCCTGTTTCGCACATGGCGGAAAGTAACAAGGAAAAAACGTGGGAACCGTGAAATGCTGAATGAATTCAAGACGTTTATCGCGCGGGGGAATGTCGTCGACCTTGCGGTGGGTATCATCATCGGTGCGGCCTTCACGGCCATCGTGAACTCGCTCGTGGGGGATCTGATCAACCCCATCATCGGGCTGATCACCGGCGGCGTAGACTTTTCGAACCTGTTCATCGACCTGTCGGGAACGGATCCCGTCTCGCTCGCCGCGGCGCGCGATGCGGGGGCGCCGGTCTTTGCCTATGGGGCCTTCATCACCGCCGTGATCAACTTCCTGATCATCGCCTGGGTGGTGTTCCTGCTGGTGAAGGCGGTGAACAAGCTCAAGGATGCCACGGCGAAGAAAGAGGCCGCCGAGGCCGCCCCCGCCGGGCCGACGGAACTGGATATCCTGATGGAAATCCGCGACTCGCTGAAGAAATAAGCCGCCACGGATCGGGCAAGGGCCGCGGGATGAACCCTGCGGCCCTTGTGTTTCCGGACAGCCGTCAGATCGCCAGCGCCTCCGCCGCGCTGATCGTGGGCAGGCCCAGCGCCGTGCCGACCGCCGCATAGGTCAGCTTGCCGGCATGGGTGTTCAGCCCGGCCAGAAGATGCCGGTCCTCGGCGCAGGCGCGCTTCCAGCCCTTGTCGGCCAGGGCCAGCAGGAAGGGCAGCGTCGCATTGCCAAGCGCCTGGGTCGATGTCCGCGCCACCGCCCCGGGCATGTTGGCCACGCAGTAATGCATGATCCCGTCCACCTCATAGATCGGGTCCTGATGCGTGGTCGCGCGGGAGGTCTCGAAGCAGCCGCCCTGGTCGATCGCCACATCCACCAGCGCCGCGCCGGGTTTCAGTTCTTTCAACTGCGCGCGTGAAATCAGCTTGGGCGCCGCCGCGCCGGGGATCAGGACCGCGCCGATGATCATGTCGGCCTGCCGCGCCAGTTCGATCGTGGTGGCCGCATCGGCATAGCCGCATTTGAACTGCCCGCCGAAGACGTCATCCAGATAGCGCAGCCGGTTCACCGAACGGTCCAGCACGGTGACATCCGCCCCCATCCCCGCGCTGATCTTGGCGGCATGGGTGCCCACCACCCCGCCGCCGATGACCAGCACCTTCGCGGGCAGCACGCCGGGCACGCCCCCCATCAGCACGCCGCGCCCGCCATTGGCCTTCTGCAGCGTCCATGCCCCGACCTGCGGCGCAAGCCGCCCCGCCACCTCGGACATGGGCGCCAGCAGCGGCAGCCCGCCGCGATCATCCGTCACCGTCTCATAGGCGATGGCCGTGACGCCCGATGCCAGCAGATCCTTCGTCTGCGCCGGATCCGGGGCCAGATGCAGGTAGGTGAACAGAAGCTGCCCCTCGCGCAGGCGGGCACGTTCCACCGCCTGCGGCTCCTTCACCTTCACGATCATCCCGGAACTGTCGAAAACCTCTTCCGCCGTCCCCGCGATCCGCGCGCCTGCGGCCTGGTAATCCGCATCCGAAAAGCCCGCGCCGATACCGGCGCCGGTCTCCACCAGAACCTCATGCCCATGGGCCACCGCCTCGCGCGCGGCATTGGGCGTCATGCCGACGCGGAATTCCTGCGGCTTGATCTCTTTCGGACATCCGATCTTCATCTGGTTGCTTCCTCCCGTTCCGGGCACGGATACGGCCCGCTGTGGGAAAAGCTTCCGTCAGCTTCCCCGCCGTTTCTTTGATTTCTGCATGACGCGGGGGCGGCCTTGCGGTAGATTTCTTCGCAATCGGCCCAGATGGTGAAAGTTTCTTCCGCGAATGTCCGAACTCGACGCAACCGACCGCCGCATCCTGACCGTCCTGCAGAAGGAAGGCCGCATCACCAATGCCGATTTGTCGGAACGGGTGAACCTGTCGCCCTCGGCCTGCCACCGCCGCACCCAGCGGCTAGAGGAAGAGGGCTTCATCGCCCGTTACGTGGCCCTGCTCGATCCGCGCCGCCTTGGCCGCCCGACGACGGTCTATGTGGAAATCACCCTGCAGGGCCAGGCCGACGAGTTGCTCGATGCCTTCGAACGCGAGGTGGCGCGCATCCCCGACATCCTGGAATGTCATCTGATGGCGGGGCAGGCGGATTACCTGCTCAAGATCATGGCGCAGGATACCGAGGATTTCGCCCGCATCCACCGCCAGTATCTGTCGCGCCTGCCCGGCGTGCGGCAGATGCATTCCTCCTTCGCGCTGCGGACTGTGGTCCAGACCACCGCGCTGGCCGTGTAGGGCGGGGTTCACCCCGCCATTCCCGACGCCCCCACTTCCGCGCAAAACGGAATTTGACGCAAATTCCGTCCCGAAATCTGACGCAGATTTCGGGCCCCTTCCGTAGCGCACCGCCGCCAAGCGAAATCTGCGTCAGATTTCGCCCCGATTTCTGCGTCAGAAATCGGTTCCGCACTCGCGCAATCGCGCACGGTTAACCATGATTTCCCGGGTCAACCTGCCGGAATTTGTATGCACGCCCTGCTGCACCGCGCGTCTGCACCGGCTGTGGCACGGTCGGATCGGGACATCCCGCTGAAATTCCCGGGAAAACCCCAAGGTTAATCCCCGGCGCAATGAAAAACCCCCGGCCTTGCGGACGGGGGTTGATCGGTTGGGGATCGCTCCCCCAGTGTCGCAAACGCCTCAGAGAGCGCCTTCGCGCTGCGCCTTCTTGCGCGCGAGTTTGCGCGCACGGCGGACCGCTTCGGCTTGCTCGCGCGCTTTCTTGACGGACGGTTTCTCGAAATGCTGCTTGAGCTTCATTTCACGGAAAACGCCTTCGCGCTGGAGCTTTTTCTTCAGGGCACGGAGTGCCTGTTCGACGTTATTGTCGCGGACGCTGACCTGCATGTGGTTGTCACCACCTTCCTAAGTTAGAGTTGCACTACAGTGTGCAGGCGCGCGCCCTATAACAAAGGAAATCGCCCCTGTCCACCAAAGCCCCGAAGGAGTCTGCCATGGAAAGCCCGCAAAGCCCTGAAAACGCCCGCGAAGCGGTGCTGGATGCCGCGCTGTCCCATGTTCCCTTCGATGGCTGGTCCGAAACCACCCTGCGCGCCGCCATTACCGATTCGGGCGTGGCCGAAGGTCTGGCCCGCGCGCTTTTTCCCCGTGGCGGCATCGACCTTGCCGTGGCCTTTCACAAGGACGGCGACCGCCAGATGGCGGAAACCCTTGCAAAGGCTGACCTTTCCCAGATGCGCTTTCGCGACCGGGTGGCCTTTGCCATCCGCACCCGCCTTGATCTGGTCGCGGATCGCGAACTGGTCCGCCGCGGCACCACCCTTTTTGCCCTGCCGCAGCACGCCGCCGAAGGGGCGAAACTGATCTGGGGCACGGCGGATGCGATCTGGCTGGCGCTGGGCGATACGTCGCGCGATCTGAACTGGTATTCCAAGCGCGCCACGCTTTCCGCGGTCTACGGATCGGTCGTGCTTTACTGGCTGGGCGATGACAGCCCGGGCCATCAGGCGACCTGGGATTTCCTGGATCGGCGCATCGACGATGTGATGCAGATCGAAAGCCTGAAGGCGAAGCTGCGGGAAAATCCCCTGGGCAAGGCGCTGCTTGCGGGTCCGGGCCGGGTGATGGAGAAATGGCGTGCGCCGACAGTCCCCGATGACCTGCCCGGCCGGATCATGAACCGCTTCCGCTGAAGCCCGCCGACAGGAAGACCGCAGAATGGAACTTTCGCATCACATGCGCGCCGTCGAGATCACCGAACCCGGCGGTCCCGATGTGTTGAAACCCTGCACCCGTGCGGTGCCCGTGCCGGGCCATGGGCAGATCGTCATCCGGGTGGCCTATGCCGGGGTGAACCGCCCCGACGCCCTGCAACGCGCGGGCAGCTATGCGCCGCCTGCCAATGCCTCGCCCCTGCCGGGGCTGGAGGCATCCGGCACCGTCGTGGAAACCGGCCCCGGCGTCACCCGCTATAGCATCGGCGACAAGGTCTGCGCCCTGCTGCCCGGCGGCGGCTATGCCGAATATGTCACCACGCCCGAGGCCCATGCCCTGCCCATCCCCGATGGGCTGTCGATGAAAGAGGCCGCCTGCCTGCCCGAGACCTGCTTCACCGTCTGGTCCAATGTCGTGATGCGCGGTGGGCTGAAGGCGGGGGAGCGGTTCCTCGTCCATGGCGGATCGTCGGGCATCGGGACGACAGCGATCCAGATCGCCAAGGCGCTGGGTGCGCGGGTCTTCACCACGGCAGGATCGGATGAGAAATGCGCGGCCTGCGAAGCCTTGGGCGCGGAAAAGGCGCTGAACTACCGCAGCGGCGATTTCGTTGCCATGATGCATGACGAAGGCGGCGCGCAGCTGATCCTCGACATGGTCGGGGGCAGCTATCTGCCGCGCAACGTGAAGGCGCTGGCGACCGAGGGGCGCTTGGTGCAGATCGCCTTCCTGCAAGGGGCGAAGGTGGAGCTGAACTTTGCCGAGGTGATGATGCGCCGCCTGACGATCACCGGATCGACCCTGCGCCCGCAAAGCGACCTGGCCAAGGCCCGCATCGCGGCCGAGGTGGAAGCGCATGTCTGGCCGATGATCGCGGCAGGCAAGTTCCGCCCGGTGATGGACAGCGAATTCCCGCTTGAACAGGCCGCCGCCGCCCATGCCCGGATGGAAAGCTCCGGGCATGTCGGCAAGATCGTCCTCAAGGTCGAATAGGTTGGATGAGCAGATGGCTGCCAAGGGGCAGTCGCGGGCAGGTGACGTGGGACAGTTCCCCGCAAGGCTGCAAATCCTTGCGGAATGTCGGGTCTGGAAAAGCGGCCGTGCATTCGGAAGGCGCGGTCCGCGGGTTCAGCGCACGGCCTCCATCGCGGCGACGCCGCGGCAGACGCGCCCGACATCCCCGCCGCAATCGCGGAATTCCAGATCCTTCGTCAGGCAGATCCGCACCTCCTGCACCATGCCGGACCGGCAGGTCACCACCACGCCGTCGGGTGCAAGATCCGGGTTTGCCTCAAGAAAGGCGTCCTCGATCACATCCGCCTCGACGCGGATATCGCGCGACAGCCCCTGCAGGGGCGCAGGCACCGACACGCGCCCAAAGGCCGCGCGCGCGGTGTCATAGAAATCCGCCGCCGACAGGCCGGAACAGCGGCCATGCTTCTTCCACTGATAGAAGGCCGCGCCTGCCCCGCCGAAGACATCCGCCTGCGCCGCCGTCAAGGCGCGGGGCGGATCGCGTTCGGGGGTGCGGCAGAAGGAGGGCCAGCCCTCTTCGTATTGCGGCCAGAGGCCGTGCAGCACGAAACCGATCCCGCGCCCGGTGTCGCATTGCGGATCGTCGCGCGCATCGCCCTCCAGCGCGCACCAGCTGGAGGACCAGGACAGGGCCATGACGTAATAGTCGAAATCCCCGGCCCTTTCGCCTTCGGCCCGGGCGGGGGCCGCGGCAAGAAGGGCCAGCAGCAGCAGATGGATCACGCGCATTTTTACTTTCCTCTGTCGCAGGAACCGACTATATCCCGCCCTGAACTTCCCCGAAATCGTGGAATGGCGGCCCCGGTCGCAGCCGATTTCCCGGCCCGAGAGAGATATTGCAAGGAGCAATCCTATGAACAAACCGCTCATGGCAAAGGCCACCGCCGTCTGGCTTGTGGACAACACCACCCTGTCCTTCAAGCAGATCGCCGATTTCTGCGGCATGCACGAGCTTGAGGTGCAGGGGATTGCCGATGGCGACGTGGCCACCGGGGTGAAGGGTTTCGATCCCATCGCCAACAACCAGCTTGAGGCGGTAGAGATCGAGAAGGGTCAGGCGGACCCGCTTTACAAGCTGAAGCTGAAGCACAACCTTGCCGCCGTGGGCGAGGAAAAGCGCCGCGGTCCGCGCTATACCCCGCTGTCCAAGCGGCAGGATCGCCCCGCCGCGATCCTGTGGCTGGTGAAGTTCCACCCGGAACTGTCGGATGGAGCCATCGGCAAGCTGGTGGGGACGACCAAGCCCACGATCCAGTCGATCCGCGAACGCAGCCACTGGAACATCAACAACATCACCCCCATCGACCCGGTCGCGCTGGGCCTGTGCCGCCAGTCGGAACTGGATACCGCCGTGCAGCAGGCCGCGCGCAAGAAGGCCGCCGAGGGGACCGTCATGTCGGATGACGAACGGCGCAAACTGGTGTCCACCGAACAGTCGCTGGGCATGTCGCCCGAGGCGAAGATGCCGTCCTCCATCGCCGGGCTGGAAGCGTTCAGCCTGACCGAGCGCGAAGAGAAGCCCGCCGATTTCTCGGATGCCGAAAGCTTCTTCAACCTGCCGCAGTCGGATGACGACGAGGACGAGGATGAGGATGACAACCGCCGCCGCTAAGGCGCGGCTGGCACGAAACGGTATGGGCCGGGGCAGAGATGCCACCGGCCCTTTCCTTTGCATCAGAAAGACTTGCGCGCCCGCAGCGCCGCGCCCAGCGTGCCATCGTCGAGATAGTCCAGCTCGCCCCCGATGGGCACGCCCTGCGCCAGCGAAGTGACGGAAACCCCCGTGGCCGCCAGGGCATCGGCGATGTAATGCGCGGTGGTCTGGCCATCCACCGTGGCATTCAGCGCAAGGATCACCTCGCGCGTAGCTTCCGTCGCGACCCTCTCGATCAGGTCGGGGATGCGCAACTCCTCGGGTCCCACGGCATCGAGTGCCGAAAGCGTGCCGCCCAGCACGTGATAGCGCCCGCGGAACACCCCCGCGCGTTCCAGCGCCCAGAGATCGGCCACATCCTCGACCACGCAGATCTCGCCCGTGGCGCGGCGGTCATCGGCGCAGATCGCGCAGATGTCGGAGGTGCCGATATTGCCGCAGATCCGGCAATCGCGGGCCGAGACGGCCACCTGCGCCATGGCCTGCGCCAGGGGCGCCATCAGCGCCCCGCGCCGTTTCAGAAGCACCAGCACCGCGCGGCGGGCCGAGCGGGGGCCAAGCCCCGGCAGGCGCGCCATCAGGTCGATCAGCGCCTCGATCTCGCGCGGGGTGTCGCCGCCATGGGCGCCGCCTGCGGCCATGTCAGAAGGGCAGCTTCATGTCGGCGGGCAGACCCAGCGCTTCGGTCATGCGGCGCATTTCCTCGGCCATGCGCATCTGGCCCTTGGACTGCGCATCCTTGATCGCGGCGAGGATCAGATCCTCGACCACTTCCTTTTCCGAGGGGACAAGGATCGAAGGGTCGATATCCAGCCCGGTCACCTCGCCCTTGGCGGTGGCGCGGGCCTTGACGAGACCGGCCCCGGCTTCGCCGATCACCACGGTATTGGCCATCTCGGCCTGCATTTCGGCCATCTTCGTCTGCATGTCCTGCGCGGCCTTCATCATCTTGGCCATGTCGCCAAGGCCGCCAAGGCCACCGAGTCCCTTCAGCATCGCGATACTCCTTCGTTCCGGCGCGCAGGACACAGTGATAGGGCCTGCATCGGGGCGCGGCAAGGCTGGCTCATGCCGCGGGTTTGCCGCGCGGCCGGGCGCGGAAGCCCCGGACAAGCACCACCGCCGCCATCAGGACGAGCAGGATGGATGCGGGCATTGCCGTGCCGATGCAGCCTTCCGACATGGCCAGCCCCGCCGCATCGGACGTGCGACCGATGGTCAGCAGCCAGGCCAGGCCAAGCGCGGGCAGGGCGAGGATCGCGGAAAGCCAGGGGCGCGGAAAGACAAGGCCGATCCCCAGCAGCAGGATGATCCCCAGCCCCAGCGGCGAGCCGAGGATATAGAGCGTCTCGCCCCAGGCGCCGACCGGCCCGTCGGCGGGCTGCCAGCCCGGGCGCTGCGTGGCGCAGATGCCCGCCTGAGCCGCCCCCGGGGCAAGCGTGGCCGTGACGGCGATCAGCCCTCTTCGAAGGGGTCCCATTCGTCCTCGACTTCCGGCAGGGCCTCGGCCTCGGCTGCCGCGGCAAGGGCGGCAGGCGTGCGGATATCCGCGATCCTGGCGCCGGGGAAGGCCGTCAGGACGGCCTGGACAAGGGGATTGCGCAGCGCCTCGGCCTCGGCCTCGCGGCGGGCCTGATCGCGCTGTTCGGCGATGGTGGGGGCGCCGCCTTCATTGACGACGGAGACACCCCAGCGCGCGCCTGTCCACATCTGCAGGCGCTGGCCGAGTTGCGCGGCAAGGTCCGGGCTGGCCTCGCGGCTGGGCTGGAATTCGATCCGGCCCGGCGCATAGCGGACAAGGCGGAGGCCGGTCTCCACCTCGTAAAGCAGCTTCATGTCGCGCTTTTCGCGGATCAGGTCGACCACCTGATCGAAGCTGACAAAGACCTGAAGCGTGCCTTCGGCCACGGCAAGGGCCTGTTGCCCGCCGCCCTGCATGACCGGGCCGCGCGCGGGGGAAGGGGGGGCCATGCGCATGGCGGGGGCATGGACCATGCGCCCACCGCCGCCCGCAGGCGCGCCGCCCCCGCCACCGGGGGCGGGCCCGGGCTGCGGGGCGGATTGCAGCTTGCGGATCAGGGTTTCGGGATCGGGCAGGTCGGCCACATGCGTCAACCGGATCACCGCCATCTCGGCGGCCATCATGGCATTCGGGGCCAGCGCCACCTCTTCCAGCGCCTTGAGCAGCATCTGCCACATCCGCGTCAGCACGCGCATGGGCAGGCGCGTGGCCATGTCCATGCCGCGGGCGCGTTCATCGGGCGGGGTTGTCGGGTCTTCGGCGGCGGCGGGGGTGATCTTGACCACGGAAAGCCAATGGGTGATTTCCGCCAGATCGCGCAGCACGGCCATCGGATCGGCCCCGTCGGCATATTGGCCCGCCAGTTCCGAAAGCGCCCCCGCGGCATCGCCCGTCACGATCAGATCGAACAGGTCCAGCACGCGGCCCCGGTCGGCAAGCCCCAGCATCGCGCGCAGCTGATCTGCCGTCACCTCGCCCGCGCCATTGGAAATGGCCTGATCCAGCAGCGATGTGGCGTCGCGCGCCGATCCTTCCGCCGCGCGGGTGATCAGCGCCAGCGCGCCATCGGTGATCTGCGCGCCTTCCGCCGTGGCGATGCGGCGCAAAAGGGCCATCATCACCTCAGGCTCGATCCGCTTCAGATCGAAGCGCTGGCAGCGTGACAGGACGGTGACGGGAACCTTGCGGATCTCGGTCGTGGCGAAGATGAACTTCACATGGGCGGGCGGTTCCTCCAGCGTCTTGAGCAGCGCGTTGAAGGCGCTGGTCGAGAGCATGTGAACCTCGTCGATGATATAGATCTTGTAGCGCGCGCTGGCCGCCCGGTAGTGGACGGAATCGATGATCTCGCGGATGTCGCCCACCCCGGTGCGCGAGGCGGCGTCCATCTCCATCACATCGACATGCCGGCCTTCGGCAATCGCGCGGCAGGGATCGCAAAGGCCGCAGGGATCGGTGGTGGGTCCCCCGGTGCCATCGGGGCCGACGCAGTTCAGCCCCTTGGCGATGATCCGCGCGGTGGTCGTCTTGCCGGTGCCGCGGATGCCCGTCATCACGAAGGCATGGGCGATGCGATCGGCGGCGAAGGCGTTCTTCAGCGTGCGCACCATCGCCTCTTGCCCGACAAGATCGGCAAAGGTTTCGGGGCGGTACTTGCGGGCAAGAACCTGATAGGCCTTGTCGGGCGTGTCGGACATGGTCGCTCCTTGATCGGGTCCAACCTAGTGCGACTGGGGAAGTCAGGGCAAGGTCGATGGTGGGCCGCAGGGCGATCCGGATGGTGTGCTGCGCCAGGTGGAGGGGAATGCCCGGCGCGAGAGGGCGCGCCCCATTCAGGCGAAGGCAGGGGAAAGGGTGAGAGGCTGGACAACGACCCAAGCGGGGCTCGTTACGGCTGCTACCTTCCGGTCCTGACCGGGTTGGCGAGGCGCTCGCCCGCGCCAACCTCTCGACCGGGGATATAGGCCCCCGGGCGCGGATTCGCAAGCGCCGCAGGCGGACCCGTTCAGATGACCCCCGCCGCCCGCGCGCCAGAAAGCAGGTCCTGTGCCAGATGGCGGGCAAAGCGGCCCTCGGTCGGGGCGACGTCGGGCACCTGGACAACGGTGCAGCCCGCGCGATGCGCGGCTTCGGCACCGATATCGCTGTCCTCGAAGACGAGGCAGCGCGCCGGGTCGACGCCAAGCTGCCGCGCGGCCAGGAGATAGGGCTCTGCCGCGGGTTTGGGTTCGCGCACGTCATCAAAGGTCACGACGATCCGGAAGTGATGCGCGATGCCCGCAAGGCCCAGCTTGTGATGCGCGCCCTGCCGCCCGGTCGAGGTGACAAGGCCCAGCGGATGATCCAGCATCTCCAGCAGTTCCGCAGCCCCGGATTTCAGCGGCAGGCCTGCGTTCAGCCCGGCCTCGAAATGCGCCCGCCAGGCATCGCGGAAGGCCGGAATGTCAAGCGCGGGAAGGGAGGCCCGGATGATCTGTTCCGCCTGGGGTTCGGCCTTGCCGACAAGGCCGTGCATGAAGCTTTCCTCGACGGAATGGCCCAGATCGGCAAAGGCGCGCAGACCCGTGACAAGCGCAAGGCTTTCGGTATCCACCAGCGTCCCGTCCAGGTCGAAGAAGATCGCGTCGAACATGCCCTGCTCCGTCGGTTCGGGGCCGTCCTATCCGATCAGAGCCGCAAACGGAAGCGCATGAAGCCCGGCTGCGCGCCGGGCAGGGCTTCGGGGCCCAGGGTGGCGATGTGATCCGTGCAGGTGATGGCGCGGGCTGAGGTTTCGAACAGCGCCGTGGCCCCCAGCGGGCGCAGGTGCCAGTCGAACCCGGTGCCGGGCGTGAAGGGCGGGCCTTCGGACAGATAGCGGACAAGGGCCGCGCGGGTGGGGGTCTTGTCATCCAGAACGATGCGGTCGCGCCGGCAGGCGGGAAAGCCGCCGCTGCCCGCGGCGCGATAGCTGTTGGTGGCCAGGATGAAGCGGTCTTCGGGGTGAAGCGCCCTGCCGCCATGGGAAAGGTCGCGGATGCGATGGGCGCCCGGCGCGGCCAGGCGGCCCATGGCATCGAAGCGCGGGGGCTGCGACAGGTCGATCGCGAAGGACAGCCCGTCGATCAGATCGAAGTCGAAACCGGGATGATCGGGATTGATCAGGGGAATGTCCCTGTCCCCCGGGCGCAGCGTGGCGAACTGGATGACGGCCCGTTCCAGCCAATCCTCCAGTTCCGCGCCAGAGATCAGAAGGCCCACCACGGTATTGGGAAAGGGGTAGATGTCATTGGCATGGCGCAGTTCCAGGGGCCCGGGCCCTATCTCGGTGAAATAGTCGGGCCCGCCGCGCCCGCCGACGCGAAAGGGGGCCGCTGCCGACAGAAGCGGCAGATCGGCGAAGGCCGTCTGCGACAGCCTTTCGCGCAGGTGATGGGCCTGGGCGGCGGCGACAAGGCGCAGGATGTCGGTCGGGGCGACCCGGGCGAAATAGCTGCAGAGCGGCACCGACGTCTGCCCGATCTGGGTGCCGAGCCAGCCCCTTGCCGCCTGATGCGCCTCGCCGCAGACCGTCTGCAGCCCCGGATGGATCGCTGCCCTGGCCTGTGCGGGCAGAAGTTCGGCCCGCGCCCCGGACAGCGACCAGGCCCTGCCATCATGGCGCAGCGCCATGTCGATCTGCCCGAGATGCGAGCCGAAATAGCCCGGCATCACGGCGGGCGTTCCGTTCAGAAGCGCCTGACCGCTGTCCTGCCGGGCGTCCTGTGGATCGGGAAAGACCATATGGGTATGGCCAAGCACCATCGCATCCGCCCCCGACAGGGCCGCGAGGGGCAGCCCGACATTCTCGGTCCCGCCCTCGGCCCCGGTTTCGGGCCCGGAGGGGCCGATGCCGGTATGGGCCAGAAGGATGACGACATCCGCCCCCGCATTGCGCAGCGTCCGCACCTCTTGCGCGGCGGCAAGAACGGCGTCTTCGGCCGACAGGTTCCCGTTGATCGAGCCGGCCTCCCACTGGATCGTCTGCGGCGGGGCGATCCCGGTGATGCCGATCCGGATCGGGCGGCGCGCGCCATCGGAGGCGGCCATGCTGCGTTCGATCAGGATGGAGCGGTTCACCAGCGGGACATCGTCCAGAGACCGGATATTGGCCGAGATCATGGGAAAGCTGGCTTCCGCGATGGCCCGTCGCAGCAGCGGCAGGCCATGGCTGAATTCGTGATTTCCCAGCGTCGCCGCGTCATATCCCAGTGCGTTCATGGCCGAGATCATCGGATGCGGCTGATCCGTGCCCTGCTCGGCCGCCCAGTCGCCCAGGGGGCTGCCCTGCAGGAAATCCCCATTGTCCAGCAGCAGGGTATTGGGGCATTCGGACCGGGCGTCATCAATCAGATGCGCCAGATCAGACAGGCCGAGGCCTTCCTGATGGCGGTCTGCGTGATAGTCCCAGCCAAAGGCATGGGCGTGCAGATCCGTCGTGGCAAGCAGCCTCAGGACTGCCTCGAAGGCGGGCACATTCGTCATCCCTTGAAGGGCGAGAGCTACGGGGCAGATCCGCAGCGCCGCGTCTGTAATGCATAGTTTACAACTATTGCGTGTCTTTTGGCAAGAGAAGTTTACACCGGCAGGGGGTTTGCCTTGCGGGGGGCGGCATGGCAAGACAGCGGCGCAGGACAGGGGTGGGGCAGGTCTGATGCGGCTGGCTGAAACGGTGACTTTTGGCGGCTCCGGTCTGGACCGGGCGGCGCATCTGCGCGGCGATGCGGACAGGCTGGCCGAATTGGCGCGGACGGGGCGCATCCTGCCTGTCTGGCGGGGCAAGCCGCTTTGCCTGCCGGACGAGGGGCTGGGCTGGGTTGCCGCAGGGTCGCCGGTTCTGGCAAAGGCGGGGCCGCTTGTGTTCCTCGGGCTGGACGAGGGCCGTGCGGTCTTTGCCGCGGACATTTCCGACTGGCCCCCCGAAGCCGGGGCCGAAGGGGTGGAGCAGGGGTTTCTCGACACCACGCAGCAACGCCATCCGGCGCTTGATCCCGAATTCTGCTTTGCCGAATTGCGGGCCGTGATGACCGGGCTTTCCCCGCGTGAGGCGGAACTGGCGGCCACGGCCAAGGCCGTGCTGCACTGGCACCGCAGCCACGGCTTCTGTTCGGCCTGCGGCGCGGCGTCCGACATGGCCGAAGGCGGCTGGCAGCGCCGCTGCCCAGCCTGTGCTGCGTCGCATTTCCCGCGCACGGATCCGGTGGTGATCATGCTGGTCACGCGTGGCAACAGCGTGCTTTTGGGGCGGAATGCCGTCTGGCCCGAGGGGATGTTCTCGCTTCTGGCCGGTTTCGTCGAACCCGGCGAGACGATCGAGGCAGCCGTCCGCCGCGAGGTGCAGGAGGAGGCGGGCGTGCGGATCGGGGCCGTCCGCTATCTGGCCAGCCAGCCCTGGCCCTTTCCCGCAAGCCTGATGCTGGGCTGCGCGGCCGAGGCGCTGAGCGCAAAGATCACGCTTGATCCGGCCGAACTGGAAGATGCCTGCTGGCTGAGCCGCGAAGAGATGGTCACGGTCATGGCAGGGCGGCATCCGCGCATCAGGCCCGCAAGACCCGGCGCGATTGCGCATTTCCTGATTGCGAACTGGCTTGCCGACAGGCTTGATTAGTCGGCATATCGCCGGGGCGGCATAACATTGCCCCGGATTTGGTCGAGTAGGTGGTGGCATGACGGGTCGGGACGGGAATGAAGCTTAGCGGTCGGACAGATATCGGGGCGCCTCTCGGCGTCGTTTTCGCGGCGCTGTCGGATTTCGATGCGTGGGAACGTTCCGCCATGCGCCGCGGCGCGGATGTTCACCGCACCGACAAGCTGCGGCTGCCCGGGCCGGGAATGACATGGCAGGCGCGCTTTGCCTGGCGCGGGCGCGAGCGGCAGTTGCAGGTTCGGCTGTCGCGGCTGGAGGCGGACCAGTTCCTTGCCGTCGATTTCGACGGCCCCTCGGTCGAGGGGGTGCTGAACATCGAACTTGTGGAACTGGCAGCGCGGCGGACGCGGATGCTGATGCAGGTCGAGACCAGGCCCCGCACCCTTGCGGCGCGGCTGTTCATCCAGTCGATGAAACTGGCCAAGGGGCGTGTCCAGCGCAAGTATGACGCCCGCCTTCAGGCCATCGCCCGGGACATCGAACAGCGCTATGCCGGTCAGCCGACGCTTTAGCCGCGTTCGCGATCGGCCGGATAGACGCCAAGGATGTTGAAGGCCGAGGTGAAATAGCGCAATTCGTCGAAGGCCAGTTTCACATTCGGATCTTCCGGGTGGCCTTCGATATCGGCGTAGAATTCGGTGGCGGTGAAGCTGCCGCCGACCATGTAGCTTTCCAGCTTGGTCATGTTGACCCCGTTCGTCGCGAAGCCGCCCATCGCCTTGTAAAGTGCGGCAGGGATGTTGCGGACGCGGAAGGTGAAGGTCGTCATCATCCGGCCCGCGCCGCGGCGGGAAAGATCGGGGTCACGCGACATCACCAGAAAGCGCGTGGTGTTGTTGGCGTGATCCTCGATATGGCGGGCAACGACATCAAGCCCGTAGATCCGGGCCGCCAGCTCTGATGCCAGTGCCGCGCGGGCGGGATTGCCGGCTTCGGCCACTTCGCGGGCGGCGCGGGCATTGTCGCTGCTGACCTTGCCCTTGATGCCGTGCTTGCGCAGGAAGCCCGCGCATTGCGGCAGGATCACCACATGGCCATGCGCCTCGGTGATCTGGTCCAGCGTCGCGCCGGGCACGCCCAGCAGGTTGACATGGACACGCACGAAGGCCTCGTCCACGATATGCAGCCCGGCCCGGGGCAGAAGGGAATGCACATCCGCCACGCGGCCATAGGTGGAATTCTCGACCGCAAGCATCCCCAGATCGACAGCGCCCGAGCGGGTAAGTTCGACGACATCCTCGAATGTCTGGCAGGGCACGGCCTCCATTTCGGGGCGGGCCTGCGTGCAGGCCTGGTGCGAATAGGCCCCGAGTTCCCCCTGGAATGCGATGCGTCCGGTCATGTCGGCTGGGCTCCAACTGCGAAAACCCCCCAAAAGGGGCGATTGGTCGCGCTAGTATACCTTGAAACCGGGTGGTGGAAGCGGATACATACCGCGCCAAACGACGGCCAAGGGAAGGCGCGACATGTTCGACACGATGACGATGACCAAGGCAACCGGTGCGATCTGCGGGTCGCTGCTGGTCTATCTCTTTGCGGCCTGGGGCGCGGAAAGCCTGTACCATGTCGGCCATGACAGCCATGGTGGCGAAGGCGAGGAAATCGCGCAGGCCTATTCCATCGACACCGGGGCCGAGGAATCGGCTGGTGAGGCCGTGGAAGAAGGCCCCGATTTCGCGACCGTCCTTGCTTCGGCCGATCCGGCCGCGGGCGAGAAGGTCTTTGCCAAGTGCAAGTCCTGCCACAAGCTGGATGGCGCGGATGCCACCGGCCCGCATCTGAACGGCGTCGTGGGTCGCGCCAAGGCCGCTTCGGCCGGGTTCGCCTATTCCGACGTTCTGGTCGGCATGGCGGCGGATGTCTGGTCGGAAGACAATCTGAACGCCTTCCTCGAAAACCCCAAGGGCTATGCCCCGGGCACCAAGATGTCTTTCGCGGGTCTGCCCAAGGTGGAAGACCGGGCGAACCTGATCGCCTATCTCGCCACCGTGCAGTAAGTGGCGCGGGATTGATTGCGCAGGGGGCCGTTTCCGCAAGGAAGCGGCCCTTTTGCCATTTCCGGCCGCTGATTGCGTGCGTTTCACGCAAACGCAACTTGTGGCTTGGACATCGGGCGAATTACCTTACATCCGCAAGCGAAGGCCGGTGACAGGCCGATGACAGGGGAGAGCGGGATGCGCAGAGCAATGGCCGGTGCGGGCGATGGGGCTTTGGCGGTGCGGTGGACCGCGCGGCCGATCGTCTGGAGCGGCCTTCTTGCGCTGTCGCTGGCGGCGGCCTGGGCCGTGGCGGCCCATGCCCAGGGGGACACGATCACCAGCCATGCGATCACCACCTTCGGCGATCCGCCCAAATATCCGGCCGACTTCGCGCATCTGGATTACGTGAACCCCGATGCGCCGAAAGGGGGCGAGATTTCGATCTGGACGGCGGGCGGCTTTGACAGCATGAACCCCTATTCCGTGAAGGGGCGCGCGGCGGCGCTGTCTTCGGCGCCCTATGAATCCATCCTGACCAGCACGGCCGACGAAATCGGCACCTCCTACTGCCTGCTGTGCGAGACGATGGAATATCCGGCCGACAGGTCCTGGGTGATCTTCAACCTGCGCCCCGGCATCACCTTTTCCGACGGCACCCCGATGACGGCCGAGGATGTGGTGTTTTCCTTCAACCTCTTCCTGACCAAGGGCCTGACGGATTTCCGCACCGTCTTTGGCCAGCAGGTCGACAGGGCCGAGGTGCTGGATCCGCTGAAGGTGAAATTCACCTTCAAACCCGGCGTGCCGACCCGCGATCTTCCGGCATCCGTGGGCGGGCTGCCGATCATGTCCAAGGCGCATTACGAGGCGAACAATCTGGATCTGGAGGAAAGCAGCCTGACGCCCTTCCTGGGGACCGGGCAATATGTGCTGGACAGGATGGATGTGGGCAAGTCGATCGCGTGGCGGCGCAACCCGGATTACTGGGGCAATGACCTGCCCATCAATCGCGGGCGCGGCAATTTCGACGTGATCCGCGTGGAATATTACGGCGACTATCAGGCCGCCTTCGAAGGGTTCAAGGCGGGCAACTACACTTTCCGCAACGAAGCGTCCTCGATCACCTGGGCCACGGGATATGATTTCCCTAGCGTGACGAACGGGCAGGTGAAGAAGGTCGAACTGCCCTCGGGCGCCAAGGCCAGCGGGCAGGCCTTCCTGTTCAACCTGCGGCGCGAGAAATTCCAGGATCCGCGTGTGCGCGAGGCGATCGGGTTGATGTTCAACTTCGAATGGTCGAATGCCACGCTGTTCTACGGGCTTTACGACCGTATCCATTCCGTCTGGGAAAACACCGAACTTGCCGCCACCGGCACGCCCGGCCCGGAAGAGGTGGCGATCCTGCAGCCGCTGGTGGATGAGGGGCTGCTTCCCGCCAGCATCCTGACGGATGAGGCGGTGATGGCCCCCGCATCGGGCGAGCGGCAGCTGGATCGGGGCAATGTGCGCAAGGCCTCCGCCCTGCTGGATGAGGCGGGCTGGACCGTCGGCGATGACGGCCTGCGCCGCAATGCCAAGGGCGAGGTGCTGCGCGTGGAATTCCTGAACGACAGCCCCACCTTTGACCGCGTCTTCAACCCCTATGTCGAAAACCTGAAGGCCATCGGGATCGACGCGCTGATGACCTCGATCGACAATGCCCAGATGGAGGCGCGGACCCGGCCGCCGCAATATGATTTCGACATCATCACCGGCAATGCCCGGTCCGACTATATCTCGGGGTCCGAGTTGAAGCAGTATTACGGGTCGGAAACGGCGGATGTGTCCTCCTTCAACCAGATGGGGCTGAAATCGCCCGCGGTGGACCGGCTGGTCGATGTGGTGATGGCGGCGGATTCGAACGACAAGCTGCGCGTCGCGACACAGGCGCTGGACCGGGTGCTGCGGTCCGAACGGTTCTGGGTGCCGCAATGGTTCAAGGCCACGCATACCATCGCCTATTACGACATGTACGAACATCCCGAGACGCTGCCCCCCTATGCCTTGGGAGAGCTGGATTTCTGGTGGTACAACGCCGAGAAGGCCGCCGCGCTGCGGGCATCCGGCGCGTTGAAGTGATGGAAGGCGGGCAGCGCTGATGGGCGCCTATATCCTGAGGCGGCTGTTGCTGATCATCCCGACGCTGATCGGGATCATGGTCATCAACTTTTCCCTGACACAATTCGTTCCGGGCGGCCCGATCGAACAGGTCGCCGCCCGTCTGGAAGGCGATGGCGATGCGCTGGAAAGCGTGTCGGGCGGCGGCGATGCGGGCGTGGATCAGGGCCGCGACGACGGCTATATCGGCGCGCGGGGCCTGCCGCCGGAATTTCTGGCCGCGCTGGAAGTGCAGTTCGGCTTTGCGCGCATCGTCTGTGACGAGGGGTTCACCGGCACGCCATCCGTCACCGCGCCGGAATGCCGGAAAGAGATGATCCCCGCGACCGAGCGGTTCTTCATCATGATGTGGAACTACATGCGCTTCGATTTCGGGGAAAGCTATTTCCGCTCCATCGACGTGGTCGATCTGGTGATCGAAAAGATGCCCGTGTCGATCACGCTGGGCCTGTGGTCCACGCTGATCGCCTATCTGATCTCCATCCCGCTGGGCATCCGAAAGGCCGTGCGCGACGGCACGCCCTTTGACACATGGACAAGCGGCGCGATCATCGTGGGCTATGCGATCCCCGGCTTCCTGTTCGCGATCCTGCTCTTGGTGCTGTTCGCGGGCGGATCCTACTGGAAGATCTTCCCGCTGCGCGGGCTGACATCGGACAACTGGGAACAGCTGTCGCTGATGGGCAAGGCGCTGGATTACCTCTGGCATATCGCGTTGCCGGTCATCGCCTCGACCATTTCCAGCTTTGCCACGCTGACGCTGCTGACCAAGAACAGCTTTCTGGATGAGATCAAGAAGCAATACGTGATGACCGCCCGCGCCAAGGGGCTGAGCGAGGGGCGCGTGCTTTATGGCCATGTCTTCCGCAATGCGATGCTGATCGTGATCGCGGGCTTTCCGGCGCTGTTCGTCAGCGTCTTTTTCGGGGGCAGCCTGATCATCGAGACGATCTTCTCGCTTGATGGGCTGGGGCAGTTGGGCTTCCGCGCCGCGGTAGAGCGGGATTATCCGGTGATCTTCGGCACGCTGTTCTTCTTTGGCCTGATCGGGCTGGTGATGGGGATCATTTCGGATCTGATGTATGTCTGGATCGACCCCCGGATCGACTTTGGCTCGCGGAGGGGATGATGGCACTGTCCCCGCTGAACCAGCGCCGCTGGCGCAACTTCAAGGCCAATCGCCGGGCCTTCTGGTCGCTTTGGATATTCCTTGTGCTTTACGGCATCACGCTTTGCGCCGAGGTGATCGCGAATGACCGCCCCCTGCTGGTCAGCTATCGGGGCGAGTTGCACACGCCCTTCCTGCGCTTCTATCCCGAAACGGCCTTTGGCGGCGATTTCCGGACCGAGGCGAAATACACCGATATCGAGGTGCAATGCCTGATCCGGTCAGGCGGCAGTCTGGATTGCTGGGACGATCCCGAAGGGGTGATCGCGCAGGTGGAGGATGGCAGCCGGGCAGGCGCGGATCCCGACTTCGTGCAGGGCTGGATCCTGTGGCCGCCGATCCCCTACAGCTATAACACGATCAACGATCTGGCGGGGCCAGCGCCTTCGGCGCCGGATGCGAACCACTGGCTTGGCACGGATGACACGGCGCGCGACGTGCTGGCGCGGGTGATCTACGGGTTCCGCCTGTCGGTCAGTTTCGCGTTGATCGTGACGCTGATCACCTCGGTCGTGGGCATCGCCGCCGGGGCGGTGCAGGGCTATTTCGGCGGCCTGACCGACCTGATCTTTCAGCGGATCATCGAATTGTGGGGATCCACGCCCAGCCTTTACGTCATCATCATCGTGGCCGCGATCTTCACCATGGATTTCTGGCTTCTGGTGGGGCTGATGGTGCTGTTCGGCTGGACGGCGCTGGTGGGCGTGGTGCGGGCGGAATTCCTGCGGGCGCGCAACTTCGAATATGTGCGCGCGGCCAAGGCGCTGGGCGTGTCGGACCTTGTGATCATGTTCCGCCATGTGCTGCCCAATGCCATGGTGGCCACGCTGACCATGCTGCCCTTCATCATCACCGGCACCATCGGCAGCCTTGCCACGCTGGATTTCCTTGGCTTCGGCCTGCCCGAAAGCGCGCCCAGCCTTGGCGAACTGACCCAGCAGGCCAAGCAGAACCTGCAGGCGCCCTGGCTGGGTTTCACCGCCTTCTTCACCTTTGCCATCATGCTCAGCCTTCTGGTCTTCATCTTTGAAGGCGTGCGCGATGCCTTTGACCCGAGAAAGACCTTCCGATGAACGCGGTGCTGGAGGTTTCGGGGCTTTCCGTGCGGTTCCGTCAGGATGGCCGCGTGATCGAGGCGGTGAAGGGCGTGAGCTTCACCGTCGGCAAGGGCGAGACGGTCGCACTGGTGGGGGAAAGCGGATCGGGCAAGTCGGTTACGGCGCTGTCGACCGTGTCGCTGCTGCCCGACAGCGCGGGGGTCGAAGGGTCGATCCGCTATCTTGGCCGCGAAATGGTGGGCGCGTCAGAGGCCGAACTGCGCCGCGTGCGGGGCAATGACATCAGCTTCATCTTCCAGGAGCCGATGACGAGCCTGAACCCCCTGCACACGATCGAGCGGCAGTTGGGCGAAAGCCTGGCCCTGCATCAGGGCCTGACGGGCGATGCGGCGCGGGCGCGGATCGTGGAACTTCTGGAAAAGGTCGGCATCGCCGAGGCGGAAAGCCGGCTTGGGGCCTATCCGCACCAGCTTTCGGGGGGGCAGCGCCAGCGGGTGATGATCGCCATGGCGCTGGCCAACGGGCCGGAACTGCTGATCGCCGATGAACCGACAACCGCGCTGGATGTGACGATCCAGGCGCAAATCCTTGACCTGCTGGCCGAACTGAAGGCGCGGGAAGGGTTGAGCCTTCTGTTCATCACCCATGACCTTGGCATCGTGCGGCGGATCGCGGATCGCGTCTGCGTCATGCAGGGCGGCGAGATCGTGGAACAGGGACCGGCGGCAGAGATCTTTGCCAATCCGCAGCATGCCTATACGCGCAAGCTTCTGGCGGCCGAGCCGACGGGCCTGCCCGAACCCGTGCCCGCCGATGCGCCCGAAGTGGTGCGCACCGAAGGGCTGCGCGTCTGGTTTCCCATCCAGCGCGGGCTGATGCGGCGGACCGTGGGCCATGTGAAGGCGGTGAATGACGCCACGCTGTCGGTGCGGGCAGGCGAAACGCTGGGCATCGTGGGGGAAAGCGGATCGGGCAAGACGACGCTTGCCCTGGCGATCCTGCGGCTGATCGGGTCCGAAGGGCCCGTGGTCTTCATGGGGCGCGACCTGAGGGGTGCGCGCGGGGCCGATCTGCGGGCGCTGCGGCGCGACATGCAGGTGGTGTTCCAGGATCCTTTCGGCAGCCTTTCCCCGCGCATGACGGCGGAACAGATCATCGCCGAAGGCCTGGGCGTGCATGGGCTGGAACCCGGGCGCGACCGCCGCGCCATGGTGGCCGAGATCATGGCCGAAGTGGGCCTGAACCCCGACTGGATGGGGCGATATCCGCATGAATTTTCCGGCGGGCAGCGGCAGCGCATCGCCATTGCCCGGGCGATGATCCTGCGGCCCCGGCTTGTGGTGCTGGACGAACCGACCAGCGCGCTGGACATGACGGTGCAGGTGCAGATCGTCGACCTGCTTCGGGCGTTGCAACGCAAGTGGGGCCTGGCCTACATTTTCATCAGCCACGACTTGCGGGTGGTGAAGGCGTTGTCGCACAGGGTGATCGTGATGAAGGCGGGTGATGTGGTTGAGGCGGGCGCTTCGGAGGCGGTTTTCGAACGGCCGCAGAATGACTATACCAGAACCCTGATGGCGGCGGCCTTCGGGGGGGTGTCTGCGTGAAGATCCTTCTCGTCCATCAGAACTTTCCCGGCCAGTTCCTGCATCTTGCGCCCGCGCTGAAGGCGCGCGGCCACGAGGTCACGGCCCTGACCGACATCCGCAACCAGCGCGCGACGGATATCCCGACCCTGCGCTATCGCCATGACGGGGCAAAGGTCGAGGCGGCGCAGGCCCGGCTGGGGCGCAACTTCATCACCCAGAGCGACCGGGGCGTCACCGTGGCGCGTGCCTGCCTGCGGCTGCGCAACGAGACGGGTTATGTGCCGGATGTGATCTTCGGCCATTCCGGCTGGGGCGAGACGCTGTTCCTGAAGGAAGTCTGGCCCGAGGCGCGGCTGATCGTCTATGCCGAATTCTACTATCGCGGGCGGGGCGCGGATGTCGGCTTCGATCCCGAGGCGGGGGATGCCGGATTTGATCAGGTGATGATTGCGCAGGGCCGCGCGGCGCATCTGGGCCAGTCCCTGCTGCATGCCGATGCCGGGATCGCGCCGACGGAATGGCAGGCCTCCACCTATCCGCCCGCCCTGCGCCGGATGATCGAGGTGATCTTCGACGGTGTCGACAGCGACAAGGTGACGCCGGATCCGGCGGCCATGGTGGAACTGCCCGGCGGCCATGTCCTGCGCGCCGGGGATGAGGTGCTGACCTTCGTCAACCGCAACCTGGAACCCTATCGGGGCTATCACACCTTCATCCGCGCCCTGCCCGAGGTGCTGGCCGCCCGGCCCGCGGCGCAGGTGGTGATCGTGGGGGGCGACGAGGTCAGCTATGGCCCCGCGCCAAGGGACGGGCGGCGCTGGAAGGACATCTACCTGGACGAGGTGCGCGGCCGGATCGACGCAAGCCGCGTGCATTTCCTGGGCAAGGTGCCCTATGGCACATTCCTGTCGCTGATGCAGGTCAGCCGGGCGCATGCCTATCTGACCTATCCCTTCGTTCTGTCATGGTCGATGGTCGAGGCGATGTCGGCCGGCGCGCTGGTGATCGGATCGGACACGGCCCCCGTGCGCGAGGTGATCCGCCATGGCCAGAACGGGCTGCTGGTGGATTTCTTCGATGTCGCGGCCTGGTCGCAGACGCTGATCACCGCTCTGGCAGAGCCGGAACGCTTTGCGCCACTGCGCGCGGCGGCGCGGCAGACGGTGCTGGATCGCTATGACCTGCGCCGGATCTGCCTGCCGCGGATGATCGAGATGGTGGAGCGGCAGGGCAGCTAGGCCGCCCCGCCCTTCAGATCGCCGCGGAATGCTGTGCCTTTGACTGATCATAGGCGTCGAAGGCGCGGGCGATCATGCGGGTCAGCGGGCGGCCTTTCGGCGGGATGGACAGGCCCTCGGGGCCGTTGTCGACCATGCCGGGAAAGGCGGATGCGGCGGCATCGAACAATTGATCCAGACGTTCGGGCCGGGTGCCGAAGTCGCGCATCAGTTCCGCCCGATCAACGCGGAAATCGCACATCAGCGCCTCGATGATCCGCGCGCGAAGCAGGTCTTCGCCCGCAAAGACATGGCCGCGATGGGTGGAAAAACGCCCCGCGCGGATCGCCTTGGTATAATCCGAGGTGCCCGAAACGTTCTGCGCATAGCCCTGGGGAAAGCGGCTGATGGAGGATGCGCCCAGCCCGACAAGGACGGGGGCGGTATCATCGGTATAGCCCTGGAAGTTGCGGCGCAGCGTGCCGTTGCGGGCGGCGACGGCCATGCCATCCTCGGGCCGGGCGAAATGGTCGATGCCGATTTCCTGATAGCCGTCCCAGGTGAAAAGCTGCCGCGCGGTTTCGAACAGGCGCAGGCGTTCCTCGGGGGTGGGCATGGCGTCCGAGGGGATCATCTGCTGGCGGCGGCTCATCCAGGGGACATGGGCATAGCCGTAGAGGGCCACGCGGTCGGGCGACAGGGTCAGCAGTTTCTGCACGGACTCGGCGATTTTCGCCTTTGTCTGATGGGGCAGACCGTAAAGAATATCGGCATTCAGGCTGCAGATGCCGCGGGCGCGGATCATGTCGGCGACGCGCTTGGTCAGGTCATAGCTCTGTTCGCGGCCGATGGTCTTCTGGATTTCCGGATCAAAGTCCTGCACGCCGATGGAGGCGCGGTTCATGCCGGAGGCGGCCAGCGCGTCGAGGCGGGCCTCGTCGATTTCGTTCGGGTCGATCTCGACCGAGAACTCTGCCCCCGGTCCCATCGGAACGGCGTCAAGGATCGTTCCGGCCAGATCGCGCATCATGTCGGCGGGCATGAGGGTGGGCGTGCCGCCGCCCCAGTGCAGCCGCGACAGGGTGATGCCGGGCGCGAGATGGCGCCGCAGCAGCGCGATTTCGGCCTTCAATGTCTGGGCATAGGCGCGGACGGGTTCATCCGACGAAGTGCCCTGCGTGCGGCAGGCGCAGAACCAGCAAAGCCTGCGGCAGAACGGCACATGCAGGTAGAGCGAGATCGCGGAACCGGCCGGAATCGCTTGAATCCATTCGGTAAAAAGCCCGGAATCAACCGCCGCCCCGAAATGCGGGGCGGTGGGATAGCTGGTATATCTGGGCACCCGCGCGTCAAAAAGACCGAGGCGCATGAGTTGCGATTCATGGGTCATTCGAATAGGTTTATGAGAGGACAGAAATTTGGCCTTGATGCAGATCAAACATGTCTTGATCGGTTGTCGGGCAAGAGACAGAAAGGCCGGCCATGGCACATCATGACCTGCAGACGGTGTCTCACGAGTGTGGGGATTGCCCGATCCGGCATCGCGCGGTGTGCGCCCGATGTGAATCGGATGAACTGCAGCGGCTGGAGCAGATCAAGTATTACCGCAGCTATCAGGCGGGGCAGACGGTGATCTGGTCGGGCGACCGGATGGATTTCGTGGCCTCGGTCGTGACGGGAATCGCCACGCTGACCCAGACGATGGAGGATGGGCGGCGGCAGATGGTGGGCCTTCTGCTGCCTTCGGATTTCGTCGGGCGGCCCGGGCGGACGACGGCGGCCTATGACGTGACCGCGACGACCGATCTTGTAATGTGTTGTTTCCGCAAGAAACCTTTCGAGGAACTGATGCAGTCGACGCCGCATATCGCGCAGCGCCTGCTGGAGATGACGCTGGACGAACTGGATGCCGCGCGGGAATGGATGCTTCTGCTGGGCCGCAAGACGGCGCGCGAGAAGATCGCCTCGCTTCTGGCGATCATCGCGCGGCGGGATGCGCATCTGAAGCTGAAGGCGGCGAAGGGGTCGATCGTGTTCGACCTGCCGCTGACGCGCGAGGAGATGGCCGATTACCTGGGCCTGACGCTGGAAACGGTGAGCCGCCAGGTCAGCGCGCTGAAGCGGGATGGCGTGATCGAGCTGGAAGGCAAGCGCCACATCATCGTGCGGGACTTCGATCTGCTGCTGGAAGAGACCGGGGATGACAGCGACGGCGGTTATCTGGTCTAGGTTAACTTTCTGATTTTCCAGAAGAATAGGCCGCGGATCGCCCGTGGCCACCGTTCAGCCGCGCAGTGCAACAGCGCAGTGCAGACGGCTGTGCATACAAGATCCGGCAGGGCGGGCTGCCGGATCATGGTTAAGGGTGCGCAAGCGCACAGAGGCAAGCCGGAGCCGATCCGCGGCGGGCCGTTATCGGCCCGGCCCCGGATCAGTCCGCAGCGTCAATGCGCCATCAGCACCGGCACTTCGGCCTGTTCGAGCATGTTGCGCGTGGCGCCGCCCAGGATCGCCTCGCGGAAGCGGGAATGGCCATAGGCGCCCATCACCAGAAGATCGGCGTTCATGTCGCGGACATGGCGGGCCAGAACCTCGGATATCCGGGGCAGGGTGCGGGCCAGCACCGAGACCTCGGCCTTGACGCCGTGGCGCACCAGCATCTGGCACAGCATCCCGCCGGGATCGGAGCGTTCGGCCCCGTGCTGGGGCGGGTCGATCACCGCGATGTTGACCAGATCGGCCAGTTTCAGCATCGGCAGCGCCTTGCGGACGGCGACCATGGCCTCGGCGCTCTGGTTCCAGGCGATGACGATGCGGCGGGGGGCGGCGGCATGGCCCGCGCCGGTTTCCGGCAGGATCAGAACCGGGGCCTGGCCTTCGAAAAGCGCGGCCTCGACCACGGCTTCGGCCTCAGGTCCCTGGTTCGCGCCATAGGGGCGGGGCAGGACGACCAGATCGGCGAATCGGGCGCGCTGGGCCACGAGATCGGTCAGCGTGCCAAGCTGGGTCATCGCGGCCTCGACCGTCCAGCGCAGGGTGGGTTGCTGTTCGCCGATGGCGGCGCGGGCCGCCGCCTCGATCTCCTTGGCTTCCTGTTCGGCGCGGTCGAGCGCGGCCTGAAGGATGACGGCCCCCGACCCGACATAGGAATAGCCCACCTGCGTGCGGTCCACGCCAAGGGCGAGAATGTCGAGATGCGCGTCATGGGCCGTGGCAAGGGCCGCGGCGCCGGTAATGGCAAGATCACAACGTTCCGCGCTTGTGGCGACGGTCAACAGGCTTTTGTAGGCCATGGGATGCCTCCTTCCATTTGATGGACCGAGGAATAATCCCGTGGATCAGACATTTCTTTGATTGAGGTCAAGGCGGACCCCGCCAGGTGTTGACATGGATCAAGGCATCGGATGGCCCGCGCCTGCAAAAGCGGACCAGTCGCAAAGTGCCCTGCGGGACCGGATTCGTCCGGGTCTGACGGGGCCAGGAGACGAAGGGACGCAAAATGTGGGATTATCTGAAACTGATCGTGCTGGGGGTGATCGCGGTCTTTGCCGCCATCGCCACCAATTACGCGCACGATCTGGCCTATCAGGTCAACGCCATCGTGGTCATGCTGGCCGCGGGTCTGACCTTCATCTGGACGCTGCGCACGATGGGCGAGCCGAAGGTGGCCAATCAAGGCGAATATCTGGACGGCGTGGTGCGCGCCGGTGTGATCGCGACGACGTTCTGGGGCGTTGTCGGCTTTCTGGTGGGCGTGTTCATCGCGTTCCAGCTGGCCTTTCCGGCGCTCAACTTCGAGTGGTCGCAGGGCATATTGAACTTTGGCCGGTTGCGCCCGCTGCATACCAGCGCGGTGATCTTTGCCTTTGGCGGCAATGCGCTGATCATGTCGGCCTTCTATGTGGTGCAGCGCACCAGCGCGGCGCGGCTTTGGGGCGGGAACCTGGCCTGGTTCGTGTTCTGGGGCTGGCAGCTGATGATCGTGCTGGCGGCGACGAGCTATGTGCTGGGCGGCACGCAATCCAAGGAATATGCCGAGACGGTCTGGTATATCGACTGGTGGATCGTGGTGGTCTGGCTGGCCTTCCTCGCGGTGTTCATGGGCACGCTGATCAACCGGAAAGAGCCGCATATCTATGTGGCGAACTGGTTCTACCTGTCCTTCATCGTGACGATCGCGATGCTGCATCTGGGCAACAACCTGGCCATCCCGGTTTCCATCTTCTCGTCGCAATCCGTGCAGGTCACGGCGGGCGTGCAGGATGCGATGATCCAGTGGTGGTATGGCCATAACGCGGTGGGCTTCTTCCTGACCGCGGGCTTCCTGGGGATGATGTACTACTTCGTGCCGAAGCAGGCGGAACGGCCTGTCTTCAGCTACAAGCTGTCGATCATCCACTTCTGGGCGCTGATCTTCCTGTATATCTGGGCCGGTCCGCACCACCTGCACTATACCGCGCTGCCGGATTGGGCATCGACCCTTGGCATGACCTTCTCGGTCATGCTGTGGATGCCGTCCTGGGGGGGCATGATCAACGGGCTGATGACGCTGTCGGGCGCCTGGGACAAGCTGCGCACCGATCCGATCATCCGCATGATGGTGGTTTCGGTGGGTTTTTACGGGATGTCCACCTTCGAGGGACCGATGATGTCCATCAAGGCGGTGAACTCGCTCAGCCACTATACCGACTGGACCATCGGCCACGTGCATTCGGGCGCGCTGGGCTGGAACGGGATGATCACCTTCGGGGCGCTTTACTTCCTGACGCCGCGGCTGTGGAACCGGGATGGGCTGTATAGCCTGAAGCTGGTCTCCTGGCACTTCTGGCTGGCGACGATCGGGATCGTTCTCTACGCCTCGTCGATGTGGGTGACGGGCATCATGGAAGGCCTGATGTGGCGCGAAGTGGATGCGAACGGGTTCCTTGTGAACGCCTTCGCCGACACGGTGGCCGCGAAGTTCCCGATGTATGTCGTGCGGGGCCTGGGCGGGGCGATGTTCCTGACCGGCGCGCTGATCATGGCCTACAACCTGTACATGACGGTGCGGGCGCAGCCTGCGAAGGCGCCCGTCAACGCCAACAACTTCGTTCCGGCAGAATAAGGGGGGGCATGAGAAATGGCTTTTCTTGACAAGCACAAGGCGATTGAAACCCATGCGACCCTGCTTCTGGTCCTGTCTTTCCTGGTGGTGACCATCGGGGGGATCGTGCAGATCGTGCCTCTGTTCTATCTGGAGAACACGATCGAGGATGTGGAAGGGGTGCGCCCCTACACGCCCTTGGAACTGGCCGGGCGCGACATCTATATCCGCGAGGGTTGCTATGTCTGCCACAGCCAGATGATCCGCCCCATGCGGGACGAGGTCGAACGCTATGGCCATTACAGCCTGGCGGCCGAGTCGAAATACGATCACCCCTTCCAGTGGGGATCGAAGCGGACCGGGCCGGATCTGGCCCGGGTGGGCGGGCGCTATTCGGACGCCTGGCATGTGGATCACCTGACCAATCCGCAAAGCGTGGTGCCGGAATCGGTGATGCCGAAATACGGCTATCTGCTGAACCGCGAGATCGACGGGCGCTATATCGAGGGCATCATGGCGACGCATCGCATCGTCGGCGTGCCCTATGACGACGCGATGATGGAGAACGCGGTGGCGGACTTCACGGCGCAGGGCGACCCGAACAGCGATTATGCGGGCCTGCAGGAGCGCTATGCCAAGGCCAATGTGTCGAATTTCGACGGGCAGCCGCAGCTGACGGAGATGGATGCGCTGATCGCCTATCTGCAGGTTCTGGGGACGATGGTCGACTTTTCGACCTTTACCCCGGATGCGAGCCGGTAAGGGGGGCTGGGGATGGAAACCTACAGCTTTCTGAGGGAGTTCGCGGACAGCTGGGCGCTGGTGGCGCTGACGCTGATCTTCCTGGGCGTGGTTGCCTGGGCCTTCCGGCCCGGCAGCAAGCCGCTGCATGACGATGCCGCAAGCTCGATCTTCCGAAACGAGACGAAACCGGCTGGCGATGCCGGGCGCGGGCAGCCCCGCGCCACGGACGGCGCCCGCAGCCAGAAGGAGGCGTGAGAGATGTGCGCCAAGCAAGTGACGAAGAAGCCCGGCGCGCAGGTCGAGACGACCGGCCATAGCTGGGATGGCATCGAGGAATACAACAACCCGATGCCGCGCTGGTGGGTCTGGACCTTCTATGCCTGCATTGTCTGGGCGGTGGGCTACATGATCGCCTATCCGGCCTGGCCCCTGATCAACGGGGCGACGCCGGGGGTGCTGGGCGCCAGCACCCGCGCGGATGTGGCGGCCGAGATCGAGCGTTTCGATGCGGCCAATGCCGAGATCAAGGCGCAGCTCATCGCCGCGCCGCTGACCTCCATCCCCACGGACCAGACGCTGATGGCCTATGCCGAACCGGCCGGGGGCGCGGTGTTCCGCACCTATTGCGCGCAGTGCCACGGATCGGGCGCGGCGGGTGTGGAGGGCAAGGGCTATCCCAGCCTGCTGGATGACGATTGGCTGTGGGGGGGGACCATCGAGGATATCCACCTGACCATCACCCACGGCATCCGCAACACCACGGACCCGGATGCCCGCTATTCGGAAATGCCGAAATTCGGCGTGGACGGGTTGCTGGAGCCGGCCCAGATCGACGCGGTGGTGGAACATGTGCTGGCCATTTCGGGGCAGGAGCATGATGCCACGCTGGCCGTCGAGGGGGCCACGGTCTTTGCCGACAACTGCGCCGCCTGTCACATGGAGGCGGGCGAGGGCGACCGGACGCAGGGCGCACCCGCGCTGAACGATGCGATCTGGCTTTATGGCGGCAGCCGCGAGAAGATCAAGGAAACGGTCACCTATGCCCGCTTCGGCGTGATGCCGGCCTGGGCCGGGCGTCTGACCGAGGACGAGATCCGGGCGGTGGCGGCCTATGTCCATTCCCGCGGCGGCGGCGAATGATCTGACGGGTTCCCGGCGGGATCAAACCCGCCGGGCGACGGCACCGGCGCCCCACCTGTTCGCGCGTTTCCTGGGGGTGCCGGTGCCTGACTATCGGGCGGCGGGGTCGAAAGGCCCCGCCGTTTTCATGGCCCTCAGGCCCCGGCGGCGGCAAGGCCCGCATCGAGCAGGGCCTTGATTTCCTGGCGCGAGGTGCCCGCGACCGTGCGGCCGAGTTCGGTTTCACCCTTCAGCAGCACAAGGGTAGAGCGGCGGGGGATCTGGAGTTTGCGGGACAGGTCGCCGTCGCCGTATTCGTCCCAGTCCACGGTGATGAAGCGGATGGCCTTGTCATAGGCGGGGTTTTCGGCGCGCAACTCTTCCATCACGCGGACCTGCGCGCGGCAGGTGGAACACCAGCTTGCCCAGAAATCCAGAAGGATGACGCGGCCTTCGGCCATGTCCTTTTCCGCGAGGCCTGGGGTGTAGAAAAGTTTAGGCATCTCGGCCCGCAGGGGCAGGGGGGCAAGGGCAAGGCTGGCGGCAGAGGCAAGAAGCAGGTGGCGGCGGGTGATCATTGGGGTGTCCTTTCGCTGCGGGATCAGAGGGCGACCGAAAGATCGGTAAGCCAGGGGGGAAGGGTATCGAGAAGCCATGCCTCGACCGGGTGGTTCAGGCCGGACCAGAGAAAAAGGCCCACGGCCAGGAAGGCCGCGCCGAGGATCGGGCGGGCCTTGGGCGCAAGGCGCGTCAGCAGGGCCTTGCGGGCCTGCAGGCGCGATTTCGCGCAATAGGCGAGGCCAAGGATCAGGGTCGAGACGCCCGCGGCGAAGGCCGCCATCGTGAGGCCTGCACCGAGGAGGTCGGTCCGCTGGGCGGCCAGCGAGATGGCCGCGCCGAGGGTGGGGCCGATGCAGGGGCTCCAGACCGCGCCGAGGAGGAGGCCGCCCGCGATCTGGCCGGTGGGCGAGGAGGCCCAATCCGCCCCGAGGCCCCTGTCGGCGCGGGCGGCGAGGCCCGCCGTGGCCGTGGCGAAGCGGGCGGCGAAGGCGGGGACAAGCATGACAAGGCCGAAGGCGGCCATCAGAAGGGCCGCCGCGCGGGCGGCCGTGTCGGGCGACAGGCCAAGGCCCGGGCCCGCGGCGGAAAGGCCAAGGCCGAGGGCGACGAAGGACAGGCTCATGCCAAGGGCAAGGCGCAGGGGGGCGCGGCGGTCGGCCGAGAGTGCGGTGGCCAGCACGATGGGCAGGATCGGCAGGACGCAGGGGTTGATGAGGGTGAGAAGGCCCGCGCCATAGGCGAGCAGAAGGGAAAGCATGTCTGTGCCTCACACTCGGGGTCGTGGGTCCGTCTGATGGCGATACGCAGGAAGGGGGCAGGCCGTTTCCCGCGATGACGAAATGGTGATCGCGCGGGGCCGGGATCGGCGGGGGGGAAGGGCCTGCCGTGCCGCCATGTCGCAGCCGGAAACCTGCATTGCGGATGCGTTTTTGATATGGGTCAAGGCAGCGGGTCCGGCGTCAGCCGATACCGAAGCCCATAGCCAGCGACCGGAGAGTCCCGTGACCAGCCCCGATACCGAACCGCAAAGCCTTTACACCGCGCGCGAGCCGATCTTTCCGCGCCGGGTGAAGGGCAATTTCCGCACGATGAAGTGGTGGATCATGGCGGTGACGCTGGGCATCTATTACCTGACGCCCTGGATCAGGTGGGACCGTGGCCCGCATCTGCCGGATCAGGCGGTGCTGATCGACATGGCGAACCGGCGGTTCTTCTTCTTCATGATCGAGATCTGGCCGCATGAATTCTATTTCGTGGCCGGTCTGTTGATCATGGCGGGGTTGGGGCTGTTCCTGTTCACCTCCGCCGCGGGGCGGGTCTGGTGCGGCTATGCCTGCCCGCAGACGGTGTGGACGGACCTTTATATCCTTGTCGAACGCTGGGTCGAGGGGGACAGGAACGCCCGGATCCGCCTGCATCGGCAGGGCTGGGATGGCGAGAAGATCAGGAAGCGCGCGGTCAAGTGGACGATCTGGTTCCTGATCGGGCTGGCCACCGGGGGGGCGTGGATCTTCTATTTCACCGATGCGCCGACGCTGGCCGTCGATCTGGTGACGGGCAATGCCCATCCCATCGCCTATACGACGATGTTCATCCTTGCCGCGACGACCTTTGCCTTCGGCGGTTTCGCGCGGGAACAGATGTGCATCTATGCCTGCCCCTGGCCGCGCATCCAGGCCGCGATGATGGACGAGGACACGCTGACCATCGCCTATCGCGAATGGCGGGGCGAGCCGCGCGGCAAGCTGCACAAGGGCGCGGTGCCGGAAGGGCAGGGCGATTGCATCGACTGCATGGCCTGCGTGAATGTCTGCCCGATGGGGATTGATATCCGCAACGGCCAGCAGCTGGCCTGCATCACCTGCGGGCTGTGCATCGACGCCTGCAACGACACGATGGACAAGATCGGCAAGCCGCGCGACCTGATCGGCTATATGGCCCTGACGGACGAGGTGCGCGAGCGCGAGGGCAAGGCGCCGAAATCTGTCTGGACGCATGTCTTCCGGCCGCGCACGATCCTTTACACCACGCTTTGGGCTGGCGTGGGGATCGCGCTGGTGGTGGCCTTGTTCCTGCGGTCGGATATCGACGTGAACGTGACGCCGGTCCGCAACCCGACCTTCGTGACGCTGTCGGATGGCACGATCCGCAACACCTATGACCTGCGGCTGCGCAACAAGACGGGGGATGATGCGCTGTTCTCCATCGCGGTGACATCCGAGGCCGGGCTGGTGCTGCGGCTGGAGGGGACCGAGGATGCGCTGGTGCGCGTGCCCGCCAACGAGACGATGCAGCAGCGCGTCTATATCGAGGCGGCCCCGGGATCGGCGGGGGCCACCTCGGACCGGACGGATCTGCGGCTGTGGGTTTCCGACACGCGGGGGACATCGCGCGTGCATCATGATACGGTCTTCAACGGAAAGGGGCAGTGACATGGCGGAACTGAAGGGGCGGCATGTTCTGGCAATCGCGGTGGGGGCCTTTGGCGTGATCATCGCGGTCAATCTGGTGATGGCCTGGCAGGCGATCCGCACATTCCCGGGGCTGGAAGTGGCCAATGGCTATGTCGCGAGCCAGACCTTCGATGTGGAGCGCCGCGCGCAAGAGGCGCTGGGCTGGACGGCGGTGCCGGACTATCGCGATGGGCGCCTGACGCTGACCGTGACGGATGCCGATGGCCTGCCGGCGGTGGTGCAGTCGCTGGAGGTGCTGGTGGGGCGGACGACGGCCGCGAATGACGACCAGCGTCCGGTCCTGACGCGGGTGGCAGGGGTCTGGGAGGCGGATCTGGCGCTGGCGCGGGGGAAATGGATGCTGAAGGTCGAAGCGGTGGCGACGGACGGCACGCTGTTCCGGCAGCGGCTGGAACTGTTCGTGCGGGACGAGGCGCAGGGGTAAGGCCATGACGATTTCCGCGCCCCTTCCCGGTGCCATGGCAGAGCCGGAGCATGTGCAGGCCTCGGCCTGCCCGGCCTGCATCGCGGCGCCCAGTGCGGCGGCCATCGCGGCGGCGGCGGCCGAGGTTCAGGGCGCGCGGCTGATGCTGTCGCTGCCCACGGCGCATTGCGCGGCCTGCATCTCGCTGGTGGAGCAGAGCCTGCAGAAGGTGGAGGGCGTGCGCAGCGCGCGGGTGAACCTGACCCTGCGCCGCGTCAGCGTGGATGCCGCGCCCGAGGTGACGGCAGAGCGGCTGATCGGCGTGCTGAAGGGCGTGGGATATGAGGCGCATGAGCTGGACCCCGGCCTGCTGAGCGCGACCGAGACCGACAGGCAGGGGCGTGACCTGCTGATGCGGCTGGGCGTGGCGGGGTTCAGCATGATGAATGTCATGCTCTTGTCCGTTGCCGTCTGGTCGGGGGCGGGGGATGCGACGCGCGACCTGTTCCACTGGATTTCGGCGGCCATCGCGCTGCCGACGGTGGTTTTCGCGGGGCAGCCCTTCTTCAAATCGGCCTGGGCGAGCCTGCGGGTGGGGCGGCTGGGGATGGATGTGCCGATCAGCCTTGCGCTGATCCTTGCCTCGACCATCTCGCTGTTCGAGACATGGAACAGCGGGCATCACGCCTATTTCGACGCGGCGGTGATGCTGTCCTTCTTCCTGCTGGCGGGCCGCTATCTGGACCATCGCACGCGGGCGGTGGCGCGGTCGGCGGCCGAGGAACTGGCCGCGCTGGAAGTGCCGCGCGCGGTGGTGCTGCGGGACGGGGCCGAGGTCACGCTGCCGATTGCCGAGGTTGCCCTGGGCGATCTGGTGCGGGTGCGCCCCGGCGGGCGGATGCCGGTGGATGGCGTGGTGGTGGAGGGGCAATCGGAGCTGGACCGGTCGCTTCTGACGGGCGAAAGCCTGCCGGTCTTCGCCGGGCCCGAGACGGTGGTTTCGGCGGGCGAGGTGAACCTGACCGGGCCGCTGGTGGTGCGGGTGACGGCGGCGGGGCGCGAATCTTCCTTGCACCGCATGGCCGATCTGGTGGCCGTCGCCGAAAGCGCCAAGACGCGCTACACGTCCCTGGCCGAGCGGGCGGCGCGGTGGTATTCGCCGCTGGTGCATATCCTGTCTTTCGGGGCCTTTGGCTTCTGGATGTGGAAGACGGGGGGCGATCTGCGCTTCGCGGTCAATATCTCGGCCGCCGTCCTGATCATCACCTGCCCCTGCGCGCTGGGATTGGCCGTGCCTGCCGTGGTGACGGCGGCGAGCGGCAAGCTGTTCCGCAAGGGGTTGCTGATCAAGCACGGCACCGCGCTGGAGCGGATGGCCGAGGTGGATACGGTCGTCTTCGACAAGACCGGGACGCTGACCATGGGCGCGCCTGCGGTGACGAATCTGGGCGAGCATCCCCGCGCGGCGGTGGAGGTGGCGGCGGCGCTGGCGGCGGCGTCTTCGCATCCGCTGGCGCAGGCTTTGGTGGTGGGCGCGCGGGCGGCGGGGATCGCGCCCACGCGGGTGGAGGATCTGCGCGAGGTGCCGGGCTATGGCGTCGAGGGGGTCTGGAAGGGCCGCCGCGTGCGTCTGGGCCGGGCGGAATGGTGCGGTTCCGAACCGGGTGATACGACGGCAACCTATCTTTGCACCGGCGAAGGCGCGGCGCGGGCCTTCACCTTTGCCGACAGCCTGCGCCCGGGCGCGGCGGAAGCGGTGGCCAGCCTGCGCGCGCAGGGGCTGCGCGTGATGCTGATTTCCGGCGATGCGCAGGGCGCGGTGGCGGGGCTTGCGGCACGGCTGGGGATCGAGGACTGGACGGCAGGCGCATTGCCTGCGGAAAAGGCGGCGGCGGTGACGGGGCTGATGCAGGCGGGGCATCGGGTGCTGATGGTGGGCGACGGGCTGAACGACACGGCGGCGCTGGCGGCGGCGCATGTGTCCATCTCTCCGGCCAGTGCGCTGGATGCGGCACGGGTGGCGTCGGACATCGTCCTGCTGGGGCAGGACATGGCGCCCATCGGCGATGCGCTGCGGATCAGCCGTCAGGCGGCGCGGCGGATTGTCGAGAATTTCGGGGTCTCGGCGGCCTATAACGTGATCGCGGTGCCGCTGGCCCTGGTGGGGATGGCGACGCCCCTTGCGGCGGCGGCGGCGATGTCGCTGTCTTCGATCACGGTTTCCCTGAATGCGCTGCGGTTGAAATGAGGGCGATATGGCGATCCTGACATTCCTGATCCCGGTGTCGCTGTTTCTGGGCGGGCTGGGGCTGGCGGCCTTCTTCTGGGCGATGAAGACGAAGCAGTTCGACGATCCCGAAGGGGATGCGAACCGCATCCTGACCAAGGATTGGGATGACCGGCCCAAGCCGTGAGGCTTGGCCAAAAATCTTGGAAGATTTTTGCAAATTTCTTCGAAGAAATTTGGGTCAGGCGAGGGTGACGGTCGCGGGGGGCAGGTCGCCGATGGCGACGGTGCAGGTTTCGCCGCGCGCGATGGGGCCGACGCCGGCAGGCGTGCCGGTGAAGATCAGGTCGCCGGGGTGAAGCTCTACATAGGTGGAGAGATGGGCGATGATCTCGGGGACGGACCAGATCATGTCCGACAGCCGCGCCGATTGCGTGACGCGGCCATTCACCCTGCAGGTGATGGGCGCATCCGCGATCGGGCCTTCCACCAGCGCCCCCATGACGGCGGAATGGTCGAAGGCCTTGGCCATGTCCCAGGGGCGGCGGGCGGCCTTTGCCTCGGCCTGCAGGTCGCGGCGGGTAAGGTCGTTCCCGGCGGCATGGCCCCAGATATGGGCCGGGGCCTGATCGACCGGGATGTCGCGCCCGCCGATGGCAAGGGCGACCACCAGTTCCGCCTCGTGGTGAAGATCGGCGGTGCGGGGCGGGTAGGGGATGGTCTGGCCCGATTCGATGCAGGCATCGGCGGGTTTGGTAAAGAAGAAGGGCGCCTCGCGCGTGGGATCGCCGCCCATTTCGCGGCTGTGTTCGGCATAGTTGCGGCCCACGCAAAAGATGCGGCGGACGGGGAAGCGGTCGGTGCGGCCCTGGATGGGCAGCGTGACGGGGGCCGGGACGGGGGGCAGCAGGGGCACCGTTACGGCCCCATCGTGAAGCACTGGATGGCGCGCGCCTGCAGGCGGCGGCAGGCCAGATCGGCCTGATCCTGCGTCAGCCCCACGAAGGTGGCGTCAAAGCCGCCGCCGCGCGGCATGACCTTGCGCAGCGATCCGTTCAGCGTGGCGCTTTCGGCAAGCTGGGTTTTCAAGAGCGCGCGTTCGGCATCATAGCTGGATCCGAAGCGGCCCACATTCACGCCCCAATGCCGATCACCCGAGGTGGAGACGGAGAGAACGATTTCCGGTTCCGCCTCTTCCGCGCCGGGGGCGGGCAGGGCCACTTCGTCATAGATGGGCGCGTTGCGCCGGGCCGGGCGGGGCGAGAGCGCCACGCCCGAGGCAGAGACGACCTGGAAGGGGATGATCTCGGCTTCGGGTTCGACATCGGCTTCGGCCAGCGCCTCGGCCGGCAGGTCGCCGGGGCGGGGCAGGGGCGCGGTGCTTTCCATCGCGGCGGCCAGCGTTTCGGCATCGGGCAGGGGGGCGCTGTCGCTGCCGCCGGTCGAGGCGAGTTCGACATCATCCACCGCGAGGCTGGCCGCCGGGGCGGCCTCTTGCGCCAGTTCGGCCGCCTGCGATTCGAGCGTGCCTTCGGGTGCCAGCGCGGCGGCGAGCGCGCCTTCGATGCCCGATTGCATGGCATCCACGGCCTCGGCCGTGGCGATGACGGTTTCGGGCACCTCTGCCGCGGGTGCCGCGCCCGGGCGGGCGACGGGCCGGGGGGAGGAGGCCAGTTCCATCGACACGCGCAGCGTCTTGCCCGCGCCATCGGCGGTTTCGGGCAGATCGGCATCGGCGACCAGCATCTCGTCCCCGCCCTGATAGCCGGGGGGCGTGGGCGGATTGACCGGCGCGTTGCGCGGGGCCTTGCCGAAGCCGAGATCAAGCAGCTTCATCATCTTGGCGTTGCGGTCGGCGGTGGACTTGCCGCCGAAGATCGTGGCGATCAGCCGCTTGCCGCCACGATCGGCCGAGGCGGTGAGGTTGAAGCCCGCGGCGACGGTATAGCCCGTCTTGATGCCATCCGCGCCTTCATAGGCGTCAAGGAAGCGGCGGTTGGTGTTGTTCACCGTGGCCAGCCCCGCATCGACGGAGCGGCGCGAGAAGAGGTTGTAATACTGCGGAAAGTCATAGAACAGGTGCCGCCCCAGGATCGTCATGTCGCGGGCGGTGGAGAGGTGGCCCTGCGCCGTCAGGCCATTGGCATTCTTGAAGGTGGTGTTCTTCATCCCCAGCGCCTTGGCGGTGCGGGTCATGCGGCGGGCGAAATCGGCCTCGTTCCCGGCGATGGCCTCGCCAATCGCAGTGGCGGCGTCATTGGCGGATTTGATCGCGGCGGCGCGGATCAGGTTGCGCAGCGAGATCTTCTGCCCGGCGCGCAGGCCAAGCCGCGAGGGCGGCTGGGCCGCGGCATGCTTGGTGACCGTCACCATCGTATCGAGCGAGATATTGCCGCGCTGGATTTCCTCGAAGGCGATGTAAAGCGTCATCATCTTGGTCAGCGAGGCGGGATGCAGGCGGGTATCGGCATTCTCGGCATAGAGAACCTCGCCGCTGCGGGCGTCGATCACGATCGAGGCATAGGGGGCGGCGCGCAAGGGAGAGGCGGCAAGAATTGCCGCCAGGGCCGCGATACAGATGAATGAATACAGTCGGGCGAAATGCCCCCAAAGCGATGCCACGTCGCCGGTTCCTTGTTCCTGCCTCTGGTCCGCCCCGGGTTTTTGGTGGGGCTTGTCTGCTGCGGGCAGGTTAGCACAAGGCTGCATGCCGGAAAACCCCTGAATTTCAAGGGCTTTTCGGATGTAGTTGGCGCGATCCGAAGGGATGGGTGCGCGCGATCCGGCCCCATCTGTTGTGTGTCAATCCAGCCGGGATACCAGATCGGGGAGTTCGCCCAGATGTTCCAGAAGCGAAAAGCGGGGGTGATCGGTCGGCGGATCGGCGCGTTCCAGCGCCCAGGTCAGGCCATGCGGCACATGGACGCCGAAGCCGCCCGCCTCGATCACGGGGATGACATCGGATTTGAGCGAGTTGCCCACCATCAGCGCGCGTTGGGCCCCGTCGCCATGGCGGGCAAAGATCCGGGCATAGGCGGCGGCGGTCTTGTCCGACACGATCTCGACCCCGTGGAACAGGTCGCCCAGGCCGGATTGCGCCAGCTTGCGTTCCTGATCCAGCAGGTCGCCCTTGGTGATCAGCAGCACGCGATGCGAACGGGCCATCGCTTCCACCGCCTGCCGGGCATGGGGCAGCAGTTCGATGGGGTGTTCCAGCATCTCGCGCCCGGCGGCCATGAGGTCGGCGATGACGGTGGCGGGAACGCGGCCTTCGGTCACCTCGATGGCGGTTTCGATCATCGACAGGGTGAAGCCCTTCACGCCAAAGCCATAATGGCCCAGATTACGGCGTTCGGCGGCGAGGAGGCGGTCATGCAGATGGTCGGGATCGGCGAAATCGGCCAGAAGCGCGGTGAAACGGTCCTGCGTCAGGCGGAAGAAGGATTCGTTCTGCCAGAGCGTATCATCCGCGTCGAAGCCGATGGTGGTGATGCGGGGCTGGGGCATGGGCGGTTCCTTCGGGCTATGGTTTTCTTGCCCCTTGCGCGGCCCGACTGCAAGGGGAGCGGGCATGGCCCCTTTTCGCAGCGGCGGATTGGGCTATATTCCTTGCGCAACCGTCAGAACCGAATCCTTGCCACACCTGACCCGGAGTTCACCTTCCGTGACGCTGAGACCGTTCCACATGACAGGAAAACCCGAGGGGCCGGGGAACGAATCCGGTGTGCTGACGAAGACCAAGTCAAAGACGCAGCGCCCGCCGCTTTACAAGGTGATGCTGCTGAATGACGACTATACGCCGATGGAATTCGTGGTGCATGTGCTGGAGCGGTTCTTTGGCATGAGCCATGCCCAGGCCTTCGACATCATGCTGACAGTCCACAAGAAGGGGCTGGCGGTGGTGGGGGTGTTTTCCTTCGAGGTGGCGGAAACCAAGGTGGCGCAGGTGATGGATTTCGCGCGCAGGCACCAGCATCCGCTGCAATGCACGATGGAAAAGGAGTGACGGGGTCACTTCGGGGGAGCGAATTCTGACGCAGAATTCGCGGCGGAATTTGACGCAAATTCCGGTTTCGAACCGCCCCTCGGGGCGGTTCTTTCGTTTCCTGCGTCAGGAAACGACGCGAAATCTGTGTCAGATTTCGCTTCCCTTGGCATTCGGTCGGCCTTTGCCTAGGGTGCGCGGCGATGTGCGAAGGGGATGGCGATGCGGTCTGCGCGGCTGGAGATGGCGTTGGACAGCGGGCTTTGGCCGCTGCCGAGCGAGGGGATCATTGCGGTGATCCGGCCCCGCACGGGCGATGACCTGTCGGCCCTGCCGAAGGACCGGGTCGAGGTGGTGACGGGGTTCAAGCCCGATGCCGACTGGTTCGCCGGGCGTGGCTATCGGGTCGTGACGCGGGCCGAGGGGCCCTATGCCGCCGCAGTCGTCTGTTTGCCACGGGCGCGGGCACAGGGGCAGGCGCTGATCGCCGAGGCGGCGGCGCGGGTCGCCCCGGGCGGGCCTGTCGCGGTGGACGGGCAGAAGACGGATGGCGTCGATGCCATGCTGAAGGATCTGCGCGGGCGGGTTGCCCTGTCCGAGGCCCTTTCCAAGGCGCATGGCAAGATCGCGGTCTTTCCGGCGGGGCCGGGGCTGGAGGATTGGGCCGCGCGACCTGCCGAGGTGGAGGGGTTCCGCACGGTGGCGGGCGTCTTCAGCGCGGACGGGATCGACCGGGGGTCGGCGCTGCTGGCCGCTGCGCTGCCGGGCGAGATGAAGGGCAAGGTCGCCGATCTGGGCGCGGGCTGGGGCTTTCTGGCGCGGGCGGTGCTGGCGCGGACGGGCGTGAAGGAATGCCATCTGGTCGAGGCCGAGGCCGAAGCGCTGGATTGCGCGCGGGTGAATCTGGTGGATGCGCGCGCGCAGTTCCACTGGGCCGATGCGACGACGCTGCGTTTGCCGAAACTGATGGATCATGTGGTGATGAACCCGCCCTTCCATGCGGGGCGCGATGCCGATCCGGCGCTGGGCCTGGCCTTCATCGGCGCCGCGGCGCGCGCCTTGGCGCCGGATGGGGTGCTGTGGCTGGTCGCGAACCGGCACCTGCCCTATGATCGGGCATTGAAGGCCCTGTTCCGCGAGGTGCAGGAGATTGGCGGCGATGCCGCCTTCCGGGTGGTGCGGGCATCCTGTCCCATCCGGTCACGCTGAACGGGGGCGGGCAATGAGCTTTGCGATATCGGGCAAGACGGCCATCGTGACGGGATCGGCCAACGGGATCGGGCTGGCCATCGCGCGGCACTTCCTGGACAAGGGCGCGAATGTGATGTTCGCCGACATGGACGAGGCCCGGCTTGAGGATGAGGTGGGCGAAGAGGCCCGCGCCGAGGGGCCGGTGCGCATGTTCGCGGGCGATCTGCGCCAGAAGCTGACCATGGCCAATCTGCTGTCGGCGACGGTGGATGCCTTTGAGCGGATCGACATCCTGGTGAATGCCAGCCGCCAATGCGCCCTGTCCGATGTGCTGGATCCCGAAAGGGACGCGGTGGAGGACCTGCTGGAGCAGAACCTGCTGACCAGCCTGCGGCTGAGCCAGATGGCGGCGAAGCGGATGATCCAGAAGGCGGAAAAGACCGGGGCGGAGGGGATGATCGGGTCGATCATCAACCTGTCCTCATTGGCGGCGGTGCGGACGCAGCCGCAGCTTCTGGCCTATTCGATCAGTTCGGCGGCGGTGGAGCAGATGACGCGCTCGCTGGCCGTGGCGCTGGCGCCGAAGGGGATCCGCGTCAATGCCGTGTCCTTTGCCAGCGTGATGAGCGCGTCGATGCAGGGGGCGCTGAAGGAAAACCCCGACTGGCGCGAGGTGGTCGAGGCGGGCACGCCGCTGGGCCGCATCGCCAGCGCCGATGAGGTGGCGGAGGCCGCGCATTTCCTGGCCTCTGACGCGTCGGGATTCATGACGGGGCAGGTGCTGACGCTGGATGGCGGGCGCGGCCTTCTGGATGCGGTGGCGGCACCCAGTTTCTGATCATTCGGGATATTCCGCCTTGCACTGGGCGATGACGGGTTCCGCCGCGCGGGCCAGTTCATCGCGCCGGTCAAGCAGGCTTTGCAGCTTGGCCCTTTCGGCGTTCAGGTCGATCGCCTTGGGGCGGGTGCGGGTCTGCGCCTCGCGTTCAAAGCAGTAGCGGGGCGTGGGGGCCGGGTTGGCCGGATCGGCGGAAGGCTGGTAGTCGCAGATCTGCCAGACGGGGATGTAGACGGTATATTCCTCGATCGCATAGCCGCGGGCGATGTTGCCTTGGGTTTCATCCACCAGTCGCTGGATCGTGCGCAGGTCGCGGGTGTTGCGGTTGATGCATTGTTCCTGCGGGGTGCCGCAGGCGGTGAGCGCGAGGAGGCAGCAAAGGGCAAGGCGGCGCATGGGACTCTCCGTGTTCTGACCGTGATAGCGCGGGGGAGGGGGGGATGCCAAATGCCATGTTGGCGAGCGCGAGGCGCGGTGCTAGGCATGGAAGTGTAAACCTGGAGAGACAGATGACCGACCTGTTCGATACCCGCAAGGCGCGTGCCGCCGCCTGGTTCCGTGAATTGCGCGATCAGATCGTGGCGGGGTTCGAGGGGCTGGAGGACCGGTTCGGCGAAGGCGTGCCGGGGCGGTTCGAGGTGACGCCGACGGTGCGCGCCGATGGTGGCGGCGGGTTGATGAGCGTGATGCGCGGGGGCCGCGTCTTCGAGAAGGTGGGCGTCAACGTGTCCGAGGTTCATGGCACGCTGGGCGAGCGGGCGCAGAAGGCCATGGCCGCGCGGGGCGTGCCGGGGATGGACCGCGATCCGCGCTTCTGGGCCAGCGGCATCAGCCTTGTCGCCCATATGGTGAACCCGCATTGCCCGGCGGTTCACATGAACACGCGGATGTTCTGGACGCCGCATGCCTGGTGGTTCGGGGGCGGGGCCGACCTGAACCCCGCGCTGGAATACCCCGAGGATACGGCGCATTTCCACGGCCAGATGCAGGCGGCCTGCGACCTGCATGACGCGGGCTATTACCCGAAGTTCAAGGCCTGGGCGGATGAATACTTCTTCGTGCCCCATCGGGGCCGGGCGCGGGGTGTGGGGGGCATCTTCTATGATGACCTGAACACCGGCGGCGCGGGCGCGGATAGCTGGGAGGCCGATTTCGCCTTCACGCAGGAGGTGGGGCGGCATTTCCTGCCCGCCTTCGTGCCGGTGACCGAGCGGCGGGTGAACACGCCCTGGACGGAAGCCGACCGCGAGGCGCAGCTGATCCATCGCGGGCTTTATGCGGAATACAACCTTGTCTATGACCGGGGCACCAAGTTCGGGCTGGAAACCGGGCATGACGCCAATGCCGTGCTGATGAGCCTGCCGCCGATTGCCAAGTGGACTTGACGCCCGCCCGCCTGTAAACGGCGCGCGGTGAAGCGAAGGGGTGCGGGGCATGGGCGGGAACGCGGCGGATATCGAGATCAGGGCACGGGCCTTCTGGGCCGATACCGAGGGCGGCGAACATGCCGTGGGTTTCGCGGCGAGCGAGGACCCGGAAGATGGCTATGTGATCTTCGAGGGCCGACCGGGCGACCGGAAGGGGCTGTATCTGGAAGTGTCGGACGAGATCTTTGCCGCGAAGGACGCGGTGGAGGATGTGGCGTTCAACGAGGGCGGCTTCGTGCTGACGATCCGCCCGGCGATGCAGGCCAAGCTGGGCATGGTGGCGACGGTGGCGGTCTTTGTCGCGGCCGAGGATGCCGATGGGCAGGCTGCGCTGGCGGTGCTGCGGGGGCTTCTGGCCTAGCCCTGCTGCCAGAGCAGGGCCGCGACGCCGACAAGGATCACCGCCATGCCGAGATATTGGCGCGGGGTGGTGCGCTGCCGGAAATGCAGCCGCGCGACGAGTTGGGCCATGGGGATTTCCACCAGCGCCAGCGTGCGGACATTGGCGGCAGAGGTCAGCGAAAAGCCGGTGAACCAGCAGGCCGAGGCGAAGGCGCCAAGGAAGCCTGCGGCAAGTGATGTGCGCCAGACGCGGAAGGAACCGGCCAGCGCCTTGCGATCAAAAAGTGCCAGCCAGATCAGCAACGTGGCGGACTGGATCGCAAGGGCAAGGGTGAGGGTGGTCAGCGCCCGGGTGAGGAAATCGCCCGAGGGCAGGTTCGTGATCCCGCCGCGAAAGCCGATGGCGGCAAGGCCATAGCCAAGGCCCGACAGCAGGCCGAGCACGGCGGGGCGGGTCTGGAACAGGCTTCCCAGGGTGGGGCCGGGCTTGATGGACAGGATCAGGACGCCGGCCGTGGCGATGGCGATGGCGGTCAGCGTGCCGGGGGTCAGGTGATCACCCAGCAGGGGGACGCCAAGGAGCGCGACGAGGACGGGTTCCGTCTTCAGCCATGCGGTGGCGACGCCAAAGCTCTGGTCCTTCATCAAGAGCAGCATGAGCGCGGTTCCCGCGATCTGCGCCCAGGCGCCGAGGGCTGTCCAGCCCAGCGTGGCGGGGCCGGGCAGGGGGATGGGCGACCCGGTCCAGACTGTGAGGATCAGCAGGAAGGCGGCCGCGAAGGGCAGCCCGAAAAGGAAGCGCACCTGCGTCGCGCCCACTGTGCCAAGCGCGGTGGTCAGCCCCGCCTGCGTGGCATTGCGCCCGGTCTGGGCGATGGCCCCCATCAGCGCGGCCCAGACCCAGAGGGGAAGGGTCATGTAAGGCCCCAGATGCGGGCTTCGGCGATCTCGACCGAGTTTCCGGCGGGGTCGCGGAAATAGATCGAATGGCCCCCGGCGGGCCAGTCCTGTTCGTGTTCGACAGGGATGGCGAGGGCGGCGAGGCGGTCGCGCCAATGGGTCAGGTCTTGCCTGCTGTCGGCGCGGAAGCAGATATGGCCGGGGCCTGTGGCGCCATGGGTGGGGATGCCGGATTGCTGTGCCGGATCGGAGGCGGGGCCGGGCGCGAAGATCAGAAGCATCTGGTCGCCCGCGCGGAGAAAGGCGAAGCGGCCCTTGACGCGGCGTTGTTCGGAAAAGCCGAAGAGGCGGATGTAGAAATCGGCGCAGGCATCGGGGTCTGCGGCGTAGATCACGGTTTCGAGTATGGCGGGGGGTGGCATGGCTGGTCCCTTCGGGGGCAGCCTATGCCCTGTCCGCGCGGGCGGCAAGGTGGCGGGATCAGGCCCCGCGCACCGTGTCGATCATCAGTTGCACATTGTCGGGGTTGGCGTCGGGGGTGATGCCGTGGCCGAGGTTGAAGATGTGGGGGCCGTTGCGGAAGGCATCCACCACGCGGCGGGTTTCGCGGATCAGCGCCTCGCCGCCCGTGACCATGTGTTCGGGGGCGAGGTTGCCTTGGACGCAGCCTGTGGGCTGGACGTTCTGTGCGGCCCATTCCGGGGTAATGGAGTTGTCCAGTGCCACGCAATCGGCGCCGGTTTTCGCGGCGAAGCCGATATAGCCCTCGCCCGCCTCGCGCGGGAAGGCGATGATGGGCAGGTGGGGGTAGCGGGCCTTCATCGCCGAAATGATGGCGGCGGCGGGTTTGACGGCGAAATCCTCGAAATCCTGACCTTTCAGCGATCCGGCCCATGAGTCGAAGAGTTTGACGACTTCGGCCCCGGCGTCGACTTGCGCGGAGAGGTATTCGACGGTGGCTTCGGTGATGCGGTCGATGAGGGCGGTGAAGGTGGCGCGGTCGGTGTTCTTCAGCGCATGGGCGGCGCCCTGGTCTTTCGATCCGCGTCCGGCGATCATGTAGGTGGCGACCGTCCAGGGGGCACCCGCAAAGCCGATGAGGGTGGTTTCGCGGGGCAGTTCGCGGGCAAGGATGCGGACGGTTTCGTAGACGGGCGACAGCGTGTCGTGGATGGCGGAGGTGGGCCTGAGCGCGCGGACCTGATCCATCGTGGTGGTGGTTTCCATGCGCGGGCCTTCGCCCGTTTCGAACCAGAGTTTCGGGCCCAGCGCCTGTGGCAGGAGCAGGATGTCGGCAAACAGGATCGCCGCGTCAAAGCCGTAGCGGCGGATCGGTTGCAGGGTGACTTCGGCGGCGAGGTCGGGGGTGTAGCAGAGCGACAGGAAATCCCCCGCCTGCGCGCGGGTGGCGCGGTATTCGGGCAGGTAGCGGCCCGCCTGGCGCATCATCCAGATCGGCGGGGTGGGCAGGGTTTCACCGGCAAGGGCGCGCAGGATGGTCTTGGTGGCTTTGGTCATGGGCTGGCTTTCGTGGGGTCGGCCGCGCGGGCCGCGATGAGGGATTGCAGGCGACCCAGGGCTAGGCGCCAGGCGGCAAGGTGCCAGAGGGCGGAGATCAGAAGGACGATGGCGGCGGCGGTCGGCCCATCGGCCCACCAGGCCAGCGCGGCGACGGGGATGGTGGCCGAGGCCGAGGTGATGAAGGCCGCCAGAAGCGTCAGACCGCCCGCCCCGTTGATCCGCTGGCGGATGGCCGAGCGTTCCATCCGGAAGGCGATGGTCAGCAGCAGGGCCGAGGCGGCAAGGGCTGTGAGGTAGAGCGCGGTCATGGATCATGCGTCGGCTGGCCGCGCGGCCTTGTCAAGAGTTGTCAGGCAAAGATGACAGTTGTATGCCTTGGGGCATGACAAATCCGCTCCCCTCCCCCGCCCAGCCGTTGAAGATCGGAACCCGAGGTTCGCCCCTTGCGCTGTGGCAGGCGCATGAGGTGCGGCGCTGTCTGGGGGCGGCCTTCGGCCTGCCGGACGCGGCCTTCGAGATCGTGGTGATCAAGGTGACGGGGGACCAGATCCTGGACAAGCCGCTGAAGGAGATCGGGGGCAAGGGCCTGTTCACGCGCGAGATCGAGGAGGCGCTGATCGACGGCGGCATCGACATCGCGGTGCATTCGATGAAGGACATGCCCACGGTGCAGCCCGAGGGGCTGGTGCTGGATTGCTATCTGCCGCGCGAGGATGTGCGGGATGGGTTCGTGTCGCCGGGGGTGGCGTCGCTGGCCGATCTGCCGCAGGGGGCGGTGGTGGGGTCGTCGAGCCTGCGGCGGCGGGCGCAGCTGGCGCTGCGGCGGCCGGACCTGAAGCTGGTGGAATTCCGGGGGAACGTCCAGACGCGGATGCGCAAGCTGGAGGAGGGGGTGGCGGTTGCCACCTTCCTTGCGATGGCGGGGCTGAACCGGCTGGGGATGGCGCATGTCGCGCGGTCGGCGATTGCGCCGGAAGAGATGCTGCCCGCCGTGGCGCAGGGCGCGATCGGGGTAGAGCGGCGCGCGGCGGATGAGCGGGTGGCGGCGATGCTGGCCGCGATCCATGACGGGCCGACGGGTGTGCGGCTGGCCGCCGAACGGGCGATGCTGGCGCGGCTGGACGGTTCCTGCGAGACGCCGATTGCGGGGCTGGCGGTGATCGAGGGCGATCAGCTTTGGCTGCGGGGAGAGATCCTGCGGCCCGATGGCAGCGAGTCGATCACCGGCGCGCGGCGGGGCGGCGTTGCCGATGCAGCGGCGCTGGGGCGCGATCTGGCGGAAGAGCTTCTGGGGCGCGCGCCGTCGGGGTTCTTCAGCTGGCGCTGAAGGCGAAATCTGACGCAGATTTCGCGCCGTTTTCTGACACAGAAAACGGGTCCGGACCGGGGCACCCGGACTGCGTCAGGTTCCGTGGCGTCTGTCTCGCCTCACACAGCGCCTAGCTGCGGTTGCGGTCGATCCAGAGGAGGGCGCCTGCCCCGATCAGGGCGATGGCCGCGCCCATCAGGGCCGTGATCGCATGGCCCCCGCCAAGCACCGCGCCGAGGGCGAAGGCCGCGGCGGCCAGCAATTCGGCGGCCAGCCGTTGCAACGCGATCATCGCCCCTGCCGCGCCCGGACGGCCATCCAGCAGATCCTGGTAATAGGCGATGGGCAGGGTCAGGATCGCCGTGCCGCCCAGCCCGGCAAGCAGCGTCAGCGCCCAGAGCCAGGCGGTTTCCGTCAGCACCGGCATCAGGGCCAGATGGGTGACATAAAGCGCCGTGCCCGCCGCGATCAGCGTGGCGCGGCGGAAGCGGTGGGTGATCAGCGGCAGAAGCAGCATGAAGGGCACCTCCCACCCAGCCACCAGGCCGATATAGAGCGCCACATCCCCGGCATCCCGGCTGGGCGAGGCATCGAAGACCAGCGCTGTCAGGATCATGTAGAGATTGCCCGCCGAGGCGATGGCACCCAGAAGCAGCAGCCGGATCAGGATGCGGGGTTCGGCGATTTCGGCGAAGGCGCGGCGGAAGTTCAGGCCGGAGGGGCGATCCTGCCAGGCGGTCTGGCCATCGCGCGGCCAGCGCAGGTGCAGCATCGTCGTCAGGATCACGGCGGCCAGCGTGGCCGAGACATAGACCGACATCACGTCGAGCCCCCAGCCGAAGGCGGCGGTCCAGAAGACCAGCATGCCGAGGAAGCTGAGCGAGAGGGCCGAGCGGAGGGTGGCGAGGATGGCATCCCGCGCCGCGCCGCCATCATCGCGGGCGAGGCGGGCCAGCGCGAAGAGCTGGCCGTAAAGCGAGGTGGCGACCGGGAACAGGATCCCGTGGCAAAGCGCGAAGGTCAGCGGCGAGGGCGCGACGAGCATCAGCCCCACGCCAAGGGTGCCGGAGGCCGCCGTCAGCAGGGCGATGCGGCGGCGGTTGGCCCTTTGATCGGACAGGATGCCGAGAAGGACCGAGGCCGAGACCGACACCGCCGAGGCAAGGGCGAGGATAAGCGCGAAGGCCGGTTCCGACAGGCCCAGCCGTTCGATCCCCACCAGCGACTGATAGGGATAGACCGAGGCATTGAGCGCCCCGAGCAGAAGGAGCGCCCATGCGATCAGGCGCAGGGTCGGGTCGCGCAGGACGGAAAGGGTGGTCATTCGGAGGCGTCTTTCGGCGGCAGCACCTTGCCGGGATTCATCAGGTTGCCGGGGTCGATGGCCTGTTTGATCGCGCGCATGAGGTCAAGCGCGACCGGGTCCTTGCGGCGGGCCATGGAGTTGAGCTTGGACAGGCCGACGCCATGTTCGGCGGAGAAGGAGCCGCCGAGGTCTTGCACGATATCCTCGATGGCGTGGATGACACGGTCGTAAAGCGCCCTGGAGGGATCGCCGGGATAGACGGAGAAATGCAGGTTGCCATCGCCCAGATGGGCGACGGTCACGGTTTCCGCGCCGGGGGCGATGTCGGCAAGGCGGGGCGCGATGCGGGTGAGGAAGGTTTCCACGCGGTCGAGGGGCAGGGCGATGTCGCTGTCGATCATGGGTTTGACCGCCGCGCCAATTTCGGCGGCCGCTTCGCGGCGCGCCCACATGGCCGCGCGCTGGGTGGTGGAGCGGGCGATGGTGGCATCGAGGATGAGGCCGTCTTGCATGAGCTGGGCGAGGGTTTCCTCCAGCAGGTCGGTGAGGGGGAGGGTGCCGTGCGGCGTTTCGGTGGCAAGCGCGGGGGAGGTGGCGGCGAGTTCGACGAGGATGGTGCAGTCGCGATGCGCCGGGAAGGGGATGCCGAGGTCGGGGCGGATGCGTTCCAGCCGGGCCATATAGTCGGCGGGCATGTATTCGAAGGCTTCGACCAGGCCGCCACTGGCCGCTTGCAGGCGGTTCAGGAGGGTGAGCGCGTCGGGAAGCGAGCGGGCCGCGAGGGTGGCCGTGGCATGGGCGCGGGGGGCGGGGACGAGTTTCATCACGGCGGCCGTGATGATGCCGAGCGTGCCCTCGGCCCCGATGAAGAGGTCTTTCAGATCGTAGCCGGAATTGTCCTTGTGGAGTTCGGACATGAGGTTGAGGACGCGGCCATCGGGCAGCACCACCTCCAGCCCGAGGCAGAGCGCGCGGGTGGAGCCGTAGCGCAGGACGTTGGAGCCTCCGGCATTGGTGGAGAGGACGCCGCCGATCATGGCGGAGCCGCGCGCGCCGAACCAGAGGGGGAAGTAGAGGCCATGGGTTTCGGCGGCGTCGTGGAGGCGCGACAGGATGACGCCGGATTCCACGATGGCGATGCGGGAGGCGGGGCGGATTTCGCGGATGCGGTTCAGCCGTTCGGTGGAGAGGAGGAGGCCGCCCTCGGTATAGGTGGCGCCGGTGAGGCCCGTGTTGCCCGAGATGGGGATGACCGGGATGCCGTGTTCTGCCGCCAGTTTCACCGTGGCGGCGACTTCCGCCGTGGAGCCGGGGCGGGCGACGGCGAGGGGGGTGCCATGGTAATTCCCCATCCAGTCGCTGGCATGGCGGGCCATGTCGGGGCCGGTGAGGACGTGACTGTCACCGAGCAGGGATTTCAGGGCGGGGATGAGGGACATGGGACGCTCCGGTCTGCTGCGGAGTCATCGGACGGGCGTGGGGGAGTTGCAAGGGGGGATGAAGGCCCGGGCGTGGTGCGGGTGGTGAGGGCGTAAAGTGGGTATTTGGGCCAAGATGAAGCAGCGGGCGCAGGAGAGGATGTCAGCGGGGCGGGTCTCAGGCGGGCGGGCCCTGAAGGATGCGGAGGGCGAGCCAGAGGAGGCCAGTGAAGATGAGGAGGGAGAGGCCGATGGCACCGAGGATTTGGCCCGCGCGGTTGAGGCGGGACTTTCCGGAGGATTGGAAGGCATGATTCATCACCTCGCCCTGTCTGGCGAAGCGGTCGCGGAAGGGGAGGGAGAGGCTTTGCCAGTAGCCGGGGTTGAGGAAGAGGCGGAGGACGACTGAGAGCGCGAGGAGCGCCAAGCCGAGCCAGAGGCAGAAGAAGCCAGCGATCGCGAGGGTTTGGATCAGGGTGGCGAGCATCCCTTCGCGTCAGTTCGCGGGGCGGGAGGCGAGGTCCAGCACGGCGGGGCCGAGGCTTTCGACGATCCTTGCCACGCCGTCCTTGTTGGGGTGGATGCCGTCGGCCTGCATCCATTGGGCGATCTGGCCGGGATCGGTGGCGGTGGCGTCGAGCAGGCGGAAGAAGGGTTGGGTGATGGCCGCGCCATGGGTGGTGGCGATTTCGGGGTAGAGGGCGTCGAACCGGGCCTTGTAGTCGGGGCCGAAATTGCCCGGCGCCTCCATCGGGACGATGAGGACCTTCAGGCCGCGGTCGGTGGCCTGTTTGACGATGCTGTCGATGTTCGAGCGGGTTTCGCTGGGGGGAAGGCCGCGGAGCAGGTCGTTGCCGCCAAGGGTGACGATGAGGGCATCGGTTTCCGGGGTGAGCGACCAGTCGAGGCGGGAGAGGCCGCCCGCCGAGGTGTCGCCGGAGACGCCTGCGTTGATGACGGTGATGTCGGAGCCTTGGGCGGTGAGCCAGTTCTGAAGCTGGGGGACGAGGCCATCGCCTTCGGGCAGGCCGTAGCCTGCGGTCAGGCTGTCGCCGAGGGCCACGATGATGGTTTCGGCCTGTGCAGCGACGGGGGCGAGGGCGAGAAGCGTTACAGAGGCTGTCGCCAATGTGATGTTGCGCATGCAGCGAGGCGCGCCATATCTGGCTTTGGACAGTTGGAAGGCGGTTTTCATGACTGATACGGTTCTGGCGCTGAAGGATGTGCGTTTGACTTTGGCGGGAAATGCGGGGCCGGTCGATATCCTGAAAGGCATATCACTGGAAGTTCATGCGGGCGAGACCGTGGGGCTGGTGGGGCCGTCGGGTTCGGGGAAGTCGTCGCTGCTGATGCTGATGGGCGGGTTGGAGCGGGCCACGGGGGGCGAGGTGCGCGCCTTGGGGCAGGATCTGACGGCGATGGACGAGGATGGGTTGGCGCGGTTCCGGCGGGGGAAGATGGGGGTGGTGTTCCAGTCCTTCCATCTGATGCCCACGATGACGGCCTTGGAGAATGTGGCGGTGCCGTTGGAGTTGATGGGCGTTTCCGATGCCTTCGCGCGGGCCGAGGCGGAGTTGGTGGCCGTGGGTCTGGGGTCGCGGATGGGGCATTACCCGAGCCAGATGTCGGGGGGCGAGCAGCAGCGGGTGGCGCTGGCGCGGGCGGCGGCACCGCGGCCCGCGATATTGCTGGCGGATGAGCCGACGGGGAATCTGGACGGGGTGAACGGGGCGGCGATCATGGATCTGCTGTTCGGGTTGCGGGATCGGCATGGGGCGACGCTGGTTCTTGTGACCCATGCGCCGGAACTGGCGGCGCGCTGTGACAGGGTGGTGCGGTTGCAGGATGGGCGTGTCGCGCCGGAGGTTGCGGGGTGAGTCTGGCATGGCGGATTGCGCGGCGCGAGTTGCGGGGGGGTCTGAAGGGATTCCGGGTGTTTCTGGCCTGTCTGGCGCTGGGCGTGGCGGCGATTGCCGCGGTGGGCCTTGTGCGGGCCTCGATCCAGCAGGGGCTGGCTGATCAGGGCGCGGTGCTGCTGGGCGGCGATGCGCAGATGGAGTTCACCTATCGCTTCGCCACCGAGGAGGAGCGGGCCTGGATGGAAGGCGTGGCCGAGCGGGTTTCCGAGATCGTCGATTTCCGGTCGATGGTGACGCTGGGTGACGAAACGGCGCTGACGCAGGTGAAGGGGGTGGATGACGCCTATCCCCTGCTGGGTTCGGTGGTGCTGGAGAGCGGCGATCTGCCGGGGGCGCTGGCCACGGTGGAGGGGCTTCCGGGCGTGGCGATGGACAAGGTGCTGGTGGAGCGGCTGGGGCTGTCGGTGGGCGACCGGTTCCGCATGGGGGTGAAGGAGTTCCGGCTGGGCGCTGTGCTGCTGCGCGAGCCGGATAGCGCGAATGGCGGCTTCTCGCTTGGCCCGCGCACCATTGTGCGGACGGCGGACCTTGCAGGATCGGGGTTGCTGGAGCCGGGGTCGTTGTTCGAGACGGAATATCGGCTGCTGCTGCCTGCGGGGACGGACCTTCAGGCGATGGAGGCGCGGGCCGAGGCGGAATTCGCCGATAGCGGCATGGGCTGGCAGGACAGCCGCCGCGCCGCGCCGGGGGTGGAGCGGTTCGTGGACCGGATCGGGTCTTTCCTGATCCTTGTGGGGATTGCCGGTTTGGCCGTGGGCGGCGTGGGCGTGCAGGCGGCGGTGCGGGCCTATCTGGAGGGGAAGGTCGCGACGATTGCCACGTTGAAGACGCTTGGCGCGGAGGGGCGGCTGATCTTCCGCATCTATCTTTTGCAGATCGCGGTTCTGGCCGGGATCGGGGTTGCGCTTGGCCTGATGCTGGGCGCGGCGGTGCCGGTGCTGTTCGGCGGTGTGATCGAGGCGGCGCTGCCGTTTCCGGCGGAGGTGGGGGTCTATCTGCTGCCATTGCTGGAGGCGGCGTTTTATGGGCTGGTGACGGCCTTCCTGTTTACGCTGTGGCCCTTGGCGCGGACGGAAGGGGTGCGGGCGGCGGCGCTTTATCGTGGATCGGGGCGCGGGGGGATGCCTGCGGCGCGGCATCTGCTGGCGATTGCAGGGCTTGCGGTGCTGTTGATCGGCGGGGCGGTGTGGTTTTCGGGCACGTGGGAATTGACGCTGGGATCGGCGGGCGGGGTGATTGCCGCGCTGATCGTGCTGGCGGGGGCGGCCTGGGGCCTGCGTCGGTTGGCGCGGGGCATGGCGCGGGCGGGGCTGGCGCGGGGGCGCGTGGCGCTGCGGTTGGCGCTGGCCTCCATCGGCGGGCCGAGGGAGGAGGCGGGGGCGGTGGTGCTGTCGCTTGGGCTGGGCCTGTCGGTGCTGGCGGCGGTGGGGCAGATCGACGCCAACCTGCGCGCGGCGATTGCGACCGACCTGCCGGAGCGGGCGCCGAGCTATTTCTTCGTCGATATCCAGCCCGACCAGATCGCGGGCTTTCTGGAGCGGGTGCAGACGGACCCGGCCGTGAGCAAGGTGGAAAGCGCGCCGATGCTGCGCGCGGTGCTGACGCAGATCAACGGGCGGCCCGCGAAGGAAGTGGCGGGCGAGCATTGGGTGGTGCGGGGCGACCGGGGGATCACCTATTCGGCCGAGCCGCAGGAGAATGCCAGGGTCGTGGCGGGCGAATGGTGGCCCGCCGATTACACCGGCCCGGCGCAGGTGTCCTTTGCGGCGGAAGAGGCCGAGGAGATCGGGTTGAAGCTGGGGGATGCGCTGGTGATCAATGTGCTGGGGCGGGATATCCCGGCGACGATCACCTCTTTCCGGCAGGTGGATTTTTCCAGCGCCGGGATGGGGTTCGTGATGACGATGAACCCGGCGGCCTTGCAGGGGGCGCCGCATACCTTCATCTCCACCGTCTATGCGGAGGAAGCGGCAGAGGCGGCAATCCTGCGGGATGTGGCGCGGGCCTATCCCAACGTGACGGCGATCCGCATCCGGGATGCCATCGACCGCGTGACCGAGGCTTTGGAGGCGATTGCGACGGCCACGGCCTGGGCGGCGGCGGCGACCTTGGTGACGGGGTTCGTCGTGCTGATCGGGGCGGCGGCGGCGGGGGAACGTGCGCGGGTCTATGAGGCGGCGGTGATGAAGACGCTGGGCGCGACGCGGGGGCGGATATTGGCGAGTTTCGCCTTGCGGTCGGGGTTGATGGGGGCTGCGGCGGGGATCGTGGCCATTGTCGCGGGGGGCCTTGCCGGATGGGCGGTGATGGTCTTCGTGATGGAGGCGGATTACTTCTTCGAGCCTGTTTCGGCGGTGGCAATCGTGGCGGGCGGGGTCTTTGCGACCATGGCGGCGGGGCTTCTGTTCGCGCTGCGGCCCCTGGCGGCGCGGCCGGCGCAGGTGTTGCGGACGCAGGAATAGGATTCGGAACAGTCTTCTGCGAAGCCTCAGACTTGCGATTATCGTAGAGAATTGCTGCTCTGCGTGGGTGGCGGGATCGGTTGACGATTTTCGTCAGACTGGAACATTCGGGTTGAAGATGCAGAGAAATGGAATAGAAGTTCCGTTTGCGGGGCTTGCCGTTCCATGCGGGGGGAATCATGCCGGATCATGCGCGGACGGTTGCCGTCATCACGGGGGGCGGGCAGGGGCTTGGCCTTGCGATTGCCGAGCGGCTGGTGGCCGAAGGATGCCGCAAGCTGGTGATTTCGGGGCGGAATGTCCTGAAGGGCGAGGCGGCGGCGGAGGGGCTGCGCGCATCCGGCGCGGATGTGCGCTTCCTGCCTGCGGACATGTCGGATGCGGGCGAGGCGGCGGAACTGGTGGAGCGGGCGCTGATGCGCTTCGGTCCCGTCAACGCCTTGGTCAATGCGGCGGCATCCACGGCGCGGGGGTCGATCCTTGATACCACGCCGGAAGGGTGGGACGAATTGATGGATACCAACGCCAAGGGTCCGTTCTTTGCGCTGCAACGTTTCGCGCAGGCGGCGGTGGCGGCGGGGCATCCGGCGTCTTGCGTCAACATCGTGACGATGAGCAGCCATTGCGGGCAGTCCTTCCTTGCCGGTTATGCGGCCAGCAAGGCGGCGCTGGCCAATATCACCAAGAACAGCGCCAATGCGCTGCGCGCCCATCGCATCCGGGTGAACGGGGTGAATGTGGGCTGGATGGACACGCCGGGCGAGGATGCGATCCAGCGGCAGTTCCATGGGGCGGGGGATGGCTGGCTGGAGGCGGCGGAGGCGAAGCAGCCGTTCGGCATGCTGGTGAAGCCGGGCCATGTGGCGGGGCTGGTGTCCTATCTGCTGTCGCCGGAGTCGGGTGTGATGACGGGCGCGATGGTGGATTTCGATCAGAACGTGAATGGGGCCTATGGGGAGTGATCCCCGCGGCCGGATGACAACGCCCCGGGCGGGCAGAGGAGTGGTGAAATGGCAGTCAGGTTCGGGCTTCTGGGTGCAGGGCGCATCGGCAAGGTCCATGCGAAGGCGGTGACGGGCGACGCGAATGCGAAGCTGGTGGCGGTGGCGGATGCCATGGCCCCGGCGGCGCAGGCGATTGCGGATCAGTACGGCTGCGATGTGCGGACGATCGAGGCGATCGAGGCGGCCAAGGATATCGACGCGGTGGTGATCTGCACGCCGACGGATACTCATGCCGACCTGATCGAGCGCTTCGTGAAGGCGGGCAAGGCCGTGTTCTGCGAAAAGCCCATCGACCTGAGCCTCGCGCGCGTGAAGCAATGCCTTGAGGTGGTCCGCGCGCATAAGGGGACGCTGATGGTGGGTTTCAACCGCCGCTTCGACCCACATTTCCGCGCCGTGCGGGCCGAGATCGACAAGGGCACCGTGGGCGAGGTGGAGATGGTGGTGATCACCAGCCGCGACCCCGGCGCGCCGCCGGTCGAGTATATCAAGCGGTCGGGCGGCATCTTCCGCGACATGACGATCCATGATTTCGACATGGCGCGGTTCCTGCTGGGCGAGGAGATTTCGGAAGTCGTCGCCACCGCGGCGGTTCTGGTCGATCCGGCCATCGGCACGGCGGGGGATTTCGACTCTGTGCAGGTGCTGCTGAAGACCGCATCGGGGCGGCAGGCGATGATTTCCAACTCGCGCCGCGCGACCTATGGCTATGACCAGCGGATCGAGGTGCATGGGTCGAAGGGCGCCGTGTCGGCAGAGAACCAGCGCCCGGTGTCCATCGAGGTGGCGACGGGGGCGGGCTATACGCGGCCGCCGCTGCACGACTTCTTCATGACGCGCTACACCGAGGCCTATGCGGCGGAGATCGCGACCTTCATCGCTGCGCTGAACGGCACGGGCAAGGCAGAGCCGACGGGTGAGGATGGGCTGATCGCGCTGGCCCTGGCGGATGCGGCGGTGAAGTCGGTGGCCGAGGGGCGTGTCGTGAAGATGTCGGAAGTGATGTAAGCTTTCGGATCATGGCGGGGTGACCCCCTTCAAGGCGGGGTGAACCCCGCCCTTCGCGCCGCGCTTTCTGCGCGGCGTTTTCGTTTTGGGGGGGTGGTGATCGGGCGTGGGTTCGGGGTGGCAGGCGGGCTTGGGTATTTGGGCCGAGACGAAGCAGGGGTGCTGCTGGTCTTGTGCGAGGCGCTCCGTTGCGGAGGGCGCTCCTGGTCCGGGCGGAAGGATTTGGGTATTTGGGCCAAGATGAAGGGGCGGTTTTTCTGCTTCTTCGCTGCGCAGCATGGGCGCGGAAATGCTGCGGTTTTCGCTGCGCAGCAAATGTTTTGGATCAATGGGTTAGTTGGTAAGCAGGCTGTAGGTCGCCGTGGTTTCGCCGAGGTTCGTGACGGTTATGGTGAAGGTGGCGTTTTCTTCGGGGACGAAGCTGCAAAGGGCGCGGTCGGCGGGGGCGGTGTCGAGGCAGATCGGGATATCTTCGGCGAGCGTCACGGAGAGGTCGAGATTGGCCTTGCCGTCGCCGAGGAGGCCGATCTCTGCGGGGCTTGCTGCGAAGAAGGGGAGTTGCCAGACCTGCGCCTCGCCCCCTGCGATGCCGCGGGTGGAGCGGATGACGGTCAGGGTGGGGGCGTTGGCGGATTCTGTCAGGGTGCGGGCGGTGAGGTCGGTGACGAGGTCGTCTTCCTTGGCCAGGGCCTTGGCGGCGGTGAACATCACCTCCGCCGTGGGATAGGTGGCGGGGACGGGTTCGCCGGGGGGCGTGGGGGCGCGGTCGTCGTCGGTGGCCGTGATGCCTGCGGCGAGGCGGGCGGCGGAGAGTGTGGCGAGCGGGTCCTTGCGCGCGAGGGCAAGGTCGAAGAGCGTATGCGCGTGGAGGAGTTGCGCGACTGCGCCGCCGTCGCGGGGGCTGGGTGGGGTGGTGGTTTCCTGCGCGACGGCGGGCGTGGCGAGGATAAGGAGGGCGAGGAAGGGGCGCATGGGAATCGCTTTCGTCTGTCTGGATGCGACCTTTGCACCCTGCGGCGGGGATGGGGAAGGGGCGGGGGTTCCGCTTCACGGTCCTTTGCGGTTAGGTGGTCGCGTGACTGGAGGGCCCCGGAATGGATGCGCGCGCGATACTGGAGCGGCTGATTGCCTTTGACACCGTCAGCCATCGGCCCAACCGGGCGCTGATGGACTGGGTGGCGGGGCTGCTGGCGCAGGCGGGGGTGGAGGCGGTGCTGATCCCGGACGCTTCGGGCGGGAAGTGCAACCTTTATGCGACGGTCGGGCCTGCCGATCTGGGCGGGGTGATGCTGTCGGGGCATACCGACGTGGTGCCGGTGGAGGGGCAGGCCTGGACCTATCCGCCCTTCGCGCTGACCGAGGATCAGGGGCGGTATTACGGGCGCGGCACGGCGGACATGAAGGGCTTTGTCGCCTGCGCGATTGCCGCCGTTCTGGCGGCGGCGCGGCGGGAGTTGCGGGTGCCGCTGCATCTGGCGCTGTCCTATGACGAGGAGATCGGCTGCATGGGGGTGCGGTCGCTGATCACGATGCTGGAGGGGGCGCCGGTGCGGCCCCGCATGTGCATCGTGGGGGAGCCCACGGGGATGGCGGTGGCGACGGGTCATAAGGGGAAGGTGGCGCTGCGCGCGACCTGTGTGGGGCGCGAGGGGCATTCGGCGCTGGCGCCGCTGGCCTTGAATGCGCTGCATCTGGCGGCGGATTTCGTGGGCGTGCTGCGCGGGGTGCAGGCGCGGGTGGCGGCGGAGGGGATGCGGGATGGCGATTATGACGTGCCTTATACGACGCTGCATGTCGGCAAGATGTCGGGCGGGGTGCAGGTGAACATCGTTCCCAATCAGGCGGTGGCGGATTGGGAGATACGGTCGCTGGCCGGCGAGGATGTGGCGGGGCTGATCGAGGAGGTCCGCGCGGGCTGCGCGGCCTTGGTCGCGCCGCTCAGGGCGGAGTTCCCGGAGGCGGAAATACGGATCGAGCGGTTGTGGGATTATCCGGGGCTTGGGACGCCATCGGATGCGGGGGTGGTGAACTTCGTCAAGGCTCTGACGGGGGCGAACGGGACGATCAAGGTGGCCTTTGGCACGGAAGGGGGCCTCTTCGACGCGCGGCTGGGGGTGCCGACGGTGATCTGCGGGCCTGGGTCTATGGCGCAGGGGCATAAGCCCGACGAGTTCGTGTCGGTCGAGCAGATGGCGCGGTGCGAGGCGATGCTGGCGGCGCTGGTCGCGCGGTGCGAGGCGGGGTTCTGATGGCGGTGGTGCTGAAATCGCTGGCGGATGTGCTGGCGCTGGATTTCGACGATATCATTGATGTCAGATCCCCGTCGGAATGGGCCGAGGATCATGTTCCCGGCGCGATCTCGCTGCCGGTGCTGGATGATGACGAACGCGCGCGGGTGGGCACGATCTACAAGCAGGTGAGCCCGTTTTCGGCGCGCAAGATCGGCGCGGCGCTGGTGGCGAAGAATGCCGCGGCGCATCTGCAGGGGCCGCTTGCGGACAGGCCGGGCGGGTGGCGGCCATTGGTCTATTGCTGGAGGGGCGGGCAGCGATCGGGGAGCTTCGCGACGATCCTGGCCCAGATCGGCTGGCGGGTGGAGGTGCTGCAGGGCGGATATAAAAGCTGGCGGCGGCTGGTGGTGGATGCGCTCTACAACGATCCGTTTCCGCATCGGTTGGTGGTGCTGGACGGGAATACGGGGTCGGCCAAGACCGAGGTGCTGAACCTCTTGCCTGCACGGGGGGTGCAGGTGGTGGATCTGGAGGGGCTGGCAAACCATCGCGGATCGCTGTTCGGGCATATGGGGGAGCAGCCGTCGCAGAAGGCGTTTGAGGGGCGGCTTGCGCTGGCGCTGGCGCGGCTGGATCCGGCACGGCCCGTGGTGGTGGAGGCCGAAAGCGCCAAGGTGGGCGAGTGTCGCCTGCCGCCACGGCTGTGGCGGGCGATGGTGGCCGCGCCCCGCGTGGCGATCGAGGCGCCGCGGGCGGCGCGGGCGGCCTATCTGCTGCGCGCCTATGCCGATCTGGTGGCGGATCCGGGGCGGCTTGACGCGGTGCTGGCGGCGCTGGCCCCGGCGCATCCGCGCGAGGTGATTGCCGCCTGGCGGGCCTGGGCGGCGGCGGGGCGCTTTGCCGAACTGGCCGAGGGGTTGATGGAGCGGCATTACGACCCGCGCTATGGCAAGCACCGCGCGCGGATGGATGTGCCCTGTGTCGAGGTGGCGGTGGAGGGGCTGGAGAATCCCGGCGGTCTGGCGGACCGGATCGCCGGGGTGCTGCACGGGATGTAGGGGCCGGGCGGGGGGGCAACGGCCCCCCCGCACCCCCCTGGTGCCCGGATCCTGCCGTCACGCTGCAGGCTGGCGTTGCGGGCCTCCATTCCCCGTGCGCCGGAGGCAGGATCAGGGACAAGGGGGGTGCGGGGGGACGGCTGTCCCCCCGCCCTTTCCCCGCTCAGCCGCGCAGGCGGCGGCGATGGGCGGGCGGGATGCCCTGCATCTCGCGGTATTTTGCGATGGTGCGCCGGGCGACGACCGCGCCTTCGGTTGACAGAAGCCGGGCCAGCGCCTCGTCCGAGCGGGGATGCGCGCGATCCTCGCGCGCGATGAGTTCGGCCAGCCGGGCGCGCAGCGCGGCTGCCGAAAGCCCCGGCGCGCTGTCATCGCCCATCCGGGCCGAGAACAGCGCCCTGAGCCAGAGCGTCCCGCGCGGCGTGTCCACGCTGGTGCCTGCGACGACCCGGCTGATCGTGCTTTCATGCAGGCCGAGCGCGGCGGCGATATCGGCCATCGTCATGGGCAATAGGCGGGCCGCCCCTTCCTCAAGCGCGGCCTGCTGGCGGCGCAGGATCTCTTGCCCCACGCGCAGAAGCGTTGCGTTCCGCGCCTCGACCAGGCGCAGCACGGCCCGGGCGGGGCCCTGGCCCTTGCCCCGGCCGGGGGCGACCTCGACGCTGGGCAGGGAGGAGCGGTTGAGCGCCACGCTCCAGCCCATATCGCCCTTGCGGGCGATGAGATCGGGTTCGCGGATGGGGGCTGCCAGCATGTCGAAGCTGGTGCCGGGCTTGGGGTTCATGGCGCGGATGCTGCGGATTGCCTGCGCCACGGCGGGATCGGTGACGCCCAGCTTGCGCGCAAGGCGGGCGATGTCGCCGGTGGCCACCAGATCGAGATTGTCGATCACGCCCAGAAGCACCGGGTCGGGCGCGCCCTCTGCCAGCGCCTGCAGGCGCAGGCATTCGGCCAGTGAGCGGGCGAAGAGGCCCGCCGGTTCGATGCGCTGCAGCCGGGTCAGCACGGCCACCACCTCGGCTTGCGGGCGGCGGGTCTCGGCGGCGATGCGCGCCAGCGGCGCGCCCAACCAGCCCGAGGGTTCCAGGTTCTCCGCCAGCGCCAGCGCGATGCGGGTTTCGGCGGCGGTGAACCCCTGGCGCGACAGCCAGTCGGTGACATGGGCGATCAGGCTGGGGGCCGCGCTTTCGGCATGGTCGGGCGGCGGTTCGCGGCCCTGGAACATCGCATCCCAGCGCGGCAGCCAGTCGCTGGCCGGGGGCGGACCCAGCATCAGGGCGGGGTTTTCGGCGGCCTGCTCTTCCAGATAGCGCGTCAGGCCCGCCGCATCGGCCCGCAGGATGCGGATGGAGGCCTGCAGCGCCACCGAAAGGTTCAGGCGCTGGGTTGTGGTGACTCCGATCCTCTGGCGGTGTGGCATGGCGCCAGTCTAGGGCCTGGGCAGGGCCGGGGCAATCGGGCGCGGGGGCGGCCCCTCGCCTTTGCCCGGGGCAGGGGCTAGGCTGCCGGGCGGACAGCAATGGATCGGCGATGATGCAGGACCCCCTTCCCCTTGTTCAGGATATCGTGCTGGTGGGCGGCGGCCATGCCCATGCGCTTGTCCTGCGGATGTGGGGGATGGATCCCCTGCCGGGGGTGCGGCTGACGGTGGTGAACCCGAACCCCGCCGCGCCCTATACCGGCATGCTGCCGGGGCTGATCGCGGGGCATTACCGCGCGGAGGAGATCATGATCGACCTTGTCCGCCTGGCGCGCTTTGCCGGGGCGCGGGTGATCCTTGACCGGGCGGTGGGGATCGACCGCGCGGCGAAGCGCATCCGTCTCGCGGGCGGGCGGACGCTGCGCTACGACATCGCCTCGGTGGATATCGGCATCGGGTCGGACCTGCCGGAGGTGCCGGGATTTGCCGAACATGCCGTGGCGGCCAAGCCCCTGGGCGATTACGCGCGGCGGTGGGAGCGGTTCGTGGCAGAGGCGCCAGCGGCGCCCGCGCTCGTGCTGATCGGGGCGGGGGTCGGCGGGGTGGAACTGGCCCTGGCCTCCAGCCATCGGTTGCGGGCGGCGGGGCGGGTGCCGCGCATCACGCTGCTGGAACGGGGGGATGCGGCGCTGCCCCATATCGGCGCGCGGGCGCGGGCGCGGCTGATGCAGCGGATGGCGGCAGAGGGGATCGCGCTGAAGACCGGGGTCACGGCGGCGGCGATCGGGGCGGATCATGTGCTGCTGACGGATGGCACGCGGCTGGCGTCGGATTTCACGCTGGCTGTGGCGGGGGCGCGGGCACAGGGCTGGCTGGCGGAGACGGGGCTTTCCCTGCAGGACGGGTTCATCGCGGTGGACGCGCATCTGCAAAGCTCTGACCCGGAGATCCTTGCCGCCGGGGATTGCGCGCATCTGACCCATGCGCCGCGCCCGAAGGCCGGGGTATTCGCCGTGCGCGAGGCGCCGGTGCTGCTGCACAATCTGCGGGCCCTGGCGACGGGGCGGCCCTTGCAGACCTATCGGCCGCAGCGGGATTACCTGAAGCTTGTCTCGCTGGGCGGGCAGGCGGCAGTGGCCGACAAGTTCGGCCTGCGGTCGGGGGGGGCGTGGCTCTGGCGGTTGAAGGATCGGATCGACCGGGAATTCATGGCGAAATTCGACGCCTACCCCGCGATGGCGCGGGCCCTGCCCGAGCCTGCGGTGCGGGGGCTGGCCGAGGCGATGGGGGCGAAGCCCATTTGCGGCGGCTGCGGGGCGAAGGTGGGGGCAGGGGCGCTGGGCGACGCGCTACGCGCCATGCCGCGCCCCCTGCGCGGGGATGTGCTGGCCGGCGCGGGCGATGATGCGGCGGTGCTGCGCCATGGCGGGGGGGTGCAGGTGATCACCACCGATCACCTGCGCGCCTTCACGGCGGATGCGGCGCTGATGACGCGGATCGCGGCGATTCATGCGCTGGGTGATGTCTGGGCGATGGGGGCCGCGCCACAGGTGGCGCTGGCGCAGGTGACGCTGCCGCGCCTGTCGGCGGCGCTGCAGGCCGACATGCTGGCCGAGGTGATGGCTTCGGCGGGCGAGGTGTTCCGCGCCGTGGGGGCGGATGTGGTGGGCGGCCATACGACCGTGGGGGCGGAGTTGACCATCGGCTTCACCGTGACGGGGCTTGCGGTTCTGCCGGTGACGAAAGGGGGCGCGCGTCCGGGGGACGCGCTGATCCTGACCAAGGCGCTGGGATCGGGGGTGATCATGGCCGCCGAGATGGCTTTGGAGCGGCTACCGGGGGGGATTTTGGGCGAGGCGGTGGCGGGGGCGCTGGCGCAGATGGGGCGGATGCAGGACCGGGCGGCGGCGGTGCTGGCCCCGGTGGCCCATGCGATGACGGATGTGACGGGGTTCGGGCTGGCGGGGCATCTGTTGGAGATGCTGGAGGCATCGGGTTGCGGGGCGTCGTTGCAGATGGAGGCCGTGCCCCTGCTGCCGGGGGCCGAGGCGCTGGCGGGGCAGGGGGTGGAAAGCTCGCTCGCGCCTGCGAACCGGGCGGCGGTGGCGGGGCGGATGGCGGGGGGAACGGGCGCGCGGGGGGCGCTCTTGTTCGATCCGCAGACGGCGGGGCCCTTGCTGGCGGCGGTGCCGGGCGATCAGGCCGAGGCGGTGATCGCGGCACTGGCGGCGGCGGGCGAGGCTGCGGCGGTTGTGGGCGTGGTGGAAGAGGGGCCGGCCTTTCTGCGGGTGGTGTGAGGGGGGCGAAATCTGACGCAGATTTCGCGACGATTTCTGCACGCAGAAATCGCCTTGTAGACGGGGCATGACGGATGGGGGCCGGAATTTGCGTCAAATTCCGGCGCGGTTTCTGTGTCAGAAACCGCTTTGGCGACAGGAAAGGGTCGCCTTCGGGGGTGAACTTGGCCGCGCTTCGCATTAGGTGCCGGACGGAAGAAACCGGCAGGCGGAACGATGGCGTATTTTCTGGGCGTGGATACAGGCGGCACCTACACCGATGCGGTGATCGTGGACGAGGCCGCGACCAGGGTGATCGGATCGGCCAAGTCGCTGACGACGCGGGGCGATCTGGCGCTGGGCGTGGGCCGCGCCGTGGATGCGGCGCTGGCCGAGGCGGGCGTTGCCCCGTCCGAGGTGGCGCTGGTCTCGCTGTCCACCACGCTGGCCACCAATGCGCTGGTCGAGGGGCAGGGCGGGCGCGTGGCGCTGGTCTTCATCGGCTTTGCCGATGCCGATCTGGAGCGGGGCGGCCTGGTCGAGGCGCTGAAGGGCGACCCGGTGATCCGGCTGGCGGGCGGCCACAGCCATGCCGGGGGCGAGATCGCGCCGCTGGATCTGGCGCGGCTGGAGGCCGAGGTGGCGGCGTTGGCCGATCAGGTGATGGGCTTTGCCGTGGCGGCAAGCTTTGCCACCCGCAACCCCGCCCATGAGGTGGCCGCGCGGGAGGTGATCCGGCGGGTGACGGGGCGGCCCGTCACCTGTTCGCATGAACTTTCGGCCAATCTGAACGGGCCGAAGCGGGCGCTGACGGCGGTGCTGAATGCCCGGCTGATCGGCATGATCGACCGGCTGGTCGCCGCCTGCGAGCGGCATCTGGATGCCGTGGGCATCCATGCCCCCCTGATGGTGGTGCGCGGCGACGGCGCGCTGATCTCTGCCGCCATGGTGCGCGAGCGGCCGATCGAGACGATCCTGTCCGGCCCCGCCGCCAGCATCGTGGGGGCGCGCTGGCTGACGGGCGAGAAGGATGCGCTGGTCTCTGACATCGGCGGCACCACCACCGATGTGGCCCTGCTGCGCGACGGCCTGCCCGAGATCGACCCGCAGGGCGCGCGGGTGGGCGGCTTTCGCACCATGGTCGAGGCCGTGGCGATGCGGACCAGCGGCCTTGGCGGCGACAGCGAGGTGCATCTGATCACCGAAGGGCTGGAGGGCGGGCTGCGGCTGGGGCCGCGTCGGCTTGTCCCGGTCTCGCTTCTGGCGGTGGAGCATGGGGCGATGGTCCATGCGGCGCTGGACCGCTGGCTTTCGGCCGATGCGGTGGGCGAATTCGACGGGCGCTTCGCCATTCCGATGGGGGGCAATGCCGGCGGGCTTGGCCCGCGCGACCGGGCGGTGCTGGAGCGGCTGGTGCAGCCCATGCCGGTGGGGCAGGCGCTGACCTCGCGCCTTGAGGTGGCCGCGCTGGAGCGGCTGGTGGCGCGGGGCCTGGTGATGATTTCCGGGGTGACGCCCTCGGATGCGAGCCATGTGCTGGGCCGCCTTGCCGCCTGGGATGGGGCGGCGGCGGAAAAGGCCGTGCGCCTGCTGGCGCGGCGGCGGACGGGCCGGGGCGAACGCTTTGCCCCCGATGCGCCGGTGCTGGCGCAGGGGATCGTGGATCAGCTGACGCAGCAGACGGTGGATTGCCTGCTGGAGGCCGCCTTTGCCGAGGACGGCGCCTTTGCCGGCGAGGCGCCCGAGGCGCTGGCGCGGCATCCCCTGGTGGCGGCGGGCCTGAGGCCGCATCGCGGGATCGTGGAGATCACGGCCCGGCTGGGCGTGCCGGTGATCGGGCTGGGGGCATCGGCCCCGTCCTATTACGGCGCTGTGGGCGAAAGGCTGGGCGCGCGGATGGTGCTGCCCGCCCATGCGGGCGTGGCCAATGCCATCGGCGCGGTGGTGGGGCAGGTCAGCCAGCGGGCGACGGGCACCGTCACCTCGCCCGCCGAGGGGCGCTTTGTCGTGCATCTGGGCGAGGGCGTTCAGCATTTCGCCGATCAGGACGCGGCCCTTGCCGCGCTGGAGGCGGCGCTGGTCGAAGAGGCGCGCAGCCGCGCCCGCCTGGCCGGGGCCGAGGATCAGCGCGTGACCGTCACCCGCGACATCCGCGCCGCCGAGGTGGAGGGGCGGCAGATGTTCATCGAGGCGGTTCTGACGGCCACCGCATCGGGGCGACCGCGCGTCGCGCATTCCTGAAGAAAAGCGTGGCGATCGTGGCTTGACGCCACCTGTGCTGCACTGTAGCTAGCCCGCCAGTGGCTAGGTAGCTCAGTTGGTTAGAGCATGCGACTCATAATCGCAGGGTCGGGGGTTCGAGTCCCCCCCTCGCCACCATTTCGAATCAAGCACTTATGCAGAATCTGAGGCGGCTCCGTCGGAACCGTTTACAGGTCCGTTTACAGTTCGCGTTCTGCCTCTGTGCTTTTCCCCAACCAGTAATCCTCGGGCCAAAGGAGCCTTCGCGTCGTTCTGATGCGAAGAAGGGTAACGAAAACTTTGACCGTGGTGAGAATGTCGAACGGTTGCCGCCTGTGCTCTACGTCACACATAAACAGATGCAAAACGTGTATCTGTGCTGGGCGGAGCACCTACTTAGGATTGGCTGGCCGACCTTCGGATAGATTGTCCACGCTCGGCATGTAGATGACGCTCTAAGGGGAAGAGGCACATGATGAAGCCGCGCCAGTGCTGCAATTTTGCTGCATTGTGCTGGCACCATTCGTGTGCGAAAAACGAGGAAGCACGGCTTGTGGGGGCTCGCCGTCTGCTCACCTCAGTAGTTGCCATGAGGCTTGGCAGTTTCTTGTCGTGAGGAAAGTCAATGAAAATAGATGCTTATAGCGCGAAGATCGACAGAATGATCAGCGTTGCGGATGGCTCTATCGCGCTCAATGGATCTACCTCCCATGCCGCCGTTGTGCTTGAGCGCATGCTGTCGCGCGGGCAAGATAGTGTCAGAATCATGACGCGGTACCTTGATCCTCGGATCTATGCAGACAGTGCGACAGTTCTCGCGGCAGCGGACTTTCTTCGCGGTGGCAAGAAGCTGCGCATTCTCGTCGATCAGGTGAGCCCTGAGAAAGAAGCAGAGGTGTTTGAGCGGCTCGCCGATGAGGGCGACATCCAGATCAAGCAAGTTCCTGAAGCGTTCAGAAATGGTATTGCCATCAACTTCAGCCTGATGGATCAAAAAGGCTTCAGGCTTGAAAAGGACGAGAGTGGCGCAACAGCGGTTGTGTCGTTTGGGCAGAACGATCTGAACGAGCGATTGATGACACTTTTTGATAAGGTGTGGAAAACCTCGACGCCAGTATTGCTTAGAGCAAAGGTTAACTGAAGAAGTTGCTGAATGCTGAGATTATTCCGAACCTGGAGCCAATGCTAGGAATGGCATTGGCTTTCAATTTGGCGTATCTCAATCTGCCAATCTTTCATTTTCTTTCACAGATCAGCGAGGCGGTTGGGACAAAAATAGATGCCTTGCCTGACTCGACCAAAAGGCATGTAGAGAATACGCCGTGGTTTAAAGACGCGGTTCAGATCGCAAAAGTTAAGAACTTGGAGCGCGTGCAGTTTCACAACAGCCGCTCTGGATCTTTGTGGACTCCTTTCTCCAACAAGTTGTGCGCAGTCCTTTTCAATGTTCTGTTTAAGTTCAGGCTGGCAAAGGTTTTGTCGATCCTTCTTACGGCGACCTGCTGTCAACTGATCATCCTCGGCGTGATGATCGACATTATGCCTTCAGCTATGGTTACAGCCGTACTAGTGCAGCACACCCCTGCACCCTTCTTCTTGGCGCTACTATCCTTCCTTTGGCCGATAATTGTAATCGGGGCAGGCGCATCGATTCGCATAATAACTGTACGACAACTTAACTACACCCTTGCTGGTCTTGGAGTGACAGCAATGGATGAGGCGGAAGAGGCGTTGAAAAAAGCTGAACAAGTTGTTGAAGCAAAGTGAGTTTTTTCACTATGCCTCTGCTTTTCCCTTTTGCCAGGTTTCCAGCTTCCCGATCGCCGATTCCGCCAACCTCCGATCGGGGCCGAGGTAATGCTTCGACAGGATGGAGTTAGCGTCGGTCGGACTGTGGCCGGTGATGCTGCAGATCTCCGGCACGGTGCAACCGGATAGGGCCAAGTTGACGACGGCCGTGCCGCGCGTGTCGTGGAACGTTCGGTTCTCGATCTTCGCTGCTGCCTTGGCCTTCCCGAAGCTTGTCTTGTAGCCGTCCAGCGTCCAGGGCTTGCCCCGGCTGTTCACGCAGATCACCGGGCCGGTTCGCTTTGCCTTTGCCGCGTCCAGGACGGCGCGCAGATCGACGGTGAGGGGCACGGTCAGCCATTTCCCGCCCTTCGATTGCCGCAGGCGGATCACCTCACCGTCATATGCTTTCCAGGTCAGCCGGAGAATGTCGGTCTCGCGCTGCGCAGTGCTGAGAGCGATCAGGAACGGCAGAGCCACATGGGGCTCTGCCACAGCCAGGAATGCCTCGACCTCGGTGTCGGACCAGATGATGTCCACGCGGCTGCCCTTGTGTAGCCTGCCCGGCCTGGCGAGATGGTTCTCGCGGATGGTCCTGCGGTCATGCGCCCATGAAACGATTCTGGCCATCACCGTCAGGCAATAGTCGGCCTCCCGGGTGCCAGCGGTTACGGCGATGCGATCGCGCCAGTCCAGAGCCTCGCCGCGGATGCGCGGGTCGTCCAGAACCTTGATGGGCAGGTCGCCGAACTCCTTCTCCACCTTGCGGATCCGCCGGACGTAGCCGCTGCGCGTGGCTTCGGCCAGATCCTTGAAGGCCGGGCTTCGCTGATAGGCGTTGATGATGAACTGGAACGTTCCATCGTGGTGGGTCGGCCTGTCGCGATCGGCGGTCAGCCTCTGGAACTCCGCGATGAACTCCGGCGTGTCTGGCTCGGCCTCGATCCGCGGCCCGCCCCTCCACGCGTAATGATGCGTCTTGGTCTCGCCCGAGGCGAGGCGGCGCTTGACCTTATGAACGCCCTTCAACACGACCTTCACGCTTGGCTTTCCATGTGGCGAATGCATCCTCTGGCGACGGCGCGGCTGGCGCATCGGTCAGGACGATAGAACCGTCTGCCGAGATCTCGCAACGGGTCACTGTCATGCCGGCCGCTTTCGCCGCCTTGATAGCGCGGGTCACGTCCGCCTGCCTGAACGGGCTGGCTCGTCGCTTGGGAGGATGGTTGATGATCTCATGCCTGGTCACTTCGGCCCCTCCAACCTAGGCGTGGTGTCCTGTTTCATGTCGCGGCGCACCCGCACCCGATACCCCCCGGTTCGGCCCTCCCCACGCAGCACCTTCACCTCGATGCCGGGCCGCAACTTGTTGTCGTCGCCATAGCAGCCGAGGGAGGTGCAGACCTCGCGAGCCAGTCGGTCGCGCAGCTCGTTCTCGCTCACCTCGATCTCGTGGGTGACGATGGATGTGTCGATCAGGCTGGTCATGCTCTCTCTCCATTCTGCGCGGCGATGCGCGCCTCGAACTGGGGCCAGTAGATCCGCCGCGCCTCTTCGCAGGTGCGGCGGACGATCTCGGCCGTCGACAACGGCAGCAGGCCCGTTCCCCGGCAGACCTGGCACTGGATGACGGGCCGGATGATTGCGGTGGTGTCGATCATCTCGCGCCGCAGCTCGCAGGCCGGGCAGGGTTCGTTGTTGCCGTGCAGGGTGTGGTCAGGCATCACGTCACCGCCCACAGCAGCAATGCCCAGCCGCATGCGCCCAGAATGGCACAGGGGGTCACCCACCAGCCGGATGGAAGCTGCTCCCAGCGGTCAGCGGCGGCGCGGCGGATGCGGTGCAGGGCGGCAGTGTAGGTCATCTGGCGGCTGCCTTTTGCAGAAGCGCTGTCCCCTCGCGGATGATGGCATCCCATTCGGCCGTGCTGACACCGTCCGGATCAACCCGGGACATGGCATCAATCGCGCGGGACAGCGTGTTCTCGATCTGGCGCGATATCTCGGCCCTGCCCGCCTTCAGAACCAGGTCCTGCAGCCCGTGGCGCTGAATGCAGCCATTCACGCTGGCCTTCGATGTGCCGATCTCGCGCGCGATCTCGGCGACGGTTCTGTTTCCATCTGCGAGGCGAAGGACAGCGGCCTTGAGTTCGCCGTATGGGAGGCGCTCACCCATGCCGCCCCTCCACCAGCTCGCGGACATGCTCCACGGTCGTGTCATGGATCGCGGCGACCCGCTTCCAGACGCCAAGCAGATCGGGGCGCAGCAGGACGCCGCCCGGGGTGGCCTTGCGCGCCGCGCGGGCGTGCTGGTCGTAGGTTGCGAGGATCTCGGGGGAATCGACAATCATCTGCATTTCCTCTCCGATCGCGTAAACCTTGGTCATGCCGCCACCTCCAGCGCGTAGCCGCCCCACTGATCCGCCCATGCCTCTGCCATCCCGACAAAGGTCTTGCTGCGGACCTTCCAGCGATCCGGGCCGGGGCTGGCGCGATGGATCATCGACCAAGCCTTGTGGGCATCGGTGCCGGGTTTCGGCGGGGTCAGCCGCTGCGTCGGCTCCAGCGCAGGCAGGCCACGCGTGTAGAGGCCGGTTGCCTTGAATGCCGGATCACCGAACCACCACGGCTGCACGATCTGCGGCTTCGGCAGATCGGCGGGCATCCGTTCCCGCGCGTGCCTGTGCATGACCGGGTTTTCCAGCGCCACGCGGTCAACCGGCGCGTTCCAGCAAGCGGCGAACAGCGCGACTGCTTCGTCCAATTCGCCCCACAGGTTCCGCTCGTGCAGCCACCGGACGCCGGAATTGCACAGGCGGGTGCAGGGCGGGTTGCAGATGATCAGCAGATCCCAGCCGTCAGCCAGATGGTCGCACACGTCGCCTTGGATGTGCCGGTTCGTCGGCTTGTCGGCGGGCAAGAGGTCGCACTGCCACGCGTCATGGCCGCGCCGCAGGAAGGCATCGAGGGCAACGCAGGAGGTGGCGCAGCCGATCAGCACCTTCATGCCGCTACCGTGAAGCCGTGCTCCAGTATCTGCCGCTCGAAGAACTGGCGCTTCGTCGGTGCGGTCGGAAGGCGCTCGACACCCGCATAGCGTTCCGCCGCCTCGATCACCTGGTAGGGATTGCGCTTCCGCAGCACGGCAACCAGGTCTGCATTCACGAAGGCCGGATCAGAGGCGACGGCCGTCAACCACGGGGTCAGGACATAGTCTGCATACAGCGCGACCTTTTCGGGTTCGTAGGCCCGCAGCGCTTGCAGTCCGGCCGTGACCGCGCCAGCCTTGCCTGCCTCGACCAGCTTCCTGATCAGCGCGATGCAGAACACCTCGCCGGGTTTCTTGTCCTTTGCGAGGGTGGAATTGTTCATCATCAACCTGCAGTCCGCCGCCTCGACGGCATCCCGGCAGGAAACGGCCCAAGGTTCCCGCGCAGCCAGTGCGGCCCGGTAGACCTGATGGCCAGAAACGCGGATCTGCGATCCGTTCACATGCACAAAGGCCCGCGCCTGCTCCGCCTTGGTCACGGTGGTGATCATGGCCGGGACGCGATCGAAGCCGCAGATCGCGGCGGCATGTGTCCGGTGCTGGCCGTCGATGCAGCTGTAGAGGCCGCCTTCGATCGGGGCCAGCAGGACAGGTGAGAACCGTGACCAGTGAAAGTCAGCCGCAATGCGCTTGATCGCGGCCCAGTTGTTCGGCTTCAGCTCGCGCTGGTATTCGTCATCCATGACGATCTTGCTGATCGGGATCCAGTCCAGCATCGGTGCAGGCTGGTCGGCAGGCGTGACCTGCTCGCAGTTCTGAATGTCGATGTGGCGGAGCATGGGTCCAATCCTTTTGGTAAAGAACCCCGGCAGCGATGCTGCCCGCCGCCGGGGAGTTGCCAACTTGGGAGGTGCCGCGATTACCCGCGCGGCACGGGGTGGGGTCACTTCGCCGCGACTTCCTCGCCGGGAACCGCCACAGGCGGGCGGTTGATGGCCGCGATCTGGCGCAGGGTGTCGAGGATGTTCTTGCCGCCACCGGCGCTGGACGCCGCACAGCCGCCGCCATCGGTGTTGGTCCAGTAGAGAACCTCGCCGGGGTTCAGGTCCGAAATGACCGGCACGAGGGTCGCGACATCGCAGCCATTGGCGGCGAAGATCGACGCGTCCGGCTCGGCGGCCGTGGCGAGGGTGGTGGTGCCGAGCATCAGCGCGGCGGTCAGGAGCAGCTTCTTCATGGGGTCGTTCCTTCGGGTTGGGGAAATGCGCAGGTCTGACCCGCCCGCGCTCGGGATGGGGTCAGAAGCCGCGCAGCTGCTCGGCCTGATCGAGGACCGCGCCGATCTGCGGAACTGCCGCAGCGGCAGCGCCAAGCAGGACGGCGAAGGCCATGAGTGCGACGGCCGTCATGCAGGCCGCGATGATCGCTGGCGCAGTTTCGGCGACGTTCTCGATCGCGATGCGGCGGGCGTTGATCCGGGACTGGGGCGATCTCATGCCGCGTCCTCCGGGAAGGCGGCGCGGATGACCTCAGCGGCGCGACGGGAGGCGAGGCGCTCCATCTGGTCGGCCTTCAAGGCCCACCAGGCTGTTGAGATCAGGGCTTCGAAATCCGGCTCGTGAAGGAACTGGCCGGGATTGCCAGCGATCTGACGTGCGCCGATCAGCTGGGCGCGAGACGGGAGAGGGGGCTGGGTACGCGGCACGGGGGCCTCCATCGGTTCTGATGGAGGGGAAGATACTTGCCAAATGACAAATTACAAGGTCAAAATTTGCCAAGTGACAAAGAAAATTTGTCACGCGGCGATTGCTGTAGCCAGAATCGGCCGATTTTCTAGTTAGCTAGGGTCCGTAGAGCGATGCGAAGGCCGTGCGGATTGAGCGCCCTTCACCCTTGCAGGTGACCGGGCTATTCAGTTGCCGAGCTTCTCGATCTGATCCAGGGCCCATTCAAATGACGTGTACCCGTCGACTCTCGGATCAAGCATCGAAACATCCCTGAGGGCTCTTCCCCTCAAGACAAACGCCTCGCATCTGGCTGTACCTCTGAGTGGGGTGCCGAAGGCATTGGCTGCATCGTAGTCGAAGTAGAGGCTCAATTTGTCATGCGGGGTGGCTTGAAAGCGATCGACCTTCTGGTCGTGAAGCCGCTTCAACTCCGCGTCGCGTCTGTTTTTCTCGATCTGGTTCAGTGCGCGCCTCTTGTCGTTGGCGTAGAGATAGTCGTTCTGAAGCGCAACTGTGCGTTCGACATCGGTGGCGGTTACTCGGTTGTAGGTCGCCGGCGATCTTAGTCGGTCCAGGAGAACCTCCTCGCACTTCGCCAAGAGCAGCGACTGATCGGTCAATCCAGTTGCCTTCCAGTAGAAAAGACCCGCTCCAGCAATGCCCACTGTGGCTGCGATAGCTGCAACAAGAACCTTCTTTGCCAATCTAATCTCCTGTCTGTTCTCAAAGTGATTCCACCCAACTTGTAGCGCCCTTCTGGAACTTCTCGCGGCGGTCATCTGCCGGGCGCACAAGATGCGCTACCTTGGTGTTCTCTTTATGTTCTGCTAAGTGTGAGGTGCCTCACTGGGGGTATGCATGAACCGTGATGAATTCGTCAGACTGATTATCGAGCTACCAGACGACGATATTGAGGCGATTATCCGCCGCTTTGAAAGCGCCGAGAGGCCAGAAACAGGGCGTAGTCCTCCAGCTTCCTCCGAGTCTCATCGTCAAATTCGTCGTACATCGCAACAACAGCCGACCGGCGATCCGCCGGGGCTGGCGCCTCGCCGAAGAGAATGAAGCGTGAGGTTGTGCCCAGGATTCCTGCAAGGCGATCTGCATTGTCTGCAGACAGCTTGGCAGACGGGCGTCTCCAGAGGTTGTTGATGGTGTGGTACGGAATTCCAGCCGCTCGTGCCGCCTCGGCTAGGTTCATGCCGCTGGCGTCGAGCAGCGTCTGAATTCTCTGTGCGATGGCATTCTCGATCATGGTGCGAACCTACCCGTTCCACGGGCGCAAGAGCAATTTGCCGTTTGCCAGTTGACAATCGTTAGTCAAATGACAAATAACGGGGCATGGACCCGAACATCATCATCGCAGACATCGAGCGCTATGCCCGTGACGCTGGCTTGAAACCCACGACGATCTGTCAACTTGCGCTCGGCAACCCGCGTTACTTTGACCGGCTTCGCTCTCGGATCGGCAGATTCCCCGAGGAAGCTGAACGCCTTCGCCAGTGGATGGCAGAGCACCCAATTCCTGACAGCAAAGCAAAGGCATCCTGATGTCATCGCCCCGTCTCCATCTGGCCCATTCCGGCCAGCCTTCGCAGGCATCCGCGCAAACCGGATGCTCGAATGAGTTCCGAGTCATCCAGGGCGGCCGCCGTCGGCGCCGCTCCGATGCCGAGGTGATGAAGGCGGATCTTGCGATCCTCTGGCAGCGCTTCGTCCAGAACGTGTTCGGCTATGGGCCGGGCGCGCGGACCGACACCGCGATCGAGTTTGGCTGCACGCTCCAGACTGCCTGCAACTGGCATGATGGCGTGGTGGGGCCGATGGGCCATGCCGTGGCCCACGCCTCGCAGGCGTTCCCAGATGAATACGATGCGGTCTTCCGGCCCGATCGGCAGCGGAGGGCGGCATGATGGTCGACAACCTTGTCTTTCAGCTTCGTGACTTTGCGGCTCGCGCTCCTGACCTTGGCGCGCTCCCCCGCCCGCAGCTGCGGGACGTGATCATTTTGGCCGCCGCGCTGGTGGCGGCCATTGCCGGGGTGATGTGATGCCCGGCTCAAACGGATTTGACCCCGCCGACATCAGCGCCTCGGGCGCGGGACGTGCAGCATGACCGCGATAACCGTCATCGCCATGTCGAGCATCGCCGTCGTCAGCTTCTTCGCTGGGATGGCCTTCGCAGCTTGGGTGATCGCCGGATGAAACGCCTGTCCGCGCCGACTGCCTGATTTCCGGCGCGGGCCACTTCCCGGCGACTGCCATCGCCGGGCCTTTATTCGATCGGTCGCGCTCTCCTCCTCCCTGCGCGATCCAGCGCCCGCCCGTTGTGGGGCGATGGGCGGGCGCACCTAGCCCCATCCGCCCCGAAGGTAAGACTATGCAGACCATTACCGAACATCGGAAAGAGAGGATCGCCGCTGAGGTTGCGGCACGCTATGGCGTCCAAGTCATGCCGGACGCGGTGCAGATCATCCCGCAGGGCGTGTCGGGTTTCCCCGGCTTTGTCTTTGACGGTTTCCAGCTGGTGCCGGTGGTGAAGCAGTCCCGGGGCGAGGCCATGCGCGCCATCAAGGCTGCTAACTGGCGCAATGCAGCCCGCCAGCGCCGCCTGGCGAGGGTCGCCAGTGAAGAGAAGATCAGTCCTGCAGCGAAGTCTCCGAGGGTCATCGCGGCCGAGGCCCGCCTGGATCAGGTGCGGGACATGGCGGCGAAGGGCGCGACGGTGAAACAGATCGCGGCCTATCTCGGCATCCTCGAGAAGTCAGCTGGCAAGTACTGCCGAGATCACGGCGTCCCGGTCGCAAAGGTCGAGCCGAAGCGCAAGGAGATCCTCGCGGCCAAATGCGCAGCGGCCCTTGCCTTCGGCCAGGAAGCCCCGCGGACGATCAAGGACTATGCCGTGTTCCTGGGAACCAATGTCCGATCCGCGCATGCCTTCGTCACCGGGCATGACCTTCCGTGGGTTCGCGTAGAACGCGGGGCAACTGGCAATTCGCAGCGTGACCGTCAGATCGAGCGGGGGAAGGCGATCCGGGCGAGGATCGAAGCGCGGCGTGTCAAGGTGGCGCGCATGTTCAGCGACGGTCTGTCGATGCGGGCCATCGCCCGCAAGCTCGGCGTCATGGATTTCACCATCAAGCAGGACGTCGTGGCTCTTGGGCTGGACCGGAGCGCATCCTCGGCAAAGTCCAGGAGCGAGGCGCAAGAGGACCGCGCGCGGCGCATGATCGAGGCCCGGGAGGCCAAGATACGGGCGAAGAAGGAAGCCGCGGAAGAGCGGCGCAGAGCGCGGAACGAGGCGGAAGCTGCCCGCAAGATGGCCCGGGCCGAGGAACTGGCCCGCAAGGTTTCTGAGCGTCGCGCTGCGGTGAAGGAAATGCGCCTGCAGGGCATGTCGATCCCCCGCATCGCCAACCAGTTGTGCGTGGCACGATCGGTGATCGACCGGGACATCTCTGCGCTTGGCCTGACCACAAAGGTTCATCCCTGCGGATATGTCGGCAATGTCGCGCTTATGGATCAGGTCCGGGACCTTCGGGCTAAGGGCCTCAGCGGGCTTGAGATCGCGCGCCGCATGGGCATCGCGAAAAGCACTCTCTGGCGCATGACCAATGCGATGGAGGCCGCGTGATGGCTGTCCGCAACAATGTCTGGAGCGATGAGGACATCCTTGAAGTCCTCGACCTCCATGAGCGCCATGGCATGACGGCGTCTGAGATTGCCAGGCGCAAGGGTGCCAGCCGGTCCGCGATCTGCGGCCTGATCTACCGGGCGAACTTCGACACCGACCGAGCCGAGGCCGGATCCACGGTGGCGAAGCCGGAGAACATGGACGGCGGCATGCCTGCTTGCTGGTGGAAAAAGCGGCGGAGGGCCGCATGATGCGCCGCGCCACCGACTTCACGCTCTGCAACGACAAGCTGACCGTCCTCGAGTTCGAGGGCACGGTGCAGCTGATCCTCTATCAGGAAGGTTGGCCGGAAGGTGACCGCAAGGTGATCGGCAACCTGTTCTGCGATGCCGGGACGGCAGCGGAACTGGAGGCGGTGGCGCGGCACATTCGCGGATTGATCCCGGCAGAGAAGACGGAGGCCGCGTGATGCCTGGCACCGCCAGCCCCGACTGGGGGCGGATCTTCGGCCCATCGCGGCGCCTCGCTTGGGAAAGCCGCATCTGGTTCGGCGCTGGCCCAAGCACGGTGGCTAGGTTCACCGATGGCGGCAAGCCGATCTACCTCGCCACGCCATACACGAGCCGCGTGACCGGGGCCGATGGCCGCTGGTCATATGAGGCATCGCTGCATGCCTCGGCGCAGGCTGCGCGCGAGCTTGGCCGACTGGCGCGGGTTCAGGTCACCGGGATCAGCCCGATCGTGCAGTCCGCCGAAATGGTTCACGCCGAGGCATTCGAGCGGCAGATCGACGGCCTGGCCCTCGATCCCCTTTCCCGGGCCTTCTGGCTGCGCTGGTGTGTTCCTCTCCTGAACGTCTGCGGCGCCATTGTCGTTCCGGACATCGAGGGCTGGCGTGAAAGCGCGGGCGTCTATTCCGAGGTCATGTGGGCGCTGCGAGAGACGAATGTGCCGGTCTTCTTCTATGCGGGGGATATCTGATGGCCCGCACAGTGCTGAGCGAGGACGAGCGTGTTCTGGTGGCCGCGATCGCGACCTTCTGTGTGTCCTGGCAGTTCCCGGAAGAGCGGCGGACCATGCTCGGTCTCATCGCCCATCATCTTCCTCATGTGCGGAGGGAAGTGCCACTCGCCGATCTGATCGTCGCGGCGGAGCAGTTCCAATCGGCGAAGACCTCGGTCGAGTGGGCCTATGCCAAGGCAGCAGCTTGCCGCGCGCTGGTGCCGATTCTGCGCCTCGATCTCTCCCTTTCCGGAGCAGGTGCGCGGCGATGACAGATCCAGCGCTCTCCATCTCGCCGGAACGGGCCAAGATCATCGCCGGAGCCTATTCCGGCATGGATCGCGACGAAGCGGCCCGCAAGATCTACAACGACGTGTCGGTCGCTCTGGCGATGTCGATCGAGAACCTCGCCAAGATAGATGAGCGGGCCGTGATCGACACGCTCGACTTTGCGCTGCGGCAGCTTGGGGCATCGATGTTGATTTGCACTGAGAGCTGACCCGGGTTTTCCATCGAGAAGTGACCCACCATTGGTTATGGATTTCGTGTCATG